>CAVZJF010000075.1:0-24672 GCA_963775525.1 uncultured Alphaproteobacteria bacterium | reverse complement strand
GGACATCCCGATTTGGGCGCAGGGCGAGTGGCCCCGCACTGCGGCGAGAACGGCGGCGATTTCGCCTGGCGCCTGATGGACGAGCATCACGGGCGCGGCAAGTGGAGCCGGGACAACGACCAATTCGACCAGCTGCGCAAGTTCGGCAACCGCGGCAACCTCGACCCGCGATCGAATAGTGCCGTCTCGCGATTACCGCGCCGGCCCCAAACACGACGCCGCCAGCAGGTTTATTACTCATTGTGGCACCGGCGGACCGATGAATATGACCGGGATTACGATACGCTGCTCGGCACCTATTCGACACGGGAGAAGGCGGAACAGGGGCAGGCCCTGTTGCGCGACCGCTCGGATTTCGCGACTACCCCCACAGTTTCGAGATCAATTGGGGCCGGATCGACGAGACCTACGAGACTGAAGGCTTTGTAACCGTGTCGCCCGATCAGGTGCCAGCGAGCCGCGCGACCTGAGCAGCACGATCAGGCCGCCTCGAACAGGCGTTGGCCGATGAACTCGCCTTTGGCGATGCCGCCGGGACAGGCGAACAGCCCGCCGCCGGTATGGGTCACGAACTGGTTCAGCATGTCGAACTTTGACATCTTGTCGAAGATCTTGATGAAGCCGGTGCGCGGGTCGCGCTGGTAGCAGATGAAAAACAGGCCGGCATCGTATTCCATGCCCTGGCGCCACGGCGGCCAGCGCTCGGCGGTGAAATTGACCCCATCATTGTAGGAATAGGGCCGCCGCAGGATCTGCGCGCCCTCGTTGGTCGCGGCGGCGGCGAGACGGACATGCGCGCTTTCGGGAATGACGGGATTGCCGTCCTTGTCGCTCGCGGTCAGGTCGAGCGGGTCGAACTCGTTCTTGCCGCCGAGCGGCGCGCCCGAATATTTGTGCCGGCCGAACGTCTGCTCCTGAAACTCGACCTTCATGCGGTCCCAATGTTCGAGCGCGATGCGGATCCGGCGGACGACGACATAGCTGCCGCCGCGCATCCAATCGGGCCCTCGTCGCCGACCCAGACGAACTTCGCCATCGCCTTGCGGGTCGGCTGACCGACGGGTTGCTGGTGCCGTCCTTGAAGCCCATCAGGTTGCGCGGCGTGCTCTCGCCGTCGGGCTGGGTCATGAAGCCGGTCTGCGCCCAGCGCACTTGCGCCACCATAAGCGAGCCGCGCCAGCTGGCGCACCGCATGAAAGGCGACCTGCGGATCGTCGGCGCAGGCCTGGATCGACAGATCGCCGCCGGTGCGGGTCTCGACCAGTTGGTCGCCGTTGAAGCGCGGCAGGTCGACGAGCGCCGGCGGCCGCTGTGCCGCGAGGCCGTAGCGGTCCTTTCCGTCCTTGACGAACAACCCGGCGCCGAAGCCGAAGGTCAAGTCAGCCGCGCCGGCGGCAGGCCCAGCGCCTCGCCGGTGTCGGGACCGGGGACGGTCAGGTCCTGACCGATCGGCGCGGCGGTCTGGCCGGCAGCCATTTGCGCCGCCGCCGCGGTCCAGGCGCGCAACATCTTGACGACCTCGTCGCGCTTCACCGTCTGCAGGTCGAGCGCCGCGAAATAGGTGTGCGCCTGCGCCGGCGTCATGATCCCGCCCTGATGCCCGCCCCAAAACGGCTCGGCCGCGGCCTCGCCGCCGCGCTCGCGAGCACCGGCTCCGGTGGCTTCGACCGCGGCCTCGGCAAGACCGCCGACACCGAGACCCGCACCCGCTGCCGCCGCAATCCCGGCCGCCGCGCGAACCAGGCCGCGGCGGGTCGGGCCCGAGCCCGCCGGGCGCCGCGGCTTCACCGCGTCGCCTCCACCAGCGTGTTCATGTCGTCCTCGACGTAATAGAACCCTTTGCCGTCCGACGTCATCGCGAGCCCGAAAAGGTCGCCATTGCCGGGAGGAGACTGCGCCTGATTGGCGTCGATCCATTGGGCGTAGAGCTGCCTGCCGGTGGCCGGGTCGACCTCCACGACCTGTCCGTTCAGCGCATTGCACGTCAACAGGTGGCCGTCGGCGGTCATCGCCAGGGCCAGCGGCCGTTGCAAGAGGCCATCCTTGCTCACCGTACGGCCGGTGCCGGCGCTGGTCGTACGCGTCGTCGCGTCCGGGATCGCGACAATCCGGTTGGCGAGCGCGTCCGAGACGTAGAGCGTGTTGTCCGGAGCGAGCGCCAGGCCGGTAGGACCGACGAGGAACACGTCCTTGTCCGCCCTCTGCCCAAAGCCATTGGCCACCACGGTTTGACTGACGATTTCCGGGGGCTTTCCTGGCGGTATCGAAAGTTGCAGGCGGAGCACCGTCGCCTTGTTGACGATCACCGGATACCCGGCGGGATCGCGCACCTGAGGACCGGGCACGTCGAAACCGGCCATGCTGACGAACAGTGTCGCAGTAGCACCATTGTCGAGCGTCGCCATGTTGCCCCATGGGCCGTTGACATTGGGACCGGCCCAGACAGCGGCCAGCTGGCCATTGGCGTCGAGCACCAGAAGGCAGCCGCTGCCCTTGGTGCGGGTGGTGCCGTCGGTGCTCGGCGTGCTGCCGACGATCACCCAGCCGCTTTTGAGCATCGTCATCGCCGTCGTCAACCCGATCCCGCCGGGGCACTGGGCAAGCTTCTGCGGCAGTTTGGCGAAGAGGCTCGTCCTTTTCGTAGCCGGGTTGTAGTCGACGATCGTCGTGCCGGTGCCTTGCAGATTGGAGATGTCGTTGAAATTGTCGACGAGGACGTCGTCTTTTGGATTTGACCGGCGGAGACCGGGGCAACGATCACGGCATAGGGATTAAGGTCGCCATTGGTCGTTACCGTCGTGGTTCGGGTAACATGGCGATGAATGTTCGAGAGCAGGCCCGGCGCGTCGGCGGCGCGTGCCGCGCTCAGCGCCAATAAACTCGCGGCAAGGGTGCTTCCAAGCAAAATCCCGGCTCTGGCCGCGAGACTTCCGTTCCAGCTTGCCATTTTCCTACGCTTCATCTGATCGCTGACCACTCGGTACCCCCAGGCTCCGCAGGAAGTGCGAATAATTCGCATTCCTATTCCCGTGTCGCACTGTTGTCAAGAAACGAGCGCACCGTCTGGGCCCTGCGCCGCGCGGTCGACCCCGACCGCTACGCCGGCAACGCCCGCGGATTGGCGCGAGATGGACATGAAGCACTGGCTGCATGCGTGGAAAGCACGCCTGATTCTCAGGGGCAATCCGAATTGGGAGGATCTTTACGACCGGCTCGACCGAGCCGCGTGGGTGGCCGGAACACGTCCTGCCACGGGAGAACATAGACCGTTAGGCCTCCGACCCTACGACAGCCAGCGTTTGCGGCGCTTGTAGTGCTTGAGGTCGCGGTAGGATTTGCGGGCGCCGACTTCGTTGAGGCCGAGATAAAACTCCTTGATGTCGGAGTTCCGGCGCAAGCGCGTCGGCCGGGCCTTCGAGCACGATGCGGCCGTTCTCCATGACATAGCCGTGGTCGGCGATGTCGAGCGCCAACGCCGCGTTCTGCTCGACCAACAGCACGGTCAGCCCGCGCTCCTCGCGCAGCCGGCGGATGATGCCGAAGATCTCCGCGACGAGCAGCGGCGCGAGGCCGAGCGAGGGCTCGTCGAGCAGGACCACCTTGGGGTCGCACATCAATGCGCGGCCGATCACCAGCATCTGCTGCTCGCCGCCCGAGAGATAGCCCGAGGGCTGGTGGCGCCGCTCCTTGAGCACCGGGAAGGTGTCGAAGACGCCGTCGATGCCGTCCTGGCGCACATGGCTGAAATCGCGCCGCGTATGGGCGCCGGCGACGAGGTTTTCCTCGACCGTCAGGTTTTCGAAGACGCGCCTGCCCTCGAACACCTGGCTGACCCCGCGCTTGACGACGTCTGCGGCGCCAACCGGTCGAGCCGGTCGCCGTCGAGCTCGACGGTGCCCTTGGTGACCTCGCCGCGCTCGCTGCGCAACAGACCCGAGATCGCCTTCAACGTCGTCGTCTTGCCGGCGCCGTTGGCGCCGAGAAGGGTCGTGATCCGGCCTTCCTCGGCGATCAGCGAGACGCCCTTCAGCACCAGGATCACGCCGTCGTAGACGACTTCGATGTTGTTGAGCGCGAGCATAGACGGCCCTCGGTCCCGCCTCTATTCGGCGGTCTTGATCGCGTTGTCGACGACGTCGCGATAGGCGCGGAACCACTCGGTCTCCTTGACGAACTTGCCGTTGTGGACCTGGAAGACCTGCACCCAGCCGCCGCCTTCGTGATCGGTGGGAGTGATCTCCAGCGGCGGCACCAGCCCGCCCAGGGTAAAATCGTGGATCTCTTCCATGCCCTTCTTGATATCGGTCCCGGTCGGCGGCTTGCCGCCATTCGTCTTTGAGCGCGTTGCGGATGGCCTCGACATGGATTGCCGCCTGCAGGAGGCCACGGTTGTAATAGACCGTGTTGTTGTCCATCAGATTGAACGGCTCCTTGCCGGCTTTCTTGTACATCGCCTTGATCTGCTGGCGGACCGGATAGTCGTCGCCGGCGCCGGCGAATTGCATCGCGTGATAGCCTTCCGCGACGCCAAAGCCGCCGGCGGCGTCGATATCGGCCTCCGAGGCGGCCCAGACCAAGCCGATCACCTTCGACAAGGGGTAGCCCGTCGCCCTTCAGGCTTTGATCGCCGCCGCGGGCGCCCGGCCGAACAATTGCATAATGACGAAATCGGGATGATAGCGCTGGGTTATGTCGAGCACCTGCGCTCCGACCTCGACCCCGGGCGGCGGCACGGCGAAGCTGCGCAACTCGAACCCCTCGGCTTTTGCAATCCTCGATGATCGGCATCGGCTCCTTACCGGCCGGGTTGTCGTAATAGAGATAGGCGATCTTTTTGCCCTTGAGGTCGCCTCCGAGTTTGTCCTTGACGAACTTGACCGCGGCGGCGGCCTGCGACCAATAGGTCGCGGCAATCGGGAACAGGTAGGGATAGCGGGCCCGTCGGCCGCGGCGGACAGCCCGAAACCGGGCGAGGTCGTCGCGATCTTATCCTGCTCGAGCCGCTGGTTCAGCGCCACGGTCATCGGCGTGCCGTAAAGCGTCATCAACACCGCGCCCTCTGCTTTTGACGCTGATACGCCTCGACCGCGGCCGGGACCTTGTATTGGTTGTCGATCTCGTCGGCTTTGATCTGGTAGCCGCTCGACCCCGCCCCAGGCATTGATCAGCTCGTAGTAGTCCTGCATCGCCGGGCACAGCACGACGCCGGTGATCTGGGTCGGGCCGGTGCGGTCGCACTGCACGCCGATGACCACTTCCTTTTGCTGCGCCGCGCCGCGCCCGCGAGCCACGGACCCGCGCCCGCTGCCAGCTGCCAGTACCGCTATCTTTCGTGCTCATTGCCGCTTCTCCTCAGCTTCGATTGCCGAACCGGCGGGCGCCCGGCCCGCCAGAGCACAGCCGGGCAGGGCTGAGCCGGCGGGCCCGATCGTCCTCGACGCCGCTATTCCGCGGTCTTTACCGCGTTGTCGACGACGTCGCGATAAGCGCGGAACCAGTCGGTCTCCTTGACGAACTTGCCGTCATGGACCTGGAAGATCTGGACCCAGCCGCCGCCTTCATGGTCGGTCGGGGTGATCTGCAATGGCGGGACGAGGCCGCCCAGGGTGAAGTCGTGGATCTGCTCCATGCCCTCCTTGACCTGCGGGCCGGTCGGCTTTTGCCCGCCGCTGATCTTGAGCGCGTTCTTGATCGCCTCGACTTGGACCGCCGCCTGCAGACAGGCCGCGGTTGTAAATGACCGTGTCGTCCATCTCCTTGGGCGGCTCCTTACCTTCCTTTTTGTACATCGCCTTGATTTGCTGGCGCACCGGATAGTCGTCGCCGGCGCCGGCGAATTGCAGGGTGTTGTAGCCCTCGGCGACGCCCCAGCCGCCGGCCGCCAGGATGTCGGCCTCGGCCGAGGCCCACACCAGGCCGATGACCTTGGACAGCGGGTAGCCGGCGCCCTTCATCCCCTTGATCGCCACCGAGGGCGAGCGGCCGAACAGATGCGTCGATCACAAAGTCGGGATGGTAGCGCTGGGTGATGTCGAGCATCTGCGCCCCCATCTCGACCCCCGGCGGCGGCACCGCAAAGGTGCGCAGCTCGAAGCCCTCCTGCTTTTGCAAGGCGTCGAGGATCGGCATCGGCTCCTTGCCGGCCGGGTTGTCGTAATAGACATAGGCGATCTTTTTGCCCTTGAGGCTGCCGCCCAATTTGTCCTTGGCGAACTTGACCGCGCCGGCGGCCTGCGACCAATAGGTCGCGGCGATCGGGAACAGATAGGGATAGCGGGCGCCGTCGGCGGCGGCGGCGATGCCGAACCCGGGCGAGGTCGTCGGCATCTTGTCCTGCTCGAGCCGCTGGTTCAGCGCCACGGTCTGCGGCGTGCCGTAGAGCGTCATCATGACGACGCCCATCTGCTTTTGGCGCTCGTAGGCCTCGATGCCCTGCGGCACCTTGTACTGGTTGTCGATCTCGTCGCCGCGGATCGTCCAGCCGTCGACCCCGCCCTCGGCGTTGACGAGCTTGTAGTAATCCTGCATCGCCGGGCACAGCACGGTGCCGACGATCTGGGTCGGCCCGGTGCGGTCGCACTGGTCGCCGATCACCAGCTCCTTCGGCTGCGCCAGCGCGCCATCCGGCGAGCCCGAGCCCGGCTGCAGCGCCGCCGCCAGCGCCATGATCCCTTTCGACAAGTTTGTCATCGTGCTCCTCCCTTTGTTGTCGTTTCTTATCGGCGTCAATAGGAAAATGGCCATACCCGGAAGTAGTTGCGGATGTTGCGCCACAGCCGGTTCAGCCCCTCCGGCTCGACCACCAGGAAAAAGATGATCAGCACCGCCGAACATGACCAGCCGCAGATTGGGGACGACGTTGAGCAGATCGGCGTGCGAAAAGATGAGGCCGCCGAACGAGTCGAGAAACCAGCGGGTCGCGATCGGCAGCAAGGTGACAAAGATCGGCGCCGAAGCACCGAGCCCAGCACCGAGCCGAGCCCGCCGATGATCACCATCGCCAGATAGTCGATCGACACGTCGATCTGGAACTGCTCGTAATTGGCGATCCCGAGATAATAGCTTTCGAGAACCCCGGCGACCCCGGCGTAAAACGACGAGATCGCAAACGCGTAGAGCTTGTAGCGGAAGATGTTGATGCCGATGATCTCGGCGGCGATGTCCTGGTCGCGAATGGCGATAAAGGCGCGGCCGATGCGGCTGCGCACCAGGTTGAGTGTGCCGACGAGCGCCAGCACCGCGAAGAACATCAAGAACAGATAGATCTGGGTTTCGCGCTTCAGCGCGATGCCGAACACCGACGGCCGCGGGATCTGGATCGAGGCCTGCACCCCGCCCGAGATCCACTGCACGTGGTTGATCGTCCACTCGATGATCAGCTGCGCCGCGAGAGTCGCGATCGCGAGGTAGATGCCCTTGATGCGCAATGACGGGATGCCGACGACGATGCCGATCAGCGCCGCCATCAGCCCGCCCGCCGGGATCGCGACCCAGAACGGCGCGCCGAGCCGGGTGATCAGATTGGCCGCGGTATAGGCGCCGACCGACATGAAGGCGCCGTGGCCGATCGACACCTGCCCGGTATAGCCGACCAGGATGTTGAGGCCGAGCGCGCCGACGACCGCGATCAGGATCAGGTTCAGGATCGAAACGTAATATTCGCCGAGGGTCAGCGGCACGACGAGGATGAACAGGCCGCGAGCGCCGCCACCGCCCATTTGCGCGATCGGCAACGGGTAGAGCGCCATGTCGGCGGCGTAGCTGGTCTTGAACACCCCGGCTTCGCGGTGGAACATGGTCACACCGTTCTGCTGCCTCTCTCCGGCCCCCCGCAGGGCGGGAGAGGGGGACCATTCCGAGCGGCCGCGATAGGTAGGCCTGAGCATCATCACACGCGCTCGATGCGGCGGCGGCCGAAGATGCCTTCGGGGCGGATCATCAGCACCGCGATCATCAGCACGTAGGGCACGAAATCCTTGGTGCCGCCGCCGACATAGGGGTCGAGATAGCCGGCCGCCAAATTCTCGATGACGCCGACGATCGAGCCCGCCGACGACCGCGCCGATGATCGAGTCGAGACCGCCCAGGATCACCACCGGAAACACCTTGAGCCCGACCAGCGCCAATTGGTTGTCGACCCCCAGCATCGCCCCCCAGACGATGCCGCCCAGCGCCGAGACCACGCCGGCCATCGCCCAGGCGAGCGCGAAATAGCGCTGGACGTTGATGCCCATCGCCATCGCCACCTGCTGGTTGTCGGCGACGGCGCGCATCGCGACCCCGATCGCGGCTCTTCAGGAAAAACCAGGTGAAGGCGGCGAGAAAGACCAGGCTGACCCCGGCGCCGACGAGCTGGACCGGCGGCAGGTTGACCGGCCCCAGCACGATCGGCAAGTCGCCGATCGGCATCGCGATCGCCCGCGTGCCGGCGCCAAAGGCCAGCACGGCCGCCCCTCGGAGCACCGCGGCGAGCCCGATCGTCGCCATGATCACCGAGATGATCGGCCGGCCGATCAGCGGCCGCAACACGACGCGCTCGAGGCCGAAGCCCAGCGCCACCATGCCGACGATCGCGAGCAGCGCCGCCGCCCAGAACGGCAGCCCGGCGAGGTCGGCGGCCGCCGCGGCGATAAACCCGGCGAACATGACGAACTCGCCCTGGGCGAAGTTGATCGCGTCGGTGGCCTTGTAGATCAGCACAAAGCCGAGCGCGATCAGCGAATACATCAGCCCGATCAGCACCCCGTTGATCAGCAGGACGAAGGTAAATTGCCAGTCGACAGCAAACATCGGCGCGCTCAGACAGCCGACGCCAAATGCACGGCTTGTCGACCTGTCCGGCTTCATTTCGGTTGGCGTTCTCAGGCGTAGGCGGGCTGCGCGCCGGCGCGTCTTCGCCGGCAACGGTGTCGATCGCCATCCGGGCTTCGAGCCGCCCCTTGCGGCCGTCCTCGTAGGTGATCTCGGTGGCGAGCTCGACCTCGTCCTCGCCGCCGTAAAAGGCCTCGACCACCGCGGCGTATTTCTCGGCGATAAAGCGGCGCCGCACCTTGCGGGTGCGGGTGATCTCGCTGTCGTCGGCGTCGAATTCCTTGCTGAGCAACAGAAAGCGGCGGATGCGGGCGGCGGCGGGCAAGGCGGCGTTGCAGCGCGCGATCTCGCCGGCGATCAGCCCGCGGATTTCGGGCTTGGCGCTCAAATCCTGGAACGAGGTGTAGGCGAGGTTGTGGCGCTCGGCCCAATTGCCGACGGTGCCGAGATCGATCGCGATCATCGCCGCGACAAACGGGCGCTGGTCGCCAAACGCCACCGCCTCGGCGATGTAGGGGCTGAATTTGAGCTTGTTCTCGATGAATTGCGGGGCGAACGGCGTGCCGTCGGCGAGCTTGCCGACATCGCGGGCGCGGTCGACGATGACGAGATGGCCGCGGCGGTCGACGTAGCCGCAATCGCCGGTGCGGAACCAGCCTTCGCCGTCGACCGCGTCGCGGGTCGCCTCGGGCTGCTTGGAAATAGCCCTGGAACACCGCGCCGGAGCGGACCAGCACCTCGCCGCTGTCGGCGATGCGGATTTCGCTGCCGGGAATGGGCTGGCCGACGGTGTCGGGGTCGGCCTCGCCGTCGCGCTGCAACGCGGCGAGCCCCGACAATTCGGTCGAGCCCCAGACCTGCTTCAGGTTGATCCCGAACGAGCGGAAGAAGCGATAGGTGTCGGGGCCGAGCGGGGCGCCGCCGGTATAGACCCAGCGCGCGCGGCGCAGGCCGAGCTGGTCGCGCACCGGCCCGTAGACCAGGATTTCGCCGAGCGGTCAAGCCGAGCCGCTGCAGCAGCGACGGCGCCTGCCCGGTGGCGCGCGCGACTCGACCCGCTCGGCGAGGCGGCGGAACAACTCGAACAGCCGGCGCTTCAGCGGGGTCGCGTCGGCGGCGCGCACCCGCAGCTGGGTCAGCATGTTCTCCCAGATGCGCGGCGGCGCCAAAGCCACCGTCGGGCCGAGCTCGCGCAGGTCGCGCTGCACCGTTTCCGGGCGCTCCGGGCAATTGCAGGTGAAGCCGACGAGCAAGGTCAGCACCAGCGAAAACAGCGACTTGCCGATCCACGCCATCGGCAGATAGGAAAGGATGTTGTCGGTCGGGCGGATATCCTCGGCGGCGACAAATCCCTCGGCCGCGGCCAACAGATTGGCGTGCGACAGCATCACCCCTTTCGGGTTGCCCGTCGTGCCCGAGGTATAGGTCAGCAATGCCACATCTTCGGTGCGCGCCCTGGTCGATCTCGCCGTCGACATAGCCCGGATGCGCCGCGGCGAACTCGCGGCCGGCCGCCTGCACCTGCGTCGAAGGCTTCGAGCGCCGGCGTCGGATAGTGCCGCATGCCGCGCGGGTCGTCGTAGACGATCAGGTCGAGATGCGGCAGCCGCGCCTTCAGCGACAGGATCTTGTCGACCTGCTCCTGGTCCTCGGCCACCACCACCCGGATCTCGGCGTGGTCCAGCACATAGGCCATCTCGGCGGCGATCGCGTCCTGGTACATCGGCACGGCGATGCCGCCGAGGCATTGCGCGGCGAGCTGCGCCCAATAGAGGCGCGGCCGGTTGTCGCCGATGACCGCCAGCTTGTCGCCGCGGCGAAAGCCGTGCGCGGCAAGACCGAGCGCGAAGTCGCGCACCTGGCGCTCGTATTGCGGCCCAGGTGAAGGTCTGCCAGATGCCCGAGCGTCTTTTCGCGGATCGCCGGCCGGGCGGCCATCGTCGCCGCGTTGCGCCGCAGCAGCCGCGGCAGGGTGTCGGGCGTCGCGGCCGGGGCGTCGATCGCCGCTCATGCCGCCGCCTCCTTCTCGCCGATGCACCGCCGCCGAGATAGGCGCGGATCACCTCGGGGTGGCTCTGCACTTCGGCGGGGGTGCCGTCGGCGATCTTGCGGCCGTGATCGAGCACGGCGACCCGCTCGGAAATGTCCATCACCACCGCCATGTCGTGCTCGATCAGGATGATCGTCGTGCCCCATTCCCGGTTCACCTCGAGAATGAAGCGGGCCATGTCCTCTTTTTCTTCCTGGTTCATCCCGCCCATCGGCTCGTCGAGCAGCAACAGCTTCGGGTCGAGCGCCAGGGCGCGGCCGAGCTCGACCCGTTTGCGCAAGCCGTAGGCGAGACCGCTCGTCGGCTGCTTGCGCAAATCTTCGAGTTCGAGAAACTCGATCAGCTCCTCGACGCGGGCGCGGTGCGCCACTTCCTCGCGCTGCGCCAAGCCCCAATAGACAAAGGACGACAGCACCCCCGCGCGCATCCGCACATGCCGGCCGAGCATGATGTTGTCGAGCACGGTCATGCCGCTGAACAGCGCGATGTTCTGAAAGGTGCGGGCGATGCCGAGCGCGGCGATCCCCGAAGGCCGGGTCCCGGTCACGTCCCTGCCCTCGAAGCGGATCGAGCCGGTGTCGGGCTGGTAGAAGCCGCTGATGATGTTGAGCAGCGAGGTCTTGCCGGCGCCGTTCGGGCCGATGATCGAGGTCAGCCCGCCGCGGCGCACCGACAGCGAGATGTCCTCGACCGCGCGCACCCCGCCAAAATGCTTTGACACCCCGGAGACCGCGAGCAGCGTTTCCCCGTCCGTCGCAGCCTCGCGGCTGCTCAAATTGCCCGACACGATCCTGCCCGCATTCCCTCGCCCGCCCGCCAAGCTACCCATGCCGAGCCATTATGGCCGCCATGATGCTGACGCAGATCAGAGAATGCAATCGCTTCCACAGCGAATTTGGTCCGGCGGCGCAAGCTCTTGCCGCGCGGCCCTGCGCGTGAAACGATCGGCACAATGAATTGAAGGCGCTCTGGTGGTTAACAACGATGCCTGAACCGGAAACTGTGCCGACGACGGTTCTGACCGGTTTCCTCGGCAGCGGCAAAACCACGCTGCTGCGCCGGGCGCTGAGATCGCCGGCGCTCGCCGACACCGCCGTCGTCATCAACGAGATCGGCGAGATCGCCATCGACCACCACCTCGTCGACTTTGTCGAAGGCAGCGTCGTCGAATTGCCCGGCGGATGCCTGTGCTGTGCGGTGCGCGAGGACCTCGCCCGCACGCTGCGCAGCCTGCTCGACCGGCGCGCGTCGGGCGACATTCGCGCCTTTCGCCGCCTCGTCGTCGAAACCACCGGGCTCGCCGACCCGGCGCCGATCCTCTACACCCTGGGCGCCGACCCGATGCTCGACCACTGCCTGCATCTGGCCGGGGTCGTCACCCTCGTCGACGCGGTCGCGGGTGCTGCGACCCTCGACCGCTTTGCCGAGGCGGCGCGGCAGGCGGCGCTCGCCGACACCCTGGTCATCAGCAAGACCGATCTCGCCCCGCTCGGCGCCGAGCTCGCGGCGCGGCTCGACCGGCTCAACGACCACGCCCGGCGCGTGTCGGCGCGCGGAGACGACGACCCGGGCGCGATCCTGTTCGGCGGGGCCGGCCGCGCGATGCCGCAATTGTCGGGGGCGGACCCGGTCGCCGCCCACAGCCACGGCATCGACGCGTTTGCGGTCAGCCTCGGCGGCGAGATCAGCCGGCTCGATTTCGCCCGCGCCCTTGGCGGGCTCGCCCGCGAGCGCGGCAACGACCTGCTGCGGGTCAAGGGCATCGTGCGCTTTTCCGACCGCCCCGACCGGCCGGCGGTGGTGCAGGCGGCGCAGCACGCGATGTTCGCGCCCGAATGGCTCGACGGCTGGCCGGCCGGCTGGCCCGCCGACCCCACCGGCGGCGACCGCCGCAGCCGCCTCGTCTTTGTCGTGCACGAGATCGCGCGGGCCGAGATCCTCGCGCATTTTGCCTTCGCCGGCGCCGCCTTATGGCGCGCCGCGGACCCGCTAGCCCGCGCACCACCCGGCGGCCGGCCGGCTCAGCCCGGCGCGTCGGCGTAGGTGTAGACCTTTGCCTCCCACGGAAAGATCGCTTCGCGGCCGACATAGGCGGGATCGACGTCGCGCCCCTGGGTGACCTCGACCCATTTCTTGCCGGGAGGGGCGGGTCCGGGCCAGGTCGGGACGACGTAGTCGGTGTTCGGCGCCGAAGCGAAATCGGAGAAATTGGCGAGCACGACCACCGGAACCGCCGCCGCAGCCCCGCCGCGGCGCCAGGTGACGACGCGCTTGCCGGCGCCGAAATCCGACCAGATGAAGTCGGTGTCGTTGACCGCCAATGCCGGCGCCGAGGTCCGCAGCCTTATCAAGGTCTTGACGTAGGTGTAAATCCGACCCCGCATCGGGGCGTAGTAGCCGTCCGGGTTGCCCTGCCGGTCGTTGCTGGGGCCCGCCGTCAGCCGTCCGAAATTCACCGGGTCGACCTGTTTGCCGCCGCCCTGGGTGACGTTGCCGTTCACGTCGAAGAGGTCGTGCTGGTCGGCGAATTCCTCGCCCGCCAGCAGCATCGGGATCCCGACCGCGGTCAGCAAGCAGACAAAGGCGAGCTTGATGCGCTTTTCGATCTGCTCGTCCGGCATGTTGCGCAGCATCGTGAACAGCCGCTCGTGGCGGAAGCCCTCGACATCGTGCTTGGTGACGTAGTTGACCGCCTGCGCGCCGTCGGTAAAGACCCCGCCCTGCCGGCAGTCGATCGCCTTCTTTACGCTCGCTTCGAAATCGTCGCCGCCGACACTCTCGCCGAGGATCGCGGCGCGCACGCGGCTCTGGAAATCCTCGTTCCACAGCCCGTCGAGCCGGTTCTGGCGCAGCAGGCCGGCGGGCAGGCTCAATTCCTCGCCGACGACGATAAACCGCGCGTCGGCGCCGGCCGAGTCGAGCCCGGCATCGGCCCAGCGCCGGCGCCACAGATTGCGCCCGAGATCCTTGAACGACTGGACGAAATCCCAGCTCGCGACATTCTCGACGCTGTCCATCCGCACGCCGTCGACACGGAAATCGCGCATCCACCGCGTCAGGTAGCTCAGCATCAACTGGCGCGCCGGAAACAGCGACTGAACCTGGCCGGAGATCGGGTCGTAGGTCGTGACCGGCTTGGCATAGCGCCACAACGTGCTGCCAAAGCCGTTGCGCGGGCTGCGCGAGCCGTCGGACCTACCCGAGGTCAGCGCATCGGGGTCGCCCGGGTCGGCGTTCGGGTCGTCGATGCAGAAATCCGCCGCGTCGATGTGGTTGTAGGGCTCCTGCTGGGCGAAGGCCATGACCGCGTCGATGAAGAAGCGCATGCCCTTGCGGTGGCAGGCGTCGACGAGGCCGGCGAGGTCGCGGTTGGCGGTCGGCGACAGATTGCCCTCGGGATAGCCCAGCTCGTAATCGGGGGCGAGGTAGTGCGAGGTGTCGTAGCCCCATTCGCGCTTGTAAAAGCTGTCGGCCGGCGGCAGCAATTCCAGCGCGTTGACCCCGAGATCGGCGAGATAAGCCTGGCCGGCGTCGAGCACCGACAGCTCGGCGAAATTGGCGCCGCCGACGCGCTCGTCGACGAGGGCGGTCACGTCGAGAAATGTCGCCGTGGCGCGCTCGGGCTCGTTCAGCGAGCGGCTCAGCGCCCAGGCCGTCGGCAATTCGTAGATGACGAGTTGATTGTTCGCAGCGAGCAGGTTCGGCGCGTCGGGGGTCGCGAAAACCGCCGCCTCGCCGCCGGGGTCGGCATCGGCGAGCCGGCCTTGGCCGACATACTTGATCACCGCAGCCGGCTGGCTGTTGCCGGCCGCACCCGGCGGAAAGACCCGCCAGTCGACGCAGGTGGCGAAGGGATCCGTCACCGCGATGCGGGCCGGCGGAAGCTCGGCCGAGCGGCTGTCGTCGACCTCGAACCAATAATGGTAGACGGCGCCGTCATCGAGCCCGCACGCCTCGGCCGCGACCGTGAACAACCCGCTGATGTCCGGGACCGGGTCGAGCACGATCCGGCGCTTGCCGGCGACGGTCGGCGGGTTGCCGGGAACAAGGCGGCCGATGACAAGCAGCGGCGCCGCGTTCTGCGCGGGCGGGCACCACAGCACAAAGCCGGTGGCGCGGCGGTCCAGGATGTCGGCGCTGATCGGCATGGCGCTCACCGCTCCCGAGCGCTTCGGGCGCAACGCCGAAGCTTCCTCTACGATAGCGCATCGGCGACAGCGCGATGTGAGCCGGCTCACACTACTTTCGGTTCCTGAACCTCGACGACATCATGAAATCGGGGGTGCACGGCAGCTTCAGGCGCTCAGCCGCGTCAGGCGACAGGAATCCACGTCGCGAGAAGCAAACGACCATGCCAATCAATTTTTTATTAAACATCATTAACTATTTTTCATCAAATGCAGCGCTTGATCACCGTCAGATATTTCCAATATCCGGCCGATGCTTGCCGCTGACGGGCAATGGGCTTAAGGCGGCGACGGCTCACGGGATAGTGAACTCCGATGAAGACTTTTGCGACGGCCTGTTTGCGGCCGGCGGCGGCGTTGCTCGGCGGCATGGCGCTGCTGGGCGCGAGCGGCGCCCATGCCGGCGCCTTGAGCGGGGCCGAGCTGACCCTGGATCAGGCCATTCTCGGCAACTTCAACCAGGTGATTTTCGGGTCGCTGAGCGTCAACTCGAGCGAGACCGAGGGGCGCGCGGCGGTCGGCGGCGGCCTCAACGACGGCACCGCCAATTTCTGCTTTAAGAATTGCGCCGGCAATATGCCGCTGACCGTAGCGGGCACGCCTTATGGTTTTGGCGGTCTCAACGTCTACGGCAGCGCCACCGGCGGATCGGCGCTGAACATCGAGGGCGGGTCGAACCTTTACGTCGGCGGCGCGCTCGCCGGTTCGGCGGTGAGCCTGCAGAATTCGGGGGGCTCGGCCAATGTCGCCGGCGACAACACGGCAGCGGTCAAGGACGGCAACCTCTTTTACGGCGGCTCCAACACCGGTTCGGTCGAGGCCGGGCACAGCGCCACCAAGGTGGCGCCGGCCACCGCGTTTGCGCTGCCGAGCTTTGCCGCGACCTTTCAAACCCCGCTGACCGATCTTTCGAACGCGCTCGACGCCCTCACCGCCGACCAGACGCTGACCGGCAACGCCCTGCAGAACAAGACAATCACCGCGACGGCGGCCCATACGCTCAACGGCAAGACCTACGACATCATCGACACCACGGTCGCCGCACTCAACGACCAGAACTTTCACGGCGTCAACGTCAACGGCGTCGACACCGTCATCATCAATGTCAGCGGCACCGGCAGCCTGCCGAACCTGAACGAATTCACCGGTGCGGCCGATTTGCTGTGGAATTTCACCAGCTCGGGCAGCCTGAGCTTCCAGAACTGGGCGGGCAGCGCGCTTGCGGTCGGCGACATGGTCACCAACACCGCCGGTAATTTCGACGGCACGCTCGCCGCGGCGTCGATGACCCAGAACAACGAGCTGCACGACGAGGACGCTTTTGCCGGCTCGCTCGCCTTTGTGCCGACAGCGGGCGACCCGCCCGCGAACGTTCCCGAGCCCGGCACGCTCGCCCTTCTCGCCGGCAGTCTGGCGGCCTTTGGCGTGCTGCGCCGGCGCGCGCGCCGCCTGAGGCAGCGGGCGCCGCCGACCGGCGGTTCAGGGCAAGACGGTGACGCCGATCCGTTTTGCCGCGGCGGCGAGCGCCTGGTCCTTTGTCATCAGCGGCAGACCGCCGCGAGCGGCGAGTTCGAGATATGCCGCGTCGTAAGCGGTCAGGTTTTCGGCCTGCGCCAGCAGCAGTATTTCGCGCCAAGCACGGAGCGTCGTCTCCTGGTCTACCGAAATCGGCAAATCTGCGATCAGCGCGAGCCGTATCGCGATGTCGGCCCGGCTGATGCGGCCGCGCCGTGCGGCCTGAAGAAGAACATTGCCCAGTTCCAGATGCCAAAGACCCGGAACGATCGCCCCGTCGTCGCGAACCCGTTCGAACAGCCTGTCGGTTTCGGCGGAAGCCTCGTCTTCAAAGCACCACGTCAAGGCGATCGACGAATCAATGACACCGGCGCTCATGGGCGCCCCGCGTCGCGCAGCTCCTTCCAGGACAGGCCGCCGAGTGTCGTGCCGCGGCGCAGCGCCTTCAGTTTTTCAAAGGCCTCTTTTGCTCGTGTGTGGTCGACGTGATCGGCTGAGACGAGGCGGGCCAGCGGTTTACCATGCCTGGTGATGACCACTTCCTCACCCGCCGCGACGCGGTCGAGCAACGCCGACAAATGCGTCTTGGCTTCGAACGCGCCGACGGTGATCATTGGTTACCGTGTCGAGATTATGAATTGGTCGGTTAAGCAGACCAGAATCCGTCATCCTTGACAAGCCCGTCGCTATCTGGCCCAGCCGTGGGCTCCCGACCGCATGGACCGGGGGCGCGCAATCTGCTACCCGGTTCCTATGCCGCTCACCCTCTATAACTCGGCGACGCGCCGCAAGGAGCCCTTCGAACCGATCGATCCCGAACGGGTACGGATGTATGTCTGCGGGCCGACGGTCTACGACTTCGCGCATATCGGCAATGCCCGCGCCGTGGTCGCGTTCGACCTGCTGTACCGGGTGCTGCGCCACACTTACGGCGAAGACCATGTGCGCTATGTGCGCAACATCACCGATGTCGAGGACAAGATCATCGCCGCCGCCCGCGAGAACGGCGAGGCGATCGACGCGCTGACCCGCCGCACCACCGCGATCTTTCACGAGGACATGGCGGCGCTCGGCAATCTGCCGCCCGACATCGAGCCGCGCGCGACCGAATACATCCCGCAGATGATCGCGATGATCGAGCGGCTGATCGCCTCGGGCCACGCTTATGCGGCCGAGGGCCACGCGCTGTTCCGGGTCGCCTCTTATGACAAATACGGCGCGCTGTCGCGGCGCAGCCGGGCGGACCTGATCGCCGGCGCGCGGGTCGAGGTCGCCCCCTACAAGGAGGATCCGGGCGATTTCGTGCTGTGGAAGCCGTCGAGCCCCGACCAGCCCGGCTGGGACAGCCCGTGGGGCCGCGGCCGCCCGGGCTGGCACATCGAATGCTCGGCGATGAGCGAAAACACCCTGGGAGAGACCTTCGACATTCACGGCGGCGGGCTCGACCTGATCTTTCCGCACCACGAGAACGAGATCGCGCAGAGTGTGTGCGCCCATGACGGCCGGCCCTTCGCGCGCTATTGGATGCATAACGGGATGCTGACCGTCGGCGGCGCCAAGATGGCGAAGTCCGAGGGGAATTTCATCACCGTGCGCGACGCGCTGGCCGCCGCACCGGGCGAGGCGATCCGTCTGGCGTTGCTGTCGGCGCATTACCGCGACCCGCTCGACTGGACCGCAGAACGGCTGCGCGAGGCGAAATATACCCTCGACCGCTTCTATCGCGCGCTGACCCTGAGCGGCGATCCGCTGTTCGAGCGCTTTGGCGAACCCGACGAGGCGCTTCAGCCGGTGCTGGACGCGCTCGACGACGATCTGAATACGCCGCTCGCGCCCTTCACGTTGCCTGCACGAGCTACCGGACGAGATCATACCGGACGCAGCTCGCGGCGCCAGCGAGCTCGGCATTGCAGCGCGCACTCGAAGCGCGGCGGCCAGCTGCTGGGGATCGTCTCGCAGCAGCGATCCGCTCGCACTGGCTGCAGCGGCAGCACCCAGGCCGACGATCGCCGGATCGAGGAGCAGATCGCAGTGAACGCGCCGGCGGCGCGCCGCGAGCGCCGGTTTGCCGAGGCCGACCACATCCGCGACGACACTCGTCGCCGAGGGCATCCTGCGCGAAGACAAGCCGGACGGCAGGACCACCTGGACGCGGTCCACAGCCTGAAGCTTGAGCAATGGCCGGCCGTCGCCGGTACGCAGGCAGTAACATGGCCGGCACCGATCATCGCCGCCGCGCGGCGGCCGGCGGGCCGGCGATCATCCTGGTCGAGCCGCAGCTCGGCGAGAATATCGGCACCGCGGCGCGGGCGATGATGAATTGCGCGCTCGACGATCTGCGGCTGGTGCGACCACGCGACGGCTGGCCGTCCGAGCGGGCGGTGGCGGCGGCGAGCGGCGCCGACGCGGTGCTCGACCGGGCGCGGCTCTACCCCTCGATCGGGCCGCGACCGCCGATCTCGTCCATGTCTACGCCTCGACCGCGCGCGACCGCGGCATGGTTCGGCGCGAGGTCACCCCACGCCAGGCAGCCGGCGAGATGCGCGCTCACCTCGCCGCCGGCGAGCCCTGCGGCGTGTTGTTCGGGCCGGAGCGCACCGGGCTGTTGAACGACTATTTGACCTTGGCCGACACGGTGCTGACGGTGCCGCTCAATCCCGGCTTCTCGTCGTTGAACCTGGCGCAGGCGGTGATGATCGTCGGCTATGAGTGGTTTACGGCCGCGGCCGAGGCCCCGCCCGAGACCCTCCATACCGGGTTGAGCCGGCCGGCGACCAAGGCCGAGCTGTCGAACTTTTTTGAGCACCTCGAAGAAGAACTGGTCAAAAACGGCTTTCTGCGCAACCGCGAAAGCCGTCCGAGCATGGTCCGCAACCTGCGCAGCCTGTTCCAGCGCGCGCACTGCACCGAGCAGGAGCTGCGCACCCTGCACGGCGTCGTCACCGCGTTCGCCGGCCCGCGCGAGCGCCCCACCGCGACCGAGCCGGGCTAGGTCTCGGCCTCCAAGACGTGTCGGGGTGGACGGCCCGACGGCATCGAAAGTGCGCCAAGGTTTGGTCGTCAAGACGCATGCAGGAGGGCCGTGCGCGATCAAGCTTAAGCGCGTTGCCATCGACACGTCCAAGCACGTCTTCACCCTGCACGGGGTGGATGATGGCGATCGGTCGACCCGACGGACGAGACACCCCGTCGCATCCAACGGCGCGCACGACGACGCTGAACGTGCTTGGGAATCGTCCGCGAAACCCATCTGGGCCCGCGGCCATGGCCGCACCACAAGGCCGCACCACAAGGCCGCGCCACAAGCACCCCGCACACATGACCGCACGCGTACCGCCGCCAAATGCTGCACCAGCGCCCTTGCATCCAACGGGCCGTCCACACATGGATGCGCGGACCAATCCGGGCAATGCGGCGATCCTGGCTCTCCCTCGCCCCGCGGGCGGGGAGAGGGCCGGGGCGAGGGGCACACCGCAACGGCACCGCTGAGCTTATCGGAGGACCGCACCATGAAAAAACGCATCGACATCGCCGCACTCGCGCCGGTCGTCGGCACCTTGTACCCGCCGCCCTTCGACGAGCCGTGCCGCGCCCGCGCGCGCACCAGGCTCGGCGACCCGGCCGGGCTGACCCAGTTCGGCGTCAATTTGTTGCGCCTGCCGCCCGGCGCGTGGTCGAGCCAGCGTCACTGGCACACCGCGAGCGACGAGTTCGTCTACGTCCTCTCGGGCGAAATCGTGCTGGTGACCGACGCGGCGACGAAATCCTTCACGCCGGCGACGCCGCCGGCTTCCCGGCCGACGACACCAACGGCCACTGCCTGCAAAACCGCTCCGGGGCCGACGCCCAAGTGCTCGAAATCGGCACCCGCGTTGCCGGCGACACCGGCCATTACAGCGACGTCGACATGACCGCCCCCGCCGACGGCAAACCCGCCCTCTACACCCGCCGCGACGGCACGCCCTACCCCAACCTAACCCGCCGCGGCCCTAACCGGCCGCGCGCATAGGGCTGCGCCGCCGCGCGTAATTCCTCCCTCTCCGCCCGCTCGCGGGGGGAGAGGGTCGGGGTGAGATGGGCGCCCGCCGCAAAACGAGGCACAAACCACCCCGAACCGGCCCACCGCTGAAAATACAGCGGATCGACAACAGATACCGCCCACGGTTGGAATGACTCTGACCGTCCAGCGCCGCCCCGCCGGCCGCCCGGGGACCACCAGCTTTGACGCCGCAGCTTGCCATAAGAAATAGGCAATTTTGCGGATGGCCGAAACCGCAAAACGAGAGGCCAAGCGGCCGCCTCACCGGTCGCGGCCCAGTCGTTTTAACTGCCGCTTGGCAATTTTTTGGCATACATCGGGTAAACCGGCAAACGGGCCGATTGACCAATGTCGCGGGGGCGCATGCTGCAGGGGCTCGGGGCTACGAAGAGCCGACTTCGTAACCTTCTCAAGTATACAGACGAACTCCTCTCGTTTAACGAGAAAGTGACACTCGATCTCGCCCGCGAGCCGTACCCACACTTCCACGAATTCCAGGTTGCCTCCCTGGAAGGCGTTGAAACCGCGCTCGACGACGAAGCTTGGCTCAAATTCATCGACTGCGTGAGACCCGTCCGCCAGACTGTGACCCGATCTTCGATGGCTGGGTTGACTTGCCCCATCCGTCAGCCGACCAGCCGCCGCAGATGGTGGCAGAGCGCGTGCTTCGCCTTCCAATCGAGGAAGTGTCCGATCTTGCGGAAGCGGGGCTCCTTGCTGATGTCGGGGATGTCATGCGTCCGGTTGGAGCCGATGAGGCCTTTCCCGATCATATGGATGTAATCCTCCGCGTCTGTAATCTTTTCGAATTTCAGCAACTTTGGCAGAATTATGTAGATGGGGCGTGGGCTGAATGGGCTGATGTCGAAAGACCGCGACGACGCTCTATCGAATTATACAATAAAATTTACCAGATCTATCAACGCTTGATTTCTCTTGGGGATGATACTCCGATCGAACTCGTTTTCGGCGTCGGTATTGTTCGTTGGATTGTCCAGAGTACGCGGGTCAATGTTCCAGTCATCGAGCAACTCGTTGAGATCGAACTTCAGGAGGACGGGTCCCTCAATGTGCGTCCGCGACAGACCTCGCCGCAGTTGGTGCTCAAGGCGTTCCACGCGCTCGAGGTCGAAGGAAGTAAAGCGGTACAGCACGATATCGGCGAGCAATTAGAACGGACGGTCGAGGACCCTGATGTCGGATTTTCCCCCTTTGAGGGGCATACGATTGAGAAACTTCTACGGGCTTGCTCTGCCCGGCTGTCGCCCACCGGCATTTACCACCCGGATACCCTCGCTGATCCGCAGGACCGAACCGTTCCTGACGCCGACACATTTCTCCGACTCACGGACACCTGGGTTCTTTATGTCCGGCAACGAAGTGGCGACTTCCGGCGAGACGACATTGCACGTCTGATCAGACAGGTTGACGAGGTCGAGACTCGAGACGAGCTTCCCGACCCGGCAGTCGCTTTTGTCGTCGAACCGTCCGATGAGGTTCTCGACCCGACTGACTACGATGCTATCGATCTATCCAGCCGGGAGTTGGTCCTTCCGGATCAGCAATCAGGCGGGCAATCGATGGGATCGGGGGCCGGCAACCAGGGCAATCCGGCAACTGGCGGTGCAGGAGCGGAAACATTCTTCTTTCCGCTCCCATTTAACGATGATCAAATCGAAATTATCCGTCGACTTGAAGCCAAGGACAGCACAGGTGTCGTCGTCCAGGGGCCACCGGGAACCGGGAAAACCCATACCATTGCGAATATCATTTGTCACTTTCTCGCTACCCGTCGCCGCGTTTTAGTGACCGCTAAAACACCGGAGGCTTTGAGAGCCTTACAGGAAAAAATCCCGGAAGGTATTCGCGATCTGGCGATCTCGGTTATTCACAATGATCGAGAGGGCGCGCGGCAGCTACAGCACGCGGTGCAGATACTCGCCGATGAGGCAAAGTCTATTGATGCGCGGCTGGTGACCGAACAAGTTCGAGAGCGGCATGCTCGGCTCGTCGACCTTCGACGGCAGATCGAACGAATTGACGGAGAACTTCATCGCATCGCCGAGCGCAATCTGGCGCGCCTCCCCTATGGCGATGCTGACATCAGCCCGATGGAATTGGCGCGAAATGTTGCCGAGCAGCGCGCGGAACATCATTGGTTTACTGACAAGCTGACCTTGGACCAGCAACACGCTCCAAAGTTTACCGACCCCGAAATAGACGAGCTTCGAGCGCTCCGCCGGCTCTTATCGACCGATCTCTGTTACGACGCCGCCGCTCTCCCTGCTCCTGACGATCTGCCGGCACTGGCTCGGGTCGTTGCTGCTCACGGAGAGCTCGGCCGTGTTCAAGAGATAAAGTTGGCGTCCCGGTCGGGACGAATTCCTTATATGAAGCCCGACCCCGAAGCGGCGCGACGGCTTCGCGATTGGGTGGTCGGCTTCGATGATTTTATGGGCGAGATCCGTAAGGAGCCGTGGCTCCTCGATATCTATCACGCACTGCTCGGGCGGAAGGTAATTGAACCCACCCAGCTAACGGCGCTCAATCAAGCGCTCCTGGCCTGGATCGAAATTCACCGGCAGGGGCGAGAATACGAGTTAATGGTGCTGGAGTGCGATCACACCGCAGACCCCGCACTCGACAAGGCACTACACGAGCTTTCGGCAGGCCGGAAACCGTTCGGGATGTTCTCGATGTTCCGGGGCGGTCTTAAGGCGAAGATTGACGGCATCCGGGTAGAGGGTCGGTCACCATCGACGCCTGCCGATTGGGTCGTTGTCCGCGCGTATCGAGAATGGCAGCAAGACGGACACCGCTTTGTCGGCCGGTGGATCGGGATAGCACGCGCGATCGGCGCCCCGCCTCTTCCGTCCGAGTGGCAGGATGCCCGGGGCGAACTCCTTCGCCTGGGTCGGCTCATAGAGCGGCTACACGGCTTCCACCGCGACGTAGACATTTACCGGCAGGCCATCAAAGATTTATTCCCCTACGGGGTTGACCCTGAGAGACTGTTGTTCAGAGGAGAATGCGATAGCGTCTTAGAGGCGTTGAACGCCAATCTTGAAAAGGCTGATTTAACGGTCGCAACTGGGTTACGGCAGCTTCTTCTCGAAATAGCTAATCGCCCCGATTTGCCGTTTTGTCGACTCTTGCTGACTTCTGCGAAAACTTGGGAGACCCACAGGTTTCTCAGAGTTCAATCGTCGAGGCGTATCAGGAAATTGTTGCCGAGGCACAGCGCCTATACGGTCTGAAGGATGCCTTTGCTCGCCTCGATGAGATCATCGCTCTGGTTTCTCGTTCTGGCGCGCCGCAGTGGGCCGATCGCCTGCGAAACGATGTCAGCGGTGATGGTGATCAGTGGACGCCATCGACCTGGCGAACCGCCTGGGAGTGGGCGCGAGGCGATGGTTACCTGCGCTCGCTCGGCGATCGAGAAGGGTTGCGCGCGCTCTCAGAGGCTCGCGTAAAGGCTGAGACCGAACAGCGCCGTCTGTTTGCCGAGGTCGTTCGGCTGCGAACTTTTCTGGGTATGAAGAGCACCCTCACCCAGCGAGTGCAGGCGGCGCTCGCGAGGTTCACCTCTGCTATCGCGCGGCTAGGTAGAGGAACTGGAAGGACCGCCGGGCGATATCGCCGCATCATTCGCGACGCTGCATTCGAGGCGGCTCAAGCCGTACCTTGTTCGATTCTCCCCGAATGGCGAGTTGCCGAACAATTGCCGGCCGAGTTGGGAGCCTTCGATCTGGTGATCATCGACGAAGCCTCACAATCCGATATCACCGCTCTGCCGGCCATTCTCCGAGGAAAGAAGGTTCTGATCGTCGGCGATGACAAGCAGGTGTCACCCTCGGCCATCGGCATCGAGGATCGAAAGATCGTCCAACTCAGGACGACGTTTCTGACGAGTCTTCCGTTCGCTGACCATATGGACCCGTCCACCTCTCTTTATGAGTTGGCCGGCATGATCTATCCAGGTAGAGCGGTCATTCTTCGCGAGCATTTCCGCTGTGTCGAGCCGATCATCAGCTTCTCGTCGCGGTTCTATCCGAAACTGGTCATTCCTC
>CAVZJF010000074.1:0-84666 GCA_963775525.1 uncultured Alphaproteobacteria bacterium | reverse complement strand
TGTCCGGAGATCGCGGGCTGGCCTTGCTCGCGGCGGATTTCGTTGATGATCTGCAGGACGCGCTCGCGGTAGGGGCGGTACTGCACGCCGAATTCCTGGACGAGGCGGGTGTTGTCGATCAGGTAGTTGCCCGAGATCGGCTTGCCGCCGGTGTCCTGATTGAAGGTGATCTTGGCGTCGGGGAGGAACTCGCGGACGAGGTCGGCGATCTCGCCGAGGCTGATGCCGACGCCGCCGGTGTTGTAGACCCAGTGCTTGGGCTTGTCCTCCATGATCACGCGGGCAAAGATCTCGGCGACCTCGTCGACATGGATCGGGCAGCGCATCGCGTCTTTATGAGGGAACGAGATCGGCTGGCCGCGCGCCGGGAAGGTGATGATTTTGACGTGGTCGACCGAGCCGACGATCTTGTCGTTGCCGGTGACGTTGGCGGGGCGGATCGCGGTGATGTCGAGCCCGTGCTTTTCGCGGTAGTCCTGGGCCTGCCACTCGTTGAAGATCTTGTGCATCGCGTATTGCACGTGGCCGTGGCGGAAATCGTCCTCGGTGACGTTGCGGTCGCCGTAGAAATGCTGCTCGCCGCTGACCGCCAGTGAGCTGGCATAGGCGACGCGCTTGACGCCGGCGAGCCGCGCCGCCTCGAAGCAATTGTCCATGCCGAGGATGTTGAGCTTGAAGGCGACCCGCGGCGGATGCTCGCTGCCGAGGAAATAGGCGAGGTTGACGA
Organism: uncultured Alphaproteobacteria bacterium; assembly: GCA_963775525.1. Taxonomy (GTDB): domain Bacteria; phylum Pseudomonadota; class Alphaproteobacteria; order ATCC43930; family CGMCC-115725; genus AP-15. Next base: position 83,939 of record CAVZJF010000074.1, on the reverse strand, counting down.
CCCGCTCGGGCTTGGCCGCGACCATCGTCGCCATGACGTCGTCGAACTGGCTGACATCGCCGCGCACCACCCGCACCTGCTTGCCGAGGCCCTCGTAATTGGCGGTGGCGGGGTTGACGTCCATGCAGACGATTTCTTCGCCGCGCTGCGCCAGCAGCGGGATGAGCCGGCGGCCGATAAAGCCGGCGCCGCCGATCACGAGTGTCGACATCGCTTGTCCTCCCCAGAGTTGGCTTCAAAGTTGGCTGGGGCGACGTTAGCCGCCGGCCGGCGGTTCGGCAAGCAGCCCGCTTCCACATGGCTGTTATCCGCCCTAAGCTCGGCCGGACAGATTGCGGGAGGGCTGGTGCGATGGCGGCCGTCGTCTTTGCCAATTGCGCGGTTGTCGACGGCGCCCGAAGCGAGCGCCGCGAGGACCACCACGTCCTCGTCGAAGACGGCCTGATCCGCGAGGTCTCCGACCGGCCGATCGAGAGCGCCGCCGCCGAAATTGTCGACCTTAAGGGTCGCACCCTGATGCCGGGGCTGATCGACGCGCATGTCCACGTGGTCGCCGTCGACCAGGTGCTGGCGCGGCTCGCCGAGCGGCCGGTGAGCCTGGTGACGTTGCAGGCCGCGAAAGTGCTCGAAGGCATGCTGCTGCGCGGGTTTACCACGATCCGCGACGCCGGCGGCGCCGATGGCGGGCTCGCCGAGGCGGTCGAAGAGGGGCTGGTGCGCGGGCCGCGGATTTTCCCGTCGGGCCGGGCATTGAGCCAGACCGGCGGGCATGGCGATTTGCGGCCCCGCACCCGCTCGGTGTCGGTCGTCGCCTGCGCCTGCTGCGAGGCCGGGGCCGGGCTCGCCCGCATCGCCGACGGCGTCGCGGAATGCCGCCGTGCCGCGCGCGACGAGCTGCGCAAGGGGGCGACGCAGATCAAGATCATGGCCTCGGGGGGCGTGGCCTCGCCCTATGACCCGGTGTGGAACCTGCAATACAGCGAAGCGGAGGTGCGCGCGATCGTCGAGGAGGCGCGCGCCTGGCATACCTATGTGATGGCGCACGCCTATACGCCCGAGGCGATCCGCCGCTCGGTCGATTTCGGCGTGCGCTCGATCGAGCACGGCAATCTGATCGACAGCGCCACCGCCGAGCACGTCGCCGGCGCCGACGGTTTTGTCGTGCCGACCCTCGTCACCTTCGACGCGATGCATCGCTTTGGCCGCGAGCTGGGCTTTCCCGAAGTAAGCCTCGCGAAGCTCGGCGACGTGCGCGAGGCCGGGTTGCGCTCGCTCGAAATACTGCAGGCGGCCGGTGTCAAGATCGGCTTCGGCACCGACCTGCTGGGTGCCGATGCACCGCCACCAGTCGCGCGAATTCGTCATCCGCGCCGAGGCGATGACGCCCTACGACATCATCCGCTCGGCGACCATCGTCAACGCCGAACTCTTAAACCGCGGCGGCGAGATCGGGGTTGTCGCGCCCGGCGCGCGCGCCGATTTGATCGCCGTCGACGGCGACCCGCTCGCCGACATTTCCTTGCTCGACGGCCAGGGCGAGCACCTGACCCACATCATGAAGGACGGCGTGTTTTTTAAGCGGGCGTGATCCCGCCCCAGGCGCGTATGCGATCGGCATCCGGACGATGCCGAGGCGACCGCTGAAAATAACCCACAAATTAAATATAGTCTTTATAAAATAGTTCCGGCTTAAGTTTGCGCTGTGTGAGGTATATCACACGCGATCATCAAGAGAATTGGGTATGACGGTCTCGCGGACACAAAGCACCGCGAGGATAGGAGGTTCAAAATGGCACTCTCTCTGATGTTGGAGCGCACGACCCTGAATAACGTCGACGACGCCGCCGGACGGTGGCAGTACGAGGGCGGCACCGTCTTCGAGGACAAGCGGCAGGTCGGCTACTACGCCAGCACCAAGCGGGTAATTTTCGGCGCGACCGACGCCCAGAACACCGCGATGCTGACCCTCGAAGTGTTCTTCACGCCGCAGATGCCGCCCCAGAACGTCGTCCTGCAGGGTTCCCACGACTTCAACTCGGGCCGGGAGATCGGCAGCGTCAGCGCCGCCTCGACTGCGCTGGCGAGCTATATCGGCAAGGAATTCAACCGCGCCGGCAGTGTCCTGACGATCGCGTAACGCGCGCGCGGCGGGCTCTCGGCCGGGCCCGCCGCACCGCTCAGCCCCGCCGCTCCCAGCCCCGCCGGACGCTCAGGCCCGCGGGGACGCTCAGGCCCCCGCAGCGCTCAGGTCGCGAACTGCTCCTTGAAGACGCGCTCTTCGAGATTGGCCTCGTGGTCGAACAGCAAGGTCATCGCGATGTCGCGGTTTTCGTGGATTTCGACGCTCGTCACGTCGCGCGCCTCGGTGAAGTCGGCGACCGCACTTACCGGCCGCTTGTCGGTTTCGAGCGCCACGATCCTGACCTGCGCCTGGTGCCGCAGCAAGGCGCCGCGCCAGCGCCGCGGGCGAAACGCGCTGATCGGGGTCAACGCAAGAACGCCGGCGCCGAGCGGGATGATCGGGCCGTGCGCCGACAGGTTGTAGGCGGTGCTGCCGAGGGGTGTGGCCAGCAAAATCCCGTCGGCCATCAACTCGTCGATGCGCACGACGCCGTCGACGACGATCTTGAGCTTTGCTGCCTGGCGGCTCTCGCGCAGCAACGAGACTTCGTTGAAGGCGAGCGCCCGATGGCGGCTTCCATGCTCGTTGCGGGCGACCATTTCGAGCGGATGCAACACCACCGGCTGGGCTTCGGCCAGACGCTCGAACAGTCCCTCCGGACGATAGTGGTTCATCAAGAAGCCGACGCTGCCGCGGTGCATGCCGTAGATCGGAACCCCTTGCGGCAGGAAGCGATGCAGGGTTTCGAGCATAAAGCCGTCGCCGCCGAGCGAGATGACGACCTCGGCCTGCTCGGGCGCCACGCAGGGATAAAGCCGGTTCAGTTCGGCAAGCGCTTGCTGGCCGGCTTCGGTGTCGGCGGCGACAACCGCGATCCGCGGCGCCCCGGCCGGAGCGGAAGCGGTCACCCGCCGGTGACGCTCATGTGCCGAGCAATGGCCGGGCGATTGTGACGACGGTCGATGATGAAATCGTGGCCCTTCGGCTTGCGCGCGATCGCCTCGGCGATCGCCGCCGTCAGGACCTCGTCGCCCTCCGACTGGCGCAGCGGCGTGCGCAGGTCGGCGGCGTCTTCCTGGCCGAGGCACATGTAAAGCGTGCCGGTGCAGGTCAGCCGCACGCGGTTGCAACTCTCGCAAAAATTGTGGGTGAGCGGGGTGATAAAGCCCAGCCGAGCGCCGGTCTCGCGCACCGTGGCGTAGCGCGCCGGCCCGCCGGTGCGGTAGTCGGTGTCGTCGAGCGTCCAGCGCCGGTTGAGGCGGGCGCGCACCATCGACAGCGGCAGGTATTGCTCGAGCCGGTTCTCGCCGCCGATGTCGCCCATCGGCATGACTTCGATAAAGACGAGGTCGAAACCCTGGTCGCCGCACCAGGCGACGAGGTCGTCGAACTCGTCCTCGTTGACGCCGCGCAACGCCACGGTGTTGATTTTCACCGCCAGCCCGGCGGCCTTTGCCGCCCGCAGCCCATCGAGCACGACATCGAGCCGGCCGCGGCGCGTGACCTCGGTGAATTTGGCGGGATCGAGCGTGTCCAGCGAGACGTTGACGCGGCGCACCCCGCAATCGCGCAATTCGTCGGCATAGCGCGCGAGCTGGCTGCCGTTCGTGGTCAGGGTCAATTCGTCGAGCGCCCCGGCGTCGATATGCCGCCCGAGCGAGCGGAACAACTTCATGATGCCGCGCCGCACCAGGGGCTCGCCGCCGGTCAGCCGCAATTTCCGGACGCCGAGCCGCGTGAAAGCGCTGCACACGCGGTCGAGCTCCTCGAGGGTCAGCAGCTCGGCCCTGGGCAGGAACGTCATCTCCTCCGCCATGCAGTAGACGCAGCGGAAGTCGCAGCGGTCGGTGACCGATACGCGCAGATACGTGATTTTTCGTCCAAACGGGTCGATCATACGGTTCTCGTTCGCGGCAGCGCCGGTCTCCCTTTTGAAGATAGGCAGACGATCGGGAAATGTCGCCCCCGATCGCGTCATGGTCATCGCCGCGCCGGCTGGCGGCTCCTCGGGAAACCAGTCGCCGATGACCTGCTGTTCGGTGTAGGATGGCCGCTTGCACCTGCGCTGTTGTGGCGGGGTCGAGTTCGCCGCGATGATCGAGATCCCTGATCGCGAGTTTGGCCGAGCGTTTTGTCTGCCTTGCAATCTCGCGACGACTTCCTGCGCGAGGCTCGGGCTGCGCTCCAGCAGATCCTCGATCTCGGTCCGGGCGTCCACGATCGAATTCTTCCCATCCCCGTCGGGGGTCGCGTCGCTGGCGAATACTCGAGCTTCAGCAGGTGGCGAATGACCCGCCGGATTTGGCTGCCGAGAGCCCACTTTTGCGAAATCCCCAAATCTTCGATCTCCTCGGCCAGGTTCTGCCAATCGATGACTTGGTTCGAGCCGGTGCCGGCGGCGGCCCTTAAGGCCTCCGCCTGCTGTTTCGACCAGGCGACAAAGTCCTGGTCGTATAAATTCGTCACTTCGGCCATGGCAGCTCCCGTCTCGGGCACTTCTGATCAGCCTCTATATACGACGACCGGGCCGGGAAGCCTACGCGAGGCGCCGATCGCAGTCGCCGTCTTGCAGCGTGAGGCGGCGCGCCCCATCATCACAACATGCAGGAATTCACCGTCCGTCCGCAGCCCGACGACCCGCGGCTGACGCGCACCGTCGCCGGCATCGACCACGAAGGCCGGCCGATCGAGACCGCGGTCGTCATGGAGCGCCCGCTGACCTTGTTTCTGAACGGCCGCGAGATCGTGACGATGATGACGATCGGCGATCATCCGGACTATCTCGCGGTCGGCTATCTGCTCAATCAGAACATGCTGAGGGCCGAGGACCGGATCACCGGCATCGACTACGACGAGGAGCTCGAAACCGTCGTCGTGCGCACCGACCGCGAGACCGATTTCGAGGACAAATTGCGCAAGAAGACGCTGACCTCGGGCTGCGCGCAGGGCACCGTCTTCGGCGATCTGATGGAGAAGTTCGAGGAGGTCCGCCTCGACCCCGCCGCGGTGCTGCGCACCTCGTGGATCTACGCGCTCTCCCGCAAGATCAACACGGTGCCGAGCCTCTATCTCGCCGCCGGCGCCATCCATGGCTGCGTCCTGTGCGAGGAGGACCGGCCGCTGATCTATGTCGAGGATGTCGGCCGCCACAACGCGATCGACAAGATCGCCGGCTACATGCACCTGCACGGCGTGTCGCCCGCCGGCAAAATCTTTTACACGACCGGGCGGCTGACCTCGGAGATGGTGATCAAGACGGTGCAGATGGGCATCCCGATCCTGATCTCGCGCTCGGGCTTTACCGCCTGGGGGGTCGACCTCGCGCGCCAGGCCGGGCTGACCCTGATCGGCCGCGCCAAGGGCAAGCGGTTTGTGGCACTGGCCGGCAGCGAGCGCATCGTGTTCGACAGCGACCCGCGGGCCGTCGCGGACGAGCATCCGCGCTTTGCCCGCAAGTCGGGCGTCACCGAGGACGCGGCGTGAAAATCGTCGGCCTGCTGCTGGCGGGCGGCAAGTCGCGGCGCATGGGCGGCGGCGACAAGGCGCTGCGCCTGCTGGGCGGCGTCTCGTTGCTCGACCGGGTGATCGAACGCCTGCGGCCGCAGGTCGAGGCGCTGGTGCTGAACGCCAACGGCGACCCGGGGCGCTTTGCCGGCTGCGGTCTGCCGGTGGTGCGCGACAGCGTCGCCGATTTCGCAGGCCCGCTCGCCGGGGTGCTGGCGGGGCTCGACTGGGCCGCGGCCAACTGCCCGGATTGCCCTTATCGTCGCCAGCGTCGCCACCGACGCGCCGTTCCTGCCGCGAGACCTCGTCGCCCGCTTGGCGCAGGGGCTGGAGGAGGCCGGCGCCGATCTCGCCTGCGCCGCCTCGGGCGGCCGGTCGCACCCGGTCTTCGGTCTGTGGCCGGTGCGCCTGCGCGAGGATTTGCGCCGCGCCGTCGTCGAAGAGGGCATCCGCAAGGTCGACGAGTGGACCGCGCGCCATCGCTTGGCGACGGTTGCGTTCGCCGACTGGCCGGTCGACCCGTTTTTCAACGCCAACCGGCCGGAGGACCTCGGCGCCGCCGCCGCACTTCTGGCGGCGGCCAGCGAATGAAAGAACTCGATCCGGTCGTTGACGAAAAATGTCCCTGATGAGGGGCTTGAGGCCGGCGACGTCGGCTGGGTTCTGCGTGTCCCCCAGGACGGCGCCGGGTTTGAAGTCGAGTTCCTGACCTTGGCGGGTGAGACCGTTTCGGTGGTCACAGTCCCCGCAAACGTGGTCCGCCCGATCGCCCCAAATGAAATCGCTTACGCGCACCTGAAGGCCTGAGTACCGAATTCACCATTCGGTGATATTCAGTCCGAGGTCAGCGCCTCAAATCGCGAACCACGTGCTCAACGGCAGCAAGCGCCGACAGCGCTGTCGCCCGATCGCATGCTTGTCCGAGACGTGCGGCGCGTCCGGGGTGAATGAGATTTCTAACATCCTTTCCCAACCGTGCCTGCGTCGCGGTGTCCCGGGTAACCAGGCCGAGTTGATGCGCCACCTCAATGAGTTCGATAAAGGCCCACCGCTCGGGCTTTGAATGGGGCTTTTGAGGAAGCACCCCCGCGGTGACCAACGCTTGGACCGCCGCCGTAATAAATTCTACCTTCCCTTTGATGCCCCATAACAGCAGGGCCTCCGTCGCAGAGCCTGCGAGCACAGTGGCGCCTTTCCATTCAGCGTTCACCATGTCCTGGTTCGCGGCGCTGACATCCCGGCGTATGCTTTCGCGCAGATCAGCGTCGACAATAAACACCAACTCTGTCGTACCGGGCGATGGCACTTCATCGGGGCATTTCGCCAATGCTTGGCGAAGCAACGCCATCATGCTCATGCCCCTGTGTTCGTTCACCTGAAATGAATTACCGCCTCCGGTCCAGATTTTCTGGATAGTTTCTGCCAATGATATAGAAACAATATAATCGCTCAAATCTTGTCCAGAGAGCGTCAGCAGCTCAGGTGCTAGCTCTTTTGTGAGGGATAAGACTGCAGCAAGGGAGGGACCAGAACGGATCGTTGCCCGATTATTTGTTCGTACTTCCGGAAATAGCTGATCAATAACCTCAACGATTTGGCTAGGAACGACACGAGGCATTGCGATCCCCAATTTTGATAGAGACGCTTACCGAGATAACTTCTTCTTCAGCAGCTCGTTGACCAGCGCGGGGTTGGCTTTGCCTTGGGTCGCGCGCATGACCTGGCCGACAAAAAAGCCGTAGAGCTTGTCGCGGCCGGCGCGGTACTCGGCGACTTTGGCGGCCTCGGCGGCGAGCACCGCGTCGACCGCGGCGGCGATGGCGCCCGCGTCGGTGACCTGGCGCAGGCCCTTCTTCTCGACGATCGCGGCGGGGTCCGCACCCGATCGCGACCATCTCGGCGAACACGTCCTTGGCGAGCCGGCCGGAGATCGTGCCGTCGGCGATGAGGTCGATCAGCGCGCCGAGCTGGGCGGGCGACACCGGCGACTGCTCGATGCCGATGCCGAGCCGGTTCAACGCCGCGAACAGGTCGCCGGTAACCCAGTTGGCAGCGGCCTTGGCGTCGCGCCCCGCGGCGGCCTCTTCAAAGAACAGCGCCGTCGCCTGCTCGGCGACCAGCACCGCCGCGTCCTCCGGCGACAGGCCGAGCGCCGACACGAACCGCGCCTTTTTTGCGTCGGGCAATTCGGGCAGTTCGGCGCGCAGCCCCTCGACCCAATCGGGGTCGAGCACCAGCGGCAGCAGGTCGGGGTCGGGGAAATAGCGATAGTCGTGCGCCTCCTCCTTTGAGCGCATCGGCCGGGTGATGCCGCGCGCGACATCGTAGAGGCGGGTCTGCTGCGCGACCTTGCCGCCCTCCTCGAGCAATTCGACCTGGCGCCGCGCCTCGTACTCGATCGCCTGCATCACATAGCGCACCGAGTTGACGTTCTTGATCTCGCAGCGCGTGCCGTAGGGCTCGCCCGGATGCCGCACCGAGACGTTGACGTCGCAGCGCATCGAGCCCTCGTCCATGTTGCCGTCGCAGGTGCCGAGATAGCGCAGGATCGAGCGCAGCTTGCGCAGGTAGACCCCGGCCTCCTCGGCGCTGCGCAGATCGGGCTCCGAGACGATCTCCATCAGCCCGACCCCGGCGCGGTTGAGGTCGACATAGGTCAGGCTCGGGTGCTGGTCGTGCAGGCTCTTGCCGGCATCCTGTTCGAGATGGAGCCGGGTGATGCCGATCTCGCGCGCCGACCCGTCGGGCATGTCGAGCACGACCCGGCCCTTGCCGACGACCGGCTGCAAATATTGCGAGATCTGATAGCCCGCCGGCAGGTCGGGGTAGAAGTAGTTCTTGCGGTCGAAGACGCTCGTCAAATTGATCTCGGCGTCGAGACCGAGCCCGGTCTTGACCGCCTGCTCGACGCAGACGCGGTTGATGACCGGCAGCATCCCCGGAAAAGCGGCGTCGACCGGCGAGACCTGGGTGTTGGGCTCGGCCCCGAACGCGGTCGCGGCCCCCGAAAACAACTTCGCCTGCGACACGATCTGGGCATGCACTTCGAGCCCGATCACGATTTCCCAAGGTCCGGTGCGGCCTTCGATCAATCCGCCCATTTGTCCCTATCCAACCCATCCTCGTAGGGCGGAAAAGCGAAGCGCCTTCCGCCAGGACCGTCTCGATACCGTAGGCGGATTATGCCTCACTCATCGGCCCCACACTTGCTGCTCGTTTTTGCTGCCCCGCCGTTCAATTAAATAACCCGATGGCCCTACAATACCGCCCGCCCCCACCGTACCTTCCGCCCCCAAGGGCGGAGAGGGAGCAAAATTCGACCGGGTGGCTTCGTCACCGTTCGCCGGCGACAAAGCCCGGCAGATGATCAAATTGCGCGGCGCGCTCCAGCACCTGCGGCGACCCGCAGCACCGTCGCCTCGTCGAAGGCGCGGCCGATGATCTGCAGGCCGAGCGGCAGCCCGTCGGCGGACAGCCCGGCCGGCACCGAGATCGCCGGCAACCCGGCAAGGTTCGCCGGCACCGTGAACACGTCGTTCAGATACATCGCGACCGGGTCGTCGCTCTTCTCGCCGATGGCGAAGGCGGCCGAGGGCGCGGTCGGCGCCAGGAGGCAGTCGACCCGCTCGAAGGCCGCGGCGAAATCCTGGGCGATCAGCGCGCGCACCCGCTGCGCCTTCAGGTAATAGGCGTCGTAATAGCCGGCCGACAGCACATAGGTGCCGATCAGCACGCGGCGGCGGACCTCGGCGCCAAACCCGGCCGCGCGGGTCAACTCGTACATCTCGTCGAGGCTCGACCCGTCGACCCTGAGCCCAAAGCGCACCCCGTCGTAGCGCGCCAGGTTCGACGACGCCTCGGCCGGGGCGATGATGTAATAGGCCGCGAGCGCGTATTTGGTGTGCGGCAGGCTGATCTCGACCGGCTCGGCCCCGGCATCGCGCAGCCAGTCGACGCCCCGTTGCCACAATGCCTCGATCTCGGCCGGCATGCCGTCGGCGCGATATTCGCGCGGGATGCCGACGCGCAAGCCGCGGATGTCGCCGGTCAAGGCGGCCTCGTAATCGGGCACCGGCAATGGCGCCGAGGTCGAATCCTTGCGGGTCGTGCCCGGCCATGGCGCGCAGCATGATCGCGGCGTCGCGCACGGTGCGCGTCATCGGCCCCGGATGGTCGAGCGACGAGGCGTAGGCGACCACCCCCCAGCGCGAGCAGCGGCCATAGGTCGGCTTCAGCCCGACGATGCCGCAAAAGCTCGCCGGCTGGCGGATCGAGCCGCCGGTGTCGGTGCCGGTCGCCGCCACTGCCGCGCGCGCCGCCACCGCCGCCGCCGAGCCGCCCGACGAGCCGCCCGGCACCAGCGGCCGGTTGTCCCCGCGGCGCTGCGCCACGGGTTTTCGACCGGGCCGTAAAAGCTCGTCGTGTTCGACGAGCCCATCGCGAACTCGTCGAGATTGGCCTTGCCGAGCATGACCGCGCCGGCCTGCCACAGCTTTTCGGTCACCGTCGATTCGTAGGGCGGACGAAACCCGTCGAGGATGTGCGAGCCGGCGGTGGTCAGCACCCCCTTGGTGCAATAGAGGTCCTTGACCGCGATCGGGATGCCGTCGAGCGGGCGCGCCTCGCCGCGCGCCAGCCTGCGGTCGGCGGCGGCGGCCATTTCGCGAGCGCCGCTCCGGCGTCTCGGTGATGAAGGCGTTGAGCGGCCGCGCCGCCTCGACCGCGGCGACATAGCTTTCGGTCAGTTCGCGCGCCGAAAACTGCTTGCGGGCGAGCCCGTCGCGCGCCTCGGCGAGGGTCAGCGCGGTCAGCGCGTTGCTCACTCGATCACCTTCGGCACGGCGAAGAACCCGCGCGCACGCGCCGTGGCGCGTTGGCGAGGATCGCCTCGCGGCAATCGCCGTCGGTCACCCGGTCCTCGCGCATCGGCAGGCCGCTCGCCGCCACGCTCGCCATCGGCGCCACGGCGCTGGTGTCGACCTCGTTCAGCTGCTCGACCCAATTCAGGATCTGCGACAGCTCGTCGGCCAGCGGTTCGAGCTCGGCTCGCCGAAAGCCTGATCCGCGCCAGCGCGGCGATGTGCGCCACCGCGGCCGCGTCTAACGCCATGTTCTGTCCAACGCCATGATTCTAATGCTCCGGAACCCGCGCCCAGGACACGTAAAATCCCAGGACACGTAAAATAAGGTATCGTGCGCGATGATTCTAGCCGACCCGGCGGCGCTGGCGGAGGCGGTGCCGGCGGGCGCCCGGCTGATGGGGCTCGATGTCGGCACCAAGACGATCGGCTTGGCGCTCTCCGACACCCGCCGGGTCATCGCCACCCCGCTCGACACGATCCGCCGCCGCCGCTTTCGCGACGACATCGCGCAGCTGTTGGCGCTGGTCGACGCGCATGGCGTGGGCGGGCTGGTGATCGGGCTGCCGCTGGTGTTGTCCGGCGGCGACGGGCCGCGCACCCAGTCGGTGCGCCAGTTCGCCCGCAACCTCCTCGCCCTGCGCGACCTGCCGGTGGCATTGTGGGACGAGCGGCTCTCCACCGCCGCGGTGACCCGCGAGATGATCGCCGCCGACATGACGCGCAAGCGCCGCGCCGAAATCGTCGACCGCGTCGCCGCCGCCTACATCCTGCAGGGCTGCCTCGATTTTATCGGACGCGCGGCGCACTCCGCGATCCGTCGGGACGCGACCGCGCCTAAATGACCCGTCGGAACGCGACCGGGCTTAGTGGTGCGATGCCAACGGATGATCCCCATCTGTTGGCATCGCACCACCAACCTATAATCTGGTGGGCCGATTCACGAAACGCTTGGGAACCAAGCGTTTCGATCGGACCACTAGGCCCAGTTCTCGACATGCACTCCGGGCATGCGCTCGAATTCGCGGAGGTTGTTGGTGACCACGGTCAAGCCCGCGCTGCGGGCGTGAGCGCCGATCATCATGTCATAGGGGCCGCAGGGCCGGCCGTCCCGCTCGAGCTCCGCGCGAACCTGGCCATAATGCACGGCGGCGTCCGCCGAGAACGGCAAGACCTCCAGCCGCGCGGCGAATTCCTCGACCGCATGCCGATTTGCGACTTGGCGGCTCGATTTTTCCGCTCCGTAATAAAGCTCGGCGAGCGTCACGCTCGATATCGACAGTTCCTCCGCGAGGCGGTCGAACTGTTCCCTCAGCTCCGGAGGGCGACGTTTGAGAACGTAAATGCAGATGTCGGTGTCGAGCATATAGCGCAGCATCACAAAGGCTCGCGCTCGTCCGCAGGAGGGTGGGCATGCTCATTCATGAAATCCTCCGAAACCTCAGGCCCACTCAGGAAGAAATCATCCCAACGACGGCCGACGGGCGTAATCAGGAGCCCTTGGCCGAGCTTGATGACCTCGACCTGTCGCACGCTATCGGGAAATGCAACGGCCTTTGGCAGGCGCACGGCTTGGGTCCGATTGCTCTTGAAAACGGTCGAGCGTGGCATGAGGAGCCTCGGGAGATACTGAGAGGATATACATAGGCGACGGCGCTCTCTCGGCAACCTCGGCCATGACAAGCCGCCAAGCCTTGCCGGGGAGCGGCATGGGAACTATAGTGCCGGCTTCATGCAGGGAGCCGATTGCGACACCGCGTTCCGGCACCGCCACCTCCTCGGCATCGAGGGATTGTCGCCGGCGGAGATCGAACAGTTTCTCGACCTCGCCGACGGCTATGTCGAGCTGAACCGCCAGGCCGAAAAAAAACGCTCGCTGCTGCGCGGCCGCACGATCATCAACTGCTTTTTCGAGAACTCGACCCGCACCCGCACCTCGTTCGAGGTCGCCGGCAAGAGGCTCGGCGGCGACGTGATCAACATGGCCGTCGCGGTCAGCTCGATGGTCAAGGGCGAGACCCTGATCGACACCGCGATGACCTTGAACGCGATGCACGCCGACGTGCTGGTCGTGCGCCACCCCGAATCGGGGGCGGTGCAGCTGCTCTCGGAAAAAGTCGACTGCGCCGTCGTCAATGCCGGCGACGGCAGCCACGAGCACCCGACCCAGGCTCTGCTCGACGCGCTGACGATACGCCGCCGCAAGGGAAGGCTCGGCGGCCTCACCGTCGCGATCTGCGGCGACGTTCTGCACAGCCGCGTCGCGCGCTCGAACATCGCGCTCTTGAACACGATGGGAGCCCGGGTACGGGTGGTGGCGCCGCGCACCCTACTGCCGGCCGAGATCGAACGGCTCGGCGTCGAGGTGTTTCACGACATGGCGGCCGGCCTCGCCGATGTCGACATCGTGATGATGCTGCGGCTGCAGAACGAGCGCATGCACGGCTCGTTCGTGCCGTCGACGCGCGAATACTTCCACTTTTTCGGGCTCGACTACGCAAAATTGCGCGCCGCCAGGCCGGACGCGCTGATCATGCATCCGGGTCCGATGAACCGCGGCGTCGAGATCGGCAGCGAGGTCGCCGACGACATCGACCGCAGCCTGATCCGCCATCAGGTCGAGATGGGGGTAGCGGTCCGCATGGCCTGCCTCGAGATCCTGACCCGCGATCTCGGCAACGGCCCGCCGGCCAATTAAATGAAAACCGTACCAGTTTCCGTGGTGCGGCGGAGTAATACGTGACAGCGCGGACGCTGATCCGCGGCGCCCGGCTGCTCGATCCCGAAAGCGGGCTCGACGCGACCGGCGACCTGCTGGTCGAAGGCGAACGGATCGCAGCGCTCGGCGGCGCGATTTCATGCGCCGATGCGGAGGTGATCGACGGCAGGGGGCTGTGCCTCGCGCCCGGCCTCGTCGACATGCGCGTGCAATTGCGCGAGCCCGGCGCCGAGCACATGGAATCGATCGAGAGCGGCGGCCAGGCCGCGGCGGCGGGCGGGGTGACGACGATGGTCGCATTGCCCAACACCGAGCCGCCGGTCGACGACGTCTCGGTGGTCGAGTTCCTCGCCCGCCGGGCGCGCGAGGTCAGGCTCGCCAAGGTCCACACCTATGCCGCCGCGACCAAGGGGCTGGCCGGCAAGCGACTGACCGAGATGGGCCTGCTCGCCGCCAATGGCGCGGTCGGCTTTACCGACGGGACCAAGGCGGTCGCCGACGCGCTCGTCATGCGCCGGGTGCTGTCCTATGCCCGCACCTTCGACCTGCTGGTGCTGCAGCATCCCGAAGAGCCGAGCCTGGGCGGCGCCGGCGAGGTCAACGAGGGCGAGATCGCCACCCGTCTCGGCCTGCCGGCGATCACCCCCGCCGCGGAAATCATCATGGTCGAGCGCGACCTGCGGCTCGTCGAGATCACCGGGGCGCGCTACCACGCCGCGCATCTGTCGACCGCGGCCGGGATCGAGGCGATCCGGCGGGCGAAGGCTCAGGGGCTGCCGGTGACCTGCGACACCGCCCCACCCTATTTCACGCTCAACGAAACCGCGATCGGCGACTACCGGACGTTCGCCAAATTGTCGCCGCCGTTGCGCAGCGAATGGGACCGCCGCGCCGTCGTCGAAGGCCTGCGCGACGGCACGATCGACGCGATCGCCAGCGACCACGCGCCGTGGGACCAGGATTCGAAGCGGCTGCCGTTCAGCTCGGCCGCCTACGGCATCGTCGGGCTCGAGACCTTGCTGGCGCTGTCGCTCGAGCTCTACCACAACCGCCATCTCAGCCTGATCGAGGTGATGGCGCGGCTGACCCGGAACCCGGCACATATCCTGCGCCTGCCGGTGGGGAGGCTGGCAAAGGGGGCGCCGGCCGACCTGGTGCTGTTCGACCCGGACGAGCCGTGGCGCATCAGCACCGACGAGTTCCGCTCGAAATCGAAGAACGCGCCGTTCGACGGCCGCCCGGTTCAGGGCCGGGTCGTGCGCACGATCGTCGACGGCCGCACGGTCTTCCGGCGCGATGGGTGAGGCTGCCTTTATCGCGTCGCAACATCGAGATTGCTTCGCGGCGCTCGCAATGACACCCGAGAGAGAACTTGTCGTTGCGAGGAGCAAAGCGACGAAGCAATCTCGTAGCCGATCGATGCAGGCGGTGGGAGTGACCCAAGCAGCCCCCTTCTTTCTCCGCTTTGTGGGAGGAGACATTCGAAAAGGCGGCAGGCGGTGACCAATGTCATGCTCGCTGCCGCCGTCGGGTATTTGCTGGGCTCGATCCCGTTCGGGCTGGTGGTGAGCCGGCTTGCCGGCTATGGCGACATCCGCGAGCATCGGTTCGGGCAATATCGGCGCCACCAACGTCCTGCGCACCGGCAGCAAGGGACTGGCGGCGGTGACGCTGCTTTGCGATGTCGGCAAGGGCTGGGCGGCGACGGCGGTCGCCTGGCATTGGGGCGAGCCGGCGGCGCTGGCGGCCGGAATGGCCGCGGTGCTCGGCCACATGTTTCCGGTCTGGCTCGGTTTTCGCGGCGGCAAGGGACTGGCGACCGCACTCGGGGTGGTGATCGCGCTCGCCTGGCCGGTGGCGCTCGTCGCGGCGCTGATCTGGCTCGCGGTCGCGTTCATGTCGCGCTATTCGTCGCTGGCGGCGCTGGTCGCTGCCGCCATCAGCGCCGCGATCGCACCGTTTCTTGCCAACGGCGCCACGGCGATCCTGATCGCGGTCTTGGCGTTGCTGGTCACCCTGCGCCATCACGCCAACATCCGGCGCCTGATCGCGGGCCGGGAACACCGGATTTCGTTCCGGCGAGGCTGAGACAAGCCCTGGCCGCGCGCGAGCTCGATCCTGAAGAGCGCCTCGACTGGCTGCGCCTCAGCCGCACCGAAACGGTCGGCCCGGTCAGCTTTTACGCGATGCTGCGCCGCTTTGGTTCGGCCCGCGCCGCCCTCGACGCATTGCCCCGCCTGGCGCGCCGCGGCGAGCGCGCGCGCACCGTCGTCGCGACGACCCGGGCGGCGGCCGAGGCCGAGCTGGCCGCACTGCGTCGCCTCGGCGGCAGGCTGGTCTGCTGGGGCGAGCCCCTCTATCCGGGCGCGCTCGCCCAGGTCGAGGATGCGCCCCCGGTCATAACCGTGCTCGGCCAGGCGGAATTGCTCGACCGGCCGATGGTGGCGGTGGTCGGCGCGCGCAACGCTTCGGCCAACGGGCGGCGTCTCGCCCGCGAGCTCTCCGCCGCGCTCGGCGAGAGCGGGCTTGTCGTCGTCTCCGGGCTCGCCCGCGGCATCGACGCCGCCGCCCATCTGGGCGCGCTCGACACCGGCACCGCGGGGGTTGTCGCCGGCGGCGCCGACATCGTCTATCCCGAAGAAAACCGCGGACTTTTCGATGCCATGCGGCGACAGGGGGCGGTCGTCGCCGAGTTGCCGCTCGGCAGCGAGCCGCAGGCGCGCCATTTCCCGCGCCGCAACCGGATCATCTCCGGCATGGCGCTGGGCGTGCTGGTGGTCGAGGCGGCGGCGCGTTCGGGATCGCTGATCACCGCGCGCTATGCGCTCGAACAGGGGCGCGAGGTCTTCGCCGTGCCCGGCTCGCCGCTCGACCCGCGCTGCCGCGGCGCCAACGACCTGCTGCGCCGGGGCGCCACGCTGACCGAGACCGCCGAAGACGTGCTGACCCAGCTCGGACCGCTGGTGCAGGGGCCGTCGCCGCCGCGCCCGCGCCTGCGCCCCGCGCCCCTGCCCTTCGCGCCCCCGCCATTGCCGACCGGAGAAAAGCGGCCGTTGGACGCACCCAAGGGCGGGGCCGGCGAGCCGGCGGCGGACGAGGACGCGCTCGACCTGATCCTCGAAAGACTGGGGCCGACACCGGTTGCTGTTGACGAACTGGTGCGCCAGTGCCAATTGACAGCATCCGCGGTCGCCACGCTGCTGCTCGAACTGGAACTGTCGGGGCGGGTCGAGCGTCACCCGGGCAATCTCGTCTCGTTGCGCTAAATGCTGATTTGACCGCCGTTCAGAACGTCACGACCGAGGCCAAAGCAGCAATTCCTGCAATTTAAACCCGGCGGAAGAATGCTGATGGCAAGTTCAGGACGAGTGCGGGCATGACGAATGCGCAGGAATTGTCATCTTTGTTCGCAGTCCGACACCCTTGGAACGACACCCCGAGCCCGACATTCCTGGAACGAAACGGCCAATGAAAGTCGTCGTCGTCGAATCGCCGGCAAAAGCCAAAACCATCAATAAATATCTCGGCAGCGACTACAAGGTCGTCGCCAGCTACGGCCATGTGCGCGACCTGCCGGCAAAGGACGGCTCGGTCCTGCCCGATGCGGATTTCGCGATGTCGTGGGAGGTCGACGGCAGATCCGAAAAGCACATGAAGGAGATCGTCCAGGCGATGCGCGGCGCCGACGCGCTGTTTCTCGCGACCGACCCCGACCGCGAGGGCGAGGCGATTTCGTGGCACGTGCAGGAGGTGCTGCGGGCGCGCCGCGCGTTGAAGGATGTCGACGTCAAGCGGGTGGTGTTCAACGAGGTCACCCGTAACGCCGTGATCGAGGCGTTCCGCCGCCCGCGCGAGATCGACCGCGAACTGGTCGACGCCTACCTGGCCCGCCGCGCGCTCGACTACCTGGTCGGCTTTACGTTGTCGCCGGTGTTGTGGCGCAAATTGCCGGGCAGCCGCTCGGCCGGGCGCGTGCAATCGGTCGCCCTGCGCCTGATCTGCGAGCGCGAAGCCGAGATCGAGATATTCAAGGCGCGGGAATACTGGACCGTCGAGGTCACGTTCACGACCGAGCGCGGCCAGGTTTTTACCGCGCGGCTGACCCATCTCGACGGCAAGCGGCTCGACCGCTTCGAGCTCGACACCGAGCAGAAGGCGCGCGCCGCCGCCGACGCGATCCTGCGCGCTGCGGGCTTTGCCGTCGCCGAAATCGAGAGCCGCCAGGTTCGCCGCAACCCGTTTCCGCCGTTCACGACGTCGACCTTGCAGCAGGAGGCGTCGCGCAAGCTCGGTCTTGGCGCGAGCCGCACGATGCAGCTCGCCCAGCGGCTCTACGAAGGCATCGACCTCGGCGGTGAGACGGTCGGGCTGATCACCTATATGCGCACCGACGGTGTCGCGATTTCGACAGAGGCGATCACCGCCGCGCGCGGGTTGATCGGGACCGATTTCGGCCCGAGATACGTGCCCGACACGCCGCGCGTCTATCGCAGCCCGGCCAAGAATGCCCAGGAAGCGCACGAGGCAATCCGGCCGACCGATCTGGCGCGCAAGCCGGCCGATGTCGAAGCCCATCTCGACCGCGACCAGCGCCGGCTCTACGAGCTGATCTGGAAACGGACCCTGGCGAGCCAGATGGCCTCGGCATTGCTCGAGCAGGTGACCGTCGACATCGCCGATCCGAGCGCAAAGCTGCGGCTGCGCGCGACCGGCTCGGTCGTGCTGTTCGACGGGTTCCTGACGCTCTATCAGGAGGACCGCGACGACGAGCCGGTCGCACCGGGCGCCCCGGCGGGGGCGGGCGACGAGCAGGGTGAAGGCGGCCGGCTGCCGCAGATGCGCGAGGGCGAGAAGCTGGCGCGCGGCGAAATCGCGCCGAGCCAGCATTTCACCCAGCCGCCGCCGCGCTATACCGAGGCCAGCCTCGTCAAAAAGCTCGAGGAGCTGGGCATCGGGCGCCCGTCGACCTATGCCGCGATCTTGCAGGTATTGCAGGATCGTACCTATGTCCGGCTCGACAAGCGGCGCTTTGTGCCGGAGGACCGCGGGCGCCTCGTCACCGCCTTTCTGAGCAGCTTTTTCGAGCGCTACGTCGAGTACAATTTCACCGCCGACCTCGAAAACCAGCTCGACGACGTGTCCGGCGGCCGGATCGACTGGAAGGAATTGCTGCGCAATTTCTGGCGCGATTTTTCGACCGCGGTCGACGGCACCAAGGATTTGACGATCACCCAGGTATTGCAGGCGCTCGACGAGGACCTCGGCCGGCATTTCTTCCCGAACGACGGCTCGGGGCGCGACCCGCGGTTGTGCCCGGTTTGCGGCGCCGGGCGGCTCAGCCTGAAGCTCGGCAAATTCGGCGCGTTTGTCGGCTGCTCGAATTACCCGAATTGCCGCTATACCCGCCCCCTCGCGGTCGAGGGCGAGAGCGAGGACGCCGCCGACGCGGCGCTCGGGACCGACCCGGCGAGCGGGCTCGAAGTCGTGTTAAAGAAAGGCCCCTTTGGCCATTACGTGCAGCTCGGCGCCGCCAACGGCGAAGCAAAGCCAAAGCGGGTGGCTGTGCCGCGCTCGCTGAAGCCGGCCGACGTCAATCTCGACACCGCGCTGCGCCTGCTGTCGTTGCCGCGCGACCTCGGCCGCCATCCGGAAACCGGCGAGGCCATTACCGCCGGCATCGGCCGCTTTGGCCCGTACATCAAGCACGGCTCCGCCTTCAAGTCGCTGACGGCGGAAGACGACGTGCTGACCATCGGGGTCAACCGCGCGGTCGTGCTGTTGGCCGAGCCGGCGGCGGAACGGCGGCGCGGCGCGCCGCAGCCTCTGCGCGAGCTGGGGCCGCACCCCGACGGCGGAACGGTAGCGCTCTATCAGGGACGCTACGGCCCCTATGTCAGCCATGACGGCGTGATCGCCTCGTTGCCGCGCGAGGCAAATCACGAAACGTTCTCGCTCGAACAAGCGATCCCGCTGCTGGCGGCGCGGCGCGAGAGAACCCCGCGCCGGCCGCGCCAGGCCGCCAAATCCACCAGGCCCGCCAAATCGACCAAGGCCGCCGCGGCCAGGTCAGCGAAAGCGCCGGCGCGCAAAGCGGCAAAGCCGGCGACGGCAAAACCGGCGGCGCAGGCAAAACGGCCGCCGGCGTCAAAGCGCGCCGCCGCGAGGAAAAAGGCGCCCGTCGCGCGTCCGGCGAAAAAGCCGGGGCCGCGGGCGAATGCCCAGCCGAGCTAGATGGCGCGGGCGCGGCCGGCTTCCGGGGGAAAGCGAAAGCGCGCGGCGGGCGCGCTCCCGGCGGCGGGCGATGTCGTCGCCTTTATCCGCGAGAGCCGGTCGGCGGTAGGCATGCGCGAAATCGCCCGCGCCTTCAACCTCGGGCCCGCCGACCGGCCGGCGTTGCGCGACATGCTGCGCCAGATCGAGCGCTCCGGCGTCGTCGCCCGCGCCGCCGACCGGCGGCTGACCGGTGGGGCGCCCCTGCCTGAGCTGCCCGAGCTGACCGTGGTCGAGCGGGTCGGCGCCGACGAGGACGGCGTGCCGCTCGCCCGCCCCGTCGCCTGGCCGGGGCCCGATCCGGCGCCGGTCATGCGGCTTGCCGAAGAAAGCGAGGCGATCCCGGTCGGCGCCCGCGCCGCGGCGCGTTTGGTGACGCTCGACAGCGGAGAAATCGAGGCGCGGGTCATCCGCCGGCTCGATCCCGGCGGCGAACGGGTCGTCGGGGTCTTCGAACGCGCTCGCGACGGCGGCCGCGTCGTACCAGCCGATCGCCGCAACAAAACCGAATATCGCGTGTCCGAGCGCGATGCGGCCGGCGCCGGCGAAGGCGAGCTGGTCGTCGCCGAGATCGCGCCCGCGGCCCGCTTTGGCCTGCCGCGGGCGCGCGTCGCCGAGCGGCTCGGACCGGCGAGCGACCCCGGCGCGATCAGCCTGCTGGCGATCGCGTCTTTCGACATCCCGACCGAATTTCCCCCGGCCGCGATCGCCGAAGCCGAAGCGGCGGCGCCGGCAGGTTTCGACCGGCGCACCGATCTGCGGGATTTGCCGCTGGTCACGATCGACGGCAGCGACGCTCGCGACTTCGACGACGCGGTCTGGGCCGAGGCCGATCCCGACGCCGCGAACCCCGGCGGATGGCACCTCGTCGTCGCGATCGCCGATGTCGCCTGGTATGTCCGCCCCGGCAGCGCGCTCGACGGCGAGGCCGAGCGGCGAGGCAACTCGGTCTACTTTCCCGACCGCGTCGTGCCGATGCTGCCCGAGGCGTTGTCGAACGAGCTGTGCTCGCTGAAGCCCGGCGTCGAGCGCGCCTGCCTCGCCGCCCATCTGTGGATCGACGCCGCCGGCCGCAAGCGAGGCCACCGGTTCGTGCGCGGGCTGATGCGCTCGGCGGCGCGCCTCACTTATGAGGAAGCCCAGGCGATGCGCGACCGGCAGCGCGAGATCGCGCCCGGCGTCCCGCCCGAAACGATGGCCGCGCTGTACGGCGCCTTCGACGCGCTGGCGCGGGCCCGGGCCGCGCGCGGGGCGCTGGAGCTCGACATCCGCGAGGACCGGGTGGTGCTCGACGCCGAAGGACGGCCGGTGGCGGTGGTCCCGGCGCCGCGGCTCGACAGCCATCGGCTGATCGAGGAATTCATGATCCTGGCCAATGTCGCCGCGGCGGAGGAGCTGGAAGCGCGGCGTCAGCCCTGCATGTACCGGATCCACGACGCGCCCGCCCCGGACAAAGTCGCCGCCTTGCACGAGTTCCTGGAAGAGACCGGCATCCCCGGCCTTGCCCTGGCGAAAGGCCAGGCGCTGTCGCCCGAGCTGTTCAACCGGCTGCTGCGCCGCGCCGAGGGCACGCCGGTGGCGCCGCTGGTCAACGACCTGGTGCTGCGTTGCCAGGCACAGGCCGCCTACAGCCCGGCCAACATCGGTCATTTCGGGCTGGGGTTGCGGCGCTACGCCCATTTCACTTCACCGATCAGGCGGTATGCCGATCTCCTGGTCCATCGCGCGCTTATTTCGGGCGCCAACGCCGCCGGCAATGATGTCGGCGCCGGCGGGCTGCCCGGCGGGATCGGCCATGAGCAGATGGCGGCGGTCGGCGAGCACATCTCGGCGACCGAGCGCCGCGCCGCGGCGGCCGAACGCGCCGCGATCGAACGCTACCGCGCGACTTTGGTCGCCGGCGCCGTCGGCAGCGTGCTCGCCGGTCAAATCAGCGGGGTCGCCGAATTCGGGCTGTTCGTAACCTTGGCCGAGAGTGGCGCCACCGGCCTCGCCCCGATCGGGACCCTGCCGGGCGACTATTACGACCGCCGCGAAAAGCCGCCGCGCCTGGTCGGCCGGCGCTCTGGCCGCGTCTTCCAGCTCGGCGACGCGGTGACCGTGCGGCTGCTGGAAGTTGACGCGATCGGCGGCCGGCTGCTGTTTCGCGTCGAGGACGAAGCACCGACGGCGCGCGGCGGCCGGCGCGGTTGATCGCGGAACCGCGGCAATTTACCATTCGCCGCGCGTCCCCGGGGTTTGGGCCGAGGACGCCGGATCCTCGGGTGGCCTGCCGTGAGGATTTCGGGGGAATCCTCGATGACGATGTCGTTGCGTCCGGCCGCTATCCTCGCACCGGCGAGCTTCGTCGCCTTCGTTTTCGCGCTGATCGGCTGCAGCCAACTGCAGCCGATGCCGGCCGATCCGCTGGGTCGGCTGTTCGCCCGCGGTCTCGACCAGATCGATGAGTTGTACATCGTCGACGTGTCGAACCGTAAACTGGCGCTCGAAGGCGCCACCCGCCTGGCCCAGCTCGACCCCAAGCTGAAGGTGGTGGAGACGCCGGGGCCGCATGACGAAACCGAGATCGTCCTGACCCAGGGCGAGCGCGACGTCGCGGCCTACCGCAGCCCGATGACCGACGACCCGCATGTGTGGGGCGGCTGGCTCGGCCAAGTGGAAGCGGACGCAAAGCAAGCCTCGCCGGTCCTGGCCGCGCATTCGCAGGACGAAATCGACAAGGCCGTGTTCGACGGCATCGCCAGCGGGCTCGACCGCTTTTCCCATTACGCGACACCCGAGGCGGCTCGTGACCAGCGCGCCGCGCGCGACGGTTTTGGCGGGGTGGCTTGCTGCTCGAAGATGACGCCGACCCGTTCCGAATCAGCAAAATCGTGCATGGCAGTCCGGCCGATGTCGCCGGGATCCAGGTCGGCGACCACATTGTCGCGGTCGACGGCCAACCCGCGGCCGGCCGCTCGCAGAACGACGTGATCCATCAGCTTCGCGGCCCGGTGCTCAGCACCGTCGCGATCGGCGTCGCTCGCCCGGGCGTGGCCGGGAGCCGCAGCCTGCGGCTGCAGCGCACCCTGATCGTGCTGCCGACGGTGACGATGACGCGCGCCGACGGCGTCGCGCTGTTCCACGTTTCGGGATTCAACCAAAACACGACGCAGCAGCTCGTCCAGGACCTCGAATCGGTCCAGCGTGAAATGGGGCCGCAGCTGCGCGGCATCGTGCTCGACCTGCGCGGCGATCCCGGTGGCCTGCTCGACCAGTCGGTGAGCCTTGCCGACGTGTTTCTCGCCAAGGGGCCGATCGTGGCGACGGTCGGGCGCAATCCCGCGAGCCGTCAGTATTTCGAAGCCTTCGGCGACAGTGTCGCGCCGCACATCCCAATCGTCGTGCTGATCAACGGCGGTTCGGCCTCGGCGTCCGAGATCCTCGCGGCGGCGCTCCAGGATGCCGGACGTGCCGTCGTCGTCGGCACCTCCTCCTACGGGAAGGGCACGGTGCAGACCGTGCTGCGGCTGCCGAACGACGGGGAGCTGACCTTGACGTGGGCCGAGCTGGTCGCCCCCGCCGGATATTCGCTGAATCGACATGGCGTGGTGCCGACGATTTGCACCAGCGACCTCGGCAACGACGCGCAATCGGTCGAAAGCGCCCTGCAACGCGCGGGCGACGCCGGATCGGGCACACCGGCGGCCTCGACCCCGCGCGCCTCGCTCGACGAGAGCGGATGGGCGGCGTTGCGCCGCTCCTGTCCGCCACGCCCCGGCGACCGCGCGATCGACGTGGCGGTAGCCGAGCGCTTGCTGGCCGACCCGTCCCTCTACCGCCAGGCCATCCACATGATGACCGCTTCGCCGAACCTCGCGGCGAAGCCGGTCGGCGCCACGCCGTCGACCGTCGAGCGCGCCTTGACAGGGTTCGGCGGATCGCTATCTTCAGGCGATCACTATCCCTGAACCTGGATTCTTCGTCATGGCCAAGACCAGCACCGTCCTGATCAAGCTCGTCAGCAGCGCCGACACCGGCTTTTATTATGTGACGAAGAAGAACCCGCGGACCAAGACCGCCAAGCTCGAATTGAAAAAGTTCGACCCGGTGGCGCGCAAGCACGTCCTCTTCAAGGAAGCCAAGATCAAATAAGATACCCGGCATCTGTGCGAGGCTGCCGCTTGCCGCGACCATCTGCTTCTGGCCCAGCCTGATCGTTTGAAGCAAGAACGGTAACCCGTTGCCTCGTCAATTAACCGCTTAAACCATACGGACGGGCGTGTCATAATGCCTTGATCAACAGAAAGATCGGAGGCCGCCGTGACAAAATACATGCTCGTCAGCTTTAAAACCTGCCCCTGGGTGCAGCGCTCGGCGATCGTCCTGCGTGAAAAGAACACCGAGTTCGAGATGCGTCATATCGAGTTGGACAACCGGCCCGACTGGTTCCTCGCGATCTCGCCGCACAAAAAAGTGCCGGTGTTGCGCATCGACGACAAGCTGTCGCTGTTCGAGTCGAGTGCGATCAACGAATACCTCGACGAGACCATCGAGCCACGGCTGCATCCGGCCGATCCGGTCGAGCGCGCGCTGAACCGCGCCTGGACCGATTACGTGCCGAGTTTCGCCAGCGCCGTGACCGCGACCGCCTACGCCGACACCGAAGAAGATTACAACAAGGCCGCGGCAGGCATCCCGGTGCCGTTCGAGCGGCTCGAAAAGGCGCTCGAAAAGGGCGGCGGGCCGTTTTTCAACGGCGCCAAGTATTCGCTGGTCGACGCCGCCTATGCGCCGTTCCTGCAGCGCTATTTCTTCCTCGACCGGATCAGAAAGCTCGGCCATATCGAGAATTACCCGCGCCTGAAGGCGTGGAGCGATGCGCTGATGAAGCGGGCCTCGACCCATTCCTTCCCGGCGGCCGAATTCGAAGCGATGTACCGCGACGGCATCAAGCGCCGCAACAAGTGGGTTTCGCAGTTCGTCGAGCCGACGAGAGCCGCGGCCGAATAGCCGCCTTTTTTCGCAAAGGCGCAGGCGGTACGCTGCCTGCGCCTTTTGTATTAGCGGTAAGGGGCGGTGTCGTGGACCAGGCTGGCCAACAGGATCTCGGGCGCGGGCTTGTCGAAAAGGCAAAGCGGGTTCTGCCCGGCGGCACCTTTGGCAATTTTCCGGGCGAAGTAGTCATCCGCGAAGGTCGCGGCGGCCGGGTCTGGGACGAGAACGGCAAGGAATACGTCGACTTCCTGCTCGGCTCCGGCCCGATGCTGGTCGGCCACGCCCACCCGCAGGTCACCGCCGCGGCGCAGGCCCGCGTCGCGCAAGGCACGACGTTTTTCGCCAACAACCGCTGGGGCATCGAGCTCGCCGAGGAGATCGTCGCCGCCGTGCCGTGCGCCGAGCAGGTGCGTTTCGTGTCGACCGGCTCGGAAGCCGATCTTTACGCGATGCGCGCCGCCCGCGCGTTCCGCAAGCGCGACAAGATCCTCAAATTCGAAGGCGGCTATCACGGCATGAGCGATTATGCACTGATGAGCCTCGCCCCGAGGCAGCCGGGCAACTTCCCGCGCCCGATCCCGGATTCGGCCGGCATCCCGCGCAGCCTGCGCGACGAGATCCTGGTCGCCCCGTTCAACGACCTCGACAGCGTGCAAAGCCTGGTGCGCGAGCATCGCGACGAATTGGCGGGCGTCATCGTCGAGCCGTTCCAGCGCATCATCCCACCGCGGCCGGGCTTTCTCGAAGGTCTACGCCGGGTCACCGCCGAGCACGGCATACCGTTGATCTTCGACGAAGTGGTGACCGGCTTTCGCCTCGCTTACGGCGGGGCCCAGGAATATTACGGCGTGGTCCCCGATCTGTGCACGCTCGGCAAGGTGATCGGCGGCGGCTTTCCGCTGGCGGCGATCGCCGGGCGGGCCGAGATCATGGCTCACTTCGATCGCGCCGCGGTCGGCGACGAGGGCTTTCTGATGCAGATCGGCACCTTGTCGGGCAACCCAGTCGCGGCTGCCGCGGGTCTCGCCACCCTCGAAATCCTGCGCCGCCCCGGCGCCTATGAGGGCCTGTTTGCGACCGGACGCGAGCTGATGGGCGGCCTCGACGAATTCTTGAAGCGCGCCGGGATCGCCGCCCAGGTGATCGGCGAGCCGCCTTTGTTCGATGTCGTGTTCACCGGCGAGCGCGACCCCGTGCGCGACTATCGGGGCACGTTGCGCGGCGACGCCGACCTGATGCGCCGCTTCAACGCCCTGCTGCGCGAACGCGGGGTCCTCAAGGGCGAATCCAAATACTACGTGTCGCTCGCGCACACCGCCGAGGACATCCGCCACACCACCGAAGCCTGGGGTTCCGCCGTCGCCGCCCTAACCGCGCACTGAGAACCCGGCGTGAAATAAGGCCCTTGATGCGTCTTGGTCGGGCTGTGCGGAGGTTGGGTCGCCGCGCTCGATGACGACGGCTCGGGTCGGCCGAAGACCCGCGCCAAGACGGGTGGGCCCGCCTCAGGTGCGACAATTAGTCCATTTTGCGCTGGCGTCGGCGCAGTAGGTCTGACATAAACCTTACCGTCGAGGGTTATGGCCTCGGCGCGTGCGGGTGGGCTCGCAGCAGGCGACGCTCACCTGGACGAAGACCAAAAGATGGAACAAGGGAGGTTTTCATGCGCACGGTGTTATGGGCGGCTGCCGCCATGGCAGGGTTTGTGGCATTCGCCAATGCGGCGCCGCCGTCGGCACAGCAGGACGTAAGGGTTACCCATGTCGATCGAGCCGGTCGCAGCTTTACGGCTCAAACGCAAACCGGCAACGCAACCTACAAGACGACGGAACGCACGGTGTTCCGCGTCGGCGCCACGCCGACCAGCTGGGCCGCGGTCAAGGCCGGGTCGGATGTCGCGGTCGTCTACCACCTCGACGGCAAGAGTGCCGTCGCCGATGAAATCGTGATCGGCAACTAAAGGGCGAACCTGGCACCCGGCCGCCGTTTCGCGGCCGGGCGCCACTCGGCCGAGGGCCGCCGTCGGTGGTGGCTCGATCCTTCCCGAAGCGCCAACCCGACCTTCCCGCTCGTATATCCGCGCACTCTTGTGCAGTCCACGCCGGTTTGACTTGCCCGCGATCAGCACCTAGGGTTTCGCTCGTCATTGCCGGACGGTGCCGCTGCCGGCTTTCAGGAGGACAAGAATGAGCGCGCATGCGAGCCCCGAACAGGTCCGTTCCCGCCTCAGCCATCCGATCATCGACGGCGACGGGCACTGGATCGAATACGGTCCGGTCTTTGCCGAAAGGATGCGCAAGGTCGCCGGCGCCAAATCGGCGGACGGCTTTCTCGCCACGCAGCGCCGCATCCCCGACACGCTGGGCCTGTCGATCGCCGAACGGCAACAGCGCGGCGTCGCGATGGAAGGTTATTGGGGGCGCCAGTCGACCAACACCCGCGACCGCGCCACCGCGATGATGCCGCGCATGCTTTACGACCGCCTCGACGAGCTCGGCATCGATTTCGGCATCATCTACCCGACCGCCGGGCTCAGCATCCCGCGCATCGCCGATGACGAGACGCGGCGTGCGGTCATTCGCGGCTTCAACATCGTCACCTCCGAGTATTTCCGCGCGCTCAGCGACCGGCTGACCCCGGCCGCCGTGATCCCGATGCACACGCCGGACGAGGCGATCGCCGAGCTCGAATTCGTCACCAAGGAACTGGGCGCCAAGGTCGGCATGTTCGGCAGCGGCATCGCGCGGCGCATCAAGATCGCCGACGACGTCGACCCGGCGCTGGCCCGCTTTACGGTGAACTACGACCAGCTCGGCATCGACAGCCAGCATGATTACGACGCGGTCTGGCAGAAATGCCGGGAATTGAAGATGGCGCCGACCTTCCACACCGGCGGCCGCGGCCTCGGTCTGCGCAATTCGCCGTCGAACTTCACCTTCAACCATATCGGCCATTTTGCCGCCGCCGGGCATGCGGTCGCGAAGGCGCTGTTCCTCGGCGGCGTTACCAGGCGCTTCCCCGACCTGCGCTTTGGCTTCCTCGAAGGCGGGGTCGGCTGGGCCTGCCAGCTCTTTGCCGATCTGATCGAGCATTGGGAGCGGCGCGGCGCCAAGGGGCTCGCCTTTATGCACCCGGACAAGCTCGACCGTCCGCTGCTGCGCCAATATGTCGACAAATACGGCTATGGCGACATCGCGGCGGAACTCGACAAGCGCGACGGCTGGCCGGCCCGCCAGGAGGATTCGATGGATGGCGGCGTCCCGGTCCATGACGACTACGCAGCCTGCAACATCACCAAAAAGCAGGACTGGATCGACCTCTACGCGACCCCCTATTATTTCGGCTGCGAGTCCGACGACCGGCTGAACGCGGTCGCGTTCAGCAAGATCAACCCGTTCGGGGCGCGGATCAACGCGATCTTCAGCTCGGATATCGGCCATTTCGACGTGCCCGACATGCTGATGCCGGTGCCCGAGGCCTATGAGCTGGTCGAAGACGGCCTGTTGAGCGACGACGACTTCCGCGACTTCACCTTTGCCAATGCGGTGCGCCTGTGGGGAACGCAAAACCCGCATTTCTTCGACGGCACGCGCATCGCCAAGGAAGCCGCCGCCCTCCTCGCCGAGCCGCATCCGCCGTTGCAGGCCGCGGCGGAATAACCCCCCGCCGGCCGCGATACTGCTCGCGCAGCGCCGCCCCTGGGGCGGCGCTGCATCATTATAAGAGCGACCGGATAAGAGCGACCGGTCAGGCAAAACCGGCAGCGCGGCGCCGACTGCCGTCAAATCCGCCAACCGGATCGGCGTTGGCTAAAAGCTTGCCGTCGCGCCGCATATCCGTAGGATAAGGCTGCCGGGGTAGAGCAGACACCCCGTCAGACGGCGCGCCGTCCAAGCTCTGCGCCACTCGCACCGCGAGGAGCGCATACGCATGGCCGGAACAAAGCCTGCCTCTTTCTCGACCAAGCATGACCTGGACCCGTTTGGGCGGCGCGCGGCCCCCGCCGCCGTCGATCTGCGCCGCGGGTCCGCTTTCGGGCGGATTCTCGCCCGACTGGCCCAGCTGGCGGCCGTCGCTGTTTTTATCGGGGCCTCCGGCCTTGCCGTTGCCGCCGACGACGGCTGGCAAGCACGGGTTGGGCAAGCCCTCGGAAAGCCCGGCGCCAACATGCCGGGCGGCGTCTATCGCGTCGGCCTGCCGCGCAGCGACCTGAAGGCCACCCTCGACGGCGTCGCATTAAAGCCCGGCTTTGCGCTCGGCGGCTGGCTCGCCTTCGAGAAGACCGGCGACCAAGGCATGGTGATGGGCGACCTCGTGCTGACCATGGACGAGGTCAACCCGGTCATGACCAAGCTCGCCGCGGCCGGGATCGAGATCACCGCCCTGCACAACCACCTGCTTCGCAACCAGCCCTTCACGATGTACATGCACGTGCTGGGGCATGGCGACCCGGTGGCGCTCGCCACGACGCTCCACACCGCGCTCGCGCAAACCAAGACCCCGCTGTCCCCAGCGCGGCGGGCGGCGCCCGCCGCGATCGACCTCGATACCGCCGCGATCGACCAGGCGCTCGGCGCCAAAGGCGCCAACAACGGCGGCGTCTATCAATTCGGCATTCCCCGGGCGGAGCCGGTCACGGACGGCGGCATGGTGGTCCCGCCGGCGATGGGCTCGGCGATCGCGATCAACTTTCAGCCGACCGGCGGCGGGAAGGCGGCGATCACCGGCGACTTCGTGCTGGTCGCCAAGGAGGTCAACCCGGTGCTGAAGGCGCTGCGCGACCACGGGATCGAGGTCACGGCGATCCACAACCACATGCTCGACGACCAGCCGCACCTCTATTTTATGCATTTCTGGGCCAATGACGACGCCGTGAAGCTGGCCGAAGGGTTGAAGGCGGCGCTGGCACAGGTCAATGTCGCCAAGAGCTGAGGACGGGACCGACCCCGGTCGCGGCGTCGGCGCGGTGAAACGAACCGGTTTCCGGGGTGGTTCAGCCGGCCTCCCCGAGGTCGT
The DNA here is from genome assembly GCA_963775525.1 of uncultured Alphaproteobacteria bacterium. Taxonomy (GTDB): domain Bacteria; phylum Pseudomonadota; class Alphaproteobacteria; order ATCC43930; family CGMCC-115725; genus AP-15. Next base: position 54,472 of record CAVZJF010000074.1, on the reverse strand, counting down.
CGGCAGCCGGGTAGAGCGCGGCATCCGGGGTCGAGCGGCCAGCCGGAGAAGAGTGGTGGCGGTTGTTGCCTCGCGGGGCTTCAAGCGACGCCGCGCGCATCCTCGCCGCCCGCGGCTTGCGGGCATTCGCCGACGGCTTTGTCGCCCTGTTGCTGCCGATCTACCTCGTCAGGCTCGGGTTCGGCGCGCTGGCCATCGGGGCCATCGTCACCAGCACGCTGATCGGCACCGCGCTGCTGACACTTTGGGTCGGGTTGATCGCCAATCGCTATCCGCGGCGCCGGCTGCTCGTCGCCGCAGCGCTGTTGATGGCCGTCACCGGCGGCGGGTTTGCGGTCTTCACCAGTTTTTGGCCGCTTCTGCTCATCGCCTTTGTCGGCACGATGAACCCGACCTCCGGCGACGCCAGCATCTTTGTGCCGCTCGAGCAGACCGTATTGACCCAGACCGTCGATGCCAGGCGGCGCACCGCACTGTTTGCCCGCTACAGCGTCATCGGATCTCTCGCCGGCGCGCTCGGGGTGCTGGCGGCATCGCTTCCCGACCTGGCGGCGGTCTGGACCGGGTGGGCGCGCGCTGCGTCCACGCAGTCGATGTTCGTCCTCTATGGTTTGCTCGGGGTCGTCGCGATGCTGCTCTACCGGCCGCTTTCGCCGGCGGTCGAGCTCGCCGGCGAGATCCCGACCGCACCGCTGCGGCAATCGCGCAAATTGGTCTACGGGCTGGCCGCCTTGTTCGGCATGGACTCGTTCGGCACCGGCTTTCTGGTGCAGTCGCTGCTGGCGCTGTGGCTCTATCAGCGCTTCCAGATTTCGGTGGCGGCGGCGGCGACGATCCTGTTTTGGAGCGGGGTCTGCTCGGCCGTTTCCTATCTCGTCGCGGTGCCGATCTCCAGGCGCATCGGTCTGATCAACACGATGGTGTTCACACATCTGCCGTCGAATTTGCTTCTGATCCTGATCCCGTTCGCGCCCGATCTCGCCACCGCCATCGGCCTCTTGCTCGCACGCAGCGCGTTGTCGCAAATGGACGTGCCGACGCGGGCTTCCTACGTCATGGCGGTGGTGGCGCCGGAGGAGCGGCCGGCGGCTGCCAGCATTACGGCGGTCCCGAAGACCTTCGCCTGGGCGGCGGGATCGATCGTCTCGGGATATCTGTTGACGTTGTCTAGCTTTGGCTGGCCGCTGCTGATCGGCGGCATCGTCAAAGGCGTCTACGACATCCTTCTGCTGATCAAGTTTCAGAAGGTGCGCCCGCCCGAGGAGGCCGTCGCGGCCACCGCCGACCCCGGCACGGCCCGGTAATTTCCTGGCTGCTTTCCGCGCCGGCTGCTCGGGACATGCGACCTGATCAGGCGCGCCAATGCTTTCGCAGCCAAGACGGTCGTGGTGGCGACGGCGCGCCGCCTTGCCGGCGGACCTCGCCCGATTTCCGCCGATCCATCCTTCGCCGAACCGTTTGCCCCCAGCCCTCACTTCGGTTCATGGCGATCTGAGCCCTGCGGTTTCGAGACGCGCGGGCGGGGCTTTGCCTTGCGGGCCGCCGCCGCCGCCGCCTCGCGACTTGCGGCGTCCTTGTCGGCCGCTTCCTTTGTCAGCCGAAGCGCGCGCAGCCGGGCGGTTTTCTCGGTCTCGGCTTGCCGTAAGGTGTTGTCTGAAGATGCGGCGTTTGCATTGGATTTCTTTGTTGACTTGAACTTGTCCTCTGCTCGCCGCCGGCTGGCTTCGCCCTGCATGGATTGGGAACGCATTGCCACGGCCTCCTCTACGCGCGGACGATCTCGCCGGGCGGCACCTGCGTCCCGGAATATTGCTGCAGCCAATCTCGCGCCGCGTCCTCGGCAGACGCCACGTTCGCCGGCGAGCATCTGATCCGTCGGCCCGATTTCTGGGCCAAGACGACGGCATGGTTCCACTGCCTGTCGTCGATCATCGGTCCCTCGACGGAGAACGTTTCGTTGTCCTTATCGGTGACGATCAGAAAGAACGGTTGCTGTGGCATAGCGTCTTATCCTGAAGTGAGCGCGTCCTGAGGTGAGCGCGGGCATCGCGGCAAGGGCGATCCGCCAGCGTGACCAGCGTTAGAGCGTCCCGGCGCCGGGAACCAGCCACGGGCGATGCGGCCGTTGGGGCGGTGTCATGACCACCTGATCCGCGGCCTGATCCGCAACAATCATACCGCCGGCCCTGGCGCGACCATCCCCCTGGCGGCCGGCATCATGGGTATCGCACCATTTGTTGAAGCCGTTGGCACAACTATCCGCCAAGGAAATTCGCATCGGATAATCCTCCTGCCGAGGTATCGATCTTGCAAATATGGGGACGATTTTATATTTTCCAAGAAAGTTCGCGGCAGATCCGATCGAGTATTTCTGTATATTTGTCAACCAGCCGGGCGACGTGTCGCCGGCTTGCGGCTGCTGCTCTCCGGTTCAGCAGTGGCGACAAATGAAAGATTAAAAAAAGAAACCAGGAATGCAGCGTCAAACACCCTTCGCCCGGACTTTATCCGGGCATCCACGTCTTGCCGCGAAGCTGTGTCCCGAGACGAAGCTATCGGCCGGTCCTTGCGGTCAGACGACGCCTTCGTCGCGCAGGCGGCGGATTTCGTCGGGGTCGAGACCGCAGAGCTCGCCGAGCAGGCCGGCGGTGTGCTCGCCCAATTGCGGCGGGCGGGTGACCGCGGCCGGCGAGTTGGACAGTTTGACTGGGCAGCCGACGGTCTGGTACGTGCCGCGGGTCGGGTAGTCGACATCGACGATCATCTCACGCGCCTTCAGATGCGGGTCGGCCAGCACCTCGCCGGTGTCCTGGCAGGCGCCGCACGGGACGCCGGCCGCGCCCAGGACCTGCATGACCTCGTGCTTAGAGCGGCCGCGCGTCCATCCGGCGATGATCGCGTTCAAGGCGCGTGCGGTTTTCCCACCGGCCGTCCTCGTTGGCAAAGCGGGGATCGTTGGTCAGCTCCGGATGACCGATCGCCTCGGCAAAGGCCGGCCACATCTGCTGTTGCGCGGTGATGAAGACATAGTCGTTGGGGCCGCCGGGCAGGCACGGATAGGTCGTGCTCGGCACCCCGCGGCCCATCTGGTTGCCGCGTCTCGGCATCGCCGCGCCAAAGCGCTGGTGGTCGCGCAGGCTGACCCGGATCAGGTTGACGACGGCGTCCTGCATCGACACCTCGACATGCTGGCCGCGCCCGGTGGCGTGGCGCTGCTGCAACGCGGCGAGGATGCCGATCGCCATGTGCATGCCGGTGCCGGAATCGCCGATCGCCGGCACGACAAAGGTCGGCGGGTTTTCCGGGAAGCCGTTGATGCTCATCGCGCCCCCCATCGCCTGGGCGATCGGCTCGTAGCTCTTGTAGTCGCGATAGGGGCCGTAGGTGCCAAAGCCCTTGATCGTCGCGTAGATCAGCCGCGGGTTGATGTCTTTCAGCGCGTCATAGCCAAAGCCCAGCCGGTCGAGCGCGCCCGGCCCGAAATTCTCCAGCAGCACGTCGGACTTGCCGATCAGCTGCCGGAACAGCTCCTTGCCGCGACCGGTTTTCAGGTTGAGCGTCAGGCTCTTCTTGTTGGCGTTGAACAGCAGGAAAAAGAGGCTGTCGCTGTCCGGCCGGTCGCGCATGTTGCGGCGCGCCACGTCGCCGCCCTTGGGCTCCTCGAGCTTGATCACGTCGGCCCCGAGAAACGCCAGGATCTGGGCGCAGGCCGGCCCCGCCTGGTTGTGCGTCATGTCGATAATGCGAATGCCCGCCAGCGCCTGGCTCATGCTTCCCTCCTCGATCGGTTTATGGGGCGCAGCCTAGCACCGGCCGCAGGACCACACCAACCCGTCGACCGGTGGGTCACAGCTCGGTTTACAGGTCCGCTCGCGACCTTAGGAGGCGCCGCAGCTCAGGCGGCGGCCGGATCGCAACGGCCGGCGCTGTTCGCGGGTCAGCCCGGTTTGCGAAATTTCAGCAGGTAGATGTCGACCGGTTGAGCCGAGGAATGCGAGGGGGTGTCTCGGGCATCCCCGGGAACGCGGAGGAATTCGCCGTGGTCGACCAATTTAAATCCCGCTGCCTCGATTTCCGACCTGACCAGCGCTTCATCCGAACGGTGCAGGGTCTTGACGACGCTCGTGCCGGCGCCGGATTTGGCCGAGTAGTCGCCCACGACCAGTTCGCCGCCCGGCTTTAGCGCATCGTAGAAAGCCTTGAGCATTTTGGGGCGATCGACACCTTGGTAAGTAATGTCGTGATAGGCATAGAAAAACGTCACGACATCGAAATCACGCATATCCGGGGGCGCCGGATCCTCGAATGGCCGCACCACCGAGACGATATTGGCGGCTGCCGGGGTCTTGAGCCGTGCATCGAGCCGATCCTTGACGCGGGCAAAGGCGGCGTCCGAATTTTGCGCGTAAACTTTGCCGTCCGGCGCTGCGGCGCGCGCCATAAGCCCCGCCTTCCACCCGTATACCGCGAAGATGTCGAGGATTTTCATGCCGGGCTTGGCGCCGATGAACGCCAGCCACTGCGCCGGCGCGCGGTTGGTGTCGAGCTTGCGATCGGCGTCGCTGCGGTCGGGAGCAGCGACAATCGCAGCGTAGTCCGGGGCGGTCTGTGAGACCGCCGCCGGCGTGGTCGCGATCGTGGCCAGCGTCAAGAGGCAGGCAAGGATCCCATATTTTAACATTTCGTTCCCCAAATCCTTATGCTGTTGGCGTGCGCGCCGCGACACCGACTGTCGGCAAGTCGATGTGTACAGGCGCAGAGTTCAGACGACCGCTCCGCGCCGATCGTCCAGGGCGCCGCCCCTGCAAGGGATACCAGCGTAGCATGGGTAGAAACCTCGATGCGAAGACCCGCTTTCCACCCATCGCGGGCATTCGAGCGCAGACGCGCCGGCCGGTGGCGCTGGGATGCGCGATCCACTACGATCCCCCGATATTTCCCGTGCGAGTGAGGCAACCCGATGGCCGCCGACCCCAATCATGTGATCCTGACCGGCGAGAACCCGTTTATTCGGCTGAGCGACACCGATGGCGGGCCGCAGACGACGAATGCCAGCTTTTGGCGCATCATCACCTGCCCGGCCGGGCCGGGGCATGTGCTCTATCTGAAAAGCGAGCTGACCGAGAGCCGCTGGCGCATCTATGCCGACAACATCGCGATGGCGCGCTGGCTGCAGACGACGGTGCAGGGCATGCTCAACCCCGAGACCGCCGACACGACGATCCCGGTCACCGACGCCGAATTCGTCAAATCGGGCGACCCGCATTATTACTGGACCGAGCGGATCGTGACCGCCGAGGAGGAGGTGGCGCTGACCTGGTACGACATCGGCGAGCCGCTCTTGATCCACACCCAGCCCAATGAAGCCGGCCGCCGTTACGGGGTGTGCACCCTGCTGATCCCGGCGCTGGGCGCGCGGCTGACCGTCGACGGCGTGCAGGCAACGGGCCGCGCCTGGCCGGTGCAGCGTGAAGGGCGGCCGTTCAGCACTTGCGCCCTCGCCTTTTCCGAAAGCTGGACCGAGGCGAGGTAGCCGGAGCGATGACCGTCGCACGCGACCTCGCTGATTTTGTGACGCGAACCGCCGCGGCGGACCTGCCGCCGCCGGCGGTCGACCACGCGGCGATGCTGGTCGCCAGCACGATCGCCAGCGCCGCGTTCGGCTCGGGCATCCAGTCGGCGCGGATCATGCGGTCATTGGCGCGCGAGCGCGGCGGCCGGCCTGACGCCTCGCTGTGGTTCGACAACGGCCCGAAACTGCCGCTCGCCGACGCGGCGCAGGTAAACGCGGTGACGAGCGACGCGGCGGCCTGCGACGACAGCGATTTGCGCAACATCGTCCATGCCGGCACGCCGCTGACCGCGACGAGCCTGGCGATTGCCGAGCGCGGCGGCGCCGGCGGCGAGGAGGTGCTCACCGCGATCGTCCTCGGCTACGAGGTGGCGGGGCGGATCGGCGAGGCGATCACGCCGGGTTTTCGCCGCCAGGGGTTTCACGGCTGCCTGGTCGCGATTTTTGCCGCCGCGGTGGCCGCCGCCCGCCTGCTGCACCTCGACGCCGCGCAGACGGCGCACGCGATCGCGCTGTCGGCGACCTCGATCGGCGGCCTCGCGGCGGCGGCCAACACCAGCGTCGCGCGCGAATACCACGCCGGGCTGGCGGCGATGCTCGGGGTCAACGCGGCGCTCGCGGCGCAGCGCGGTTTTCAGGCCGAGGAAAGCGTGTTTGAAACCCGTCACGGCTTTTTCGAGGCCTATGGCGGGGCCGACCCGGCCGCCGCCGCCGCCACCGTCACCGGCGGTCTCGGCGCATCCTGGGACATCGTCACCGACATGGCGGTCAAGCTGGTTCCGGGCGGGCATCCGCACCACGCGCTCGCCGAAGCCGCCGCCAACGCCGCGCGCGCCGGCGGGTTTGCCGCCGCGGAGATCGAGACGATCACCCTGTCGCGCCCCGGCGTCACCGCACTCGCCGAGCCGTTGCATCCGAGCGATCTGATCGGCATGGCGCACAGCCCGGCCTATTTTCTCGCCGCCGGGGCCGCCGACCAGGACTTCTCGTGGGTCCACGCCACCGCGGCCAAGATCGACGACCCGGTCATCCACCGGCTGATCGACAAGGTGCGGGTCGGCCCGCCGCCTGTCGAAAATATCGAGCGCTATCGCCAGGGGGCGACCGTGACCATCCGCGCCACCGACGGCCGCACCAGCACAAATACCGTTTACATGCCGAAAGGCGCCGGGATGCTCGGCATCGCCTGGGACGACATCGAGGCCAAGTACCGCGCCCTGACGCCCGCTGTCGGGCTGTCGCCGGAGCGCGTCGAAGCGAGCCTCGCCTTGATCCACGATTTCCGCCGCGCCCCGCGCGCCGCCGCGCTGACCGAGCTCTTAGAAACGCGGCGGGATGATTGAGGCGAGGTTGTCGGTCGTCAAGGTCGCCGGGTGGAGCAGGCACAAAAAGCCGAGCCCGGCAGCGACCCGGCCATGGAAATATTGGCGGCGGACGGCCTGGTCGCCGCCCTCCAGAATGACGCAGGGCAGGTCGCGCCGCGCATCGGCGAAGACGGTAAGCTCGTGGGCGAAACCAAAGCGGGCGACGCCGAAGCGCTGCAGATAGCCGACCGCGTTGAAATAATCCTGGAGTGGCCCCACGGCGGGCTCGCGCGCCCGCAGCCGCGTAAAGGCCGCCGTCAGAAAATTGCCGTGCCCCGAGACGGTCCGCCAATCGCCGAACGCCGCTCTAAAGCTGTCCGCCAATGATGTGATGACGGCATCGGTCTCGGCGCGCAATTCCAGCAATTCGCCGGCCGCGTCGCCGTGCCGTCGATGGGCCGCCAGCAGGCCGCGAACGTAGCCGTCAAACCCGGGATCGTTTGCCGCGCGTTCGGCCTGCCCGAGGTCCCCGGCGCAGCGCTGGTGGATGAACCGGGTCGCGGCCGGCGCGCAATGCAACCCGACCTGCACAAAGCGCGGGTCGAATTCGCGGAATTTGAGAAAGAACGGCGCCAACTGCTCTTCGGCGGGAGAGAACCGCCAGTTGAGCTGAAACGACCCCGGAATTTCGAGCTGCTGATGCAGATCGGCAAGGACGTAGGCAGACAGCAAATCCTGGATGTGAACGTCGTAGCGCAGATAGACCCGCCGCTCGGCAAAAACCGGCGGCCCGTGCTCGAGGTCGGAAAATACGTAACCCTCGCCGGTCAGCCATTCGACAAAGCGGCGAAACAACGGTTCGAGCCGGGGACCCGTCCGCGTGCCGGCCGCCGCCGCCACCGCACCGCTATCGAGCCGCTCGCAGCGCCGCCCGAACGGCACCAGGTCTTCGAGATTGGTCAGGATCGGCGAGGCGGGCGCCGATGCCGGCGGCGGCGGATCGGGAAAGCGCGGCGGCGTCGTCAGCCGGTCGAAACCGTCGCATGCCCAGGACGCCGGCGGAAAGATCGCGACAAACCCGCCGCCGCCCCAGACGCGCTGATGATGATCGCGGCGCACGGTCTCGGGCTCGCCGCCGCCGAACATCACGTGCGGCCCCATGCGGTCGTCGCCGGGCAACGCCGCGGCCTCCGGGCCGAACCCGAAACTGCCGAGATCGAGCGAGGCCAGAAAGCGGACCGGATGAAAGGTTGCGTCGAGCCGCGCCAGCTCCGGGCGCCGAGCCCGCTCGCGGGCAAAGGCCGCCGACCAGGCGCCGCTGCGCCCGGCGACCGTCGGCGACGGCCCAAAGACGGCAGCGAAGGCGTCCGACTCGGTCCGCAGCTGTTCCGCCGCGCCGGCGCGGATCTCGCGCGCCGCCTCTGCGGTCAATCCATCGAGAAAGGCCGGCAAGGCGGGCGACGCAAGGAACTCGGCTTGCCGGCGCGCATCGCCGGCAAAGCGCTCGTGACACAGAAAATTCTCGACCGGCGCGCTCAACAGGCCGAAATGCACAAAGCGGGGATCGAATTCCCGCAATTCCAGAAAAACCGGCGCCAGGCGCGGGTCGCTGCCGATCAGATCCCAGGCGAGGGCGAAGGTGCCGGGGACGCCAAGACGCTGATGCTGTTGCGCCAACAGCCGAGCCGCCGCCGGTGCGTCGGGCCCGGTGTCATAGCGCAGGTAGACGAGTGCTCCGCGACAGGTCCGGGGTTTCTCTGCCCAATGCCCGGAAAACGTAGCCTTCCGCCGTCAACCACTCGACGTAGCGGGCAAAGCGCGCCTCGAGCTCGGCCGCCTTTCGCGTCATGGATGGCGGCTGTGCCGCTCGTCGAGGTCGGTCGGGCGCGGACGGTGTCCGGCCACGGCGCCGAAGAACCGTCGCGCGAGATGCCTCAATCCGCCTCCGGCAGCGCGTCGAGAAACGGCGACAGCTGGTCGCCGGCCCAGGTGGCGGGGTGAAACAGGGCGACAAAGCCGCGCGCCGCGCGACAGGCGTTGCGCATAGCGCTCCGCCATGTCGTTGACCGGGTTCTCGAACATTATTATCGGGCCCGGACCGCGATTGCCGTCGAACCGGGTCAGCTCGCAGCCAAAGCCGTGGCGGCGCACGCACGCGGCATCGAGAAATTCGACCGAATGAAGATACGGGGCCAATGCGGTCAGCCGAGGCTCGGCGCGCGCGGCTTCGAGATAGTCGGCGGCAAGCGGTGTCCCGTGACCGGAGATCGTCGCGACCGCCCCGAAATGCCGGCGAAACGAGGCTGCCGTCTCGGCAAGGCGCGCCTCGGCCCGCGTCGCGCGCCGCCACCAGCGACGGCGCGTCGTGACCGCTTTGTTCGTAGGCGGCGAGCCACTCGGCCATCAGCCCGCGGCCGCCGCCGTCACTGACAAACGCGTCCAGCCCCTCGGCGCGGCCGTTGAACCGGTCGGCGATCAGCCAGCTGGTTTCAGGCGAGCAATGCAGCCCGAACTGGACAAACCGGCTGTCGAACGCCTGCAATTTCAGAAAGATCTCCGAGACCTCCGCCTCGGACCGGGTGTGCTCCCAGCAGAGCTGAAACGAGCCCGGAATCCCAAGCCGCTCGTGCAGGTCGGCCAGGACAAAGGCGCCGAACAAATCGCGGATGTGGACGTCGTAGCGCAGATAGACGCAGCGGCTGTCGAAGCGCAGCGGCAGGTCCTCGCATGACCCGAACACATAGCCCCGGCCGAGGAGCCATTCGACATAGCGCCTGAATGCCGGTTCCATGCGCGGCGGCATCTGGGCGCGCGCTGCGGCGGCGAGCTCGTGCTTGCCCCGCAGCCGGCCGAAAACGCGATGGGCCGATTCTACCGTCGCCAGCAACGACGCGGCCGGCGGCGGCCCGCGCCGGCGATTCGGCACGCACCGCGCCATCGCCTTCCACCAGAGCTTCATCTGAAATGTCGGCATTTTGGATTTACGCGCTTTCTCCGAGCGCCATTTGCCGCAAATTCGCGCCGCCGCCCAGCGGCATCTGGAACAAGCGGCGGTAGACATCGAGAAGCGCAGGTTCCTCGCGTTCCCAGCAAAAGCGTTGGCGCACAGCGGCAATTTGCGCCGCGCGCGACCCGTTCTCGGCGATGACGCCGCGCAGGGCGGCAGCGAGCGATTCGGCGTCGCCTGCGGCGAACACCCGGCCAATGCCGTGGGTGTGGACAAAATCCGTCATGGCCCGGCAATCGCTGACCACGACCGGCAGCCCCGCATGCAGATAGTCGAAGAGCTTGTTGGGCAGCGCCACCTCGGCGTTGCCGTAGCGGGTCAGCGGGTGAACCCCGACCGTCGCGTCCCGCAGAAAGCTCGAGATCCGGCGCGGCTGCACATAGGGCAGAAAATGCAGCCGGCCGGCGCAGCCCCAGTCGCGGGCCCGATCGAGCAGCGACAGCAGGTAAGGGGTGCGCGACCCGACCATCAGCACCAGATGCGCCGCCGGCAGCCGGGCCAAGGCGGCGACCAAGGTCTCGATGCCGCGCAGCGGCGTCACACCTCCGGCATACACGATCAGCGGCGCATCCGCCGGAACGCCGGCGGCCTCGCGCACCGTCGGCCGCGCCGCGGCGTCGAAATCGCGCAGCCGCGGCGCGTTGAGCAGCACGCTCGGCGCATGATCGAGCCCGTAATCCGCGACAAGCGCCGCGGCGAGCGCCGGGGACACGGTAAAGCCGTGGTCGGGATGCCGCGAATGGGCGGCCTCGAACGCCAGCACCACGCGCCGCCATTCGCCGTCCTCGACCGTGTCGGCGACCCGGTCGTCGCCAAACGCATGCCCCGCCGTCCATTCGAGAAAGTCGTGGCACCAACGGGCGTCATGGCCGTCCGCGCGCAGCCGGTCGCGCAAATCATGGCCGAGCCCGATCGCGGCGACGCCAAAGGTGTGTATCACTCTCGGCCGCATGGCGCGGACATAGCGCCACATCGCGGCATTCAGGTATTGCACCATCAGCGGCCAATTGAGCGCGGGCACCCGGTCCTTCCGCGACCCCAAGAAAGCGTGGGCGTCGGGAAAATAGAGAGCAGGGCAGCCCAACGCCTCGCCGATTTTCACATTGCGCGTGCGGAGCCGAGGGGAAAGCTTGCTCATGAACGCGACCGACCAGCCGGCGTCGAGCAGGCTTTCGGCAACCCGCAACACCCGGGCGCGATCGAGAATGCCGCTGGGCTGGACCAGCACTACGTCGCACGGCGCCGGCGCAGCCGAGGCGGAGGCAAATTGCCGCGGCCTGCCCGCCGAAGGGCGAGGCCCGCCGGGGAGAAACAACGGGGCAACCCAGGGCCAGCCGGTCGCCTCGTAAAGCCGCTTGGCGATCCGGCGAGTGCTGCGCAGGTGCAAGACCGGTCCGTAGCCGTCAGCAGCGCCCGTCAGCGCCCAACGTGCAGCGGCGGAGCAGTTCGCCGGCAGTGCGATCCGGTCGGCAGCGCCTTGTCATCATTCCCGTCCAAATTCGGCGGAGCGACCCTCCGACGGGTCCAGCCAGCCGCAGGCTATACGCAATCATTCTGCCCGTGCAAGCCGCTGTACGCCTCGTCTTAAGGGGGTATTGTCGCCGGGGGTTGGCCATGCCACTGTGCCGCATCGCAAAAGTGGGCGACGAGGGGGACGCGGCATTGGCGGATCGATTGGCGGCGGTCCCCCCGATCGAGTTTATCGACCTCAAATCGCAGCGCGACCGGGTGCGCGGGCGTGTCGAGGAAGGCTGGCGGCGGGTCGTCGATCACGGGCAGTACATCATGGGCCCGGAGGTCCGCGATCTCGAACACCGGCTGGCGGCATTCACCGGCGCCGCCGAAGTCATTTCGTGCTCAAGCGGGACGGTGGCGATCTGGCTGCCGCTGCTGGCCTTGGGCGTCGGGCCGGGAGACGCGGTGTTCCTGCCGAGCTGGACCTTTACCGCGACCGCCGAGGTGGTTTGCCTGGCCGGCGCGAGCCCGGTCTTTGTCGATGTCGACCGCGACACGATGAACCTCGATCCGGCGAGCCTGAAGGCGGCAGTCGCGCACATCCGCCGGGCCGGCTCGCTGACCCCGAAGGCGGTCATCCCGGTCGATCTGTTCGGTCTTGCGGCGGATTACGAGGCGATCAACGCCATCGCTCGCGAGAACGGGCTCAAGGTCGTGGCCGACGCCGCGCAATCCTTTGGCGCGGTTCAGGGCAACCGGCGGGTCGGAGTCCTGGCCGACGTCACCGCGACCAGCTTTTTTCCGTCAAAGCCGCTCGGCTGCTGGGGCGATGGCGGCGCCGATATTCACCGACGACCCCGAGATCGCCGAGACGCTGCGCTCGATCCGCATCCACGGCCGCGGCGGCAACGGCAAATACGACAACGTGCGGGTCGGGACCAACGCGCGCCTCGACACCTTGCAGGCCGTGGTGCTGATCGAAAAGCTGGCGATTTTCGAGGAGGAGATGGCCCGGCGCCAGCGCATCGCCGACCGTTACGCCGCACGCCTCGACGGCGTCGTGGCGGCGCCGCTGGTACCCGATGGAAACGCGTCGGCCTGGTCGCAATATACGATCCGCACCACCCGCCGCGACGACCTCAAACGGGCATTGGCCGAACGCGGCATCCGCACCGAGATCTATTATCCGCGCCCGCTGCACCTCCAGCCGCCCTATCGCGATTATCCGGTGGCGCCGGGCGGCCTGCCGGTGACCGAGCGCCTGCAGAACGAGGTGCTGAGCCTGCCGATGCACCCCTACCTGACCGACGCGCAAGTCCGATTATATCTGCGGCGCGGTGCGGACGATCCTGGCCTAAGGATGCGCTCCGGCGACGCCGCGCGGATCCGTGGCCACGGATTGTCGGTGTGCATCGTTGCCTACAAGGATTTGAGCCTCAACACCCGGGTTGCCCGGCAAGCCTCCGCCTTGGCCGCGGCGGGGCATCATGTGACCATCATCGGCTTTGGCCCTCCCGCTTCGCCGCCCGACGGCGCCGCGGGTCCGGCGGTTATCGCCACCGGCATCCCGGCCTACCCCAAAATGCTGATGACGCTTCTCGACATCGGCCGGCACGCATTGCCGGTGCCGCGCGGCGCCGGTTTGCGGCTGTCCGCCGCCGCTGTGGTGAAGACCCATCGCAGCCGCAGCGGCGGCTTCGCCCGAATGGTCGGGCGGCGGCTGGCGGGGCGCGCCTTTGACGTGGTCCAGGCGCATGACGAGCGCGCGCTGATCGCTGCGGCGGCGATCAGCCGGCGCTGCGGCGGCAATCTCGTCTTCGACGCGGTGGAATTGCCCTTCGACAGCGAGAAATTGCCGAATTGGCCGGTGGCGCGCGCCGTCCGGCTGGCGGAAATCGATTGCGAGACGGCGCTGGCACGGGGCGCCGCGGGCTGGATAACGATCAACGATTCGATTGCCGACGACATCGCCAACCGCCACGGCGTTCCTCGGCCGCTGGTGCTGCGCAACTGCACGCTGGCCGGCGATTGGCCCTCGGACGGCCGTTTGCGGCGCGATCTCGGGTTGCCGGCGCAGGCGCGCCTGCTCCTTCACCTCAACACGTTGCGCCCCGGGGAGGGGATCGAAACCACGATCGACGCTCTGACCCGGCTGCCCTCGGACATCCATTTTGCCGCACTCGGTCCCGAGGGCGAGAAAGGCTTTGTCGAGCGCATGCGGCGCCACGCCGCGGAGCGCGGCGTCGCCGAACGCTTTCACCTGCCGCCGCTGCAGCCGGTCGACAAGATCGCCGCCTATGCCGCCGGCGCCGATGTCGGCGTCATCGCCCGCCAGGGAATATCGCGCAACAATCGCCTGAGCCTGCCGAACCGGCTGTTCCAGCTGATCAGCGCGCGCCTGCCGGTGGCGGCGACGCCGTTGCTCGAGATCGCCCGGATCGTCGGCGAGTGGAGGCTCGGACACCTGTTCGACGAGGGCGATCCCGAGGCGCTGGCGGCGGCGGTCCGGGCGATGCTGACGCCCACGGCATACGCGGGATTTCGCCGCGCGGCCGCGACTGCCGCCACGGCGCTCGTCTGGGAGCGCGAGAGCGTCCCTTATGTGCGGCTGATCGAAAATGCGGCGATCGGGGCCCCGATCGAAACCGCGCGGTCCGCGCGTCCGGCGGCGCCCGGCACGGTCGCTCCGCGGCATTTCTCGATGTCCCGCTCGCGCGATGCCGCGTGCTGATGCGCGGGCAAGGCCGAGGGCGCGGTTACAGGGGGGAGCGTTGTTCGAGCCGTTCTTCGAGGCCGGTGAGGACTGCGAGGTCCAGCCGGGCGCCCAGCTCGGGGTCAAATACAAGGAGGGCTGCGGTCCCGCCCGGATCGGCGCCCATGCCCGAATCCGCTCCGGCACGGTGATCTACGGCGATGTCAGCGTGGGCGACCATTTCGAGACCGGCCATCATGTTCTGATCCGCGCCGACACCGTCATCGGCGACCATGTCGTCGTCGGGACCAACTCGGTCATCGAGGGCCAGGTCCGCATCGGCAGCTTTGTCAAGATCGAGGCGAACTGCTTCATCCCGACCCATTGCATCTTTGCGGACCGTATTTTTCTGGGACCCGGCGTGACCATTCTCAACGACCGCTATCCGCTGCGGATGCGTGATCGCTACCGGCCCGAAGGTTGCGTTCTCGAAGACGACGTGACGATCGGCGGTAGGGCGGTGCTGCTGCCGGGGGTAAGAATCGGCGCCGGCTCGTTCGTGGCTGCCGGTGCCGTGGTGACCAAGGACGTTCCGCCTGGACGACTTGTGGTAGGCGTGCCGGGGAAGATGCGGCCGCTGCCCGAGAAGCTTTGCGAACCCAACATGGCTCTGTCCTGGAAGGGCCACCTGACCAAATAAAAGAGACAGGCTCAACAAATATAAGAGACAGGCCGGTGACCATCAAAATTGGCCTGATCGGCTGCGGCAAGCAGGCGGTCAAGCATATAAGCGGGCTGCGCTTGTGCTCCGGCGTCGAGATCGTGCTCGCTGACAAGGACCCGGCGGTGGCGCGGGCATTCGGCGAAAAGGAGGGGCTGGCTAGCGTCGACGACCCCGGCGACATCTTTGCCGACCCGGCGGTGGCGGCCGTCGACCTCTGTGTCCCGACTCCGTTTCACGCGCCGCTGATCCGCCGCGCCGTCGCCGCCGGCAAGGATTTCTTCTGCGAAAAGCCGCTGTGCGAGACGCTCTCCGACGCCCGTGACATCCATCACCTTGTCCAGCGCTCCGGCCGCGTCGGCATGGTCGGTTATGTCTATCGCCATGCCCCGGTGTTCCAACGGGCGCGCGCGATCCTCGACGGCGCCGACAAAACCGGCGTCAGCCCGGTGATCGGCAAGATCACAGTCGCGACGATGCGCATCGGCGGCCGCGGCTCGGCGGCGTTGTGGAAGCATCGGTCGCGCGACGGCGGCGGCGCGATCAGCGAGATGCTGGTGCACATGCTCGATCTCGCGATTTGGTATTTCGGCCCGATCGAGGCGGCCGACCTGCTGATGCACGAGCTGTTGCGGCCGCAGCGGTCGATCGCGGGCCGCCTCGAAACCGTCGACGCCGAGGATTTCGTGCTCGCCCGCTTCCGGACGCGCTCAGGGGTCCCGGTTGTGATCCAGGCGGACCTGGTCACTCCCGCCTTTACCCAGATGCTCGAAGTGCAGGGCGACAATGGCAGCCTGGTGGCGTCGGTCCAGGCGGAAATGCCGCAATATGTTTTCGCCATCAGGCCGGCGGGCGGCTACGATTCAGGCCATACCGATCTCGGCTGCGGTCAGGAGAACCTGTTCGAGGCGCAAATGGCCGCGTTCGTCGCCGCGGTGCGCGCCGGTGTCCCGGAAAGCGGCGGCACCCTTGCCGCCTCGGTGCAGGTGATGGAAGCGGTCGAAATGCTGCGGCGCCGGAATGCGGATCGCACTCTACGCCGAGGTTGATCCCAACCTTGTCGAAGGCCCCGCGATCTGGCTCGCGGCGGTCGCCGGGATGTTGGCGCGCGGCGGCTGCGAGGTCGTCGTCCTGCTCAGGACAGCCCGACAACGAAACGAGGTGTTGGCTCCGCTCGACGGCGCGCCCGGCGTGACGCTTGTCGATCCCTTCGTTATGGGCGCAACTCGGTCGCGGCAACGGCAATTATCCGCGCCGGAAGCGGTTCGCCTGTTGGAAGGGCTCAATGCCGCGGCGAAATTCGACGCGGTCATCGTGCGCGGCCGAAGAACCGCGCGGCAGGCGGCCCAAAGCTCGTCTCTCGCCGGCCGGCTGGTCTTCTACCTGACCGATGTCGGGCAGGACCGCCCGCAGAACCGGCTGGCTTCAGCAAGCGGGCCTCGGGCGGACATTGCGGCGCGCGGCATTGCTGCTGTGCCAAACGCCCGAGCTCGCCGATTACTTGCGGCGGCATTTCCCGATTGCCGAAACCCTGCCGCGGGCATTGCTGCCGCCGGTTGCCGACGAAGGTGCCTTCGGCCTCGCCGCCGCGCGCGCGCCCGCTCCGGGCGAAACCCTGCGGCTGGCGTATATCGGCAAGTTCGCGCCGGCCTGGAACACATTGGAGATGACGGCGCTGCCCACACTTTTGGCGCGGCGCGGGCACGCGGCGGAGCTCTACGTCGCCGGCAACAAATTTCTCGCGCGCTCCGATCCCGGCTTTCCTCGGCGGATGCGCGCGGCACTTCAAGCCGACGGCGTCAGATGGAGCGGCGGCCTGTCCCGCAGCGCGGCACTGCGGCTCGCGGCCGGCTGCCATGTCGGGCTGTCGTGGCGCGCGCCGCGGCTCGACGATTCGCTCGAATTGTCGACCAAGCTGATCGACTACGGCGCCATCGGCCTGCCGGTCGTGTGCAATTCGACGCCGATGCATCGGCGCCTGTTGGGCGCGGGCTACCCGCTTTTCGCCGCTACCCGCGAGGAGGCAGTTGCCGTCATTCTGCGCGCCGCCGCCGACCCGGCGGTCTGGAATGCCGCGCGCGACGCCGTTCACAGCCTCGCCCTGCACCATCGAGCCGACACGATCGGCGCGGAGCTGATCGCGGCCCTCTCCGCCGTATTCGGCGGCGGCGCAATTCAGCCGGCGCCGACGGCCGCTGCGGATTGCGCTGCGTAGACTTCCAAGAGGGTTTGCGCCGCGCTTCGCCAGCTGCGGTGCTCGACCACCCACTTGCGCGCGGCGGCCGCGATCGCGACGGCAAATTCCGGCTGGTCATAAAGGCGGTGGAGCGCATCGGCCAGCGCCGTGGCGCCATGGCCGTAAACCAGCCCGCTGCGTTCATGCACGATCATGTCGGTGAGCGGCGGCAGGTCCGCCACCACGACCGGCACGGCGCAGGCCATCGCCTCCGCCAGCTTCAGCGGCGGCACCAGCGCCGTGACATAGGCCGCGCGGCGTGCGACCGGGTAGGCGTCGCAGGCGGAGAGATAGGCCGGCACCCGCTCGAACGGGACCCTGCCCGGAAACGCGGCGGGAACCGCCAACCTCGCGGCGAGCCGGCGCAGCCGCACGCCTTCCTCGCCCTCGCCGACCAACGCCGCCGCCGCGTCGATCCCGCGCCGGCGCAGCGCCGCCACCGCCTCGAGCAATGTGTCGAGCCCCTCATAGGGGGTGAAGGTCCCGACAAAGCCGACGAGAAAGGTGCCGGGCCCGGCACCCAGCGCCGCGCGCAAGGCGGGATCGCGCGGGAGCGGCTTGAACAGTTCGGCGTCGGCGCCGTTTGGCACGATCGCGATTCGCCCGTCGGGCACGCCCCAGCCCCGCACATGAGCGGCCAGGGCGCGGCCCAAGACGACCACCCGGTCGGCGCGCAGCGCCGCCTGCCGCTCCAGCGCCTCGTGCAAGGCGAAGGTGTCGCTGTGCTCCCAGCCCGGCCGGCGGGTTGCGGTGCTCCAGTGCCACAGTCCCCGGATCTCGTAGACGCTGCGCACGCCGGCAGCCTCGGCGGCGAGACAGCCGGCCAGCCCGACGACATGGTTGGAGGCCGCGTGGACGACGCTCGCCCCGGTCGCCCGCACGATCTGCGCGAGCTTGTCGGCAAAGGCGCGGACATAGTCGCCGATCGGGTCTTCCATCATCCTCGGCGATGCCGTCAGCCGGCGATAGCGCAGTCCGGCGACCTCTTCCTCGGCGCCGCATGCGACTTTGCGGCCGGCGGCCGTGTCTTGCGGAAAGTTCGGCCGGGTTACCGGCGAGCAGCCGACCCCTGCGGCGGCGAGCTGTTGCAGCAGGCATCGCGTGCGTACCGAATACCCGTTTGCAAACCAGGGTTCCGAGCCATAGAGGGCCATCACCACCCGGCCGTTAAACCGGTGCGCAGCGCGCGTCGGCGCCGCCGGCAGCACCAATCCGCCCCGGTCGAGCGCCGCCGCCAGCTCGGCCAACCGCGCGCCGTAGCGGCTGCCGTCGCCGGCCGCGAGCCGCGCCGCCGCGCGCAACCTCCCGCGATCCTCATGCAGACGGGCGGCCGGGCGCCGCAACGGCGGCAGCAACGCCGCCGCGTCGACAACCGGCGACGGGCAGCGCCGCAACCCGGCGAGAGCGAGGTTCGCAAGTCGGGCGCTCACGGGGTCCACGCCGCCGAGGTTACGCGACGCGACGCCGACCCGCCACACCCGAAGGCCGGCGCCATGCGCCGGCTCGACACGGCGCGGCGGCGCGCCTAGACTTGGCCGCCGATGGCAGTTCTTCACATCGACCATGTGCTGTCGACGCGCCTTCTTCGAAACAGCTCGATCTTTGACGACCTGATCCGCCGCGCCGCCGTCGCAGCGCCCGCGCCCACCCGGGTCACCCGATCTTTTCGACCGAGCCGCACCGCGACTGTCCGCCACTACCATCGCGCGACGTTGGAGCGGCGGCTGCTGCCCCGCTCGCTGCTGACGGTTCACCACGATCTGCGCGAACCGACGCCGTGGCTGGCTCTTGACCGGGTCCTCGCCCGCTGCCGGGAGGCGCCGATCGTGCACTGTCTGAACACGACCCAAGAGGCGATGCTGGCGGCGCACGGGATCCGCCACACCCGTGTCGTCCCGCACGGCGTGGACCGCCGCCTCTTTCCCCGGCCGGTGCGCCCGCGCCAATGGCAGGGCCACCGGCTGCGCCTCGGGCTGTTTTCGAGGAGGCATCCCGACGGCGTCAAGGGCGAGGCTCTGTTGCAAGGCCTGTTGGGTTGCCTCGATCCGCAGCGCGTGTCGTTGGTGCTGGTCGGCGAGGGTCGCTGGCGCGACGCAGCACTCGCCCGCGAACGCGGGTTTGCCGCCGAGCATTGGGAACGCATCCCCTATCGGCTGATGCCGGCGATCGTCGCCGGCATCGACGCGCTGCTGATCCTCAGCCGCATGGAAGGCGGCCCGGCGTCGTTGCCGGAAGCGCTCGGCAACGGGGTTCCGGTCTTTGCCACGCCGGTCGGCATGTGCCCGGACTTCGTCCGCGACGGCGACAACGGTCTGGTGCTGACCGGCGAGCCGAGCCAGCGACGGCGCGCGCATCATGGCCCAGACCGATAACGGCGGAAGCGGGATTGCGGCCTTGCAGCGCGGCGCCTTTGCGTCGCTCGGCGAAATCCCGGCGTGGGACGACGTCATCGCGCAATGGTACCGTCTCTACGCCGAAATCGCAGCTTCCCTATGAAGCAGCCGTCGATCCTGGTTGCGGATACGCTGCATTTCAGCCCGCGCAAGTTTCCGCCGCTCTACGATTTCGCCGCCCGGCGCGGCGTTCGCATCTGGGCGGAGAAATCGCGGTCGGCATGGTGGGAGCGCGCCGACGGCTATCACAGCCTGGCCGACAAGTTGGCGCCGCATTGTCCGGGCCTGGAGGGTCTGACGCCGGCGGCATTGATGTCCCATCGCTACCGCGACATCGACGTTTTTTCCTGCGCCCGCGTCGAGCTTCTTCGCCTGCTGCCGCAGCACTGGGCGGAAGCGCCGACGGCCGATGGCGGCGGCGAGCCGATCGCGCCAGCCTTTGCCGGCGCGCAGCAGCGCCGGGAGGTGTTGCTGTGCATGGCGGCAGCCCAGGACTGGATCGACTTCTGGCATCGGATTTTCGATCGCAACGGGCCTTTTTCCCACGCCGTCGTCCACCGCGGCGGCGCCATCCACAGCCGCACCTTGCTGGAGGTTGCCTCGCGGCGCGGCGTTCGCACATTTGTCGCCGACCGGTTTGCGACCGGAAGCCATTTCTTTTTCGAGGAGCGCACGGCGCCGGTCGCCGAAAGCTCGCTGCTCGCCGATCCCGGCTGGTACGCCCAGCTGGCGCTGCCATCCGATCGATCCTTGCGCGAGCGCCTGCGTGCCGAGGCATATCGGCGGCTGGCCCCGATTCGCGCCGCCGTCGTCGCGCGCCCGCGACGTGAGGACCTCGCCGCGCCGTTCGGCGATTCCGCAAGGGGCATCGCGCTGGTGGTGGGCCAGCCGATCGGCGAGCTCTCGCTGCTCGACATGCCGCTCCCCGGATGCGCGGCGCCGGCGATCTGCAGGCGCATGATCGCGGGGCTTCTCGACCGCACCGATTTTCAGGTCGTCCTCCAGCTCGACGGGCCGCCGCTCGCACCGCTTGTCGAGGCGTGGCGCGGCACCCTGCCTCCCCAGCAACGGGCCCGGCTCCACACCGGTGCTGTGGCGCCGCTCGACATCCTGCTGCCGCAGGCAAAGCTGGTCGTGTCGGGGTCGGCGGCGCTGACGTTGGCGGCCTGCCGGGCCGGGCTGAAACCGGTGCAGCTCGGGCCTACCGCCCTTGCCGGCAAGGGCTTCACCAATGATTTCGCCGATCCCGATGATTTCCTCGACGACCTCTGCGCGGGGCGCGTCGACCTCGGTCTCTCGCTCGACGAATACCGCGGCTTCGAGGATTTCCTGGCTCGGCTGATGGTTCTCCATCTGGTGCCCGACGGAGAAGAAGGTGCTGCGAAAATTGCCGCTCGCCTCGCCGAGCCGAACCATGTTCCGACATGGCGTGAGTGCAATTTGTCGGGCGCGCCGGCCGCGTCGCCGTGGCGCGCGATCGCGAATGCCGCGGCCAACCCGACGGCCGCGCTGCGCCTGGCCAGGACCTGGTCGCGGTCGGATCGCGATTGACAAAGCGCGGCCGCCGGGAGCGTTTGCTCGTCGCATCGCCTGGTTGACGCCAGGCGAGGCGAATGTAAAAGCCGGTGGCGAAATGATCGGCGACGTCAAAGTCCTGCAGCGCGAAGACCTCGCACCCGAAGCCGGCATCGTCGTCGGCACCCGCCCCGGAATCGTCATGCTCGCACCGGTCATCCACGAGTTCCGCCGGCGCGGCTTGCCCCATTTTGTCATTCATACCGGACAGCATTACTCGCCCAATATGGACGCGCAATTTTTCGCCGATCTCGACCTGCCGGCGCCCGACCTGCGACTGGACGGGGTCGCGGAAAAACGCACCCATGGCGGCCAGACGGCGGCGATGCTCGAAGGGATCGAGGCCGTGCTGATGGCGCGGCGGCCATGCCTGTTGCTGGTCGGCGGCGACGCCAACACAAACCTCGCCGGCGCGCTCGCGGCGCGCAAGCTGCACATCAACGTCGGCCATATCGAAGCCGGCGAGCGCAGTCACGACTGGCGCATGCCCGAGGAGCACAACCGGGTCGTCATCGACCACGTCGCCGACCATTTGTTCGCCACCGACGCCCACAGCGTCGCCAACCTGCGGCACGAGAATGTCCGCGGCATGATCCATTGCGTCGGCAATCCGATCGTCGACGCGTCGATGCAGCACCTTGGGTTGGCGATGCGGCGGTCCGATGCGCTGACCCGATTCGGCCTCGAACCCGGCCATTACGCCATTTTGACGACACACCGTGAGGAAAACGTCGATGTCGCGGCGCAGCTTCGCGGGGCGCTCGAAGGGGTCTCGCAGGCGGCGCTGGCGGTCGGATTGCGGGTGCTGTTCCTGGTCCACCCGCGGACCGCCAAGCGGCTCGGCGAATTCGACCTCGGCGAATGGGCCGGCCGCCTGCCTGGCGTCGTCATGGCGGAGGCGGTCGGCTATCTCGACTTTCTGGCGTTGCTCGCCAACGCGGCCCTCGTGTTCACCGATTTGGGCGGGGTGCAGCAGGAAGCCTGCATCCACCAGATTCCGTGCGTGACCTTGCGCGACACGACCGAGTGGACCCAGACCGTGACCATCGGCGCCAATCGGCTCGCCGGATGCGATCCCGCCCGCATCGTCGCCGCCGCCCACGACGCCATGGCGGCGCCGCGCGGCTGGGGGGCGCCCTTCGGGGACGGCGCGGCGGCCGTGCGGATCGCGGAAATCAGCGAGCGGATCGTCGCTGGCTATCGCGGCGTCGGCCACGGCGCCTACCGGCAACCGAGAGATCTGTTGCCCGCCGGTCGCGATGGCAACTAGAGTCTGCGCCGGGGGATAGTTGGGGGAAGCATGCCGCGCCGGGCGAGTTCGCTCGAACTCGAAACTTGATCGCCTCGATGTGATGCGTGAGTTGAACCGCCCGCCGGCGGATCGCGGCCGCCGGCGCGCGCGATTTCGCTCGGCGGTGCCGAGCCTGACGGTCGCATTCGCGCTTGGCGGTTGCGCCGGGCCGGCGGTCATCGGGGCATTGCCGTCGGGGCCCTCGGCGCCGGTCGCGACCGACGCCGCGCCGGTCGATTCCAGCCTTGCCCGGACGCTCGAAACCGCGACTGCCGGCACGACCTTTGGTTATCGGCTGGTCGACGGTGGCGAGGGCTCGTTTGTTCTCGGCCCGCTCTACCAGTCCGGCCGGGGTGTCCCGTGCCGCGTCGGCCGCCTAAGCCCGGCCGAAATCGCCGGCGTCAGCTTGAACACCTACCCGTTCTGCCGTTTCGGCGATCAATGGTATGCCATGAGGCCGGTGGTCGTCAGCGGCTCTTGAACCGGGTTGATCGCGCCGCGTCATTTTCGGTTCGTCGGCGCTCGACTTGCAAAGGGGGATACGGAGGGGTCCGGCATGAAACGAATTCTGCTCGCGCTGGGAGCGTTGTTTTTGCTGACCACCGCCGCCTATGCCCAGCTGAACAACATTACGCAGGAAGCCGTGCCGCTCGGCGGCAACGATACGCGCAGCCTGCCCAACCGCGCCCTGCTGCCGCCGATGTTCGGCGCCAGTCTGTTTCGGACCGGGCCGCCAACCGCGTTCGGGGTCACCCCCGGGACCCCAACAAGCATGTCCGCCGGAACCCCGCAAGCGGCGGGTGGCGCTGCGGCGGCGCAGGCTCAGGCCCAGTCCGCCGCCAACCCCGCCGGATCGGCTGCGGGGGGTGCCGCGGGCGGAATTGCCACGGCAGCCGGTGCGGCGGGGACAGCGGCGGGTGCTGCCGGCGCCGTGTCTGCGGGCGGCGTGCAACAGCCGGTCATTCCAGCAACACAGGTTCAGCCGCCGGGCGGGATCCCCCCTTTTGACCCGAACCACATGATGGCGCCGGGCGACGTCGTACAGCTTCACATTTACGGCGCTACAACCCTGGACCAGCAGGCCACCGTCGACGGCAACGGCGACCTCTTCATTCCCAGCGTGGGTCCGATCCATGTCGCCGGCACCACCGCCGGAAACCTCGAAGCCGCCATCTCCGCGGCCGTGGCGGCGATCTACCAGAAGAACTCGCAAGTTTACGTGACCCTGACGGCGGCGGTCCCGGTCAACGTGTTCGTCACCGGTGCGGTCATCTCCCCCGGCCAATACGCGCTCCCCCCGACCGCCAGCATCATCGCCTTCCTGCAGGCGGCGGGCGGGGTCGACCCGAATCGGGGCAGCTACCGCGACATCCGGATCCTGCGCGACCGGCAGACGATCGCGACCGCCGATCTGTACGCCTTCCTGTTGCAAGGACGGCTGCCGAACGTGCGGCTGCGCGACCGCGACACGATCCTGGTCGGGATCCAGGGGCCCACCGCGGCGGCGGAGGGCGATGTCAGCGGGGTCTACCGCTACGAGCTCTCGCCGCCTTCGAGCGGCGCCCAACTGACCAGTCTGGCGCGGCCTTTTGCCGACGCGACGCACGTCAGTCTCGTCGGCGTGCGCAATGGCAGGCCGACCTCGTTCTACTACACCTTGAACCAGTTCCGCGACGTGACGTTGCTCGACGGCGACATCGCGACCTTTACGCCCGACGCGCCGACGGGGGTCATGACCGTGTCCGTCGACGGACGCATCAATGGTCCGACCACACTGGTGATAACGCGCGAGGCAAGGCTGCTCGACGTGCTGCCCTACCTGCCGGTGGACCCTTATTTCGCCGACACCGCGTCGATCTACATCCGGCGGGTCAGCATCGCGCAGGCTCAGCAAAAAGCGATCCAGGAATTGATGCAGCGCCTTGAAAGCACCGTCGTCACGACGCCGACGATCACCTCGGAACAGGCGCAGATGCGCCAGCAGGAAGCGCAGATCATCTTCCAGTTCGCGGCGCAGCTGACCAATGTGCATCCGGAGGGCCGGCTCGTCGTCCAGGAAAACGGCCAGCCGGGAAATGTTCGCCTCGAGGACGGCGACGTCATCGTGGTGCCGTCACGGACCGATCTCGTGCTGGTCAGCGGCGAAGTCCGGCTCCCGCAATCCGTGGTCTGGGCTCAGGGCACCCAGCTCGATCACTACATCTTCGCCGCCGGCGGCTTCACCGAGCGCGCCAACAAATCGGAGATCCTGGTCATGCGCCCGAGCGGCGAGACGCTGGTCGGCAGCAACCCGCCGATCGGGGCCGGTGACCGGATCATCGTCTTGCCCGCGGCGGACAATTGGGCGCTTCCGTTCGTCAAGGACATCACCCAGATCATCTATCAGATAGCGGTCGGCACCGGTGTGCTGATCAATCTGAGGTGACCGGCCTAGATGACCGGCCTGAGATAACCGGCGACTGCTCCCGAAGCTGGTGTTCACGCTGCGAACAGGCTTGACGTTCATGTGACGAACGCGGTATCGACCGCTGGATACCTCGGTCCGACAGGGGCAAGTGCGAGACACCTCGGCGTGAGCGAAGCGAGCCAGGATTCCGGCGATCCCGAAATCGTCCTCGGGCTGTTGACCTCGATCGAACGCGACAGCGCTGTCACCCAGCGCAAGCTGGCGGGCGATCTCGGCATCGCGCTCGGGCTTGCCAATTCCTATTTGCGGCGCTGTGTGCGCAAGGGGCTGGTCAAGGTCAGCCAGGTCCCGCTGAACCGTTACGCGTATTACCTGACGCCGCAGGGATTTGCCGAGAAGAGCCGGCTGACCGCCGAATATCTCGCCTACTCGTTCGATTTCTTTCGGCGGGCGCGCAGGGATTGCTCGGAGGTGTTGCGGCAATGCGCGGCAGAGGGCTGGCGCCGGGTCGTGCTTTACGGTGCCGGCGAGCTGGCGGAGATCAGCGCGCTGAGCGGCGGAGACAGCGGCGTCGAAATCGTCTGCGTCGTCGACGCGGCCGCGGCGGGTAGGCGCTGCGCCGGGCTGACGGTGGTAGCCGATCTCGCGGCCGCGCGGCGTCACGCGGCACCGCACGCGATCGACGGCATCGTCCTGACCGACACCCGCAGCCCGCAGGCGAGTTTCGAGCAGCTGCGCGGGCTGGCGGCGCAGGACGGGTTCGCGCCCGGAAGGGTCGTGGCGCCGCGCCTGCTCGGGATTTCGACGGCGCCGGCCGCCGCAACGGAACCGGCCGCGGCGTCTTAGCGGCGCCCCGCCGGAATTCGGCGGGCGCCGGGTTGCGGGAATATTCAGCCACGGTTGGCCTCGCGTCACCCGGACTGCGGTAGCATGGGAAAACACCGATTGGACGGGTGCGGAAGCTCGGTGGAAACGGCGTATGACCGCACGAGGCGTAGTCCATGTGATCACCGGGCTCGAGGTCGGCGGCGCCGAGATGCTGCTGCTCGAGCTCTGTCGCGAGGAGTTGCGCCGTGGCCGGGTCTGTTCGGTGGCGAGCCTGATCTCGGGCGGGCCGATGCGCGAGCGGTTCGCCCAAATCGGGGTAGAGGTGCTGGGGCTCGGCATGAAGCGAGGCGAGTTCTTTGCTCCCGGCCTGGTGAGGTTGGCGCGCCTCATTCGCCGCGTGCGGCCGCGAATTGTTCAGGGCTGGCTCTATCACGGCAATCTCGGCGCGGCCGCGGCAACCTGGCTTTCGGGCGTCCTCCCCCGGCCGCGGCTCGTCTGGAGCGTGCACGGCGCCCTCCCCGACTTCGCCTGCTACCCGCGGCGGCTGCGCCGGGTGGTCGGGCTTGGCGCGACACTGTCGCCATTGGTCGACGGCATTCTCTACAACGGTCGGGCGGCGCTGGAGGCGCACCAGCGATTCGGCTTCCGCTCGCGGCTGGCTCGACTGTTTTCAAACGGGGTCGATTTGAGCCGGTTCGCCTTTGAACCCGCCGTGCGCGCCGCCAGTCGCCGGGATTTGGGACTGCCCGGAGGATGCGTCGCCGTCATCGCGGTGGGCCGCGACGACCCGATGAAGAACTGGCCCGGCATGCTCGCGGCGACCGCGGCGGCAGCCGACCGCAAGGTGTGGCTCGTCGCCGTCGGCGAGGGCACCGAGCGCCTGCCGCCGGGGCCGCAGCGCCGCCTACTCGGGCGCCGCGACGACATGTCGGCGCTCTATTCGGCCGCCGACATCTTTATGCTGGCCTCGCATTTCGGCGAGGGCACCTCGGTGGCGCTGAGCGAAGCGATGGCGTGCGGGCTGCCGGCCATCGTGACCGAGGTCGGCGACAACGGCGCCGTCGCCGCGGGCGCCGGGCTGGTCGTGCCGGCGCGCGACGCCGCCGCCTTGGCGCGCGCCGTGGCGCAACTCGCGGGCGACGCCGACTTGCGCGCTCGGGCCGGCAAGGCCGCGCGAGCGCGCGCCGCCGGGTTCAGCATCGACCGACTGCATGCCAGCTTTTGCGGCGTTTACGACGCCTTGTTGGAAAAGCCTGTCGTCAGCGGCCCACGGACCGTGTGAGCGCGGACCGTTTGAGCAAAGCGAGGAACCGATCATGCACAGCGGCGAATTTCTGGCCGAGGCGGTCAAGATTTGCACCTCGATCGACCAGCACAAGATCGAACGGCTCGCCACCGAGCTGGCCGCGCTGCGCGACCGCGGCGGCCGGCTGTTCATTCTCGGGGCCGGCGGCAGCGCCGGCAACGCCAGCCACGCGGTCAACGACTTTCGCAAGCTGTGCCACATCGAATCCTATGCGCCGACCGATAATGTCGCCGAGCTGACGGCGCGGACCAATGACGAGGGCTGGGAGACGGTGTTCGCCGGCTGGCTCGAGGTCAGTCGGCTCGGCGCCGACGACGCGTTGCTGATTTTTTCAGTCGGGGGCGGCGACGCCGAGCGCCGGGTCAGCGTCAACCTGATCCGGGCGATCGACATGGCCCGCGAGCGCGGCGCCCGGGTGTTTGGCGTCGTCGGCAGGGACAACGGCTACACCGCCCAGCACGGCAACGTCGTCGTCGTCATCCCGCAGCCAGCCGCGCATTGGGTGACGCCACTGTCCGAAGCCTTTCAGGCGGTCGTCTGGCATTGCCTCGTCAGTCATCCGGCGCTCCAGCGCCAAAGCACGAAATGGTGAAACCCGCAGCCGCAGCGGCGGCAGGCTCGCGGCCGGCCGTTTTCCTCGACCGCGACGGTGTCGTCGTCGTCCCGGAGTTCCGCTGCGGCCGCAGCTACGCTCCCAAAACCCTCCACACCTTCCGGCTCTACAATTCGGCGGCGCGCGAGCTCGACCGCCTTAAGCAAGCCCGATATCTGCTGGTCGTCGTCACCAATCAGCCCGATGTCGGCCGCGGCGACATCGCCCCGGAAGTGCTCGATGAAATGCATCGGCGGCTCGCGGCCGAGTTGCCGGTCGACCTCGTCGAGACCTGTATCCATGAGGGAAAAGACAGTTGCGCCTGCCGCAAGCCAAAACCCGGCATGCTGCTTGCCGCCGCGGCAAAACTGAATATCGACTTAACCGCCAGCTTCATGGTTGGCGACCGGACGAGCGATGTCGAAGCCGGTTGTGCTGCCGGTTGCCGTACGGTATTCATCGACCGCCAATACAAAGAGCCGAAGCCGGCGCACTGCACTTTTAAAGTTCGATCGCTCGCGGAAGCGGTCGATGCGATCTTGACGACCGCTGATCATGGGGGATGCGGGGGATGACGCGGCTCGACGACTTGCGAGTGAAGATATTTGCCGACGGTGCGGACCTGCCGGGCATGGTCACCATGGCAAAAAATCCGCTGGTCAAAGGATTTACCACTAACCCGTCGCTGATGCGCAAGGCCGGGGTGACGGATTACGAGGGCTTTGCCCGCGAGGCGATCGGCGCGATCCCGGACCGGCCGATCTCGTTCGAAATCTTTGCCGACGACTTCGCGGCGATGATCGCGCAGGGCCGGCGAATCGGCTCGTGGGGCCGCAACGTCAACGTCAAGGTGCCGGTGACGAACACCGCCGGCCGCTTCAGCGGCGAGGTTATCACCGCCCTTTCGCGCGAAGGCATCGCCGTCAACGTGACCGCGATCATGACCTTGGATCAGGTGCGCGCCGTCGCCGAGGCGCTCGCACCCGACACGCCGGCGATCGTCTCGGTCTTTGCCGGCCGCATCGCCGACACCGGCATCGACCCGGTTCCGCACATGCGCGCCTGTGTCGAGATCTTGAAGGCGCGACCACGCGCCGAGCTTTTGTGGGCGAGCCCGCGCGAGGTCCTGAACCTCTATCAGGCCGAGGAAATCGGCTGCCACATCATTACGATGACCAACGAGCTGATCGCCAAGCTGTCGCTCTACGGCCGCGATCTTGTCGAATATTCGCGCGACACGGTTCAGACGTTCTACACGGACGCGGCGGCGGCGGGCTACCGGATCAGCCTCGCTTAGCCTGCCGGCGTCCACAGCCCTCTCTCCTCAGCAAGGAACGGCCAAGAGCCATGACACGCTTGTTCGACAAGGTCTTCGTGACCGGCGGTGCTGGTTATTGCGGAAGCCGCCTGGTGCCGCAACTGCTCGACCACGGCTACAAGGTCACGGTCTACGACATCATGTATTTCGGCGACGCGTTCTTGCCGAAATCCAATCCCAATCTGCGCGTGATCCAGGGCGACATCCGCGACGCCGAGAAACTCGCCGCCGCGGTCGAGGGCCACGACGCCTTTGTCAGCCTCGCCTGCATTTCCAACGACGCGAGCTTTGAGCTCGACGAGGCGCTGTCGACCTCGGTCAATCTGCACGCCTTCGAGCCCATGGTGCTGGCCGCCAAGCGCGCCGGCGTGCGCCGCTTTGTCTACGCCTCGTCGAGCTCGGTCTACGGCGTCTCCGATGCGCCCGACGTGACCGAGGACCATCCCCTCCTGCCATTGACCCTGTACAACAAATACAAGGGCATGTGCGAGCCGCTGCTGGCGCGGCACACCGATCCGCGGTTTGTCGGCGTCACCTTCCGGCCGGCGACGGTGTGCGGCTACGCCCCGCGCCAGCGCCTCGACCTGGCGGTCAACATCCTGACCAACCACGCGATCAACAACAACAAGATCACCGTGTTCGGCGGCTCGCAATTGCGGCCCAATTTGCATGTCCAGGACTATGTCGACGTCGTCGAACTGCTGATGACCGCTCCAGACGACAAGATCGCCGACGAGATCTTTAACGTCGGGACCCAGAACCTGTCGCTGATGGAGATCGCCCATCTCGTCAAGCGCGTTGTCGAAGCGGAGTTTCCGGGTCGCGGCGATCTCGCGATCGTCACCACCCCGACCGACGACATCCGCTCGTATCACATCAATTCCGACAAGATAAAGCGCGCGCTCGGTTTCGTGCCGCAATACACGGTTGAAGACGCGGTCCGCGATCTGTGCCGTGCCTTCAAGAGCGGCGAGATCCCGAACAGCATGGAAGACGACTATTACTTCAACGTGCGACGTCTGAAGCGGCTCAAGGCGGCCTGAAATTGAAGCCGATCGCGATTGTCACCGGCGGCGCCGGGTTCATCGGGAGCCATGTCGTCGACCTGCTGCTCGACCGCGGGTTTCGGGTACGGGTCGTCGACAATCTGACGGGCGGCCATCGCAGCAACCTCGCCCGGCACGACGGCAATGCCGATCTCGCCTGCCATTGGCGCGACATCCGCGGCCTCGATGCCGACGACCCGATCTTTGACGATGCGAGATTTGTCTTTCATCTTGCCGGGATCGGCGATGTCGTGCCGTCGATCGAGCGCCCGATCGACTACATGGAGGTTAACATCCAGGGCACGGCGCGGGTGCTCGAAGGCGCGCGCCGCGCCGGCGCACGGAAAGTCGTCTACGCCGCCTCGTCGTCATGTTACGGGCTCGCGCAAACGCCGACCGCCGAAGACCATCCGATCGCGCCGCAATATCCCTATGCATTGTCGAAATATCTCGGCGAGCAGGCGGTGTTTCATTGGGGCCAGGTCTATCGGCTCCCGGTCAATTCGATTTGCATCTTCAACGCCTATGGCACCCGGGTGCGCACGACCGGAGCCTACGGCGCGGTGTTCGGCGTTTTCCTGCGGCAGAAATTGGCCGGCGCCCCGTTCACCGTGGTCGGCGACGGGACCCAAACCCGCGACTTTGTCTATGTGACCGATGTCGCGCGGGCGTTTCTGCTGGCGGCGGAAAGCCCGGTTGCGGGTGAGCGTTTCAACCTCGGCTGCGGCGCGCCGCAATCGGTCAACCGCCTCGTCGAATTGCTCGGTGGCGATGTCGTGCACGTGCCGAAGCGGCCCGGCGAGCCCGACTGCACCTTTGCCGACATCGGCAAGATCGGGGCCATGCTGGGCTGGCGGCCGGAGATCGAGTTCGCCCAGGGCGTGCGCCGCATGCTCGCGGACATCGAGCGCTGGCGCGAAGCCCCGCTGTGGGATCCGCAGTCGATCGCCGAGGCGACCAAGACCTGGTTCAAGTATCTTGCTTAGAGCCCAACCGGCAATCGGTTGGCATTACCAGCATCATGACGGTTCAAGCGCTTAGGGGACAAGCCGCAAGGGGCGCAACATGGAAGCTTCGCTGATCGCGCGCTACGGCCACAAGATCAAGAGCCCGCAGCAACTAAAGGAAATACTGGGGCCGCCGCCGCGCGCCGAGCGCGTCATCCTGTGCCATGGCGTCTTTGACGTGGTCCATCCGGGTCACGTCCGCCATTTGCTTTACGCCAAGAGCAAGGCGCCGGTGCTGATCGCCAGCATCACCGCCGACCGGCACATCATGAAGGGGCAGCACCGCCCGCACGTGCCGCAGGATTTGCGCGCGGTCAACCTCGCGGCGTTCGAGATGATCGACTATGTCGTCATCGACGAGAATGCGACGCCGATCGAAAATCTGCGGGCTATTCAACCCGATTTCTTCGCCAAGGGTTATGAATACGCGGCCAACGGCCTGCCGCCCAAAACCGCGGAAGAGATGGCCGTCGTCCACGCCTATGGCGGCGAGGTCATCTTTTCGCCGGGAGACATCGTCTATTCCTCGTCGAGCCTGATCAACCTGGCGCCGCCGAGCCTGAAGCTCGAAAAGCTCGAAATCCTGATGGCGCGCCGCGGCGTCACCTTTGACCATCTGCGGCGCACCGTCGAGCGTCTGGCCGGACACCGGCTGCATGTCGCCGGCGACACGATCGTCGACAGCTATACGCATTGCGCGATGATCGGCGGCCAGTCGAAGACGCCGACCCTCTCGGTCTTGTTTGAAAAGCGGGCCGATTTTGTCGGCGGGGCGGCGATTGTCGCCAAGCATTGCCGCGCCGCCGGCGCCGAAGTGACCTTTACCACCGTCCTCGGCGACGACGACTACAGGACGGTCGTGACCAACGACCTTGCCGAAGCCGGCATCAAGGTCAACGCGATCGTCGACCGGTCGCGGCCGACGGTCAACAAGAACGCGATCGTCGTCGGCGGCTATCGGCTGCTCAAAGTCGACACGCTCGACAACAGTTCGATCAACGACACGATCTTGGGCCAGATGACCGCGGCGGCTCATGACGAGCCGGCCGACGCGGTGATTTATTCCGATTTTCGCCACGGGATTTTCAATCGGCGCACGATACCCGACTTTATCCGGGCGTTGCCGGAGCGCGCCTATCGCGTCGCCGACAGCCAGGTCGCGAGCCGTTGGGGCAACATCACCGAATTCACCGGCTTCGACCTGATCACGCCAAACGAGCGCGAGGCGCGCTTTGCGTTGGCCGACCAGGATCTCGGCATCCGCCCGCTCGCCTCGAATCTCTACGACGCCGCTCAGTGCAAGCTTCTGATCCTCAAGCTCGGCGAGCGCGGTGTGTTGACCTGCAACAGCGCCGACCATGAATTGCTCGACAGCTTCTTTGTGATCGACAGTTTTGTCGACAAAGTCGTCGATCCGGTCGGCGCCGGGGATGCGCTGCTCGCCTATGCGACCTTGGCGATGCTGACCAATGGCGACGACGCCCAGGCCGCGATCATCGGCTCGATCGCCGCCGGCTGCGAGTGCGAATGCGACGGCAACATCCCGGTCACCCCCGACCATGTTCGCGCCAAGATCGACTTGATCGAAAAACAGTTGAATTATGGGTAAGCCGCTGAAGGTCGTCGTCGTCGGGCTCGGCGTTCAGGGACACAAGCGGCGCCATCACGCCGCCGCCGATTGCGTCGCGACGGTAGACCCGTTCAACCCGGAGGCCGATTACCGCTCGGTCGAGGAAGTGCCGCTCGCCGATTACGACGCGGCTTTGTGCTGCATCCCGGACGAGCCGAAATACGAGATCCTCGGCTGGCTGTTGTCGCACGCAAAGCACGTTCTCGTCGAAAAGCCGCTGTGGACCGGGCATCCGGAGCAGGTGGCCGAGCTCGAAACCCTGGCGCGCCGCCACAACAGGGTCTGCTACACCGCCTACAACCACCGGTTCGAGCCGCATTTCGTGCGCATGCGCGACCTGATCCGATCGGGCGAGCTCGGCCATATCTATTCCTGCCGCATGTTCTACGGCAACGGCACCGCGCGACTGGTGCGCGACTTGGAATGGCGCGACCGCGGCGCCGGAGTTCTGCCCGATCTCGGCTCGCACCTGCTCGACACCTGCCGCTTCTGGTTCGGCGACCTCCCCGACCGCTTTGACGTCCGTTCCGCCAACGCGTTCGAAAACCGCGCGCCGGACCACGTCGTGATCGGCAGCGATCGCCTGACGCCGCGGATCGAGCTCGAAATGACCCTGCTGATGTGGCGCAACCATTTCACCTGCGACATCCTCGCCGAGAACGGCAGCGCGCATATCGAATCCTTGTGCAAATGGGGGCCGTCGGTGTTCACCCGGCGCCACCGCGTGTTGCCGAGCGGCCGGCCGCGGGAGGAAGCGGTGACTTTGGTCGACGAAGACCCGACCTGGGCGGTCGAATACGAGCACTTCAAGCGGCTCTGCGGATCCGGCGCCGAAACTGATCTGGCCGACGATCTGTGGCTCGCGCGGACCCTGGCGCGGCTCGGCGACGAAACCCGCGCCTGCCGTTCATCGCCTCGGGCGGCTGGGGACGGCGACCCTTTTCTCGGTTCCGATCGACACCTGCATCCGGCACCGGCGGTGGCGGCGCTGATCGAATTGCCCGACGGCCGCTACCTGCTGCAGCGCCGTGATCCGTTGCCGCAGATTTTCTACCCCGACCATTGGGGCTGCTTTGGCGGGGCGATCGAAGACGGCGAGACGCCCGAGGCGGCGCTGCGGCGCGAATTGCGCGAGGAGCTGGGGGTCGATTTCGAACCCGGCAGCTATCGCCGCTTCACCGAGAGCACCTTCGATTACGGCTTCGCCGGTCTTGGCGTCATGCCGCGGATTTACTATGCGGTCCGGCTCGGTTGGGACGCGTTCGCCCGGCTGGCGCTCGGCGAGGGCAGCGATTTTGCCGCCTTCGACGCCGAGACCGCACTCTGCCGGCTGCGCATGACCCCCTACGATTCCTACGTGCTGTGGCTCTACCACCAGCGCCATCGCATCGGCGGCGGCGTACCGGCGAACTGAGGTGAGCCTCCCTAAAATCGGCTTTGCCGGGATGACCCATCTGGGACTGGTCTCGGCGACCGCGGTGGCCTCGCGCGGTTTCGAGGTCGTCTGCTGGGATCCCGACCCGGCACTGATCGGCCGGCTCGCTGAAGGCGATCTGCCGGTCCTGGAGCCGGGGCTCGACGCGCTGCTCGCCGCCAACGCTCACCACCAGCAGTTTGCGCAAGATCCGGCGGCTTTCGGCGCCGCCGATGTCGTCTACGTCGCGCCCGACGTTCCGACCGACGACAGCGGCGCCAGCGATCTTTCCGCGATCGAAAGCCTGATCGCCCGGGTCGCGCCCGCGCTCAATCCCGAGGCGGTGCTGGTAGTGCTCTCGCAGGTGCCGCCCGGCTTTACCCGCCGCCTTGCGGTGCTGCCGCCGGAGCGGATGTACTATCAGGTCGAGACCTTGGTTTTTGGCCACGCGGTCGAGCGCGCGACCCGGCCGGAACGCTACATCGTCGGCTGCGCCGATCCCGCCCGGCCATTGCCTGCGGCGCTGCGCGCCGTGCTCGAAGCGTTTGACTGCCCGATCCTGACGATGCGCTACGAAAGCGCCGAGCTCGCCAAGCTGTCGATCAATTTCTGCCTCGTCGCCGCGATCGGCGTCGCCAACACGCTGGCCGAGCTGTGCGAGGAGATCGGCGCCGACTGGTCGGAGATCGTGCCGGCGTTGCGGCTCGACGCCCGCATCGGCCGCCACGCCTATCTGGCGCCGGGGCTGGGCCTGGCCGGCGGCAACCTCGAACGCGACCTCGCGACAGCACTGCGCCTTGCCGACGCGCACCACACCGATGCCGGGATCGTGCGCGCTTGGATCGCCAATTCGCGCCACCGCCGCGACTGGGCCGCGCAGACCATCGAGCGAACCCTGCTGTGCCACCGGCCGCAAGCCAGGGTCGCGGTCTGGGGGCTCGCCTACAAGGAAAACACCCACTCGACCAAGAATTCGCCGGCGCTCGCGACGATCCGCCAGTTGCCGGGCGCCAATCTGGCGCTGCACGACCCGGTCGTCCCGGCGAATGCCGCCGGCCACGCCCACGCCGTCGCCGCCAAGTCGCCGGCCGCCGCCCTCGACGGCGCCGAGGCGCTGATGATCCTGACCCCGTGGCCCGAATATCGCGACATTCCGCCCGGAGAGATCGCCCATAGGATGAGCGGCAACATCGTCATCGACCCCTACCGCGTGCTTGACGCCGGCGCTGCGGTGGCAGCGGGCCTGCGCTACCACACGCTGGGCTGCGCCCCGGCCGGCCCGATGGCGGTCAGGTCCACGCCGGTCGGTACGCCGGCCGGCCCCGCTCCAAGGGCGGTTCGATGCTGACCCATCAAAACCCGGCCGGATCCCTGCCCCGGCGCGTCGTCGTGGTCGGCGCCGGCGGCTTTGTCGGCGGTGCGGTGGCGGCGCGCGCGCGGGCGGGCGGGATGGACGTGCTCGGGCTCGGGCGCGCTGATGTCGACCTGCTGACGCCGGACGCGGCCGACCGGCTGGCACGGCTGCTCCGTCCCGGCGACGCGGTTGTGGCGGCGGCGGCGCGGGCGCCGTGCCGCGATGTCGGCATGCTCGTCGACAATCTCAAAATGGTGCAGGCGATGGCGGCGGCGCTGTCGCGCGTGACGGTAGCACATGTCGTCAACATCAGCTCCGACGCGGTCTACGCCGACGGTCCGGTGCCGCTCGACGAAGCCTCGCCCGCCGCTCCCGAGACCCTGCACGGCGCGATGCACCTCGCCCGCGAGATCGCGTTTCGCACCGGCCTGTCGGCGCCGCTCGCGATCCTGCGGCCGAGCCTGCTCTACGGCGCGGCCGACCCGCATAACGGCTACGGCCCCAACCGCTTTCGCCGGCTCGCCGCCGCGGGCGAGGACATCATGCTGTTCGGCGAGGGCGAGGAGCGCCGCGACCACGTGCTGGTCGACGACCTCGCCGAGCTTGTCTGTCGCGTGCTGACGCAGCGCTCGACCGGCACCCTCAACATCGCCACCGGCGAAGTCCATTCGTTTCGCGACATCGCCGAGCGCGTCATCGAGTTGGCGCCGCGCAAGGTCGCGATACGGACGAGCCCGCGGCAGGGACCGATGCCGCATAACGGCTATCGCCCGTTCGACATCGCCGGTTGCCGCGCGGCTTTCCCGGATTTCGCCTACACGGCACTCGCCGACGGGCTCGCCAGGGTGCAACGAGGAATGGAGGCGGCTTGATGGCCGAGATCGAGCTGCTGCGCGCCCTGCCGCACATCAAGCGCAACGTCGTCAAGCGCAAGGAGGCGAAGGACCCGGCGGTCATCGCGATCTCCAAGCAATATGGCGAGATGTATTTCGACGGGCCGCGCGAATACGGCTATGGCGGCTACCGCAATGACGGCCGCTGGCTGCCGGTGGCGCACGACATCGTCGCCCATTTCGGCCTCGAACCGGGGATGCGGGTGCTCGATGTCGGTTGCGCCAAGGGATTTCTGGTGCAGGCGCTGATGCGGGCGTGTCCCGGCCTCGACGCCTTCGGCCTCGACGTGTCGCCCTATGCGCTGATGCATTGCGAGCCGGAAGTTGTCGGCCGGATCCACCTCGGCACCGCCGAGCGGCTGCCGTTTCCCGACGGCAGCTT
The DNA here is from genome assembly GCA_963775525.1 of uncultured Alphaproteobacteria bacterium. Classification (GTDB taxonomy): domain Bacteria; phylum Pseudomonadota; class Alphaproteobacteria; order ATCC43930; family CGMCC-115725; genus AP-15. The sequence continues at coordinate 18,049 of CAVZJF010000074.1, read as the reverse complement.
CAACGCGGTGCTGTGCCTCAACACGGTGCACAATTTCCCGCGCCCGCGCGCGATCAAGGTCATGCAGGAAATCCAGCGCCTGTCCGGCGGTCGCGCCTTTGTCCAAGTCGACAGCTATCACACCCCCGAGCAGAAAGAGATTTTCGAGAGCTGGGTGTTGACCGCCGAGTTCCATGACTACCCCGACGGGTGGAAAGAGCTGTTCCGCGAGGCCGGCTACACCGGCGATTATTACTGGACGATCGTCGAATAGTGCGAGACGGCCGGGGATCTGGCTGCCACGCAACAATAGAGGCAGCGCTCGATGACAGGAAAAACCTACGCGATCCTCGGCGGCGGCGGCAGCTTCGGCATTCACGCCGCCTTTTACCTGCTCGACCACGCCAACCCGAAAAAGGTGATCGGCATCGGCCGCAACCCGCTGCGGCAGTCGGCCTTCTCGCTCGATGTCGACAAGCGTGACGGTTACGAATACCACGCGCGCCACATCACCTACGAGCTCGACCTGCTGCTCGAGCTGCTCGACCGCGAGAAGCCCGAGGTGATCGTCAACTTTGCCGCGCAGGGTGAAGGGGCGGTGTCGTGGAAGCATTCCTGGCGGTTTTTCGAGACCAATTCGATGGCGCTGGCGCGGCTCGCCGAGGAGCTGATGAAGCGCGACTGGCTCGAACGCTTTATCCAGATCGGCACTTCGGAAATGTACGGCTCGGTCGACCACGCGACGACCGAGGACGAGCCGATCAAGCCGTCGAGCCCCTATGCCGCCTCCAAGGTCGCGTTCGACATGTACCTGGTGTCGGTGCATCGCTTTCTGAAATTCCCGATGAACATCATCCGCCCGTCCAACGCCTATTGCCCGGGGCAATTGCTGCACCGGGTGATCCCGAAGGCGGTGTGGTGCGGGCTGACCGGCCGGCGGCTGCCGTTGCATGGCGGCGGCCGCGCCGAGAAATCCTACATCCACGCCCGCGACCTCGGCCGCGCCATCCATCTCGTCGCGGAGAAGGCCCCGCTCGGCACGATCTACAATGCCGGCCCGCCGGTGCCGACCTCGATCCGCGAGGTCGTCGAGCGCTGCGCGCGGGCGCTCGAAATGCCGTTCGAGCAATTGTGCGAGGTGACCGGCGACCGCCTCGGCCAGGACGGGCGCTACTGGCTCGACAGCAGCCGCATCAAGCACGATGTCGGCTGGGAGGCCGAGACCGGCTGGGACGAGGGGCTGGCGCAGATGGTCGCGTGGGGCCGGCGCTATCTCGACGACATCCGCGATGTCTCGAGCGACTACGTGCTGCGGGGCTGAGCCGATGCTGCGCAACAGCTTCGACGCCGAGGCGGCGCGGGTGCGCTGCCGGCGCTATCGCCGCCGCATACTCGACATCTCGCAGCAGGTCGGCGCCTTGCATGTCGCCCCGGCGTTCTCCTGCACCGAGATCGTCGACGCGATCCAGCACGGCCTGCTGCGCCGTAACCCGGACGGCAGCCCGAGCGACGTCTTTCTGATGTCGAAGGGCCATGGCTGCATGATCCAGTACGTGATCCTCGAAGAGGCCGGCATCCTGCGCGCAGGAGGATCTCGACCTTTACTGCAAGGTCGGCGGCCGGCTCGGCGCCCATCCCGATTACGGCACGCCCGGTATTGCCGCCTCGACCGGCTCGCTTGGGCACGGGCTCGGCATCGCGGTCGGCATGGCCTACGCCGAAAAGCTCAAGGGCGCCGACACGGTGATCTACTGCGTGCTGAGCGACGGCGAGTTCCAGGAAGGCTCGACCTGGGAAGCGATGATGATGGCCGCCAATCTCGGCCTCGGCAATCTGGTCGGGGTCATGGACAACAACGACTTCACCGGCCTCGAACGGCTGAGCGAGGGCCACAAGGCGTTCTACCCGCTGGTCGACAAGGCCGTCGCTTTCGGCTGGGAGGCGGCCGCGGTCAGAGACGGCCACGACAGCGGCGCCCTGTTCGACGCGCTCGCCTCGCGCCGCGGCGACAAGCCCTTTCTCGCGGTCGCCGGGACCGTCAAGGGCAAGGGCGTCTCCTACATGGAGCACGTGCCGATCTGGCACTACCGCTCGCCGAACCCCGAGGAATACCGTCAGGCGATCGCCGAGATCGAGGGGAATGCCGCATGAGAAACATCTTTGCCGACACCTTTTACGAGCTCGGCAAGGCCGATCCGCGGCTGGCGATCGTCGTCGCCGACATCTCGCCGGCGGGCTCGATCGCCCGCTTCCGCGAGGAGTTCCCCGACCGCTTTGTCAACACCGGCGTCTCCGAGCAGATCATGATCGGCATGTGCGCCGGCATGTCGCTGCGCGGGCTGCGCCCGTTCGCCTACACGATCGCGACCTTCACCCTGTTCCGGCCGTATGAGTTCGTCCGCGTCGATCTGTGCTATCACAACCTGCCGGTGACGATCGTCGGCATCGGCGGCGGCGTCACCTACTCGACCCTGGGCTCGACCCATCACGCGCTCGAAGACGTGTCGATCGCCTGCGCCATCCCGAACATGGCGGTGGTGGCGCCGTGCGACCCGCGCGAGACGCGCGAGGCCACCTTGTGGTGCGCCGGACAGCAGCGCGGGCCGGTCTACCTGCGCCTCGGCAAGGCCGGCGAGCCCGATTTCACCAAGGACGCCCCCGAACCCTGGCAGTTCGGCAAGATCCGCCTGCTGCGCCCCGGCCGTGACGTCGCAATCCTGTCCTACGGGCCGGTCATCAAGCGCGCCTTCGACGTCGCCGAGCGGTTTCGCGAGTGCGGGCAAGAGGCCGCGATCTATTCGGTGCACACGCTGAAGCCGCTCGACCATGACGGGCTCGCCGCAGTGCTGCGCCGCTTTGCGCGCGTCGTCGTGATCGAGGAATGCCCGCCGCAGGGCAGCCTGTCGATGCGGCTGAAGGAGCTGGCCTGGGAAACCCGCGCCTCGTGCACCATCGACGCCTTTACCCTGCAGGACGCCTTTATCCATTGCTACGGCAGCCACGACGAGCTGTTGGCCGAGCACGGCCTGTCGACGCCGGCGATCTGCCGCGGCCTCGGCCTCGGCTGACCATCCGAGCCTCTGACGCGGCCGCAATCGCGGGCGCGTCACGGGAGGAAGCCGGGAGGAACCCGGCAAGCCAAATTGGGCCGTGCGATCTGTCGCCGGCTCGACATCGGGGACTAAATCAGGGATCGGCAGTTGCTCTTCAATTCCAACATCTTTGTCTTCGTTTTCCTGCCGGTCACGCTAGCCGGGTTCTTTCTGATCGGCTCGCAAGGTTGGCATCGCGCGGCCATCGCCTGGCTCGTGCTCGCTTCGATGGTTTTTTATGGCTGGTTCCGCTGGCAGTATCTGGTGCTCCTCGCCGTATTGGTCTTGTTCAACTACTACTATGGCATCAAGCTCGCGCGCGACCATCGACGAGGTCAGACACGCCGTATTGCGCTCGTAATCGGACTTGCCGTCAATCTGCTGGTGCTCGCCTATTTCAAATATATGAATTTTTTTCTCGACAATGCGAATGTGGTGTTTGGAAGCCATTTCAATATTTCCAACATCATTTTACCACTGGGAATCTCCTTCTTCACGTTTCAGAAGATTGCCTATCTCGTCGATGCCTATCGCGGCGAGGCCGAGGAGTATGACCTGCTCGATTTCAGCCTGTTCGTGATGTATTTCCCGCAGTTGATCGCGGGGCCGATCGTTCATCACAAAGAGATGATCCCGCAATTTCGCCGCCTCGCGATCTCGCACTTTTCTGCAGTCGATCTCGCAGCCGGTTTGACGCTCTTTACCATCGGGTTGGTGAAGAAAGTTGTCGTTGCCGATGCGGTTGTACGCTGGTCCGATCCGGTCTTCGGCGCAGCGCAGGCCGGGGGCGCCCCTTCCTTGATCGAGGCGTGGAACGGCGCGCTCGCCTTCACCTTTCAGATCTACTTCGACTTTTCGGGCTATACCGATATGGCGCTGGGGCTTGCGCTGATGATCGGCATAAGGTTGCCGCTAAACTTCAATTCACCGTACAAGGCGACCAACATTATCGAGTTCTGGCGCTGATGGCATATGACGTTGTCGCGCTTTCTGCGAGACTATGTCTATTTTCCGCTTGGCGGAAATCGGCGCGGCAAGCAGCGACGATACGTCAACCTGATGGCGACCATGCTGCTGGGCGGCTTGTGGCACGGCGCCGCCTGGACCTTTGTCGTCTGGGGCGGGCTTCACGGGCTGTATTTGGTTGTAAATCATGGCTGGAGGGCGCTGCCGCAGCCCTGGCATGGCTTTCCGCGCCCGACCGCCGCCCGACTTTGGAGTGCCCGGATCCTGACCTTCTTGGCAGTCGTGTTCGGGTGGGTGTTCTTCCGCGCCGAGGGTTTTCACACGGCGCTCGCCATGGTCAAGGGCATGATCGGGCTGAATGGGACGGCGCTGCCAACTCGCTACATATCCGATCTTGGAATCTTTGCATCGATGCTGAGCCATCTGGGCGTCCGTTTCGACGATAGTCTTGCAGCAACCACGCAAGGGATGACGGAAGAGGCCGCCTTAGTCGCGCTACTCGTCATGGTATGGGCGCTGCCGAATTCTCAGCAGCTGCTTGCGCGCTTCCAGCCGGCGCTGTCGGCTCTCGACCCGGCGTTGCTGGCGGCGCCGCTCCGCCGCGTCGGCGCACGACTTGGACTTGTCGCCACCGATGGCAGCCTGGCGCTCGGCGCCATTACCGGGTGGCTGGTGGGCTCGATCATGCTCGTTACCCTGGCCTATCAGGGTGTACGAAGCACCACGCTGCATCAGTTCATATATTTCCAGTTCTAGTAAGACGACGCCATGCAGCAAAGGGCGCGGAAATTTGTACTTTTCTTTGCTTTGGCCGTCGGCTGCTTTTCTGTGGCGATAATCGGCGTGAACGTCATCGTGGATCCGTTTGGGGTTTGGGGCATAGCCACCATTCCCGGGATCAATGGTCAGCGGCCGGAAATTTCGGCTTCGGCCAGGATGGCCAAAGCGCAGACCGTTTGCCGCTTGCAGCCGAATTCGGTGATCTTGGGCACGTCGCGTGCCGAGGTGGGGCTTGATCCGCGGCATCCCGGCTGGCGTAAATTCCCTGGGAAGCCTTACGACCTGGCGCTCGCCGGCTCCGGGATCAAGGAGTTGGAGTTGACGCTGCGCCACGCCGTCTATGCTGACCCTCATCTGCGTCACGTGGTCTTGGCTCTTGATTTTTTGATGTTCAACGCCAATCGCGAGGCTGTCGTTTTCGGGACCGAGGTGTTGGATTTCGACCCCAACGCGCTACTGACCTCACCGTCCAATTCGTGCTTGCGAACCTTCTTCCACAACGCCGACAGGCTGGCGTGGGTCGGGGGAATCCGTTTTGATATTGCCACAATTCTTGATCAATTGCCCGACGCGTCCCGTCTACATCCCGGGACGATGGCCGTCGCCGCCAAATGGGCATCTTTGTATGACCGTGAAGGCTTTCGCAAATATTTTGGTGTACTTTCGCAGATCACGGACGTGGGTGGTTATCGCCCGATGTTCAATTCGACGACAGGGAAAAATCCCGCGCAGGAAATTTACTATTCATCAAAGATCTGGCGGGCAGGGCCAGATCAACGTTATTGCTTCACACGGCCGGGACAGGCGGATACCATCGCCATCTTTCGAAACATTGTGAAATTCGCGCGCAAATCGCGGATCGATATCCGGTTTGTGATCAATCCCATTCATGCCCGCATGCTGATCGCGCTGCAAGCGATCGGATTGTGGCCACAATACGAGCAGTGGAAACGCGATCTTGTCGCCGTGCTCTCGGAGGACGCCCGGCAAAATCACGCCAAACCATTCCCGTTATGGGATTTCTCGGGCTTCAACACGATCACGACCGAACCCATCCCGCCTCTCGGCGACAACAAATCCGTGATGCGTTGGTGGTGGGAGCCTTCACATTTCCAAAAGGCGGCGGGCGATCTGATGCTCGATCGGGTGCTCGATTATCAGCCAGGTTTGGCTACGGTGCCATCGGATTTCGGTCTTCTGCTGTCACCATCCAATATCAACGCCTGGCTTGCCGAGGCGCGAGAGCGTGGCCGCGCGTATCAGCACGACCAGCCGGATGAAGTAAAAACCGTCACCAACGGAGTCTTGCCGTTAATCGCCGATGCCGATGGGACCAATTGCGGCTATGATATCGACGCCTTGCGCGAAGGAAGCGCCGCTCTTCGGCGCGGCGACCACGCCGCAGCAGAGGCAGCCTTTGCCCACGCGGTCGCCATCCACGAGGCGGACGAGCAAAAGGCCGCAGCACTCGGAGTGCCGGACCGCGAGGTAAAATTCGCCGAGCGTCTTCGCGAAGTGCGGTCGGGCAGGGAGCTTTCGGTCGCTCTGAGCGATTGGATAGCGTATCAGACGCGGGGCATTCAACGATCCGCACAACGCGACTTCCTCGCCGCGATTGACGACTACACACGAGCCATTCGCCTGGGTCCGCCGAATGCCGCACTATACTTCCTCCGAGGCACGACCCGAATGCGCATCCCGGACTATGCCGGGGCCATTCAGGACTTTGAGGCCGGCCTTAAGCTCGATCCGACCAATCCAGCTTTGCAAACGTTGAGGCGGCAGGCGGAGGCCGCACTCGCGGCCCAGCTGCAGCATGACGCCGACGCAGCTCGGTCACGCCGAGATCTGACGGCTGCAATCCGCCTATACGGCGAGGCCATTGGGGTCGGACCGCGAAATACCGCGCTCTACTACTTGCGCGGGACTGCGCGCCTCGACACCGGCGACTTCGTCGGTGCCGTTGAGGATTTCGGGGCGGGGCTGAAGCTCGACCCGAATAACGCGACGCTCCACGTCTTGCAGCAACGGGCACAATCGGACCTGAAAGCGAATGCTGTCTCCTCGCCGCAGGGCGCAGATGCGACGGCTGCTGCGGAACTACAACATCAGGCGGATGCCGAGCGCGCACGGGGTGATGTGGCCGGCGCCATTAAGGACTACAGCGAGGCTATCAAGGTGGGGCCGCCCAATACCGCCCTCTACTTTCTGCGGGGAACAGCGCATCTAGAGGCAGGAGAACTCGCGGGAGCTATCGCGGATTTCGAGGCCGGCCTCAAACTCGATCCGACTAATCTCACATTGGCGCAGCTCTTGAAAACGAGTGTTATCCAGCGCTTGGCATTGTCAACACGCGAATGATTTTCCAAGGTAAACCGCGCTCCTTCAACGATGAGCTTACCGGCCGGCGCGGCTCTCCATGAAACAACCGGCTGGTGGGTCAGACGAAGCGCCGCGGCGTAGCATTTTGAAAAATATTGAGATGATTGGTTCCGCAAAAGGACGTAAAAATCGAAGCCTCGGCTTTTGGCTGGGACTCGTCATTAGTGCCTTAGGATTCGAGGCTGGAGATCGTCTCTTTCAATATTACTCTTTGGCAATAGACGCACATTTCGCAGTGGACACGATCGATGCCCCCGCCCCGTCCCAGATTGACCGAGGCAACGTGCAGGGATATTTCCTGCCACATAAAAAATTACGTTTCTCTTCATACCAGGCGGATGGCGTCACCTACGAGACACACCACATTAGGACGAACAATCTCGGTTGGATTTCTCGTAATGATTACGAGCCACGGAAGCCGGGACAATACCGGATTGGTGTGGTCGGCGATTTGTTCACCGCAAGCCTTACGAACAGCATTCCGTGGACCGACATCGCCCAGGACCTCCTGAACGCAGATACGGCATTCCTGGCCTCCTCAGGCATCAAGTCGTTCTCCGTCATGAATCTGGGCGCTGTCGGGGCGAGCATTCCTTTCATGGCGAATCCGCTCGCTGTCGTCGCCAAGCGGCTCGACGTCGACATGTTGATCGTCAATCTCATTACTGACGCACTGACGCGACAAGATGATGGTCGCCAGCTCGATGAGAAGGTTCTCGACCTTCGCCCCGAATGGGACAAGGTGAGCGGCCCCGCGGAGCCTGATTATATCCTCGACGATGTTGGCCTAAACCTGTACTGCACGAACGGACCTGCCCTCTTGACGAATCCTGACTGCAAGACTTCGCCTTTCTGGGAAGTTCCGCACAATGTTTCCTTCCCTCCAGCGAAAATCCTGCAGATAAAGCGAGCCATCGCACGCCAACGCTACTTGTGGACGGTCCTACTCACGCCGAAGCCTTTCTTGTTCGGCTTGTTTGTGAACGCAATGGGTTCGCCTGCGGCGGCGCAGGAGACCCCTGTCCCAGCGCAGGCTTCCGACAACGTATCTGCCGCTGTTCACGCTTTGGAGTTCATGAGAAAGCTTGGCAATGATCCAGTCGTGATCCACAATCCGGTCGCGTCCGACCTCGATGGGACTTTGGATCGTCGGCTTTTCGATAGCTTCATCGCCCGGATACAGAACCGATTTACTGTCGTCGACATGCGGGCATATCTGCCTATTCAGGGCGGCCGCGATGTGTGGCGGCAGTGGTATATACCCGGGGATGGTCATTGGAATGATACTGGCGCACAAGTTTACGGAGCAGCTGTCGCCAGCTTCGTCCGAGAGCGGATCGGGGCAGCAAGAAATGTGCAACGGAGTAAACAGGAGGTGGTTTGCCTTTCACTCTACGGCCAATTCGACAATCTGATGAAGGCGAAGCCCAATTTGGCGCCGGGCCAATTTGCGGAGGGACTGAGGGAAGTTGTGGGGAAGCTGCCCGATCTGAATGAATTGAGAGAGAAAAAGCGGAGCTACGCCGATTGTGGCTTTGCAGTCGATGCATATCTCGAGCTGGCCTTGATTCGGACGGGGCTAATGGAAATGCGAGCCGCTCAAATCAGGACTGGGACTCGGCGCTCAAACTGGCCGGCAATCCCGCTCTGTTGCTCGATCGCCGGTATCGAGAGCGTATCGCGCGGGGCGACACAGCCGGCGCGCTTGCCGATTTGTCCGTACTCATTCGGCTCCGCCCGGACTCGACCGATCTCGTCTTGGAGCGTGGCGATTTGCGGCTTGCAGCACAGGATGCTGCGAGTGCGCTTCAGGATTTCGAGCTTGTCCGGCAACGCACTGGACCGGTCTCGACGGAGTATAGGATCATGGAAGCCTTATGGCTTCTAGGCGACTATCCCAGGGTGATCAAGACAGCTACAGAAGGTCTTGCGCGATTGCCGAAAGCTCTTGCCTATTATCAGCTTCGGGCATCGGCCGAGGAGCGGTTGGGACGATTAGAGAACGCACTCGGAGATTACTCGGCAGCGATCGCCCTCTCCCCCAGCAAAACTCTATATCAGCTGCGAGCTAACGTACTGAACGCGCTTAACCATCGAGCGGCTGCCGACGCCGACCGGGAGAAGGCCGCGTCGATGCAGTAGCTCAGCAAGCGCTTGGTGAGCGCGAGGATCTCGAAATCTTTGGAATCTTGATCCGGCATCTGGCTTTGCAGCGCTGCAAAGCAACAGAAGGACATAAGGCATGGGCATCAACTGCGTGGTGGTCGATGCGGGCGCCCGATACGGGCTGCACCCGAGCTGGGCGGAACTTCGTGGGCTGGTCGATTTTCATCTCTTTGAGATGGATGCGGACGAGGCGATGCGCCTCCAGCGCAAATACGAGAACGACCCGCGCATCACCGTCTATCCGGTCGCGCTCTACAGCAGCGACACGACGCTGCACTACCGGGTCAGCGAGCACCACGCGCTCAATTCGGTTTTCGAGACCAACGACGACCTGTTGCGCGAGAACGAATACCTGCTGCGCGACTTCACCGCACTCGAAGAGCAGGCGGTGGCTGCCCGCACCATCGACTCGCAATTCTCCGGGCGGGAGGTGCATTTCCTCAAGCTCGACATCGAGGGGGCGGAGTACGAGGCTCTCAGAGGCGCTGTCGGGGTGCTCGGCACGACGGTGCTCGGCGTCCGTTCCGAGGTGCTGTTCGCGCCGATCTACAAGGGCGCGCCGCTGTTCGGCGACCTCAATCGCTTCCTGCTCGACCAGGGGCTTGAACTGCTCAATCTCGATTACACCGGCGCCGGCAACAAGAACGGACGGTTCACCCTGCCCGGCCGTTACGGCAAGCTGCTCAGCAGCGACGCCGTCTGGGTGATCGGGAACGACAGGCTTTTTGCCGCCACAGGCGAACGGCTGGCGCATGACGTGATCCGCTTCGCGCTGTTCCTGATGATGAACAATGCGACCGATCTCGCCGTCGACGCGATGCTGCGTGCGGTGACCCGCGAGGGCGTCTCCTTTGCTGCGCTCCGCGACGATCCGCTGTTTCGCGCGCTGCATAAAAGGATGCTGCTGTTGTTCAAGGGCCTGCTGAGTGTGCCGATGCTTCAGGAGTCGGATATTACGACTGCCTATCGGACGATCTTTGGGTTAGACTTCCCCTTGATGAACCGGTTTTACGAGAGCGACCTGTTTACCTGAAGCGCGGACGCACTCGGTTCATCCGTCTGTTCAGATCCGCGATGGTGTCATGCACGTCCTGCTGACCGGCGCCAGTTCGTTCGTGGGCCGTCACCTGACCGAGCATTTGCTGGGCGCCGGACTGCAGGTGACGGCGACCTATCGCACCAGCCGGCCGGTCTTGCAGCCGTTACGCTCGTTCGACGACGCCTTATTCGACGATGCCTTGCGCGTTCTGCAGCTCGACATCGCCGATCAGCAGGCCTTTGTCGCATTGCCGGGCTCGATCGATGCGGTGGTGCATGTCGCCGCTCTCTCGACGGCAGCCGGCGTGTCGAGCGACGAGATGATCCGGTGCAACGTCGCCGGCACCCAGAACGTCTTGCGCTATGCCTTGGCTGCCGGCGCCGCGAAAATAATCTACACGTCGAGCCTGTCGGTGCACGGTCGAGTTGCGGCGCCGGTGGTCGACGAAAACACTCCGGTCATCGACGCCGACCTCTACGGGGCGAGCAAGTATTTTGGCGAAAGACTGCTCGCCGCCGCGGCTGACCGGCTGCCCTGTGTGGCGATCCGCTTACCGGGGGTATTGGGTCGCGGCGCGCACCGCGCCTGGATACCATCGCTGTTGGAACGGATCAGAGCCGGAAACGGCGTCACGCTCTACAACCCGCATGCGCCGTTCAACAACGCGGCTCATGTCGACGATCTCGGACGGTTCTGCGTCGGTCTGCTGGCGCGACAATGGACGGGTTTCGCCGCGTTCCCGGTGGCTGCGGCCGGAATGACGACCATTCGAGAGGTCGTCGAGCGCCTGATCGCCGCGAGCGGAACCCAGATCCCGGTAAGTGTGCGCGCGGCGCCGCAGCCCGGCTTCGCCATATCGTCGGAATTCGCCGTCCGGCGTTTTGCGTACAATCCAATGGAGATCGGCCTGATGCTCGATCGATACGTCGCAGAAGCTTCATGAACCCGACAGCCAGCCTGGCGACCGGCGAGATGCCGCGAGCGGTGATGGAAATGCCCGACAAGCCTTTCATAATGACGGTGACCGTCTGGGGTCGGGATTACACCGAGAAATTTATTCGCTTTGCGCTTCCGACGTTTCTCTCTCCCGGAAATATTCCCGAGCTCGTGCAAAAGCGCAAGGCCGAGTTCTTGATCATTACCTCCGCCGTAAGCAAAATAATCATCTCGGAAGCGGCGATTTTCAACACGCTGTCGTCTTTTATCAAAATAACATTCATAGTCCTGGATTTCGACGGCATGTCGATGCTGTCAGACCAGAAAATATCGACGGGAACTCCACCGAGAGGAAACGCGGTCAACCGCGAAACCTCGATGACATTGATGTCGCTAGGGCACCGGACGGCATGCGATTACGCGGCCGGCCATGACGGATACTGTATTTTTCTTGGTCCCGACTTCCTGCTTTCGGATGGCAGCCTGGCCTATCTCGACCGGCGCGCCGCCGCCGGGGCGCGGGCGATATTGTTGCCGGGTTTCCGACTGATCGAGGAGGAGGCGCGAGAGGTACTCGTCAAGCACTACATCGACCCGGCGACCCATGCCATCACCATCCCGTCACGGCAATTGGTACGGCTGATTTTCGATCACGTTCATCCGGAAATGAAGTCGTACATGGTCGACAGCGAGTCGTTTTCATATTGCCCTAATTACGTCGTATGGCGGTTGCCGCCGCAGGACACTCTGTTGGTGCATGCGTTTCACCTGCACCCGCTGCTCGTCGACGTGAGCAGGTCGCAGAGTTTCTCTTCTCTCACTCGGGACACGATCGACGGCGATTTTGTCGGATATGTGATCGACGACTGGGATGCGATCGAAATCGTCCGCGACTTGGACGACGCCGCGGTTGTCTCGCTGACGCCCAAATTGGCCGGGCCCGGCATTGCCGGAGGTGCGGCGCCCGATCCCGAGATTGTGTCGCGATGGGCCTACAGCTCGGTCATGACGCCGCTGCATCGCCATTGTTTTTCCAAGATTATCCTGCTTCATGCCGGCCCAAAACCGCCCGACGGCGACCTTCCGCTCGCGGCGACCGGACGATTTGTCTACGAATCGCTCAGAAGACCGGGAGCAGACGACCCCGCGACATTGCGCTTGATGGTCAAGGCCTTGCGCTCGATGGCCAAGCGCCACGCCCGCGACGTCTTGCGCCGGAAGATGATCGCCCTGCGGTTTGCGGCCGCGGCGCCCTTGCGGATGCTGCGGCACGGGGTTCGTGTCGGGCGATTGCTGGAGCGGCTCGATGTCGAAATTGGCGGGCTCGTCGCCGAGAACCGCGCTCTGCACGAACGGCTCGCGGCATCGACCCGCGGCGATGCGCAGAACGATTTCGGGAAACTCGGCAGCGAGATGTCCCGACCCGAGAAAGTGCCGTGACGCGGATGCGGGCGAGAACGGCGACCGCGCTGAACGCAACAGGCTTGAGTGTATGACACCGCAATATGACGACGCCTTGGCGGATATCCTGGGCGGCGCGAGAAATTGGCGAATGTGGGGCCGCATGGGCTGGCAGGAGGTCCGGCGGCGCTATCGCCGCACCGTGATTGGGCCGTTCTGGACCACGCTCAGTCTCGGCGTGTTCGTCTTTACGCTGGGCTTTCTGTGGGCTCACCTGTGGCAACAAAATCCCAAAGAATTTCTTCCGTTCTTTTGCTCGGGCATGATCACCTGGGTCTTCATATCTTCTATTGTGACCGAGGGCTGCACTGCTTTCACCGCCGCGGAGCCGTTGATCAAGCAGCTCAATGTGCCCTACACATTGCTGACCTGTACGCTCGTATGGCGTAATCTGATCGTGTTCCTGCACAATTTGCTGATTTTCATCTTGCTCGTGCCCTATGCGGGAATACCGATCAACGGGATGACGCTGTTTGTGTTTCCGGGATTGCTGATAATTTCATTGTCCGGGGTCTGGGTTGCGGCGCTGCTCGGCACCTTGTGCGCGCGTTACCGCGATGTGCAGCAGCTTATCACCACGGTGCTGCAAATTGCCTTGTTCGTGACTCCGATCTTCTATTCGCCGTCGCAGCTGCACGGCGGACTGGTGAAGATTGCTCAATTCAACCCGCTCTACCACTACATCGATCTTGTCCGGCTGCCGCTGATGGGACAGCTGCCGTCGGGGCTCGATTATGCCGTCGGCATAGGCGGCACCGTGCTCGGCTGGGCGTTCACCTTCGACCTCTACAGCCGTTTCCGGCGCCGCGTTCCCTATTGGCTGTGAAAAGGAGGCGCGGCTCTTGGCCTCGATCGCGCTCGAAGACGTGACGGTGGATTTCAAGATTTACGGAGCTCAGCGGAGTTTTCGCAAGGCGCTGTTTTCACGCACCGGCGGAAGCGTAATCGCGCGGGAGGGCGGCAATCGCGGCGCCGTGACGGTGCGCGCTCTCGACAACATCTCGGTGCGCCTCGAGCACGGCGACCGTCTGGGTTTGATCGGTCACAACGGCGCGGGCAAGACCACTCTGCTGCGCGTTTTCGCCGGCGTCTATCAGCCGACGAGCGGCAGAGTGGTCACTTCCGGCCGGCTGTCGCCGCTGTTCAACACCGCCCCGGGGCTCGACATGGACGACACCGGATATGAGAATTTACTCACTTGTGGGTTGTTTCTCGGCATGTCGCGGGGCGAGATTATCGACAAGACGCGTGAGATCGAGGAGTTCGCCGAGCTCGGCGAGTTCATGGCCCTGCCGGTCCGCTCCTATTCGACCGGCATGTTGACGCGGCTGAGCTTCGCCGTCGCAACCGCGATCGAGCCGGAAATCCTGATCCTCGACGAAGGCCTCGGCGCTGGAGACGCGCGGTTTATCGAACGCGCCAAGCAGCGCGTCGACGCGCTGATAGCGCGCTCCAGCATCGTCGTTCTGGCTTCTCATTCCGAAGGCCTTCTGCGCCAGATCTGCAACCGCGGCATGCTGCTGGCTTCCGGCCGGATGGTGGCCGAGGGGCCGCTCGACGAGGTCATCGAAACCTATCACGAGCTGACCGCGTCCACCCCGGCGGCAGGCGGTTGACGCTCGCCACCGGTAGCCTGTCGATTGCGAGAGACCTTGATCATGGCCGAAACTGATCTCGTCTGCCGGGTATGCGGGGCGAGGACGCTCGACGAGTTCGCGCAGTTCCGCCGGCTGCCGCGGGTGACCTCGGATTGCCGGCCGTTTCCCGTCGGTGGACGGCTCGCGATCTGCGGCGTCTGCGCGGCGGTGCAAAAGCCGGTCGACGCCCGCTGGCAAGAGGAAGCGGCGGCGATCTATGCCGCCTACGACGTCTATTTCCAGTCCGACGGGATCGAGCAGGCGGTGTTCGATGCGGCGACCGGCGCGCCGCGCCGGCGCAGCGCGGTGCTGCTGGACCGGCTGGCCGCCAGCCGGCCGATCGCCGCGGAGGGCCGGCTGCTCGATGTCGGATGCGGCAACGGCGCCCTGCTTTCGTCCTTTGCCGAGCTCCGTCCCGGCTGGCGGCTCTACGGCCACGATCTGAGCGAAATCAACCATCCCGCCCTGGCGCGCATTGCCGGCTTCGAGGAGCTTTACACCTGCCCTGCCGACGCGCTGCCGGGCGGTTTCGACCTGGTTAGCCTCAGCCACTCGCTGGAGCATTTCACCAATCCGGTCGAGGATCTGGCGAGCCTGCGTTCGAAACTTGCCGCGGATGGCTGCCTGTTTATCGAAGTCCCCGATGCCGAAGCCACCCCGTTCGACCTGTTGATCGCCGACCATGTGTCGCATTTCACCGCCGACGACATGGCGCGGGTGTTGGCGCGCGCCGGGTTCGACCTGCTGATCCTCGCCCGGGATTGGGTGGTCAAGGAGCTGTCGGTCGTCGCCGAGGGTGCGCCGGCACGGGTCCCGCGACCGCCGACGACGCGCCCGTCAGCGCCGCCGGACGCGGTTCGCCGCCGGGTCGAGGCGCAGCTCGCATGGCTGCAAGGTGTCATCGACGGGGCGCGGGAGGCGGCGAAAAAACGACCATTCGGGGTCTTTGGCTCGTCGGTTGCGGCGATGTGGCTGTTCGGGGAAATCGGCGACGCCGTCGAGTTCTTTGCCGACGAGGATCCGAGCCGCCGCGGCCGACGCCTGTTCGGTCGCCCCATCCTGCATCCGGGCGAGGTGCCTGCCGGAGCGACGGTATTCGTGCCGCTGATCCCGCAAGTCGCACAGGCCGTCGCCGCCCGCGTCGCCGGCCGCGGCATCGACTTCCGTATGCCGCCCGATTTGACATCGGCCTGACCCGCCCGTCCTCGCCTCGCCGAACGCAGACATGACGGGTCGGCAAGGTCTCGCGGTTCGCGACCCGCTGTCGCCCGCCGGCGGCGGCGGCCCGGGTCCGCGGCTAGGCGTCGTCGTCCCTTGCTACAACCACGAGACCCTGCTCGCGGGCGCGCTCGCGGCGATCGTCGCGCAAACCTCCGCACCAGACGAAGTCGTCGTCATCGACGACGGGTCGCCGCCCGCGGCGGCCGCCGCGATCGCCGAAATCACCCGCCGTCATCCACTCGTCCGCTTGCTGCGACATGAGTCCAACCGCGGGGTCAGCGCCGCCTGCGCCACCGGATTAGCCGCGATTTCGGCCGATTACGTGTTGTTCGCCGCGGCCGACGACCGGCTCGCCCCGCGCGTGGTCGAACATGCGCGGGCCGCGCTCGCGTGTTATCCGCACACCGGCATCCTGTTCTCCGACAACGCGCTGATGGATGCGGCAGGATCGCAAACGACGCTGTTTCCGCTCGGCTTCGACCGGGTCCGCTCATTCTCCGGACCCGAGTTTCAGCAGTTTCTGAAGCGCAGCTTTTTTTACATCGCGACTTCGACGGTATGGTATCGCGCCAGCGCGTTGCGGGCTCTCGGCGGCTTTGACGAGCGGCTGCGCTGGCACTGCGATTTTTTTGCCGCCTACGCCTTGGGCCTGTGGCAGGGTGCTACCTATGTGCCCGACGCGGTCAGCTATTTCCGCGTGTCGCCCAATTCCTACAGCGCCGCGCGGCATCACCCGCGCGAGCAGCTGAAGGTGCTGCGGGCGTGGCTCGCCAAAACCGCCGAGCCCGCCCCGTGGCCGCAGCGCCCGGCCTTTCGCGACTGCGGCCTGATGCCCGATTACGACTGGCGAGCGTTGGCCGCCGTGGCCGCCGACCCGTCATATGTCACGCCGACCCTGCTGGTTCGCCTGCTGACGCGCGGCCTCTACGGATTGGTGCGGCCGATGCTGCCGATCGGCTGGCGCCGCCGGCTGCGGCGACTGTCGACCCGCAAAGGGCTGTCGTCGCCGCCCGGTTGATTTTCGGGCGCGCGGCCGCGGCTCAGAACGCGCCGAGCCCGAGGATCCCGTCGACCGGGTCGAGCCCGGCGAGACGCGCTTGCCGATCAGGTCGCGAAGGGTCTCGCTGGTGCCGCCGCCGAGCGTGCCGTAGCGGGCGCCGCGGTAAAAGCGCGACACCGCGAACTCGTCGGTGAAGCCGTAGCCGCCATGCACCTGGATCGCCTCGCTGGTCACCCGCAGCGCCATCTCGTTGCAGGTGACCTTGGCGACCGCCGCCAGCAGCGGGTCGGGGAACGGGTCGGCGGTGGCGCAGGCGCGGTAGAGCACGCTGCGGCCGCCTCGATGTCGCGGTACATCTCGGCGATCTTCCAGCGCATCCCCTGGAAATCGCCGATCGCGCGGCCGAAGGCGGTGCGCTCCTTGGCGTATTTGACCGCCTCCTCGAACGCACCCTCGGCCAGCCCGAGCGAGATGCTGGGGTTCAGGCAGCGCTGGGTGTTGAACGCCGCCAGCAATTTGCGGAACCCGTCCTCCAGCACCAGATTCTCGGGCGGCAGCTCGCAGTCCTCGAAGCGGATTTCGTGCAGGTTCTCGCCGCCCATCGTGTGATAGCTGCCGGTGACGGAGAACCCCGGGTCCCCTTCTCGACCAGCACGCAGCCGATGCCCTCGCGCCCCGGCTTTTTGTCGACCCGGGTGAAGACGACGAACATGCCGGCCTCCTCGGCGCGGCTGATCAGGGTCTTGACCCCGTTGAGCCGGAGTTTGTTGCCGACATGGTCGACATTGGTCTTGTAGTTGGCGACGTCGGTGCCGGCGTCGGGCTCGGTCATGCAGATCGCCAGGAGGCACTCGCCGCTGCACACCGCCGGCAGCACGCGCCGCTTGATCGCCTCGGGCGCATAGGTCGCGATGATCCGGGTCTGCACGCCGACCTCGCCCAGCACCGCCATCGCCGTCACGTAGCAGACCTTGGCGATCTCCTCGAGCACCAGCGCGGTGTCGAACACCGGCAGCCCGAGCCCGCCATATTCCTCGGGCACCGCCATGCCGAGCACGCCCAATTCGGCGAGCCGGCGCATGTTCTCCCACGGAAAGGCGCCGTCCTGTAGCGCGGCGCGCGCGCGCGGAATTCGCTCTGCGCCAGCTCGCGGACCGTCGCATGAATTGGCGCTGCTCGTCGGACAGGCTAGTGAACACGCTTATCCCCCTACCTTCACAGCGTACTGGGCGCGCCGGTCAACCGCGCGAGGGCAGCCCGGGCTAACGCGTCGATGCTTCGCGCCCGTTCGATTATGCCTTATCCGCCGGCCCGGCGACCGGGAGATCCTCGGGCATTTCACGACGATTGGCGAGAAGCAATACGTTATGTCCTTGGTACTTGGTTGGTC
>CAVZJF010000073.1:0-18009 GCA_963775525.1 uncultured Alphaproteobacteria bacterium | reverse complement strand
CCGGCTGCGCGAGGAACGCGGGCTGACCGTGCTGTTGGTCGAGCAGAACGCGGCGTTGGCGCTCGACATCGCCGACCACGGCTATGTCATGGAGAACGGTCGCATCGTGCTCGAAGGCCCGGCCGACGCGCTGCGCCGGAACTCCGACATCAAGGAGTTTTATCTCGGCCTCAACGAGCCGGCGCCCGCAAATCGTACCGCGACCTCAAACACTACAAGCGCCGTAAACGCTGGCTGTCGTAGGGTCGGGAGGCCTAACGGTCTATTTTCTCCCGTGGCCGGACTTGTTCCGGCCACCCACGCGGCTCGGTCGAGCCGGTCGTAAAGATCTCTCCAATTCGGATTGCCCTTGAGAATTAGCCGTGCTTTCCACGCATGCGGCCGGAGCTTCATGTCCATCTCGCGCCAATCCGCGGGTGTTGCCGGCGTAGCGGTCCGGGTCGACCGCGCGGCGCAGAGCCCAGACGGTTCGCTCGTTTCTTGACAAAAGTGCGACACGGGAATAGGAATGCGAATTATTCGCACTTCCCGCGGAGCCTGGAGGTACCGAGTGGTCAGCGATCGGATGAAGCGTAGGAAAATGGCAAGCTGGAACGGAGTCTCGCGGCCAGAGCCGGGATTTTCCTTGGAGGCACCCTTGCCGCGAGTTTATTCGCGCTGAGCGCGGCACGCGCCGCCGACGCGCCGGGCCTGCTCTCGAACATTCATCGCCATGTCACCCTGACCACGACGATACCGACCAATGGCGATCTCAACCCCTATGCCGTCGTCGTCGCGCCGGTTTCCGCCGGCACGATCCAGAAGGACGACGTGCTGGTCGACAATTTCAACAACATCGTCGAACTTGCAGGGCACCGGCACGACGATCATCGACTACAACCCGTCGACCGAAGACGACGACGCTCTTCGCCAAGCTGCCGCAGAACTTGCCGCAATGTCCCGGCGGCATCGGCCTGACCACGGCGATGACGATGCTGAACAGCGGCTGGGTGATCGTCGGCAGCACGCCGAGCACCGACGGCACCACCGCGCACCAAGGGCGACGGCTGCCTTCTGGTCCTCGACTCCAACGGCCAGCTCGCGACCGTCTGGACGGGCCCGAATATCAACGGCCCGTGGGGCAACATGGCGGCGCATCGACAACGGCGCCAAGGCGACGCTGTTCGTCAGCATGTCGGGTTCGACGTTCCCGGCCCCGCAAGTGCCGATCCGCGACCGGGTATCCGGTGGTCGTCAACAAGGCGACGGTGCTGCGCATCGCAGCTCGCGATCCCGACAGGCGAGCCGCCGGAAATCACCGAGCCAGACCGTGATCGCCAGCGGCTTCGGCCAGCGGGCCGACAAGGATGTGTTCCTGATCGGCCCGACCGGCCTCGCGCTGATCGGACAACACGCTCTACGTCTCGGACGCGCGTCGCCAACCGCATCGTCGCGATCGCGGACGCGACGACGCGCACCGCAGCGCCGGCACCGGCCGCGCGGTGACCAAGGATGGCCTGTTGCAGCGGCCGCTGGCGCTGGCGACGACCGCCGACGGCCATCTTCTGCCGTGCAACGCGCAAGAACGGCCAAGTCGTCGAGGTCGACCCGGCCTCCGGCAAGCAGCTCTACGCGCAATGGATCGACTCCAATCAGGCGCAATCGCCGCCCGGCAACGGCGATCTTTTCGGCCTCGCGATGGCGCCGGACGGCAGGCTTCTATTACGTCGAGGACGACATGAACATGCTGGCCGAGGCGACGCCATGACAGCGCGCGACGACGGCGAGCCGCGGGCCGACGCGCCGCGGCTTTCTTGCGCGCGGCGGCGGGATTGCGGCCGGCGCCGGGTCGGGTCTCGGTGTCGGCGGGCGCGAGGCCGCGGTCGAAGCGCCGGAGCCGTGCGCGCGAGCGCGCCGGCGAGCGCCGCGACCGAGCCGTTCTGGGGCGCGCATCAGGGCGGCATCGTGACGCCGGCGCAAGCGCACACCTATTTCGCCGCCTTCGACCTGCAGACCGACAAGCGCGACGACGTCGTCAAGCTGCTGCGCGCCTGGACCGACGGCGGCGGCGCAGATGGCGGCCGGCCAGACCGCCGCGCCGATCGGCGCAGGACCTGACCGCCCGCGCCCGATCCGGCGAGGCGCTGGGCCTCCCGCCGGCGCGGCTCACGCTGACCTTCGGCTTCGGCGCCGGGTTGTTCGTCAAGGACGGACACGACCGCTACGGGCTCGCGGCCCAGCGGCCGGCGGCGCTTCGTCGACCTGCCGCGTTTCCACGGCGACCAGCTGGTCGCCGGCGCGCACCGGCGGCGATCTCTCGGTCCAGGCCTGCGCCGACGACCCGCAGGTCGCCTTCCACGCGGTGCGCCAGCTGGCGCGGCTCGCCTATGGCATCGGCGCAAATGCGCTGGGCGCAGACCGGCTTCTCCCCGACTCCGGCGGCGAGAGACGCCGCGCAATCTGATGGGCTTCAAGGACGGCACCGGCAACCCGTCGGCCAGCGACCCGCAAGGCGATGGACGCGCTCGTCTGGGTCGGCGACGAGGGCCCGACTGGATGCGCGGCGGCAGCTATCTCGTCGTCCGCCGCGATCCGCATCGCGCTCGAACATTGGGACCGCATGAAGGTCGCCTTCCAGGAGCAGACGTTCGGCCGGCAGAAATATTCGGGCGCGCCGCTCGGCGGCAAGGGCGAATTCGACCCGCTCGATCTCGACGCGCGAGGACAAGGACGGCAATCCCGTCATTCCCGAGAACGCGCATGTCCGCCTCGCCGCCGCAGGCGAGCAACGAGGGCGCGCAGATCCTGCGCCGCGCCTATTCCTACAATGACGGCGCCAATTTCACCGCCGAACGCTGGCCGCCGTGGCGCCAGGGCATGGAGTACGATGCCGGCCTGTTCTTCATCTGCTACCAGCGCGACCCGCGCACCGGCTTCATCAAGATTTTCGACAAGATGTCCAAGCTTCGACATGATGAACCAGTTCGTCACCCATATCGGCGGCGGCCTTTCGCCTGCCCCGGCGGCGTCGCCGAAGGCGAATTTATCGGCCAGCGCCTGTTCGAGGCGGCCTGATCGTGCTGCTCAGGTCGCGCGGCTCGCTGGCACCTGATCGGGCGGCACGGTTATGAAGCCTTCGGTCTCGTAGGTCTCGTCGATCCGGCCCCAATTGATCTCGAAGCTGTGGGGGTAGTCGCGAAATCCGAGCTGGTCGCGCAACAGGGCCTGCCCCTGCTCGGCCTTCTCTCGCGTCGAATAGGTTCCGAGCAGCATGTCGTGATCCCGGTCATATTCATCGGTCCGCCGGTGCCACAATGAGTAATAAACCGGCTCGTTGGCGGGCATCCGGCTGGAGTCCCCTTCGCCGGCTGCCCGGTTCAACCGTAGGTCGCGGTTGCCGCGATTGCCGAACTTGCGCAGCTGGTCGAATTGGTCATTATCCCGGCTCCACCGGCCGGGCCCGTAATGCGCGTCCATCAGCCGCCAGGCGAAATCGCCGCCGTTCTCGCCGCAGTCCGGCCACTCGCCCTGCGCCCAAATCGGGATGTCCTTGGGACGTCTCTCGTTGCCCGGCACCGGCTCCTGCAGGACCTCCGGATCCGCCGGACCCGGCACCTCCTCTTCTCCTACTAGGACGATGAATCCCTCCCTCATGGAAGTTCTATTCATCGGGCCTTCGTCGATTTCGAAATTGTCGGGATGGTCGCGAAATCCCGGCTTGTCGCGCAACCGGGCAAGCCCCTGTTCGGCCTTGTCTCGTGTCGAATAGATGCCGAGAAATTTGTCGTAATCCCGGTCTTCATCGTCGAACCGCATATGCCAAAGCTCGTAATAATCTTGGTTCATCGATGCTCTCACGGTCAGTGTGGTCGTCGTCATCGGGAAGCAGGATCGAGCGCGGATCGCGGAAATTGCGATTGCCGTATTTCTGAATTTTTGGGTATTCGTCGCCTTTCCTTGACCAGCCCTGTAGGATGGGTTGAGCGCCCAGCGAAACCCATCTGGTGTGGCGGCTGCGATGGGCTTCGCAAGGCTCAGCCCATCCTACGGCTACTTACCGCTGAATCATGCAATTGCGCCGGAACACCAGCATTTACAGGGTCGTCATGGGATATCTCGGATGTTATACTTCATCATCCAATAGAGGGTCACGAGGTATGGCAGGCCATTTGCCCATTTTATGGTATCGTTTACCGAGATCCCTTTCCGTTCCTTACAATCAAGTTCGCCAGCGACCGGATCAATAAACCGTTGGGCTGCGCAAGAGTACGTCGGCGACGGCTCGACCGACAGTCCGTCAAAAACGTCGCATTGATCGTTCAATCGTCATCGCGATGTTGAGAGAGCGGGCGTCAGGTACGGTCGTCGGTAGAGTTAGCCCGATTTGTGATCAGGCTCCTCATCTCCCCACACGCGGACGAAACCTTTGTCCCAGCCGGTGGCATCGACCCGTTGCGGGTGAATTTCGAAACAGTCGGGGTAATCCCGAAACCCGGGCTGGATCCGCAACAGCTCGATTGCTGCATTCGCCTTCTTTTCGGTGGAATAGACTCCGATGAACTTCTCTTCGTCGTGGTCTACATCGGGATCAGGTTGATACGAATGTCGCAGCATATACAGGATTGTCATCGGATACCTCAGAGGTAATCGTTATCGTCGGGTAGCAAAATCGATTTCGGGTCGCGGAAGTTGCGGTCGCCATACTTTTTGATTTTATTGAACTCGTCTCCGCGATCTTGTTCCCAATTACCGCGTCCATATTGCTCGTCCATCAGCCGCTTGGCGAAATCGCGGCCGTTCTCGCCGACATAGGGGCGCTGGCCGCGCGCCCAGCTCGGGGCATCCTTGGCGCCCTCCTTGCCGCTCAGCCGGGGAATCGTCTCCTTGAAGGGCCGGATCGTCTCCGGCGGTTCGTCGAAGAATAGTGGGGGTCGGACGGCGAACGGCAAGAGCTCCTGCACCGGCACGAGAGCGGGATGGTCGCCCGCGCCGGCCGCGCCGGTCGCGGCGGCGCCTTCCCCGGTTGTCCATCTGCCGTGCCAGTCGCGCGGCTCGTCGCTGTGGAAATTGTATTTGGAGAGCGCCTCGGTCCGCGCCAATCGCACGCCCGACACTTGTCACTCGGGGCGCCCTTTGGACGGTACCCCGATTTCCCCGACCCGGTCCGGGGATTTGCCGCTCGCGGCAGCGCAAAGCGCCGGTCAGGCGCCGGCGCGGGCGTCTTCGAGGATCATCGCCGCGGCCTTTTCGCCGATCATGATCGTCGGCGCGTTGGTGTTGCCGGCCGGGACCGACGGCATGACCGAGGCGTCGGCGACGCGCAGGCCCCCGACCCCGCGCACCTTGAGCCGCGGGTCGAGCACCGCCGCCTCGTCGGCGCCCATGCGGCAGGTGCCGACCGGGTGCAAATTCGACAACCCGTTGCGGCGGATCGACATCTCGAACTCGGCATCGGTCTCGACCGCGGCGCCCGGCAGGATTTCATCGGCGACGTAATCGGCGAGCGCCGGCTGCCGGGCGATGTCGCGCGCGAGCCGCATGCCGGCGGTTAAGGCCCGGATGTCCTCTTGCGAGCGCAAAAAGTTGAAGCGGATCGCCGGCGGCGCCAGCGGGTCGGCGCTTTTGATTTGCACCGTGCCGCGGCCGTCGGGGCGCAGATGCACGGCGCTGACGCTGAAGCCGGGAAAGGGGTGCGCCCGCACCCCTCTGCGGTCGCGGCCGGCATAGCTCCAGGTCGTGAAATTGAGCTGGAGGTCGGGCCGGTCGAGCCGCTGGTCGCTGCGCGCGAACGCCCCGGCGCACACCCCGTTGCTCGACAATGGTCCGGTGCGAAAGAACACGTATTGCGCGCCGGCGAGGGTTCGCCGCACCGGGCTGTTGGCGATGTCGTTCATCGTGATCGGCTTGGTGCAGCGAAAGGCGAGCCGGACATAGAAATGGTCCTGTAGGTCGGCACCCACCGCCGGCATGTCACGCACCACGGAAATCCCGTATTCGCGCAACAATTCGCCCGGCCCGAGGCCGGATAATTGCAGCAATTGCGGCGAGCCGTAGACGCCGCCGCTGACGATGACCTCGCCGCGCGCCCGCGCGCTGTGGATCGCACCGTTGCAGACAAATTCGACCCCCGCGGCATGCCCGTCCTCGATCAGGATTCGGGTCGCGTGCGCGCCGGTTCGCACCGTCAGGTTATGCCGGCCGCGCGCCGGCCCGAGATAGGCTGCGGCCGCACTCCAGCGGCGGCCGCGATTGGTCGTGCTCTGGAAATGCCCGGCGCCGTCCTGCTGCGCGCCGTTGAAATCGTCGTTGGCGGGCAACCCGGCTTCGATCGCGGCCGCGATCCAGCGCTCCGCCAATTCCCACTGCACCGGCTGGTCGGAAACCCGCAGCGGCCCGCCGGCGCCGTGATACTCGCTGGCGCCGCGCTCCTGGTCCTCGGCCTTTTTGAAAAACGGCAATACGTTGTCCCAATCCCAGCCGGTGCAGCCGCGCTGACGCCATTCGTCGTAATCGGCGTGATTGCCGCGCATGTAGACCATGCCGTTGATCGAGCTGGTGCCGCCCAAAACCTTGCCGCGCGGCTGGTAGAGGGTGCGGCCTTCGAGCTCGGGCTCGGGCTCGCTTTCGAACATCCAGTTGACGCGCGGGTCGGCGAACAGCCGGGCATAACCCATCGGCACGTGGACCCAGAACTTGCGGTCGCTGTCGCCGGCTTCGAGCAGCAGCACGCGATGGCGGCCGGATTGGCTGAGCCGGGCGGCGACGACGCAACCGGCCGAACCCGCTCCGGTGACGATGTAGTCAAAGGCGCCTGCGTCGGTTGTCATCCCCATCCCTTTTCGTTTTACGCCCGCAGTGCTTCGGGCTCCGTCGGGGTTTCCAGAATGTCGGGAAACAGCAGCTCTTCATAAACCGCAATGGTTTTCGCGCACATCTGCTCGCGGGTGAAATGCGCGGCGACATGCGCGATCGCCTGGCGCGCCAGCTGCGACCGGTCGGCCGGCGCCAGCGACAAGGCGGCGGCGATGGCGTGTGCGAGCGCGGTGGGATTGCGCCCCGGCGCCAGCCAACCGGTCACCCCCGGCACGATCGTCTCGCGGGCGCCGCCGTGATCGGTGGCGACCACCGGCCGGCCCATCGCCTGCGCCTCGACGATGACCCGGCCAAAGCCTTCGGGATCGGTCGACGCCGAGACGACGACATCGGCCAGCATGTAAGCCGCCGGCATGTCGCCGCAATCCTCGACGACGCGGAACTGTTCGTTCGAGCCCGTTACGCGCGATCGCCGCTTCGAGCTCGCGCCGAAAGCCGGGCCGCTGCTCGGCGCCGACCATCAGGCAGAAGATGTCGCGGCGGCGCAGCGCTGCAATCGCGGTGACAAAGTCGAGCCCGCCCTTCCAGCGGGTCAGCCGCCCGGGAAGCATCACGACCGGCGCGCCGTCGGGCACCCGCCATTGGTGGGCGAGGCTTGCCATGCGCGCGCCGGTGACCCGCAGCGGGTCGAAAAGGTCGAGATCGACGCCGCGCGGGATCGTGCGCAGCCGGTCGGCGCCGACGCCATAGATTCGGGCGGCGTGCTCGGCGACGAAATCGGAAATCGCGATGACCCGCTCGCCGCGCGCCATCACCGAATTGTAACGGTGCTTGAGCCGCGAGCCGAGGCCATAGGCGTTGTGAAAGGTCGTCACGAAGTGGCGGCCGGTGGCGCGCGCCGCCGACCAGGCGCTCCACGCCGGCGCGCGGCTGCGCGCGTGGACGATGTCGATCTCGAGGCGGCGGATCTCGCGGGCCAGGGCGTTCACGTTGCGGCGCATGGTCAGCGGGTTCTTGGATGCGAGCGGCAAGGTCAGGTGAATGCCGCCACCGCGCACGACGCTGCTTTCGAGCGGGCCGCCGGCCGAGGCGACATACGCGGTCCAGCCCGCCGCAGTCAGCGCTTCGGCCAATTCGATGGTGCCGCGCTCGGCCCCGCC
The DNA here is from genome assembly GCA_963775525.1 of uncultured Alphaproteobacteria bacterium. Classification (GTDB taxonomy): domain Bacteria; phylum Pseudomonadota; class Alphaproteobacteria; order ATCC43930; family CGMCC-115725; genus AP-15. The sequence continues at coordinate 10,057 of CAVZJF010000073.1, read as the reverse complement.
CGAGACGAGGCTCGGGATGACTTGCAATACCGCCGGCGGACGGCCTTCTGACGGCGCGGACATGGTGCTATCGTCGCCATCCGCTCCGCCTGCCGCAAGTCCTCGATGACATCACCCCAAACCCTGTCGCGCGACGACGGCGCGACGATCGCCTACCATCGGCGTTTCGGCGCCGCTCCCGGGATCGTGTTTCTCGCCGGCTTGCGCTCCGACATGACCGGCGCCAAGGCGCTCTACCTCGACGAATACTGCCGGCGCCGCGGGCGGGCCTATGTGCGCTTCGACTATTTCGGCCATGGCGCATCGAGCGGCGATTTCGCCGACGGCACGGTCGGCCGCTGGGCCGAGGACGCGATCGCGGTCGTCGACCAATTGACCGACGGGCCGCAAATCCTGGTCGGCTCGAGCATGGGCGGGTGGATCATGCTGCTGGCGGCGCTCGCCCGTCCCGCGCGAATCCACGCGCTCGTCGGCATTGCCGCGGCGCCCGACGCGACCGAAGATTTGCTGTTGCCGCGCCTCGACGCGGCGCAGCGCGACGAATTGCTGGCGACCGGCTCGGTGACCCTGCCGTCCGAATACGACCCGGCCGGCTACACCTATCGCCTGCGCCTGATCGAGGACGGCAGGCGGCATCTGGTCATGCGCGCGCCGATCGCCATCGGCTGCCCCGTCCGGCTATTGCACGGCCTGCGCGATGCTTCGGTGCCGTGGCGGACGAGCCTGCGCCTCGCCGAGCAGCTTACCAGCCGCGACGTCGCCGTTACCCTCGTCAAGGACGGCGACCACCGGCTTTCGACCGGACCCGACCTCGCCCGCCTCGCCGCGACGCTCGACGAGCTGGTCAGCCGGTAGGAACGCGGAAGCCAAGGCGCTGGTCGGTCAGGAAGGTGGCGTAGAAATAGAGTTCGGCGTCGAGCGCGCGCTTGATGTTGTCGGCCCGGCGAAAACCGTGCTGCTCGCCGTCGAACAGCAAATAGAGCGACGGGATCTGCCGGCGGCGCAAGGCCTCGACCATCGCCTCGGCCTGCTCGGGCGGCACCACCCGGTCTTCCGCACCTTGGAAGAACGCGACCGGCACCGCCAGCAGCCGCGCGCTGTGGACCGGGGAGCGGGCGACGTAGAGGTCGCGGCGCTCGGGGTAGGGGCCGATCAGCCCGTCGAGGTAACGCGACTCGAATTTGTGCGTGTCCTTGGCCAGCGCTTCGAGGTCGCTGACGCCGTAATAGCTGGCGCCGGTCTTGAATTCCTTGCGGAAGGTCAGCACCGCCAAGGTCGTGTAGCCGCCGGCGCTGGCGCCGCTGATCGCCCAGCGCTCGGGGTCGACCATCTGTCTTTCGGCGAGATGGCGCGCGCCGTTGACGCAGTCGGCGACGTCGACGACGCCCCAATTCCCTTGCAGCCGCAGCCGGAACTCGCGGCCATAGCCGGTGCTGCCGCCGTAGTTGACGTCGAGCACGGCAAAGCCGCGGCTCGTCCAGTATTGCGTGCCCCAGCTCAACGTCGCCGACGCGGCGGCGGTCGGCCCGCCGTGGCAATGCACGAGAAGCGGCGGCAGGTCGCCCTCGGGGCCGGCAAAATCGGTGTTTCGCGGCGGATAGAACAGCCCGTGGGCCTGCTGGCCGTTGTCGGTGTCGAACGTTACCGGCTCCGGCGCCGAGAGGTAGCCGCGCAACGCGTCCAAATTTTGCGTGGTCGAGACTTGCAAAATCGTCGTGTCGCCGGAGGCGAGGTCGAGCTCGACGACCGCCGGCGGCTCGCTGGGCGACCCGCCGCGGAAATAGACCCGGCCGCCGGCGACCCGGACCGAGGAAATGTCCTGGTATCGCGTCGCGATCGTAGTGGACTTCAGCGAGCCGAGATCGACCATCCCCAGCCGATGCACCCCGTTTTCGACATAGCTGCAGACCAGCCGTTGCGCCGAATTGCCCGAACCGCCCGAATCGAAAGCATAGCTCGACATCCGGAAATTCCATTGCGGGCGGCCGAATTCCGCCGCCAAGGGCCACACCGGTTCGATCGCCGGCGGGTCCGCCAGCGCGTCGCCCGCGACCCGGAACAAATTCCACCAGCGGCCTTCGATCCCCTCCTGGGCCCGGTCGGAAACAAAATAGAGCCGGCCGTCGGGCGACCATTCCGGCTGGAAAATCGATTCGTCATCGCCGCCGGCGACGCGGCGCTTGCGGCCGAGCGAGCCGTCCTCGGCGATCTCGGCGACCCATAATTCGCAGCCGATCCACGGCATGAACGGGTGTTCCCATTCGAGCCAGGCGAGCCGGCGGCCATCCGGGCTCAGCCGCGGCGCCGCATAAAAATCCCGGCCCGATTGCAGGATGCGCGGCGGCAGCACCCCGTCGAGCGGGATCGCGACAAGGGTGTTGACCGGCTCTCGCGCGCCGGTGGTGTGGTCCTCCAGCACCCAGATCATGCGGCCGCGGGCTGCGTCCATCACGCCGTCGGCATAGCGCAGTCCGCGCGGCTGGCCGGGATCGGGCGTAATCGGGGCCGGCGCCGCACCCGGTTGCTGTCGGTAGAGGCGCTGGTCGGCGTCGTTGCAGAAATAGACCGTGCCGGCGCTGACCAGATACGCGCCGCCGCCGTATTCGTGCACCCGGCTGCGCACATTAAACACCGGGCTCCCCTCGCGCGGCGCCGGCGGGCTCGCGTCGGCCAGGCTGCCGTCGGCGGCGCGGCGCACCAGGACCGAGCGGCCGGCTTCCTGCGGGCGCGATTCGAGCCAGTAGACATCGGCGCCGTCGACCAGGATCTCGCCGAGGCCGATCGACGAGGCGACGATCATCTCGGAGGTTATCGGCGACGACCAGGAGCCGTAGGCCGCTCTTTGTGCTTCGGGCATGGCAACTCCAGCCTGAGGGGCAAACGGGGTCGGGGGCGGCAGGATCAGAATTCGAACGCGTCGACGACCATCGGCTCGTTGCGGGCAGCGGCGATCCATTCCTGCATTGCCGGCAGCGCCATGATCGTCTCGCAGTAGGCGTCGGCCTCGCGTTCGAGCTCGATGCGGTAGGTGCGAAAGCGGGTCACGACCGGCGCATACATCGCGTCGGCGATGGTAAAGCGCCCGAAGAGGAAACCGCCGTCGGCGCCAAAGCGCTTGCGGCAGTCGCGCCATATCGCCATGACCCGGTTGATGTCCGCCTGAGCGTCCGGGGTGACGCCGCGACCGGGAAAGCTGGAACGCACATTCATCGGCAGATGACTGCGCAATGCCTGAAATCCCGAATGCATCTCGGCGCTGACGGCGCGCGCGACCGAGCGAGCGGCCGGGTCAGCCGGCCACAGCCCGGCTGCCGGGAAGGCTTCGGCGAGGTGCTCGCAGATCGCCAGGCTGTCCCAGATCACGACATCGCCATGCCGCAGCGCCGGAACCCGGCCCGACGGCGAATGGCGCAGGATCGTCTCCTTGCTCGTCGGCTCGTAGAGCGGGATCACGATTTCCTCGAACGCGGCCCCGAGTTGCTTCAGGACCAGCCAGGGGCGCAGCGACCAGGACGAATAGTTCTTGTTGCCGAGAAATACGGTGAGATCGGTCATCGGCGGCTCCTCCGCGTCGGCGGCGTCGGGACTGTGGCGGCAACGCGCCCGGCGGGCAACCACCGCCCCTTGTCGATCTGCTTTTTCTTTGCAGATGGCGGCGGCAGCGCCATTCTGTTGCACGGCAACATCAGCGAGACGAGCGATGGCCTTTTCCCTGATCGACGAAACCAGCGGCGCGGTGCCGATCACCACCCTCTCCAAGGACCGGTTCTCGGCCTGGCTCGAAGCGGCCCCCGAAAGCCAGCGCAAATGGGCGCAATCCACCGGGTTTGCCGCCCAGACGGGCAGGCTCGCCCTGATGCCGGGTCAGAATGGACAGCTCGGGCGGGTGCTGGTCGGGCTTGGCGACGAGCCCGACGCCGCGGCGGCGATGTGGGCGCTCGCCGGGCTGCCGGACGCGTTGCCGGAAGGCAGCTACCGGCTCGACCCCATGCCCGACGGCGCCGACCCGACCCGGCTGGCGCTGGGCTGGGCGCTCGCGACCTATGCGTTCACCCGCTACCACGCAGAAGCCGGCGAGCGGCACGGCGCTGGTCTGGCCCGAGGGCGCCGATCGCGGCCGCGTCGAGCGGCTGGCGCGCGCTGTTTTCCTCGCTCGCGACCTCGCCAACACGCCGGCCGGCGACCTCGGCCCGGAGGAATTGGCGCAAGCCGCGGTGCGGGTCGCCGAGGCAGGCCGGCGCCTGCCACCGGGTCATCGTCGGCGACGACCTCCTCGCCGAGAACTATCCGACCATCCACGCGGTCGGCCGGGCGAGCACGCGCGCGCCGCGTCTCGTCGACATCGTTTGGGGCGATCCGGCGGCATCCCAAGGTGACCCTGGTCGGCAAGGGCGTGTGCTTCGACACCGGCGGGCTCGACCTCAAATCCGCTGCCGGCATGCGGCTGATGAAAAAGGACATGGCGGGCGCGGCGATCGTGCTCGGCCTCGCGCAGGCGATCATGGACGCAAAGCTGCCGGTGCGGCTGCGGGTGCTGCTGCCTTGCGTCGAGAACTCGGTCTCCGGCAACGCGATGCGCCCGCTCGACGTCGTGCGCACCCGCAAGGGGCTGACCGTCGAGATCGGCAACACCGACGCCGAGGGGCGGCTGATCCTGTGCGACGCGCTGGCCGAGGCGTCGACCGAAAAGCCGGCATTGCTGGTCGACATGGCGACGCTGACCGGTGCGGCGCGGGTGGCGCTCGGCCCCGAACTGGCGGCGCTGTTCTGCAACGACGACGGGCTTGCTCGCGGGCTGCTCGAGGCCGCCGCGGCCGAGGCCGACCCGATGTGGCGGATGCCGTTGTGGCGCCCCTACCGCAAGATGATCGACAGCAAGGTCGCCGACTTGAACAACGTGTCGGAATCGCCGCATGCCGGCGCGATCACCGCGGCGCTCTACCTGCAGGAATTTGTCGAGCCCGGCATTCCCTGGGCGCATCTCGACGTGATGGCGTGGAACCCGCAGAGCCGCCCCGGCCGGCCGGAAGGCGCGGAAGCGACCGCGCTGCGCGCCCTCTACGCCCACATCGCCCGGCGCTTCGCCTAGTCGAGCGGCGGCGCCGCCGAGCGGGCGGCGGCGGGCGGTGCGAGTGGGCGGGCGGCTCAGGTGATGAAGAAGAGCTGGGAGGCGGCGAGGGTGGGGTGTCCGCTGAGGGTGGCGACGAGGTGCTCGGCGGCGGTGGCGCCGCTGGCCGAGTAGTAGAGGCCGCCGGTGCTGGTGTCGTAGGCGAAGCGCTGGGTGGCGGCGGTGAAGGCGCCGGTGCTGTCGGCGACGAAGAGGCCCGCCGGCAACGGTTTCGGGGTCGACGCGGCGGCGCTTTGGCCGAGCGCGAAGCCGGCGTTGCTGAACGCGATCTGGTTGGTCGGGGAGGTGGCGAAATCGGCGACCGTGTTGGCGCCGGCGGCGCTGAAGGCGAACTCGTTGGCGCCCGCCCCGCCGGTCATCGTCGTGTCGCCGCCGGCGTAGAAGACGTTGTTGCCGGGTCCGCCGGTCAAGAGGTCGGCGCCGCTGCCGGCGTGGACGACGATATGGTCGGGCGCGGCGACACCGGCGGCGCTGACCGTGTTGCCGCCATTGCCGCCGTTGACGGTGATCGCGCTGCCGGCGACCCCGGTGAAATTGGCGCTCGCCAGGGTCAGGCTGTTGGCGGCGCCGTTGGCGAGCTCGTAGGTTTCGACCCCGCTGACCCCGCCCGCCGCGACCGTGCCGGCGGTGGTCATGTTCAGGTAGTTGGCGCCGGCCCCGCCGGTGACGGTGTCCGTGCCGGCGAGGTTCGCGGCCGAGAAATAGAACCAGTCGTTGCCCGCCCCGCCGGTGAAAGTGTCGGTGCCGGCGGTGCCGATCGCGACCACCCGGTTGGCCCCGGTCAGGGCCGAGGCGTCGACGGTGTTGCCGGCATTGCCGCCGTAGACCGTGATCGAAGCCCCGGCGACCCCGACAAAATTGGCGTTCGCCAGGGTCAGGCTGTTGGCGGCGCCATTGCCGAGCTCGTAGGTTTCGACCCCGCTGACCCCGCCCGCCGCGACCGTGCCGGCGGTCGTCATGTTCAGGTAGTTGGCGCCGGCCCCGCCGTTGACGGTGTCGGTGCCGGCGAGGTTCGCGGCCGAGAAATAGAACCAGTCGTTGCCCGCCCCGCCGGTGAAAGTGTCGGTCCCGGCGCCGCCGATTGCGACAATGCGGTTGGCCCCGGTCAGGGCCGAGGCGTCGACGGTGTTGCCGGCGTTGCCGCCATAGACGCTGATCGAGGCCCCGGCGACCCCGACAAAATTGGCGTTCGCCAGGGTCAGGCTGTCGGCCCCGCCATTGCCGAGCTCGTAGGTTTCGACCCCGCTGACCCCGCCCGCCGCGACCGTGCCGGCGGTGGTCATCAGCAATTCGTTGGTGCCGGCGCCGCCCTTGACGGTGTCGGCATTGGCGAGGTTCGCCGCCGAAAACTCGAAGATGTCGTTGCCCGCGCCGCCGGTGAAAGTGTCGCTGCCGGCGCCGCCGACCGCGACGACGCGGTTGGCCCCGGTCAGGGCCGAGGCGTCGATGGTGTTGCCGGCATTGCCGCCATAGACCGTGATCGAAGCCCCGGCGACCCCGGCAAAATTGACGTTCGCCAGGGTCAGGCTGTTGGCGGCGCCATTGCCGAGCTGGTAGATTCCGACCCCGCTGACCCCGCCCGCCGCGACCGTGCCGGCGGTGGTCATCACCAATTCGTTGGCGCCGCCGCCGCCGTTGACGGTGTCGGCATTGGCGAGGTTCGCGGCCGAGAAATAGAACCAGTCGTTGCCGGCCCCGCCGGTGAAATCGTCTGTCCCGGCGCCGCCGATCGCGACCACCCGGTTGGCCCCGGTCAGGGCCGAGGCGTCGACGGTGTTGCCGGCATTGCCGCCATAGACCGTGATCGAAGCCCCGGCGACCCCGGTAAAATTGGCGTTCGAGAGGGTCAGGCTGTCGGCCCCGCCATTGGCGAGCTCGTAGGTTTCGACCCCGCTGACCCCGCCCGCCAAGACCGTGCCGGCGGTCGTCATCAGCAATTCGTTGGTCCCGGCCCCGCCCTTGACCGTGTCGGCGCCGGCGAGGTTCGCCGCCGAAAACTCGAAGATAGAGGTGGCCGGCTTTGTCTGGACAGCTTTCCGCTCTCGATAAGTGGAAGCTCTGCCGGTTGCCGTCGTGGTGTGGCCGTTTTCGGGGTGGCATGCCGGGAGGGCGTAGCCCGACCGAAGTGACGCCCCGAAAACGGCGGCGAAATTCATGCTGCCGCACGCTGCGGCAAGTGGTGGAAGTAGGCTTGATCGGGAGTTTGAGCGTCAAGGCTCGAATGCGGCCGCTTGCGGTTGTAGAAGTCCAGATAACGGCCGATCGAAGCGCGTGCCTCGCCGACGCTGTCGTAGGCCCGGAGATAGACCTCTTCATATTTGATCGAGCGCCAGAGCCGTTCGACGAAGACGTTGTCCCGCCACGATCCCTTGCCGTCCATGCTGATGGCGATCGCCTTCGTCAGCAGCACATCGGTGAACGCGGCGCTGGTGAATTGGCTTCCTTGGTCCGTGTTGAAAATCTCGGGCCTGCCGTGCTTCGCCAGCGCCTCCTCGACCGCCTCGAGGCAGAACTCGACCTCCATCGTGATCGAGAGCCGCCAGGCCAGGACCCGGCGGCTGAACCAGTCGACCACGGCAGCCAGATAGACGAAGCCACGCGCCATCGGGATGTAGGTGATGTCCATCGCCCACGCCTGGTTCGGCCGCTCGACCGCCACGCAGCGCAGCAGATACGGGTAGATCTTGTGGCCCGGCCCGGGCTTGGATGTGTTCGGCCGGCGGTAGATCGCCGTGATGCCCATCCGCTTCATCATCGTGGATACGCGCTGGCGGCCGATCGCGACGCCCTCGCCACGCAGCAGATCGCGCAGCATTCGGCTGCCCGCGAACGGGTAGTCGAGATGCAGTTCGTCGATCCGCCGCATCACCGCCAGATCGGCCGGCGCCACCGGCCGCGGCCGATAGTAAAGGCCGCTGCGGCTCAGCTTCAGGACCGCCGCCTGCCGGGTCAGCGATAGCTCGTGTGAACGGTCGATCATCGCTTTGCGCTCAGCATGCCGGCCTTGCTGAGCGCGCCGGCCAAAAAATCGTTCTCCAGCGCCAGCTCGCCGATCTTGGCGTGCAGCGCCTTCAAGTCCACCACGCGCGCCACCTCCGGGCCCGCCCCGCTGGAACCAAACACCGCGGCTGCCCCGTCGAGAAGCTGCGCCTTCCAGTTCGTGATCTGGTTCGCGTGAACGTCAAACAACTGCGCCAGCTCCGCCAGCGTCTTCTCACCCTTGATCGCCGCCAATGCCACCTTCGCCTTGAAGGCCGGTGTGTGGTTCCGGCGTGCCCGTCTCGTCATGCTCTCTCCTGATCCGCGGCCACCCTGGCCGCTGTCAGGCAGAAAATCCACTTATCCCGCTGCCCAGATTCCCAAGGCCACCTCTGATGTCGTTGCCGGGCCCGCCGGTGAAAAGGTCTGTCCCGGCGCCGCCGACCGCGACCACCCGGTTGGTCCCGGTCAAGCCCGAGGCGTCGACGGTGTTGCCGGCATTGCCGCCATAGACCGTGATCGAGCTGCCGGTGACGTTGGTGAAGTTGGCGTTCGCCAGGGTCAGGCTGTCGGCCCCGCCATTGCCGAAGCTGGACTTCTGACTCGCTGACCCCGCCCGCCAAGACCGTGCCGGCGGTCGTCATCGGGATCTGTCGCTGCCGCCGCCGCCCTTGACCGTGTCGGCATTGGCGAGAGTGGCGGCGGAAACCTGAAAATGTCGTTGCCGGCCCCGCCGGTGAAGGTGTCGGTGCCGGCGGTGCCGACAAAATCACCGCGTTGGGGTGTGGCATTCCTGACCGTCAGGCTCTGCGCCGGCGAAGACGGGCTGGTGTTGGCGGCGACGTTGACCTCGTGGGCGGAGAGGCTGTGCGCGCCCGCCGCGAGCGGGCTCGCGGTGGTGATCGACCAGGTCCCGCCGGCCGCCACCACCGCGGTGCCGATCGCCGTCGCGCCGTCGTAGAGCGTCACCGTGTCGCCGGCCTCGCCGCTGCCGGCGACCGTGAACGTGTCGCCCTTGGTCGCGTCATCCGCCGCCACCGCAAAGCCCAGCCCCGAGGGTACGGGCGCCGAAACCTTGATCGTCAGCTTCAACGCCGCCGAGGCCGCACTCGTCCCAGTGGCGCCCGTCTCGGTCGCGGTCAGGCTGTGCGCCCCCACCGCCAGCGCCGCCGCCGGCGTGATCGACCAGGTGCCGGCTGTAGCGACCGTCGCCGTGCCGATCGCCGTCGTCCCGTCATACAACGTCACCGTGTCCCCGGCCACGCCGGTCCCGGTGATCGCCGGCTTGGTCACATTGGTAATGTCGTCGCCCTTCACCCCGCTGTCCGACCCCGCCGCCACCGCCAACGCTGTCGGCGGCGCGGGTGGCGGGACCGCGATTAGATCGCTCACCGAAGTCGGATAGACGATTTCCTTCGTTCCAGCTTCAGTTCCGTCCGTAGTCCAAAGAGCTACGTTCCCGAGGCTATCTGTTCCACTGAATACAACCTCGTTGTTGATAACAGCACCCTGAAAACCAACCTCATTGAAAACTCCAGGGAAATAAAAGTTGGAATATGTTATTTCGATGGTGCCTGCGGACGTGCCATCCGTGACCCACAGCCCGAGTTTATCAGAAGTATCTTCGGCTTCGAAGAGGACCTTGTTACCGAGAGCAACAATCCCCGCGGGGAACTCCCTGCCCACGTCAAAGCAAACGACCCTGGAAGAGGTCCCATCGCTCACCAAGAGCCCCTCAGCGCTGGTAAAGATGATTTTGTTCCCAAGCGGTAAGGTCCGCAGGCTCATCAACCACGCCCCCCGAAACAACGAGTTCCTTTGTCCCGCCGACCGTGCCATCGGTCACCCCGACAGGGTACTACCGAGCCCGGGGGGCGCTAACAAAAAGCGCGATGCCGCCAATGACGGTAATGTCTTCAGGATTGATATCGCCGCTGGTAAGTTCCCGGG
>CAVZJF010000072.1:0-68905 GCA_963775525.1 uncultured Alphaproteobacteria bacterium | reverse complement strand
GTGGTTCCGGCGTGCCCGTCGTCATGCTCTCCTGATCCGCGGCCACCCTGGCCGCTGTCAGGCAGAAAATCCACTTATCCCGCTGCCCAGATTCCCAGGCCACCTCTGATGTCGTTGCCGGGCCCGCCGGTGAAAGTGTCTGTCCCGGCGCCGCCGACCGCGACCACCCGGTTGGTCCCGGTCAAGCCCGAGGCGTCGACGGTGTTGCCGGCATTGCCGCCATAGACCGTGATCGAAGCTGCCGGTGACGTTGGTGAAGTTGGCGTTCGCCAGGGTCAGGCTGTCGGCCCCGCCATTGCCGAGCTCGAAGATTCCGACCCCGCTGACCCCGCCCGCCAAGACCGTGCCGGCGGTCGTCATCAGCAATTCGTCGCTGCCGCCGCCGCCCTTGACCGTGTCGGCATTGGCGAGAGTGGCGGCGGAAAACTCGAAAATGTCGTTGCCGGCCCCGCCGGTGAAGGTGTCGGTGCCGGCGGTGCCGACAAAAATCACCGCGTTGGGTGTGGCATTCCTGACCGTCAGGCTCTGCGCCGGCGAAGACGGGCTGGTGTTGGCGGCGACGTTGACCTCGTGGGCGGAGAGGCTGTGCGCGCCCGCCGCGAGCGGGCTCGCGGTGGTGATCGACCAGGTCCCGCCCGCCGCCACCACCGCGGTGCCGATCGCCGTCGCGCCGTCGTAGAGCGTCACCGTGTCGCCGGCCTCGCCGCTGCCGGCGACCGTGAACGTGTCGCCCTTGGTCGCGTTCTCCGCCGCCACCGCAAAGCCCAGCCCCGAGGGTACGGGCGCCGAAACCTTGATCGTCAGCTTCAACGCCGCCGAGGCCGCACTCGTCCCAGTGGCGCCCGTCTCGGTCGCGGTCAGGCTGTGCGCCCCCACCGCCAGCGCCGCCGCCGGCGTGATCGACCAGGTGCCGGCTGTAGCGACCGTCGCCGTGCCGATCGCCGTCGTCCCGTCATACAACGTCACCGTGTCCCCGGCCACGCCGGTCCCGGTGATCGCCGGCTTGGTCACATTGGTAATGTCGTCGCCCTTCACCCGCTGTCCGACCCCGCCGCCACCGCCAACGCTGTCGGCGGCGCGGGTGGCGGGACCGCGATTAGATCGCTCACCGAAGTCGGATAGACGATTTCCTTCGTTCCAGCTTCAGTTCCGTCCGTAGTCCAAAGAGCTACGTTCCCGAGGCTATCTGTTCCACTGAATACAACCTCGTTGTTGATAACAGCACCCTGAAAACCAACCTCATTGAAAACTCCAGGGAAATAAAAGTTGGAATATGTTATTTCGATGGTGCCTGCGGACGTGCCATCCGTGACCCACAGCCCGAGTTTATCAGAAGCATCTTCGGCTTCGAAGAGGACCTTGTTACCGAGAGCAACAATCCCCGCGGGGAACCCCGCCGACGTCAAAGCAAAGACCCTGAAGCAGGTCCATCGACCAAGAGCCCCTCAGCGCTGGTAAAGATGATTTTGTTCCCAAAAGTGGTAAGGTCCGCAGGCTCATCAACCACGCCCCCCGAAACAACGAGTTCCTTTGTCCCGCCGACCGTGCCATCGGTCACCCACAGGGTACTACCGAGCCCGGGGGCGCTAACAAAAAGCGCGATGCCGCCAATGACGGTAATGTCTTCAGGATTGATATCGCCGCTGGTAAGTTCCCGGGTGCCGGTCGATGTTGCGTCCGTGACCCACAGAGCCCAATCGCCGCCCGCGTCGCGTCCACCAAAGAGAATCTTGTTGCCGAAGAGCGTGAAATCGGTAGCTCCGAATCCGAGCGCTCCCGTTCCGGTACCCGTGACCGAAGTGGCCAGTCTGCCGCTGTACCGTTCGATATCCAGAGGCTGATCCAGACCATTGTAACCCGTTGCCGAGAACAGCACCATATTTCCGTAACTAAAGAACGAAGTAGGGTTGAATGCCAGCGGCAGCGGCGGACCTGCAATCGTGAATGTCGTAGTCCCCGCGGTTGTACCATCGGTAACTAAAAATTCGACGGTTGGTGCTTGGCCGGTTCTCCCTATCCAGCTAGAGCAGGTTGTGCAACTGTAGCAGGAAGTCGGCGGATGCGGTTGGCGCCGCTCGGCATGATGCCGGCGGTGAGTTGGTCGTAGGTGATGGTGGCGCATTCGACGGCGCGCCGGATCAGATAGCCGTCCAAACCGTCGGGCAGATTGCGGCGATTGAACCGGTAGGACCACTCCCGAAGGTAGCGCGGGAGGTGCTTGGCGCTGACGCCGTGATGGGTGCCGACGAGCCAGGCTTTGATGTTGCTGAACAGCGTATGGATGATCGGGAAGAACTCGCCGGCGTTGGCGCCCTCGTCCTGGATCACGGGGGTGTGCTTCAAGTGCTCGCCGAGGGCGGCATCGCGGCCGCGATAGCCCGCAAACCCGTCGGTCAGGAGGTGCGACCTGGTCTCGACGTTCGCCTTGAGGAAGGCGCCCAGTTCGGCGCCGGTCGCGGCCGGCAGCACGGCGATCCGGGCGTTGCCGGCAAAGAACCCGTGCTGACGCTTGACGGCGTGCCCGTGTTTTCCCTTCTTGTTCTTCGGCGCCGGCGCCTTCTCGACGGCGGCGACGACCAGGCTCTTGTCGGGGTTGGCCGTGCTGCGTCCGGGACTTGTCGGATCGCCCCGGCCGCCGATGAAGGTCTCGTCCGCCTCGAGAAAGCCGTGCAGCGGGCGCGACGGGTCCTCGCTCAGCCCGTGGCGCAGCTTGTGCGCCATGGTCCAGGCCGTCTGATAGGCGACCCCCAGCTCCCGTTGCAGAAACTTGGCCGAGACGCCGCGCTTGTCGCGACCCATCAGATAGGCGGCGAGAAACCACTTGCACAGACCGGTGCGCGTGCGATGCAACACGGTTCCGGCGGTGACCAATTCCTGCCGGTGGCAGGCGGCGCATTCGTAGACCCGGGGCCGCGCCTTCAGCCGCCAAGCTTGCCGCCCGCCGCACCCGGCACAGGCAAACCCGCCGGGCCAGCGAAGCCCCGCCAAGTGCTCGATGCACCGCTCCTCCACCCCAAATCGCGCGACAAATTCCAGCAGCCCAGCCATCCGATCCCCCATGACCGACCGGCGCTATGCTACTCTAAGGCGAGGCCTGATACTAGAACATTTAGCAAACCTGTCCTACCTGGACAGGGAGATGGCCGGTTACAGAAACTGCTTGATCAAAGATTAGAAATTTATTACCAAATTGAGCTGCATCACCTGCGTACAATGAGTTAATTAAGTCGTCTGCGCTTACCGAAACTTCCATAGTACCGGAAGCTGTGCCGTCTGTAGTGTATATCTGCAGTATCCCTGTCGATGACCCAATCTTTTCTTCTAAATTAAAGAAGATCAATTTATTGTCAAATGGCAAGAAAAAGTCACCAGATCCGCCAGTCTGGATTAACTCTACCTCCTGATAACCGGTATCGGGGGCTATTGGCAGCTGAGACGTGCCAGCGGCCGTTCCATCCGTGACCCAAACTGTGCCCTCGGTTTGGCCATCTAAGACCTCAAAGCCTTTGACAAAGAGCGCCGTCTCTGATGACATTTCAGATAATCCTTAAGATCAACGCACAACAGGCTCTCAGCGGGCGTGTCCCATACCTTCGGGTACAGCTAGTGGATCGAATTTAACACTTGGTACCCTCGGTTTGCGGCGGCGATGATGCGATCGGGATCGGCGGTCCAGCTGAATGGTTTTGAGCTGCGGTTGTGTTCGGCCAGATAACGGTTGATTGCGGCCTGCAGGTCGACGAGCGAATGGAAGACGCCGCGACTGAGGCGGCGGCGGGTGAGTTTGGCAAAGAACCCCTCGACCGCGTTGAGCCAGGATGCCGAGGTCGGGGTGAAGTGGAAGATCCAGCGCGGATGGCGGGCGAGCCAGGCCCTGACATTGGGGTGCTTGTGGCTGCCGTAATTGTCGAGGATCACATGGACGAGTTTGCCGGCCGGGATGTCGCGCTCGAGGCGGTTGAGAAAACGCAGAAACTCCTGGTGGCGGTGCCGCTGCATGCACTGGCCGACGATCGTGCCGTCGAGCACGTTGAGGGCCGCGAACAAGGTTGTCGTGCCGTTGCGGATATAGTCGTGGGTCATCGTCCCGGCGCGGCCCGGCTTCATCGGCAAGCCTGGCTGGGTGCGATCGAGGGCCTGGATTTGGCTTTTCTCGTCGACCGAGAGCACCAGGCTGTGCGACGGCGGGTCGACATAAAGTCCGACCACGTCGCGGACCTTGACGGCGAATTGCGGATCACGGCTGAGTTTGAAGACCCGCAGCCGGTGTGGGGCGAGGCCATGGGCGCGCCAGATTTTCTGCACCGTGCTGATCGCCACTCCCATCGCCTCGGCCATCGCGCGACTGGTCCAATGCGTCGTCTCGCCCGGCGGCGCGCCGAGCGTGCGCGCGATCAAGCGGCCGACCACCGGGTCGGGGACCGGCGCTTTGCCGGGCTTGCGCGTCTTGTCGCGCAACACCCCCTCAACCCCGGCCGCCATAAAGCGGCGTTGCCAGCGCCACACGCTGGGTTTGGACACCCCGGCCCGGCGCATGATCTCGACCGTGCCGTAGCCTTCGGCCGTCGCCAGGATGATCTGCGCCCGCCACACATGTTTTTGCGCGCTGTTGCGATCGGCCACGACCGCCTCCAGACGCTCCCGGTCCCCCGGTCCAAGCCGCACTTCGATGCCCTTTTGCATCCAACGATCATACCACAAAATCCGATCTAAGGGAATCTTCTGTATCGGTCATACCACTAGCGTCGGAGGGCGCTTTAGCGCCTCGGCATCGACGCGTCTGATAAATCGGGTTGCTGCCGGCATCGGCCAAATCCAAGGTGCTTCCCTGCCATCGTTCGCAACGGCGGCCTCGCGCCGGATAGATCATATTTAGTGCAAATTTCTTACGATATCCTTACATACGTCTAATTAATCTGTCCTCATCAAATAGTTAATACTTTGCCGGAATATTCGCACGCGGCTATAAAGACAGGTGAATGCCGACGAGGCGCTGCGTCGAAATGCGCGCGGGAACGTCGATCGGCTGGACCCGCCTAAAGGCGCTACCGCCGTTTCGACTGATCCCGAGAGCAGCTCGGCCATCACGCCGACGGTGCTTTGCCAATCGCCGCGGGTGGGGCGGCGGAAGAGGCGGGCGGTTGGGTATCAGTAGCCGTAGGATGGGCTGAGCTTTGCGAAGCCCATCGCCGCCGCCGCGCCCGATGGGTTTCGCTGCGCGCTCAACCCATCCTACAAGACGATGAGGCTGAATTGTCTGTACGCATCTGAGCGCTGGATGATGTCGCGAGCGCCCGAGCCATCGTCGCGACCGCGCTTAGCCAATCGGCTCGCGCGTCCTGGCGGAAGAGGCGGGCGGTGGGGTACCAGGGGGTGCGGTCGCGGGCGATGCCCCAGCACCAATGCGGGGAGAACGGGACGAGCAGGTACAGCGGATGGCCGAGCGCGCCGGCGCAATGCGCCGCCATCGTGTCGACGCTGACGAGCAAGTCGGTGGCGGCGATCGCGGCGGCGAATTCGTCGAGCGAGGTTTCCTCCCGCGTCGCGTCGATGAGCTCGGGATAGGCTGCGGCGAGCTCGCGGCCGGCGGCGCCGCCCTGGAGGTTGACCCAGTCGACGCCGGGCAGCCGCAACAGCGGGGCGAGGTCGGCGAGCGGGATCGAGCGGCCGGTCGCGGAGGCGCTCACCGGGTTGGCGTGAAACACCAGCCCGATCCTCGCGGCGCCGGGCCGGCCCTTCGCCAGGTAGCGCTGGCGCCAGACGGCGATTTGGGCAGGATCGGCGGCGAGATACGGAATGTCGGCCGCCACGGCGCCGAATTCGGTCGCGAAATAATGGGGCAGGCTCAGCAAGGGGACCCAGAAGTCGAAATCGGCCTGCGACAGGTTGATCTTGGCGAAGGGCTGGTCGGAAGGCGGCGACAACAGCGCGTCGATGCCGGCGACCCGCTCGAAGACCGGCCGCAACGGCGGGCTGCACACCAGCGTGATGCGCGCGCCCCGGGCGGCGAGCAGCGGCAGATAGCGCGCGAACATGATGCAGTCGCCGAGCCCCTGCTCGCACACCACCAGGACATGCCGGCCTTCCACCGGCATGCCGGGACGCAGCAGGCGGTGGCGCTCGGCCGCACGGCTGGGCGCGATCGCGAGCCCGGTCCAGTCGGGCTTGTCGATGCGCGCCTCCATCAGCGCGAACCCGGCGCGGTAGTCGTCGAGCCGCAACGCCGACAACGCCAGATTGTAGCGCAGCTGGGCCGATCCCGGCAGCAATTCGGCCGCTCGGCGGGCGTGGCCCAGCCCCGCGACCCAATCGCCCAATTCGTCGCAGACGACATGCATGACGCTGTGCGCGTTGGCGCAGCGCGCGTCCTCGGCCAGGGCGGCGGCGGCGACCTCATGCGCCAGATCGAGCCGGCCGCGTTCCAAGAGATGCCTGGCGGCAAGCGCTAGCACTTCGGCGGGGGGTGGGTCAGACGGCATCGGCAAGCGCATCCGCTATCCGGGCGGCAGCGTAGCCCGGCAGCCTGACAGATGATGCCCGACCGCCGGCGCCCGGGCTCTCAGCATCCGACCCGCCTGACGATCTCCCCTACCGCGGCCGGGCCGCCCGGATGCCGGGTCGTGGCGCGCCGGCCGTTCGACGCCCGCAGCAGCGCGCCGCCGTCGGGTAGAACTCAGCGTCGGGTAACGCTCGGGGATCAGGAGGCGTCGGGATTTGTCTCGGCGGGGTCGCCCGGTCCCATTGCGGGCATCTGCTCGCCGGCATGAAAGTCCAATGCCGCGCCGTTCATGCAATAGCGTTGCCCGGTCGGCTGCGGTCCGTCGTCGAAGACATGGCCGAGATGGCCGCCGCACTTGCCGCAATGAACCTCGGTGCGGCTCATGAACAGGCTGCGGTCGGTCTCGGTTTCGACCGCGTCGTCGAGCGGCGCCGAAAAGCTCGGCCAGCCGGTGCCGCTGTTGAACTTGGTGTCGGCGGGAAACAGCGGCTGGCCGCAGCCGGCGCAATGATAGATGCCGGCGGCGTATTCCTTGTCGAGCTTGCTCGCGCCGGCGCGCTCGGTGCCGTGCTCGCGCAGCACGTGATAAGCCTGGGCAGGCAGCTTGCGCCGCCAATCCGCCTCGCTCATCGCCACCGCAAACTCTTTTTTGCCCGCATGTCCCTTGCCCGTCATCCGGGCCAGCAAACCCTCGGCCATAGGTTCCTCTCGCAATGGCGATCCACCGCTGCGGATATCGGAATGCAAATGGCCGGCGTTAAGAGGGCGTGCGGCAAAACGCGATCAGTGCACCCGCTCGTCCTCGTCCGGAAACGGGCGCAGCAATTCGGCGGTCGAGCGCGCGATCCAGCACCAGACGACGCAGGTCAGCGCGTCCTCGCCGCCCCGCAGACGCTGCGCCTCGCGCTGGGCGACGTCGGCCGCGGCCGAGCCGTGCCGGCGGACGAGGAGCAAGGCGGCTTCCCAGATCTTGCGCTCGTTGGTCATCATCGTCGTCATCGCTGTTGTAACGCCGGCACGGCCGGGTGGAGTTCCCGAATTTTGTCCCCGATCGGCGCCAGCCGCAATGCTGCACCGCCATATCCGATCCAATATTTAGTTACTTCGAGCACTCCAGTACACCGGATGCTGCTTGCGCCGCTGCAAACCCCGGTTATATTCGCGCCATGCCCGATCTCTTCGACGCCCCGATGCCCGCCACCCCCGAGAGCTATTCCGCCAAGGACATCGAGGTGTTGGAGGGGCTGGAGCCGGTGCGCCGCCGCCCCGGGATGTATATCGGCGGCACCGACGAACGCGGCCTTCACCACCTCGCCGCCGAGATCCTCGACAATGCGATGGACGAGGCCGTCGCCGGTCATGCGACGCGCATCGAGATCGAGCTCGCCGCCGGCGACTGGCTGACGATCCGCGACAACGGCCGCGGCATCCCGGTTGACCCGCATCCGCGCTTCCCGGACAAATCTGCGCTCGAAGTCATCCTGACGACATTGCATTCCGGCGGCAAGTTCGGCGGCGAGGCCTACCGCACCTCCGGCGGGCTGCACGGGGTCGGCGTGTCGGTCGTCAACGCGCTCTCGGACCGGCTCGAGGTCGAGGTCGCGCGCGACCGGCGGTTGTGGCGGCAATCCTACAGCCGCGGAGCGCCGTGCGGCGAACTCGAGGCGTGCGGAGCGGTGCACAACCGGCGCGGCACGACGGTGCGGTTTCATCCCGATCCCGAGATCTTCGGCGGCGTCGAGTTTCGCCCGGCCGCGCTCTACCGCATGGCGCGGTCGAAGGCGTATCTGTTCCGCGGGGTCGAGATCCGCTGGGCCTGCGATATGGCAGTGCCGCGGCCGGAAGGGGTCCCGGCCGAAGCGCGGCTGCATTTTCCCGGCGGTCTCGGCGATTTCCTCGGCGCCAGCCTCGACGGCCAGGCGACGTTGACGCCGCGTCCGTTTATCGGCGAGGCCGATCTCGCCGGCGGCGGCCGGGTCGAATGGGCGGCGAGCTGGCCGGAGGACGAGGAGGCCGGGTTCTGCCATTCCTACTGCAACACGATTCCGACCCCCGAGGGCGGAACCCACGAGGCCGGGCTGCGCAATGCGCTGTTGCGCGGGCTCAAGGGCTATGGGGAGCTGAGCGGCAACCGCCGCGCCGTGCAGGCGAGCGCCGAGGACGTGACCGGCGCCGCGACGATATTGCTGTCGCTCTTTATCCGCGACCCCCAATTTCAAGGACAGACCAAGGAGCGGCTGGCTTCGGCCGAGGCGACCCGGCTCGTCGAAAACGCGGTCAAGGACCATTTCGACCACTGGCTCGGGGCCGACCCGTCGGCCGCCAAGCTGTTGCTCGAGCGCATCGTCGAGCGCGCCGAGGAGCGCCAGCGGCGGCGCCAGCAGCGCGAGACCGCGCGCAAGAGCGCCACGCGCAAATTGCGGTTGCCGGGCAAGCTCGCCGATTGCAGCCGGGACAGCGCCGCCGGAACCGAGATTTTTCTGGTCGAGGGCGACAGCGCCGGCGGCTCGGCCAAGCAGGCGCGCGACCGCGAAACTCAGGCGATCCTGCCGTTGCGCGGCAAAATTCTGAACGTCGCCAGCGCCTCGGCCGACAAGATGCGGGCCAACCAGGAGCTTGCCGACATCATCCTGGCGCTCGGCGCCGGTTCGGCCGCGCAATACCGCGAAGAGGCGCTGCGCTATGAACGCGTCGTGATCATGACCGACGCCGATGTCGACGGCGCTCATATCGCGTCGCTGCTGATGACGTTCTTTTTCCGCGAAATGCCCAAGCTGATCGACAACGGGCACCTTTACCTGGCGCTGCCGCCGCTCTACCGGCTGACCCAGGGCGAGGTGACGCTCTATGCCCGCGACGACGCGCACCGCGAGGAATTGATGCGCGCCGGCTTCACCGGCCGCGGCAAGATCGAGGTCAGCCGCTTCAAGGGGCTGGGCGAAATGCCGGCGCGCTCTTTGAAGACGACGACGATGGACCCGGCGCAACGCACCTTGCTCAAGGTCAGCGTCGGCTCCGCCGCGGACCAGGCCGGCGCGGCAGAGGGGGCGGAAGGCGCGGCGGAAACCGAACGCGGATGCGCCCGCACGACGGCGCTGGTCGAAACCCTGATGGGCCGCCGCCCCGAATTGCGCTTTGACTACATCCAGAAAAACGCCCGCTTTGTGCGCGATCTCGACCTGTAAAGACACCTTGCGTCCGGCCCGCGCGCCAATTACCTAAGCCTTGTCGACCCGGTTGAATTCGGCTTTCCGGCCCAGCGTTCCTGTGCGATCGTCCGACCGTGTTTCCCGAGCCAATCGAGGTGCGATGCGCTGCGCGGCTGCGCGGCGCCCTACATCTACTTCTTGGAGTCACTGCCGATGGCGACCGGTACGGTCAAATGGTTCAACGCGCAGAAGGGATATGGCTTTATCCAGCCCGAGAGCGGCGGCGCCGATGTGTTTGTTCACATCTCTGCCGTCGAGAGGGCCGGAATGGACAGTCTGCGCGAGGGCCAAACGCTCAACTACGAGCTG
The DNA here is from genome assembly GCA_963775525.1 of uncultured Alphaproteobacteria bacterium. Lineage (GTDB taxonomy): Bacteria > Pseudomonadota > Alphaproteobacteria > ATCC43930 > CGMCC-115725 > AP-15. The sequence goes on along the minus strand of CAVZJF010000072.1, from coordinate 58,888 downwards.
GAGCAAGGGCAGCGCGGTCGGGTTTCGGCCGTCAACCTTCGCGCGGTCTAGGGAGCTGAAACCGGAAGGGAAGGGGGGCGCCGCGGCGCCCTCATCCCTGGTCCCCCCTTCGTCCGATCTTTTGTTAAGGAGAGCTGGTTGGCCAAAGAAGACCTGATTGAATTCGAGGGCATGGTGCTCGAGCTGTTGCCCGACGCGCGTTTTCGGGTTCGGCTCGACAACGGGCACGAGACCCTGGCCTACTCGTCCGGCCGGATGAAGAAAAATCGCATTCGGATCCTCGCCGGCGACCGGGTCACCGTCGAAATGACCCCTTACGATTTGACCAAGGGACGGATTAATTTCCGCCACAAGGACGAACGGGCGGCTCCGCCGATGTCGCCGCGGCCGCAATACCGCCGGCGTTGATCCAGGTTCAGCCTTGCTCTTAAGTCATGCCTCATCCTCAAAAAAAGATTGACATGCGGACGGCTGCAACCGATTTAGAGTTTTGCGTGGAACGCAACTAAATATTACAAAAAGGCTACAACCTCTCGATGGATTTTTCTGAACTCGACCTGTCACCTGAAGTGCTTCAGGCAGTTTCCGACGCCGGCTACATCACTCCCACTCCGATCCAGGAACAGGCGATCCCGCACGTAAAACGTGAGCGGGATGTTTTGGGGTGCGCGCAGACGGGTACCGGCAAAACCGCAAGTTTCGTCTTGCCGATGATCGACATGCTGGCGGCCGGCCGCTCGCGGGCGAGGATGCCGCGCTCGTTGATCCTCGAACCGACGCGCGAATTGGCGACCCAGGTTGCCGCCTCGTTCGACCTTTACGGCAAATATCACCGGTTGACGATGGCGTTGCTGATCGGCGGCGAAAGCTTTGTCGACCAGGAGCGCAAGCTCGACCGCGGCGTCGACGTCCTGATCGCGACCCCGGGGCGGCTTCTCGACTTGTATGGCCGCGGCAAGATCATCCTGTCCGACTCCCACATCCTGGTTATCGACGAGGCCGACCGGATGCTCGACATGGGCTTTATCCCGGATGTCGAGCGGATTGTCGGGCTGCTGCCGAAAAACCGCCAAACCCTGTTCTTTTCGGCGACGATGCCGCACGAAATCCGCCGGCTGGCTGATGCGTTTCTGAGCAATCCGGTCGAAATCTCGGTGGCGCCCCCGGCGTCGCCCGCCGAGACGGTCGTGCAATCGCTGACCGTCGTCGATCCCCGCGACAAGCGGGAGAGCCTGCGCCGCCTGATCCGCTCCGAAGACGTCAAGAACGCGCTGATTTTCTGCAATCGCAAGCGCGACGTCGACATTCTCTACAAATCGTTGAGCCGCCACGGTTTCGACACGGCCGCCTTGCACGGCGACATGTCGCAGCCAAAGCGCACCGAGACGCTGGAGCGCTTTAAGAATGGCGAGGTGCGGCTGCTGGTGGCGAGCGACGTCGCCGCGCGCGGCCTCGACATCAAGGGCATGAGCCATGTGTTCTGCTTCGACGTGCCAATTCATGCCGAGGATTACGTCCACCGCATCGGCCGCACCGGCCGCGCTGGTCTCAGCGGGCGCTCGTTCATGCTGGCGGCGCCCGAAGACGGCAAGGCGGTCGCCGCAATCGTCAAGCTGATCGGCGAGGAGATCCCGGTGATTACCGTCGAGGGGATCGCGCCGGCAGAACTCGAATACGAAGATCGCCGGCGCTCCCGCACCCGCAAGCCGGCGCGGACCGAGACCGGCTCGCGAGAGCGGCCGAAGGAAGCCGAAAGCCGCCGCAAACCGGCAGAGGATCGGCCGGCGCGGCCCGAGAAGAAGCCCGCCGCCAACCACCCGACGGCGCGGCTGGAACAGCCTGCCCCCCCGCCGCGCGCCGTTGACGGCGGCAACGTCATGCGCTTTCCGCGCACCCCCGAGCAGCGCCGCCCGCGCCAGCCCGAGCGTGACGCGGAGCCGGAGCGCAAGGTCGTGGGCTTCGGCGACGATTTGCCGGCTTTCCTCGCTCGCCCGCCCAGGGTCGTCGCGCGTCCCTGACAGCGCTGACGCGAGACCACGATGAAAACGATTTTTGTCATGGTCAAATGCGAGCTCGGCAAGGCCTATGCCGTCGCCGACGCGGCGGTCAACAGCATCGAGCAGGTATCGGAGGTCTATTCGACCTCCGGTCAATACGACCTCTTGATGAAAGTTTACCTGCCGGAGACGAGTGACACTGGGCATTTCGTCACCGAGCAACTGCAGACCCTACCCGGCGTCAAAGACACATTTACCATCATCGCCTTTAAGGCGTTCTCGGAAGATTCTTCTGTCTAAATCGGAGGCGGGCCGATGAGTGAAGGCGAGGCCGGCTGGTTGCGCGTTGCCGGCCGTGGCGATCTGGCGGCGGGCGAAGTCATCGGCGTCGAAGCCGGGGGCCGGGCGATCGCGATATACGACTGCGACGGCGAATTGTTTGCGACCGACAATATCTGCACCCACGCCTATGCCTGCCTGTCCGACGGCTGGCTCGATGGCACGACGATCGAATGCCCGTTGCACGCGGCCCGTTTCGACGTCCGCACCGGGCAGGTGCTCGACCCGCCGGCGACCGAAGATTTGAAGACCTACCCCGTCCGCCTCGTCGACGGCGAAATCCAGGTCAAGCTCGGCTGATCCGGGCCAAATTAGTCGTAGACCCGGCGATAGAGATCGACGATCTCGCTTGAAGTCGGTATGCGCGGGTTGTTTGCCGGGGAGCCCGAGGCCAATGCCTGGCTTGCCATGACCGGCAGCAGTTCTTCGTAGCGCCGGGCGTCGATCCCGTATTCGCGCGGGCTCGGCACCTTCAAATCCCGGTTCAGCCGGCGCAGCTCGTCGAGCAGGCGCGCCACCGCAGCCTGGTTGCCCTCGCCCTCCTCGGCAACACCCATTGCGCGGGCGCAATCGGCATAGCGGTCGAGCGCCGCCGGAACCGAAAAAGCCGTGATCTCGGGCAACAGCATCGCGTTCGACAGACCGTGCGGCACATGGAAAAAGGCGCCGATCGGCCGGCTCATGCCGTGCACCAAGGCGACGCTCGCATTCGAAAACGCCATCCCCGCGGTCGTGGCCCCGAGCATCATGGCCTCGCGCGCCGCCCGGTTGTCCGGCTCGGCGCAGGCGGTGCGGATGTTGCGCGCGATCAGCCCCATCGCGTTGCGGGCGAGCCCGTCGGCATAGGGGTTGGCGCGGCGGCTGACATAAGCCTCGATCGCATGGGTCAGGCTGTCGATGCCGGTATCGGCAGTCAGCCGCAACGGCATCGTCAAGGTCAGCTCATAGTCGACGATAGCCGCGAGCGGGCAGCAGGCGAGGCCGGCGATCAGCATTTTCTCGTCGGTTTCGGTATCGGTGATCACGGTGAACCGGGTGACCTCCGACCCGGTGCCGGCGGTCGTCGGGATCGCCACGACAGGCGGGCCCGATTTCGGGATCTCGTTCGGCGCCTTGTAGTCGCGGGCCCTGCCGCCATTCGCGGCGAGAACGCTCATTCCCTTGGCGGTGTCGATCGAGCTGCCGCCGCCGATCGCGATCAAGCTGTCGAAGCTGCCTTCGCCGAGGATCTGGACGCCGGTGTCGATCACCGCCGTCGTTGGATCGGGAACCGTGTCGGCAAAGACCCGCCAGCGGATTTGCGCTCCGTCAAGCAAAGCGGTCGCGCGATCGAGGATGCCGCACCCCCGGATATAGGGGTCGGTCACGATCAGCGGCCTGCCGATGCCGAGCCGCCCCAGCATCGCCGGCAATTCGTCGAGAGCCCCGCCGCCTACCGCCATCAGCCGCGGCGTCGTTATGACCGGAACCATGAGCGCCTCCTTCGGTCGCAACCTCGGCCACAAACTACCCTCCCGGCTTGACCGACGGCAGCCCCTTTTGGCGAAGCTGCACCGGAGCCGGCCACGCAGGCTCGCAGCCGAGGACCGGTGATGCCCGCCTTTTCGTCATCGCGACCCGTTCGGAAAGATTTAGATAAGGAAATGAGGCTAGAGTTGGCTTGCCGGGCCCCGCCGTTTCACCTATTAGTTGTGGGTGGCGGGGATAATGCGGATCCTGATCACCGGAGGGGCCGGCTTTGTCGGTTCTAATCTGGCCTTGTTGCTGGCGCAACACGGCGCAAGCCAAGTCGTCGCTTTCGATAATCTTCACCGCCGCGGCAGCGAGTTGGCGCTGCCGCGGCTGCGCGCCGGCGGCGTCGAATTTGTTCACGGCGACGTCCGCAACCCAGAGGATTTTGACAGCCTCGGTGCGGCGGATCTGGTGATCGAGTGCTCGGCCGAGCCGTCGGTGCATGCCGGTTACGACGGCCACGCTCGTTATCTCCTAAACACCAATCTCCTCGGCACGGTCAACTGCCTCGACTATTCGCGCCGTCACGGCAGTGCGATGATTTTTCTGTCGACGAGCCGGGTTTACTCGATTGCAGCATTGCGCGGGCTACCCTTGCAGCGCGATGGCGATCGCCTGGTTGTGGCAATGGAAGGGGGCGGCGGCGGATGGTCCGAGCGCGGCATCACCGAGGATTTCCCGACGACGGGTCCGCGCTCGCTTTACGGCGCCAGCAAGCTCGCTGCGGAATTGCTGATCGAGGAATACCACGCCGCCTACGGCCTCAGGACGATCGTCAACCGGTGCGGCGTGCTGACCGGACCATGGCAGATGGGCAAGGTCGATCAGGGCTTCTTCGTCCTGTGGGCGGCGCGCCACCTTTACGGCGGCGACCTCGCCTACACCGGCTTCGGCGGCGCCGGCCATCAGGTGCGCGACGTGCTGCACGTGGCTGACCTGTTCGATTTGATCTGTCGCCAAATCGACACGCTCGATCGTCATTCCGGACGGATCTACAATGTCGGCGGCGGCGCCGCGATCAGCGTCTCGCTGGCCGAACTGACGGCCTTGTGCGCCGCTCGCACCGGCAATCGATTGAAACTCGGCACCGATCCGGCAACGCATCCGGCGGACATTCCTTACTACGTCACCGACAACGGTTCGGTGTGCGAGGCCACCGGTTGGGCGCCGACCCGCTCGGTCGAGACGATCCTCGACGAAGTTGTGGAGTGGCTCGATCGGCGCCGCGCCGAGCTGCAGCCGTTGCTGGGATAGCGCGTTTCACGCAGGGGACGAATATGAGCGTGGTGCTGGTGACGGGGTCGGCGGGCTTGATCGGGGCCGAGTCGGTGCGCTTTTTTGCGGCTGAGGGCTTTGACGTCGTCGGCATCGACAACGACATGCGCCGGATCTTCTTCGGCGACGAGGCGAGCACTGCCTGGAGCCGGCAGCGTCTCGAGATCGAGGTGAAGAAATACCGGCACGTCGACGGCGACATCCGCGACGCGGCGCTTCTCGACTCGGTCTTTGCCCGCTATGGCGGCGCCATCGCCGCGGTCATCCATACGGCGGCCCAGCCGTCGCACGACTGGGCCGCAACCGACCCGCAAACCGATTTCACGATCAACGCCAACGGCACGTTGAACCTGCTGGAAGCGACGCGCAAACACTGTCCGGACGCGGCGTTCGTTTTCACCAGCACCAACAAGGTCTATGGCGACGCCCCCAACTCGCTGCCGCTGGTCGAGGAGGAGCGGCGCTGGGAGGTCAGCCCCGAGCATCCGTTCGCCGCCCACGGCATCGACGAGAGCATGAGCGTCGACTCGTGCCTGCACAGCCTGTTTGGCGCATCAAAGCTGGCCGCCGACGTGGTCGTCCAGGAATACGGCCGTTATTTCGGCATGCGCACCGCCTGCTTCCGCGGCGGCTGCCTGACCGGGCCCGGCCATTCCGGCGCCAAGCTGCACGGCTTTCTCGCCTATCTCGCCAAATGCGCGGTTACTGGCGAGCCCTATACGGTGCTGGGATACGGAGGCAAGCAGGTCCGCGACAACATCCACGCCTACGATCTGGTCAACGCCTTTTGGCATGTCATGCAAGCGCCGCGAGCGGGTGCGGTCTACAACATCGGCGGCAGCCGGCACTCCAATTGTTCGATGATCGAGGCGATCGCCGCCTGCGAGCGGCTGACCGGAAAGCCGATGAACTGGTCCTATTCCGAGCAGAACCGGACCGGCGACCACATCTGGTGGGTGTCTGACGTCCGGCGCTTCCAGAGCGACTACCCGGGCTGGAAATATCGCTACGACATCGGGGCGATCCTGGCGGAGATTGTCGACGCGGTCGCCTGGAAGCTGAAATCGGCGAGGGGATAAAGGGATGCCTTTCGAGGTTCGCACCCTCGCCGAGTGGGAGATGGCCGGCGTGCCCGGCATGCTGTCCGTCGTGATCCCGGCGCATAACGAAGAAGGCCACATCGCAGAGACCGCGCACGGCCTCGCGGATGCGCTGCGCGAAGCCGGCATTGCCTACGAGATCCTCGTCGTCAACGACAACAGCAGCGACGGCACCGAGCGCATCCTGGCGTCGTTGAGCGCCGCCGACATCGGGCTGCGCTATGTCAACAACCCGCCGCCGAACGGCTTCGGCCTTGCGGTGCGGCGCGGCCTGGCCGAGTTCCGCGGCGATGCGGTGGCGATCTTCATGGCGGACGGGTCGGACGACCCGGCCGATCTTGTCGCGTTCTACCATGCGCTGCAGGACGGCTACGACTGCGTCTTCGGCTCGCGCTTTATCCGCGGCAGCCGGGTCAGCGACTATCCAAAGCTGAAGCTGGTGTTGAACCGGCTGGCCAATTTTCTGATCCGGACCCTGTTTCTGCTGCGCTACAACGACGTCACCAACGCCTTCAAGCTTTATCGGCGCAGCGCCGTCGCCGGCATCCAGCCGCTGCTGTCGCACCATTTCAACCTGACCGTCGAATTGCCGCTCAAATGCATCGTCCGCGGCTACCGCTATACGGTGCTGCCGAATGCGTGGAAGAACCGCAAGCAAGGCGTCTCCAAGCTGCGCATCAAGGAGATGGGCTCGCGCTATCTGTTCGTCATTCTGTATTGCTGGCTGGAGCACATGCTGTCCGGCGGCGACTATCGCGACCACAGGGCTTTTCGGGAGAGCCAGCTGCAAGTCTGGCACCGCTAGAGAGCGATGCAGTTTTTTCTGTACCTGATCGTCGGCGGCCTGTCGTTCGTCGTCGAAATCGTCACCTTCATTGCGCTTCGCCGGGCCTCGATGCCGGTCATCCCGGCCTCGGTGATGAGCTTTATCGTTGCCACCGTCGCGAACTACCTGTTGTCGATCGTGCTCGCGTTCCAGCGCGGCCGCTTCCGCCGCCACGTCGAAATGCTGCGGTTTTTGACCGTCGTTCTTGTCGGCCTCGCGCTCAACACGGCATTCGTCTGGTTGTTTGTCTACCCATTTTCGATGCAGCCGGTGGTCGCCAAGATCGCCGCCGTGCCGATCGTGTTGATCTGGAACTACCTCGGCCGCCGCATGCTGGTGTTCGACGACCACGTGCCGGCGCCGGTCCGATCCTGGCTGGCGACGGTTGGTCGTCTTCCACTCGGCGTCTCACCCTGGAGGTGGCGTCGCAACGGGTCCGGGCAGCGCGCGGGGAGCAGCCGGTGCGCTCGCGATCGACCGGCGTATAGCCCCGCGTATGGCCGCGGCGCCCTCGGCCTATCCCGTCGCCGTCAGGGAACGCGGCGACCGATGCGACCTGCGGATACTGCGCCTAACCCGGCTTTTTCAGCAGGAAACGAAAGACACCGGCTGGTAATTCGGAAGATTCGAGCAATTCGCATCCGGTCGTTTTGCAAAAATGCGCGAAATCCTTGACCGCGCCCGGATCCGTCGCCAGCACTTCGAGCACCGCGCCGGGAGCGAGCGGCTTCAGCGCCCGCCGCGCCTTCAGCACCGGCAGCGGGCACAGCAAGCCGGTGGCGTCAAGGGTGGTGGCGTCAAGGGTGGCGGCGTCAGGGGTGGCGGCGCGGTCGGCTGTGGCTTGCGTCATGACCAGGCAATCTCCGTCGGCTGCGCAAAGAACGATTTTAGCGGATCGACCGGATGGCTGGCAACCAAGCCGCCTGTTCCACCTGTTTTATCTGGCGGAGATCAGGCGTCCGAACCATTTTTTCATCTCGTTTCCCTCTATCTGGCATCCTCGCTAGCGCCCAGCATATGATGCGAATATGGCAAATCTCCGCATGACGTTAGATGCGGATAGCGATCGAGCACTTGAGGCTGTCGGTCAAGAGGCGCCTGCGCTCGCGATCGAGGGGCCGCGAAAGGCTGCCCCCTCTTCGGCAAACCCAGAACTTACCGCGCGCCGGTCGCGTCGAGCACGATCTGGTCGTACTGCCACAGCCGCTCGAACAGTCCGCGCGCCATCGCCTCGTCTTGCGCCGCGGCGACGCTCCGCACGATCTCGTCGATCGAGCGGGCGCCGTCGATCGCGGCGAAGATCCGCGCCCCGGCCGCGTCGATCGGCAATGCCAGGTCGGGATAGGTGTGCGCACGGTTGATCAGCACGGCCGCCGAACCGGGAGGCGCACGGTCGCGGATGCACAGGGTCCACGGCAAACGCAGCGGAACATAACCCAGCCACGCATTCCCGTCGAACGCGATCGGCGGGCCCTCGCCGCGGCGGTCGTCACGATAGGCGATGAAATTGTGCGTGGTCATCGTCCCGCGCAGCAGCTCGACCGCGGCGTGCTGCAATTGCGGCGCCAGCGCGGCGAGACGCGCGGCGTGCGGCATGGATGCGATTGCCCCGCACTGCGGCAGATAGGGCGCCTGCTCGTGCCAACGCCCGAACGACAGGCCGCAGCGCTCGAGCCACGCGTAGAGCTGCGGCACGGTGTAGGCGCGATCCTGCGGATGCAGCAGCGCGTCGGCGAGCGCGTCGGGATTTCTGAAATCCTTCGCCCGCCGCGCCACGCCGGCAATCGGATGGTCTCCAGCCAGCGCGCCGATCGTGGCGCCGAGGCCTCGCAGCTCCTCCTCCGAGGCGCCGACCCCGAGCAGGCGGCAGTATTCCTGCATCATGTAGACGCCGGCACGGCCATACGCCGCATAGACCATCAGGTGCATCGCGCCGTCGGGTGCGAGGGCGCCGCGCAACGCCAGCAGGCCGCTATCCGGGTCGGGCAGGTGATGGAGCACGCCGGTGCAGACGATCTGGTCGAACTGGGTCCCGAGCTCCGCGACCCGCTCGATCGCGAGCCGGTGGAGCTCGAGGTTCTCCAAGCCGTGCTTTTGCTGAAGGGCGCGCGTGTGACGCAGGCTGGTTTCGCTGATGTCGATCGCCGTCACACGCGCATCAGGCTCGCGCAATGCGTAGGCGGCGGCCTGGGAGGTTCCGCAGCCGGCAACCAAAATCGCTCGATTTGCCCGCGGTCTCTGCGTCGGCCACAGCAGCAACGACAAGGCCCGACGCCGATCGGGGTTTTTGTAGAGTTCGCGGTGCCGTTCCAGGCTGGTGATCGGCGCCGGATAGGGGTGGCTCTCGTAGAACGCGCGCACCTCGCCGACCGGATCGGCGGGCGGTGATGTTGTGGTCTCTTCCGGAGCCATGTGCGTCTGTTCGCGCTCTCGGTCACCGGGCGGACCCTGGGCACGCGGATCTGCCCCTGATCTGCCCTTGCTCTATCGATCGCTCCTTGCAGCGGCGCGGGGCGGCCGGAGCACGCGCCAGCCGCCCCCCTGATCCGGTTCGGCCGGGCTAGGTGTGGGTACCCTGCTGCATCTTCCGGAGCACGTCGTCGAGGTTGAAGCTGGCGGCCTTTTGGCGCTGCGGATAATCCCGGAACGTCTGCAGGAACTCCCCGATATAGGCCTGCGCCGGCACCAGCAAGTAAACGTGGTCGACAAGCCAATCGTAGTAGGTGATCGAAGTGATGTCCGCACGCTCGAACGGATCGGTGCGGAGATTAAACATCTTTGGTATGCGAAGGGTGACAAACGGCTCGGACCAGACGCGCATCGTGCCGGGCTCCCGCTGTTCCGCGAACACGATCTTCCAATTGTCGTAGCGCAGCGCCACGACCTGCTGGTCGTCGTTGCAGTAGACGAACGAGACCCGCGGGCTCTTCTCCGCTTGGCCGGTCAAAAACGGCACCAGGTTATAGCCGTCGAGGTGGACCTTGTAGGTCATCTCGCCGATCGTGTAGCCCTGGAGGAGCTTGTCGGTGACCTCCGGGTCGCCGGCCATGGCCAGGAATGTCGGCAGCCAGTCGTGATGCGCGACGATCTCGTTCGACACGCTGCCCGGCTTGATCTTGCCAGGCCAGCGGACGACGCACGGCACCCGGTAGGCGCCCTCCCAGTTGGTGTTCTTCTCGTTGCGGAACGGCGTCATCGCCCCGTCGGGCCATGAAAACATGTTTGGGCCGTTATCGGTGCTGTACATGACAAAGGTGTTGTCGGCGATGCCGGCGTCATCGAGCGCCTTCAGCACGGCGCCGACGTTTCCGTCGTGATCGATCATTACGTCGTGGTATTCGCTCTGCCAGCGGCCCGACTGGCCCCTGCTCTCCGGCTTTACATGCGTGCGCAAATGCATGTGCGTGAAGTTCACCCAGAGGAAGAAGGGGGTGCCGGCCTGGGCCTGCCGCTTGATGAAGTCGGCGGCGCGGCCGGCGATGTCGTCGTCGATCGTTTCCATGCGCTTTTTCGTCAGCGGGCCGGTGTCGTGAATTGTCTGCTTGCCGACCCTGCCGAACCGCGGGTCGACCGTCGCGTCGTCAGTGTCGGTGGCCTTGCTGTCCAACACGCCGCGTGGACCGAACCTCTCGCGAAAGTGGGGAAAATCCGACCCCTTCGGGTAATCGGCGAGCTCCGGCTCTTCCTCGGCGTTCAGGTGGTACAGATTGCCGTAGAACTCGTCAAAGCCGTGCGCGCTCGGCAAGTATTCGTTGCGGTCGCCGAGGTGGTTCTTGCCGATCTGCGCGGTGGCGTAGCCCAAAGGCTTGAGCAGCTCGGCGATGGTCGGGTCTTCCTTGTGCAGACCGACGGGGGCGGCCGGCAGACCGACCTTGGTCAACCCGGTGCGCAAACCGTGCTGACCGGTGATGAACGACGATCGCCCGGCGGTGCAGCTTTGCTCGCCGTAGCAGTCGGTAAAGCGCATGCCCTCCTGGGCGATCCGGTCGATGTTGGGCGTGCGGTAGCCCATCAACCCGTCGCTGTAGCAGCTCAGGTTGGTGATGCCGATGTCATCGCCCCAGATCACGACGATGTTCGGCTTGGCTGCTGCTCTGGATCTGGCCATCTCGATCTCCTTTCGTTGGTCGGGTGGTGTCGAAAGTGCTTGTTGGTCTCGGTTGCTTGGCCTTGGGGCTAGGTCAGACGCCACAGAACCGCACCGAAGGCGAACAGGCCGATGAAGATCAGGAGAATGGCGACCGCCAAGACCGGCGATTGCATTCCTTCCTTTGTCAGTCCGGCGAGCGGCGCGAACGGTTCGCCCCACATATAACGTACCGTCCACCAGTACTGCCAAATCGAGATCACAAGTGCCAGGACACCGCACGAAATCAGCGCGAGCCCGAGAAATTCCGGCGCCGTTGGAAGATAGGCGGAGCGGGCTCCGGGGATCTGTTGCAAATGGCTGAGGTACTGGACGAGGGCGAAACCGAAGCCGATCAGCGCCACCGCGGTGCGCAGCCACGACATCATCGTGCGCTCGAGGGCGAGGCGCGTGCGGACCCAGGCAAAATGATCAGCCGCCGTCACCCTTACTTCGAACCTTCCCGCGGTGGGTGGATCTGGCATGCCGGTGCCCTTTCGCCGACGGTTGATATTGGAGCTGTCACGAGGCTCGATGCGGAGGTACGCCGCGCCACCGGCGCGCGATGCGCGTGGCCGGGCCGCGGATGACCACATACGGGACGAACGCGAACAGCAACGCGACGATGACCGCCTCCGCCGGATAGAACCGCTTCAGCACGATCGCCTGGTAGATGCCGTCCATGACCAACCCCAGGAGTATGATCCGGGCGGTTGCGTTCAACGCCTCGCGCAGCCGTTCGGTGCGCTCGCGCGGCTTGTAAAGCATCGTCGGAATGAAGGGCGAGCGGCCGGTGCGGGCGTCGTTGAGCCCGTCGCGGATCGCAACGATCGCCGCTATCAGCGGCTGCAGGACGAAGCGGAACCGCATCGGCGCGTCCGTCCGCTCGATGAGCTGGTGCCAGATGCGCTCGAAGGTCGCGATGGTCGCGCCGTGCCACACGACGCCGACGACGATCAGGGCGACGATGAACCCGAGGACCACCTTCGCCAGGAGGCCCAGTTCCTGCGGCTTGGCATCGATCATCGCTCTGACCCCTTTGCCTGCCGTCAAGCTCGCGCAACGCGGTGTTCGTCTATCATGCGCTCGACCAGCCGGTACAGTCGATCGGTGGCGGCATTGGCTTTCGCTGCCGCACCGCCAGCGATGATCCTCGCCATGGCCGCAATCCCCGGCGCGGCCACAATCGCCGGGATGGCCAGCGGAGAGACGGAGACGGTTGTCACGCGCGATCGGGAGTTCCGAACCGGTTCGACCGGGGGAAGCCGTTGGGGACGAGGCGGCCGGCGCCGCCGCGCGCGCCGAGCCACAGGGTGAGGTCGGCTTCGGTGCGCGTACGGGTCTCGCCCTGCCGCCACGACAACCCGTCGGCGAGACGGAACACCTTGGCGTCGGCGAGGCCGCCGGCTTTGTAGCGCTGCAGGATTACGCCGCGGCCGCGCGTCATCAGCGGGATGTCGTCGAGCTTGACCACCAGCATTCGCCGGTTGTCGCCGACAAAGGCGACGGCGTCGCCGTCCTCGGCGCGCAGGCAGAGCAGCGCCGTTGCTCCGTCGCCGGGCGTCAGCACCTGCTTGCCGGCGCGGGTTTGCGCCACCGCCTCCTCGCCGTCGACGACAAAGCCGCGGCCGTCGCTCGCCGCGACCAAGAGCTCCATCGCCGGCCGATAGGGGAACATCGCAATGACATCATGCTCGTTCGGCAGGTCGATCATCAGCCGCAACGGCTCGCCCTGGCCGCGCCCGCCCGGCAGGCGGTCGACCCCGATCGTGTAAAAGCGGCCGTTGGTGGCGAACACGATCAGCCGGTCGGTGGTCTCGGCGGCGATCGCAAAGCGCGAGCCGTCGCCGTCCTTGTATTTCTGCTCCGCGGGCGCAATGCCGTGACCCTTGACCGCGCGCACCCAGCCTTTTTGCGAGCACAAGACGGTCACCGCTTCGCGTTCGACCAGGGCCTCGGCCGGGATCTCGACCGGCGGCGGCGCTTCGGCGAGTGTGGTGCGGCGTCGCCCCAACGCCGTGTCGCCGCCGAATTCGGCCGCGGTCCCGCCGATCTCCTTGGCCACCGCGCGCCATTGCCGGCGCTCGCTGTCCAATAGCCGGGTCAACCCGGCTTCTTCCGCCGACAGCGCGTCCATCTCCTTGCGGATCGCGATCTCTTCGAGCCGGCGCAGCGCGCGCAGCCGCAGGTTCAGGATCGCCTCGGCCTGGATTTCGCTGAGGTCCCAGCGCGCGATCATCTCGGCTTTTGGGTCGTCGGCCTCGCGAATGATGCGGATCACCTCGTCGAGATTGAGGTAGACAACAATCTGGCCCTCGAGGATCTCGATGCGGCGGGCGACGGCGGCCAGACGATGCCGGCTGCGGCGCTGCAAGACCTCGCGGCGATGGTCGAGAAACGCCTGCAACGCCTCCTTTAGGCTCATGACCCGCGGAACGCCGAAGGGGTCGAGCACGTTGAGGTTCAACGGCACGCGGATTTCGAGCTCGGTCAGCCGGAACAGCTGCTCCATCAGCACCCCGGCATCGACGTTGCGGGTCTTGGGCTCGATGACGAGGCGGACGTCTTCCGTCGAACTCGTCGCGGATGTCGGCGAGGAGCGGCAGCTTTTTGTCTTCGAGCAGGGCGGCGATCTTTTCGACCAGCCGGCCTTTCGGCACGCCAAACGGGATTTCGCTGACGACGATCTGATAGGCGCCGTGCCCCAGCGCTTCCGTCGCCCAGCGCGCGCGCAGCCGGAAGCTGCCGCGGCCGGTCTCATAGGCGAGGCGGATGTTCTCCGCGGGCTCGACGAGAACCCCGCCGGTCGGAAAATCCGGGCCGGGAACATGGGCGCACAGCGCCGCGACGGACGCGGCCGGCTCGTCGATCAGATGCAGCAAGGCGGCGCACAGCTCGCCGGCGTTGTGCGGCGGGATGCTGGTCGCCATGCCGACGGCAATCCCGGCGGCGCCGTTCGCCAGCAGGTTCGGAAAGCGGCCGGGCAGAACCACCGGCTCGCTGTCCTCGCCGTCATAGGTCTGGCGGAAATCGACCGCATCCTCGTCGATGCCGTCGAGCATCGCCTGCGCCACCGCCGACATCCGGCTTTCGGTGTAGCGCATCGCCGCGGCGTTATCGCCGTCGATGTTGCCGAAATTCCCTTGCCCGTCGACCAGCGGATAGCGCTGCGAAAAATCCTGTGCCAGCCGCACCAGCGCGTCGTATACCGCGAGCTCGCCATGGGGGTGGAACTTGCCGATCACGTCGCCGACGACGCGGGCGCATTTTTTGTAGCCCGAGGCGGGGTCGAGCCGCAGCTGCGCCATCGCGTGCAGGATGCGGCGGTGCACCGGCTTCAGGCCGTCGCGCACGTCGGGCAACGAGCGCGACATGATCGTCGACAGCGCATAGGACAGATAGCGCTCGCCGAGCGCGTCGGCGAAATCGACCTCCCGGATTTCGCCGGCTGGAGCCGTCACAGGCATAAATCGGCAACCTCGGTGTCAGCCAGAACCGCCGCCCGGCGCAGGAACGGGAGGCTGGGATCGGTTCCGGAATGTATCAGCTCCAGCCCCTTGGCGGAGGCGGGCGAGGAGGCGGGAGCGGGCGGGCGGCAGCGTCCGGCCCTGCGGCAACAGAACGTGATGCAACAGGAAATGCTCGGTCAGCCGCAGGCCCTGGGCGATCTGGGCCATGTCGGCGGGTGTTTCTCGCCACAGAAAATCAGGCAACGCCAAGAGCTTGTCATGATAGGGCCGGCCCGCTTCGCGCGACACCGCGCGCCCGGTGCGGGGCGAGACATAGGCGAGGCCGGTGGTCGCCCCGGTCGCCGCGCAGCACGACAGATCGAGGCCGAAGCCCAGCGCGGCCAAGAGGCCGCACTCCCACCCGACATACCGCGCCGCCCAGTCGCGAGCCGAATCGAATGCCTCGAGCAAGCCCGCGAAAGAGCCAAACACGTCGGCATGCGGCTCGCGCTCGGGCAGGGTTGCGGCGACCAGCGCCGCCGCCGCGGCGAGCCCCGCCAGCCGATCGGGATCGTCGATGAAGCGTGCGGCGTGGGCGCGCACCAGCTCGCAGGCGACCGTGCCCAGATGCTCGGAAAGCCGCCCGCGCCACACCGCGGCCACTTCGTTGCCCGGCTGCAATATCGCCCGCAGCCTGGGCGACTGCCCGCCGCGCACCAGCCCCAGATGCCGCCCGCGCTCGCGCGTCAGCAACTCGACGACCAGCGCGCTCTCGCCATGCCGGCGCAGCGCCACAACAAACCCGGCATCGGTCCACTGCATGGGCGGATCATATCATCAGACGGAGAGCCGCCCGCTACTTGCCCAGCGCGGCCGACGCGCGGTCAAAAGCGGAGCCGCACGCCGGCCGAGACGGTGTGGTCCGTGGTGTTGCCGACAGCCAGCAGCGAGTCGTACCGGGCGAAAAGGATCACGTCCTCCCGGGCCCGGACGGTGATGCCGGCGCCGGCGGTCAGCATGTCGCGAGACGGTTTGACGCCCTGCACGAGGAAGGCGGTGCCGTCGATCGCCGCCACCGTCACGGTGCGGCTGTTGGACAGCACCTCGCGGCCATAGCCGAGCCGCACCTCGGGGACAATCGCCAGGCCATTCGCCGTGATAAACGTCCTGGCCGCGGACAACCGGGCATAGGGCTGGAAACTGCCGGTGCCGCGATTGCCGCTCGACAGGTCGAAACCGTCGGCGCCGCTCTCATCGAACCCGCCCTCCGACAGATGCAGGTACTGCACCCCGGCCTTCGCCGTCACGAGGGCCGCGTCGAACGGGAAGGCTTGGGCGGCTTGCGCACCGGCGGTCAGCTCGTTGCCGTCATGGCTTTCTGTGGCGGCGCCGATCCCGGCGAGGCCGCGGCTGGTGTCGATCCAGTCATGCGCGTAGCCGCCGGTCGCGGTCAGCACCGCCGAGCCCCATTGACCGCCGCCATAGAGCGCCAGGCGCGCGGTGTCGATCGCGCCGCTGCTGGTCGAGCGCTCGTCGACGCCGCTATAGCTGTAGCCGGCCGCCGCGCCGACCATTACACCCGGCAACACCGGGTGATCGAGGCCGGCGAGAAACCCGCCGGTTTCGGCGCCGAACCCCGGCGCCGTGGCATTGCCGTCGAGCGCGCCGAAACTGCCGATGCCGCGAAACCAGCCGCCGTATTGCCCTGCTGCTTGCGGCAACAGGGATGCAAGCTGGCCGACCGTCGCCAAATTGCCGGCCTGGGCGAATTGCGGCGGCGCCGGCGGAGCCAGCTCGGCCGCCGGCGCCGGTGCGTCATTGATGCCGCCAAGCCGCTCGTCCAGCCGGTCGAGCACAATGCCGTTGGCGCGCTGCGCGTTCATGACCAGAACGCTCGTCATCGCCGAGAAGATCGTATCGTCGGTCGGCGCGACGGCGATCGGGGTTGCGGTCAGCGCCAGCTGCACATCCGCCGGATCGATCGTGATCGACTGGTTGAGCCCTACGGTAGGGACTTGCCCGGTAATCGCGGCGAAGGAACCCGAAATGCTGCCGGCCTGAAGCAGGGTGTAGCTCCGCGCTGAATAGGTGCCCGGATCGTAAGCCAACGCCAATGTCCCGCCGAGGGTCGCATGCCCGCCGACGACGAGCCGCGAGGCGGCGCTCGGACTGACTTCGATCAACAGGGTGCTCGCCGCCCCTTGGGTGTAGTTGCCGCCGAGCGTCAATGTCCCGATGGTGCCGCCCGGCATCACGATCCCGTCCAAATTGGCGACCGAGCCGCCGATCGTGCCGTGGCCGGAGAGAACCGCGCCGCTGGTGACGGTCACGTCGCCGCCGAGGCGCGCCGCGGGATTGCCGGCGTCGCCCACCTGCAAGACCCCGCCGGCGACCATGGTCGTGCCGGCAAACCCGTTGCTGTCGCCGTCGAGCATGAGCAGGCCGCCATTGGCTTTGACCAAGGCGCCGCCGCCGCTGATCGACCCGGCAAAGATGCCGCTCGTCGCCTGATCGAACACGAGGGTCGCGTTGTCGAGAATGTTCCCTTGCAGGCTCGTGCTGTCGCCCTGCAACACGCCGCCGGCGACCGTGGTGCCGCCCGCATAAGTGTTGGCGCCTGTCAAAGTCACGATGCCGGGCATCCCGTTGCCGTTGACGAGGAGGCTCGCCGTACCGGCCAGCGGCGAGGCGACGGTCAGGACGCCGCTGCCGCCACCGAGGCGATAGGTGTTGCCGGCGGGTGTCAGCGCGCCGCTGTAGGTCGCATTGCCGAGCGCGCCGAGGCTCACCCGGCTCAGCCCCGGCACATTGAAATCGAGGTTGTTGGCGCTGTCGGCGGCGAGCGCCACGATGCCCTGCGAGGCAGGCGCAATGCGGTTGAGAAAATTCTGGTCGATCGGATAGCCGGCGGCCGCGATTGCCGCTGATTTCACGACGACGTTTGGCCCCGTCCCCGCGATCGACGCCGGCTGCCCGAATTGCAGAACGCCCCCCGCGATCGTTGTCCCGCCCGTATAAGTGTTGGTTCCCGACAGCGTCAGGGTCCCGGTGCCGACCTTGACGAGCGAGCCGCCGGCGGCGCCGCTGAAATCGCCGTTGCTGATAACACCGCTGACGATGTCGACAGATTGTTGCCGCCGACAGTGAGCTGGATTGGCGCCGAGGAAATAATTGCCTGCCCCGGCAATCGAGCCGGCGCTGACGCGGCCGCCACCGAGCGGCCCTGCCGTGTCGGAGAAGTCGACCGTGCCGCCCGCACTCGTGATGAACTGCGCCTGCCCGCCGTTGCTGTTGATAGCGAAGAGGGTCGTGGCATGGCTCTCGTTGATGATGATCGCGTTGCCGGCCGTGCTGTTTTGCGTGAAGACCAATTCGCCGCCACTATTGTTGTTGATGGTCGCAGTTGCCGGCGGTGCTGCTGTCGAAGAAATCTTACTCCCGTGTAGGGGCCTACATTGGTGATGGCTCGCGCCGCCGGCGGTGCTGTTGTTGATGAAATCCATGAACCGGAGGTTGCTGACGGTCGCAGTACCGGCGGTGCTGCTGTCGAAGAACTCCAGGATGCCACCGTTGAGCAGGTCAGCATTGCCGCCGGTGCTGTGATTTAGAAACGTTATAGTCTCCGAAATCTGATGAATGAGCTGCTTGCCGCCTGGAAGTATTCTCGACTCCTGCTGCCAATTGATATTAACATCCGCTGAATTCGTCCGATACGGAAAGTATAGGACAGTGCATTCTTGGTAAATAAGAATGTCCCGAAATCGATTGCGCTAGCGTGACGTCGACGACGGTTGTTGCGGCAGTGTTGGTAAACGTCGCCGTTCCGGTCGGCACGGCATTACCCGACCAATTGGCCGGGTCGTACCATTGGCCGCCAAATGGGCCGGTCGCGGCGCCGGTCCAGGTCGCGTTTTGGGCGTGGGCGCCGGCGGCGCTCCCGAGCACCACCAGCCACGAGCCAATAAGAGCCACGGCCCCCGCCAGCAGCGTTCTCGTCCTCGAGTGAGCGATCGATCTGCGCGGTTTCCGCCGGCAAAAAGGCCGACGCGGTGCCTCATCGGACAACATGCGGGCTTCGGGCCTCACACCTCGTAGTCGAGGCCGATCGCGGTGAAGCGCTCGCGGTCCTCGCCCCAATTCTCGCGGACCTTGACGAACAGGAACAGGTGGACGCGGCGGCCGAGCATCTGCTGGAGTTCGGCGCGGGCGCGGGCGCCGATCGCCTTGATCCGCTGGCCGCGGTCGCCGAGCACGATCGCCCGCTGGCTCGGCCGCTCGACATAGATCACCTGCTCGACGCGCACGCTGCCGTCGCGCCGGTCCTCCCAGCTCTCGGTCTCGACGGTCGAGGCGTAGGGCAATTCGTCGTGCAATTGCAGAAAGACCTGCTCGCGCGTGACCTCGGCGGCGATCAGGCGCTCGGGCGCGTCCGACAATTGGTCCTCGGGAAACAGCCACGGCCCGAGCGGCACCGAGCATGCAAGATGGCGCTTCAGGTCTTCGACCCCGTCGCCGCTCAGCCCGGAAATCATAAACACCGGGTCGAAATTTGCGTGCTTCGCCAAATCCGCGGCGAGGCCGAGCAGGCGGTCGCGGCGAACCAGGTCGACCTTGTTCAATGCCAGGATCGACTTGCGTCCGCGTTCGCCGAGGCGGTCGAGGATATGCCGCGTGTCGGCGCCGATCGCGCGCGCCGCGTCGACCAGCAAGACGGTCTCGTCGGCATCCGCCGCGCCCGACCACGCCGCCGCCACCATCGCCCGGTCGAGCCGTCGCCGCGGGGCAAAGATGCCGGGGGTGTCGACGTAGACCAGCTGCGACCGGCCCTCGATTGCAATGCCGAGCAAGCGGCTGCGGGTCGTTTGCGCCTTGGGCGTGACGATCGCGAGCTTATGCCCGACCAGCTTGTTCAGCAGCGTCGACTTGCCGGCGTTGGGCGCGCCGATCAGCGCGACATAGCCGCAGCGGCGCTCCGCCGGCGCGCCCGCCTCAGCCATCCGTGCGATGACCGGCGAAAGAGCCGGTCATGCCGCGTGATGCCGCGCCCAGTCGGCCACCTCGGCGTGGGTCGCGAACCACACGCCCGGCTGCGCCTTGGCGTGGCGGATGATTTCGTCGAGGATCCAGATGCGCGAGCGGTAGCCGATGACGTGCGGGTGCATCGTCAATTGAAAGAGGCCGCCCTCGGCATGGGCCGCGTCAAACTCGCGCCGGAAAATGTCGAACACGTCGGTCGGCGGCGTATAGGGCCGCAATGCCGAAAACCGGTTCATCATAAAATAGACGGCGTCGTCGCGCACCCATTCGACCGGCAATTCGACGACCCCGGTCGACGCGCCATCGAGCAGCAGCTCATAGCAATCCTCGTCCGACATCAGCGAGGAATCGTAGGCGAGCCCCATCTCCTTTTCAATTTCCAGGGTATGCCAGCTGAAATCCCAGGACGGGGTGCGCAAGCCGACCGGCCGCGCGCCGCTGGTCTTTTCGAGCGCATCCGCCGAGCGCAGCATCAGGTCGCGTTCGGCCTCGCGCGGCAGCACCGAATTCAGCTCGTGAATCCAGCCGTGGATGCCGATCTCATGGCCTTCGGCGACGACCTGCCGCTGCTCGTCCGGATGCAGCAACGCGGTCACCGCCGGCACGTAAAAGCTCGCTTTGACCGCGTGTTTCTCGAGCACCTTGAGGATGCGCGGGACCCCGACGCGGCTGCCGTACTGGCCCCAGGCGAGCCGCCCGATCGAATTGCCGCCGTCGCGCAGGTCGCTCGTCTCGTGGTCGCTGTCGAACGACAACGCCACCGCGCAACGGGCGCCGCCCGGCCACTCCGCCGGCCGTAACCGGCGTCCGGCGCGCACGCGATCGACGCGCTTGCGCCATTCTTCCTCGGGCCATTGCCAGGGTTCGAGACCGGGGATCGAAGCACTCATGCCCTCATCCTCCTGATGCGCGCTGGCCGGAGGACCGGCGGAGAATTGGTCGGAGCGGTGAGATTCGAACTCACGACCCCCAGCACCCCATGCTGATGCGCTACCAGCCTGCGCTACGCTCCGACCAGGGCGGCTCCTGCCGAGGGTGCGGATCATAATGGTCCGCCCTCATGCGCGCAATGCTGCGAACGGCGCCGGCCGCGTCGGGCGGCAGATTTGGGTCTTTCGGAACGATCCTGATTCCCGTTGGCTGAAACACTCGGCCGGTTACTCGGCGCTTCAGTTGCCGCCCAGCTTGCCGAGCAGCGCGCGGATTTCGAGCAGGTCGCGCCGCAATTCCTCGATCGCCTCACGCAAGGCTTGCCGGGTCGGCGGCGGGCTGCCGGGGGTTTCGGGCAGACCGGCGGGCGGCTCCAGCGTGAACAGGGCAGGGGGAGGTTTGTCCTCAAATGGCGACGGCGGCGGCTCGTCGCCGCCCATCGCACCTTCGCGCAGCAGCTTTTGCACGCCGCGGATCGTATAGCCCTGCTGGTAGAGGCATTGCCGGATGCGGCGCAGCAGATCCACGTCCTGCGGCCGGTAATAGCGCCGGCCGCCGCCGCGCTTCAGCGGCTTGACCTGTGGGAATTTTGATTCCCAAAAGCGCAGCACATGCGCCGGCAGATCGAGTTCTTCGGCGACCTCGCTGGTCGTGCGAAAAGCAGCCGCCGATTTCGTGACGCGTCGCCCAGTCTCCGACGCCAGTGGCCTCTCCGACGCCAGTGGCCTCTCCGACGCCAGTGGCCTCTCCGACGCCTTTGGCCGCGACGGCTCGGTCCGGGTCACTTCAGCCCGACGACGCCTTGCCCGCCGGCGCCGCTGCGTCGTGTTGGGCGGCCTCGGCCAGGCCGTCGTTGATCTGACTCTTCAACGCATGGCTGGCGCGAAAGACCAGCACCCGGCGCGGACTGATCGGAACCTCCTGGCCGGTCTTCGGATTGCGGCCGATCCGCTGCCCTTTCTGACGAACCGCAAAGCTGCCGAAAGAGGAAATCTTGACCATTTCGCCGCGTTCGAGCGCGCCCGATATCTCGGCGATCACCGATTCGACCAGCTCGGCCAATTCGTTGCGCGACAATCCTACTTCCTGATAGACCGCCTCGCTGAGCTGCGCGCGCGTCACCGTATGCCCCGTCATCAACCCCTCCCCGCTTTTGGAGAAGGTTACTCCGGCGCAAAAATGCCGTCAAATTCCAAAGTGTTGCCGGCCGTGCCCGCGGCTGGGGCGCGTCCGCGGGGGGACGCTACCAGCGTACCAGGCTCGCCCCCCAGCTGAGACCGCCGCCGAGCGCCTCCATCAGCACGAGATGCCCCGGCCGGATGCGGCCGTCGGCGACCGCGGCCGCCAGGGCCAGCGGGATCGACGCGGCCGAGGTGTTGGCGTGGCGGTCGATCGTCGAGACGATCTTGCCGGGCGACAGGCCGAGCTTTCGCGCCACCCCGTCGATGATCCGGCTGTTCGCCTGATGCGGAACAAGCCAGTCGATATCCGCCGCGGTGAGCGCGTTCGCCGCGAGCGCCTCTTCGGCCACGTCGCTCAAATGCTGCACCGCCTGCCGGAACACTTCTCGCCCCTCCATTCGCAGGTATCCGGTGTGGCCGGTCGAAGAGGGCCCGCCGTCGACATACAGGATGTCGTATTGGCGGCCGTCCGAATGGAGGTGGGTCGACAGAACGCCGCGCCCGTGTGGGCCGGGATCGGCCACCGCTTTCAGCGCCACCGCGCCGGCGCCATCGCCGAACAGCACGCAGGTGCCGCGATCCTCCCAGTCGAGGATGCGGGAAAAGGTCTCTGCCCCGATTACCAGTGCGGTGCGCGCCTGACCGAGCTGCAAGGCGTTGTCGGCTGTCGCGAGCGCAAAGATGAACCCGGCGCAGACCGCCTGCACGTCGAAGGCGGCGCCCCGATGCATGCCGAGCCGGGCCTGCACCTTGGCCGCGGTCGCCGGAAAGGTATTGTCCGGAGTAGCCGTGGCCACCACGAGCAGATCAAGATCGGCGCCGCTGATCCCGGCGTCGGCCAATGCCCGCTGCGCCGCGCGGACGGCCAAATCCGAAGTCCGCTCGCCGTCCGCCGCCACCCGGCGCTCGCCGATGCCGGTGCGCTGGCGGATCCATTCGTCGGAAGTGTCAAGGCGCGCGGCAAGCTCGCTGTTGGTGACGACCCGCTCCGGCAGATAGGCGCCGCAGCCGAGAATTTGAGAGCGCAGCGCCATCGCCGGGGGCTTACAGCGCCGCCGGTTGCGGTGCGGCCGCGGCGGCGTTGAGGCGCGCGAGATCGAGCCGGATCTTGTCGAGGAAACCGTTGACCTGCATGTCGACGGCGACGCCGATCGCATGGGCAAAGCCGAGCGCGTCGGTCGAACCGTGACTTTTCACCGCGATCCCGCGCAGGCCGAGAAATACCGCGCCGTTGTAGCGCCGCGGGTCGATCCGCATGTGCAATTTGCGCAGCGCGTTGCGGGCGAAGAGATAGCCGACCCGCGCCGACAGCGAATGACGGAAGGCGCCCGCCAGAAACTCGCTGAACAGTTTCGCCGTCCCCTCCGCCGTCTTGACGGCGATGTTGCCGGTAAACCCGTCGGTGACGACGACATCGACCGTGCCGGCGGCGATGTCGTCGCCTTCGATAAACCCGTAAAAGCGGATCGGACTGAGCGCGCCGCGCAAGCGCAGGCTGGCGGCCCGCACCGCGTCGTTGCCCTTCTGATCCTCCGAGCCGACGTTGAGCAGCCCGATGGTGGGCTCGACCAGACCCAGCACGGTGCGGGCAAAGGCGTCGCCCAGCAACGCAAATTGAACCAAGTTGTCGGCGTCGCATTCGACGTTGGCGCCGAGGTCGAGCATCACGCTCTCGCCGCGCTGAGTGGGAAAAAACGAGGCAATTGCCGGCCGGTCGATCCCCGGCAAGGTCTTGAGCGCGAACTTCGCCATCGCCATCAAGGCGCCGGTGTTGCCCGCCGAGACGACGCCGTCGGCGAGGCCCTCGGCGACGGCGTCGATCGCCAGCCGCATGCTCGACTGGCGCCCGGCGCGCAACGCGACAGACGGCTTGTCGTCGTCCATCACCATCTCGCTGGTGTGGTGCAGCTCGACAGCGGCGGCGAGGCTCGGCAACTTGGCGAGCAACGGCCGGATCACGGTCTCCTCGCCGAACAGCATGTAACGCAGGCCGGGATGACGCCGCAGGGCCATCTCGGCGCCGCGCAAGACCATGTCCGGCGCGCGCGCCCCGCCCATCGCGTCAAGCGCGATCGTGATGCTTGCGCTCACCGCTGCGCCGCCGCCAAGCCTTTAGGCGGTCTCCGAACGCTGGGTGGTCACCTCGCGGCCGTCGTAATAGCCACAGGCGTCGCACAAATGGTGCGGACGCTTAAGCTCGCCGCAATTTGGGCATTCGGCATAGGCCGCCGGCTTGAGGGCATGATGCGAGCGCCGCATATTACGACGCGACGGCGAGGTTTTCTTCTTTGGAACAGCCATGGGGAACTCGTGTTCGGGATCGGAAAGAGTCGCCGGTAATTAGCCAAAAAAGCCACTGGCGGCAACAAGCATGGCGATCGGCGGCGCCGCCTTGACGCGTCAGTTGCGCGGCGGGCGGCGCAATCTCGCCAGTTCGCCAAACGGTCCGCCCACCGGTTCGGCGGTGGCGACGGGCTCGATCACGGCATCGGGTTGCCGAGGAAATTCCGGAAGCGCCAGCGACAACTCCTGCGCCACGGCTTCTCCGATGTCGATCGCGCCACCCGTCAGCGGCTCGAATACCGGCTCGTCGGGATCGAGGTCGATTTCGCCTTGCTCGTCTTCGGAAGGGCCAAAGAGCAGCGTAAAGTACCGGGCGACGTTACCCGGAACCGGATCGAGGGTGACGACGCAGATCTGCGCGAAATCGGCGTCGAAAGTCGCCTCCAGCCGGATCAGTCCGCCGCCTTGCCGGTGTAGCGTCACCGCGGCAGTCAGCCGATCGAGGCCGACCAGGTTGAACCGTTCGGCGAGACGCTCGCGCTCGTCGGCGGTCGCCTCGATCTCCTGGCGGAACGGTTCCGAACCCAGCCGGGCCACGGAAACCGGCCGCGAAAATTCCGGCGCCGGTGCGCTCATCGCCGCTCGGCGAGCTCGGCCGCCGATTCGCCGCGCGGGCAGCGGGAACCGCAAGTCGCCGGCGAACAGTTCGGTCGCAGGTTGCTGCGCCAGCCGGCTTACGGCGCGGTGCATGTAGTCCGCCATTTTGTCGATCGTCCCCGCCGATTCGGCGACCGTGCCGAAAAGATTGCGCGCCAGTGCAGCGCCGAGCGCGGTGTCGTCCTGCTGAGTCCGTTCTGATACGCCCGAATTCGGCCATAAAAACCTTGCGCCATCCGCTTCACGTGCCGGCCTACGCTCAAATCGCCGGTTCCCATCTCGCGCAGCCCTCGATCCATGTCGACGAACATCGCGTCGAAGAAGGCCTGAGAGACCGCCTCGGATCGAGGCCGCTCGGATTTCAAACGATGAAGATAGAGGAACGCATGCAGGCAAATCAGCTCGAACCGTCCGTCGAGCGTGTCGGGAACGCCAAAGGCGGTGAAGAACATCGGTTGCCGGGCTTGCTCGACGACCCGCTGATAGGCGAGTCCCGCCGCGTCGTGAACCGATCTGCGTCTGGAGAAGGAGTTTACCACGGGGCTCGCGCTTCAGCTCCCGGCAACATTGACAACCGACGCGCCTCTGCTGAAGCTGTCGGGGTGAATTGGGCGCGGCTCCGGCCGAATTCAACCGACGCCGAGCCGCGCAGTCTCCTACACCATTGCCGAGCCATGCCCGAGTTGAAAATCCCTTCCCTGCTTGTGGCGACTGCGGCCGCAGTCGCCCTTACCGCCTGCTCGACGACCGTGGAGCAGCGCGGCAATCTGCCGCCGCCAGACGAGATTGCCCAAATTCACCCGGGTAAAACGACAAAGGACGAAGTCGTCAAAATATTAGGAACACCTTCCAGTATCGGCGTATTCAACGACAAGAACTGGTACTACATAAGCGCCCGGACGAGCCAATTTTCGTTTTTGGACCCCAAAGTACTGGACCAGCAAGTCTTTATCGTCGGTTTCAATAACGACGGGATTGTCAAGGCGGTCGATCACAAGACATTGGAGGACGGAAAGGAGGTGGTGCCTGTCGCCCGCGCCACCCCCGCGCCCGGCCGCGAGCTGACGTTCCTCGAGCAATTGCTCGGCAACCTCGGGAAGTTCAACGGCGGCGGCGGTGGCGCGCCAGCTCCGAGCGGTGGTGCCGGCCGGCCGGCCGGCCCGGCCCCGCAAAGCGAGGAGTAGCCGCCTCTGGGCGAAGGTGCGGTCAGATCGCCCATTTCGCGAGGATGGCGAGCAGCAGCAAGGCCACGATGTTGGTGATCTTGATCATCGGGTTGACCGCCGGCCCGGCGGTGTCCTTGTAGGGGTCGCCGACGGTGTCGCCGGTGACGGCGGCTTTGTGCGGCTCCGACCCCTTGCCGCCGTGATGGCCTTCCTCGATGTATTTTTTGGCGTTGTCCCAGGCGCCGCCGCCCGAGGTCATCGAGATCGCCACGAAAATCCCGGTCACGATCGTGCCCAGCAGCATCGCGCCAAGCGCGCTGAACGCCGCCGCCCGCCCGGCGATCGCGCTCACCACAAAATAGAGCACGATCGGCGCCAGCACCGGCAACAACGACGGGATGATCATCTCGCGGATCGCCGCACGGGTCAGCATGTCGACGGCGAGCCCGTAATCGGGCTTGGCGCGCCCCTCCATGATGCCGGGGATCTCGCGGAACTGGCGCCGCACCTCGACCACCACCGACCCCGCCGCGCGCCCGACCGCGGTCATGCCCATCGAGCCGAACAGGTAAGGCAGCAGGCCGCCGATGAACAACCCGATCACGACATAGGGGTCCTGCAGCACAAAGCGCACGTCCAGGTTAGGGAAATAGTGCTTCAGGTCCTCGGTGTAGGCGGCAAACAGCACCAATGAGGCGAGCCCGGCCGAACCGATCGCATACCCTTTGGTGACCGCTTTTGTCGTGTTGCCGACCGCGTCGAGCGCGTCGGTCGTGCGCCGTACCTCGCGCGGCAGATCGGCCATCTCGGCGATGCCGCCGGCGTTGTCGGTGACCGGGCCATAAGCGTCGAGCGCGATGATCATGCCGGCCAAGGCCAGCATCGTCGTCGCCGCGACGCCGATCCCGAACAGGCCGCCGATCAGGAATGACGCGATGATGCCGACGCAGATCACCACGACCGGCAGCGCCGTCGCCTCCATCGACACCGCCAAGCCCTGGATGACATTGGTGCCGTGTCCGGTCGTCGAGCTCTGCGCGATGCTGCGCACCGGGCGGTATTCGGTTGCGGTGTAATATTCGGTAATCCACACGATAAAGCCGGTGACCAGCAGCCCGACGATCGCGCACAACCACAGGCCGAGCCCGGTCACCGTGGCGCCCGTGGTCATCGCCAGCGGCTCGGAAAAGCCGAACAGCCAATTGATGACAAGCGCTATGGCGATGATCGACAGAACGCCGGTGGCGATCAGACCCTTGTACAACGCCATCATGATGGCGTTGGAGGCGCCGAGACGCACAAAGAAGGTGCCGATGACCGACGTCACGATGCACGCGGCGCCGATCACCAGCGGCAGCAGCAGCATCTTGTCGCGCAATTCAGCGGATTGCCCGGGGGCCGGGGCAAAAAAGATCGCGGCCAGCAGCATCGTCGCGACGATCGTCACGACATAAGTCTCGAACAGGTCTGCCGCCATGCCGGCGCAGTCGCCGACATTGTCGCCGACATTGTCGGCGATCACCGCCGGGTTGCGCGGGTCGTCTTCGGGAATGCCGGCCTCGACCTTGCCGACGAGATCGGCGCCGACATCGGCGCCCTTGGTGAAGATGCCGCCGCCCAGCCGGGCAAAGATCGAGATCAGCGAGGCGCCAAAGCTCAACCCGACCATCGCTTCCAGCACCGGGCGCAGATCGTCGCCGCCGGCCGTCGCGCGCAGGATGAAGTAGTAGATCGAGACGCCGAGCAGCCCGAGCCCGACCACCAGCAGCCCGGTCACCGCCCCCGCCTTGAAAGCGATCGCAAGCCCTGATTTGAGGCCGCCGCGAGCCGCCTGCGCGGTGCGCACATTGGCCCGCACCGACACGTTCATGCCGATATAGCCGGCTGTCGCCGACAGTACCGAGCCGATCAGGTAGCCGATTGCGACCCGCAGGCCGAGCAGCACGCCCAGGATGATCAGGATGACGATTTCAACAATCGCGACAGCGCGGTACTGGCGATTGAGGTAGGCGCGCGCACCAACCTGCACCGCGCTCGATATCTCCTGCATCCGGGCGGTCCCGGCATTGGCGCTCAGCACCTGCCGGCTGGTGACCAGGCCGTAAAGCAGGGCCAGGACGCCGCAGGCGATGACAAGGTAATATGCGTTAGGCATCCGGCAGCTCGCGACCAGTCAATAGGGGAACCCTCCGCCGCCCGTCCGGGCAGGCTGGAGCGGCGCGAACATGGCAGAAGCGCATTCTTTGGGCAACCGCCCTGGCGGTACTGCCGAGGCGCCGAATTCCGGCCCCTTGGCCGGCACTTTTGACTGACGCTCGAACCGCGCTTTTGAAACGACGCCGAGCCGCGGCGGCGGCGCTCAGAAATGGCGGTAGCCGCCAGCCTCCACCACGACGTCGCGACCCCCGGCGTCGACCAGGCGGACGGCGCTGCCGGCCTCGATCCGGCCGATCGGCGTCACCGCGAACCCGAGCCGCGCGCCGACGCCGCGAACGGCGTCCGCCGCTGCGGGCGATGCGGTGAACAGCAGCTCGTAGTCGTCGCCGCCGGCCGCGAGCTGCGGCGCGATGCCCGGCGCCAGCGCCATGATGGTGCGCGCCGCCGCCGACAGCGGCAATGCGTCGAGCTCGACGACCGCGCCCACATGCGAGGTCTCGCAGATATGGCCAAGATCGGCGAGGAGCCCGTCGGACACGTCGATCATCGCATGAGCGACGCCCGACAGCGCCGGCCCCAGGGTCACCCGCGGCTCCGGCAGCCGGAAACGGCGGGCCAGCACCTGGCGAGGCTCGTCGCCGATTTGCGGGTAGCGACCACGCAATACGGCGAGCCCGAGAAACGCGTCGCCGATCGTCCCCGAGACCCACACGTCGTCACCGGCCTGCGCGCCGCTGCGCCGGATCTCGGCTCCCACCGGGACCTCGCCGATCGCGGTCAGGGACAACGTCACCGGTCCCGGCGTCGAAACCGAGTTTCCGCCGAGCAACTCGACGCCATAAAGCCGCTGATCTTCGCCAAGCCCGCGGGCGAACTGCTCGACCCATTCGGCGCCGAGCGACGCCGGCAGCGCCGATGTCAGCAGATAGTGGAGCGGCCGCGCGCCCATCGCCGCCAAATCCGACAAATTCACCCGCAGCAGCTTTTTGGCGACGAGGTCGGGCGGATCCTCCGGCAGATAGTGCACCCCGGCGACGATCGCGTCGGCGGTCATGACCAGCCGATGCCCGGCGCGGCAATCGACCAATGCCGCGTCGTCGAGCAGGCCGAGCCCGCCCGGCCCGGCGAGCGGCGCGAAATAGCGCCGGATGCGCTCGAACTCGCCCGGTGCTTGGTCGCCGGGGGCCTCGTCCGCTGCGGCGGGGTCTTTCGCCATCACGTTTGCATGTCGGCCGGACGCAGGCTGCGGCCCAGGCGGTCGAGGACGCCATTAGCGAAAGCCGGCTCCTTCCCGGTGAAAAAGGCGTGGGCGAGCGAGATGTATTCGCTGATCGAGGCCCGCGCCGGCACATCCGTCCGGTGAACCAATTCCCAGGCGCCGGCGCGCAGGATCGCGCGCAACACCGAATTGAGCCGCGCCAGCGGCCAGTCGTCGACCAGGGCCGCCGAAATGTCGCCGTCGAGGCGCTCCTGGTCGGCCGCCACCCCGCGCACGATGTCGGCAAAAAAAATCGGGTCGGCTTCGGCCAGCTCTTCGCCCTCGATCTCCTGCCCGAGCCGGTAGCGGGCGAATTCACGCACCACCGCCTCGGCGTCGAGCGCCGGGTTCAGCTCGAGCTGGTACAGCGCCTGCACCGCCGCCAGCCGCGCCACCGTGCGCCGTCTGCCGCCCAGCCGCGGCCGGCCGTCGCGGGTCGTATGGTCGTCGGCTGCTCTCATGCCCCGGCCGGGTTCATCCGCCATCCTGGGCAAAGCGCCGCTTCAGCTCGATGATCGCGAGGCAGGCCCGGACCGCCGCGCCGGCATGGTCGCGCCCCTCGGGTGCGGCGCGGGCCAGCGCCTGCGCTTCGTTCTCGCAGGTCAGGATGCCATAGCCGATCGCCAGCCCGTCGCGCACCGCGAGATCCTGCAGGCCGCGCGCGCTCTCGGCGCAGATATGGTCGTAATGCGTGGTCTCGCCGCGGATCACGCAGCCGAGCGCCACATAGCCGTCGTACCGTTCGCCGGCCCGCGCCGCAATCCCGATGGCCACCGGGATCTCGAACGAGCCCGGCACCTGGAGACGCTCATGGGTGGCGCCGGCGGCGGCCAATGCCCGCTCGGCGCCGCGCCGCAGCAGATCGGCGATATGCGCGTAATAGGGCGACTCGACGACGAGGATGTGGGGCGGTTGGCTCATGATGTCGGCTCAGCGGGGGCCGCGGGCGCCGCAGCCCCGAGGAGCCGAGCCACGTAGCGGGCGATCATGTCTATTTCGAGGTTCATCTGCTGCCCCGGGCGAGCCTCTTCGAAATTCGTGCAGGCGAGCGTGTGTGGGATGACGTTGACGCCAAACCGGTTCCCCGAGATCTCGTTGACCGTCAGGCTGACGCCGTCGAGCGTCACCGAGCCTTTGGGCGCAATGAACGGCATCAGCAGGGCGGGGGCCTCGAAGCTGAAACGCACCGACTCGGCCTCGGGCCGCCGCTCGACGATCCGCGCCAGCCCGTCGACATGGCCGGAGACAAGATGCCCGCCCAATTCGTCGCCGAGCCGCAGGGATTGTTCGAGATTGACCGGAGTTCCCGCGGCCCACTCGCCGATCGTGGTGCATGCCAAGGTCTCGGCGGAGGCCTGCACCGTGAACGCATCCTCCTCGACCGCGATCACCGTCAAGCACGCGCCCGAGCAGGAGATCGACGCCCCGATCGCGATCGCCGCGGTGTCGAAACGGGTGGCGATGGTCAGATCGGTCAGCGCACCCCTTTTGAGGCGTCGCACCCGCCCGAGATCGGTAACGATGCCGGTAAACATGACCCTGAGGTTACGGGCCTGGCGGCCGATTTACCAGCCGCCTTTCACCCCTGCGCGCGGCTCAGCCATGCGTGTCGTCCGCCTGCCTCGGCCGAATCCGTTGCGAAGCGGCGGACGGTCAGCGCAGAGAGGGCGCATGCGGTCAGCTTGACCCCGATGCAGCAAGCCTGCGGCGGCGGGCGCGCATAAACGAGTTGCCGCCGCCGTGCAAACGGGTGACCCGCCCGGCGGATTGTGGGGCGGAGCGCTGGCGGCGTCCCGTCGCAGCGGCGGATTTTTCAGGCAAATAGCGGCGGGTATAGTCTTCGTCGGTGAAGGCGAAGCCGGTTTCTTTTTGATCGACCGTCGTTTCCGACATCGGCGCTGCTTCCTCCGCTTTTGTGCTTGCCGATAGAATTGCACGTGAAAGCAGCGTCACCAAGCAGACATTCTGCAACTCAGAGCCGCCGTCGGAGCCCGGCCCATGCGCAGGCGCAGACGTAGGCGTTGTTGACGCGTCTTACATCGACAGATCCGCGTCGCGATCGGCGAGCCGCGATCGAATGGCGATGCGGATCAAATCGGCGGTGCTCGCCGCACCGAGCTTGGCCTTGATCCGGCTGCAGCTGTTCGCCGCGGTCTTGTAGCTGATGCCGACGGTATCGGCGATTTGCGGCAGGGTGCGCCCTTCGGCCACCAGCCGCAAAATTTCGAGATCGCGCGCGGTCAGCTCCTTCAGCGGATGCGACGGCGCCTGGATATTTGCAAACACGAGCTCCTCGGCGATGTCGTGCTCGACATAGGTCCCGCCGGCGGCGACGCGCCCGATCGCCATGAGGATCTCGTCGGGCGGGGCTTGCTTGCTGACGTAACCGCACGCGCCTGCCTGCAACGCACGGGTTACGTGGATCTGGTCGTCGTGCATGCTGAGGATCAGGACACGCGCGCCGGGATCGGCGGTTCTCAGACGCAAGATCACCTCGATCCCGCCAATTCCGGGCAGATTGAGGTCGAGAATGACGAGGTCGGGGCGCTGCTCTCGAAAAGCGGCCAGCGCTTCCTTGCCGTCAGCCGCCTCGTGAATTTCGGTTCCCGGCTCCGCGGCCAGCAATCGCCGCAACCCCGCCCGAACGATCGGATGATCGTCGACGATCAAAATCTTCACGGCTCGGCGGCATGTAAGTGAGAGGGGAGGGAGACGCCCGCTCGCGAGGACGGCAGCAACGCGGTCACCGCAAAGCCGGCGCCGGGCCGATTGGCGAAGCTCAACCGGCCGCCCAGCGCTCCGACCCGCTCGCTGATCCCAAGCAGGCCGTAGCCGATCCGGGTCGGTTCTTCAATACCGAGGCCGTCATCCGCGACCTCGACGCGGATTTCGTCGCGGTCGTGTCCAGGGCCCCTGTCATGTCGAGCATCACGGTCGGCCGATCGCCACGGTAATCAGCCGCGGCTCGGCATGGCGCACGGCGTTGCTCAACGCCTCCTGGACGATCCGACAAATCGTCGTGCCGGCCAATCCCGAAAGCCCGTCGCATTCCGCCGAGATCGACACCTCGTAGCGTATGTCGGGCCGCCGCCGGCGCCAAAAGCCAACGATGTTCTCCACCGCCTCAGGCAAGCCGAACTCATCGAGCCCGATCGGCCGCAGCCGCCCGAGCATGCGCCTCACCTGCCGCTGGATATGGCGCACCGCCTCGGCGATCGATTGGACATGATCGCGCGCTTCTATCGGGCGATGCTGCGCGAGCAGGCGCGAGGCCGTCGCCGCGTCGACATTGACCGCAAACAGAAACGGGCTGACCTCGTCATGCAGGTCGCGGGCGAGATCGGCTCGTTCCTGCTCCTGCAAGGTCAACAGCTCTTCGTTCAGGCGCCGGTTGGCGGCGTCGGTCTCCGCCAGCCGGGCCGCCATGCGGTTGAAACTGTCTCGCAGCCGCGACAACTCCGGCGGCAGCCGCCCGCTGAGCCGGGTTCGGTAGCGACCGTCGCCGACCTCTTCCATGGCGTCGGCAAGACGGCCCAGCGGAAGCAGCATCCGGCCGATGAAAACATGGATCAACAGCACCGTCAGACCGCAGAACACCGCCGGCGCCACCAGGCCGTCGGCAAATTCGTTCCAAACCTCGGCGGTCTCGTTGTGCGGGTCGGTTTCGATGACGATCGTCCCGTAGTCGCGGGCATTGATCCTCACCGGGATCCGTTGCGTCTGCGAAGCAACGCCGATCAATCCCACAAACCAGGCCGGCATGCCGCCAAACGCCGAGCGGTCGGTGGGCGGCACCGCAGACGCCGAGACCTCGCCGCTGAGCCGGACACGAAGATGGCGGTTCCCGTCAAAGGAGGCGACCAGCCTGTCGAGGTCGCGCGACGGGTCGTCGAGCTTGGGAAGCCGCGCGATCGCGTTTTCGACGGTCTGACGGCCGACGGCCAACGCGGTGTGCATCTCGGTGCGGACCGAGCGCCGGGCGTTCGAATAGGCGATCACGCTGCCCAGCGCCAAACTGATCAGCAGCACGGCGCAAACCAGACCGATCAAACGGAACCGCAGGGACATCGGGCTTCCGCGGAGGTGGCGCTTTCAACCGTTGGAAGATGCCACGGCCCGGCGCCGATGCCTATCGGCGTGTCGGCGCCGGCCGCGTTCGGGGCAAAGTTTGGGGAAATTTATTTCGGATGATCGGGAAGATGTCCCGATCAGATCGGGAAAGCGCCCTCGGCGGTTCTCTGACGTAATAGGCTGCGGGAGGAAGCGATCTGACCGCCAAAATGACCGATCTCGGGCGGACGCTGCTGCAATCGGTCGCGGCGCTGCTCGTGCTGTCTTGGGCCGCGGCCGCGCAGCAATTGCCGGCGAGCCCGCCCGCGGTCCCGGATCAATCGATATCCTTGCCGACGGTCGAGGTGGTCGCGGCGACGCCGCTGCTCGGCTCGGGGGTCGACCGCAGCACGGTGCCCGCCCAAACTCAGGTGTTGACCGGCCAGGACATCACCCGCGACGGCAACGCGGATGCGTTGCGGGCGCTGAACGAACTGGTTCCCGGGGTCACCCTCGACGCCGCCGCCGGCAACCCGTTTCAGCCGAGCCTGTTCTATCACGGCTTTCAGGCCTCGCCGCTGCAAGGCAACCCGCAAGGGCTGGCGGTCTACGTCAACGGCGCGCGTTTCAACCAGCCGTTTGGCGACACCGTCAACTGGGACCTGATCCCGGACCTCGCGATCGACCGCATGGATTTGGTCGGGTCGAACCCGGTCTTCGGCCTCAACGCGCTCGGCGGCGCGCTCGCGGTGCAGATGAAGAACGGATTTACTTATCACGGCGCCGAAATCGACGCGCTCGGCGGCTCCTTCGCCAAATACCAGGGCGAGCTGCAATACGGCATCCAAACCGGCGACACCGCCGCCTACATCGCGGCGAGCGGCTTGCACGAGGGCGGCTGGCGCGACCTGCAATCCTCCAATCTCGGCAGTCTTTACGCCGACATCGGCTGGCGCGGCAATCGCGGCGAACTCCATGTCAACGTCACCGCCGCCAACACGCGGCTCAACGGCCCCGGCACCTCGCCGGTCGAACTGCTCGCGGTCGATCCCGCCGCGCAATTCACCGCCCCCAACCTGATCACCAACAATTACGTGCAGGTAAATCTGACCGGCAGCTATCAGATTTCGGACAATACGTCACTGCAAGGGAATCTGTATTCCGGCTACCTGTTGCAGAAGGTGGTCAACGGCAACGTCACGGATGTGGCGCCGTGCGACGACGGTTCGGGCTTTCTGTGCGCGAGCCCCGGCGTTTTCGCCACCGGCCGCAACGGCAACCCGATCCCGGATTTCCTCAATGGCGGCCCTTATTCCGAGCTCGATCAGCAGTCGACGAATACCTACGGCTACGGCGCAGCACTCCAGGCGACCAATCGGACCCCGCTGTTCGGGCATCAGAACCAGCTTATCGCCGGCGTCGGCTTCGACGGCGGTCAGACCTTGTTCGGGGCCAGCACCCAGGTCGGCGGCCTGACGCCCGAGGATCGGGTGTTCTTCGGCCCCGGCGTCACGATCGACCAGGCCGACGGGTCGATAGCGCCGGTGCGCGTCGCGGTGTCTAACGCCTATTACGGCGCGTTCTTCACCGATACCGTCGACATCACTCCGGCCCTGACGGCGAGTGTCGCGGGCCGCTACAACCTGGCGCAGATCGATCTCGGCGACCAGCTCGGCAGCGCGCTCAGCGGCGACCACTCGTTTGGCCATTTCAACCCGTCGGGCGGCCTGACCTGGAAATTCCTGCCCGAGGTCAGCGCCTATGCCAGCTATGCCGTGGCCAACCGGGCGCCGACCCCGGCCGAGCTGACTTGCGCCAGCGCCGCCTCGCCCTGCAGCCTCGCCAATTTCTTTGTCGGCGACCCCGGTCTACAACAGGTCGTGGCGCATACCGTCGAGGCCGGGTTGCGCGCGCGGGCTTATCCCTTTGCGGGTGCGAGCTTGTCGTCGAACCTCGCCTATTTTCACACGGCGCTCGACAACGACATCCTGTTCGTCAACAGCCCGATCCAGGGTCGCGCGTTCTTTCAGAATGTCGGGTCGACACTGCGGCAAGGGATTGACCTCGACATCCGGCTGAAGACCGAACGGCTGCTCGCCTGGATCGCCTATTCCTACACGGATGCAGCGTTTCAGACCGGGTTTACCGAGTCGAGCCAAAACAATCCCGCAGCCGATGCCGACGGGACCATCCAAATCCAGCCGGGGAACCGCCTGCCGGGCGTCCCGGCCAATCTGTTGAAGCTGGGCGTCGACTACAAGCTCACCGACGCATGGACGGTCGGCGGCGCCGGGATCTACGCCGGCGGCCAGTATCTGTTCGGCGACGAAGCCAATCTGACGCCGCAGACGCCGCCTTATTTCGTGCTCAACCTGCATTCGAGCTATCAGCTGACAAAAAACCTGCAGGTGTTCGCGCTGCTTCAGAACGCGTTCAACGCGACCTACTACACCTTCGGCACATTCTCGCCGACCTCCTCGGTCCCGATCGCGCAGGCGCCGGGGGCCAGCAATCCGCGCAGCTACAGCCCGGCCGCGCCGATCGCCGTCACCGTCGGCGTCCGCGCCACGTTTTGAGGTGTGGCAGCTGGTAAATTAACCAAACCTGCACGGTTTCCTGTGCATGATAGGCGCCGTCGCCTCCCGTCGGGCCATGACATGCTCGTGCGCC
Organism: uncultured Alphaproteobacteria bacterium; assembly: GCA_963775525.1. Classification (GTDB taxonomy): domain Bacteria; phylum Pseudomonadota; class Alphaproteobacteria; order ATCC43930; family CGMCC-115725; genus AP-15. The sequence goes on along the minus strand of CAVZJF010000072.1, from coordinate 22,875 downwards.
GGATGGGCCGGTGGGCGGCCGGCTGACAGGCATTGCGGCTTTGCCGGCGACTGGCGGAGCAAGGCAGATTCCGGGGCTTGCTTGGACGACGAGACGCCGGTTTCCTCAGTTGTCGCAGCGTTGCGCATCCGTGCGGACGCGGCAGCCGCGTTTTTCTCGTGGCAGGCGCGGATGTCCACGGCGGCGGCGGCCATGCCGGGATTCCTCAGCATCGAGTTCATCCCGGTGTCCGGCCCCGTTTGCGAGTGGCACATGGTGCTGCAGTTCCGCGACGCGCCGAGCCTCGCCGGCTGGCGCGCCTCGCAGCGCCGCGACCGCCTGCATCAGGAAGTGCAGGCATGCTTGGACCATGCCTCGGAACTCAACGAAACGGCGGCGCCCGATCTCCACGCCCAGGGCAGCGTCACCGAGGTGGTCACCACGCGCGTCAAGCCGCAGATGAAGACGGCCTTTCTCGATTGGTCCGCAAGGATCCAGCAGGCCCAGGCGGCCTATCCCGGCTATCGCGGGACATATCTGCAGGCGCCCTCGCGGCAGCAGGAATTCTGGACGACGCTGATCCGCTTTGCCTCGCCGGGCGAGCTCGACGCGTGGCTCGCCTCGCCCGAGCGCCGCCGCCTCGTCGCGGAGTCGGAGCCGGTGGTTGCCGCGTGGTCGAGCCGCCGGCTGTCGCAACCCTTTGCCGGCTGGTTTCCGGCGCAAGAGACGATCCCGACGCCACCGATCTGGAAACAGTCGATGGTGGTCCTGTTGGTGCTGTTCCCGATCGTGATGCTGGAACTGCGCTTTCTGGGGCCGCTGACCCGCGGATTGAACTCGGTCGTCGCCACCTTCGTCGGCAATCTGATCAGCGTCGGATTGTTGACCTGGCCGGTGATGCCGCTCGCCAACCGTGCGCTCGACTGGTGGCTGCGGCCTGCCGGCCGACCGGCGCGGTGGATCACCCCGTCGGGTACAGTCTTTCTCGCCGCCCTCTATGTTGCTGAAATCTCGATCTTCAAATGGCTGATCTGAGACTCGGGTCGACATTTAACGGTATTTTAGCTCTCGCGTGATCTCTTGTCCGCTCCACGGCAAAACCTTCGCCCCGGATTATTTATTTGGAGGAGCGGGCATAAATGTCGGACGACACCCAACATCAGAAATTCATGCGCCGCGCGATCGAGCTCTCGGCGAAGACGTCGCTTGTCGACAACGCTGGCGGCGTGTTCGGCACGGTCATCGTCAAGGACGGCGAGATCATCGCGGAAGGCGCCAACCGGGTGGTGGCGGAGAACGACCCCACCTGGCACGGCGAAATGGAGGCTATTCGCCATGCATGCAAAAAGCTCGGCAGCTTCAAGCTGACGGGCTGCACCTTGTACACCAGCGCGGAGCCTTGCCCGATGTGCGCGGCGGCGGCCTATTGGGCCGGGATCGAACGCATCTTTTTCGGGGCGACGGTAGACGACGCACTCGAGTATGGCGGATTTGACGACGGCATGATCTTCGCCCAATTGCGTCATTCGACGCAGAACCGGACCCTGCCCGCCGGGCAGATGCTGCGCCGCGAAGCCGTCGCCGTCTGGCAGAAGTACAAAGAGAAGCCCGACAAAGTCCCATACTGAACCCGTGAGGATCCAACACTCGCACCCGACGCGATTAAGCGGGCCCGGGACACCTCCAGCTTAGACGGCTCGCGGTCATTCGAGCGTTCGCGGATCGTCGACGGCGAAGGTCAGATGCTGCGTCGGCTGCGGCGTGGTGGTCATTAGGCTGACGCCGTCGGGCGCCTCGAAGCGGTGCCACCTTCCTTGTGGGACGATCACCACCATCCCGGTCTTGAGCGGGTAGGATTGCGGCCCGTCATCGGCCATGATGTGAAGCGTCGCGGCGCCGTCGACGACCTGCACGATCTCGTCGCCGTTCGGGTGGCGCTCCCATGGCCCTTCGCCGGAAAATTTGGCGGCGTTGATCGCGCTGTCGCGGTACGGCGCCAATCTCGCAAAAGCGCCTTCGCGCTCGGCTGCGGGCGTCTCCGGGGTGCGTCCGCGCAACATCCTCAGCTTCGCGAACTCGGTGTTGAGATCCATGATCGTGAGCATTCGCCCCTCCGCCTGGCTGTGAACCCGGCCCAATCGTCCGCCTCGCGGTCGAGGCCGCCATGTCGTTGTCCGCCGGGCCGGCGTCCGGTTGCGTCACCCTGCTTGCGACAGCATAACCGCGAGCCCTCCGCGGTCCTATCGACAAAGACTGGCCGCTGCCGCAGGGCGGACCGATCGCGAGGCGATAGCAGCTGTAGGATGGGCTGAGCCTTGCGAAGCCCATCGCCGCCGCCACAACAGACGGGTTTCGCTGGGCGCTCAACCCATCCTACAGGGCGATGGGGCGAGGGAGCTGAACCGTCTGTGCGCACCTAAGCACTAGCAGCCTGGCTCAGAGATGCATTTCATAAATTCATCACGTCATTGCGAGCGCAGCGAAGCAATCCCGAGCGGTAAAGGGCGTTAGCCTGCGGGATTGCTTCGTCGCCTACCGGCTCCTCGCAATGACGGACCTACTGAATTATTACGCGTACTTACGGCTCGGGACACTAGTGGTCCGATCGAAACGCTTGGTTCCCAAGCGTTTCGTGAATCGGCCCACCAGATTAATAGGTTGGTGGTGCGATTCAGCCGATGGATGGGTACCATCCGTTGGCATCGCACCACTAGGGCGTTGTCGCGAGGTCCAGCCGATTCCCGGTCGATGACAACATCGGCGCCCGCCCAGAGCGGAAAATCCCTTCGCTGCTTACCGCCTTCGACGGTCGGTCGCCAATTCCGCGTGCACGGAACTCCACAACTCGCCTGATGTTCACTACAGGATAGCCCCCGGGCCGGAGGGTGGTCCTTTCGACTCCGAATTCACTCATGCGCTCCACGTAGCGAAACCCTCCGATCGTCAGGATCTCCTCAGCCAAGGCGGCGTTTGCCGGAGTGATCTGGAAATGCGGTACCTTTCTGTTTTGTGTCTTGTGCTGGTGGTGTCGGCCTGTTCGCTGTTCGCCTCGCGCGGCTCCTATACGGTCTATTTTCGAGAGCGCTCGCCTCAACTCGATTCCCAGGCGCGCGACCTGGTAGCGCTGGTGGCGCAGCGCGCGAACAACGAGCCGGCGGCGCCTGTCAACGTAATCGGCTACACCGACAGCGCCGGCAGCCTGCCGGCCGACGTGGCGCTGTCTCAGCAGCGCGCGCAGACCGTGGCCGAGGCATTGGTGGCGGACGGGGTCGCCGCGAACCGGCTGGTGCGCTCGGGGCGCGGGCAGACCGGCGGCGACCCCGGTGTCGCCAGCCGGCGCGTCGAAATCACGATTGGCGGCGGCTGAGCTTCAGCTACAGCCCACCCGCGGGGTCATTCCGCGGCGTGTTGATTACGGCCGCGGCAGCATCGGCCCGAGATCATGCCCGCCGAAGAGGTGCACATGGAAATGCGGCACCTCCTGGTGACCGTCTCGGCCGCTGTTGGCGATGATGCGGTGGCCGGTTTCGGCCAACCCGCGCTCCTTGGCGATCTGCCCCAAGGCGCGAAACATGGCCGAGTGCTCGGCCGCCGAAGCATTGGCGGAGAAATCGTCGAGCGAGACGTATTCGCCCTTTGGGATCACCAGGATATGGGTCGGGCTCAGCGGGTTGATGTCGTGAAAGGCGAGGACGTGCTCGTCTTCGTAGACCCGGTTGCAAGGGATCTCGCCGCGCAGAATGCGGGCAAAGACGTTGTCGCGATCGTAGGCCACCCTCGCCTCCGCTGAAATCTCCGCTCAAAGGTTCGCCCGGCCGCGCTTTTCGACGAGCCCGGAAGTGCCTTCGCGGCGCGTCAACTCGGCCGCCACGTCGGACGGCGACACGCCGGTGTCCGCCCACAGCACGAACAGGTGATAGAGCAGGTCGGCGCTCTCGCCAACGAGCTTGGCCTTGTCGCCTCTGATCCCCTCGATGACCGCCTCGACCGCCTCCTCGCCGAGTTTCTGCGCGATCTTCGTGCGGCCGCGGGCGAACAGCCGCGCCGTGTAGGAGGTCTGCGGGTCGGCGCCGCGGCGCGATTTGACGACGTGCCACAACCGGTCGAGTGCGGTCCCGAGTTCCTTTGGCATTGGTCAGCCCCGCACCGGGATGCCGCAGGCGGCAAGACGCACCTTGGCCTCGCCGATCCGCCATGTCCCGAAATGAAAGATCGAGGCCGCGAGCACTGCCGTCGCATGGCCGTCGCGTATCCCTTCGACCAGATGATCGAGTGTGCCGACGCCGCCCGAGGCGATGACCGGCACGCGCACCGCATCGGCGACGGCGCGGGTCAACGGGATGTCGAAACCGGATTTGGTGCCGTCGCGGTCCATTGAGGTCAGCAGGATCTCGCCGGCGCCGTAATCGGTCAGCCGCCGCGCCCACTCGACCGCGTCGATGCCGGTCGGCCGCCGGCCGCCATGCGTGAACACCTCCCAGCGGTGCGGTGCGGCGGCCTTGGCGTCGATCGCCGCGACGACGCACTGGCTGCCGAATTTCTGTGCTGCCTCGCGCACGAATTCGGGCCGCGCGACCGCGGCGGTGTTGATCGACACCTTGTCGGCGCCGGCGAGCAGCAGGCGGCGGACATCCTCGACCGTCCGCACCCCGCCGCCGACGGTCAGCGGCATAAAGCATTCCTCGGCGGTGCGGCGCACCACCGCGTAGAGCGTGTCGCGGCCCTCGGAACTGGCGGTGATGTCGAGAAAGCACAGCTCGTCGGCACCTTCGCGATCATAAAAGCGCGCCTGCGCCACCGGGTCGCCGGCATCGACCAGATCGACAAAATTGACCCCCTTGACGACCCGCCCGTCCTTGACGTCGAGGCAGGGAATGACCCGCATCTTCAGCATCCCGGCGCCCCCGCCGCCAGCCGCAGCGCGGCATGCGGATCGATGCGGCCGTCATAGAGCGCCCGCCCGCAGATGACGCCCGCGATCCCGTCGCCCTTCATGCGCCTTGAGCGCGGCGATGTCGCCGAGCGCGGCGACGCCGCCCGAGGCGATGACCGGGATCCGGACCTGCCGCGCCAGCTCGGCCGCGGCGGCCGCGTCGATGCCGCCCAGCGCGCCGTCGCGGGCAATGTCGGTGTGGATGACCGCCGCCACGCCGCAATCCTCGAACCGCTGCGCCAGCTCGACGACGCCGATATCGGCGGTCTCGACCCACCCCTCGACCGCGACCCGGCCGTTGCGCGCGTCGATCGCTACAGCGATCCGTCCCGGATGCGCGGCAGCCGCGGCCCGCACGAGGCCGGGGTCGCGCAACGCCGCGGTGCCGAGCACGACCCGGTCGATCCCAATCCCGAGCCAATGCTCGATCGCGGCGCGGTCGCGGATGCCGCCGCCGAGCTGGACATGCAGATCGACGGCCTCGCGGATCGCGGCAACCGCGGCACCGTTGACCGAACGGCCGGCAATGGCGCCGTTGAGGTCGACGACGTGCAGCCACGCAAAGCCGGCTTCCGCGAATTGCCGGGCCTGCGCCGCCGGATCGTCGTTGAACACGGTGGCGCTCGCCATGTCGCCGCGGACGAGGCGGACGCATTTGCCGTCCTTGAGGTCGATCGCCGGATAAAGGATCACGGCGACGGCGGCCCGTCGTCGAGCAGCTTGTAGTAGTAATGCCCCGGCACGATGCGGCCTTCGACCCGGGCGTAGACGGGATGGGTGCCCCAACGGCGGTAGCCGAGACCCTCGTAAAGCCCGATCGCCGCCTTCTGGGTGTCGCGCAGGTCGAGGTTGAGCACCGCCAGGCCCAGTTCCTGCGCTAGGCGCTCGATTTCGAGCACGATGCCGCGAGCGAGGCCATGACCGCGGGCCCAGGGCGCCACAAAGGCGCTGGTCAAGGCGCCGGCAAAGGCCTGCGCCTCGTTGTTGCGCGGCGACCGGCCCAATTGCGCCGAGCCGGCGACGACCCCGTCGAGCCGGCCGACCACCAGCCGCCGCTCGGGCACCAGCAGCACGCCCTTCCAATAATTTTCCAGCACCTGACGCGGCGGCGGCCGCAGCCATCCGAACCCGCCGCCTTCGGTGATGGCGCTCTCGGTCGCATCGCAGAGATCGTCGAGATCGGTGCCGGAATATTGCGTCAGCCGCTCGATCGCGATCGACGGCTCGGAAACGTGGCGATCGCTCATGGACGCCACCGCAGGAAATTGCCGATCAGCCGCAACCCCGCCTGCTGGCTCTTCTCCGGGTGGAACTGGGTCCCGGCGAGATTGTCTCGCCCGACCACCGCCGCGAGCGGGCCGCCGTAATCGGCGACGGCGATGAGGTCGGCGTCGTCGCCCAGGCGAAAATGATAGCTGTGGAGAAAATAGGCGTGGGCGCCGGCCCCGAGCCCCGCCAGCAGCGGGTGCGCGCGGCGCTCCATCAGCTCGTTCCACCCCATATGCGGGATCTTGAATGCCGGTTCGGCGGGCTCGATCGCGACCACCTCGCCGCTGATCCAGCCGAGGCCGCCGGTGGTCTCGAACTCACGGCCGCGCTCGGCCATCAGCTGCATTCCGACGCAGATCCCGAGAAACGGCCGGGCGCGGGGAAATACCGCTTCATGCAGCGCGTCTTCGAGCCCAGGCACGGCGGCAAGACCGCGCCGGCAAGCGGCGAAGGCGCCGACCCCGGGCAGGACGACGCGATCCGCCGCGGCGACGGTCTCGGGCTCGCTGGTCACTTTGACGTCAGCCGCGATCGCGTTTTCCGCGGCGGCGCGCTCGAACGCCTTGGCCGCCGAGCGCAAATTGCCCGAGCCGTAGTCGACGATCGCGACCATCATCACAGGCTGCCGCCGAGAACCCCCTTGGTCGACGGCACCATGCCGCCGCGCCGCGGATCGATTTCGACGGCTTGGCGCAACGCCCGCGCCAGCCCCTTGAAGCAGGATTCGACGATGTGATGGTTGTTCTCGCCATAGAGATTTTCGACATGGAGCGTCACACCCGCCGATTGCGCGAAAGCCTGAAACCATTCCTTGAACAACTCAGTATCCATCTCGCCGAGTTTCGGACGGGTAAACGCGACCTTCCACACGAGGTAGGGCCGGTTCGAAGCGTCTACGCTGACCCGCGTCAACGTTTCGTCCATCGGAATGACCGCGTGGCCGTAGCGCGCGATCCCGGCGCGGTCGCCGAGCGCCTTCGACACCGCCTCGCCGACGACATAGCCGGTGTCCTCGGTGGTGTGGTGATAATCGATGTGCAGGTCGCCCGCGGCGCGCAGCTCGAGGTCGATCAGGCTGTGCCGGGCCAGTTGTTCGAGCATGTGATCGAGAAAGCCGATCCCGGTCGCGACGTCGCCGGCGCCGCTGCCGTCGAGGTCGACCCGGCCGCAAATCTGCGTTTCCTTGGTGTTGCGTTCAACTGTCGCCACCCGCACGCCGCTCTCCTCTGTCGCCCGTGCTGGGCGATACCCCTATTTAGCAATGTTGCCGCGGAGTTGCCACCATCGGGCGATCGGCCTATCGGGCGATCGGGCCTATAGGGCGATTGGCTTGACCGCGAACCCGCCGCGCCCACATGTCTGTTTTGTCTTTGGTCGGCTTCCCCACGAGACGCATGGAACGATCCAGCGAAACGACTTGGCACGGCACCACGATTCTTTGCGTGCGCAAGGATCGTCGGGTGGTCATCGCCGGCGACGGCCAGGTCACGATGGGTCAGACCGTCGTCAAATCGAACGCCCGCAAATTGCGCCGGCTGGGCGGCGGCTCGGTGATCGCCGGCTTCGCGGGTGCTACCGCCGACGCCATCACCTTGTTCGAGCGGCTCGAGGGCAAGCTCGAGCAATATGCCGGGCAATTGTCGCGGGCCTGCGTCGAGCTTGCCAAGGACTGGCGGACCGACCGCTATCTGCGCCGGCTCGAAGCGATGATGGCGGTCGCCGACAAGAATGTGTCCCTGATCCTCTCGGGAACCGGCGACGTGCTCGAACCCGAGGACGGGCTGATCGGCATCGGTTCGGGCGGCGGCTACGCGCTCGCCGCGGCGCGGGCTCTGGTCGGCATTGACGGGCTCGATGCCGAAACGGTGGCGCGGCGGGCGATGGCCATCGCCGCCGGGATCTGCATCTACACCAACGACAAGACCACCTTCGAACAACTGGACTATTGAGCCGATGCCCGCCTTCAGCCCGCGCGAAATCGTCTCCGAGCTCGATCGCTTTATCGTCGGCCAGCACGACGCCAAGCGCGCCGTCGCGATCGCGCTGCGCAACCGCTGGCGCCGCCAGCAGCTGGCACCCGAATTGCGCGAGGAGGTGCTGCCGAAGAACATCCTGATGATCGGCCCGACCGGCTGCGGCAAGACCGAGATCGCGCGCCGCCTCGCCCGCCTCGCGCAGGCGCCGTTCGTCAAGGTCGAGGCGACCAAGTTCACCGAGGTCGGCTATGTCGGCCGCGATGTCGAGCAGATCGTGCGCGACCTCGTCGAGATCGCGATCGGCATGACCCGCGAGCGGCTGCGCAAGGAAGTCGAGCCCAAGGCCGAGATCGCCGCCGAGGAGCGGGTGCTCGACGCGCTGGTCGGCGTCGAACGCCAGCGCCGACACACGCCAGAAATTCCGCAAGCAATTGCGCGAGGGAGCGCTCGACGACCGCGAGATCGAAATCGCGGTGCAGGAGAGCGCCGCCGCCAATCTGCCGACCTTCGAGATCCCCGGCATGCCCGGCGCGCAGATGGGGATGCTCAATCTCGGCGACATCTTCGGCAAGGCGTTCGGCACCCGCACCAAGCCCAAAAAGATGACGGTCGCGCGACAGCCACCGCGTGCTGATGGCCGAGGAGAGCGACAAGCTGCTCGACCAGGAGATGGTGGTGCGCGAGGCGATCGCTCGCCGCCGAGCAGAACGGCATCGTCTTTATCGACGAGATCGACAAGATCTGCGGCCGCGGCGAGCGCGCCGGCGGGCTCGGCGGCCCCGATGTCAGCCGCGAGGGCGTGCAGCGCGACCTGCTGCCGCTGATCGAGGGCACCACGGTCACGACCAAGCACGGCTCGGTCAAAACCGACCACGTCCTGTTCATCGCGTCGGGCGCGTTCCACCAGGCCAAGCCGTCCGATCTGTTGCCCGAACTGCAGGGGCGGCTGCCGATCCGGGTCGAATTGAAGGCGCTCGGCCGCGACGATTTCCGCCGCATCCTGGTCGAGCCCGAGGCGAGCCTGATCAAGCAGTACAAGGCGCTGCTCGCCACCGAGGGGGTGACCCTCGATTTCGACGACGACGCGATCGACGAGTTGGCATTGCTGGCCGAGGAGATCAATTCCGCGGTCGAGAATATCGGCGCGCGCCGCCTGCACACGATCCTCGAGCGCCTGCTGGAGGAGATCAGCTTTACCGCCTCCGACCGGCCCGACGGCACCCTGGTGCGGATCGACCGCGACTATGTCCGCGACCAGGTCGGCGCGCTCGCGCAAAACGCCGATCTGTCCAAATTCATTCTGTAAAATAGCCGATTTGAGATTCGCCGGATGGCGGCGGGACGATCATGATGGCGGCCGGGTTCGAGGTCGCCGTCGCTTGCCCAGGATTGCGGCTCTTGCGGGGATCGGCGAAAAGGCGGTCCGACATGACCGGGTCGGATCGGAAAGGCTTGAGCATGCTTTCAAGAGTGGCGTGTGTTGTCGTCGTCGCCCTGTGCGCCTTGGTTGCGGACGTCTCGCCGTCGCGGGCGGTGGGACCGTCTGCGGCGCCGCCGGCGGGGCCGCTCGCCGACGGCGTTTGGATCGTTCAGGGACGGGCTATCCCCGGCCGGCGCTGCGGCGACTGGCTGGTTCGCCTGACCAATGCGCAAGGCCGGTTGTCCGGCGTGCTCGCGCTGGCGCGTTCGAGCGTGCCGATAGAGAACCTTGCGCTGCTGCCCGACGGCAGCTTCTCGGGGGCGACGCAGGCCGGCGTGGTCGGGTCGACACATGTGCGGGCTTACCGGCTCGCCGGGAGGTTTTCCGGCGACGCGGTCAACCTCACCATCGAAGATCATGTCTGCCCGCCGCGCCACGGCGTCGGCACTCGACGGGCGGCAACCGGCTGAACCGCGGCGGCGGCAGCCTTTTTGAGGGCCGCAGCGACAAATAAACGAACGATACGGCGCGCCAGCCCGCGCGAGGCTGTGCTCCGGCCGCCGCCGCGATGAGCGCAAAATCACCGTCTTTTGACCGCCGGGACAGACGCGCCGGCGCCAAGGGCAATGTCGCGCCCGATGACGCGTCGGCTTATACTGGTGGGTGGATGAAGGGGAGATAAGAGATGCCGGAGAACAAACGGATCAGGCCCACACGTTCCGTAGCGCCGCCGATGCCGCCCTTGCTGGCGCCGCAGCCGGCGGTTGCGCCGCTGGTGCCGCCGGTGCATGTGGTCGATCTGATGACCGCGGGCGGATCGGCGGTGTTTGGAGCGCGATGGCGGGCGATGGAAGCAAAGGTCGTCGAGTGTCCGGCGCTGACCGATTCGATGCCCGAGTTCAAGACGACCTACGACATCGAGCCTCATGCCGAGGAGCGCGGCTTTGACGATTTCGGCTGGCCGGTGGTCGCCGCGACAGAGCTGGGGGCGAGGCGCGGCGGGGGCATGGTGTCGTTCTTCTGGTTCCGCGCGACCCTGACGGTGCCGGCGAATGCCGCGGGCTTCGACACCGCCGGCGCCATGGCGGTGTTGCGGGTCAATGTCGACGACTACGCCGAAGTGTGGGTCGACGGCGAGATGCTGCGGGCGGCGGGGCGGCCCAGCCCGGCGACGATCCAGGGCTTCAACATGCCCCATCGCCTGGTGCTCGCCAATCCGGTCGCCCCGGGCCAAAAGTTCGAGATCGCGGTGTTCGCGATCAACGGGCCGATTTCGGCCGCACCGGCAAATTTCCTGTGGTTCCGCGAGGCGAAGGTCGAATTTTTCCGCTGACCGCGGCCGCGCCGGGCCCGCCCGCTTCGGTTGGTCGGTGAGCGCCATGCCCGCAAGGAGCGCTTCATCGAACGTCTGAGGGCGCTGGTTAAGCCCGGCGCACCATAGCGAAGGATGGCGGAGAGGGAGACCGCCGCGTTATGGTATTTGGCGGTGCGGCATAGTAGCGCATTTTATTGAAACCAAGAGGTTGCCGGGCCGCCGATCGTATCGCCGGGTGGCGCTAAGTGTGGCATTGTCCAATCCGCGTGTAGGAAACGGATTGGGAATCCGGGAATGCCGTCGGACCTGTCCGCCAAACAGATTTCCGTGCTCGGTCCCGGCCGCCACCGGGTGGCGAGCAACCTCTATCTCGCGATTGGCGCGAACAGCCGCAGCTGGGTGCTGCTGTACGTCTCGCCGCAGACCGGGAAGCGGATCGAGATGGGGCTCGGCCCGGCCGAACTGATCGGCCTCGCGCGCGCCAAGGAATTGGCGTTGCGCCATCGGCTGGCGATCATCGAGGGTCGCGACCCGTTGGCCGAGCGCCGCGCCGCCCGTCCGGTGCGGGAGAACGTGCTGAGCTTCCGCCAGGTTGCCGAGCTGTACATCGCGGCGCATGAGGCGAGCTGGCGCAACCCGAAACATCGGGCGCAATGGCCGGCGACGCTCGAAACCTATGCCTATCCGGTGCTCGGCGACGTTGCGGTCAAGGCGGTCGACACCGGGGGCGTGATGCGGGTGCTGGAACCGATCTGGCACACCAAGCCCGAAACCGCCTCGCGGGTGCGCGGCCGGATCGAGACCGTGCTCGATTACGCGGCGGCGCGGCATTGGCGCCAGGGCGACAACCCGGCGCGGTGGAAAGGGCATGTCGAGAACCTGTTGCCCAAACGCGCCAAGGTGCGAGCCGTGGTCCACCACGCCGCGCTCGATTGGCGCGAATTGCCGGCATTGTGGGCCGAGCTGGCAGAGCGCGACGACATCTCGGCCTTGGCGTTGCGCTTTACGCTGCTGACCGCGGTGCGCACCAACGAGGCGCTCGGGGCGGTGTGGGGCGAGATCGACCCCGACGGCAAGGTGTGGACGATCCCGGCCGCGCGCATGAAGGCCGCGCGGGAGTTCCGGGTGCCGCTCTCGACGGCCGCGACCGCGGTGCTCGACGAGCTCGCGGCATTGCGCCAGGGCGAGCATGTGTTTCCCGGCGCCAGGGTCGGCAAGCCGCTGTCGAACATGGCGATGCTGATGGCGCTGCGCCGGCTGCGGCCGGGCATGACGACGCACGGCACGGTGCGCAGCGGGTTCCGCGATTGGGCGAGCGAGGCCGGCATCGCCGGCGAGGTCGCCGAAGGGTGCCTCGCGCACACGATCGCAAACAAGGTGGAGGCGGCCTACCGGCGCGGCGACTTGTTGAAGCCGCGGCGCGCGGCCATGGAACGCTGGGCGCGGTTTCTGACGACGCCGATTGCGGCGCCGGCGGTGGTGGCGCTGCGCGGGAGGGCGACGGGTAGCGGGCGGGACGCCCGCCTGTGGTCGCGATTTGCGGCAGGGGTCGCACGCGAGACGAGCCGCCGACGTTGCCGGCTGAGTGGACCCCGAGCGCCGAGCTGGTCCGCGGATGGTCGGAATGGGCGAGGACGCATTATCCCCCGCGACAGTTTGGCGCGGCTTATCGCTTTCGCCGAGCGCAGTTTTTCGGGCAGTGGCGTGACGGCGAGGCCGAGCTGGCCGGTCGCGAGCTGAAGGAGGATGCGCCGCTGCAGCCGGTCGCGATCTATCCGCCGAGCGAGCGTTGGAGCCGCAATTTCAAGATCGGGCGTGGGCATCTGACCCACCTGACCTCGGGCCGGATACACTACGACTTTCATTATCGCAGACGGCAGGCTGCCTCTGCCCCGCCCCAGCTCGCCGCCCCATCCTCCCGACGCCAGAAAGGGGCGACGGATCAAGCGCGCGCCGACCTGCTTTACGAAGCAGCGCGAGCGCATGCCGGGGCGGATGCATGGTCGACGGATCTGGCGCTCGCCGAGGCCCGCAAGCAGTTCCCGAAGAACCCACTGTTCGCCGCGCAGAGCATACGGACGTTTTCCGCCGCGTGGGTCATTGCAAGGAACAGACTACGGGAAGAGGCCGCGACCGGGCCGCGTTAAAGGCCAGGCGGAAAATCTTGGCAATTTTCGGAAAACTGCCGAAAACTGCCGACACAGCCACGCAACGCGGGACTATTGAGCGGATCGCCTCATCAGGGAGGACGATCCGATGGCCTTCCAGTTTGATCTCGATAACCTGCCGCCGCTGCTGCGCGTCAGCGACATCTGCCGGGACCCCAAGCGTGGTTATCCCGGCATCCTGCCGATGACTTGCAGCGCGTATTCTTGACCGCCGTCGAGGACGGCTACATCGCGCCGCCGGTCAAGCTCGGCGCCAAAGTCGTAGCCTGGCGCAGGGAAGACATCCTGGCGATTGTCGAGCACGGCGTGCAGGGCCGCCGCGCGCGAGGCCGCAAGGCGCTCGCCCGCGAGGCCCAGCGCCAGGCCGCGGCCGAGGCTGCATCATCGGATTGACCCCGCCCGGCGCTGGCATGGCGCCGACGGAGCCGGGGGACCTTTGGGAGAATCGATCGGTTCTTACTCCGTTCCAACGCCAAAAACAACCAGCGCCTCCCTTTAAACCACGGAGCCTACCCATGAAGACACGCAAAAAGCAGACGAACACCAGGCTAGGCGCATCGGTCCCGCCGGCGGACCTTCCGCGCGGCGGCACACAACCGTACCGGCGACCGACCCGCCCCGGTGTCAACCCGACGCCGTCCGCGGTCACAGCGGCACTGGACGGGCCCCACGATCTCGGGGAAGCCGGCAGAGCATTGGAAAAAGCATTTCCCCAATGGAGTGAAGTCGAACGGCTCGACGCGCTGCGCGAGCAGCAAAGAAATTTACAAATCCGCTGGCTCGGTTCGCCCGAGCGCAAAACGCGAGAGGAGCTTGCCCGCTGCAATGGCGTTCCGTTTGTGACGCCCGCGGGCGAGCTGGACGGCCAGCGGATTGTCGCGGAACTCGCCGCCGCCGAGGCCGAGGTCGCCGAACTCGACCGCGACAACTTCAGGCTCGAAGAGGCGGTCAGCGCACTCGAAGATGAGTAGTGACAGTGAAAGGCCGGCCGGCACAGGCGGCCTCACCCTCGCTGACAGCGGCCCGCAATCCCGACTGCTGAACCTTGAACGACAGCTTCGAGGACAAACTGTGGTCGTGCGGGACTATCAGCAGGACTGCATCGCCCGGCTGAGTGCCAGCTACGCGGTCGGGCGGCTCGCGCCGCTGCTGCAGCTCGCGACCGGCGGCGGCAAGACATTGATTTTTGCCGAGATTACCCGCAGCGCCGCGGCCAGGGGCAAGCAGGTGCTTGTCGTCGCGCACCGCCGCGAGTTGATCCCTCAGGCGTCGGACAAGCTCGATTTGGCCGGTGTTGCACATGGCGTCGTCGCCGCCGGTCTCGAGCATGATCACGACTTGCCGGTGCAAGTCGCCAGCATCCAGACCCTGGTGCGGCGGCTCGATCGCCTGGCCCAATTCGACGTCATCGTGTTCGATGAAGCGCATCATGCCCGGGCCGATACCTGGGCGCATCTGATCCGGCATCAAGCGTGCGCGCGCTTGCTCGGCGTCACCGCCACACCTGCGCGGCTCGTCGGCAAGGGTCTTGGGGTCGAGGCCGATGGGTACTTCGACGACCTCGTGCTCGGCCCGCCGACCAAGGAACTGATCGAAGGCGGCTGGTTGTCGCCGGTACGCATCTTCGCACCCGAGCGGCGGCTCGATCTCAGCTGCTGGTGCGGACGGTCGCCGGCGACTTTCACATCGACCAGCTTGTTGGGCTCGTCGACACCAAGATCATTACCGGCGATGCCGTCGAATATTACCGGGCGCATGGCGATCATCAGCCAGCGCTCGCCTTTTGCATTCGCGTCGACCATGCCCAGCATGTCGCCGAAGAATTCCGCAAGGCCGGGTATAGCGCCTATTGCGTGCATGGCGGCACACTGACGAACGAACGCGATAACCTGATCCTTGGTCTTGGCAGTGGCGACGTCGAGGTCTTGACGTCGTGCGCCCTCGTCGACGAAGGCCTCGACGTGCCGGCGCTCGCCGCCGTCATTCTACTGCGCTCGACAAAATCACTGGTATTGCACCGCCAACAGATCGGACGCGGCATGCGGCCGGCGCCGGGCAAGGCGGCATTGGCTGTCAACGACCACGTCGGCAACACCTTGCGCCACGGCCCGCCCGACATCGAGCCGCGCTGGTCACTGGCCGGGCTCGACAAAAACGACACCGTCAAATCCGGCACCACCAGCCAAGCGATCGGGGGAAAGCCAATGCATGTGGTCGTGGCCGCGGGTGGCCTTGCGGAACTGACCGAGGCCGAGGTCACTCGGCTTAGGCGCGCGAACTACCGGCAAATGGTCGGCGGCTTCATTCGCGGCGAGGTCTCGCAGAACGAGCTTGAACTCTATGGCGCGGTGAAAGGCTACAAGCCCGGCTGGGTCTGGCATCGCGTGCAGGAGCGGCGCACCGCTATCGGGAGATGACCGATGGCGACTGCCGAAGCAATTGCCGATGCGCTCGGCAACAAGCGACAGGACGGCAAGGACTGGCGCTGCCAATGCCCATTGTGCGGCCATCAGAGCCTTGCATTACAAGACCGCGGGCCAGTACTGTTGATCAAATGCTGGAGCGGCTGCGATGGCAGGGCGGTCCGCGCCGAGTTGAAGCGCCGCAAGCTCTATACGACTAGCAAACGCAATGGCGCCGTCCAACCCGAGACCCGCGCCGAGCACGAAGCCAAGACCGCTTCGGCCAAGGCCACGCGCAAAAGCAAGCACGACGACGCCCGCTGGACTTGGAATGCCAGCGTGCCGGCGATCAACACCATGGCCGAGGTCTATTTCACCTCGCGCTTGGTCTTGAACCGCCCGCCGCCGTCATTGCGCTTCTGCCCGTCGGCCTTCCGCCCGCAAAGCAAGGTCAATCAGCCGCACGTCATCGGGCTGATCGAGCACCAGACTGAAGGGATCATCGGCGCCCATTTCATCGCATTGAATCCGCTCGACGCCAGCGTGCGCGTCACCGGCGATGACCGCAAGTGGTCGAAAGGCAACGTCAAGGGCGGGGCGGTGCGGCTGTTTCCGGCCGGCCCGGCGCTGGCGGTGGCCGAAGGCATCGAGGATGCGTTGACCTTCACCGAGGCGACCGGAACCCCGGCATGGGCCGCGATCTCGGCCGACGGCATGCGCAACTTCGTGCCGCCACCGCTTGCCACGACACAGACGATCTTGCTCCTCGAGGATCAGGACCAGAACCAGGCCGGGCAGCGCGCGGTCGCCGACGCCGCACCCCGTCTCGCGGCACTCGGATACAAGATCGCGATCGTCCGCCCGAAAACCGGCAAAGACCTAAACGACGCCTTGCTCGCGCTCGGTCCCGGCGCCGATCTTTTCGCGATCGAAGAGTACGAGCCCAACCGCGCCGGCGACTGGTATGGGCGCTGCACGCCGGGCGACAACGGCAGGCCCATGTCAAATTTCTCGAATGCATTGCTGGCGTTACGCGAAGATCCTGCTTGGCGCGGCGTTATCGGGTTTGACGAGATGGCCGCGGGCTCGACGGTGCTGCGCCCGCTGCCCGGCAAGGCCGATGGGGGCGAGTATCCGCGACGGGTGACCGACCTCGACATCAGTCACGCCCAAGAATGGTTGCAATGGGCGGGCTTGCCGTGGATCGGCCGCGAGGCAACTCACCAGGCCCTAGAAGCCGTCGCCCGCGAGAACCCCTATCATCCCGTCAGACAATACCTCGACGGTCTCGTCTGGGACGGCATCGACCGCCTCGATGACTGGCTCGGCGACTGCCTGGGCGTGGAAAAGACCGAATATTCGATGGCAATCGGCAAGATGTTTCTGATCGCAATGGTCGCGCGCGTCTACGACCCCGGCTGCCAGGCCGACTACATGCTGATCCTCGAAGGCGCCCAGCGGACGCGGAAATCGACCGCGTGCCGCATCTTGGGTGGCGCCTGGTTCTCCGACGACCTTCCCGGCAATGTCGGATCGCGCGACGCCGCCTTGCACTTGCGCGGTCCGTGGCTCGTCGAGATCGCCGAGTTGCATGCGTTCAACCGTTCGGAGATCGACGCGCTCAAGGCGTTCATGACCCGCCGCGTCGACATCTTTCGCCCGCCTTACGGCCGCCGGGACGTGCACCAGCCGCGGCAAAGCATGTTCATCGGCACGGTCAACATGAAGGTCTACATGAACGATCCGACCGGCTCCCGGCGGTTCTGGCCGATCGCCACCGGCGACATCGACATCGCGTTGCTCGCGGATCTACGTAGCCAACTTTTCGCCGAAGCAACCGCACGTTATCGCCGAGGCGAAAAATGGTGGCCCGCCAACGACTTCGAGGTCACCCACATCACCCCGCAACAAGACCAGCGTTATGAGGAGGACGCGTGGGAGGAACCGCTGCGCGACTACCTCGCGAGCGTGAGCCGGGTGACCATCTACGAGGTCGCGCGTCACGCGCTGGCGATCGACAAGGACAAGATCGGGACTGCCGATCAGCGCCGAATTGTCCGGGTTTTACAACATCTTGGCTGGCGCCGTGGCAAGAAGCTCGACGGCATTTACCAGTGGATCGCGCCATGAAAAAAGGGAGCACAAGGGAGCAAGGGAGCACTGGTTTCAAAACCCCCTATGACCGTTACGACAGTCGTATACTAGAACCTGCATCTCCTATTTACCCTCTATAGAAAAGTGAGCACTTGTGCTCCCTGCTCCCCTCGGGAGCGTAGAATGGCGCCGCCAATGACCCGCCACCAGCTGCCGCCGCTCCCTCCCTGGGCGCGGCAGGTCCGCTCCGTACACCTCCGTCTCGGCGGCGATCAACAAGGGCGGCGCCCCGTTGGAAATCGATGTAGCCCGCTGGCAGGCAGCGTTGGCCGCCGAGCGCGACGCGCGCGCTCTGCTACGCGCGGCAAGCGGCCAGCTCGAGGAAGCCCAGCGCTGCTGGCGGCTTCGGTGGACCGGCTGCACGGGGCCCGAGGGCGTGGTCGCCGCCGCCGCCGCGGCGAGCCGGGCCGAGGCCGACCGCCTGGTCGGCGACGCCGCGGCCGAGATGAACCGGATCGAGACGAGGGTCAGACAATTCGCGGCGCGCTTCCAGGCCGGCCGCGCAAGGGCGTCGACAAGGCCATGGCCGATGCTCGGGCCCACCTCGGGGAGCCGGCAGGCACCGCATGAAGCAGCACGGCCAGCACGCCGACCGCCGGCGCTTGGCTCATGCGCGACGCGAATGACCGGCGGCCTGCTGGCGCTCGACGTGGCGACGACCACCGGCTTTGCCCATGGGCTGCCCGGCATGCGGCCGAGCTGGGGCACCTTCCGCGCCGGCAAGACCAACGCCGCCACCGGCGAGGTGCTGAACTTGTTTCGCGACTGGCTCGAAGAGCGCTGCCGCGAGTTGCAGCCGCGGTGGATCGCGTTCGAGGCGCCCTACGTGCCGCAGGTCACGCCGGCGCGGGTGCGCAGCGCCAGCGGGCACGCGGTGTGGACCATGCCGAGCCGCAGGACGCCGATCAACATCCACACCCTGCGCCGGCTGATCAGCCTGTGCGGGCTGGTCGAGATGGTGGCGCACCAGCACCGGATCGAATGCCGCGAGGAACTGCCGACCAAGATCACCCAATCGTTTACCGGCCACGGCAATTGGGCCGGGCGCGAGAACAAGAAGAAGGCGACGATCCGCATGTGCGAGGTCTACGGCTGGCCGGTCGCGAACGACAACGAAGCCGACGCGCTCGCCCTCTGGGTCTATGCCGAGGCGGTGCTCTATCCGCAGGCGGCGCAGCGCCGCGGCGCCGGGCCGCTGTTCGGGCAGGCGGTGTCATGAGACGGCGAGACCTGTCGATGCGGGCATTTACCGTTGCCGAAGACGCCAGAAGGGCCGATGCTGGCCTCCCAACGACCGAATGTCGGCTTAATGGGCCCCCGGGAAATCTGGATTGTTTCGACCGCTGCCGCCGGGATCGCTGGCCGTCGAGCAGGTCCGGTGATTTTCCGTAGTGGCCAAAACGCCTTACGGATCGTTGGCCGAGCGCGCATACGGCGCTCTCGGGAAGGGCCGCTGTTTGTCGAGAACGCATCACGAGATCACGAAATCGGCCGGGCCAGCCGCGACACAAGTACCGATTGCTCGGGCGGCCTGCTCAGCCGGTCAACGGTGAGCGCGGCGGTCATCGCGGCGCGACCACGCCGAATGTCCACGCGCGTTTGGCGCAGACGGTGGAAAATCAGCGGGGCAGGATTAGGCATGGCGCATGGCTGACAAACCAAAACCGGAACCTCTAGCACCTTGCGGAAAATGCGTCGTTATAACACGCGAAATTCTTGATTTTTGCACAACCGAAAACATCGGGACGGGCGACAGAGAAAGGTCTAAACCCGCTTTCCGATTGAATTCGCTTCGCCGGTTCCCAGATCGCACGACGGGACACGGCGGCCCGAGGGAGGAAAATAACCATGTCCAAGTTGATCCACGGCCTAATGTTCGCAGCTTGTGCGGCCTTCGCAATACACGGCTCGGCCTTTGCACAGGTCAGAGAGGTAACGCAGCAGCCGACATCTCAGCCCACAACACTGTCTCTGCCCTCGACGCTTTGGGATGCATTTGCTATATCGAGATCCGGTAAGGTCTTCGAGCTAGATGGTCAATCGAATGACTTAGCGGCTCGCGGTCAAACCAGAAGCTACTGTGGGCAAGCTACCGGCAGTCGCTGCCGTGCGATTGCAGTTCCCGATAATTACGCCGTGGCCGGAATTCTCTGCAACGACGGAAATGGTCATGTGGGCGGATACCTCGGTGGGTCTCAAAAAGGCTCCGAACTCGTTAGTGCGTGGAACAAAGCTGCTGATGACAACTACGTGGCGTCTTCCGACCTGCACGGTAGTCTTTAGACGTTAGAACTACAGATGCACTTTTATACGAGTATACCTGCTACTCCCGAATTTCCATAACATCCGTTACCGGCGGTCGGCGGTGATCGGCCCTCGTCTCTCGTTTTCGAGAGGGATCATCCGGGCGGTGTTCGGCATTGGCTGTCGTCCGCCGTGACCCAAGCGGTCCTCAGCACTATCGAAGTAGATAGCCGCAATGCCTATCGCTTCCATGTTATGGTTTTGGCACGGCATGGCCGAGGGGAGAGCAGTGCAGAAGGCCAACTCGGTCAAATTGCTCAGGTCACTCAAGCGGCGCGATCTCATTGCAATGGTCGGCGGCGCGGCGGTGACGTGGCCGTTTGCAGCTGCCACGCAGCAGGCGGGCAAGCTACCGACTATCGGGTTTCTGGGCGCGACGACAGCTGCGGCCTGGGCCCGCTGGGTCCCCCCCTTTTTGCAGCGACTGCACGAACTCGGCTGGGTCGAGGGCAAAACTATCGCGATCGAGTATCGCTGGGCGGAAGGGCGCACCGAACGTTATGCCAAGTTCGCAGCCGAGTTTGTTCGACTTAAGGTGGACGTCATCGTCACGGCTGGTAGCGCCGCAATCGCCGTCAAGCAGGCGACATCGAGTATCCCGATTGTCCTCGCGGTGATGGGCGATCCTATTGAAGACGGTTTAGTCAAGAGCTTGGCGCGACCGGGCGGCAACATCACAGGAACGTCGCTCCAACAGGACGATAGTGCGGGCAAGCGGCTCGGGCTCTTGCGCGAGGTTATCCCGCATCTCCGCCGGCTGGGAATTTTGTATGATGCCGGCTATCCCGCGGACGCGCTGGAGGTGGGCGGGGTCGAAGCAACGGTCCGCCCGCTCGGCATCCAGATCAGCAGGCTAGCACTGCGGCATGCTGCCGATATCGGGCCCGCCTTCGAAGCCCTCAAGGGTGGCGCCGACGCCCTTTATGTTTGCACCGAGGCGCTGACGGTCACCAATCGCCAACTCATCAGCACATTGGCGCGAACTGCGCGGCTCCCGCTGATTTCGGGCGCGCGGGAGGACGCAGAAGCGGGCGATTTGATGTCGTATGGACCCAGCTTCCCAGATCTGTTTCGACGCGCCGCCGAATTGGTCGACAAGATTCTGCGCGGGTCGAAGCCGGCCGACATCCCGATCGAGCAACCCACCAAGTTCGAGCTGGTCGTCAACCTGAAGACCGCCAAGGAACTCGGCGTCACGATTCCGACCACGATCCTCGCCCAGGCGGATTCACTGATCGAATGAGGCCACTTCTGTCGATGGCATATCTCGGAAGGGGCCCGTTGCCTGCCGGCCCGTCCGTTTTCCGAGGTACTGCGGTCATTTTGCTAATGGTCCGGGGTCGAAAATGGCATCAACGCGTTGTAACAGGCTCACTTCTCGCGTGTTGCAAAAATCTTACCTTTTGCAATGAGCCGGGGCTCATGAGGTCGCTCAGCCGATCACCAATCTCGGTATGGAATTACCGACTCCAGTACCACTGGCACCACTATCCCAGGTGACGGCGAGGCGGTCGGCTTACCTATTTTCTCCTTGAATAAAAACTCCTTGCGGCATCAGCCGCCAGTTTCATATGAGGACATGGCCCAATAGTAACGTTTTCTATTGGCGATTTGGTAGATGACCCAGGAATTCCTAACTTATAAAACGGTGTAATCATCGATTTTCCAGGCCGAAAGTGCAGTTTATCGGCCGCAATAGGGCTGGACACGAGCCGCCATTCGTCCTCTTCTGAAACGCTTCATCCTTGAAAAACGCCCCACATTCAATTATCGAGGCTGTGAATTGCTGCAATATAGCCGATGAGTTTGCGATTGTCGAATTTAGATAAAATTTGCATATTTCTTCAACTATCTTTTTCTGTATGGCTCTGTTCGTATATACAATTGCCGAGGAAATTGGCGCTCTTCACCAAATTCTTTAGCTTTTCGATATTGAAACCGATGGAATATCCGCAATCCCGCCGGAATAGCCGCGCCACTGGCTAAGAAGGTCACCGTTTGTACAAAAACATACAACACAGACATTAACTTTTTTACTAGCGTTAGAGAACCTCCGCATGAGATTAGCGCGTAGTTTTCGTTGTGATAGATCATTCCCATTACCTTCTTCTTTTTCTAAACACTCTTCTGTGAGTTTGAAAACATATGAGAATTCTGTTGCGTCATTCATGTAGCGAATGTTTGTCGCCCAGAATTCTCTATTTTCGAATATTCCTACTAATCCTGACTGATTGGTGTAGTGATAAATAACAGAGGCTTGAGCGGCGACCAGATGACTCGTGAAAGACGGAGGATGGTAGGCTGATGGCATGTTTGTCGCCTATATGACGCTCATGCGTGGAGCGGCGAAATCGTACTGACGCTTACGCCGTAGCTCTTGGCGAGGTCGCGCGTCGGCTCGCCTTTGGCGAGGCGCTGCCACGCCTCCTTGATCTGGTGCGGGGTGAGTTTCGGCTTACGCCCCATCCAGACGCCCTTGGCGCGGGCAATCTGTCGGCCTTCGTGGGTGCGCTTGATGATCCGCAATCGTTCGTCCTCGGCCATTGCAGACATCATCGCCATGAAACCCCGCCCCATAGGGGTGGCGAGGTCGATATAGCTGCGGTCGAGCACCTTGATCGCGGCTCCGGCGTCGATCACCGCCTTGATGATCTGCAAGCCGTCCCACATCGAGCGCGTCGCCCTGTCCCATTCGGCAATCACAACTCGTCGCCGGTGTCGAGGTCTTCGAGGGCGCGGGCGAGCTGGGGGCGTCCGGCCATGCTTTTGCCCGACGCCTTGTCGGAATAGATCACGGCGCAACCGAGCGCTTTAGCGCCTTGGTCTGCCGCGCAAGGTCTTGCTGCTGTGTGCTGACTCGGGCGTAGCCGATCAGCCGTTTTGCGGGTTTCGTTTCGAGACTCATTTATGACGAAGCTAAGCGCCTGATTTTTCGAAGGCAAGAGGCTTTGTCAT
>CAVZJF010000071.1:0-262496 GCA_963775525.1 uncultured Alphaproteobacteria bacterium | reverse complement strand
GCCATGGACGTAGGTCAACGTGCCGAGCGCCAATGGGACCACAATCATCAGCAGGATGGCGGTAACTCTCGGCAGATTGTCTCGCCAACGCCGTGCGGTACAAAATGATGCGCCGCCGTAGAGGGCCGTAGCCGGAATCATCAGGGAGACATATGGCACGAGGGCAAGGACAGCAATGATAAGACAAAGCAAGGGGACCGGGATCAGCAAAAGACGCAGTCGCCCCGCCTCTGCGTCGAGCGCCCAAAAGGAAGCGACGATCAGCAGCGACAGTCCGGTGATCTCGGAGATGTGCGGATTAAGGGAAAAGAGCGGGTAGAATAGCCCGGTTTTACCAACGAACTCCGGCAAACTCATGAGCGGCAACAGGAAGCCGCCGATCAGCGCGGTGGGCTGGTCAAAGCCGGCGCTGCGCGCGAATAGAAGGTGGCAAGCAAAAGCAGCGCGGCATAGATCGTATAGACCGCAACCTTGCCGGGCATCGTGCCTCCAGCTAGAAGCGCAAAAGCTCCGGGTAACAAGTATTCCCGAAATACCGGATAATACCCGTCGAAGCTGCCTTCGTAAGGATCGACTTCGGTCTGTGAGAATGGCGCATGATCCTTCGCTTGCGCTTTAAGAACAACACGCCAGGCGGTGCCGTCGAGGCCGACGAGAAGGCAATTCTTGTTCGACGTGAAGCTACCGGCAAGAATGGCAATGCACGCAAGCAGGAAAAGCAGCGCCGGTCCGCTGCCGACGATAAACAGCCCTTTGAGGTTGGCCATTTCTAGACCAGATTCCGTTCCGGACGTTTCAGTATTGGACGACGCCGGACGGCGAATTATCCGAACGCGCTCTTTAGGCTGGGTATCCTGGGCAATGAAGTATGGCGGGCGCGCGGTCGAATCGAGGTAAATTCGGAGCAGATACTCAATCATCGTGCCCAGGATCAGAAAGTTCACGCCGAAGAAGATCGTAAACGTCACCATCAATCCCGTCCAACCCGGCACTGTGCTGGTCATCAGCCAATGGATAACGGAGTAGCCGCCCAACCCGAAGCCGAGCATTGCGAAGAGGAGACCGAGAACGGTCACTATACGCGGCAACAAGCTCGAATAGGCGACGAACGTGTCGTAGCTGGTGGAGAGAAGCTTTCCGAACGAAAACCTGCTCCGGCCGGAGTTGCGCGCGCTGCGGTCGAAATAAACGATTTCCTGCCGGAAACCGGTCCAGGCGACGCGGGCGAACGTCACTCTGGTGCGTTCCGGCATCAGGCGCAGACATGCAACAACCTTCCGATCGATCAGCAGGAAGCTGCCGGTCGTGAACTTCGATCCGCGAGGCATCGCGCATTGCCGCATCATCCGGGCAAAGACGTTGCTGGCCAAGATCCGCCAACGCGGCTCGGTGCGGCTTCGCCGCCAACCCCACACGATCTCGGCGCCCTGCATCCACGCCTCGACAAAGGCGATGAGCGTTGCCGGCGGGTCTTGGAGATCGGCCGCGAGTGTGGCAACCGCGTCGCCGATGCTGTGATCGATGCCGGCCGCGACCGCGGAATGAAAGCCGAAATTGCGCGATACCCGCATGCCGCGGAAACGCGGCGATGCACGGCACTGCTTCTCGATCATCTCCCAAGTGCGATCGGTGCTGCCATCGTCGACGAAAATGAAGTGCCAATCGACATCGCTATAGACCAGCACTTCCCGGTCAAGCGCCTCAATAAAAGCTTGGAAATTCGCTTCCTCATTGAAGAGCGGCGTGACCACGTCGATGCGAGGCGCGTTCACCAATCTTGTCCAATGCTTGCACAGGGCATCGCTTTCCACTGGCTCCGGACCAAAGCGGCGCTGCGTGAATGCAACGCCGCGAAGAGCCGGCCGAGCCATAGCGAAAGGCGTACTTCTTGGCAAGCGCACCGCGCCATGAACCGTGTCCTCGAAGCGCGGTCTCCCAGGGCTGGGCTCCCCGCGGCGTTGCGGCGGAGGTCCTGAAATCCTAATCTACACGGGTATCGCTCGTAAAATTTTCCGGGAGAGGATGCTGATCGTGCCGATTGCCTCGAATGTCACTCTCGGCAAAGGTGTCGTCGTCTATCAACAAGACTTGGTAAACTTATACGGTTGCAGCGTCGGCGACGAGACGTGAATCGGGGCATTCGTCGAAATCCAGCAGAATGCGAGTATCGGTCGACGTTGCAAGATTTCCTCGCACAGCTTCATCTGCGAGGGAGTAGATATCGATGACGAAGTTTTCATCGGTCACGGAGTTGTCTTTACCAATGATCTTTACCCACGCGCGACCACAGCAGATGGACGATTGCAGACCGCGGCCGATTGGCAGGTGCTCCCGACCAAGGTTGGCCGCCGCGCGTCGATCGGCAGCAACGCGACCATTTTGCCAAACCTGGCGATTGGGGAGGGCGCCATCGTTGGCGCAGGCGCCGTCGTGACACGCGATGTTCCCGCGCATGCCGTGGTCCAGGGCGTCCCCGCGCGCGTCGTCGGCGACGCGCGCGAAAACTTGGCGGATCCGGCGAATGCGCGCACAGCCGCCGCGGGGGGTACGGACCTCAGGCATGTGCCGCAGGCCGACTTGTCGCTGCAATGGCGGCAGATCGAGGCCGATGTCATGCCCGATCTCAAGGCGCTGTTCACGTCGAGCGCCTATTGTCTCGGCCCTTGGGTCGAACGCTTCGAGCAAGCTTTCGCGGACCGTTTCAACGTCGCCTTCGCAGTCGGCGTCAACTCGGGCACCTCGGCCCTTCATCTTGCGATGATCGCCGCGGGCGTGGGGCCGGGAGACGAGGTCCTCGTTCCGGCCAACACATTTGTCGCCACCGCCTGGGCCGTGCGCTATGTCGGCGCCACACCCGTGTTCTGCGATGTCGATCAGGCGAGTTGGACCATCGATGTGGCCGATGTGGAAAGCCGCATAACACAGGCGACGAAGGCGGTCGTTCCGGTGCACCTCTACGGGCAACCGGCCGACATGAGCGCAATCGGCGCGATGGCGATCCGCCATGGTCTTTGCGTCGTCGAGGATGCAGCCCAGGCCGTCGGCGCCCAGTTTGGCGGTCGTTATCTCGGCGGCCACGGCCTTCTCGGCTGCTTCAGTTTCTATCCGAGCAAGAACCTCGGCGCCGCCGGTGAAGGCGGCATGGTGACTACCGACGATGAGATGCTCGCCGCGCGATTGCGCCGGTTGCGTGATCACGCTCAAAGCGAGCGCTATGTGCACGGCGAACTCGGCTTCAATTATCGCATGGAAGGCATTCAAGCGCTGGTGCTGAGCCACAAGCTGAAGCATCTCGAACGCTGGACCGTGGAGCACCGCGCCATCGCAAAACGTTATCGCGACGGTCTCGCCGGTGCGCCGGTCGAGTTGCCGGCGATCGTCAATGGCGATCACGTCTGGCACAGTTTTGTGATCCATACGCCGCTGCGCGACCCGCTGCGCGAACATCTCGCGAAGCGCGGGATCGAAACCGGGCTTCATTATCCCGTGCCGCTGCACCGCCAGCCGTGCTTTGCCGATCTGGCGATGGACCGTTGCAGCTTTCCAGCGGCGGACCGCAATGCACGGGAATGTCTGTCGCTCCCGATATTCGTCGGCATGAGCGCGACACAAATTGATCGCGTCATCAGCGAGATTCTCGCCTTTTTCGAAATGAAATGAAGAGCAGGACGAAATCGATGTCGGACGGGTACGTCTCGCGGTTTGCCGACGACGCCTGGCCTGATGGGCTCGATCCGCAGACCGTTTGCATCACCGTCGATGCCGAGTGGGCGGCGAGCGAAGTTCTCGACGACCTGCGTCGCCTATTCGACGAGCGTGGCCTTTCCGCAACCTTCTTCTGCACGCATGCGGATATAAGCGTTGGCCGCCATGAGCGCGCCCTTCATCCCAATTTCCGGCCGAGCGGCGACACCATCAAGCAGTTGCGCGCCACGCAAGGCGACCGCGTGCTGCTCGACGACTCCGCGGTCTTTCGGCACGTGCTCGCTGAAACATTAAATTATGCCCGGGAAGCTAAAGGCGTGCGGAGCCACAGCCTGCATTATGATTCTATGCTAATGCCGATCTATGCGGAACTCGGCCTCGAATACGACAGTACCTACCTCATCCCACTGGTTCCGGGGCTCAGACCATTTTGGAAGGAGTACGGCGTTCTTGAACTGCCGATTTACTTCAACGATCACTTCGAGCTCAAATCCGCCGCAACCGGCTTCGACGCGACGCATCTCGGGTTCGACAAGCCGGGGCTGAAGGTCATCGATATGCATCCCAATCTGATGTTCATCAATGCAGTGTCGGACGGGCATTATCTTGCCACCAAATCATTTTATCATGATGTCGACCGCCTGCTCGCGGCGCGGCACACCGGCGTTGGCGTCCGCACCATGATGATCGATCTCCTGGACGCAATCGTGAAGGAACGGCGCCCAACCGCAACGCTAAGCGAGGTTAACGCGAAGTGGCGATCGCCGAGGTCGATTTGAGGGTTCCGCTGGCATTGTCACCTTAAGATGAGGGAGTGCTGCCGAGCCTGACGGCCGAGGACTTGAACGAGCTCGGCGTCGCCCTGGTTGGGCATCACCGGCGACCAAACGATGGCTCGCGTCGAGCACCTTCCGATGCTGCTGATCGCGACGCTTCGGCCCGCATTCCAACCACGTTGGAGCGGTCAGGCGCAGGAGGCAATGCCGGCGTTGTCGTGGCTCGGCCTGCGCGGGTACACGTGGCGGCGATTGGCGCGGGACGGCACCCTGGTGCCGGCGACGGCCTTTTCGGACAACTCGTAGACGCTACTGAAGGTAACCCTCCGGTGATGGCCGCCTTGCGTAACTGAGGTGGGATGGGCTGGTAAGCACTGGTGCAAATGATGGTGTTTGCACCGGTGTTAGAGACGGTGCGATGGCCCGTGCGAGGTGTATCGTCGCCGAGGCCGAAATGGCGCTCGTGTCGCGCGACCTGAACTGGCCGGCAAAAGCGCTTGACGCGGCGCGGGCGACGCTCGAAAAACACGGCGACCGGGTGAATGCCGCGCATGCGCGGCATCTCGAAGTTCGGCGTCTTCTCCTGATCGGGCGGCTCAACGAGGCCGAGCGTGCGCTCGGCGGGCTCGATCCGGCGTCCTTCCCACCCGCGTCGAGGGCCGCCTACGAACTTGTCGTTGCAGGAGTAGCAATACGACGCCTTCGGAGCAAGGTGGCGCACGCTGCGCTCGCTCGGGCCAAACATGCCGCGCGCCAGGCAGGCATCCCTGCACTGATAGCCGAGGTAGAAAGCGCATCCCTTGTCCTGAACACGCCCGCAGCGCGCCTGATTACGCGTGGCAAGGAGCGGCTTCTCCTGCTCGAGGAGGTTGAGGCGGTGCTGGAGTTTGGGGCGCTCGTCGTGGACGCGGGCCGCTATGTTGTGCGTTGCGCGGATACCGTGGTCTCGCTCGCACGGCGTCCGATGTTGTTCGCGCTCGCACGTGCGTTTGGCGAAGCGTGGCCCGGCGAGCTGTCGAGGGACGCGCTCGTCAAGCGAGCATTCCGCGCAAAGCAGGCCGATGAGTCGCATCGCGCGCGCTTGCGAGTTGAGATTGGGCGGCTTCGCGCCGAGCTTCGGTCGCTCGCGAGCGTGAGCGCGACGACCCAGGGGTTTGCACTCACGCCGAGCCTCGTTGGCGAAGTTGTCGTGCTGGCACCCCCCGTCGAAGACCAGCACGCGGCGGTGATCGCATTTCTCGCCGACGGTGAGTCGTGGTCAAGCTCGGCCCTGGCGCTTGCACTGGGAGCCAGCGCACGTACCGTGCAGCGGGCGCTCGCTTCGCTTGTGACAGCAGGCAAGGTGGAGTCCTGTGGTCGCGGGCGAGCACGCCGGTGGATGACCGCGCCCGTGCCGGGATTCACGACAACCTTGTTGCTCCCCGGTCCACTGCCGAGCGACTAGAGTTGAGATATGAAAACATCAGCAGCCGAAATCCTCCGCGAGTACGGCCGTTTTCCGGGCGCCGACCGCGTGCATGGCGTGACGTTTGACGGTCAGTGCGTTTGGTTTGCATCCGGTGACAAGCTGAACGCCTTCGATCCGGAGAGCGGGAAGACGGCGCACTCGATCAATGTCGCCGCGCATGCAGGAACCGCCTTCGACGGCAACCACCTGTTTCAGATCGCCGAGGATCGCATCCAGAAGATCGATCCGAAGACAGGCCGTGTGCTCTCGACGATCCCGGCACCCGGCGCCGGTGGTGATTTGGGGCTGGCATGGGCCGAAGGGACGCTCTGGGTAGGGCAGCACCGAGGCCGCAAGATCCATCAGATCGATCCCGAAACGGGAGTCATTCTTCGCACCATCGAATCCAACCGCGTCGTCACCGGCGTCACCTGGATCGACGGCGAGCTCTGGCACGGCACTTGGGAAGGCGACGAGAGCGATGTGAGGCGGGTCGACCCTCGAACGGGACAGGTCCTGGCGAGGCTCGATATGCCGCCCGGAGTGAGCGTGTCGGGGCTAGAGTCCGACGGCGGCGATCGGTTCTTCTGCGGCGGCGGAAGCAACGGGAAGGTGAGAACCATCCGCCGGCCCAAGTAAGGCTACCGCGGCCAAGCCAACGAGGTAAGGGCGGGCGTGCCAGAAGGCGCGAACAAGAGCGCTGACGAATGTCCGCTCCTGGCAATATCGAGGGAAGGCAGCACGGGTCGAACCCGGGAGGCCACGTTGCGGTTGTCGATCCCGGAACGCTTCTGCCCCGGAACCCGTCGACGGTGCGGTGATTGCTGCCCCTAAGGACCTTATGATCCCGCGTCGCGTCGCGCGACCACGAGAGAATACTGCGGCCCCTCGCAGAGGTGGATGAACGAACCGATGCATTTCGACCTGGTGGCGATCGGCGGCGGCTGCGCCAGGATATGCGCAGCTGTGCGAGGCGCCGAATTGGGGCTGCGCCCGGCAGTGCTCGAAGCGAGCACCGAACGAGGGGTATCTGTGCAGCTCGCGCTGGCCGGCGGAATTTTCATGTCTCCCACCCCGATGTAAAGTTGAGCCCGGACGACCTCCTTGCCGCAATCAACCGTCAGACCGGCGGGGAGACGGATCAGGAATTGGCAGCGGCGATTGCCGCCGATGCGGGCCGCACGGCCGCAACCGAACTGCGTTACGTCGGATGCCCACAGCCGGAAACGCCGGACAGCATCGCCATCAACATGCCATTCGATCGGCACAGGATTTCGTGGGCGAGGCGGGGATTTTCACGCAGGCATCTAAATTGAGCTTCATGCAACTTAGGCGCGCACGCCGCTCGTCCTGACGGTGTAGGCCGATCCGTTTTCCGCCCGACCCGCCGTCCGTTTCCGCCGGACGCCTGCATCGTCCGTCAACCGCCTTCGTTGTCTTATTCGAGCAAGCGGCGTATGTCGCCGAGGGTGACCATCAGCGTCATCGGTTCCGCCGGCGACGGATCAAAGCCGACCGCGACATAGATCGGGCGGCCCCGCCATTGCTCGAGGGGGAGCTGAGCCGCCGCGCCGTGTTGGACGGCCAGGAATTGCGCGAGATCGCGGCGCGGGCATTGATCGTCGCCGGCATCGGCGAATGCCCCGGCGACGACATCGACGCCGTGATGAAAAGTTTCCGCGAGCATGGCGTGGTGCAGGACGGCCAGCTGGTGGCGCTGATGTGGGGCAGGGGGTGCCCTTGCGCGGCAAGGAGCGCTGGAATGTGACGACAGCATTGCATGTGGACCAGGAACGCGAACTGATCCGGCTGGCCAAGACCGCCGCGCTCGATTTCTCGGGCGCTCTGCCGATAGCCGAGATCGACCGCGCGGCGCACACCTTCCTTGAGCGCAACCCGATGATCGATCCGGCCGCCGAGCAATGACGAGCCCAGTACCTGATGATGACCAGGCTCGCCACCGGCGGCCGGCTGGGTGTCGCGATCGGCGTCGCGGGCGCCGGCAAGAGCACCGCCCTCGCCGCGCTGGTGGACGCCTGGCAAGCCGACGGGCGCGAGATGTTCGGCATCACCCTTGCCTTGCGCCAGGCAGCCGATCTGCGGTCGGCCGGTATCGTCGAGCGCGCCTCGGTCGCGGCGTTCATCAAACGCGTCGAGACCGGGCGTTATATTCCCGATCGCAACAGCGTCGTGGTCCTCGATGAGGTCGGGCTGCTCGGCACAAGGCAGATGCTCGATCTGCTGCGTTTGCAGCAGAGGACGGGCATGCAGATCGTCATGGTCGGCGATCCGAAGCAATGCCAGTCGATCGAGGCCGGGCCGGTCATCGAGCTGTTGCGCCAGGCGGTTGGCGCCGAGGCCATTCCCGAGATCCTGACCTCGATCCGCCAGCAGACCGAGCGCGAGCGCGAGATCACCAGCCTGTTCCGCGCCGGGCGGGCGGCGGAAGCGCTGGAAATGAAGGTCCAGGACGGCACTGCCGAGGTGGTGGCCGGCGGTCGTCAGAAGACGGTGCAACGCGTCGCCCGGCTGTGGCGCGAACGAATTGAGGCCAACCGCGCCGACCCCGGGTTTACGTTGACGGTCTCGGCGCCGACCAACGCCGATGCGCGCGAGATCGGTGCGGCGATCCGGGCCGAGCGGCGCCAGGCCGGCGAGCTCGGCGACGATGCCAAGATCCTCGACGCGACCGACCGCAACGGCGACACCTACCGGCTGCCGCTCGCGGTCGGTGACTGGGTGCGCCTGTACGATCGGGTGCACGATGCGCGCGTCCCTGGCCGCAAGACCGTCCTCGCCAACAACGGCAAGGTGGTCGAAATCCGCGAATTGACCGACAACGGCATGATCGTGCGCAACGATGCCAGCATCGAGGGCCTGGTCGCGTGGCGCAAGATCGAAGCCCACCAGGGAGACCCGGTGCGTCTCTCCTATGGCTCGCGATAACCGTCGACACCGCGCAGGGCAGCACGGCGACCGGGCACATCCATGCTCTACCGGCCGGGTCGCACGCCATTCACGGCTTCAAAGCCTACACCGCCGCAAGCCGCCACGAGCGGACCACATGGATCGTCGTCGATGAAGCCTCGGAGCGGCGTCACCTCGCGGGCCGGGCGATTATCGGACAGCGACCGGACATCGGCGCGCCGGATGTGTGGCGCCAAATCGGCGAAAATCTCAGCCGTCAGCCGCAAAAGGCCAGCGCGCTCGAAATGCTGCACCCGGTGACCGAGACGCCGCGACAGCTGCAGCGTCGGATTGTACGACATGGCGTGAGCGCGTAAGGCGGCGCGAGACAGCCCTGGTGGCAAAGCGATCGAGCAACTACGAGGCGATGCTACACGACTACACCGCAGAGGATGGCGGGGCCAGGGCGAGATGGGGTTTCTGCTTAGCTATAGCCCGTCCATAACGCATGTTTTTCGGCGGTATAAGGGTGGTTGGGGGAACCGGGATCGACGGCGCTGGGCGCGCCTTCGCCCTTCAGGGGTAGCGCAAGATAACGGGACTCGTTCAGCGAGCAGAGACACGCGTGCCGGGGTGCGCGGATCGCCGCTGCGAGAGCTTGCGGGAAGCGGCGGGGCTATGCTGGTTTGAGGCGGGCGACGAGCACCAGGTTGAGGGCGACCACGGCAGACCACAGGTAGGCCTTGAGGTGGTCGAGCCCGCGCCAGGTGCACCGTGCCCCGCCATAGGCGCGCTTTTGAAGCAGGAGATGCCGGCTTCGATCCCGGCGCGGAAGTTGCGCCGCTGGCGATAGACCCAAGCGCTCTTGGCCATGTCGGCAACCGCGAGGCCGCGCTTGTTGTGGAAGGCGACATCCCTGACACCGCGCGCCTTGGCTTGGTCGAGATTGTCGCGGCTGGCATAGCCGCCGTCGGCGGCCATTTGGCGGGGCGGCCCGCCGCAATGGGCGATGTGGCGATCGAGCATGGGCAGGAAGCGCTCGGCATCGGCTGGGTTGCCGGCCTCGATGACGATATCGAGGATCAACCCGCTCTTGCCGGTGACGAGGTTGAGCTTGTGGCCGTATTGCACGTCGCGGCCGCCTTTGACGATGATGTCGGCGTGCGGCTCGAACAGGCTGACCAACTGCTCGCCCGCCGGCACCGCCTGCCCATGCAGCACCGACCGTTTAGGCGACCACGCCAGTGGTCCGATCGAAACGCTTGGTTCCCAAGCGTTCCGTGAATCGGCCCACCAGATTAATAGGTTGGTGGTGCGATTCAGCCGATGGATGGGTACCATCCGTTGGCATCGCACCACTAGCGGCACGCGGCCAAAGGCACGAAAGGAGGCCGAATCTTCCAGGTGAAAGGCCAGTTCCTCATAGCTGAGTTGGCGTTGCTGCTGCAGCAGCGCGCAGCCCAGCACGGTCTCCGCCGGCAGCCCGCGACGCCCGGTCTGGCGCAACCCGTCGCGGCGCAAATCGCCCGCCACCAGGCTCACCAGGGCGCGCTGCCGATCCAGCCAACCCGACATCGCCTTCAGCTCGCAGCCAATCTGGTGTCCGCCAAAGACCTCGAATATCGTGGCCTGGATGGTGCGTTCCTGACGCATTGTCGGCTCCGGCGGCGAGGGTTGGCTTTGGATTTAGTGGCTTGATCCACAGCCCATCAAGACCAAGTGGGGGCTTGGGTTCCGCGACTACGACGAGTGTGTGGAGTACATCCGCCAGTCGAACAGCATCAAGGCTCCGCCGGGCGGCGTGGCGTTGCCGCTGCCCTATACGGTGTACGAGCGGCCGAGCTATTCGGTGGTGCCGTCCAACGCGATCTGGCGGGACCCGGCGCGCGCCGAGACAGCCATGATCCTGCGCACGAACGAGCGGGGCAACCGGCGCCGGGACCTCTATTTCCCGCAGGTGCTGCGCGATGCGCGGCGGATCGGCGAGTACTACCCGGGCCTCTCGCCCAACAGCCCCGAATGCATGGACAAGCTCGGCGTGTCGCTGGCGCATCTCGAGTCCAAATGCACAAACATCTACGATGCGGCGGAGGTGGAGCGGGTGTACTACCCGGAGATCGAGAAGCTGCTGCTCGAGTTCTTCCCAGACGCGACCGACGCATTGGTCTACAATCACGATGTCTTCGACAAGGACTACCAGGGCGACCGCACCGAGGATCAGGACGGCAAGAACCCGGGTGTGAACGCCAATTACGCCAACCTGGTGCACAACGATCTGAACGACAACAGCGGCCGCGTGCGCTGCCGCGAGCTGCTGACGAAGAACTTGCGTAATTTCGGGCGCCAGCAGCACTGCACCGAGGAAGAGGCCGACGCGAAGATGTCGCGCCGGTTCATGTCGATCAACCTCGCCAAGCCGATAGAAACAATCGAGCAGTTTCCCTTTGTGCTCTGCGCCTGGCCCTCCTTCGCCGACCAGCCCTACATCAACAACTACCGGATCTACGACGACCGCGTCGGCGAGACCACCCGCTTCACCTACCGTCCCGACCACGAGTGGTACTGGTTCCCCCGGCAGAAGCCGACCGAGGTCTCGATGCTCAAATGCTATGATTCGGTGACCGACGGCTCCGTCTCGCGCTGGTCGTTCCATACTGCCTGCGTCGACCCGACCGCGCCCGCTCAATGCGCGATGCCGCAAGAACGTCGTGGTCCGGTCCTTTATCTTCTTCTAAGAAGACAGGAAGAGGCAGCGGGCAGAGGAAGGCGACATCGGTGTCGTGATACTTGACGAGCGGCTGACCGCGCACGGGCATGAGTGCGCGGTCAGCCAGGCTCACTTGGATGTCTCAATCGCGCCGACTCCTCGGCGAAGGGCGTCCCCAACACGAGCGCGCCTCCGCCCGGTCAAGCTGAAGCCTTCGGGCCGGCAAGGTCGACGATCGTTGGTTCCAGTTCGCGATCATCATCGCGCCGGTTAGTGCAACGTGTCCCAGCCAAAGCTATGCCGGCGTTCGGGCTGCTGCTTTCGGGCCGGACCCGGCTGGTTCGGATCTGGCAGACACCCTCACTCCATCAAAGAGGAAGCGTAAGATGAAAGCCGGCGTGGTTTATCCGCAGATCGAACTCGGCGGCGATACAGGGGCAGTCAAGGCGTTTGCCCAGGCGGCCGAAGACCTGGGTTACGACCATATTGTGATCTACGATCATGTCCTCGGCGCCGTTCATGCCGGCAGAGAACCGAAGTTGACCGGCCCTTATAAAGAAACCGATCCGTTCCATGAGCCGTTGGTGACCTACGCTTACCTCGCCGGCGTCACCAAGAGCCTCGGATTGACGACGGGCGTGATCATCCTGCCGCAGCGGCAGACTGCCCTGTTCGCCAAACAGGCCGCGGATGTTGACCTGTTCTCAGATGGCCGGCTTCGCCTAGGCGTCGGGGTCGGCTGGAACTGGGTGGAATTCGACGGTCTCGAAATGTCCGGACATTTTCGCCGCCGCGGCAAGCGGCAGGAGCAGCAGATTGCCTTGATCCGTAAGCTGTGGGAACAGCCTGTGGTCGACCATGAAGACTCCGACCACCGGATCGACAGAGCCGGGATCTTGCCGCGCCCGAAACGGAAAATCCCGATCTGGCTGGGAGGTTTCAGCGAGGCCGCGTTCGACCGGGCGGCCAGGATCGGGGACGGATTCCTGTTTTCGGGCCGGACTCAAACCGAAGCGATCCAAATCAAGGCGAGGATCGCGGCCAAGCTGCTCGCGCTCGGAAGAGATGCCGATGCATTCGGCTTCGAGTCCATCCAGCAATACAGTCGCGGGGAGAACCAATGGCCCGGCGATATTGCGGCGTGGCGCGAAGCTGGCGGGAGCCACATATCTGTCGTGACGATGGGCGCGAACCTCAACACGGTGGAGGGTCACATCGAAGCCATCAGGCGTTGGCGTGACGTCTACAACTCGGTGCGTTAGAAGCTCTGGGGCATGGCCCGGTATGGCACTTCGGCCACTGTGTTGCTCTGAGGCACCGCGAGAACATCTTGGCATGAGCCGGGGAGGCGCTGGCTGGCTGCCCGGCGCCATGACGCACCCCGCGACGCCAGGACGGTTCGGTCACACACGAGGAGACTGCGTATGCCAGAGCGTCAACGTATGACGACCCGACTGAAGACCCTGTTTCAACGGCCCGCATTGTTTGTCTTAGCGGGCGGGATCAATCCCATCGGTGCGAAGATGGCGGAAGCGCTGGGCTATGACGCCTTCTACATGTCCGGGGGCAATACCTCGGCGCACCAACTGGGCTGGCCCGACTCCGGGACCAGTATGCGCGACATGGTGGACAACGCCCGGAAAATTGTCCTGACCGTGCAGATCCCGGTCTTCGCGGATGCCGACACAGGCTACGGTGATGCCATCAGTACGCATTACACCGTGCGGGAATACATTCAGGCGGGCATCGCGGGCGCCCACATTGAAGACCAGACGTTTCCGCCGAAATCCGGCCGCCGCCGCCGCTGTATCTCAATTCAGGAGATGGTCGGAAAGCTCCGGGCGGCGATGGATGCCAAACAGGCTCTCGACTCGGACTTCGTGATCATGGCCCGGTGCGATCTCGGCGGCGTGCCGGGCGCCAGCTTTGCGGAGATTATTGAACGCTGCCAGGCCTACAAAGCCGAAGCGCAGGTCGATGTCATCTGCCCCAATGGCTTGCGCACTTGGGAAGAAATTCAAGAGGCAATTCGCCTCATTCCCGGGCCCGTCGTCCCCCTCATTCCCGCCCATCTGTCGCCGTATCCCTCCTTACAGGCACAGCAGGATGCCGGGGCCGCCGCGGCCTGGTTTCCCGCGCTGACCACCATGGCAGGCTTGCAGGCTAACTGGGATTTCTTGAATGATTTTCAGCAGCGCGGCACATTGGCTCTGGATGCACTCCGTGCCCAGGCGGCTCAGAGTCCCTGGGGCGTAGCCAGCAATGGCCGCATTCTGGACGAGCCGCGTCTGCGCTCCATGGAGGAGATGTATCTTCCAGACTAAGCCTGGGAGTCGCTGTCCCGGGCTCTCGGCTGATCTTTGCCCGTAAGTCGGCATCCCCCAGCACAGGGGGCGACGATTGAACTCACCAGCCGGTTTTTTTGGTTAGGCAGCGAGCAGGCAACTTATGGCGATCGTTTCCAGACGTCGCGGGGCAGGAACATCGTCGCGGCCGCGCCGGCTAGGCAAGCAAGTCCGGGGGTGCCGAAGCTCCTGACGATCCACGCGGCCAGCTGCGATATCCCGCCGACCTGAATCGAGCGTGACGCCGAACAGGAGCGCGCCGAGGAATGCGGCGCCAAAGCCGATGCAGGAATACAAAATGCGGATCGCCGCTCGCCACATCAGCGGAGCCTAGGCAGGCTCCGCCACTTAATTTTCTAAATGACAGCCGAACCCTTGCCCTAGCTAGCCTGCCGGTCTCACGCATAATAACGTCCTTAATCAGACGTTATATCAAATGCGTAAAGCGTTTCTTATAGAGGGTATAGAAAGCGGCGCCAGCGGACGCAGTGAGCAGGGGTGGCCGGACGGGGCGATGTATGGTGATCATGGACACCTGCAAAACCGGGTGACGCCGTTCGGCGATATCGTCGCGATACCGCAGCGCGGCACATTCATCGGTAACCGCGGTATCATCCACGACCCGGCGACAAAAACCTTGCTCGGGAGGCGCTGGACGGCCAAGGCGTGGCTGGTTTGCGTCCTCCACTATAAAGGGCGGCGGCGCGAGGTGATGAGCCGCCGCAGTTGGACGGAGCTCTTCTTCCTTGACGAGGCGATCGCGCTCGCCGCTGGCCACCGGCCTTGCTTTTATTGCCGTCGGGAGGACGCCGAGGCGTTCCGCACCGCCTGGGCCACGGGTAGAGGAGGGAGCGTCCCTCAGGCTCACGAGATGGATGCACAACTGCACGCCGAGCGGCTGGAACGTGGCCATAAACGGGTGCACGCAATACCAGGCCCGGTCGGCGAATTGCCGGACGGCGCCGTGATTACCGCCGCCGGCGCTGCCTTCACCCTAGCGCGCGGCCACGCGTTCCGTTGGACCGAGGAAGGCTATAGGGCCGCGCAACAATTCCCTCGTGCCGATGGGCTGCTGACCCCGCCTTCCACCTTGCTTGCGATGCGCGCCGGCTATCGTCCGGTCTTGCACCCCGACCTCGAACTCAACCTTGCCTGACCCTTTCGGGGGCTGCAGCCGGTCCTCGTCGATCGTGGCTAGCCCGCCTGGCATTTATTCTTGATAACAGATTTTAGCGCTCACTCGAACCCGGTCAATTCGGTCTTGAATTTCAATTGGCGCGCGTTGTCGCGGACGACGCCGATATCGGCGTCGGAAAATCCATTCTCCGCGGCAGCCTCGATCTCCAGCGTCAGAGTCACCTTAGCGCCCTTCGCGCGCTGCAGCTCCATCACGATCGCGCTCAGGATCGTGTCGAACGCCTTCACCGGCCGGACCATGTCGATCTCGACCGACCCGAAGAACCGCCGCGGCTGCCGGCTCGCGCTCGGCCCCGCAGTGATCGGTGGGACGGGACCGGCGCCATCCTCCAGCGAACTCGGACCGGGCTCGGGCGGCGGCGTCGCCGCCACCGGGCGCAGCTGCGCCATCGCAACCTGCGGACGCACCAACAGCGCTGTCGGCGACATCGGGCCGGTCGGCGCTTTCTGCCACAGCAGCCCGGCATATTTGCCGGAGGGTTCGTCAAATCCCTCCGCATAGGCAAATTTCGGATCGAGCCTGGCCAGCGCCTCGCGAATAGCGGTTTCCAGCACCACACGGTCGCGCAATTTCGGCAGATAGACATAAGTCGCAAACCATTCGGCGATCTGCGCCACCGGCAGATGCGGCCGGTCGTCCGGCCACAGCTCCGCAAGCCGCTTGGCGAAGGTTTCGCCGCCGAGCGTCTCCTTGACGATCCCGTCGCCTTTGGCGCTGGCCTTTTCATAGACGGCGCCCGGCACGCCGGCGCGCTCCCGCGCGGTCAGCGCGAGATGATCGAGATCGAAGGGCTTGCCGGGCTCGGTGCTTTCGACGGGGAAGAGCACGTGGCCCCAGGCGGCCCGCACCGCCCGCGCCGCACCCTCGCGGTTGTTTTTGAACTTGTCGCGCGCGTCGGCGAGCTGCGCCTGCGTCATTTGATTTTGCAGCCGGCTGTCGACGCGCCTGTCCTGGCGCGGGTCGCCGCCGATCAACTCCCACGCCAACGCCCGCCGCATCGCCTCGCGGGCGGTCGCAAGCTGCGTCTCGTCGGCGGCGACAAACAGCAAAGTGTTGCGGAACCGGCGCTGCGCGCTGCGGCACCGCATCAGCGCATCGGTGACCGCCTCCGTCGCGGCGGATTTGCCGGCGCTCCTGCCGACATGCGCCGTCGCCGGCCCCAGGATCACCAGCGACAGAGCCTCGGCCTCGTCGATCCCGGTCGGATCGTCCGGCACCGCGAACACGCGGTGGAACCGGCCTTTGGCCTTGCCGTCTTCTCGCAGCACCGCGACGATCGCGGCATCGACCTCATGCTCCGGCAGCCCCTTGGCGAGATCCTCGGCGAGCCGGTTAAGGGTCGGTTGGGTCGAGAACCAATAGCGCCCCGCCTCCTCGTAAAGAAAGGTCGCGCGCTCCGACAATTCGCGCAATGCCTCGCCGAAGATGGCGAGCTGATCGCCGGGCTCGGCGCAGGCGAGGCGCAAGCCCTGACCGGTGAGCCCGGCGTTGGGCTGGCCGACCAGCGGCGCGGAGCACAGAAACACCGCGCGCGCGGCTCGCGTCGCCGCGCGCGCCTGGCTGATCCGGCGCGTCGGGTTCGCCTCCATCCGCGCCGGCAATGAGCCGTCGCCGTCCACCTCCCGGTCGACGACGGCGGCGAAGGCCGGATCGAGCGGATAGA
This sequence comes from uncultured Alphaproteobacteria bacterium, assembly GCA_963775525.1. Taxonomy (GTDB): domain Bacteria; phylum Pseudomonadota; class Alphaproteobacteria; order ATCC43930; family CGMCC-115725; genus AP-15. Next base: position 245,748 of record CAVZJF010000071.1, on the reverse strand, counting down.
GCACGCTCGCCCGCACCCGCTCATGCGCCACCGGCACCCGCGCCGGCAGGATCAGCGGATCGTGCGCCTGCGCCTGCCACAGCACGCCGACGACATTCGCCATCAGGCGCAGCACATCGCGGGTGCGCTGGAATTTTTCCAGGCTCGACCAGTCTTTGGCGAGCCGGTCGAACAGCTCGGGATGGATCGGGTAGGAGAGGCGCAGCAGTTCGGTGTAGCGCGTCTCCCTCGCCTCGGGCGGAAACTCGGCCGGGTTGCGCCGGTAGAGGTCGGCGAACGCCTTCACCGTCTCGTCTCGGGCCCGCTCGCCCTCGGCGTCGAGCGCCTGGAACAGCCGGCGCCGGACGATCTCGTAGGTCTCGTTGCCCGATGCCGGCAACCACGGGGACTGCACCCGCCCGAACACTTTTTCGAGCCGCAGCAGCGCCTCGCGGCCGCGGGCGCCGCCGGCCTCGGCGTCGCTCTCGGGCAGCGAGCCGACGATCAGCACGCCCGGCGCCATCTTCGCCGCCTCGGTCAGCGACTGGACGAAGGACAGCAGGGCCTCGAACCGCGCGTCGTCGAGCTGGCGCGCGAACATCACCAGCTCGTCGAGCAGGATCACGCTCGGTCCCGCGAGCCGGAATACCTCGACCATCAGCTCGGAGCCGGGGTTGGTGCGCGCCGCCTCGGCCTCGGCCACCAGCGTCGAGCCCGGCCTCGCCGGCGATGCGCCAGGCGAGATAGCCCCACAAGGTGCGCAGCCTGGGTCCGTCGGTCAAAGTCAGCGACACGTCGGTGCCCTTGGCGGAGCCGACGAACGCCGCAAGCTGCGGCTTCTGCCACGAAACCTTCCCGAGGCCCGCCGACGATCGGTCCCAGACCCGGCAGATCGGCCGGATCGCCGCCCTCGTTCAGGTGCCGCGCGAGATGGTAGACCGCGAGCAAGGTGTGGGTTTTGCCGCCGCCGAACGCCGTTTGCAGCCCGATCACCGGATCGCCGCCCTGGCCCGAGAGCCGCTGCAAGGCGGAAAGAAGGACGCGCTTCAGCCCCTCGGTCAGAAAGGTGATCCCGAAGAAGCCGCGTGGCGTCGCGTAGTCGCCCTCGGCGTTGCCCGAATCGACCGCGAACAGATCGGCGGCGAACTCCGCCTCCTTGAAGCGGTTGGCGAGCACATCCGGGTGCGGCAGCGCCACTTCGATCCACGGCCGCAATGCCTTGCCCGGCTTGTCCGCCGCCGGCTCCGCCGCAGTCAGGTGCGGCCGCCGGGGCAGTGCGGCGGCCGGCGCCGGAACCGCCGCGGGTGCGGCAAGGCCGCTCTGCCGCTGCTCGTCGTAGAGGCGCTTGGCCTCGGCGATCTCCGCCGCCGGGGCCTTTACGGCAGTCGAGGAGCTGGTGCGCCGCATCGAGATAGCGCAGCGCCTCGTTGTCCTGGATCGGCAATGAAAGATGAGACGTGGCGTTGCGCGCATCGAGCGCCATCGACGTGAAGTTCCGCACCCGATGTTTATCGTTGCGCGCGAAGCTCTCGTCGAACGCGTCCCGCCAGTTGTCGATCATGGTCTTCAGCAGCCCGTATTCGTCGAGCGCGGCGCGCGGGTCGCCGCCGGCGGCGCGGCTGGCATAGACGAGCCATTGCGCGCCGTGCCGCGCCTTCATCCGCGCCTCGACAAAGGGGGCGAGGCCGCGGCGCAGGTGATAAAGCGCGCCCTGCACGCGCTGGAGCGTTTCCTTTTCCGTGCTCATGGCGCTATCGCTCCGAACAGGTCGCGGGTCGCCGGGATCGGTTGTTGCCGCGCCGCCTGGTCTTCGAGCTGCGCCCAATCCTGCGCGAGCTCGTTGTAGACCAATGCCTCGGCCGCCCAGCCCTTTTGCGAGGCGATCTCGTAAAGCCGGTAGGCGAGGGCGCGGGCATCCTCGGCCTTCGCCCCCATCGCGGCGACGAGCCTTGCCGCCGCCTGCGCGCCGCCATCCTCGGCGCGCAGCACGTGGGCGGTGTGCTGCACGCATTGCCACACCGTCCATTCGGAGGGCGGGCGGCTCGGCAGCGCGGGCATCCTGCCCGCCTGCGGACGGGATTTCCGCGCTCCCGTCGCGCGGCGTCAGGCCGCGCCTTCCCGTGCAGATTCTCGAACACACCAGATCGGAACAGCGCCTCGATCGGGATGTTCTTGGCGTTCGCCACACTGATCAGGTCGCCGGAGGCGCGGGCATCGAACCCGTAAGTGGTGAACCAGGCGAGCGCCACCTGCGTCTCGGGATCGAAATTGGCGTCGAGATCGTTCTCGATCTCGCCCCACACGCGGTTGATCAGCGCCAGCGCCGTCCTGACGCTCATCGGCCGGTCGTCGTCCTCCAGCACCCGGGCATAGCGGGTGAAGACGCCCATGCCCGGCCCGATCACCGATTGCGGCATGTCAACCGGCCCGACCCCGGCCTTGCGGATCTGCTCCACCGCATCCGGCATCTCGCGCTTCAGCGCGCGCAGAAAATCGGCGCGGGTGGCGGTTTGCGCGGCGGCGGCGCGCTTGCGGCAGACGAGGACGATCGAGGATGCGAGGGCGTTTGAGTCCTTTGCGATGATCCGACCGGGACTTTCGGTGCGAACCGGCCAGGTACCATCGACGCCAAGTCCGGCATCGACTACCGCTTGCAGGAAAGACGCCCAGCCGGCGGAGACGATGCCTTCCTCGGCAAGTTCGGACTGTTTGAACGCGTAGTAGATGGCAAGCGGTTCACCATCGGTCGCCGCCTTCCTCATCGCGGTCAACGCCTCGCCCATGCCTCGTATGAAGAAGGCTTCGGCCTCATCCTTGCCGCCGTGTCGGTAGGGCGTCGCCACCAGTTCCTCGGTCTTTCGGCGTGGTCAGGCGGCGGAAAAGGTCGGGCCAGATGCTCATCGAGCGAACGCTTAAGCCAGACATAAAAGAAATCAGAGAGATCGGCGTAGCCGATATTGTCATAATAAGGGGGGTCCGTGGAAACGAGGATTGAATCTGGACTGAACGAATTTCGTTGAGCAGCCAATAATTTAATGGAGCCACTTGAACATGCGGGTGTATCCGCAATTGCCATTGCCCCCTTGGCGACCGCACTTAAAAACGACCCGCCCGCGTCCGCAAACGAGTTCGACTCGGCAAAATCCCAGACCATGGGAATAGCCTGCCGGGCGAAGGTCTCCCGAAATGCTCCGCGATCGGACATCCAGCTCGCAATCGAAGACCCGATATTAGCGATCTTGCTAAGGGCGAACGCCAAATACGTCGCGACGGCGTCGGCGTAGGCGGCAGCGCCGGTGCCGCCGGCGTGCAGCGGGATGTCATCCTGGGAGGGCGGGCGTCCCGCCCGCCAATCCTCGCCGCGTGCGCTGGAAAACGCCCATTCCTGCGCCGCCGCGCACAGCCCCGCCTTGACCGGGTTGTCGTGAATATAGGCAAGCTCCGCGGCAAAATGCGCCTCGTTGCGGATCACCCGGTCGAAATACTCCTCCTGCCAGAAGGTTCCTTCCCGCCCCAACACCGCATTCGCCTGCTTGGCCGTGAACGATTTCCACGCATGCAGGATTGCCGACAGGCTCTCGCCATGCTGCGGCGTGATCAGCACGTGGACATGGGTGGGCATCACGCACCAGGCGTGCAGATGGTAGCGGGCGCCGTCGAAATGCTTGAGCGCGTCTTCGACGATGCGCGCGACGGCGGGGTCGGCGAGATGACGTGCCCCGCCGCCCTGGTCGAGCAATGCCTCGATGCGGCGGCGACGCTCAGCGGAGCGGGCAGCGGCAGGTTGTCCGGCGAGCTCTCTCTCGATGTGATCCAGCGCGGCGCGCGGCAGGCTGTCGTGCAGGCGGAAGGTGATGGCCTGGGCGGTCTCGCCCGCCTCCCAGTGGGGAAGGCGGCGGGTGTGCCATTCGGAACGCGGGCGGGACGCCCGCGCCCCCAGCGCGTCCGCCAGCACCCTCTCCCGCGCCTCGCCGACCAGATCGGAAAACGTCGTCAGCGCCACCAGCTGACGGGGGGTGAAGAGATCGAACGTACCGTCTTCATTCCATAACCGGGCGGCGAGAACCAGCGCGGATTCTCGGGCATTTCGCACTTCGAGGCCGCCAGTGTCTGACGGCCTTGCCTCAGCGCGCGCAGGCCTCGTGCTCCGGCGTCGGGCGAAAGATAGACGCGCCCCCGCTCGCCCTCCGCGACGATCGCCATCAGCCGAGCGCTGAGCCGGCCCGCCAGTCCTTCGCTTCGAATGTAATCGGGCGAGATCGCAGCGCCGGTCAGCACACAGACGAAGTTCGAGCCACGCGCCGTCTTGGTCCCCTTCTTCAGCCGCTCCTCATCGGCCTTCGCGAGCACGCCGGTATGCACCTCAAAGCGCCAGCCATCGGGGGCGGCCGGGTCGATCACCGGCTCGACCCAGGCCTTCCGGCCCTCCTTGGTCGAGAGCATGAAGGACGAGACCAGCGGCACCATGGCACCCTTGGCGCGCGGGTCGGGCGAGCGCACCGTGCGCGCCCACAGCCACGCGATCACCGTCGAGTCGCCTCCCGGCCGCAGGCGGGCCGGAGGCCGCGCGCCCTGCGGGTAAAGATGACCGATCCGCCGCTCGGCCTCGTCGCGCATCCACTGCCCGTAAAAGCGCACATCCTCGGCCATACCCTGCGCGCCGCGATAATGCTTGTGCAGGTCGCGGCCGGGATGCACCGGCGGCCTGCCGGCGAATTTCGGCGGGATCTCGACCAGCGCCTTCGAGATCAGCACCGCGACCGGGTTCAGGTCCGAGCCGTAGGCGCGCAAGCCCAGGCGCTGCGCCTCCAGCGGGATCGAGCCGCCGCCGCAGAACGGGTCGTAGACCGGCGGCGCCTTCTCTTGCAGATAAGCGAGGATCGCCGCGCCGTCGTCGCGCGCCGGCGGCTCCTCGCCGCGGCCCCAGGCGACCGAGCGCGCGATCTCCCAGCGCGCCCGGTTCAGCACCGTCTCGTTGTTCGAATTCTCCCACTTCACCAACTCGGCGATGACCGCATGCAGCCGCTTGCGCTCGGCCTCCTGCGCCGCCTCGCCCGCGAAGCGCTCCGGCCAGGCGGAGGGGTCGTCGACCAGCTGCGCGAACAATACCGCCCGGCACGCCGCCAACGGCCGCCGCGCCCACCACAGATGCAAGGTCGAAGGATGCCCGTGCCGGATCGACTTCTCCCGCGCCGCGGCGGCATTGATCGCCTCCAGCGGGATCGACACCTCGATGAGCTTTTTGCGGATCGTCATGGCGCCGCCGCTGCCGGCGGCAATGCCGGGCGAATGTCGGTGTGGGTGAAGTCGTCACCCTTGAAGAGCAGCGTATCGTCTGTCGCCACGGCGAGCGCGTAAGAGAAGCAGTCGCCGATATTCAGCGCCGCCCGGTGGCGCCCCCTCCCGAAGCGACGAAACGCGTCGATGGCGATTTCGGCCTGCTGGAGTGTAACGGCGACGATTTCGGTGCCGGTCAGTCGGAAAAACCGCTCCAGCCGTTCGCGCCCCGCTTCGCGCTTGCGCCCCTCGATCACGAAGGAAAGCTCGACTCGCGTCACCGCTGAAAGGAGGCGAACGCCCGCCGCCTCGATCGCTTCGTCGTAGCGCCGCTGGTCGGGCTCGTCGAACAGTATGGCGACGATCGCCGAAGTATCGATCACCATCAGCGCCACATCCCGGTTTCGTCGTAGCCGACGATCTCATCCGGGCTGCGGGTGTCGTAATCGGGAAGGGCCGCACATTCGCGGCCGAGTTCCATGAGCCGGTCGGCAAGGCGCGGGGATACGCCGCGCCGCAGTCGCTCGCGCTCCAGCCGCTCGGCGAGCGCCTTGCGGATCGCGTCGGTCAATGTCTCGCCGGTCAGTGCGGCGACCTCGCGCGCGAGACGATCGGTCTCCTTGTCCTTGAGGCTCAATGCCATGTGCTTCCCTGTCTATAATTGCGCTTTGAATATAGACGCGGCATCCGTCGCTGTCGAGGCAACGCGCCCTACGCGGCGCGATCGGCCAAGGACAGAAGGTCGGCCAGATTGAACACGATCGCGGTCTCGGCAAAGCCCAGCTCGCGATTGAAAAAGCGTTCCACGTAGATCGGTCGATGGGCAAAGCCGTTCTCCACCTTCACCAGCGCCAGGTGGAACGCGTCGGAGGCGTTCAGCGAAGCCAGAATCTCGTTCTTGGTGACGATCACATCGCGGGCGTCAGCGTGGCGTCCTTTGACCTCGATAAAGCGCAGATGGCCAGTGCCCGGGTCGCGGCTCTCGATATCCCAACCCTTCTTTTCGGCCGAGACGTCGCGCGGCAGGTTGCCGAGCGAATGCTCATGCGCCATCACCGCGTCCATCGCCAGCCGCTCGATGGCGGCGCGGGCGGCGGGATCTTCGGCGAAGCCCTGGACCCTCCCAGGTTCGGTGCGGGCAGCCAATGACCGCAGCAGCCCGTGCGGGATCACCAACGCCGCGCCTTTCAGCACCGGCGGCAGGGCAGTGATTTGCCGCTCGCGATCCAGTTCGCCCTGTCGTTTGTGCAGGCGCTCGACCATGCGCTGGGCCGTCGCCTCGGCATTGACGGCGTTGATCCGCTGCTCCTTGCCGGCACGCTCCTCTTCGCGCAGCCGGGCGGCGCGTGCATCCCAATAATTGATCTCGCGGGTCAGACGGGCTCGGACCTCGCGCTCGACCTTGTCGATCTCGGCAAGCCTGCGGCGCTTCACCTCGGCGAGATGGCCCGGAACGAGGCTGGCGATGGCATAGGCGAGAGCACGATCTTCAACCGGCTGCGCCAGCCATGGCGCGGCGATCGCGTCCTCGACCGTCGAGCGCTCTTCAACCGTGATCGGCCGGTAATCGAGATAGGGCGCCGAGCCGCCATCCACAGCAGTGCCGTCTTCCGTCAGGTGAATGAATTGCAGCCGTTGTGAGATCACCCGCGGCTCGCCGGTCCGGCCGGTGCGCCCATCGCGGATCGCGTGTTCGAGATAGACGAGCAGCCGTGGTTCCAGGCTCTCGTCGGTCTCGTCGACGAGCACCGCACCTTGTCCAAGCAAGGGCTGGAAGCGTTCGAGCACCAAATCGACGACGGCATCGAGCAACGGATGGCCGGGTGCGAGAAGCTCCGCCTGCGGCTGGCCGGCGATCAGCGTCTTCTCGAAAGTGACCCGCGCATAGCGGTCGAGCACGGGATCGCCGCGGCCGATCAGCCGGTCTCGTTCCTTGAGGACTCCGGGCACGCGGGTAATCTCGAACCGCCCCGTCTCGCGCTGGGTGATCCGGCCGCCAAGCAGCGCAAAGGCCTCGCGGAAGAATGCGCCAATGAAATGCGGCTGAAGGCGGCGGGCCTGCGCCCGCTCCATCTCCTCGCGGATCGCCGAGACTGTGTTGGGGTCGAGGCCTTCCGAGGTCAGCTTGCGCTCCGCCACCAGGGTTTCGATCGTGGCGACGTCGACGGCGCCGTCGACCTTGCGGAACAATTCCGCTTTCACCTCGGGCCGGTCGCCGTAGCGGATCGCGTCGACCAAGAGGTCGCGCAGCGCGTGGCCCTCGAACAGCTCGCCCAAAACGTCGTAGACCTTGCCGCCGAGCGCGGCGCGCGCCTCTTCCAGCTTTTCGAGCAAGCGACGATAGACCTCGCCCTCGCGCGTGTTGGAGGCGCACAGGTTCCAGAGGTGGCAGACTTCGGTCTGGCCGATGCGGTGAATTCGCCCGAACCGCTGCTCGATCCGGTTTGGATTCCAGGGCAGGTCGTAGTTGACCATCAAATGCGCGCCGCGCTGGAGGTTCACCCCTTCACCGGCGGCATCGTTCGCGACCATGATGCGCACGACCGGATCGCTGTTGAAGGCTGCGATCGCCGCCCGGCGGGCCTCGCGCGCCACCCCGCCATGAACCACGACGACCGCCGCCGGTTCGCCAATCCGCGCCGCGATCTTCTGAGCGAGATAGTCGAGCGTGTCCCTCGGCTCGGTGAAGATGATGATCTTGCGCCTGAGACTGGTGGCGGGGTCGAGCATTATCGGCTCGTCCAGAATTGACTCCAGCTCGCGCCATTTCGCGTCCCGGCCAGACAGCTTCAGGCGCAGCGCACGTTCCTCCAGATCCTTGAGAATGGCGATCTCAGCCTCCAGCTCGGCCAGCGTCTGGGCCGCTGTCGCCAAATCGAGGATCTGCTCTTCCGCCGCCTCCTGCTCTTCGCCGGGAACGTCCTCGAACTCGTCCGGATCGTAACTCGGCAATGACGGCGATCCCGCCAGCCGGGAGGCTCCGTCGCGGAACAGCCGCTCCTCACGCAGGCGTTCTTCAAGCCGCTTACGGCGACGCTCCAACGAACGATGGATCGCGGCCGGAGAGGAAGCCAGCCGGCGCTGCAAAATCTGCAGTGCGAAGCCGACGCTGTTGCGCCTTGTCCCGTCGCCGGTGCGGTCGGCGCGGTTCATCTCGTCACGGACATAGCTCGTGACCGCCTGGTAGAGGTCGACCTCCTCAGGCGAGAGCGCGTAGCCAGCTGTGTAGGCCCGGCGCTCCGGGAAAAGCGGTGTGCCGTCCATGCGGTACAGCTCTTCCTTGGTGAGCCGACGCATCATGTCCGATACGTCGGCTTTATGGACGCCCTCTCGGAACCGACCTTCGAACCGGTCCGCATCAAGCAGGCCCATGAAGAGCTGGAAGTCGGCCTCTTTGCCATTGTGCGGGGTCGCCGACATCAGCAGCAGGTTTCGGGTCCGCGTCCCGAGCAATTTGCCCAGCTTGTAGCGCTGCGTCTCCTTCACCTCGCCGCCAAAGTAGGACGCCGCCATCCGATGCGCTTCGTCGCAGATGACGAGGTCCCACTCGGGCGCGGCGCTGAGCTTGGCTTTCAGCTCGTCCGACCGCGCCGCCATGTCGAGCCGGAGGATGAGCCGATTACGCTCTACGAACGGATTACCCGTGATCGAGGCTTCGATCTGATCGCGGGTGACGGGGTCGAAGCCGAGGCCGAACTTCTCGGCCATCTCATCCTGCCACTGCTCGACAAGGTTGCCGGGCGCCACGATCAGGCAGCGCTCGAGGTCACCGCGGATCAGGAGCTCCTTGATCAGCAGCCCGGCCATGATGGTCTTGCCGGCGCCGGGATCATCGGCGAGCAGGAAGCGCAGCGGCTGTCGCGGCAGCATCTCGCCATAAACCGCGGTGATCTGGTGCGGCAACGCCTCGATCTGCGATGCGGTGACGGCGAGATACGGGTCGAAAAGGTGGGCGAGGCGAATCCGGTAGGCCTCGGAGGCGAGCCGCAGCAAGCTGCCGTCGGCGTCGAACGCATAGCTCCGACCTGCCTCGACGAACTCGAACCCAGCCTCCTCGCCGCGGTAAACGAGGCGCTCGCCAACGCGGCCGTCCGCCCGGAATACGATGTTCAGTGCGTCGGCGCCGAAACGCGCGACCTGAACAACCTCGGCGATGCCGCCCAGATAAAGGCCTTTCAGCCGTGCGCCGGGCTGAATTTGATCGAAGGCGGTCACACTTTTGCTTCCACGACAATCGGCTTGCGCGAGGTTAAGCGCATTTGCCTTCGAGCGCGCCCCTGTAGATCACGTTTGGTTGACAACTCATCGGCCAAGTGAGGCGTGCCCCCTTGCGGGGTGGCTGACCGGGATCGAAGCCGGCATCTCCTGCTTCAAGAAGCGCGCCTATGGCGGGGCACGGTGCACCTGGCGCGGGCTCGACCACCTCAAGGCCTACCTGTGGTCTGCCGTGGTCGCCCTCAACCTGGTGCTCGTCGCCCGCCTCAAACCAGCATAGCCCCGCCGCTTCCCGCAAGCTCTCGCAGCGGCGATCCGCGCACCCCGGCACGCGTGTCTCTGCTCGCTGAACGAGTCCCGTTATCTTGCGCTATCAGCCGGTGCTGAACCCCCTTACCGGTCGGCCGCCCGACTACGCGATTAAGGATTACGACCTCGCCTATTTCAACCGGTCGGACATCTCCTACGAAGCCGAGGACGCAGTTATCCGGCGCGTGCAGGGTGCTTTCGAGGAGCCGCTTCGAAGCATGGTCGAGGTTCGCAACCAAGCGCGCATTCACCTATGGTTTGAAGGCAAGTTTGGCGAGGCATATACGCCGTTGTCCTGTACGGCCGAAGCATTAGAGCGCTTTACCAGCGCTGCGTTCGCGGTCGGCGCGCGGCTCGACCCGGACGACCGGCTCCACATCCAGGCTCCCTTCGGTCTCGCCGATCTTTTCGCGCTACGCCTGCGCCCCAATCCTCGCCGAAAATCGCTCCACTTTGCCAGGACCTGCGCCGGTGTGATCCGGCGCTGGCCGGAAGTCGTGGTCGAGGATGAGTGATGAGTTGGTCGGGATATGAATTGGCCCCACCTTGGCAAACTTTGCCATGACCGCTAAATTGGCGGGATCGAGGGAAACCCGGCGATGCCGACCCGCAACATCAGCCTGACGCCGGAGCAGGACGCCTTCATCGAGGAGGCGGTCAAGTCGGGCGAATATCAGAACGCCAGCGAGGCGGTACGCGATGCGTTGCGCGCATTGCAGCAGCGCCGGCGCCAGGACGCGCTTAAGCTCGAGGCCTTGCGCCAGCAGATCGATGCCGGCGTTGCCGCGCTCGATCGCGGCGAATTCACCGAGATCGCCGATGCCGAGCTCGATGCGTATCTCGATGGATTGACTGATCGACCGAAGAGCCAGGCGTGCTGAAGGATGGCGCGCTATCGCCTCTCGCCGTTGGCGGAGGCGGACCTGATCGGCATTCTGGCGGCCAGCAGCAGACAGTGGGGCGCGGACAGTCGGCGGCGGTATGCAGCGCTCCTCGCCGCGGCGATGCGCAAGATCGCGGCCGAGCCCGAGGGGACAGCAACGCGATCCCGCAAGGAATTGCGGCCAGGAATCCGCAGCTTTCATCTCCGGCACGCGAGAAGTGCGGATTTGACGGGCAGAGTGAGACGGCCGGTCCATGTGCTTTATTACCGCGCGGTCACCTCGGATCTGATCGAGATCGTGCGGGTATTGCACGAGCGCATGGAGCCGAGCCGGCACCTGTCTGAGGTTTCGGAAGATCAATAGGTCCGAAAGCGGCCCTCGCGCGGCTCACTGTGCGGCGGCGGGGAAATGCATCGGGTTGGGGTCGGCGCCGGCGGCACAGGCGGGATCGGAGCGATAGTCGAGGCGGTCGAGCAGGTAAGGCGGCTCGCCGGCGATCATGACAATCGGGCGGGCGCGGCCGAGGCGCATGATCTCGTCGGGGGTCAGCAGGGAGCGGCCATGGCGGTGCTCGACGCTGCCGTCGGTCGAGGTGCCGGGTTTGAAAGCCTGGCTGGTGTGATGCGAGCGATTGGCGGTTTCGAACGCGATCGTGTAATGGCCGAGGGCATTGCTGATGTAATGCGCGGTGTCGTAATCCGCGGTCTCAAAATACTGTTGGCTCGTATTGGCCAGGAAACTCTGCCAGCGCGGATAGACGGCCTTGAGCTGCGACAGGTCCTGCACCAACAGCCAGAGCTGGACGCCGTAGCCGCGCATCAACGTCAGGCCGTCGACGAGAGCGTCAAGACGGCCGAGCTGGCCGAACTCGTCGAGAAAGAACGCGTCTCGGCGAATTGGTCCTCGGGTGCCGTCAACATCGCGCGCAATTCGGCCATCGTACGCTGCTGGGGAGGCAAGCCGGCGACATGGACCAAAACCCGCGCAGCAGGTCGCGGGCGGTGTCGTTCCAGTGCGGCTCGCTCTCGAAGCCGGAGCGGACGACCAGCATGTCGGCGAGGGTCCCGGCGCGGCTGACGACATCGGGGTGGTCGGGGTCGAGGGTGTCGAGCCAGTTCAACGCATGTCCGTAAGCGTAAGCACCGCTGATCGAGAACGGGTCGATCAGCAAGACGTCCTCGCCGCCCGCCGGGCGCGGGCGGTGACGCCGTGATTCGCCCCCGCCTCCGCGGGGCAGGCTTGTATGGGGCCGATGTTGTCAAGGCGTGTGTGTTCCTCGCTGCGCTTTCTCCTCTCGGCGTCGTGGTGGGGCAGCCTATCCAGAGGTTGGCGCCGATTTGACGCTCGTGCCGGACGATCCGAGGGGAGCCTGCCATCGGGCGCGGAAGATCGCGCCACACCCTTGTATTCGGTAGGTCCGCATCGGACCTGGACCATGATGCAGTCATGCGCATCGGCGGCAGAGCTCCGAGACGGCAGGCCCATTCTCTAATACCGACCTGATTAAGTGCTAACCCGTGCGAGCCAGGGATAGGAGCACAGCGAGCGGATGCGACCGGTTTCGCCGAGCAGCCAGGTCCCAGCCGCGCAGCAGCTGTCGATGATCTCGTCGGTGGTGCGAAAGCCGCGGTGCGACAGGCGATTGTCGCGCAGATGCAGCCACAGTCGCTCGATCGGGTTGAGTTTGGGTGAGTAGGGCGGCAGGAAGACGAGGCTGAGGTTTTCGGGCGCGACGAGATCGCCGGCGGTGTGCCAGCCGGCTTTGTCCATCAGCACCACGCCATGCGCGCCGGGGGCCACGGCCTGGGAGAGTTCGGCGAGAAACAGGGTCATCGCGGCGGTGTCGAGCCGGGTCAGCACCAGCGCCACCCCGGTGTCGCGCGCCGGGCAGACGGCACCGATGATCCAGGCCGACTGGTAGCCGACATCGCGCCGCCCGCGCGGGGTATGGCCGCGCTGCCACCAGACATAGCCGGTGCGCCCCTTTTGCCCGACCCGGGCCTCGTCCCCGGCCTGCGAGCGTGTGAAGGATTCTGTTTTTTGCCGCGATTGAAGCAATGAGGCATCGGGCAGATCAGGCGGGATTGCCGGTATGGCGGGGAGCGCAGCGGTGCGGGGGCTGGTGATCGTCCCGTTAGGCGGCCGAGGCCGCAGCCCTGAGCCGGTGGGCGACCATCAGGTTATTGGCCAGCGCATGCCAGAGCACGGCCGCCTGGGTCTTGGCCAAGCCCCGCACGGTCAAGCGGCCGAGGCCGCGGTTCTTGTAATGGGCGTGGAGGCGCTCGATCAGTTTGCGCCGGCGAAAGATCGCTTGGCCCTCTGCGGTTTGCATCCGCGCGCGCCAGTCCTGCACCGCCTGGGGCTCGCGCGCTCGCTTATAGCGGCGACTGTCCCGTCCGGAGGGTTGCAGTGCCGCTTCCGGCTTCCCGCCCGGTGGCGGCGCGTAGACCCTCACCGGCCCCAAGGGGTGTTCATCAAGGGCCGCGATATCGGCCCGCGAGGCGTAGCCTTCATCGAACAGCGCCCGCCGCGGCGCGCGCCCGTAACGGCGGGCCACCGCGTCCACCAGCGGTCGGGCCAGACCTTGGTCGTTGCGGCGGTCGGTCGTCATCACCGCCACGATCAGCCCCTGATCGGGCACCGCGGCGGTCTGCACATTGTACCCCGCTCGCACCGCGCCGTCGGGAAAGCGCATCCGCCGCGCTTCCGGATCGGTCAGCGACACCGAAGGGGCGCCCTTGTGCTTCTCCTCCTGCGGGTGCGTCTTCGCGCGCGCCTCTTTCTCCCGGCGCAGCCGATCGAGCGCCGCGCGCGCCTTGGCCACCTTGGCCTCGGCCTCGCGCGCCGCGCGTTCTTGGGCTGCCCGCCGACGTTGCGTCGCCGCTGCCGGATCGCAGGCCACCTCCCGCCGCAGCCGCTCCACCCGCTCCGCCGCCTGCCGCTCGATCCGCTCCAGCCGTCCCCCGCGCGTGAACGACCGCGACGCGGCCGGCGAGCGCACCTTGGTTCCGTCGACCGCGATCTCGTCCAGCTCGACCAACCCTTCCGACACCAGCGCCGTGACGCTTTCGGTCAACAGCCGATCCAACTCCTCGGACCACCCCACCCGGAAATCCGAAAGCCCGTGATAGTTGACCGGCACACCCCCCGCCAGCCAGCGATACGCTATGTCCCGGCTCACCAGACGGTCCAACTCGCGCGCGGCGCCCACCCCTTCCAGGGTGGCATAGAGCCACAGTGCCAGCAGTATCTTCGGATCGGCCGCCGGACGCCCGGCCTCGCCCTCGCGTGACCGAATCGCCTCGTAAAAGGCGGTCAAATCCAGCGTCTCGACAAACCGCCACACCAGCCGTGCTCGATGCCCCGCCGGCAGCAAAGCCTCCAAATCCACCAGGTCCCACGACAATTGCGACCGGTTCGCCTCCAGCACCCGCGCGCCACCCAACATCACCACGCCCCCGCTCTCGCGACGAGCATCACACAACCGCCCAAATGGAGGAATTCTTCACACGCTCCTGCGCCGGGGCAGGCTTTGGCTCCAGATCTCGAACCGCTGAGCCTCGGGATGGGCCGCGGCAATCTGGTTCAGGCAAACAGCAAAGCCCCTTTTTTGAAGGCTTGCTGGGCCTTCGCGTCGCTCTGCGGGTGGCGTGGCCGGGTCTTGCGGTGGCTCAGGTCAAGCGACCATAACAGGCGCAGCATCCCGGTCTCGCTGTAGCTGACCGCCCAGAGCTCCTCGACATAGCGGCACAGATCGACGATCCGCCAACGCCCGACCTGATGCGCCGCCGGATCGGGACCGGCCAGGACAATCGCTTTCAGGCTGGCCCTCTGACCCTCGCTCAGCTTGGGCATGCGCCCCGGTTTCGGCCGGTCGCACAGCCCGGCGATCCCTTCGGCATTGTAGCGGTGCACCCAGTCGCGCAACGTCTGCCGATCCATCCCCGCCAACCGCGCCGCACTCGCCCGGTCCATCCCGTCAAGCGCGTTGGCGATCGCGATCAGCCGGGCGCTGACCCGGCCGTCGCGCTCCCGCCGGGCCTGCGCAGTTGCTGCGAACTGATGTCGTCCCGGATCACTAGAGCAGACATTGCGGTCCCCCATCCCCCAACCACAACATCTGCTGCTCGCCCGCCTCTCCCAATGCAATTCCTTTGGCGAGCCAGCATCGCTTCAGGTGGATATTATATCGCCCGGCGAGGCTTCTCGGTGTGCTCGGACTGCCCAGCCTGAAACGGATAGTTAGATCGGCGGCCGTCAAAATGCCGTCCGATACGCTGCGCTCTTTTTTGCTGCGCTTACGCTTAAGCCGAGCCCGTTAAAATCGATGTTTTAAAATCAAAAGCTCACCAAAATCCGGGATCGGATTCACCCTGGCGCGTCGATCCCCGAGAGCGCCGCAATGTCCGACACCCCTCATTCCCACTCGATGGTGCCGGGGGGTTTTGAGGTTACGTCGTAGACGACGCGGTTGATGCCGCGGACTTCGTTGATGATGCGGGTCGCGGCGCGGCCGAGGAACTCGTGCGAAAATGGAAAGGTGTCGGCGGTCATGCCGTCGGTCGAGGTTACCGCGCGCAATGCGCAGGCAAAGTCGTAGGTGCGCGCGTCGCCCATCACCCCGACGCTCCTGACCGGCAGCAATACCGCGAACGCCTGCCAGATCGCGTCGTAGAGGCCGGCATTGCGGATTTCCTCGATAAACACCGCGTCGGCCTTGCGCAGGATCTCGATCTTGTCGCGGGTGACCTCGCCGGGGATGCGGATCGCCAGCCCCGGCCCCGGGAACGGATGGCGCCCGACAAGCCGCTCGGGCAGGCCGAGCTCGCGGCCCAATTCGCGCACCTCGTCCTTGAACAATTCGCGCAACGGCTCGACCAGCCGCAATTTCATGCGCTCGGGCAACCCGCCGACATTGTGGTGCGATTTGATCGTGACCGAGGGCCCGCCCGCCGCACTCGTCGACTCGATCACGTCGGGATAGAGCGTCCCCTGGGCGAGGAACTCGACGTCGCCGAGCTTGTGCGCCTCCTCGTCGAACACGTCGACAAAGGTGGCGCCGATCCGCTTGCGCTTTTCCTCGGGGTCGGTGACGCCAGCGAGCGTGGCGAGAAACAGGTCGCCGGCGTCGCGATGGACGAGCGGGATGTTATAATGGCGGCGGAACAGCTCGACCACTTCCTCGGGCTCGCCGGCGCGCAGCATCCCGGTGTCGACAAAGATGCAGGTCAGCTGGTCGCCGACCGCCTCGTGCAGCAGCGCCGCCGCGACCGCCGAAGTCGACGCCGCCCGACAACCCGAGCACGACGTTGCCGTGGCCGACCTGGCGGCGGATGCGGTTCAGGATCTGCGCGCGGAACAGCGCCATCGTCCAGTCGCCGCGGCAGCCGGCGACCTTGTGGGTGAAGTTGCGCAGCAATTCGGCACCCTGCGGCGTATGCGCCACCTCGGGGTGGAACAGCGCACCGTAAAACCGCCGGCTGTCGTCGGCGATCGCGGCAAAGGGCGCGGCTTCGCTGGCGGCCACCGGGCGAAATCCCGCCGGCAGCGCGTCGACCTTGTCGCCGTGGCTCATCCACACCTGGGCGCGCCCGCCCTTCGCCCACAGCCCGTCGAACAAGAGGCAGTCGTCGATGATGTCGACAAAGGCGCGGCCGAACTCCTGGTGCTCGCTCAAGGCGACACGGCCGCCGAGCTCGTCGCACATCGTCTGCATGCCATAGCAGATGCCGAGCACCGGCACGCCCAGGCGGAAGACGATGTCCGGCGCCCGCGGCGAGGCGCCCTCGGTCACCGAGGCCGGTCCGCCCGACAGAATGACCGCGCGCGGGTCGAAGTCGCGCACCTTGTCGGCGCCGATCGTGAACGGCTGGATCTCGCAGTAGACGCCGCTTTCGCGGATGCGGCGGGCGATCAGCTGCGTGACCTGGCTGCCAAAATCGAGGATCAGGACTTGGTCGGACATGGCACTCTCTCGATAGGCCGGTCGCCGGCACGCCGCGGCGACCTCGTACATCAGCGTGGTGCGGACCGGCGCGGGGATCGTCGAGCCATGCCATCCGTGCCGCAACTTCCTTTAACGCCGCCGTCGAGAGGGTTCAATCCTCGACTGTGCATTCGGGCTTGAGGCGGCGCAGGCGGGCGTATTGTTTCATTTCCGCGGGCGTGAAGCGGCGGCGGATCGCAGCCTGCGATTTGCGCAGCGCGGGGGTCGACAAGCGATGGCAGCCCCAGAGATTCCACACGTCACCGGTCCACGGGTTAACGGCGAAAACGCCGAAGCTGCCCTCCGCCGGCGGCTTGCTGAGGCCGTCAAAGACGATAAATGGAGGAGTGAAGTTGCGGCTGATGCTGCCATCGTAATCGAGGAATTCCAAATCCTTATCGGCCCCGAAAAAGGCTTCAGCAGCGAGCCGCTGGGCGGTGGATTCGTCGATCTCGCGGGAAATCGTCGTTTCACGAGCGTTAACGTAGTGACACAGAATTGTCGCAGCGCCGATCAGTGCGAAAACATAAAGGGCGGATCGGCGGATCAGCCTCATATCTTGCCCCGCGCGACGATCGCGCGAAGACCGCGAATGGTTGCAGCGACCTTTGGGACGTAGGTCGGGACTTTCGCTCCGGTATCTGGATTGATCCCGAATTTACCGCTGTTCTGTAACGCGGCGGCAAACGCTTCGGGATCGCTTTTGCCTTGGATCAACGACCCCGAGGTCGCGACGAAGGATTTCAGACTGTCGGCATAGCTCGCGAACGTCGCGACCTTGGCCGGCCCTCCCCGGGCCTGCAGATACCCGGTGGAGTTAGGTGCGGGGTAATGAATACCGAAATAGTTGTTGCCTTCTCTGGCAAAACGACTGGTCCCCCATGTAGACTCCAGGGCGGACACCCCAGGATGTTCTCGACCGGCACGCCGAGCTGATCGGCCGCCTTTTGCGCATCTGCCAGATGCGCCCCGACAAAGCTCTCCTTCATCGCCTGGACCGGGTTCGCCGGTGCCGCTGCCGGCCGAACGTTGGCATCCCCGGTGCGCCCGCCCTCGCCGTCGCTCGTCCAATCGCCGCCGCCGGGACCGTCGGGGATGCGCGGCTCCTGCTCCCAGTTGGGGTTGTATTTCTGCAAGGCAGCGGCGTGCGCCAGCTTTGCGATGTTTTCGGGGGCAATTTCCGGGAAGGCGAGCTGCACCGCGTGGATGCAAGCCTGCGCTCGCTCGCCCGCGGTGAGCAGTTGCGCGATGCGGGCGAACCGGCGCTGGCAGCGCTCGATTTCGTTGGATGCCGACCCGTAGGCGAGGCGCAGGGCCTCTGCTATCTCTGGCGCGGGACGCAGGCGATAGCGCCGGCAGCCGGCGGCGTCAGTGACGGCCTCGACCAGCCGCATCGGGCCGAGCGCCACCCCGTCATCGTCGCAGGCGAGCCCGGCGGCACCCCGTGGGACCAGGCGGTGGGCGCGGGCAAACGCGATGGTCATGCGGCCTCCATTGATGGTATGGGTAGTAACGGCTTTATGTGTTCATGGTTCGTTTCGATTCAAGGTTGCGGCCTCCTTTAGCCTGTCGTGTGGAACAGAAGGCTGGGGCGGCTACGAAAGGGATAAGCGGATGGCGACGCTCGACGACATTGTCGCGGCGGCGGCGAAGGTGTTCCGCACCAAGGGCTATCACGCCGCCACGGTGCGCGACATCGCCGACGCCGTCGGCATCTTGAAGGGCAGCCTCTACCACCATTTCGACAGCAAGGAGGAATTGCTCTACCTGGTCGTCAAGGAACCGATCGCGGAGATGTTTCGCACGATGGCCGCGATCGCCGACGCCGACCTGACCGCGACGGCGAAGCTGCGCCAGGCGATTTCAGCGCATCTCGAAGCATTCGACCGTCATTACCCGCATCTGTTCGTCTATCTGCGCGAGCGCGAGTCGGTAAAGCGCCGGTTCCGCGAGATGATCGGTTATTCGCCGAAAGACTACGAGCGCTGCTGGCAGCAAATCCTGCGCGAAGGCGTCGCGAGCGGGGAGTTTCGCCCGGATCTCGACATCCAGGTGACCTCGTACGGGCTCTTGGGCATGCTGAACTGGGCGTACAAATGGTACGACCCGCAGGGCCGCCTCGGCATCGGCGAGGTCGCCGGGCAGTTCACCGCCCTGGCGCTCGCCGGTCTCGCCGCCGCGAAGCCGCGCACCCCACGCGCCGGCCGTCGCGCGCCGCCCGTCGGCCTCGGGGTCGACAAGTTTATCGTCGGGCCGCTCGGCTTTGACAAAACCGGAGGAGAAGGATAGCGTTCGGCTACCAAACGCTTGTTTGGTGGGTCGCCGCTTGGGTTGGTTCTTCTGCAAAGTCCGATAGGAGACGGCTATGCGCAACGCCTACAACGTCATCGACGCCGACGGTCACATCCTCGAACCGCTCGATCTGTGGGACAAATACATCGAGCCGAAATTCCGCGACCGGGCGCCGCGGCTGGTCAAGGGCGAGAACGGCAAAGAGCGGCTCGTCATGGACGAGACGGTGGTCGGCGACGGCAATCGCGGCATCGGCCGGATCGGCGCTGTCGGCGCGCGCCAGGGCGTGGTCGCCGCCGACACGATGGAATACAAGGACGGCAAGCCCGGCGGCTTCGACCCGCATGCCCGTATCCCCGACATGGACGCCGACGGGATCGACGCGGCTTTCTTGTATCCGAGCCTCGGCTTGTTTTCGGGCGCCATCCACGATCCGACGCTCGCCGCCGCGGTGTGCCGCGCCTATAACCGCTGGCTCGCCGATTACTGCAAGCCCTACCCCGACCGCCTCTTTGGCGTCGCGATGCTGCCGTTGCAGTCGGTCGAATTGGCGATCGACGAGATGCGCTTTGCCAAAAAGGAGCTCGGCTTCCGCGCCGGGTTTATCCGCCCGAACCCGTACAGCGACAAGATGATCCACGAAGAGCGGTACGAGCCGTTCTGGGCCGCGGCCGAGGATCTCGATTTCGCGATCGGCTTTCACGAGGGCGCCTCGAGCGGCATGCCGACGGTTGGCGTCGACCGCTTCGAGGGCCGCGGCGCACGCCACATCATCAGCCACACGATGGAGATGATGCTGGCGGCGATGAGCGTGATCTGGGGCGGCATCGCCGACCGCCACCCAAAATTGCGGGTCGCCTTTCTCGAATCGGGCGGCGGCTGGATCGCCCCCTGGCTCGACCGCATGGACCGCCATTTCGACGACCAGGGCTTTAACGATTCCGGGCTGTCGATGCGCCCGAGCGAGATTTTCCAGCGCAATTGCTGGATTTCGTTCGAGCCGGTCGAAGGCAGCATCAAGGTGCTGGCGGACTATATCGGACCGCACAAGATCCTGTGGGCGACCGACTACCCGCACCCCGACGGCTTCTTCCCCGGCGCGCCCAAGATGATCGAGGAGCGCATGCAGGGCCTGTCGCCGCAGACCAAGCACCAGATCATGGCCGGCGGTGCGATGGGATTTTACGGGCTGAACTGACGAGCAGGTTCTAAGAGCGCCGCTGCACAAGCGGCGGCGCTCCGGCGCCGGCGGCGCCCGCCCGGCGGGGGCCGGATCCACGAACACTTCCGCCCGCTCGCGCCGCGTGCAGTGCGGAGCCAAAAGATTAAGCTGCTGGCCGCAGAACCTGCTTTTTGCTACTGCTGTCTCGGGAACGCATCTTGAGGCAGCGACCATGATTTCGGTAGCACGTTTCCTCCAACGACATGCAATACCTGCATTTTTGATCAGCGCTATTGGCGCCGGCCTGCCCCAGCTGGCACCGGCCGCCGCCGCGGCGGCGCCGCAGACCTGGACATTCGGCTATGTCGGGCCACAGGTGCAGCACTTTACCGTGCCCAACGGCGTGACCCAGCTGTCGGCGATTGTCACCGGCGCCGCCGGCGGCCAGACCAACAATCAGATCGCGACACCGGGCGGCGGTGCCGTCACGATCGCCACGCTCGCAGTAACACCTGGGCAGCAGTTCACGATCTGGGTGGGTGGCAACGGCAACGGCGACGACGGCAAGGGTCGAGGCGGTTGGGGTTTTGGCTGCGGCGGGGCGCGCGGCACGACCGCGAACTCGGGCGCCAAGAACGGCGGCGGGGGCGGCGGCGGCTCCGCGATCGTGCTCGGCTCCTATACCAACAACGACTGTGACGCGGTGGCGTCGGTCACCTCCGCTCCTGTCCTGATTGTAGCGGGCGGTGGTGGCGGCGGCGGCGGCTACGGCGCCCTCAATGGGGCGTTTACTAACAAAGTCAACAACACCGGCGGCGCCGGCGGGGCGGGCGGCGATATTGGCAGCCAAGGCGTAAACGGGAGTTCTTCTCCCGGACCAGGCGTGACCCTGGGCGGTTGCGGCGGTAATGCCGCCGGCACCGAGACGTGCAACACGGCTTCCTCCACGCCCACGGGAAACAGCGGCGGCTCGGCACCCGCCGGCGGGGGCGGCGGCGGTGGCGGCGGCGGTGGATATTTCGGCGGCGGCGGCGGCGTTGGCGGTCTCGCCTATGGTGGCCCGCCGGCGTTTTCACCCGGCGGCGGGGGCGGCGGCGGCCTGTCGGTCGCCAGCACCGTTCCGGCGATCAGCGACGTGGCCTTTTTGAGTGGCGGACCCGGCGCGCCCAATTTGGGAGTGGCGCCCGGGCTCAATGGTTCCGTGGTCTTGACGACCAACAAGGTTGAGGGGTTTGCGGCGGGCGTCGCCTCGTTCGATCCGCCCGCGGGCACCACGCAGATGACCGTGTATCTGGAGGGCGCCAGCGGGGGCAACCGGACCAACGCCGCCAACACGCTGGTAAACAGCGCGTTCGGCTCGCCGGGCGGTTCGATGAAAGCGACCTTCCCGTTCGTGTCAAACCAGCAGCCTTATTGGATGATCGTCGGCGGCTACGGAAATCAGCATGGCGGCGGTGGCTATGGCGAGGGCGGCGACCAGGGTCAGGTCGGCGGCGACTCGGACGGGTTTGACGGCGGCGGCGGGGGCGGCGGCGCGGCCTTTGAAAGCACTGATCCCGCCGGGGGACAAATCGTGCTGCTCGACGCCGGTGGCGGCGGCGGCGGCGGCGGTAATGGCGTCGGCAGCGCCGGGGGTGCCGGCGGAGCCTGGTGCGCCGGAAACGGCGCGCCGGGCAACGACGAAGGAGGCCACGGCGGTGAGGGCGGTGCGGCCGCAACGCCCTCCGGCGATCACGGCGGCAGTTCGACCGCTACGGCGGGCGCCGGGGCCGGCGGTGGTGGCGGCGGCGGCAACCCGCAAGGTGGCAGGGGCGGCGATGGCGGGAGTGGAATTCCGATCCTCGGCACCGGCTCGGGCGGTGGCGGCGGCGGCGCCGGCGATTGTTTCAACGACGGCTCGGCGATCGATCCGACCGCGGGGTTCGGCAGCGTCGCCGGCGACGGGATCGGGATCGTCACTTTCATCGCCGACCCGGGCATCGCCGCGACGCCGGTATTGGCGGAGCCGGTGGTGCTGAAGGGACGGGCGCGGAACATTGGCGACGGCAAGCCGGACGGGGTCGTGCGGATCGAGGGTAGGCTGTCGGAGCCGAACGGTTTGTCCTTGGACCAGCACCTCGATCAGGCGACGTTTACAGTGACGAAATTGCTGTCCGAGGTGAGCGGCAGCGGCGAGCTCTCCCGGACCGCTGGTCATGCGCGCCACCTGCCGATCACCTTGCAGGCGTCGGCGGCAAGTCGTCCCGATCACGCCGGCTACGAAACCGCAGCGGGAGCGACCCCCCATGTGAAGGTCGAGCTCAGCCGCGGGCCGGCAAAGTCGCTGCTGGTGTTCTCGATTGCCGTCGACAATGCCGAGATCGACCGACCGTCCGCGTGCGGCGGCCGGTCGTCGGGCGGCGTTCCGGTCGAGACGAGCATCGATATCCACAACGGCTCGCAACTGCTTCGCGTGGACACGACGGCATCGTGGCAGTGTCACGGCGACGAATTGCGATCCCGGTGAGCATGACGCTCTGTCTGCGAAGCCGGGGGCGGGGCCGGGGCGTCAGATAGACCGGCCTTGCCCAGGCAGCGTTGGCGCAGACGCAAGGTTGGGCTGCTCCGTGCGGCACATGGTGTTGACCGCGGCGGAAAAGTCCTCATGCTGAGGATGCGCCGAGCGGCATTCCCCCGCCCGCCGTTTCGCGAGTTGGATTAGGGAGGAAAGCGATGTCGCTGAGACTGGTCGTTACGATCGCCGCCGCGCCGGGTAAGGGCGGCGAGCTGGCGCAGGCCTACAGGGGGCGCTGCGCCGAGGTCATGAAGGAGCCCGGCTGCGAGCAGTTCGAGGTGTTCCAGAGTGCGGTCAACCCGGACAAGCTGGTTTTGCTCGAACGCTGGGCCGACCAGGCGGCGCTCGACGTCCACGCCAAGGTCAACACCACCCGTCCGCCGCTCCCCAGCGGATTGCGGGTCGGCAATGGCGAGCGTGAGGACTACGAATACAAGCGCACGCGCTGATACGCGGTTTTACCAGGGAGGCTCGCGATGGGCTGGCTCGACGGCCAGGTCGCGCTGGTGACGGGCGGCGGCTCGGGTATCGGGCGGGCCGTCGTCGAGCGCTATGTCGAGGAGGGCGCCAGGGTCGCGGTCATGGACCGCGCCGCCGACCGCGGCGACGAATTGCGCGCCCGCTTCGGCGACAAGGTGATCGCGGTCGGCGGCGACGTCAGCCGGCTCGACGACAACCAGCGCGCCGTCGCCGCGACAATCGCCGCCTTTGGCCGGCTCGACATCTTTGTCGGCAACGCGGGGGTATTGGACGGCTTTGTCCGGCTTGCCGATTTGCCCGAGGACAAGCTCGCCGCGGCCTGCGACGAGTTGCTCGCGGTCAATGTCAAGGGCTGCATCCTCGGCGCCAAGACGGCACTCGCCGAGCTCGACAAAAGCTCGGGCTGCATGATCTTTACCGCGTCGGGGGCGGGCTTCACCTCCGCCGGCGGCGGCGTGATCTACACCGCCTCCAAGCACGCGGTGGTCGGGATCATCCGGCAATTGGCGGTCGAGCTGGGCCCGAAAATCCGCGTCAACGGCGTCGCCCCCGGCGGGACGATGACCGATCTGCGCAGTGTGGCGGCGTTGTCGCTCGAAAATCGCTCGCAATTCGCCATTCCCGGTGCGGCTGAGCGCATCGCCGCCGGCAACCCATTGCAAATAGCGCTCGACCCGGCCGACCTCGCCGGCGCCTATGTGTTTCTGGCGTCGCGCGCCAATGCCCGCGGCATCACCGGGTCGGTCGTCGCGGTCGACGCCGGCTCGACCTTGCGCCCGATGCGGCGCGGCTGCGATGACTGAATGGTCCGCCGACAAGCTATGCCCTTGCCCGGACTTGATCTGGGCATCCACGCCTTTCTTGCGGGGGGCTGGAGCGATCATCTAGACGTGGGTGGCCGGGTCGAGCCCGGGCACGGGGCGAGAGGTGACGCCACAAAAATGATGCCGAGCTGAGGAGGCAGGGATGGCAAGGGATGTGCAGGGACTGGTCGACACCGAAAACGGCCTTGTCAGCCGCCGCATCTTTATCGAGCCGGAGATCTACGAAGAGGAGCAAAAGCAGATCTTTGCCCGCTGCTGGCTGTTCCTGTGCCACGAAAGCCAGATCCCCGAACCCGGCGATTTCTACACGACCTATATGGGCGAGGATCCGGTGCTGGTGGTGCGCGACAGCCACGGCAAGGTCAACGCCTTTCTGAATGTCTGCCGCCACCGCGGCAACCGCCTGTGCCGCGCCGACAGCGGCAACGCCGCGAGCTTCACCTGCGCCTATCACGGCTGGACCTACCGCAACGACGGCGCGCTCTCCGGCGTGCCGCATCTGAAGGATTTCTATTACGACGCGCTCGACCGCGGGCAATGGGGCCTTGTGCCGGTGGCCCAGCTCGACAGCCATCGCGGGCTGATCTTTGCCACCTTCGATCCAGAGGCGCCGCCGCTGCAACACTATCTCGGCGAGATGGCGTGGTACCTCGACGTGTTCTTCGACCGCCGCGAGGGCGGCGTCGAGGTGCTCGCGACCCATAAATGGATCGTGCCGTGCAACTGGAAGTTCCCGGCCGAGAATTTCGGCGGCGACGCCTATCACGTCCAGTGGACGCATCTGTCGGCGATCACCACCGCGTTCAGCACCGGCGTCACCGCCAACCCGAAATCGACAGGCAGCATGGTCTCGCCGGGCAACGGCCACATGCTGATCTGCGTCGGCCCCGACGATTACGGCGACCCGCCGGTGCCGGCGATCCTGGAATACGAGCGCCAAATCCGCCCCGAGGTCGCAAAGCGCATCGGGCCGCGCGGCCGGCTGGTCAGCCCGATCGTCGGCACCGTCTTCCCGCATTTCTCGATGCTGCGCAGCACCTCGCGCACCTTCCGGGTGTGGCAGCCGCGCGGGCCGGACAAGACCGAGATCTGGTCGTGGGTGTTCTGCGACAAGGCCGCACCCGCCGAGGTCAAGGAGCAGGTGCGGCTCGCCGGGATACGCGGGTTCAGCCCCAGCGGCACCTTCGAGCAGGACGACATGGACAATTGGCAGGAATGCACCCGCACCTGCCGCGGCGTCGTCTCGCGCCGGATGGCGCTCAACAACCAGATGGGCATGGGCCACGACCGCTACGACGAGGGGCTCGGCGCCTGGGCCAGCGAGCTGCGCATCAGCGAAAACAACCACCGGCACTTTTACGGCCGCTGGGCCGAGCTGATGGCGGGGAAAACCTGGGCCGAGCTCGACCGCGGCAACCGCCCGGCGGCGCCGGCGCAGGCCGCCGATGACTGAGCGCCGCCGATGACCGAGGCGGCGATCCGCGAGGTCGAGCAGTTTCTCTATCGCGAGGCCCGGCTGTTGGACGAGCGGCGCTTTCACGAATGGCTCGATCTCTTGACCGAGGATATCCGCTATCGCATGGCGACGCGCGCCAACCGCTATCAGCGGGTGAGCAAGTCGATCGCGATCCTCGACCCGGCCCGCCATGTCGAGGAGGATCTGGAGGGCGAAGACGAATTCGCGATCCTCGACGAGACCAAGGCGACCTTGGCCGGCCGCGTGGCGCGGCTCGACACCGGCATGGCCTGGGCCGAGGACCCGCCGTCGCGCACCCGCCACTTCATCTCCAATGTCGAAGTGACGCCGGGCGGCAGCCCCGATGAGATAGAGGTCCGCTGCAACTTCATCGTCTACAAGAACCGCTCGGAGGCGGAGCAGGATTTCTACGTCGGCGCCCGCCGCGACCTGTTGCGCCGGGTCGAGGGCGGCTGGAAGATCGCCTCGCGCCGCCTGATCCTCGACCAGAACGTCATGCTCGCCAAAAACGTCAGCACCTTTTTTTGACCGCCCCTCTTTCGACCGGCGCCCTTTTAACAGCCTCCCGCCCCGACCCCGGCTGACGCTGCACCTTCGGCCGGCCGCGCGGCTTTCCGCAACCCCGGCGGTCGATTATGATCGCCGGATGGCAACTGATCATCCCCCTCGCTTTCATTACCGGCTGGGACTCAACCAGCCGGTCGGCAGCCCCACCGCCAAACGCCTCGCGGAAATGGCCGAGGCGATCGGCGGTGAGACCGATGGCGAGTTCCGGCTCGACGTGTTCCCGGAGAGCCGGCTCGGCGCCGACCCGCAAATGCTCGCCGACATGCGCAGCGGCGCGCTCGAATTCTTTGTCGCGGGCGCGACCTTGGGCGGTCTGGCGCCGACCAGCGCGCTGCCGCTGCTGCCGTTCGCGTTCACCGATTTCGAGCGCCGTGTTCGCGGCCCTCGACGGCGCCCTCGGCGAGCGCATCCGCGGCGAGCTGGCGCGCAACGGGGTCCACGCCTTTCGCCATTCTCTGCAAAACGGGTTTCATCATCTGACCACCAGCACCCGCCCGATCCATGCCGCCGCCGATCTTAAGGGGGTCAAGATCCGCAGCCCTGGCGGCGAGATCGCCCGCGACTTTTTTGCCGCGTTCGGGGCCGAGGCGGGGTACGTCCCGTTCAACCAGATGTACGACGCGCTGAAACAGCGCCGCTTCGACGGCCAGAGCGACCCGCTCGGCGTCGTGCTGTCGTTGAAGCTTTATGAGGTGCAGACCCAGCTGAGCCTGACCCGCCATTGGTGGTCGGGGTTCACCCTGCTGGCCAATGCCGGCGCCTGGGTCGCGTTGCCGGCGGAAATTCAGCGGGTGGTCGAGCGCAACGCCGAAAAATACGCGTTGCTGCAACGCCAGGACACCGAGGCGATCAACGCCGCCGGAGCCGACGAGCTGGCGCGCCTGGGCATGACCGTCACCACCGCCGACACCGAAAGCTTCCGCGCGGCGCTGGGCCCATTCTACGCCCGCTGGCGCGAGCGGGCCGGCGCGCAGGCGTGGCAACTGCTCGAAACCTACGCCGGCGAAATCGCGGGCTGATCGTGATCGCAGCGAGGCGCCGGTGTTTCTCCCTCTCTGCCCCCAGGGGCGGAGAGGGTTGGGGTGAGGTGGGGGAGCCTGCCGCGCCCGCCATTGCCCACCTCACCTTCCCCCCACCCTCTCCCCCTGAAAGGCGGAGAGGCGCGCATTAGCCGGATCGTGTCTCCCGACCCGTTCCGCCTCGACGGCAAAATGGCGCTGGTCACCGGCGCCGGGCGCGGGATCGGCCGCGCCGTGGCCTTGGCGCTCGCCGCCGCCGGCGCCGAACTGGTGCTGGTCAGCCGCACCATGAGCCAGCTCGAAGAGGTGGCGAGCGCGATCGCACAAAACGGCGGCCGCGCGCGGGCATTGCCGCTCGACGTGACCGACAGTGCGGCAGTGCGCGACGCCGTCGCCGGACTCGGCCGGCTCGACATCCTGGTCAACAATGCCGGCCTTAACCGGCCGCAGCCCTTTCTCGAGGTCGACGAGGACACCCTCGACCGGCTCTTAACCCTCAACGTCCGCGCCGCGTTTCTGGTCGCCCAAGCGGCGGCCCGGCTGATGGTCGCCCAAAGGGAAGGCGTCATCGTCAACATGTCCTCGCAGATGGGCCATGTCGGCTCCGAGCGAGACCGCACCGTCTACGTGATGACCAAGCACGCGATCGAAGGGCTGACCAAGGCGATGGCGGTCGAATTGGCGCCCAAGGGCGTGCGCGTCGTCTCGATCGCGCCGACCTTTATCGACACGCCATTGGTCCGCCCGTTTTTCGACGACCCGACCTTCAAGAAATGGGTGCTCGACCGTATCCCGCTCGGCCGGCTCGGCACCGTCGAGGAGGTGGCCTCGGCGGTCGTTTTTCTCGCCTCGCCCGCCGCCGCACTCGTCACCGGATCGAGCCTCCTCGCCGACGGCGGCTGGACCGCGTGGTGATGCTGCTTCGCCCGGCCCGTATGCACAGAATTTGGCCGCGATCCACCAGGGATTGAGCGAAACCGGCTATGTCGAGGTGCAGGCCGACGAGGTCATTGAATGAGGACACGCCCACTCAGATCGCTCCGATTTCCGGCCGGGGCGGGTCCGGCTGCAGTGGAACCGCATCAATGTCGGTTTGCGAGAAATCGTCGCCCTGAAACAGCAACGGCAAGCCCCTGCTCTTTGCCAGAGCATAGGCAAAGCAGCCGCCATAATTCAGTCCGGCGGGATGCCGGCCCTTGCCAAACCGCCGCCAGGCGATACGGGCGGTCTCGGCTTGGTCTTGATCGACCGCGACAATCTCGATTGCGGCCCGATAGAGCAGCAGATCGAGCTCGCGGCCACCGGCTTCGCCCTTACGGCTCTCGATTACGATCGAGGCCTCCAGCAGGTTTGCCGCCGACAGCAGGCGCTGCGAGGCGACCTGGATCGCCTCGGCGATTTGGGCGGCGTTTATCTCCTTCAGCAGCACCGCGACAATTGCCGAGCTGTCGATGACCATCAGCGCGGCAGCCCGTGCTCGTCATAGCCGAGAATTTCGTCCGCCGAGCGGGTATCGACATCCGGCAAGGCCGCGCAACGCTTGCCGATCTCAAGGATTTCGGCGGCCAGGCGGCGTTCACCACGCCGCAGCCGAACCCTCTGTAAACGTTCTTCGGCCGCTCTGCGCACCGCGGTTGTAACCGATTCTCCGGCCGCTGCGGCGAGTTCGCGCACGAATTTCTCGGTCGCCGGATCCTTGATATTCAGCGCCATGAGGCTGCCTTGCCGGAAGAAATTTACTCATAAAGATAGCTCTTCACCGACCCGGAGCAAAGGCGGACTCACAGATCGCGCGGAGGCGCAGGTTTGTGGCAATGTCGGAACTTCGCTGGTCGATTCGAGAAGGACCCTGCATGCCGCACCACATCAAGAC
Organism: uncultured Alphaproteobacteria bacterium; assembly: GCA_963775525.1. Lineage (GTDB taxonomy): Bacteria > Pseudomonadota > Alphaproteobacteria > ATCC43930 > CGMCC-115725 > AP-15. Next base: position 216,850 of record CAVZJF010000071.1, on the reverse strand, counting down.
CGCCGCGCTCGCCGGCCAGACGGAAGAAGCCGACGCCAAGACCCGCGCCACGGTCGAAACCATCATCGCCGATGTCGCGGCCCGCGGCGACGCGGCGGTGCGCGAGCTGTCGGAAAAATTCGACAAATGGTCGCCGCCGAGCTTTCGGCTGTCGGATGACGACATCGCCGCGCTTGTCGCCAAGGTGTCGCCGCAGACCATCGCCGACATCAAGTTCGCGCAGGCGCAGATCCGCAACTTCGCCGAAATCCAGCGCGCTTCCCTGAAGGATGTCGAGGTCGAGACCCTGCCCGGCGTGGTTCTCGGCCACCGCCATATCCCGGTCGCCAGAGTCGGCTGCTACGTGCCGGGCGGGCGCTATCCGATGGTCGCCTCGGCGCATATGTCGATCGTCACCGCCAGGGTCGCCGGGGTCGGCCACGTCACCGCCTGCACCCCGCCCAACCAGGGCGGCCCGCACCCCGAGACGATCGCCGCGATGCATTTGGGCGGCGCCGACGAGATCCACGTCTTGGGCGGGGTCCAGGCAGTGGCGGCGATGGCGCTCGGCACCGACACCTTCAAACCCGTGGACATGCTGGTCGGACCCGGCAACGCCTATGTCGCCGAGGCCAAGCGCCAGCTCTACGGCAAGGTCGGCATCGACCTCTTTGCCGGCCCGACCGAGATCCTGGTCATCGCCGACGACACCGCCGACGCCGAGATGTGCGCGACCGACCTCCTCGGCCAGGCCGAGCACGGCCCGACCTCGCCGGCGATCCTGTTGACCACGTCGGAAACGCTGGCGCATGCCACGGCGGCGGAGGTCGCGCGCCAGCTCGGCGTGTTGCCGACCGCCGACGTGGCCGGCGTCGCGTGGCGCGACTACGGCGAAATCATCCTGTGCGCCGACGACGGCGAGATGGCCGCCGAGGCCGACCGCATCGCCGCCGAGCATGTCGAGGTGCTGACCCGCGAGCCGCGCGCCTGGCTCGACCGGCTGCACAATTACGGCGCGCTCTTTCTCGGCCCCGAGACCAATGTTTCCTATGGCGACAAGGTGATCGGCACCAACCACACGCTGCCGACCAAGGGTGCGGCGCGCTACACCGGCGGGCTGTGGGTCGGCAAGTTTCTGAAGACCTGCACCTACCAGGAAGTCAAGACGCCGGAAGCGAGTGCGATGGTCGGCGAATACTGCAGCCGGCTGTGCGCGATCGAGCGTTTTTGGGGCCACAAGGAGCAGGCCGATTTGCGCGTGCGCCGCTACGGCCGCAAAAACGCCGCGGAATAATTCGTCGCCATCCCGAGAAAGTTACCGTCACAAGGGGTTTTGGGTGTCGAGAAAACAACCGTCATGGCTGCGCCTGTCGTTCGATCTCTGGCAGGCGGGGCTCGAAGCGCAGCTCGTGATCGGCTTGCGCCTGGCAAAGCTCGCGGGCGGCGGCGCCGCGGCCGGCGCCGAGATCAACCGCATGGTGTCGGAAAAGATGGACACGGCACTCGAAGCCCAGCACCTGGCGGCGACCGCTGCGCTAAGCGGCAACGCCGCGCAGATCCCGGCGCGGACCATCGCACTCTATCGGGGCAAGATGCGCGCCAACCGCAACCGCCTGACCGGGACGAACGCGCTGACCGGGGCGAGCTCGCCCGCGACACCGCCCGCCCGCCGCCGCGGAAAGAACAAGCCCTCATGACCGGGCCGGGCGGCGCGCCGTCCCCGGTCCCCGATGAGGTCCGCGTCCGGCTGGCGCGACCGACGGTCCGCCTGTCGGGCTCGGTCGGGCACCCGATGGTCGCGAGCTTCTTCGACCAGCTGCTTCCGGTGCTGGAGGTCGAGGGCGCCATTCTCGTCGAGCTCTTTACCGATGGCGGCGACGCCGAGATCGGCCGCCGGCTCGCCCAGGAGGTGCGCCAGCTGCGCGGGCAGCACGGTCGCGACATGTGGTTTCTCGGCAAGACCTTGGTCGCCTCGGCCGGGGTGACCGTGATGGCGGCGTTTCCAAAGGCCAAACGGTGGCTGACCCGCGACGCGGCGCTGTTGATCCACGGCCGCCGCATGACAAAAGACCTGCATCTCGAAGGGCCGCTCGGCAGTTGCCGTCGGGTGTTGGAGGAGATGATCGCCGACATCGACCACGGCCTGCGCCTCGAAGAGCGCGGCTTTGCCGAGCTGATCGAAGGCTCGGACGTCGACGCCGATGAGATCACCCGCCGCGCCTATGGCGGCTGGTACCTCTCTGCCGAAGAGGCGCTGAGCCGCGGTCTCGTCGCCGGCCTGATTTAGGCCATCTCGTCGACTGTCGACATTTGATCCGCGCCCCGCGGCGCGCAAACCCATGGCGCGGCCGGCGGCCCAGGGCGCCCGCGTTCGAGTTCTTTTCCACAGTGTGAGCCGCGTCACACGTCTCGGCCGATGTCCCGGGCTATTTGAGAGGAGGTGGATCGTCCATCTGGGAAATGCCGGATAAAATCCGTGCCGAGGAGAAAACGATGAGTGAGAGTAGGGGAAGGTCGGCGACCAAGCATGTTGCCGAAATCGGCTATTCGAAAGATCTCCGCCGGATCGAGCTCGTGGTCCCGCACGGGACCAAGACCACTGAGCTGAGCGCCATTATGTCGATCGTGTTCCGAAAGGAATTCATCGGTCGGCTGCCGCGCGGCTGCACGGCCTGCACCTCCGGTGACCACCTTTTAGTCCGCGAGGAGCTGGCGGACGTGATCGAGGTCGATCTCGACAGGCAGTCGGCGGCCGCTCCCTGACAGGCGGCACAACCGGTGTTGAGCGCCGATCTGACGCGCGACCTCGCCCGCATCGGCGCCCGTGGGGTCGGCATCCTTCACAATCCGGTGGTCCCGGGTCTGCTGAAAGCGGATCCGGGACTGGTCGACTACGTCGCCATCACGCCGGACATGTTCTGGACCGACCGTGGGCCAGGCGCCGGGGACCGCTTCGTCGAGCTGGAATTGTGGACCGACTTTCTTGATTGGGCGGTGGGCCGCCTGCCGCTCGTGGCCCACAGTATCGGCCTCTCCCTCGGCAGCGCCGAATTCGCCGACGACGGCTATGTCGAGCAGCTCGCCGGCTGGCATCGCCGCTACCATTTCCTCTGGCACAGCGATCACCTGTCCTTCGCCCAGGTGCGGTCGGCATCCGGCCATGAGCAGCACGCCGGGATGGCGGTGCCGCTGCCGTTCGACGAAGAAGTGCTGGACATGGTCTCGGCGCGGCTGCGCGCCCTGCGCACATGCTTTCCCTCGCCGATCCTGGTCGAGAATGCCGTCGCCTACCTCGACTTTCCGGATCAGGATATGACCGAACCGGAGTTCCTCAATGCGCTCGTGCGCGATGGCGGCGGTGCGCTGCTGCTCGACTTGCACAATCTCTACACCAACGCGCGCAACAAAGGCTTCGACGCGTCGGCATTCCTGCGGCGCTCGATCTCGACGCCGTGGTGGAGGTGCATGTCGCGGGCGGGGGCGAGTTCGCCGGCATGTACACCGATTCTCACGCCGGCCCCTGCCCCGAGCCAGTGTGGCAGCTGCTGGAAGAGATCATGCCGCGCACGCCGAACCTGAAAGGCGTCACGTTCGAATTCCACGATTCCTATTTTCCCAGGTTTGGGGTCGAGGGAGTGCAGGCGCAGATCGCGCGGGCCCGCGCGATCTGGTCGCGGCATCGGTCACGATGAGCCTGACCTCGTTTCAGCGCGCGCTGTGCGACCTGATCGCCTCGCCCAGCCTCTGTCTGGCAGCCCGCCAGGACCCCGACGCCACATTCGCGCGATACGAGTTGTCCGCGCGCGAGCGCCGCCGCCTGGCCACGGTGATCTGGCAGCGCGGCATGTCGACCAACTGCACGCTGTATCGCTCTAACCGGGTCACGCCAATCTACACGCTGCTGCATTACACTTGTCTTGCTCTTGGCCGCCAGTTCGGAACTTTGATCGATCAGTTCTGGGAAGAGAAAGACTACCGGGACGGACAGTTCAACAGCGAAGTGGAACGATTTGGCGACTTCCTGCGCCGGCGCATTGCAGCCGGCGTCGTCGTCGAGCCCGTTTGCCGGCGAGCTATTGGCGTTCGAATTGGCGCGGAACGCGCTGGAGTTCAGCCCGCGCAAGGAGGTGCTGCGCGCACTCGCACATCTGCCACCACCCGACGCGGACACGCCGTGCCGGCTGCATCCGCTGGCTCGCCTCGTTCGTTTCCGGCACGATCCCACGGTGCTCCTTGGCGCCGCCGTCCGCGGCGCCATGCCGCCGCCGGATCTCCCGATGATGGAGGCGCTGGTTGTGATCAGCGTCGTGGACGGCGCTCTGACGATCATGCGACTTGCCGACGGCGCCTGTTGCGGGTTCGACGACACGGCATCCGCACTTGTCGCGTGGCCGATGGCGCGGCTCGTGCCCGCGTTGGCTGATGCCGGGCTTCTTGTGCGGTTGACGGCTGCCGACAGGGAGAGGTTCGCGCCGGCGGACCAGCACGCGCTTGCCGCCGAGGGACACGCGCCGGGGGATGCCGAACGCCTGATTTGCGGCCGGCAACCGGTCACAGCTGCCGCTTTTGGCGTCGATATCGGCCGCGCTGTCCGTCGACCTCCCGAAACATAGGCGAAAATTAAGCCGACGCGGCGGGATGTCCTCGCAGCCGCGCCAACCTGGCCAAGCACATAGCATCGCGCGCACTGTGTCGATGGCATGCTGGGACGGTTTTTGCATCGCGGATGTTGAACCGGTCATCGGCAACCCAGAGGCGCGGGGATCAGCATGGACATCCGGATCGGCTACGACCTGATTTACGAGTGTCCCCAGCCGGTGCCGATGCTGCTGATGCTGAACGTCCACCCCAGCCGGCTGCCGGACCTCGTCGTCCCCGACCATCTGGTCACCGACCCCGAGACCCCGGTGCGCCGGTACCTCGACGCCTTCGGCAACCGCTGCGCCCGGCTTGTGGCGCCGAGCGGCCGGATGCGCCTCTCAGCCGAGGGGGTGGTCGCCGATGGCGGCGCGCCCGATGTCCTTGCCCCCGACGCGCCCCAGCATCCGGTCGAGGAATTGCCCGACGAGGCCTTGGTGTTCCTGCTGCCGAGCCGCTACTGCGAGACCGACCGCCTGTCGGACACGGCCTGGGCGTTGTTCGGCCAGACCGCTCTCGGCTGGCCGCGGGTCCAGGCGATTTGCGACTATGTCCACGAACGCCTGTCTTTTGGCTATGAGCACGCGCGCGCGACCCGGACCGCGCTCGAAGCCCATCACGAGCGCCTGGGCGTGTGCCGCGACTTTGCCCATCTCGCCATCGCCTTTTGCCGCTGCATGAACATCCCGGCGCGATATTGCACCGGCTATCTGGGGGATATCGGGGTGCCGCCCGATCCCGCGCCGATGGATTTCTCCGCCTGGTTCGAGGTCTACCTCGGCAACGCCTGGTACACCTTCGACGCCCGCCACAACCAGCGGCGCATCGGCCGGGTGTTGATGGCGCGCGGACGCGACGCGGCCGACGTCGCGATCAGCACGACCTTCGGTCCCAATACGCTCGTCGGCTTTACGGTGTTGACCCAGGCGATCGCCGCGACCTAACCTCGCCGTGTCGCCAACTCAACTTTCCCCGCGCCGCCGTAATCGTTGCGGAAACGATTGCGGCGCTTTTTGGCGCTCACAGGAGGACGTATGGTCAGCCGTGGAGCTCGATCCCGGGCACTGGCCGGGACCGCTGTCCTTGCCGGCGCTCTTGCGGCCGGCATGGCGCCGGCATCGCGGGCCGCCGAGCCGGTCGGCGAGCAGCAGGCGCACACGATCGCCGTCGACGCCTACCTTTATTTCTACCCGCTCGTCACGATGGACCTGACGCGGCGCCAGCTCACCAATGGCGGGCCGGCGGCGACCCCGATTTAAGGGCCGATGAACGCCTTCGCCAATATCGGCGCGTATCCGACCGCCGACATGAAGGCCGTCGTGCGGCCGAATTTCGACACGCTCTACTCCAGCGCCTGGCTCGATCTGACCAAGGGGCCGGTGGTGGTCTCGGCCCCCGACACCGGCGGGCGCTATTACATGCTGCCGATGCTCGACATGTGGACCGACGTGTTCGCCTCGCCGGGCTGGCGCACCACCGGCACGCAGGCGGGCAATTTCCTGGTGTCGCCGCCCGGCTGGACCGGAGCGGTGCCGGATGGCGTTACCCGGATCGACGCGCCGACCCCCTATGTCTGGATCATCGGGCGCACCAAGACCGACGGGCCGGCGGATTACGATGCCGTCCGCAAGATCCAGGCCGGCTTCAAGGTCACGCCGCTGTCGCAATGGGGCAAGCCGGCCCTGCCCGCCATCGCCCAATTCGACCCGAGCGTCGACATGAAGACCCCGCCCAAGGAGCAGGTCGACGCCATGCCCGCCGCGAAATACTTCGCCTACGCGGCCGAGATCATGAAGCTGCAGCCGCCGCATGTGACGGACCAGCCGATCGTCGCCCAAATGAAGCGGATCGGGCTGGAGCCGGGCAGGAGCTTCGATCTCACCCAGGCGGACCCGGCGGTGCGCACCGCGCTCGACAGCGCGCCGCGCGACGCCCAGGCGCTGATGGCGTGGAAGCTCCCCACCCTCGCGCGGGTCGTGAACGGCTGGTCGATGAACACCGACACGATGGGTGTGTACGGCAACTATTATTTGAAGCGCGCGATGATCGCCCAGTTCGGGCTCGGCGCGAATTTGCCCGAGGACGCGATCTATCCGGTCAACCTCGCCGACGCCGCCGGCCAGCCGCTCGACGGCGCCGGCCATTACACAATCCACTTCGACAAAGGCGCCACACCGCCGGTAGATGCGTTCTGGTCGATCACGCTCTACGACCAGCAAGGCTATCAGACGGCGAACAGCCTCGACCGCTTTGCCGTCAGCAGCTGGATGCCGTTCAAATCCAACCCCGACGGGTCGCTCGACCTCTATTTCCAACATCAAAGCCCCGGCGCGGCGAAGGAGGCCAACTGGCTGCCTGCACCCCAGGGTCCGTTTAACCTGACGATGCGGCTCTACGCGCCACGGCCGGATGCGCTGACCGGCAAATGGAACCCGCCGCCCGTGACCAAGGCCGGCGGCGCGGCCGGGGGCTCCGCAAAGTAGCGGGTGGCGTCAACCCGCCGAACTAAAAAGGGTCCGGGCATGGATCTGATCGTACGCAACGTCAGGCTGGCCGATCGGCCGGGTGCGGCGCCGGTCGACATCGGCGTCGCCGACGGGCATATCGCCGCGATCGGGCATGGGCTCGGCGAGGCCGGCGAAAGCTATGACGCGCAGGGCCGGCTCGCCTGCGGCGGGCTGATCGAGACCCACATCCACCTCGACAAGTCGCGGCTGATCGACCGCCTGCCGGCCGAACCCGGGCGCCGCATCAACCCGATGAAGCGGGTCGCCGAAATCAAGAAGGACCTGACCGTAGAGGACACGAGGCGGCGCGCGGCGCAGACGCTCGAAGACTGCATCGTCAACGGCACCACCCGCATGCGCACCCAAATCGAGGTCGACCCGGCGATCGGCATGCGCGGCTTCGACGGCGTGCAGTCCCTGGTCGATGACTACAAATGGGCGATCGACATCGAAATTTGTGTATTCCCGCAGGACGGGCTGACCAACTACCCCGGTGTCGAGGAATTGCTGGTCGAGGGCCTCAAACGCGGCGCCAAGGCGATCGGCGGCGCGCCGCGCTACGACCCCGACCACGCCGGCCAGATCCGCCGCGTCTTCGAGTTGGCGCGTGAGTTCGACGCCGAAATCGACCTCCATCTCGATGTCGGCGACAACCCAGACGAGCTCGACGTGCCGCTGGTCTGCGATTTGGCCGAGCAGTACCGCCGCGGCGGCCGGGTCACGGTCGGCCATATGGCGAAACTGTCGACGATGCCGCCCGATCGCCTCGCGGCGGTCGCCCGGCGCATGGCCGATGCCGGGGTCGCGGTCACGGTGTTGCCGCTGACCGACCTGTTCGTGATGGGACGCGACCAGGACCACAACATCCGCCGCGGCGTCGCCGACGCCAATTTCCTGGTCGAGCACGGCGTCAACTGCTCGTTGTCGACCAACAACGTGCTGAACCCGGTGACGCCCTATGGCGACTGCTCGCTGATCCGCATGGCCAATCTGCACGCCAACGTGTTGCAGATCGGCGGCGCCGAGCAATTGCGCGAATGCTTTGCGATGCTGACCGAGCGCTCGGCGCGATTGTTGGGCCTCAAGGATTACGGCATCGCCGTCGGCAACCCGGCTGACATCGTCGTCATCGACGCCCTGTCGCCGGAGCAGGCGATTGCCCAGATCCGCCCTCCCCTCGCGGTCTACAAGCGCGGCCGCCGCACGGTCGTCCGGCGCCCAGCGGAGCTGTTGCGGCCAGCCCGTCCGGGCTGATCATAGGCTCGCCGGGCTCGGTCGGGGGCGGTGCGTCCCGCCCTGAACGTCTCGGCCGGCGCGTCTCCTATTCGCCCAAATCGCGCGGCTCGGCGGGACACGGCCGGGGTTGCCGCACCCGCGTCTCCGGCATGGCACTCCACGCCAGCACGGTGGCCGCGAGGCCGAATGCAGCGAGGCTGGCGAAGGCGACCGGCTGGCCGTAATGGTCGCCGATCCACCCGGCGAGGGTGGTGCTCAACGTCGCGCCGATCCCGATCGCAAAGCCGACAAAGCCCAGCGCCAGGTTGTAATGCCCCGACCGGCCGGCGACGTCGCTGATGACCAGCGGGACCAGCACGCCGAGGCAGGCGCCGGCGAGGCCGTCCAGCGCCTGCACCGGCACGATTGCGAAGGGCGAGGCCGACGCCGCGAACACCGCCCCGCGGATCGGCAGGCTCAGCAGCCCCACCAGCAGGACCATGCGCCTTCCGTTGGCTTCGGCGAGGCGGCCGACCCCCGGCGAGACCAATGCCACAATCAATTGCGGCACGACAATGCAGGCGGCGATGACGAGGCTCGCCTCGCTGCCGACGGTTTTGGTCAGGGTGTTGCCGATCAGCGGCAGCATCGCGGCGTTGCCGAGGGTGAACAGCATCGCGCAAGACGCGAATATCAAAAGCCTGCGGTCGCTCAGGACCCGGCTCGGAGCTTGGCGCGGCGGCGGCGCATCGCCGCCACCGGCGGGCCGGCGCGAATAATCGAAACGCATCAACGGCAGCAGCGGGACGAGGGCCGGCAAGCTCAGCGCCGCCGTCAGGAAAAACACTGCGCGTTCCGAGACATAATAGCCGCAGGCGCCCATCAGCACCGCGCCGACGCCGTTGCCGATCGCGGCATATCGCGCGTTGCGGCCGAACCGCAGGCCGAGTGCCGCCGGCCCGGCCACGGCAAGGCTGATCGCGGCGATCGCAGGACCTAATGTGCAGCTCGAAAAGCTGTGCAGGATCTCGGCGACGTAAACCGCGAGCGGCGCCGGCTGCACCGCAAACAGCAGCGCGCTGATGCTGAAAGCGACAATGCTGAGCAGAACCACCGAGGCCTTGGAGCGTATCGCGTCGACCAATGCCCCGGCCGGGATCTGGCTCGCCATCGCGGCGACCGTGCCGAGGCTGAGGGCGAGGCCGATCGAGGTTTCGGTCCAACCCCGCGTCGTCAGGTAGACGGCGACGAACGGCCCAAACCCGGTCTGGATGTTGCCGACGAACAGGTTGAGCCAGTCGAGCGAGCGCTCGGCCGCCGCGCCCGGCTGCCGTCGGCGCGCGCCCGCTGCGGCGCCCGGCTGCGGCGCCCGGGGCCGCTTGCCGGTCATTTTCCATTGTCGCGCGAAGGCGACGCCTCTGGCGGCGGCCCAACCATTTTGTCCGAAACGGCACCGGGCGAGTATTCCGGGACTCCCTGGATTTCGGCGCGGCCGAGGTTCAACGAAATCTTCCAGTCGGGCTGCCCTGGCGACAATTTCAACAGCCGCCAGTCGACGGCGATCTTGCGGCTGCCGACACCGAGAAACCCGCCAAAATCGACAATCGCCGCGCGCGGCCGCCCTCGACCGTCGACGAGGACATCGACCAAGAGGCCCAACTCCTTGCCGTCAGGGCCGATTATTTTCTTGCCAGACGCCGCTGTAGTCGCGAGCCGCCAGCGGCTCGAGGTTCTCGGGCGTCGGCGGCGCCGGATTTGCCGCTGGGGCGGCCGAAGCGGCGCCGCCGCCGGGGCGGCCGGCGCTCCACTCTCGGCGACGAGGATCCGTTGGCGGCGACGCGGCGACGCCGGCGGCGAGCCCGGCTCCCGCGACGCTCGCCGCCAGAACCGCCGCGGCGATCGGCGCAAGCGCGTTTCGTGCGAACCTCGCAAACCGGGTCATGACCGGTCGGGCAGCCTTCGTTGACGCTGGTCCATCCTGCTGTAGACGCTCGCCCGCCGCAACAGCTCGGCCGGCGCCCCGTCCTCGATGACGGCGCCGCGATCGAGCACGACAACCCGGTCGAAATCGCGCAGGGTGGACAGGCGATGGGCGACCGCGATCACGGTGCGCCCGTTGACGAGCCGCGCCAGCGCCTCCTGCACCAGCTCTTCCGACTCGGTGTCGAGCGCCGACGTCGCCTCGTCGAGCAGCACGATCGGCGCGTCGCACAAAAACGCCCGGGCGAGCGCCAGCCGCTGGCGCTGGCCGCCCGACAGCTTTGACCCGCGCTCGCCGATGATCGTGTCGAAACCCCGCGGCAAGCGGTCGATGAATTCGGTGCAATGAGCAGCGGCGGCGGCGTGCCGCACCTCTTCGTCGCTCGCCCACGGCTTTCCGTAACGCAGGTTCTCGATCACCGAGCGGTGGAACAGCGAAACGTCCTGGTGGACGACGGCGATCGCCTGGCGCAGGCTTTCCTGGGTGACCTCGGCGATGTCCTGCTCGTCGATCAGCACATGGCCGCGCTCGGGATCGTAAAGCCGCTGCAGCAATGCCAGGACGGTGCTTTTTCCGGCGCCGGACCGGCCGACCAGCCCGACCTTTTGCCCGGCCGGGATGTGCAGCGTGAAATCCTGCAATACCCGCGCGTCGTCGGGATAGCTGAAGCCGACATTGAGGAACGTGACCGAGCCGCCCAGATTGATCAGCGGCCTCGCGGCGCGGGCGTCGGACATCTCGTGCGGCAGGCACAGGACGCGGATCGCCTCGCCGAGCTTGGCGAAGTGCTGGACCAGGTCGACCATCGCCATCGCGAGGTCGCGCGAGGCGTGCAGCACGGTAAAGCCCAGGGTCGTCGTCAGGACCACCTCGCCCGTCGTGATGTCGCCGGCGCGCCACAACAGCACCGACCAGACCAGCACGCCCGCGGTCACCAAAAAAACGCACACCGCATGGAACAGGCGCAGCCGTTCGAGCGAGCGCAAGCTTTCCTGCTGCGCCGACATCTCGTGCGCGATCTTGCCGAAGAGCCGCCGCCGCTCGCGGCCCGCGGCGCCGAAAGCGCGGACCAGCCCCATATTGGCGACCACGTCGGTCAAATCGCCGGTGACGATTGCGGCCCGCGCCGCGACGCGGTCGTGCAGGTAGCGGCTTCGGGCGGCGAGCCGCCAGATCACGCCGCCGATCGCCACGGCGACCGCCGCCAGCACCGCCGTCATCCGCCAGTTGACGAGGCCGAGCACCGCGATGCTGCCGACGACCGCGGCAGCCGGCGGCAGGGTCGTCCACGCCAGCGAGTTTTCGAGGCTGAACGCCGCATTGGCGGCGGTGGTGATGCGGCCGGCGACGGCTCCGGGGAAACGATCGGTGAAATAGCGCGAGCCGTGTCCCGAAAGATGCTCGAACAGGTCGATGCGCAGATCGCCGCCGACCGCGACAAAGGCTCGGGCCGCGACCCAGCCGCCAAGCCGCCACAGCAGGTTGTCGCCGGCGACCAAGGCCAGCAGCACAGCGACCGCGGCCCACAGCCCTCGTCCCCGCGGCGCTGTCCGACCCGAGGGCGTCGACCAGGTTCTTGACGCCATATTGCGAGCCGATCGCGCAGGCGACCGCGGCCAGCACGGAAGCGACGACCACGAGATGGCTCGCCAACCGCCGGCGCACGTAATGCAACAGGAACCTGCCGGCTCCATGGGTGGCGTATTCCGGAGGAGACACCCGCACCTCTCTTTTGGTTAATGATATGGGCCGATCAACCCGCCGTCGGGCGGGGCTGGGCGCGCGAAGCTGCCGTCATCGCGGCGATTCGCGGGCCCATCCGTCCAGGAAGCTTCCGACGGGCGGCGCCCGCTCAGACCGCCCGCCGCAGCGGCCGGTCCCGCGCGATCAAACGGCGGTAGACATCGCCCGAGGCGAACAGGGTCACGTCATGGCCGAGAGCGGTGAGCTCGTCGCTGAGATAGGCGACGATCCTTTCGGTGCCGCCATAGAGCCGGGGCGGGACCGCCTCCATCAGCGGCGAAACCTGTGCAATTCTCATTGAAGCTCCGGGCTTGGAGAGTGCTTAAAATAAAGGCATCAGACTTGGCCGCAGTCGCCTTCACAACGACGCGGTCCCGCCGTTGTTCCGAAGACTCTGGGACTGAGACTAGTTGCCGCATGCAAAGCGCGGCTAAGCTAAAGCCAAACTCTATTGCCGTTTGACCTGTTCAACCGACGGTCAGAGCGCAGAGAGTCCCAAGTTTGCCGGCACAGGCTCTGCTCACGCCGGCGTTGCTGCTGCCGTAGGGGTTCGTGCGAAGACGGCGCTGACCCGGATCGCGTTCTCCGTCAGCCCGATTTGGTCACGCGCGCTCTCGCCGGAAACCGCGTTCGCGACGCGTCCGGCTGCTTCGGTTTCGCGCGCGCTCAGTGATGCAGGATGATGTCGACGCGGCGGTTGAACACCGAAGGATCGGACGAGCCGGTCTGGCCGATCGGCTCCTGCTTAACCATCGCGGCGTCGAGCCCGTCCGCCTCCAATTCGTCGGCGACAATCGAGGCGCGCGTCATCGCCAGGTACTTGTTGGTCTGAACCGTGCCGGTGGCGCTCGCCCGCGCCTGGACCGTGATCGACTTGACCCCGCTGTCCTTCGCCTGCTTCGCCACCTTGGCGATGATCGCCTTCGCCCGCGGCGACAAATAGGCGCTGAACTCGTCGAAATAGATCAGGAAACGCGGCAGCTCCGCCTTCGCTGCGGCAGCCGGCCCCCCGGCAGCGGGCATCGCGGCGGCCGGCGCCGGGGTCGCCGCGGGTGCCGCCGACGGCGCCTGCGCGCTCGCCCCGCCGGCCAACGCCAGCCCCGAAACCAACAGCATCACCGAAAAAACTCGCCCGGTTCCCACCATATGCTCCCCCACCGTGACCATGCCCGGCCCCCCGGGCAGCGGCAGTGTATGCGGCTTTGCGGCGCGCTCCGCAAGGCTCGCCGGCCGGGTTGGGCGAGTGCCGGCAACCGCATGCACGCCTTCAGCGCGGTGCTGGGGAGGTACCCTGCGTCGACATCCGGCGCTTCGAGGTCTGACTGAAAGAGAGGCCTGGCCGAAAGATCTGCCGCGCGCGCCCACGGGACACCACATCTGGGGCATGTCGGCGCGGCGCGTGAAAAGGTCCCGCCATGGATGTCGTGTTCTCCGCCCCGCTGCCCGCCGCCTCGCCATTGCGCGCCGCGATCCGCGCCCACGCCCGGCTCGACGAGACCGCGGCGGACGCCCTGATCCTCGCCGCCGCCGACATCCCGCCCGAAGCGCGCGACCGGATCGCCAAGACCGCGCGCCGGCTGGTCGCGGCGGTGCGCCGCGAGCGCCACGGCAAGGGCGGCATCGACGCGTTCCTGCATGAATACGCGCTGTCCTCGCAGGAGGGGGTGGCGCTGCTCTGCCTCGCCGAGGCGCTGTTGCGCATCCCCGACGCCGACACCGTCGACCGGCTGATCCGCGACAAGCTCGGCGAGGCCGACTGGGCGCGCCATCTCGGCCATTCCGATTCGGTGTTCGTCAACGCCTCGACCTGGGCGCTGATGCTGACCGGGCGCCTGCTGCGCGTCGAGCCGGCATCGCAAGGTCTTGGCGCCGCGCCCGCGGCGCACGATTTGCGCGCCGCCTTGCGCCGCTTTGCCTCGCGCTCGGGCGAGCCGGTGGTGCGCCAGGCGGTGACCGCGGCAATGCGCATCTTGGCGCGCCAGTTCGTCATGGGCCGCACGATCGGGGAAGCCCTCGACCATGCCCGCCCGGCCGAGGCCGAGGGCTACCGCCATTCCTACGACATGCTCGGCGAAGCGGCGCACACCGCTGCCGACGCCGCCCGCTATCTCGCCGCCTACGAAGACGCCGTCGCCGCGATCGGTGATACCGCCGCGGGCCGCGCCGCCGGGCATGCGATCGAAGCAGCGCCCGGCATCTCGGTCAAATTGTCGGCACTCCACCCGCGCTACGAGATGGCGCAGCGCCAGCGCGTGCTGGCCGAGATGACCCCGCCGTTGCTGGCGCTGGCGGCGCAGGCGCGCGCGGCCGGCATCGGCTTTACGGTCGACGCCGAGGAAGCCGACCGGCTCGACCTGTCGCTCGATTTGATCGAGGCATTGGCGCTCGCCCCCGAGCTTGCCGGCTGGGACGGGCTCGGCCTCGCGGTGCAGGCCTACCAGAAGCGCGCCCTGCCGCTCGTCGACTGGCTCGCCGACCTCGCGCGCCGCGGGCGTCGGCGGCTGATGGTGCGGCTGGTCAAGGGCGCCTACTGGGACAGCGAGATCAAGCGCAGCCAGGAGCGCGGCCTCGACGGCTACCCGGTCTACACCCGCAAGCTCGCGACCGACGTCTCCTATCTCGCCGCCGCCCGCCGGCTGCTCGACGGCGGCAGCGCCTTCTACCCGCAATTCGCGACCCACAACGCCCACACCGTCGCCGCCATGATCGAGCTCGCCGGCGACCGCCGCGACTGGGAATTCCAGCGCCTGCACGGCATGGGCGAGGCGCTCTACGACGAGATCGTCGGGCCCGGACCGTCTCGACCGCCCGTGCCGGGTCTACGCCCCGGTCGGCAGCCATGAGGAACTGCTCGCCTACCTGGTGCGCCGGCTGCTCGAAAACGGCGCCAACACCTCGTTTGTCAACCGCATCGTCGACGACCGTCAGCCGATCGACGAGATCGTCGCCGACCCGGTGGCGCGCCTCGCCCGGCTGGCGCAGAAGCCGCATCCGCGCATCCCGCTGCCGCGCGATCTTTACGCCCCGGCGCGGCGCAACTCGCGCGGGATCGACCTCGCCGACCCGCCGGCGTTGACCGGTTTGCGCGACGAGCTTGCCGTCGCGATGCGCCAGCCGTGGCACGCGGCCCCGATCGTCGGCGGCGTCGAGCAGCCGGGCGCGGCCGAGCCGGTCCTCGACCCGAGCGACCGCCGCCGCCACATCGGCGGCGTCGTCCCGGCCGGGCCGGAGCAGCTCGCCCAGGCGCTCGACCGCGCCGCCCCTGCCGCGCCGGCCTGGGACCGTCGCCCGGCCGGGGAGCGCGCCGCCATCCTCGAGCACGCCGCCGAGCTCTACGAAAGCCACGGCGCCCAATTGATGGCGCGGGTCATCCGCGAGGGCGGGCGCACGATCCCGGCGGCACTGGCGGAATTGCGCGAGGCGGTCGATTACCTGCGCTATTACGCGTTGCGTGCGCGCGCCGATTTCGCCGCCCCCGAGCGCTTGCCCGGCCCGACCGGCGAGCGCAACCAGATCGAATTGCACGGGCGCGGCGTCTTTGCCTGCATCTCGCCGTGGAATTTCCCGCTGGCGATCTTCACCGGCCAAATCGCCGCCGCACTCGCCGCCGGCAACGCGGTCGTCGCCAAGCCCGCCGAGCAGACGCCGCTCACCGCCGCCGCGGCGGTGCATCTGCTGCACGAGGCCGGCATCCCCGCCGACGTGCTGCACCTGCTGCCCGGCACCGGCGAGCAGGTGGGGGCGCCGCTGGTCGCCGATCCGAGGGTCGCCGGGGTCGCCTTTACCGGCTCGACCGAAACCGCGCGCGCGATCGCGCTCTCGCTCGCCCGGCGCCCCGGCCCGCTCGTGCCGCTTGATCGCCGAGACCGGCGGGCAGAACGCGATGATCGTCGATTCCTCGGCGCTCGCGGAGCAGGTCGTCGCCGACGTGCTGATCTCGGCCTTTGAGAGCGCCGGGCAGCGCTGCTCGTCATTGCGCCTGCTTTATGTCCAGGCCGACATCGCCGACCACCTGATCGAGATGCTGACGGGTGCGATGGCCGAGCTCGCGATCGGCGACCCGGCCCTGCTCGCGACCGATGTCGGCCCGGTCATCGACACGCCGGCGCGCGAGGCGCTCGACCGGCACGCCGCCCGTATGGAACGCGACGGCCGGCTCCTCTACCGGTGCCGGCTGCCGCCCGACGCCGAGCACGGCACGTTTTTCGCCCCGCGCGCCTTCGAGATCGCCGGCGCCCATCTGCTCGACCATGAGGTGTTCGGCCCGATCCTGCATGTCGTGCGCTGGCAATCGGACCGCCTCGACCAGGCGCTCGACGAGATCGACGCCACCGGCTACGGGCTGACCTTGGGCATCCACAGCCGCATCGACGAGAATGTCCGCCACATCCTCGGCCGGCTGCGGGTCGGCAACAACTACGTCAACCGCAACATGATCGGCGCGGTCGTCGGCGTGCAGCCGTTTGGCGGCGAGCGGCTTTCCGGCACCGGCCCCAAGGCCGGCGGCCCGCGCTATCTGCACCGCTTTGCAACCGAACGCACGATCTCGGTCGACACCACCGCCGCCGGCGGCAACGCCACCCTGCTGTCCCTGGAGGACGACGGGTGAGGCCGAGGCTCTACCCCCGCGAACCTGAGTTCGCTGTAACCCGCGATCGGCGGGTGACGGCCTTGCGCCCGAGCGTGCGCACAAAGGTGTAGAAGGCGGGCGTGAAGAGGAGGCCAAAGCAGGTCACGCCCATCATCCCGAACAGCACCGCGGTGCCGAGCGAGCGGCGCATTTCCGCCCCGGCTCCGGTCGCCACCGCGAGCGGGGCCACCCCGAGGATGAACGCGAACGAGGTCATCAGGATCGGCCGCAGGCGTGTGCGCGCCGCGTGCACGGCGGCTTCACCGGGCGACCTCGCCGTCCGCTTCTTTCTGGCGCGCGAACTCGACGATCAGGATCGCGTTCTTGGCCGCGAGGCCGACGAGGACGACAAAGCCGATCTGCGCCAGGATGTCGATCGGCAGGCCGCGCGCGAGCAGGCCGGTGACCGACGCCAAGAGGCACATCGGGACGATCAGGACGATCGCCAGCGGCAGGTTCCAGCTTTCGTACTGCGCCACCAGGACCAGGAAGACGAAGAGCGCCGCGGCGCCGAAGACCAGCAGCGTCGGCGTCCCGCGCTGCTGCTGCTGGTAGGCGAGCTCGGTCCACTCGAAGCCGATGCCCTTTGGCAGAACCTGGTGGGCAAGCTCCTCCATGCGGCCCAGCGCCGCCCCCGAGGCGACGCCCGGCGCCGCCACCCCCTGCACCTCGGCGGCGGGGTAGAGGTTGTAGCGCGGCACGCGGTAGGGGATCGTGTCGTCCTTGAGCTGCGCCACCGTTCCGATCGGCACCATCTCGCCGGAGGTGTTGCGCGCCTTCAGGCGAGCGATGTCCTCCGGCGTCCGCCGGAACCGTCCGTCGGCCTGGACGATGACCTGGTAGGTTCGGCCGAGATAGTTGAAGTCGTTCACGTATTGCGAGCCGAGATAGACCTGCAGGTGGTGAACACGTCGGTCGGCGTCAGGCCGACCTTCTCGGCCTTGACGCGGTCGATGTCGGCGTAAACCGAGGGCGAGCCGGCGTTGAACAAGGTGAACACGCCGGCGAAGTCGGGATCCCTGTTGGCCGCCGCGACCAGCGCATGCGCCGCCTTGCACCAGCGCCTCGGAGCCGAGGCCGCCCGGTCCTCCAGCATCATCTTGAAGCCGCCGGCACTGCCGAGGCCCTGGACCGGCGGCGGCGGGATGGTCAGCACGTAGGCGTCCTTGATCACCGCCAGGCGCTGGCGCAAATCGGCCAGCACCGTGTTCGCGGTCACCCCCGGAAACGCGTGATTGTAGAGCGACGGCAAGCCGGAGAAGATCGTCCCGGAGTTGGAGGCGACGGTGAATGTCGTCGCGTCGAGGCCGACAAACGGCGCGACGTGCTCGACGCCCTGCGTCCTCAGGATGATCTCGATCGCCTGCCGGACGACCTTCTCGGTCCGGGCCAAGGTGGCGCCCGGCGGAAGCTGCACGACGGTGATCAGATAACCCTGGTCCTGTTCCGGAATGAAACCTGTCGGCGCGCGCGAGAACTCGCAGGCCGGCGACGACCGATCAGCCCGACATAGACCACGAGCACCACGGCCACCCCTCGCACCAGACGGCGGGTGAGGCTCCCGTAGCCGGAGGACAACCGCTCGAAGCCGCGGTTGAAGCGATCGAAGACCGCGCGAAGAAGGCGTCGCGCCGGAGCCGGCACGCAAGACGGCGTGCAGGTCGCGGGGCTTGAACAGCACCGCGCAAAGCGCCGGGCTGAGGGTCAGCGAGACAAAGCACGAGATGACGGTCGAGGCGGCGATCGTCACCGCGAACTGGCGAAAGAACAACCCGGACATGCCGGACAGAAAAGCGGACGGGACAAAGACGGCGCACAGTGTCAGCGCGATCGCGACCAACGCGCCGCCGACTTCGTCCATCGTGCTGTGGGCGGCTTCCTGGGGGACATTCCGGAGCGGATGTTGCGCTCGACGTTTTCGACGACGACGATCGCGTCGTCGACGACGATGCCGACCGCGAGCACCAGGCCGAACAGCGACAGATTGTTCAGCGATATCCCGAGCGCATAGCGAGGACCGTGAACGTCCCGACCAGCGAAACCGGGATCGCGATGACCGGGATGATCGAGGCGCGCCAGCTCTGCAGGAACAGGAACACGACGCCGACCACGAGAAGGATCGCGACGAAAATCGTCATGACCACCTCACGGACCGATTTGGCGATGAAAATCGTCGGGTCGTAGATGATTGTGTAGTCGACGCCTGGCGGGAAGTCCTTCTTCAGATTCCCGCATCGCGACGAGGACTTCGTGCTCGACGGCGAGCGAGTTGGCGCCGGGCTGGGCGTAGATCAGCAACGGCGATGCCGTCGCTGCGGTCCATATAGGCCGTCGACCCGTAATCGGCCGCACCGACCTCGACGCGGCCGATGTCGCGCATGCGTGTCACCCGCCCCTGCTTTGTCGGATTTGACGACGATGTCGGCGAATTGATCGGGTGTGGACAGCCGGCCGAGCGTCTCGACGTTGATCTGATAGGCCTCGTCGCCGGGCGCCGGCGGCTGGTTCAGGATTCCGGCCGAGACCTGCAGATTCTGCGCGCGCAATGCCGCGAGCACGTCGCTGGCGTTGAGGTTGTCCGCCGCGACCTTGTCCGGGTCGAGCCAGATGCGCATCGCATATTCGCGGCCGCCGATAGAACTGCACATCGCCCACGCCTTGCAGGCGCGCCAGCGCGTCCTTCACGTGCAAGGTCGCGTAATTGGAGAGATAGAGCGTGCCGCGCGA
This sequence comes from uncultured Alphaproteobacteria bacterium, assembly GCA_963775525.1. GTDB lineage: Bacteria > Pseudomonadota > Alphaproteobacteria > ATCC43930 > CGMCC-115725 > AP-15. The sequence continues at coordinate 197,430 of CAVZJF010000071.1, read as the reverse complement.
TTTGTCCGGCGAGAAGAGGTGAACCGCCAAGCAGTATGCTCGGCGTCGCCTTTCGGACCTGCACGCCGAGCCGCTGCACGTCCTCGGGCAGCCGCGGCAACGCGTCCTGGACGCGGTTCTGCGTCAGCATCTGCGCGACGTTCAGGTCGGTCCCGATCCGGAACGTGACCGTGATCGTGAGCTTGCCGTCGCCGGTCGACTGGCTGCCCATGTAGAGCATGTTCTCGACGCCGTTGATTTGCTGCTCGAGCGGCGTGGCGACGGTGCGCGCGACGGTTTCGGCGGATGCGCCCGGATAGATCGTCGTGACCTGAACCGTCGGCGGCACGATCTCGGGATACTGCGCGACCGGCAGGATCGCCGAGCGCGCCGAGGCCGAGCAACGTCACGAACGTGCTGAGGACGGCCGCGAAGCGCGGGCGGTCGATAAAGAAATGGGTCAGGCGCATCTTTGGAGCTCTGTCCTGGCGGGCGAATTTGAGGCCTGGCGCCGGCCGCTTTTGGTCATGCCGGCGAAAGCGGACACCCGGGGGCTTGCGTACCCGCTACTGCTCGGACGCAGACTAAAGACTCACTCAACTGTCATGGCCGAGCTTGTCCCGCGCCACCCACGGCTCGCGGCACAAACCCTGCCGGCTTGCGTGGATGCCCGGCACAAGGCCGCGGCATGACGAGTGCTGGTGAGGATGCACCATCTGAATACGTCTGAGCACTACTGCCGCCGGCGGCGGCGTAACGGATCGCGCCCTCTTGCGCCGCGACCTTTGATCCCGGTGTCGCATAGGGGAGCCCGTCGATGATGACCCGGTCGTTCGCGGCGAGGCCGGACCGGATGACGCGCAAGCCGCCGCGAATGTCGCCGATTTCGACCTCTTTGGCACGACGACCGCTTCCGGCGAGACGGTCATCACGATGTGCTCGACTGGTCGGGCAGCACTGCTCCGTCCGGCACCAGCAGCATCGGTGCCGGAGGTGCGACGACCACCCTGACGCGGGCAAACTCGCCGGGCGTCAAAAAGAGATCCGGGTTCGCGACCGTGGCTCGGGCATGGATCGTGCCGCTCGACCGGTCGAGCGCGTTGTTGACGAAGTCGAGCCTGCCGCGCCGCGCGAACTGCTGTTCATCGCTGAGCGCCAGCTCGACCCGGTTGTCGAAACTTCCGTCGACACTCCGTCGAGCTGCGCGCGATAGCGCGAGAATGTCAGGAAATCGGACTTCGCTCATGTCGAAATCCAGGTGGATCGGATCGAGCGAAACCAGTGTCGCGAGCAATGTCGTCGGGCTGGTGGCCGCGCGGCTGCCGGCAATCAGGTTGCCGACCGAGACCAGATGCGCGCCGATGCGGCCGGTGAAGGGCGCGGTGATGCGGCAATGCTCGACATCGAACTGGGCATCGCGGATCTGCGCCTTGGCGGCGTCGACCGAGGCCTGTGCGGCCCGCTGGTCGGAGGTGCGCTGGTCGACGCTCTCGGCGGTTCCGTAATCGGTGCGTTTCAACGCCTGCGCGCGATAAAGCTGCGATCGGCGAGTCGCGAGACGCGCCGTCGCCGCCTCGAGCTGGGCCTCGGCCTCGGCAAGCTTGATGTCGTAGGGAACCGTATCAATGGTGAAGAGCAGTTCCCCTTGGCGGACGATGTCGCCGTCCTTGAAGTATATTGCCGGTCAGTGTGCCGCCGACCTGGGCGCGCAGCTCGACCCGGTCGACCGCCGAAAATTGCCCGAGGAAGCCCAGCCGCGTGTCGAGCGCGCGGGCGAGCGGCCGGCTCACCGTTACTTGCGCGAGGGGCGTTCCGCGCCGCCGGCGTCGCAGGCCCGACGTCTGCGATAGCCCGAATACCCGGCAGACCCCATGCAGATCACGACAGCCGCGATTGCCACTGCGGCCCCAGCCGCAACGTTCGGCGCGACCGGGCGCGCCGGTAAGCGCCACCCTCGCGTCGTCGGCATGCGCTTCTCGGCTCGACGGCCGTCAGCTCACCTGGCCACCCTCGTGCGATCGCCGAAACGCCCCATTCGCGACGTCACAGCCGCAAACCACCCGCTTTTATGCCCTGAATTGTGACGGCGATGATGGTCGTCATTTGCGTTGCGCGGACTTACATGTCGATCATCATATAGATCTGTCAAGGGAGGGCGACGCCGGAGTGGTCTCGATGAGAGTCAGCCGGGCGAAGTTCGCCGAGAGCCGAGAACGCATCCTCGACTGGCGGCAACGCTGTTCCGCGAGAAGGGTTTCGACGGCATCGGCCTCGCCGACATCATGAAGGCCGCCGGGCTGACGCATGGCGGCTTCTACGGGCATTTCGGCTCCAAGGGCGAGCTCGAGGCGCAGGTCGTCGGCGTTCTTCTGGCGGAAGCGGCGGCGGAATGGAGCCGGCGGCTCGAACGCGGCGCCGATCGGCCGCTGGCGGCATTGCTTGGCGGATACCTGTCCCCGGGACACCGCGACGACATCGCCAAGGGCTGTCTGTTTCCGGCGCTCGCGGTCGATGTCGGCCGCCACGGCGGACCCGTTCGTTCCGCCTTCACCGCCGGGCTGAAGCCGATCGTGGAACTGCTGTCGAAATTCGTTCGCGGACGGTCCAAGGCCGCGCGCCGGCGGCGGGCGATCTCGAGCCATGGCCGAGATGGTCGGCTCGCTGATCCTCGCGCGGGCGGTCGACGACCCCGCCCTCTCCGAGGAGATTCTCGCCGCCGCATTGCTGAACCTGTCCTACGCCTCGGAGGCCGGCGGCGCCGCGCAGCGCTGATCGCCGACAAGGCTCGCAATCGCCGTCGCCTCAAAAAAGGCGGGTTGTTCAAGTAAAGGGGCGAGCATCGCTGTCGCGCCCGCCGGAGGAGGCGGGGCGGTGCGAATTTCCCGGCGTCCGCGGATAATTCCCGGTTCGACGGTTTCAATTCCCGTTTGCGCATGCCAAAATTCGCGATTGCGAGGGCAACGGGAATTTTCTTGCAACCCTCTGAAACAGCGTTTGGATTTGACCGCCAAAACAGGACGGCGAGGCGAAGATCCCGAATATTTCCCGGCAAACCGGGAAATCCGCCCCGGCTGACGGTCCGGCCGGGCAATCGGTTCGGACCCGGATGCGGCGGCGCCGCCGGCCCTGTGCTATCCTCGCAAAAGGAGACCCGTGAGCGCACCCGCGACGACAGAGGAGAGCCAGCGATGCCCGACGACCATGCCCATTCCCATGCCGGTTCCCATTCCCATGACGATGCGCACGGCTCGGAATTGTCCGAGATGGACGCACGGGTGCGCGCGCTCGAAACCATCCTGACCGAAAAGGGCTATGTCGACCCCGCCGCGCTCGACCGGATCGTCGAGGCGTTCGAGACCAGGATCGGGCCGCGCAACGGCGCGCAGATCGTCGCCCGCGCCTGGAGCGACCCCGATTTCAAGCGCCGGTTGCTGGCCGACGCGACCGAGGCGGTCAATTCGGCCGGTCACTTCAGCCGCGTCGGCAGCCATCTGATCGCGGTCGAGAATACGCCACAGACCCACAACCTGGTGGTCTGCACGTTGTGCTCATGCTATCCGTGGGAGGTGCTGGGATTGCCGCCGGTGTGGTACAAATCCGCCCCCTACCGCTCGCGCGCGGTCATCGACCCGCGCGGCGTGCTTGCCGATTTCGGCGTGGCCGTGCCCCCGGAGACCGAGATCCGCATCTGGGACTCGACCGCCGAAACGCGCTTCATCGTCGTGCCGATGCGGCCCGCCGCCACCGCGGGGTGGAGCGAGGAGCGACTTGCCGACCTCGTGACCCGCGACAGCATGATCGGGACCGGGCTCGCCAAAGCTCCCCACGAGGGCGCCGCGGCATGACCAACTCATTGCACGACATGGGCGGCATGCACGGCTTTGGCCCGGTCGAGGCCGAGCCCGACGAGCCGCCGTTTCACCAGCACTGGGAGGGCCGCGTGCTGGCGTTGCAGCGCGCGATGGGCTTTACCGGGTTGTGGACGATCGACGCCGGCCGCGCCTCGCTCGAAGCCTTGCCGCCGCTCGACTATCTCGGCTCGTCCTATTACCGGCGGTGGTTTCTCGGCCTCGAAAACCGGCTGAAGCAGCGCGGGCTCGTCGGCGCGGACGAGGTCGCCGCCGGCCATTCGCTGCGGCCGGGCTCGGCTTTGCCGCGCACTCTGACCCCGGCTGATGTCGGCCGGACCTTGACCCGCGGCGATTTCGCCCGCCCGACCAACCAGCCGGCGCGCTTCAAGGAAGGCGACCGGGTGCGCGCCAAAAACATCAACCCCGCGACCCACACCCGCCTACCGCGCTATGCCCGCGCCAAGACCGGCACGGTCGAGGCGATCCGCGGCTGCCACGCCTTTCCCGACGCCGCTTCCCTCGGCGCCGGCGACGACCCGCAATGGCTCTACACCGTCGTGTTCTCCGCGCGCGAATTATGGGGCGCGGACGCCGATCCGACGATCAAGGTGTCGATCGAAGCCTTTGAACCCTATCTCGACCCGGCATGAACGCCGCCCGGCGCGTCGTCGCCGACAGCCCCGGCATCCCGCGCGGGCCCGACGGCCCGGTCTTTAAGGCGCCGTGGGAGGCGCAGGCCTTTGCGATGGCGCTGGCCCTGCACGAGGGCGGGCTCTTCACCTGGGCCGAATGGGCCGAGACCCTCGCCGGCGAGATCAAGCGCGCCCAGGCGGCGGGCGACCCTGATACCGGCGAGACCTATTATCGTCATTGGCTCGCGGCGCTGGAACGCATCGTCGCCCAAAAAGGGGCGGCCGACCGCGGGGCGCTCGCCCGCTATCGCGACGCCTGGCATCACGCCGCGCTTGCGCACCCCCCACGGCTCGCCGATCGTGCTGACCGCGGACGACTTCGCCGCGAAGTAAGAGGCCGCCGGCGCCGTCGCCGGCTGGCGCTGGGGTAAGCTCAGCGAGGCAGGGTGGTCGACCCCATCAGGAATTCGTCGATCGCGCGGGCGCACTGGCGGCCTTCGCGGATCGCCCAGACGACCAGCGACTGGCCGCGCCGCATGTCGCCGGCGGCGAACAGTTTTGCTGCCGACGTCCGATAGCTGAGGGTGTCGGCGCGGACGTTGCCGCGGGCGTCCAGTGCAGCGCCGGATTGCTCGATCATGCCGCGTCTGACCGGGCCCAAAAAACCCATCGCCAGCAACACGAGATCGGCCTTCAAGGCAAAATCGCTGCCCGGCACTTCCTGCATTGCAAAGCGGCCGTCAGGATTTTTCGCCCACTCGACGCGCACGCATTCGAGTGCTGCGACATGGCCGTCTTCGCCCGATGCTCGTTTCGTCAACACTGCCCAGTCGCGGTCGCAGCCTTCTTCCTGCGACGACGAGGTGCGCAATTTCATTGGCCAGTCGGGCCAGGTCAGCGCCTTGTCTTCGCGCTCCGGCGGCCGCGGCAGAATTTCCAGCTGGGTGATCGAGGCCGCACCTTGGCGCGCCGCGGTGCCAATGCAGTCCGAGCCGGTGTCGCCGCCGCCGATCACGACGACGTGCCTGCCCGCGGCGGTGATGGCGCCATTGGGGGCGGCGCGCTCCTCGCTGTCGCCGGCATTGCGCTTGTTCTGCTGCGGCAAGAAGTCCATGGCGAAGTGGATGCCGGCGAGCCCGCGCCCCGGCACGTCGAGATCGCGCGACGCCTCGGCGCCGCCGGTCATCGCCACGGCGTCGAATTGCGCGATCAACGCGTCCATCGCGACATCGACGCCGATCTCGATTTCGGTGCGAAAGCTCACCCCTTCGGCAGTCATCTGCTCGACCCGGCGGTCGATCAGTCGCTTTTCCATTTTGAAGTCGGGGATGCCATAGCGCAGCAGCCCGCCGATGCGGTCGGACTTTTCAAACAGGGTCACCCGGTGACCGGCGCGCGCCAGTTGCTGCGCGCAGGCGAGCCCGGCCGGGCCGGAGCCGACGACCGCGACGGTTTTTCCGGTCAGCCGAGCCGGAACCAATGGCTGGATCCAGCCTTCTTCCCAACCGCGGTCGACGATTGCGCATTCGATGGCTTTGATCGTGACCGGGGTGTTGTCGATATTGAGGGTGCACGCCTCCTCGCAGGGTGCGGGGCAGATGCGGCCCGTGAACTCGGGGAAATTGTTGGTCGAATGCAATGTCTTGAGCGCCGCCCGCCACTGGTCGCGGTAGACGAGGTCGTTCCAGCTCGGGATCAGGTTGTTGACCGGACAGCCGTCGTGGCAGAACGGGATGCCGCAATCCATGCAGCGCGCCGCCTGCCTGCGGGTCTCGGGCTCGGGCAGCGGCTTGATAAATTCGTTCCAGCTGCGCCGGCGGACATCCGGCTTGTCGTAGGGCCGGTCGCGGCGCTCGATTTCGAGAAAACCGGTCGGTCTACCCATGGCGCGACATCCGCGCTTGAGGGCGACAGATGCCCGGACCCACCCCGCGGGTGAGCACAGGCCGGCGACACAACCCGCTCACTCTGCGGCTTCCGTGTGCGCGGTTTGCCGCTCGGCCGCGAGCTCGAGGAGGGCGCGCTTGTAGTCCTTCGGCATGACCTTGACGAAGGCGGCGAGTGCCGTGTCCCAGTCTTCGAGCAGCATCCGCGCGCGGGCGCTGCCGGTCAGCAGATGGTGGCGCTCCAAGATGATGCGCAAGCGGGCGGCGTCGAAGCGCAAGAGGTTGCCCATGCCGGCGTCCTCGACACTCGGCGAGCGCTGGTGCGGCCGCTCGGGGTCGTCGGCCTCGTCGGGGTCGGGGGCCGCGACCGGCTCGAGATCGACGGTCGCGACATTGCACAGGCTGTGAAACCGCGCCCGCGGGTCCCAGACATAGGCGATGCCGCCCGACATCCCGGCGGCGAAATTGCGGCCGGTGTCGCCGAGCACGACGACGACCCCGCCGGTCATGTACTCGCAGCCATGGTCGCCGGTGCCTTCGACGACCGCGACCGCACCCGAGTTGCGCACCGCGAAGCGTTCGCCGGCGACCCCCTCGAAATAGGCCTCGCCGGCGATGGCGCCGTAGAGCACGGTGTTGCCGATGATGATGTTCTCGGTCGGCTCGCGCGTCGCCTGCGGCGGCTGGCGCACGATCAGCCGCCCGCCGGACAGCCCTTTGCCGACATAGTCGTTGGCGTCGCCATAGAGCTCGAGGGTGACGCCGCGCGCCAGGAAGGCGCCAAAGCTCTGCCCGGCATTGCCGTGGAAGCTCGCCCAGATCATGTCCTGCGGCAGCCCGGCATGGCCGTAGCGCCGCGCCACTTCGCCCGACAGCATGGCGCCGACGGTGCGGTGGACATTGCGGATCGGCCGCTCGACACGGACGGGCTCGTGCTTGTCGAGGGCCGGTCGCGCCGCCGCGATCAACTCGTTGTCGAGCGCCTTGTCGAGGTGGTGCTCCTGCCGCTCGCAATTGAAGATCGCAACGCCCGGCTTGGGTGTCACCGGGTGCAATATCCGGGACAGGTCGATGCCTTTCGCCTTCCAGTGCTCGATCGCGCGGACCACGTCGAGCCGGTCGACCCGGCCGATCATGTCGGTGAACCGGCGGAAGCCGAGCTCTGCCATCAGCTCGCGCACTTCCTCGGCGACAAAGAAGAAGTAGTTGATCACGTGTTCGGGCTGGCCGGTAAAGCGGGCGCGCAACACCGGGTCCTGGGTGGCGATGCCGACCGGGCAGGTGTTCAGATGGCACTTGCGCATCATGATGCAGCCGGCGGCGATCAGGGGTGCGGTCGCAAAGCCGAACTCGTCGGCGCCGAGCAGCGCGCCCACGACGACATCGCGGCCGGTGCGCAGGCCGCCGTCGACCTGCACCGCGATGCGCCCGCGCAGCCCGTTCAGCACCAGGGTCTGCTGGGTTTCGGCGAGGCCGATCTCCCACGGCGAGCCGGCATGGGTCAGCGAGGTCAGCGGGCTCGCACCGGTGCCGCCCTCGTAGCCGGCGATCGTCACATGGTCGGCGCGCGCCTTAGACACCCCGGCGGCGACGGTGCCGACGCCGACCTCGGAGACGAGCTTGACCGAAATCCGCGCCCGCGAGTTGGCGTTCTTCAGATCGTGGATCAGCTGGGCCAGATCCTCGATCGAATAGATGTCGTGATGCGGCGGCGGCGAGATCAAGCCGACGCCGGGGGTCGAATAGCGCACCCGGGCGATCGCCTTGTCCACCTTGCGGCCGGGCAGCTGCCCGCCCTCGCCGGGCTTGGCCCCCTGCGCCATCTTGATCTGCAGATCGTCGGCGTTGACCAGGTACTCGATGGTGACGCCAAAGCGGCCGGAGGCGACCTGCTTGATCGCCGAACGCATCGAGTTGCCGTTTTCCAGCGGCTTGAACCGCGCCGACTCCTCGCCGCCCTCGCCGGTATTGGACTTGCCGCCGATGCGGTTCATCGCAATCGCCAAGGTCGTATGCGCCTCGCGGCTGATCGAGCCGAAGCTCATCGCCCCGGTGGCAAAGCGCCTGACGATCTCGCTCGCCGGCTCGACCTCGTCGAGCGGCACCGGTTGCGCGGCGGACCTGAACGTCATCAGCCCGCGGATCGTCAACAAGCGCTCGCTCTGGTCGTTGATCGTCGCGGCGAAGGCCCGGTATTCGTCCGGCGAGTTGCCGCGCACCGCATGCTGCAGCCGGGCGACCGATTGCGGTGTCCAGGCGTGGTCTTCGCCCCGCAGGCGGAACGCGTAGTCGCCGCCGACATCGAGCATGTCGTCGTAGATCGGGTTGTCGCCATAGGCGTGGCGGTGGCGCTCGACCGCCTCGCGCGCGACCTCGCGCAGGCCCACACCCTCGATCGTTGTCGCCGTGCCGGTGAAGTATTTCTCGACAAAGTCGCTGGCGAGCCCGACCGCGTCGAAAATCTGCGCCCCGCAATAAGACTGATAGGTCGAAATGCCCATCTTGGACATGACCTTCAGAATGCCTTTGCCGACCGCCTTCAGGTAATTCTTTTGCACCGCCTCGGCGCTGAGCGGCAGGTCGTTTTCGACCCGGATCTGGTCGAGCGTGGCAAAGGCGAGATAGGGGTTGACCGCCTCCGCGCCATAGCCGGCGAGCGCACAGAAATGGTGGACTTCGCGCGCCTCGCCGGTCTCGACGACGATCCCGGTCAAGGTGCGCAGCCCTTGCCGGATCAGGTGGTGATGGACCGCAGAGGTCGCCAGCAATGCCGGGATCGGCACCCGCTCGGCCGAAGTAGCGCGGTCGGACAGGATCAGGATGTTGTGCCCGGCCTCGACCGCCTCGGTCGCCTCGCGGCACAGCCGGTCGAGCGCCGGGGCCATGCCGTCGGCCCCCTCGGCGGCCGGCCAGGTGGCGTCGAGCGTGTCGGTGCGGAACGCTGGCGCCAACGTCTCGATCGCGTGGATTTTTTCGAGGTCGCCGTCGGTCAGGATCGGCTGCGACACTTCCAGCCGGTAATGCGAGCCGGCCTCGTGGCCGAGCAGGTTTGGCCGCGGCCCGATCATCGACACCAGCGACATCACCAGCTCTTCGCGGATCGGGTCGATCGGCGGGTTGGTGACCTGGGCGAAATTCTGCTTGAAGTAATTGTAAAGCAGCTTGGGCTTGGTCGACAGTGCGGCGATCGGCGTGTCGGTGCCCATCGAGCCGACCGGGTCGTCGGCGTCGCGCGCCATCGGCTCCAGGAAGAACTGGATGTCCTCCTGGGTATAGCCAAAAGCCTGCTGCTGGTTCAGGTGCGTCGTCGGGTCGTTGGGTCGCGTCGGCACGACCGCGCGTGAATATTCCTCGCGGTGGCCGTCCGCCACCTCGGGCAATTCGGTGAGCTTGAACTGGGTCGCCTCGAGCCACGCTTCATAAGGATGCTCGGCGGCGAGTTTGCGCTTGATCTCGTCGTCGTCGATGATGCGGCCTTCCTCGAAGTCGATCAGCAGCATCTTGCCGGGCTGCAGCCGCCATTTGCGGCGGATGCGCTCTTCCGGCACCGGCAACACGCCCGCTTCCGAGGCCATGATGACGTGGTCGTCATCGGTGATCACATAGCGCGCCGGCCGCAGCCCGTTGCGGTCGAGGGTCGCGCCGATCTGGCGGCCGTCGGTAAACGCGATCGCCGCCGGCCCGTCCCACGGCTCCATCAACGCCGCGTGGTATTCGTAAAAGGCGCGCCGCTGCGGGTCCATCAGCGGGTCGCCGGCCCAGGCCTCGGGGATCAGCATCATCATCGCGTGCGCCAGCGAATAGCCGCCGCCGATCACGAGCAGCTCCAGCGCATTGTCGATGCAGGCGGTGTCCGACTGCCCCGCCCCGATCAGCGGCACCATCTTGCCGAGGTCGGCGCCCAAGAGCTCCGAGGTCATCGCCTGGCGGCGGGCGTGCATCCAGTTGACGTTGCCGCGCACCGTGTTGATCTCGCCATTGTGGCACAAGAACCGGTACGGATGCGCCAGCCGCCAGGACGGGAAGGTGTTGGTCGAAAACCGTTGATGGACCAGCGCCAATGCCGAGACCGTCAGCGGGTTTCTCAGATCCTCGTAAAAGCTGCCGACCTGCGGCGCCAACAGCAGCCCCTTGTAGACGATTGTGCGCGTCGAAAAGGACGGCATGTAAAGCTCTGGCAGGTCCGGCAGACCATGTTGCGCGGCAAGTGCGACGACGCTGTTCAGCGCCTGCTTGCGGATCGTCAGAATCTTGCGCTCGAAGGCGTCCTGGTCAGCCACGGCGGGATCGGCGGCGACAATCGCCTGGCGGATCGTCGGCATCGTCTCGACGACCCGAGCGCCGAGCCCGGCAGTGGCGATCGGCACGTCGCGCCAGCCGACCAGCGACTGGCCTTCGGCCGCAATAAAATGCTCGACATGGCGGATCGCGAAAGCACGTGACTTATCGTCGCGCGGCAGAAAGCACATCGCGACCGCGTAACGGCCGGGCGGCGGCAAAGTCAGGCCTCGACCCTCGGCCCAATGCCGCAGCAGCGCGTCCGGCATCTGAATAAGACAGCCGGCGCCGTCGCCGACCAGCGGATCGGCGCCGACGGCGCCGCGATGGTCGAGGTTGACCAGGATTTGCAGCCCGCGCTCGATGATGTCGTGCGATTTTCGCCCTTTGATGTTGGCGACGAAACCGACGCCGCAGGAGTCATGCTCGTTGCGCGGATCGTAAAGTCCCTGTCTGCCGGGCACAGCCATCGCGTATGCTCTTCACCTGACTTAGTTTCACGACTTGCCGCGGCGCGAACGCACGCGGTGCAGCAATAATAGACATGTCCGCGCAGGCGAATCGAGGCTTAATCGCGGGCCGCCGCCCGCGGTTGAGGCTGATCCTCGCCGCCGCGGCCGACGACGATCGAGCCGAGCCCGAGGACATCGCCAATGCAGTGGCTGCAGCCGACCCGAGCGCCGGCGCCGTCTGAATGACGGTTGTTCTTTTCACTGCCGAGCAGCGACGGTTCTTCGCAAAACACTCGACGGCTTGTCCAGAGGTTCCGCCGACCGGCGGCAATCGCCGTGGCGGGTCGACAGTCCCGCACGGCTGTTGCAGGATGCGGCGGAAATTCACCCGGGGAAGGAAACCCTAAAATGCCCGAGACGCCGACCTTCGGCCGCTATGCCGAAATCCCCTATGACCAGATGACGCCGGAGCAGCAGGAAGGCTACCGGACCTTGATCGAGACCCGCGGCCGGCTCCCCGGTCCGAACAAGATCTACGTGCACAACCCCAAGCTCGCCAAGGTGATGGGGCCGCTCGGCGCCTATTTTCGGACCGGCTACTCGCTCTCCGAGCGCGAGCGCGAGATCGCCGTCGTCATCATCAACAGCAAGTGGCACTCGATCTACCCGACCAACGCGCATGAGCGCGCCGGCAAGGCGGCCGGGCTGCCGAACGACAAGGTCGAGGCGTTGCTGTCGGGCCTGCCGACCTCGTTCGACGACAAGCGCGAGCAGGTGATCTACGAGATGGCCACGTGCCTCGCCAATTCGCGCTGGGTCTCGAAGGGCTTGTTCGACCGCGCGGTCGAGGCGCTCGGCCACGAGGGCATCACCGACGTGATCACCCTGATGGGCTTTTACACGAGCGTGTCGATGACCCTCGCCTTCTACGACGTTCCGGCCGGCGCCGAAGGCCTGGCCCGCTGACGCAGCGGCGCCGGGGTGGTTGGGGCTAATGCTCAGACACAGACAAAAGATTCACTCAACTGTCATGGCCGGGCTTGTCCCGGCCACCCACGGCTCACGGCACAGACCCTGCCGGCTTCCGTGGATGCCCGGCACAAGGCCGGGCATGACGAGTGCTGGTGAGGATGCACCATCTGAGTGCGTCTGAGCACTAGCGAAAACGAGGAGTAAGACGCCATGCTGATCGTCGACGCGCAAGTTCACATCTGGTCGGCGGGCCCGCCGACCAATCCGTCGCATCGCCAGGTCAATTCGTATTCCGCCGAGGAATGCATCCGCGACATGGACGCGGCCGGGGTCAGCGCCTGCCTGCTGCACCCGCCGGGGTGGGACCCGAACTCGGGCAAGATTTCCGAGGAGGCGGCGGCCAAATACCCGAACCGCTTCGCCATCCTCGGCAACTTCCCGCTCGACAAGCCGGAGAGCCGGTCACTGGTCGACGGCTGGAAGAGCCGGCCGGGGATGCTCGGGCTGCGCTATGCCTTTACCCAGCCGCACCAGGCCAGCTGGATGACCGACGGGACGATGGACTGGCTGTGGCCGGCGGCCGAGAAGGCCGGGATTCCGATCGCGCTGATGGCGTCGAACTACCTGCCGCAGGTCGGGCGGATCGCCGAGCGCCACCCCGGGCTGCGCCTCTTGATCGACCATTACGCGCGGGTGCGCGACGGCAAGGACGACGCCGCGCACGGCAACCAGCCGGCATTGCTGGCACTCGCCAAATACCCCAACGTCGCGGTCAAGGCGACCGGGGCGCCGGGCAATTCGTCGCAGCCCTACCCCTACCGCAACATCCACAAATACACCCAAGAGATCGTCGCAGCCTTTGGCCCCGAGCGTACGTTCTGGGGCACCGACATCACCCGCATGCCGTGCCCGTGGAAACAATGCGTGACGATGTTCACCGAGGAGATGCCGTTTTTGAAGGGCCGCGACCTCGAGCTCGTCATGGGCCGCGCCCTGTGCGACTGGATCGGCTGGAAATTGCCGGGATAGGTTTTGCCGGGCGGGTTGAGCGGCGGCGAAACCGGCCGGCCGGCCGGCGGCTGCCGATTTTCTAGAGCATGATCCGATCAAGTCGCATCAGCAGCTCGTCGCCCCGCGCAAGCGGGAATGACGTTTCAGATGCGACTGGAGGCCGCGCTAATACTCAGACGCATTCAGATGGTGCATCCTCACCAGCACTCGTCGTGCCCGGCCTTGTGCCGGGTATCCACGGGAAGCCGGCAGGGTTTGTGCCGTGAGCCGTGGGTGGCCGGGACAAGCCCGGCCATGACGATTGAGCGGATCTTGTATCTGCGTCTGAGCGCTAGCTGCGGCCGTAGCTGTCTTCGAAGCGGATGATGTCGTCCTCGCCGAGATAGCTGCCGGACTGCACCTCGATCAGGTGAAGCGGGATTTTCCCGGGGTTTTCGAGGCGGTGCGGCGTGCCGAGCGGGATATAGGTCGACTGGTCCTCGGTCAGCATCATCTCTTCGTCGCCGCGGCGGATGCGGGCGGTTCCCTGGACGACGATCCAATGCTCGGCGCGATGGTGGTGCATCTGCAGCGACAGCATGCCGCCGGGCTTGACGGTGATGTGCTTGACCTGGACCCGGTGCCCATGGTGCAGCGAGCGATAGGTGCCCCACGGGCGGTGCACGGTCGGCAATGCCTCGGCCTCCTCGCGGCCTTCGGCGGCGAGCCGGGCGACGAGGCGGCGGACCTCCTGGGTGCGATTGCGCGGCGCCAGCATCAGCGCGTCGGCGGTGGCGACGACGACGAGATCCTCGATGCCGACCGCGGCGACAAGCCCGGCCTCCGAGCGCAGATAGCAGTTGCGGGTGTCTTCGGCCACGACATTGCCGCTGACCGCGTTGCCGGCGGCGTCCTTGGCGCTGAGCTCCCACAGCGCGTCCCACGAGCCGACGTCGCTCCATCCCATGCCGACCGGAACTACGGCGGCGCGTAGGGTGTGCTCCATCACCGCATAATCGATAGAGTTGGCCGGGCAGGCCTCGAACGCCGCTTTTCCGAGGCGAACGAAATCGGCGTCGCGGCTCGCCTCGCTCAACGCCCGGCGGCAGGCGGCGACAATGTCGGGCCGCGTTCGGCCGAGCTCGTCGAGATAGAGCGCCGCCGAAAACAGGAAAATGCCGCCGTTCCAGAAATGCTCGCCCGACGCGGCAAAAGACCGCGCCAGGTCGAGACCCGGCTTCTCGACAAATTCGGCGACCCGGAAGACCTCGGCGACCCCGCCGACCGGCTCGCCGCGCCGAATGTAGCCAAAGCCGGTCTCGGGGCGCTCGGGGGTGATGCCGAAGGTCACCAACGCCCCGCCGCGGGCAGCGGCGGCGGCGCGCGCGATCGCCGCGGCAAACGCCTCTTCGTCGGCGATCATGTGATCGGACGGCAGCAGCAGCATCAGCGCGTCGGGCTCGCTCTCGGCGAGCGCCAGGGCGGCGACGCAGGCGGCGGGCGCCGTATTGCGGCCGACCGGCTCCAGCAGCAACGCCCGTGGCACCACGCCGATCTCGCGCAGCTGCTCGGCGATGATGAAGCGATGTTCTTCGTTGGCGACCAGCAGCGGCGGCGCGAACCGGTCTCGATCGGAGACCCGGCGCAAGGTCTGCTGCAATAGGCTGTCGTCGCCGAGCAGGCGCAGCAGCTGCTTGGGGTAGAGTGTGCGCGACATCGGCCACAGCCTGGTGCCCGAGCCGCCGGACAAGATGACCGGGTGGATCATGCCCTGTTTTCCCTTTGTTGCGCCGGCGACGCCATCGAGCCCCGCCGTGCCAAAATACCTGCTTTCCTGAAAGCCGGAAACGACCGCATCGTCGACCGCCACCCGCCAAGAAATCGTCAACCACGATCGTTTGCCGGGCATCGGCGCGCTTAGCGCTTTCGCCGGCGTGCCGCAGGCGCTAGATCGTCGCTCGGGTCTGCAGCGGCTATGGCGGGGCGGCGATGATCGACTTGTACACTTGGCCAACGCCCAACGGGCACAAAGCCTCGGTCATGCTCGAGGAGACCGGGCTCGACTACCGGGTTCACCCGGTCGACATCGCCAATGGCGAGCAGTTTGCCGCCGACTACGTAACGATCAACCCCAACGGCAAGATCCCGACGATCGTCGACCAGGACGGCCCCGGCGGCGGTCCGTTCGCGGTCTTTAAATTGGGCGCGATCCTGATTTATCTCGCGGAAAAGACCGGGCGCCTGCTGTCCGCCGACCCCCGCCACCGGTCGCAGGCGATCCAGTGGCTGATGTTCCAGGTCGGCGGCATCGGGCCGATGTTCGGGCAAGCGCAGCATTTTCGCCGGTTCGCGCCGCAACCCCTGCCTTACGCGATCCAGCGCTATTCGACCGAGGCGGCGCGTCTCTATGGGGTGCTCGACAAGCGCTTGGCGGCGAGCGAATTTTTGGCGGAAGGCGACTATTCGATCGCCGACATCGCGAGCTATCCGTGGGTCGCGCGGCACGAGTGGCAAGGGGTGGCGCTCGCGGATTACCCGAATGTGCGGCGCTGGATCGAGACCGTCGGCCAGCGTCCGGCGGTGCAGCGCGGCATGCAGGTCCCCGACGTCTAGGAGAGCGCCGGTAGGCTAGAGCGCGGGCAGCAGCCAGACGACCCAGGCGGCGAGCGCCAGAAAGGGTCCGAAGGGAAGTGCCGAGGCGGCGCCGAGACGGACCCCGGCGACCCGCAGGCAGGCGGCGGCAAACAGACCTGCGAGTGCCGCGGCCACAACCACCAGTGGCAGCCCGCTGGCCCCGACCCAGGCCCCCGCCGCCGCCAACAGCTTGGCGTCGCCTTCGCCGAGCCCGTCGCGCCCGCGAAGCCGGCGATAGAGGTAGGCGACGGCGCGCAGCGCCAGATAGCCCGCGGCGGCGCCGAGCGCGCGGTCGGTCAACCCGTCCGGCTCGAAGGCGAGCGCGGCGCCGAGCCCCGCGACAACCAGCGGCAGGGTGAGCACGTCGGGCAACAGCCAATGCCGCGCGTCGATCCAGCCGAGAGCGAGCAGCCACCAGCCGAGAACGCAGTCGAGCCAGAGTTCTGTCCCGCTGTCGACAGCGGCGGCGACAACCGCGATCGCGAGCGCCGCGAGCTCGACCCCAGGGTAGAACCAGCCGAGCTGTCGGTTGCAGTAACGGCAGCGGCCACGGCGGGTCAGCCAGCTGGCGAGCGGGACGAGGTCGCGGACCGCGAGCGCCGCCCCGCAGCCCTCGCAGCGCGACCGCGCCCAGCCGACTGGCTTGCCCTCGGGCAAGCGGCGGATCAGGACCCCAAGAAAGCTCCCGACAAAGGGCGAGACCAGGACGGCGATCCATTTGACGGCGTCGGGACCCGACATCCGGTCGACCCATTCCGGCCCGAACATGCGCTCCCGCTCCCGGCGTCAATCGATTATTGTATCGCCGATGATTGTATCGCTTCGGCGACCATCGCACCGCGGAACGCGAGGACTGATGCCGTCATGACCTTCGAGCCCGCTGCCTCGCCGACCGAGCAGGACGCCGCCGAGGCGTTGGCTCGGCTGGGCCCGGCATTGATCGACAGCGGCGCGCTCGACCAGCGCACCCTGGAGCGCGCCCGCCGCGTCGCCGCCGAGACCGGCGGCCGGCTCGACCGGGTATTGACCCAGCTCGGCCTGGTCAGCGAGCGCGGGCTCGCCGAGGCGCTGGCGCAGCTGGTCTCGGCGCCGCTGGTGACGCCGGCAGATTATCCCGAAGAAGCGCTGTTCGTCGACCGCCTGCGCCCCAAATTCCTGCGCAAGGTGCACTCGCTGCCGATCGCCGAGACCGCGGAACGGGCAATGCTGGCGATGGTGGATCCGCTCGACGTGTTCACCCGCAACGCCGTGGCGGCGGCGCTCGGCCGCGCCGTGGCGGTCGCGGTGGCGGTGCCGATCGAGCTCGAAGCCGCGCTCGACAGGCTCTATTCCGAGCCGGTCGCGGAGGGCGACGAGGCGATGCTGGACGAGGTCGTCGCCGACGCCGAGCCCGCCGAGGAGGACGCCGAGCGGCTCAAGGATCTCGCGAGCGAGGCGCCGGTGATCCGCCTCGTCAACCAGATGATCGCGCGCGCCGTCGAGACCCATGCATCCGACGTGCATCTCGAACCGTTTCCCGACCGGCTGCGGGTGCGCTACCGCTATGACGGCGTGCTGCACGAGGTCGAGCCGCCGCCGGCGCGGCTCCAGGCGGCGGTGATCTCCCGCGTCAAGATCATGGCCCGGCTCGACATCGCCGAGCGCCGGCTGCCGCAGGACGGGCGCATCAAATTGACGGTGCGCGGCCACGAGATCGACTTCCGGGTGTCGACGGTGCCGGCACTCTACGGCGAGAAGGTCGTGCTCCGCGTGCTCGACCGCACCGCGGTCGATTTCGACTATGAAAAGCTGGGTTTGCCCGCGGATATCCGGGCCGGCCTCGAACGGGCGCTGGAACTGCCGAACGGCATGGTGCTGGTCACCGGCCCCACCGGCAGCGGCAAGACGACGACGCTCTACACCGGCCTGACCAGGCTCAACACGACCGCGCGCAACGTCGTCACCGTCGAGGACCCGATCGAGTACCAGCTGACCGGCATCAACCAGATCCAGGTCAAGCCGCAGATCGGCCTCAATTTCGCCAGCCTGTTGCGCTCGATTCTGCGCCAGGACCCGGACGTGATCATGATCGGCGAGATCCGCGACCTCGAAACCGTGCAGATTGCGGTGCAGGCGGCGCTGACCGGCCATCTCGTGCTGTCGACGGTGCACACCAACTCGGCCGCGGCGACGATGACCCGGCTGCGCGACATGGGGCTCGAAGACTATCTGATGACCGCCACGTTGAAGGCGGTTCTCGCTCAGCGGCTGGTCCGCCGCCTGTGCCGCACCTGCCGCGTGCCGGAAGAAGCGCCGGCGGCGCTGCGCGAGCGCTTTGGCCTCGACCGGCTGGCCGGCGCCGGCCCGATCACGGTCTATCACCCGGGAGGCTGTCCGGATTGCCGCGGAACCGGTTTCCGCGGACGTCGGGCGATCGCCGAGCTGCTGGTGCCGAGCCGGGCCACCGACCGGTTGATCTTCGAGGGCGCCGACGACACCGCCATCGAGCGCGCCGCCGTCGAAAACGGCATGCGCCCGATCTTCGACAGCGGGCTGTTGGCCGTTATCGAGGGCGACACGACGATCGAGGAGGTTGTTCGCTGCATCCGCGCCGAAGCTTAGGGCGCCGCCGAATGGCCCGCCCGTGCATGACCCGCCCCTGGATGACCCGCTAGGCCGGGTGGAGGATTGGCATGCCGTCGTTTCGCTGGTCGGCAGTCAACGGCGGCGGCGAGGTAGCGCACGGCGTCATGGAGGCGCCGGACCGGGCGTGGGTCGTCGACCGGCTGCAGCGCCAAGGGCAAACCGTGCTCCGCGCCGATCCGGCCGACCGCCGCCGCGGCCTCGGCGATTTCTTGCAGCTCGAAATCGGCGGGGCGCGCGGGCTCGACAAGAATGCGCTGAGCGATGTCACCCGCGAACTGGCGATCATGCTGGCCGCGGGGCAGGATCTCGACCGTGCGCTGCGCTTTGTCGTCGACAACACGCGCAGTACGCGCGCCCGCCTGATCCTCGGCCGGGTTCGCGACAAGGTGCGCTCGGGCAGCTCGCTGGCGGCGGCGCTCGCCGGCGAGCCGCGCAGCTTTTCGAAGCTCTATATTGGGATGGTGCGCGCCGGTGAGGCCGGCGGGAGCCTGCCCGCCACCCTAGACCGTCTTGCGGCACTGCTCGAACGCGAGCGCAGCCTGACCGCGAACCTGCGCTCGGCGATGATCTACCCGGCATTGCTGGTGGTCGCCGCGATCGGGTCGATCATCCTGCTGCTCGATTACGTGCTGCCGCAATTCACCCCGATTTTCGAGCAATCGGGCGCGCAGCTGCCGACCGCCACCCGGCTGCTGATGACCATGGGCGCGGTGGTCGGCGCGGCGACGCCGTGGCTATTGGCGGCGAGTGTGATCGCCGCGGTGGTGGTGCGGCACCTGCTCAGCCTGCCGGCCTATCGGATCCGCTTTGACCGGGTGCTGTTGCGGATACCGGTCGTCGGCAGTCTGATCCGCGAGACCTTGGCGGCGCGGTTGACGCGCACGCTCGGCAATCTATTGGAAAACGGGGTGGCGCTGATCCCGGCCCTCGGCATCGCCAAGGAGGCGCTCGGCAACCTCGCTGCCGCCGAGGCGGTCGAAGCGGCGTCGCTGAAAGCCAAGGGCGGCGCCGGTCTGTCCCGACCGCTCGCCGCCGCCGGGATATTCCCGGCGCGGACCATTCACCTGTTGCAGCTCGGCGAAGAGGCGGCACAGCTCGCGGCGATGTCGCTCAAGGCCGCCGACATCCATGAAGAGCAGGCGCGGCTGATGATGCAGCGGCTCGTCGCGCTGGCGGTGCCGATGATCACGATCGCGATGGGGCTCGCCGTCGCCGGGATCATCAGCGCGCTGTTGACGGCGATGCTGAGCCTCAATGACCTCGCCGCGTGAGCCCGGCGCGGGTTCGCCGCTGACCCTGCCCGCCGCCGCCAAATCCGGCGGCTTCAGCTTGATCGAGCTGTTGGTCGTGCTGGCCGTGCTTGGTTTCGTCCTGGTTCTGGTCCTCGGCTACCGGGCGCCGTGGAGCAGCGGGCTGAGCCTGCAGGCGACTGCCGGCGAGCTTGCTTCCGGCCTTCGTCTCGCGCGCTCGCAAGCGATCGCCGACAATCGCCCGGTCGCCTTCGCGCTCGACCTCGCCGGCCACCGCTATCGGGTTGGCGGCGACCCGCCGCGCAACCTGCCGCCGAAACTGTCGGTCGGGTTGGTGACGGTCAACGGCGAAAAGCGCAGCGGCGTCGCCGGCGACATCCGCTTCAACCCCGACGGCAGCTCGACCGGCGGCCGGATCACGCTCGCCGACGGCGACAGAAAGCTCGCCGTCGGTGTCGACTGGCTGACCGGGCGGGTGACGGTGGCCGATGTCCGCTAGGCGCAAGGTGCCCGAGTGCGCCAGGCGCGCCAGGCGTCAATCGGGCTTCACCCTGATCGAGGTCGTGGTGGCGGTGGCCATCGCCGGCCTGGCGCTGGTCGGGTTGTTTCAGGCCGGGAGCGGCGGATTGCTTTCGGTCGACACCGCGGGCCGCGCCGAGGAGGCGCTGCAGCGCGCGCAGTCGCATCTCGCCGCACTCGGGCGCGACGCCGCCCTGGTCCAGGGCGATTCGAGCGGGGACGACGGCGGCGGCTACCGCTGGCGCCTGCAGGTTCAGCCGGCGGCGCAGCGGCAGGGCGTCGCGCAAGACGGCGTCACCCCGCAAAACGCCACGCTGTTTTCGGTTCAGGTCTCGATCGCATGGCGGGCGCGCGGACATGAGCGCGCCGTCGTGCTGCAGACCTTGCGCCTTGGCGCCGGCGGCGCGGGGAGCTGACTTGTCCGGGCCCGGCGGGCGTCCTCGCAGCCGGCAGAGCGGGTTCACCCTGCTCGAAATGCTGGTGGTCGTCATCGTGCTGGGGCTGTTGATGGTGGGGCTCACCCAAGGGGTGCGCGCCGGCCTGGCGCTGTGGGGGGCGCAGCAGCGCCGGATCGGCGAGACGGCCGAGCTCGATGCGGGAGCGAGGATTGTGCGCGCGTTGCTGACCGGCATCACCGCGTCGACTCCGAACGGGGCCGGCGGGTCCGATACCGACAGCGGCTTCAAGGGCGACGCCGGGCATCTGAGCTTTGTCGGCGATTTGCCGACCGGCCTCGGGACGACGCGCCGCGCCGACATCTCGATCGCGCTGCGCAAAAGCAACCTGGTGCTGAGCTGGACGCCTCACCTGCACGAAATCAGCCTGGGGCCGCCGCCGGCGCCGAGCGACGCCGAGCTCGTGGCCAACGTCGCCCATCTCGACATCGCCTATTGGGGCTCGGGCGCGCCGGACCAGCCGGCGACCTGGCAGGCCCGGTGGGACGGGCCGGCGCCGCCCCAATTGGTGCGCGTGCGCCTCCGGTTCGCGAAGGGTGACCAGCGCCGCTGGCCGGATTTGATCGCCGCGCCGGTGCTGTGATCGCCACCGCCGATTTGCGCCATGACCCGATGAGCCGCCGCGCGGCGCGCCTCTGGCGTTCCCTTTTAGCGAGAGCGTTGCCGTCTTCAACTCTTGAAAAGAGAAGCTTGGCGTCAGATCGGGGCGTTTTGCGGCGCCGCGCACGCCTGATGCCTTGATCGGGCCACAATCGGAACCTTTTTTACCGCGATCGAGGCCGGCGTCCAGCCGGCCTTTTCCGCGCGCGCCGCGCTCTGTAGCATGATGACGCGGCGGCCAAGGGTTTTGAATCGGCTCGGTTCCGGGTCATGGTGCGCGACTTTCTCAGCTGGTGGTTCGAACAACTCGCCGATCTGCTGCCCCAGGCGTTGCGCCGCTCCCCGCCGACGGCCGCGGACGCGACGGTCATCGCTCCGATGGGCGTGACCGGGCAGGCGATCGAGGCCGTCGCCGTGGGCGTGCGTCGAAACGGCAAGGAAAGCCTGCTTGGGCAATTCGCGCTGGGCGCTTCCGGGCTATCCGAAATACCCCGTTCGCCCGGCAAGCCGGCGGTGCTGCGGCTGCGCGAGGCGGACGTGCTGGCCAAGAGCGTCACTCTGCCGCTCGCCGCGGAACGTGAGGTGGACCAGGCGCTGCTCTTCGAGATGGACCGGGAGACCCCGTTCAAGCCCGACGAGCTCTATTGGAACCACCGCATCGAGGCCGTCGACCGGCCGAATGCGAGGCTGCTGGTGCGCCTGGTATTGGCGCCCAAGGCATACCTCGCGCCGCTGCTCGACCTGCTTGGCCAAGCAAATATCACCCCGGTGCGAGCGGAGATCGCCGACGGCCCCGACGCCGGCTTTTGGCTGCCTCTCGACGGCGACGGCCATGCGGACCATCGCAGTGCGAGCCCGCTGGTCAAGCCGCTCGCGGTGTGCTGCGCGGTGCTGGCGCTTGCCGCAGTCGTGACGCCCTTTGTGCGGCAGTCTGCGGCGACTTCGAAGCTCGATCAATCGCTTGCGACCGGGCGCGGCGCCGCCGCCGAGGCCGACCGGCTGAAAAGCGAGATCGCACGCCTGGTAGGGAGCGCCGACCTCGTCGAGAAGGAGCGCGAAAAGGTCGGGCAGCCGCTCGCCGTTCTCACGGCGGCGACGCGGGTGCTGCCCGACGACAGCTACCTCACCGAAATGCAATTGCAGCAGCGCAAGCTGACCTTGAGCGGCCGTTCGGCCGCCGCCGCTCGCTTGATCGGGGTGATGGCGGCCGACAGCGAGTTCCACAACCCTGCCTTTGCCGCCCCTGTCACGCGGATCGAAGCGCTGCGACAGGAGATCTTCACGATCGTCACGGAGGTCGTGCCGTAGCCTCGATCACCACCTTGCCGACCGGTCGGCGCGGCCAGCTGCTGGCAGTGGGCCTGCTGCTCCTGGTGCTGGGAAGCCTTTACTTCCTGGCCGTGGCCCCGCTTGTCGAGGCTTACCAGCAACGCGCCGCGCGGATCGAGGACGCCCGCATGCTGCTGCCGCGGCTGCAAGCGGTCGCCGCCGGTCTGCCGGCGCTGCGCGCGCGGGTTGCCGAATTGCGCGCGGCCGCCCGCACCCGCAAGGTCACGCTCGACGGAGCCAGCGACGCCGTCGCTTCCGCCAATCTGCAGAGCCGTATCGAGGGCTTCGCCAGCTCGGTCGGAGCCACGATCGGCAGCACCGAGAGCCTGCCAGTCGAGACCCGCGACGGCTACCGCCGGATCGGACTGCGCTTTGCGCTGAACGGCCCCTACGAAACGCTGGTGCGGCTGCTCGCCAAGCTCGAGGAAGCCACCCCGCCATTGGTGGTCGACAATCTACAGGTCCACGGTGTGTTGCGGCGTCCGGGACTGCCCCAGGCCGGGGCGACCGACATCGGTCTCAACTCGGGGATCGACGTTTACGGGTTCCGCAGCGACGACAAAGCGGCGGCGGCCGCGCCATGATCGACCGCCTGACACTTATCCTGCTGCTCGCCGGCTGCGTCCTCTTCACCGGTCTGGTTGTCGCCGAGATTACCACCTCGCCCGCGCCCGAAACCGAAATCGCGAGTGCTGTCCCGGCGCGGGCGGAGCCGGCGCTCCCGCCCTCCCGGCCGGAGGTCGGCGCCCAGTTCGACGCGATGATGGCGACAATTCTCGCGCGGCCTCTGTTCAGCGCCACGCGGCGCCCTCCGCCGCGCGGCGACAGCCCCGCCGCGGATTCTAGTCTCGACGACACGCGCCTGACCGGGATCGTCACCGAACCCGGTCACCGGTTCGCGATCTTTGCCCCAACCGGCGCCAAGCCGCTGACCGTCAGCGTAGGCGACACCATCAGCGGGTGGCGGGTCGAAAGCATTACCCCGCGCGAAGTTTCGCTGAACGGCCCCAGCGGAACCAGGACCTTGCAGCCCAAGATCGACCCCAATCTGGTTCCGCCGGCTCCCCCGCCCACAGCCGCGGCGGCACCTCCCCCGCCTCGGCCGATCGTCCCGGCGGGGGTCCAGCCGCCGGTGCGGCCAGGGTTCCCGCCGGCAATGCTCAACCGGGCGCCGCTGCGGCCGGGCCAGAGCCGGGAGCGGCGATGAGCTGGCCGCGAACCGCGCATCGGCTGTCTGCGGTGGTGCTGGCGCTGGCTGTCCTCGGCTCCTGCCAGCAACCGCAGCCGGGGCTCACGCCGCTCGAGCAGCCGACGGCGCTGCAGCCGGCGGCGCCGCGCGTCAGCGGGCCCATTCCAACCAATCGATCCGAGCAGCGCTCGTTCGAGGACCGCCGCAAGCCGGCCATGGCCGGGATCCCAGGCTCGCCGTCCCCGCTGCCGCCGCCGGGAGCGGTCAGCGGCCAGAATGGCGACGTGACCCTCAATTTCGTCGACGCGGATATTCGGGAAATCGTGCGCGCGGTTTTGGGCACGACCTTGAAGGTCGACTACACGATCGACCCCGCGGTGCACGGGACCGGGTCGATAGAAACGCCGACGCCGCTGCCGCGCTCGGCCCTGCTCGGCACACTCGAAGCGCTGCTCAATCAGAACAGCGCGACAATGGTGCAGCGCAATGGCATCTACGACATCGTGCCGATCTCGGTCGCGGCGACGAGCAACCTCGCCGGCGGCCAGACATCGATCGCGGCGGGTGCGGAGGTCGTCCCGCTGCGCTACGCCGCCGCCAAGGACCTCGCCAAAATGCTCGAGCCGTATGTCGGACAGGGCGGCAAGATCGCGGCCGACCCGGCGCGCAACGCACTTTTGGTGACCGGCGACGCGGCAGTGCGGCAGACCCTGGTGGGGCTGATCAGCGCTTTCGACATCGACATTTTGTCCGGCCGCTCCTACGCCCTCTTTCCGATCGGCGACGGCGACCCGGCCAAGCTCGCCGGCGAGCTCGAAAAAGTGCTGCAGGCGCAGAGCGACGGCGCGCTCGGCGGCATCGTCCAGGTGCTGCCGATGGAACGGGTCAACGCCGTGCTGGTGGTTTCCGCCCAGCCGCGTTTTCTCGACGCCGCCGATCGCTTTTTCCGCTTGGCTCAGCGGGTCGAAGACGCGACCGCGCGAACCTGGCACGTCTATTACGTGCAGAACGGGCAAAGTGCCGATCTCGAAGGACTGCTCCAGCGCGCCTTCACCCCGGGCAATGTCTCTCCGACGCCGCCGCCGCCCGGCACGACCGCCCCGGGGGCGGACAGCAGAATTTGGGCTTCGGGAACGCCGCCGGCGGCGCCGGCGGGGGCGGGGCGACAACCGGCGGCACCGGCGGTCTCAGCGGCGCCGCCAGCGGGACCGGCGCGACCGGCGGGACCTCCGGCGGGCTGGGCTCGGGTCTGGCCGCGGCGGGGACCACCACCTCCACCGCGGCCGAGACGCCGGCAACCGAACCGCTGTCGACCGAGGCCGGCGGCGGCGGTCCCGGCGCCAACCTGAACCGGATCCGCATTATTGCCAATCGCACCAACAACGCGCTGCTTATCTATGCGACGCCGGTCGAATACTCGGTCATCGAAGGCATGCTGCACAAAGTCGACATCATTCCACTGCAGGTTCTGATAGAAGCCACGATCGCCGAGGTCGACCTCAACGACCAGTTGCAATATGGCACCCAGTTCTTCTTTAAGGCCGATCACGTCGCGGAGACGTTGGGGCCCCCGAACATCGCGAATTTCCCGTCGCTGAACTCGCTCACCTTCCCGTCGAGCTCGCCCTATTTCATCCTCAGCAAGGGACCGAACTTTGCACTGTCGGCACTTGCACAAGTGACCAAGGTCAAGATCCTGTCGGCGCCCGAGGTCATGGTTCTGGACAACCAGGCGGCGCGGCTGCAAGTAGGCCAGCAGGTCCCGGTCCTGACCGGAACCGCGACCAGCACGCTGGCCGCGGGGGCCCCGGTCGTCAACAGCGTCGACTATCACGAGACCGGCGTCATCATGCAGGTGACCCCACGGGTCAACACGGGCGGCCTGGTCTCGCTCGACATCGCCCAGGAAGTGAGCTCGGTAGCCGCGGCGGCGACCAACACCGTCACCGGCTCGCCGACGTTCAACGACCAGGTTTTCCGCACCCGGGTCGCGGTTCAGGACGGCCAGACGGTGGGCATGGCGGGGCTGATCACCGACAACGTGCAGGAGGGCAACAGCGGCCTGCCCTTTCTGAAGGACATTCCGCTCGTCGGCACATTGTTCTCGACCCAGTCCAATGCCCGCATGCGCGCTGAGCTGCTGGTATTGATCACCCCGCACGTGGTCCACGACCAGCGCGACGCCCGCGCGCTTACCGAGGATCTGCGCACCCAGCTGATCAATGCCGGGCTCGTCCCACAAGAGGTTCAGCACCGAGGCGGCGCCGGCTCGGCCAATCCGAACGGGTTGTAAAATCGATGCGGCGAGCGCCGCCCGACGCCGCCCGGTTGCGCCGCAGCGGCGGCTTTGCGCTGCTGATCGTGCTGTGGACTTTGGTGCTGGTCGCTTTTGTCGTCCTCCACCTGACGGCGAGCGGGCGCACCGAGATCCGTATCGCCGACAACCTCGTCGCCAACGCCGTCGCCGCGGCAGCCGCCGACGGCGGCATTTTCGCAGCCATCTTCAACCTGTCGGACCCGCGGCCGCAACAGCGCTGGCCGGTCGACGGGTCGCCGCGCACGCTGACCGTCGGCCACTGCCGCGTCGTGGTGCGGCTGGAGGACGAGGCGTCGCGGATCAATCCGAACCTCGCCTCGCCGGCGCTGATCGAGGCGCTGCTGCGGGTCGTCGGCAGCGACCCCGACGCCGCGCGGCGCATCGCCGCGGCGATCGCCGACTGGGTGGGATCGTCGGCGACGCCAAAGACCGCGGACGCCCTACAAGCGCAGTATCGCGCCGCCGGCCTCAACTACGGGCCGCCCGGGGCGCCGCTCGAAACCCTGGACGAGCTCGGCCGCGTGCAGGGCGTAACCCCGGCGCTCTACGCTGCCTTGAAGCCGCATCTGAGCTTGTTCGCACCGGCCGAGCCGACCCCCGGCTCCGATCCGCAGGTGGCCGCCGCGGTGGCGCAGCTGCCGCAACTGGGCGGAGCGGCGCCGCCGCCCGCGCCGACGCCTCAGGACGTGCTGACCGTCAGGGTCGTCGCCGCGGCGGCCGGGCCGGGCAACGCGCAAGTAACCCATACCGCCGTCGTTCGGATCGGGCCGGCCATGCCGTCGGGTTACGCGGTGCTGGCCTGGGGCAACGCGGTCGACCGATGACGGTGTCGGGTGCGGCGCATGCCGGTCAGTCGTTGTCGATTTCGGCATCCGAGCCGGTGCCTCCCGGCTTGCCGGTCGGGCCCAGAGAGTACAGATCGTAGTCGCGCCCGGGCCGCTGGCTCGGCATACGGTAGAGGAACGGGTGGCCCCACGGGTCGTCCGGCACCTTGTCGCCCTTCAGATAAGGCCCGCTCCAATGGTCCACCCCGGACGGGCGCACCACCAGCGCCAGCAGCCCTTGCTCGGTTGTCGGATAGGTGCCGACGTCGAGCTTGTAGATGTCGAGCACGCTGGCGAGCCGCTCAATCGACTGATGGGCGACCTTTTCTTTGGCCGAACCGAGCTGCCGCAGTGCCGCAGGCGCCACCAGGCCGATCAGCAGCCCAAGGATCGCGAGGACGACCAGCAGCTCGAGCAAGGTGAAACCCTGCTGCCGCCGTTGGCTGCCGCAGGCGCCGTCGAACCGGCCTGCGGTAATGGATTCGAGTTTGCGCAAGGCCTTACTCTATGGAGGGAAAACGGGCGTGGATCTTGCGGCGAGAAGAGCTTGCAGCTTAGCCGTAGGATGGGCCGAGCCTTGCGAAGCCCATCGCCGTCGCCGCACCGGATGGGTTTCGCCGCGCGCTCAACCCATCCTACAAGGCTACAGGGGCGATGGGGCTCAATCGTCTGTATGCATCTGAGCACTAGAGGTGCTTGCGGCAAGAAATGGGCATATTCATGGCGCGAGGGGGATGATGCTTGCCGGCGCCGGCGCGCGCCGCTGATTCCGCCTTGGCGGCGGCTCGAACCGGCATGGCCGAGATTGCTCAACGATGGGCGTGCTCGCGCAGCGCGGCAATCACCAGGCTGCCGATCAAATAGGCGAGAAAGGTCGCCGTAAACACGAGCAGCACATTCAATGCGCCCTGCGGCTCGGTCGAGTCGTCCGGCAGGTTCGGCTTGATAAAATCGACCAGGTAAGTGTTCTGGCGCATCGTCTGGACACGCGCCGAGTTGAGAAATGACAGCGCCGACGCATAGATGCTTTGGGCAAACGTCTGATTGAGCATCAGGTCTTCATATTCGCCCAGCAACTTCGCATAGTTTTTGTTCACTTCTCCGCCGGCGAGCAGCCCACGGTCGGAACCCATCTGTTTTTCGAGAGCAGCGACCCAGGCCTGCAACCCTTTTACCAGCGGGCTGTCCGGCCGGGCGTAAGAAAGCGCGGCGTCGAGCTCGGCCTTGGCGCTGGACAGCTGGCCGAAGGTCGCGCCCGCCACGGAACCGACCGTGGTGGCGGTGGCGGACGGGTCGATGTCGCCGTGGACATTGCGAAAATCCCGGATTTTGTCGTTGACAGCCACGAGCCGCTGCTCCGACAGCGATACTTCAGAGCGGGCAAAATTCAGCGAGTCTTCGTGCATTTGCCGGTAGGCGTCGTTGAGCTTTTTCTGCCCGAGCTGGACCAAGGTCTTGGCGATGGTTTGCGCGTCGGCGGGGCTGAACGCCTGAACCTTGATGACGATGACCGGATCGGTGGGATCGGAGGTGACGGACACCCGCCGCTGGTAGTAGCGCTGGAAACGCTCGGCCGAAGCATTGGGTGACAACCGCGAGAAAAAGTCGATCGCGCCACGGCTCCACATCTTGCGCAACCCGATGGCGCGATCGGCGGCCAGCATCGCTTCGGTGGATTGCAGATAATTTGCGACCATCTCATGGTCGGTCGAGGCGGTGTCCGCGCCGCCCCCGATGCCGACCAGCGACAACAGCGACGAGCCGGCGGAGCCCGCCGAAGATGATTTCCCGAGCGAGGCGAGCCCGCCGCCACCCCCCGAGGGTCCGGAATCCGAGCTGACAATCAACTGCGTTTCGGAAACGTAGCGATCACTGGCGAAGAAGACGAAATAGAGCCCCGCGAGCATGGTCGGCAATATCACGCACAGGGCCACCGCGGCGAACCGCCGGCGCTGCCGGGTTTTGGCGCCGTCGTAAAGCGTCGGGACAAGACGCGTGCCGGTGCCGGTGATCAGGGTGTCGGCGCGCCGGGGCGCCGGCACCGGGTTGTCGCTGCGGACAAAGATCCGCGGGCGAGTGAGACCGCGCAGCTTCATGTCTCCGACCCGTGGCAATAGAAATGCACGGCCTCGTCGAGGTCGGCAAACGGTATCAGATATCCGCGATGAAGAACCATGCCTACGTCGCAATATTGCCGGATGCTGCCTGGATTATGCGACACCATCAGCAGACCTGAGGAGCGGCGGCGGCGATCGGCGAAAGCTTCGGCGCATTTGTCCTGAAACCACTGGTCGCCGACCGATGTCGCCTCGTCGATCAGATAACAGTCGAAGTCGATGGCGAGACTGATCCCAAAGCTCAAGCGGCCCCGCATCCCCGAGCTGTAGGTGCTGACCGGCTCGTCGAGATAGGGGCCCAGTTCCGCGAACTCCTCGACATAGGCAACCACGTCGTCTTCGTCGATCTGGTTGAGGCGGGCGATAAAGCGGACATTTTGCCGCCCGGTCATGGTCAGGCTGACCCCGCCGGCATAGCCGAGCGGCCAGGACAGCGACACCGTCGAGACGATCCGGCCGTAGTCGGGCAGCTCCACCCCGGCGATCATGCGCAGCAATGTCGATTTGCCGGCGCCATTGCGGCCCAGCACCGCCACGCCGCGATCGGTCGGAATGGTCAACGAGGTCGGAAACAGAACGATCCGGTCGCCCGCCCGCGTCCGGTAATGTTTCGACACCTCCACCAGATGGATCACGACGCCACCACATAGCGCCGGGTGGCCCGAACGGCCGCCATCATCAGCGCCGGACGGACGACGACAAGGCTCAATAGGTAAGACCAGTCCGCCACCCTCTCCCCCGACGCCGCGGCAGTGCTCCCGCGCGCGGCTCTAGGCTCAGCCGCAGGCCGCGTCATATAGGACCCGACCGGGCAAATTTGCAAGAAGCCGCGCCTTTTTCAAATGAACCCACACGATTTCGGCAATCATTAAGCCGCAGGCGTTTGAATGTTCAGTCGCCGCGCCGCTGCCAGGTCGTTTCCGGACCGCGAAGTCGTCACCGTCGTATCGCTTTGACGGTTATGTATCCTTGAGATAAAATTCATCTCTATTGGGTACTATAGATGTCTGGCGCGCACGTCAACGATCAGTTGCAGTATCCGGCGAATGTGGCCTGTCCCATTGGATGCCGGAGAGAAACGAGAGCCAGCGGTTTGTTTCCCGCAACGCGTTCAAGACTGCGGTCACAAACCACAGGTTCAGGCAAAGCAGGATCAGCGTGCTCAGCTCAAACCAATGGACAACTATCCAATGCACGTTCCGTGCTCCGCTGCAGCCCCTTGTCGATCGGTCATCAGCTACGCGGCCGAGAGCCCGTCAGGTATTTCGTCCGCGCAGACGACCTCGGCGCCGCCACAGCCGACGCCACCGCGTTGACGCCGGCGGGCCGTCCGCCCGCATATCGCTTCGCCGGGCGATAAAAGCAAGCTTTTGAAGGAGACGCCCTTGATGGCCGCCGATCGCAGCAATCGGTTCGTCGTCGCGCGCCATTCCCATGGACGGACAGCGCCGTCGCGGCGCGGGCGCACGGGCAATTGCGGCTCGGGCTCGACTTTGGCTTAATCATCGGCGGTGGCGACGGGAGGACGGCAATGCGGGTGCTGACAGGCGGCAGGCTGATTGACGGGACCGGCGCCGGGCCGGTCGAGGCGGCGATCGTCATCGGAAACCGGCGGATCGAGGCGGTCGAGACCCGCCCTTACGGCGAGTGGCCGGCCGAGGCCGAAATTGTCGACGTTTCCGGCATGACGGTGCTGCCGGGGCTGATCGACACCCACGACCATCTGGCGATGCACGGCTATGATTTGGCGAGGCGCTGGGGCATCGACGAGCCGCAGACGACGCGGACCCTGCGCACCGCCAAGGTGCTGGCAGAAACACTCGCCGCCGGGTACACGACGATCCGCGACGCCGGCGGCCTCGACGCCGGCTTCAAGCGGGCGATCGACGAAGGGCTGATCGCCGGCCCCAGGCTCCTCGTGTCGCTCGTCATCATCTCGCCGATCGGCGGCATCGGCGACCGGGTCAGCCCATCCGGGTTCGCGTGCTGCGTGCCCAACGACCCGCTGTTGCCGGATGGCGTCGTCAACAGCCTCGCCGATGTCCGCCCGGTGGTGCGGCGCGTCGTGCGGGCCGGGGCCGATGTGATCAAATGCGCCACCACCGGCGGCGCCAGCTCGCGGCCGGGGCATGGGCCGCATGACGGCGCCTTCAACCTCGATGAGATGCAGGCTCTGGTCGAGGAGGCGCACGCGCTCGACCGCCGGGTGATCTGTCACGCGCTCGGCGGGCGCGGCTTGCGCATCGCGGTCGAGGCCGGTGTCGATTCGATCGACCACGGCTGCTATCTCGACCAGGAGCCGGAACTGCTCGACAGGATGGCGAGCCGCGGCATCTTTTTCGTGCCGACCTTCGCGGTCTACGACTTCCACCGCAAGTCGCCGCAGCCGCATGTCCGCGAGCGCGCCCGCGAGCTCGAGGAGCACCACGCGGCGAGCCTGCGCCAGGCGCTGGCCGCCGGGGTCAAGATCGCCGCCGGCACCGACGCCGGCGGGCACGGCCATCCGGCCAACGCGATGGAGATCGCCTGCCTCGTCCGCGCCGGGATGACGCCGTTGCAGGCCTTGCGCGCGGCGACCGGCTGGGCCGCCGAGTGCATCGGCCGCGGCG
Organism: uncultured Alphaproteobacteria bacterium; assembly: GCA_963775525.1. Classification (GTDB taxonomy): domain Bacteria; phylum Pseudomonadota; class Alphaproteobacteria; order ATCC43930; family CGMCC-115725; genus AP-15. The sequence continues at coordinate 165,922 of CAVZJF010000071.1, read as the reverse complement.
ACGACCTCGGCACGGTCGAGAAAGGCAAGCTCGCCGATCTCGTCGTCGTCAATGGCGACCCGCTCGCCGACGTGACGATCTTGCAGAACCCGGAGCAGATCGCGCTGGTGATCAAGGACGGCGAGATCGCCGCGAACCGGCTGGGACCCGAGGCGCATCGGCCAGCGATGAGCGCGAGATTGCTTCGCGCCGCTCGCAACGACGACGGAGGCTGCGGCGCAAGCTGACGGAAACCTGGACTACTGCCCAAACTTTGGTCACCTTTAGATAGCCAGATGGGCCAAGGTGCGCTGGTTCCGCCCTTGGCGCGAAATATGCGTGCCGGAGAGCCGGCGGCAGCACTGGGCAGATAGATGGGTCGCTCGATCCTCGACGGTTACGATCCGCACGGCTTTTATTGCGAGATGCTGGCGAGCGCGGCGAGTGCGGCCGTCCGCGAGACGGCTGTCGCTTCTGTCGATCGACGCGCTCAAGGAACGCGCCGCCGCGGCCAACGCCGAGCTCTACAATCTCGGGATCACGTTTACGGTCTACTCCGAGGCCAAGACGATCGACCGCATCCTGCCGTTCGACGTGTTGCCGCGGGTGCTGTCGGCCGAGGAATGGCGGCATCTCGAAACCGGCATCGTCCAGCGCATCACCGCGATCAACCTGTTGCTCGACGACATCTACCACGGCCAGCAGGTGTTGGCGGACGGCGTCATCCCGGCCGACCTGATCCTCGGCAACCACAACTACCGCCCGGAGATGCGCGGCGTCGACCTGCCGCATAAAGCCTATGTCAACATCTGCGGCACCGACGTCATTCGCGACGAAAAGGGCGCGTTCTTCGTCCTCGAAGACAATGCGCGCACCCCGTCGGGCGTCAGCTATGTCGTCGAAAACCGGCACATGATGCTGCGCGCCTTCCCCGATCTGCTCGACGACATCAGCCTGCGCCCGATCGACAATTACGGCGCCCGGCTGATCGCGGCGTTGCAGGAAATAGCGCCGCCGGGTGTGGCCGACCCGCAGGTCGTGCTGCTGTCGCCCGGCACCTATAACTCGGCCTATTTCGAGCATGTCTTTCTGGCGCGCGAGATGGGGGTGCCTCTGGTCGAGGGGCCCGACCTGGTGGTCGAGGACGAGCGCGTGTGGATGCGCACGACCGGCGGCCTTGCCTGCGTCGACGTGATCTATCGTCGCGTTAATGACGATTTTCTCGACCCCGAGGCGTTCAACCCCGACAGCCTCTTGGGCGTGCGCGGACTGATGCGGGCCTATCGCGCCGGCAATGTGGCGCTCGCCAACGCGATCGGCACCGGTGTGGCGGACGACAAGGCGGTGTATGCTTACATGCCGCGCATCATCCGCTATTACCTCGGCGAGGAAGCGATCCTGCGCAATGTCGAAACCCATATCTGCCGCGAGCCCGAGGCGCTGCGCTACACCCTCGACCATCTCGCCGAGCTGGTCGTAAAGCCGGTCGGCGAGGCCGGCGGCTACGGCATCACCGTCGGCCCCAAGGCGAGCCGCGCCGAGCTCGAAGACTGCCGCGCAAAGCTGCTCGCCGACCCCGCCAACTACGTCAGCCAGCCTTGCGTCAATTTGTCGGTGGCGCCGACCCTGGTCGACGGCCGGATCGAGCCGCGCCACGTCGATTTGCGCCCGTTCGCGGTCACCGGGTCGAGCACCTGGGTGCTGCCCGGCGGGTTGACGCGGGTGGCGTTGCGCCGCGGCTCGCTGGTCGTCAACTCATCGCAAGGCGGCGGATCGAAGGATACCTGGGTCCTTGGTTGACGTTCTGCTCGCCCGCTACGCGGACTGCATCTTCTGGCTGGCGCGCTATGTCGAGCGCGCCGAGAATTTGGCGCGCATTCTCGACGTGAACGAAACCTTTTCGCGCGACAGCCGCGGCGCGCAGAATTGGCGCTCGATCATCCAGCTCAATTCCGACGAGGAGCATTTCTTCGCCGGCGACCGCGAGGTCTCGGCGCAAAATGTGCTCAGATTTTATGTCGTCGACGCCGACAACCCGAGCTCGATCGTCAGCACGATCCGCTATGCCCGTGAAAACGCCCGCACGTTGCGGCCGCTGATCTCGACCGAGATGTGGGTGCAGCTCAACATGTTTTATAATCACCTCGCCGAGATCGGTCCCGCCGACCTGGCTCCCGGCAGGCTCGGAGCGCTGTTCACGACGATCAAGGAGGCGTGCCAGACCCATACCGGGATTACCGAGGGCACGTTCTTCCGCGACCAGGGATGGTATTTCTACCAGCTCGGCCGCTATATCGAGCGGGCCGACCAGACGACGCGGCTGCTCGACATCAAATACCATTTGCTGCTGCCCGATGTCGCCGATGTCGGGTCGCCGACCGATGTCAGCCAGTGGAACGCGTTGCTGCGCTCGGCCGCCGGCTACCACGCCTACCGCCGCCTGCACGCGGCCGCTACGACGCCGGCGCGGGTCGCGGGCTTCCTGCTGTTCAACCAGGCCTTCCCGCGGTCGGTTCATCATTGCGTGCGCGAGACCGGGCGGTTGTTGGGCGAGGTCAAATCGCGCTATTCACTGCGCGGCGGGAATGACGCCGCCGAGGAGCTCGACCGTTTGCGGGCCGTTTTGGGCACGCTGACGATTACCGAGATCCTGCGGGAGGGGCTGCACGAATTTCTCGACGTAATCCAACAGCAGCTGATTGCCGTCAGCCGCGACCTGTCGATCGCCTTTTTCGGCTACCGGCCCGAGGCGACGCAGGCGCAAACGGCGGCAGCCGAATAAGCAGGTTCCATGCCGGTCATCAGAGTGCGCCACCTCACGACCTACCGCTACAAGCAGCCGGTCAGCTTTGGCGAGCATCGCATGATGCTGCGTCCGCGCGACAGCTGGGACCAGAAGCTGCTCGACATGAGCCTGGTGATCACGCCGGAGCCGGCCGAGCTGCGCTGGGTCCACGATGCTTTCGGCAATTGCGTTGCGATCGCGCGGTTTGCCGGGCGCGCCGCGGAGTTGCGTTTCGACAGCACGATCCGGCTCGATCACTCGGCGGCCAACGTGCTCGCCTTCCAGATCGAGGAATACGCGACCCGCTACCCGTTTACCTACGGCGCCGACGAGATGCCCGACCTGTTGCGCCTGATCGAGCGCCAGTACCTCGATCCCGAGCATGAAATCGACCGTTGGGCGCGGCAATTCCTGCGTCATGACGGGCGCAGCGACACGAGCGAGCTGTTGGCGGCGATGACCCACGCGATCCGCCGCGAGCTGACCTATGTCGCGCGCGAGGAAAGCGGCATCCAGGACCCGGTCAAGACGTTGAAGCTGGGCAGCGGCAGCTGCCGCGATTTCGCGGCGCTGATGATCGAGGCGGTGCGCGCGCTCGGTCTCGCCGCCCGCTTTGTCAGCGGCTATCTCTATGTGCATGAAAGCCGCCGCGGCAGCCGGGTCGGCGGCGGCGCCACCCATGCCTGGCTCGAAGTCTACCTTCCGGGCGCCGGCTGGATCGAGTTCGACCCCACCAACGGCATCGTCGGCAACCACGACCTCGTCCGCGTCGCGGTGGTCCGCGACCCGCGCCAGGCGATCCCGATTTCCGGCACCTGGACGGGCTTTCCGTCGGACCATCTCGGCATGACCGTCGAGGTCGAGGTGACCGCCGAGGCGGATGACGCCGGCGCCGGGCAAATGCCGCAGCAAAATCTCTCGCAAGCTTCCGCCTAGCCAGTCGACCGGCAGTCGCCGCTCCACCCGGTCTTGTGCGAGGCCTCGCCCCTCGCCTGGACAGCGCCGGACGGAGCCCTTTATCATCCGCGCCGCGGACGTCTCGCGAGCAGTTCGCGCGTGCAGGAAGGGTGATCCCCGTGACCGACCCGCAAGGCTATCGGCGGCTCGCCTCCGACCGGCTCGGGGGCGCCGCACAGCAGCGGCAATGGCCGACCTATGTCGGGATCACCGGCCTGCTGCTGCTAATCGTGGTGGCGTTGGCCGGCGGCATAATCTGGTACAACTCAAAGAAATCGGGCGAACTGGCGATCGCCGCGGCACAGCGGTTGATGCAGGAGGCGGACGACAAGATCACCGACCGGATCAGGCTGCTTTACGATCCGATGTACGCCGTGGTCGGCATTGCCTCACTGGTGCCGGATCTGACGACGCCGGCCGCCGCCGAGGATCCGAGCGCCAGGGCGCTGATGCTGCGGGCATTGCGCGTCTATCCCCAGATCCTGTCGCTCTATGTCGGGTTCGACAGCGGCGACTTCTTCATGATCACTCATATCGGCGGCGACCGGGCCGCGGCGCTGCGCAAAGTGCTCGAGGCTCCGCCGAATGCCGCCTTCGCGAACGAGATTGTCACGAGCTCCCCTGCCGGCCAGCCGAATGCGCGCTGGGTCTTCCTCGCCGAGGATGGCGCCGTTGCCGGCCGCCGCGACAAGGCGCCGGCTTTTGATCCCCGCAAACGCCCGTGGTTTACCGCGGCGAAGCGAACCGACGTCGTCGAGCACAGCGACCTCTATATTTTCGCGTCTAACGGCGAGCCGGGCTTCACCTTGAGCCGCAGCTTCGCAGGACCCAACCCCGGGGTGATGGGCGCCGATCTGGCGGCGGTCGACCTGGCAAATTTTCTCGGCCAGCAGCGCGTCACCCCGGGCAGCACCGCGTTCATCTTCACCAAGGCGGGTGAAGTCGTGGCGCTGCCCGACCAGAACCGGATCGCCAAGGCAGTCCAGGCGAACGGCGAAGTCAAGGCGATGCTGCCCAAGATCGCCACGCTGGGCGACCCCGTGATCAGCGGCCTCGTCGCCGCCTATCGGGATCAACCGATGGCCGGAACCCGTGTCTACGAAGCGGACGGCAAGACCTTTATCGGCCGGGTGGTCGACGTTCCGCCGCGGTACGGGCGCGACCAGATGCTCGGGATTGCGGTGCCGATCGACGAGATCATGAGGCCGGTCACCGATATCCGCAACGACACGCTGCTCTATTCGGTCGCGTTTCTGGTCTTTGCGCTGCCGCTTTACGTGACCCTGATCGTGATCTGGATCGATCGCCGGCTCGAGCGCCGATCGCCGTGGCTGAAATTCCGCGACGACGAATGAGCCGGCGACGACCCGCCGAGACTTCACCCGATGCGTGTTTGCTCGACGACGACCGTGTCGACCGTCACCAGCTCGTCCTGATAAAGCCAGCGGGTGAAGAACCCGGCCAGCGCCGCCCCGATAATCGGGGCCAGCCAGAACAGCCAGAGCTGGGAAATGTAGGCCCCGCCGGCAAACAGCGCGGGCCCGGTGCTGCGCGCCGGATTGACCGAGGTATTGGTGACCGGGATCATGACCAGATGGATCAAGGTCAGGCACAGACCGATCGGGATGCCGGCAAAGCCGACTGCCGCGCCTTTTGAGGTCGAGCCGATGATCACGAACAGAAAGAAGAATGTCGCCACCACCTCGCCGACAAAGCAGGCGGCCAGTCCATATTTGCCGGGGCTGAGGTCACCATAGCCGTTGGAGGCGAAGCCGCCGGCGATCCAGCCGGGCTTGCCCGACGCGATGTAATAGAGGATCGCGGCGGCGATGACCGCGCCGATCACCTGGGCGATGACATAGGGCAACACGTCGGCGCTCTTGAAGCGGCCTCCCGCCCACAGGCCGACCGTGACCGCAGGGTTGAAGTGGCCGCCCGAAATGTGGCCGACGGCGTACGCCATCGTCAGCACCGTCAGGCCGAAGGCGAACGCCACCCCCAGGAAGCCGATGCCGAGCCCCGGAAACGCGGCGGCCAACACGGCGGCGCCGCAACCGCCGAAAACCAGCCACAAGGTGCCAAATAACTCGGCCGTTGCACGGCGCGTCATGTCCATGGTCTTCCTCCCGCCTCGATGCAAGCATTCGGGCTCGTCCCAGCCCGTCCTCATTGCACTAATAGTTAAGAAGGTTCTCGCCCGTTATGCTGCATAATAAGCTCCAGCGCGCAACAGACGTTTTGGCGACGGGATTATGACGAGGCGCAGCCGGGGCGCAGAGCGGCAGGAAACCTGAGGTTTAACGACCCGTCCCTTATCTCGCGCTAATCAGGCCAGCGCCGGTGGACCCAGAGCCACTCTTGCGGCCGATCGCGAATCCACGATTCCAATACCGCCGTAACCTCGCCCGTCAGCGCGGCAATGTCGGCATCCCGCTCGCGGGTCCGCGGCAACCGCAGAGGCGGGAAAACCGTCAGCCGAAAACGCGCGCCGCGCAGCCGCTCGACCCGCACCGGCAGCACCTCGCAGTCGAAGCGCAGCGCAAGAAGCGCGAGTGCGGTAGCGGTCATCGCGGGGCGGCCAAAAAACGGCACCGGGATGCCCTCGTTCAGCTTCTGGTCGGCCAGCATGGTCAGGTGCTCGCCGCGATAAAGCGCCGCAAAAGCGCGCCGCGCCGCCGTGGCGCCCTTCGGAATGTATTCGCCGCGGTCACCGCGAAAACGAGCGATCAGCCGGTCGACGAGCGGGTTGTTCGGGGCCCGGTAGATCTGGGTGACGGTAGCCCCGTATTGCGCCGCGGCCAGCGCGGCGATCTCCCAGTTGGCGATATGACCCGAGAACATGATCATCCGCCGCCCGGCGGCGACCGCCCGGTCGATGTGCTCGAGGCCGTGGGTTTCGACGCGCCCGCCCGCCGCAAATATGCGGATCTCGCGCAAATGCGGATACTCGGCAACGACGCGTCCGAGATTGTCCCACATGCCGGCGACGATCCGTTCGATCTCCGGCTTTGACAGATCAGGAAACGCGTGCCGCAGATTGAGCCGGGCGCGTTTCGAGATCCCGAGAAACGGCCCGATCCTCCGCGCCATCGCACCCGCCCAGCGCCGATGCCCAATCGATCGGCAGCAACCCCAATGCGCCAAACAGCGCGACCGCACCCCAGGCTTCGAGCCGAACCGCGAGCCGCGGGGGGTCAGCGAGGGTGGCGGTCCGGGTCGGTTCCATTGGCGCCGGCCGACAATACGACCGGAGCGAGGATACGAGCCAGTGCGTGAGGGTCGGGCCAGCGGATTTCGACCTCGAGCACCTCGATCCCGGCGCGCGCCGCAGGCGGCAGACGAACGAAATCCTTCGCCGTCGTCACCAATTGCGCCCGTTCGCGTTCGGCCGCGCGGCGCAGCGCCTCGATATCGCGCGGGCGAAACGGATAGTGGTCGGGAAAGGCGCGCTCGCCGGTAAGCTCGGCGGCGAGACCGCGCAACGCCGCAAAGAATTTTTGGGGCCGCCCGATCCCGGCGAAAGCAAAGACGCGGCGGCCGGCGAAGCGCTCGCCGTCGACCGGCATCAGCACCGCCGGCACGGTTTCGAAAACCTCGTCGAGGCTCGGTTGGCGGCGATCCGGTTTCTGCTTCGGCCGACAGCAGCACGACCGCGTCGGCGCGGGCGAGACCGCGCCGCAAATTTTCGCGCAACGGGCCTGCCGGGATAACCCGCCCATTGCCAAAGCCATAGCCGGCCTCGACGACGACCAGCGACAGCGTCTTGGCGATTGACGGGTTTTGAAATCCGTCGTCGAGGAGGACGGTCTCGGCGCCGGCGGCGATTGCGGCGGCGACCCCGGCGGCGCGGTCGCGCGCGACCCAGCAGGGCGCTCGGGCCGCGAGCAGCAACGCCTCGTCGCCGACCTCTGTCGCGCTCGTGGGTCGTGGGGTTGACCCGCACCGGCCCGGCCAGCCGGCCGCCGTAGCCGCGGGTCACGACATGCACCCGCGGTCACGGGCGGCAAACCAGTCGGCGAGCGCCAGGGTTACCGGCGTTTTGCCGGCGCCGCCCGCCACCAGATTGCCGACGCAGACGACCGGCGCCGGCGCATGGTAAGGCCGCGCCAATGCCCGGCGCAGCCGTCCGGCGGCGTCCCATGCCAGCACCGAACGGCAGCAGCAAATCGGCGGCGAGCCCCGGCTCCCTGCCCCAGAAACCGGGGGCGGCGCGCATCAGGCGCGCAACGAGCGCGGGGTCCCGGCGCGAATGCCGGCCACGGCCCCTTCGGGCATGTCGTCCGGCATCGGGGCGAGCCGGTCGAGCCACGGGGCGAGCCGGTCGAGGACGGCGTCGAGAATGCCCTGACCTTCGGCGGCGGTGCGCGCTCCGGCGGCGCTGCGGGCGGCGCGCAGGCGGCGGTCGGAGAGCAGCGCCGCCACCGCCCGCGCCAACTCGTCGACGCCGCTGACGGTCTGCGCCGCCCCGGCAGCGGCGAGCGCCGCCGCCATGGCGGTGCAATTGCTCATATCGGGCCCATGCAGAACGGCACAGTCGAGCCGGGCCGCCTCGAACGGGTTGTGACCACCCCTCGGCGTCATCGAGCCGCCGACAAACGCCACCCCGGCAAGGCTGTAGAACAGGCCGAGCTCGCCCATCGTGTCGGCGAGGTAGACATCGGTCTCGGCGGCGATCGGCTCGCCGCGGCTGCGCCGGGCAACGCGCAACCCGCCGGCTGCAAGCATCGCGGCGATCGCGTCGCCGCGCGCCGGGTGGCGAGGTGCGATTATCGTCAACAGACCGGGATGACCGGCGACCAGCCGGACGTGCGCCGCGGCGGCGATCTCCTCCTCGCCGTCATGCGTGCTCGCCGCCAGCCACAGCGGGCGCAACCCAATCTCGCCGCGCAGTCGCCACAACTGCACCTGGTCGACCGGCAGCGCGCTTCCCGCCGCCTTCAGATCGCCGACCGCGGCGACCTCGCGCGCGCCAAGCCGGCGCAGACGCCCGGCCTGTTCGGCATCCTGCGCCAGGCATTGCGCAAAGGCGCCGAGAACCGGGCCGATCAGCCCCGGCCAGCGCCGCCACCGCCGATACGAGCGCGCCGACAGCCTTGCGTTGACGAGCATCATTGGAATGGCGCGGGAATGCGTGGCCAGGACCAGGTTGGGCCACAGCTCGGATTCGACCCACAGCGCCAGATCGGGTTGCCAATGATCGAGAAAGCGCCCGACCCAACCGGGCAGGTCGACCGGGGCGAATTGATGCCGCGCCCGCGCCGGCAGCCGCTGTTCCAGCAGCCGAGCCGAAGCAACGGTGCCGGTCGTCACCAGGATTTCGAGCTCGGGCCGCGTCTCCAACAGCCGCTCGATCAGCCGCATCATCGCCGTGGCCTCGCCGACGCTGGCGGCGTGGATCCAGACCAACGGGCCCGCCGGGCGGGCGGCATGGGTCAGACCTCGGCGTTCAAGAAGCCGCAACTCGTCTTCTTTGCCGTGCCGCTGTCGCCGCCTCAGATACAGCAGCGCCAGCGGCGGCAGCGGCCAGGTCAGCGCGCGGTAGACGAGCGGCAGCATCACGGGACGGGGGCCGGACGGGACAACTTTTCCGACGACGACAGGGATGCGGCGTTGGTCGCGTCCCCGGCGCCGGATGACGGCGCCGGCGCGTTCGCCGCCGGCAGCGGGACCGGATGACCCACCCGGCGATCGGCCTCGTGCACCATCCTCACCATTCGCTCTTCGATCAGCCGGCGGGCGTCTTCGAGCCCGGCCTCGTCGAGGTCGGCGGCGATCTCGATCGGCTCGCCAATCAAAAACACGCCGCGCCCAAACGGCCGGGCGATGTGAAACCGGTCCCAGGTTGCGGCGGTCCGCCGCCGGCTCGTCGCGTAGGTAATCGGCACAATGGGCGCCTGAGCCAGCCGCGCGAGGTTGACGAGACCGATGCTGGCGGTCATCGCCGGACCGCGCGGGCCGTCCGGGGTGATCGCGACGCAATCGCCGTCCTTCAATTTTTTCAGCATGACGCGCACCGCCGCCGAACCGCCGCGGCGCGTCGAGCCGGCGATCGCGCCAATCCCGAAATAGGCGACGGCGTCGGCGATGATGCGCCCGTCGCGATGCGCCGAGATCAGGATGTGCATCGGCGCCATTCGTTGCCATGCCATCGGGATCATCATCATCCGCCCGTGCCAGAAGGCGCCGATGAACGGGCGCCCTTCGGCGAGCAGCCGTCGCGGCCATTCGCCATTCTCGACCGTCCAGCGGTTCGTCCAATAGACGAGGCGGATATAATAGTAGATCGTCCAGCACACCGCGTGTCGCAGCCGGGCATGACGCAGCAGGCGGCGCCACATCCGCAACTGGCTAACCCGAGCCTGCGGCGCTAGTGGTCCGATCGAAACGCCTGGTCCCCAAGCGTTTTCGTGAATCGGCCCACCAGATTAATAGGTTGGTGGTGCGATTCAGCCAACGGATGGGAATCATCTGTTGGCATCGCACCACTAGTGCGCCGGCGCCGCGGCGACAAGGTCGCTCTCGTCGGCGAACTGCAATGCGTAGAGCCGCGCATAAAGCCCGTTGCGGGCAAGCAGCTCGGCATGCCGGCCGCTTTCGACGATGCGGCCGCGATCGACGACATAGATCACGTCGGCGCCTTGCACGGTCGACAGCCGATGCGCAATCACCAAGGTCGTGCGCCCGCGGATCAAGGTGCGCAGCGCGGTCTGAACCTGACGCTCGGATTCGCTGTCGAGCGCCGAGGTCGCCTCGTCGAGCAGCAGGATGGGCGCGTCCTTCAGCATCGCCCGGGCAATCGCGATGCGCTGGCGCTGGCCGCCCGAGAGACGCACGCCGTGCTCGCCGACCTGGGTGTCATAGCCGTCGGGCAGCCCGCGGATAAAGCCGTCGATGCCGGCCGCCCGCGCCGACGCCTCGATGTCGTCGAGCGACGCGCCGAACCGCCCATAGGCGATATTGGCGCGCAGCGTGTCGTCGAACAACGTCACTTCCTGGGTTACGATCGCAATCGCGCCGCGCAGCGAGGCCAAGGTCACCGAGCGGATATCCTGGCCGTCGATCGCGATGGCGCCCTCCTCGACCTCGAAAAAGCGCGGGATCAGGTTGAGGATGGTCGACTTGCCGGCGCCCGAGGCGCCCACCAGCGCCACCGTGCGCCCGGCCGGGACGGCCAGCGACACGTCCTCGAGCGCCACCGCGCCGGGACTGTAGCCAAACCGCACCTGATCAAAGCGGATTTCCCCGCCGGCAACCCGCAGATGCCGCGCGCTCGGCAGGTCGCGGATCGTCGGCTCGACGTCGAGCACCTGAAAGATCCGGTGAGCCGCCGCCAGACCTTCCTGCAACGAGGCGTTCAGGTTGGCCAGGCTCTTCAGCGGCTGATACGCCAACAGCAGCGCGGTCACGAACGAAAAGAACGCCCCCGGCGTGCGCGCGCCGGCGATGACCTGATGCCCCCCGTAGAGAATCACGATGGCGATCGCGGCACCGCCCAGGGTCTCCATCATCGGCGAGGCGCGCGAGCGCGTCCGGGTCGCCCGGTCGATCAGCGCAAACAGGCGCTCGAACAGACCGGCGGCGCGACGTTCCTCGTACTCCTCCATGCTGTAGGCCTTGACCAGGCGCGCGCCTTGGAAAGTCTGGCTCAGCAAGGTCGTCAACTGGCCGATCTCGGCTTGGGTATTGGCGGTGACGCGACGCATCCGCCGGCCGATGCCGACGATCGGATGAATCGCGACCGGGAAAACGAAGAACGAAACCAGCGCCAGCATCCAGTCCTGGTAGAACATCACGCCGACGAGAAAAATGACCGTCAGCGCATCCTTGCCGATCGCCGCGAGAACATTTGCCGCGGCGTTGCGCAGCAACACGGCGTCGCTGGTGAAACGCGAAATCAGCGTGCCGCTGGCATGGGCATGAAAATAGGCGAGATCGGCGCGCATCAGCCGGGCGAACAGCGCGATCTGCACATCGGCGATGACGCGCTGGCCGACCCGGTTCATCAGAACCGCCTCGCCGTAGTCGGCGACGCCTTTGACCACCGCGATGGCGAGGGCCGCACCGGCGATCAGCAACAGCCATGACGGGTCGCGGCCGACAAACACGCGGTCGAGCACCGGCTGCATCAGCCAGGCGCGCAGCGCCGTGCTGCTGGCGGCGGCGCCCATAAGCAGGAAGGCGAGCGCGATCCGCACCCCGTGCGGGCGCATGAACTCGCGCGCCAAGCGCCACACCAAGGCGGCCGTGCGTGCGCTCTCCTCGACCATCGGCGGCTTTTTGAACATGGATCCCCGCCGCCAGTGTTACGGGCGGGCATCCAGCTTGGCAAGCGCGGCGGCGTTCAGCGGCTGCGGTCGCCGATGCCGCCTCGCCCGCGCCTCAAACCGGGTAGGAGACGAAACACTTCTCCGAGGCAAAGATGTGGGTCTCGACGTAATCATGCACGACCGGGCGGCGGTCGAGCGCCTCCATCGCGCCCATCAGCGCGCACCAGTTCAGCATTTCGTGCTGGCCGGCCTGCTCCATCGCCTTCAACGGACGCTTGCGCCACGTGTCGTAATCCCGCTGCGACAGCGCGTCGAACAGCAGCCGGTCGGCCTTGTGGTCGGGCCACAGGTAACCGTTGGTCGGCGACAGAAAGCAATGCGACCAGCTCGACGACGCGATCACCGCCACCCGCCACGGCGAATCCGCGAAGGTCTCGGCGACCGCCTTGCCGACTTCCATGCAGCGCCACGGATGCGGCGAGGGCGGGTCGGCGGCCTCTGACGGGTCGCGCGGCGGCATGAACAACGCCGCGGTGCCGCCCTTGGCATGCAAGAGGTTGCTGCCGTAGCAGTTGATCGCGAACGGCACCACCGGGTAGGGGAAGCCGTTGCGGTCCCAGTCGAGGTAGAGAAAGGTGTTGGTAAACGCGTGCGCCAGCGGATGGTGCAGCGGTTTGTAGGCGTAAGCCATGTCGATGCCGCGCTCGATCAGTCCGGTGGCGAGATGCTTGGCGGCGTCGCGGTGGCCGTGCAATTTCAAGGCCCAGTCGCCGGGCTCGCCCCAGCGGTTAGGCCGGCCGCCATTGCCGTTCTTCCACGGCGTCGTCTCGAACTCGTCGTCATAGCCGAGGACACAGAAAGCCGGGACGATGTCTTCGCGGAAATTCTCGTACTGGTCGTCGCCCCACACCAGCACCACGTCCGGGTTGAAGTCGTCGAGCGCCTTGCGGATCGTGCGGAAACCGTCGCCGAGCCGCGCGCTGTAGCGCTGGGCCGAGGAAAAACCCTCGTCGTTGCCGAGCTCGGCGACCAGCTCGGCCGGCCAGTTGGCCGGGTTCTTGTAGTGCTCGGGCACGTTGGGCGCGGTCAGGAGGCGATGAAACAGCGACGGCAATTGCTCGTCGGGCACCGTCAGCCCCGGATAGTGGGTGCAGCCAAGACCGAGAATCTCGCCCATTTCCCTGCTCCTTTCTAAACGCGCGGCGCCTGGACCGGCGCAGCAATGTGAAGCCGGCCATAATCCTAGCCGATTTCAAGCGCGCCCGGCAGGAATTTAAAGCCCTGGGCGCCGGCGGCGCAGCGAAAACTGCCCGGCCTGACCGACGGTCCGAACACGGCCTCAAGCGCCGGCGACGGTGAGGTCGTCGACGAGATCGCTACAGTCGCCAGTAGAGCGTGAATTAGTCGGCGGGAGCGATATGCAGCTCCGCTGACACCGGTAGTTCGAATAGCTCGCTCCGTAGCAACCGCGTCGAGAAGAAAAGCACCTCGAGGTTTTCGATCTCTCCCGTCCCAGGATTAAGCCGCGCGATTACTTCATCACCGAGTTCCTCGGATTCCTGCGAAGGATAGGGCGGGCATTTGTCAATATGCAGAATGTCCGCCTCACGATCGTATTTAAACCTCAGTTTCGCACCCATTCGGATTCTCCCTCAGCAAGCCGCCGGGCAATGTAAGCCGTGACGATCCAATGGCGCTCGTCGATGCCGGCGCTTACTACCACGACCACGACGTACTTGCCGCCCTTGAGCTCGGAATACCATCGCGAAAACAATCTGGCACCGCCGAAGCGTTCACTGCGGCGGATCTGGCAGGGGTCGACGAGCGTCGTGGCGATCCGATCACGGTGCTCGGGAAGGAGGTCGGGGTGGCGCTCGGCGATGTGCTGCTCACGCTCGCGGGTCAGCTCGACCTCAGCTTCCAGATAGGGGCAGGGGAAACGTGTCACTGTGGCTTCCTGTCGGACCAGCGGTCGCCGGCGGACAACCGTCAAGAGATGCCCACAGGCCGCGCCATGTCGGGAAAACGAGCGGGGCCGAATGTCGGGCCATCAAGCGCCGGCGACGGTCAGGTCGTCGATGCGCAAGGTTGGGGCGTCCATGCCGGCCTTGAATTCGAGGTCGTCGGCGGCGACGAGGCGAAGGAACATGTCCTTGAGGTTGCCGGCGACCGTCATCTCGCTGACCGGAAAGGCGATCTCGCCCTTGTCGATCCAGAAGCCGGCGGCACCCCGGCTGTAGTCGCCGGTGACGCCGTTGACGCCCATGCCCATCATCTCGGTCACGTAGAGGCCGCTCTCGATGTCCGACATCAGCGCCTGCGGGCTCACCGCACCGGGCTCGATCCACACATTGGTCGGGGACGGCCCCGGCGGCGAGGAGGTGCCGCGCGCGGCGTGCCCGGTCGATTCGAGATGCAACTGGCGGGCGGAGCGCAGATCCAATAGCCAGGTCGTCAGCACGCCCTTGTCGATGATCGCGCGGCGGCGGTTGGCAGCCCCTCGCCGTCGAACGGCTTTGAGCGCATCCCGCGACGCCGGTGCGGGTCGTCGATGATCGTGATCGCCTCGGGGAAAATGCGCTCGCCGAGCCGGTCCTTCAAAAAGCTCGTGCCGCGGGCGATCGACGGCCCCGAAATCGCGCCCAGCAAGGCCGAGATCAAGCCGCGCGCGACGCGCGGGTCGAACACCACCGGGCAGCGGCAGGTCGGCATTTTCCTGGCGCCGAGCCGCTTGACCGCGCGCTCGCCGGCGCTCCTGCCGATCTCGGCCGGGTCGCGCAGATCGGCGGCGTAGACCGCGCTCGAATAATCGTAGTCGCGCTCCATGCCGGTGCCCTGACCGCCGATGACCGAGGCGCTGACCCCGTGGCTCGTCCCCGCATAAGTGCCGGCAAACCCGTTCGAGGCGACGAGCGCCACGCGCGAGCGGCCCCAGCCGGCCTCCGCGCCCTCGGAATTGGTGACGCCCGGCACCGCGAGCGCGGCTTCCTCGGCGGCGCGGGCGCGTTCGATCAACACCTCGGCGCCGGGCTCCTCGGGATCGGACATGTCGAGCGCCGGCCAGTCATGGGCGATCTCGCCGGGGTCGGCGATGCCGCAAAACGGGTCCTCGGGCACGGTGCGGGCCATTTCGACGGCGCGCGCGACGAGCTCGTCCAGAGCCTTCGGCGAGCGGTCGCTCGACGACACCACCGCCTGCTGGCGGCCGATAAACACCCGCAGGCCGAGATCGTGGCCCTCGGAGCGTTCGAGCTTTTCGGTCTTGCCGAGCCGGCGGCCATGCGACAGCGAGGTTCCCTCGAACAATACCGCATCGGCGGCGTCGGCGCCGGCGCGGCGCGCGCGGCCGATCAAATCGTGCAGCAGGTCGGTCGCATTACCCGCGTTGTCGTTCATCACACCTCCAAACACCAATTCACGATGAGGCAGCAGACGGTGAGACGATCGGTATCGTCCTTCGCGCCTGGATGCACTCGGATCATTCAGGGCGATACCCCCCACTCGTCTTCCCGGCGAAGGGCCGGGACCCAGTTCTGCAAATGGGCACCGGCCTGCGCCGCTGTGGTGCATTGATCCGCGGTCGCCAGGCGAATTTCCGCTTCGCGCGAATGAGGCGAAATCCCACTGTCTCACCGCCTCATCATCGTGAATCATTTCCAGATCGGCTTACCCGATCCGGGCAATCCGTAGCTCGTCCATTTGCGCGTGACCTCGGCGACGATCTCTTCGGCCATGTGGATCGGCCGGCCCCAGTCGCGCCGCGTCTCCGGCGGCATTTTGCCGGTCGCGTCGAGGCCGATCTTGCCGCCGAGCCCCGATTCGGGCGAGGCAAAGTCGAGATAGTCGATCGGCGTGTGGTCGATGAGGGTCACGTCGCGCACCGGGTCCATGCGGGTCGAGATCGCCCACATGACCTCCTTCCAGTCGCGCGCGTCGATGTCGTCGTCAACCACGATGACGAATTTCGTGTACATGAACTGGCGCAGAAACGACCAGATCCCCATCATCACCCGCTTGGCGTGGCCGGGATAGGCCTTTCTGATCGCCACCACCGCGATGCGGTAGGAGCAGCCCTCGGGCGGCAGCCAGAAATCGACGATCTCGGGAAATTGCTGCTGCAACAGCGGGATGAAGACCTCGTTCAAGGCCTCGCCGAGGATCGACGGCTCGTCCGGCGGCCGGCCGGTAAAGGTCGACAGATAGATCGGGCGCTGCCGCATCGTGATCGCCGACAGGCGGAACACCGGAAAGCGCTCGACCGCGTTGTAATAGCCGGTGTGGTCGCCATAGGGGCCTTCGTCGCCGTATTCGTCGAGCGAGACATGGCCTTCGAGCACGATCTCGGCCTGCGCCGGCACCTTCAGCGGCACGGTCTTGCAGTCGACCAGCTCGACCCGGCGGCCGCGCAACAGCCCGGCGAACTGGTATTCCGACAAGGTGTCGGGAACCGGCGTCACCGCGGCGAGGATCGTGCCCGGATCGGCGCCGATCACCGCCGCCGCCGGCAGCGGCTCGCGCCGCTCGGCACCCCAGCGCTGGTGATGCTGGGCGCCGCCGCGGTGCGCCAGCCAGCGCATCAGGGTAGTGTCGCGGCCGGTCACCTGCATGCGGTAGATGCCGAGGTTGAAGCCGTCCTCGCGGCGCTCGCCCGGACCCTTGGTCACGACCAGCGGCCAGGTGATCAGCGGCGCCGGCTCGCCGGGCCAGCAGGTCTGCACCGGCAAGGCGCCAAGGTCGATCTCGGCCCCGCGCAATACGATTTCCTGGCACGGCGCGGCGCCGACCGTGCGCGGCCGCATCGCCATCACCGTCTTCAGCAGCGGCAGCATGTCGAGCGCCTCGCGCCAGCCGCCCGGCGGCTCGGGCTGCTTCAGGAATGCGAGCGTCTCGCCGATCTCGCGCAGCTGGTGCGGCTCGCGGTCCATGCCCCAGGCGACCCGCTCGACGGTGCCGAACAGATTGACCAGTACCGGCATCGGCGAGGCGGCGCCGCCGACGAGGGCGACGTTCTCGAACAGCACCGCGGGCCCGCCCTCGGCCAACAGCCGGGTCTGGATCTCGGTCATTTCCAGATAAGGCGAGACCGGTGCGGCGACCCGCGCCAGCCGCCCGCTCGTTTCGAGCCGGTCGACAAAGTCGCGCAAGCTGGAATAGGGCATCACGCGCTATATGGGGGCGGCCGGGTGAGTTGGCGAGCGCGGCTCAGGCGGGCAGCACCTGCCAGACGACGGTTTCGCGGATGTCGCGGTCTTCGAGCTCGCGGCTCGTCGGCACCTGGTAGCGGGCGCGCTCGATAAGGCCCGCGGCGGGGAGATAGGCGCGGCCGGGGTCGCCGAGCAGCACAAGACCTCCCCGCGCGGCAAGCGCCCGCAGCCAGGGAACGACCCGCTCCGTCATCTCGCGCTCGTAGCAGACGTCGCCGGCGGTGGCGACATCCCAATCCCGGCCGGCGGCGCCGACGACATCGCCGGTCGCGACCTCCACTTCAACTCCGTTCAGCGCGGCGTTGGCGGCGATCGCGGCGGCAGCGAACGGGTCGATCTCGGCCGCAAGCACATGACGGGCGCCGGCCTTGGCGGCGGCAATCGCGACCAGACCCGATCCCGACCCGAAATCGAGCACGCTGCGGCCGGCGACCGTGCCGGGGTGGTCGAGGACGTAACGGGCGAGCGCCTGGCCGCCCACCCAGGCAAAGGCCCAGTAGGGCGGCGGCACCGCACCCTGCGCCAGGCTCTCCTCGCTCGCGAGCCAGATCGGCGTCACCTCGGTCGCGAGGTAGAGGCGGATCTCGGGCACCAGCGGCAGGGTCTCGACCGCGGTGTTGCGGCGCACGAAAATCGCCGGGTCCATCGGCGCGGGTTCAGACCAGACGGCCGCCGACGATGCCCGGCGAGCACCAGCCAGCCGACCATCCGGTTCGAGCGGAATTTGCCAAGGCAATCCGCCGGGTCGGCGGTGTCGACGCGCGCCGCCTGCCAGGCGAGGTGCAATGCCGCCAGCGTCAGCCCGAGCCAGAACGGCGCGCCGAGCCCGGCGTTGTGGCCGGCCATTCCCCACAACAGCAGGGCGGCGGCGTAGAACGCGAAGAGCCACGGCCGGGTGTGCCGCCCGAGCGCCAAGGCCGAGGATTTGACGCCGATGCGGATGTCGTCCTCCTTGTCCTGATGGGCATAGATCGTGTCGTAGCCGATCGTCCAGAACACGCCGCCGAGATAGAGCAGCACCGACGGCCACCCGACCACGCCGGTGACGGCGGCCCAGCCGACGAGCGCTCCCCAATTGAAATTGAGGCCGAGGAAGATTTGCGGCCAGTAGGTGACCCGCTTCATAAACGGGTAGCTGCCGATCAGGCCGAGAACCGCCAATCCCAGCAAAATGCTGGCGCGGTTCAGGCTGAACAGCACCGCGGCCCCGACCGCCAGCAGCAGCAGCAGAAAGACCACCGCCTGCGGCACGCTCACAGCGCCGCTCGGCAACGGGCGCAGCCGGGTGCGGGCGACCTGGGCGTCGAAATCGCGGTCGGCAATGTCGTTCAAGGTGCACCCCGCCCCGCGCATGACCAGCGCGCCGAGCGCGAACAGCGCCATCAGCGCCGGGTCGGGCCAGCGCCGGGAAGCCAGCGCGATCCCCCACCATCCCGGAAACAGCAGCAGCCAGGTCCCGATCGGCCGATCGAGCCGCGCCAGGCGGGCATAGGGCCGCACAGACGCCGGCAGCCGGCGCTCGACCCAGTCGCCGCGGCGGATGTCGCTCGGATCAGCCGAGGCCGCCTCCTGACCCCTCACCGCGGCCCTCTCCCCGCAAGCGGGGACGGCAGGGGACCCGCGCCGCGGGACGGGTGGGGGGCGACCCCGGCATGAACTCTTGTTTTCTGCCGTCATGAGTCTCATCTTGGCGGCGCCCGACGGCGCGGCTCAAGCCGCGGTTACGATAAAGGGAGCAGGCGATCGAGCGAGCACCGAGCGCCGCGCCTCCACCTCGAGGCCGAGCTGGCGCCCGGCGCAGCGGTCGAGCTCGCACCGGGGCAGGCGCACCATTTGCGCACGGTGCTGCGGCTGGCGCCGGGCGACCCGGTCGCGGCGTTCAACGCGCGCGACGGCGAATGGCTGTGCCGCATCGGGGAGACCGGCCGCAACCGGACATCGCTGATCGTCGAGCGCCGTCTGCGGCCGCCCGAGCCGGAAGGCGATCTGTGGCTGATGTTTGCGCCGGTCAAGCGGGCGCGGCTCGACTGGCTGGTCGAGAAGGCGGCCGAGCTCGGCGTCTCGGCGCTGCTGCCGGTGTGGACCCGGCATACCCAGGCGGAGCGGCTCAACCTCGACCGGCTGCGCGCCCACGCCGTCGCCGCGGCCGAGCAAAGCGAGAGGCTGTCGGTGCCCGACCTGCACGCGCCCCAGCCGCTCGATGCGGTGCTCGCCGCCTGGCCGCCCGGCCGGCGGCTGATCGTCTGCGACGAGACCGGCGCCGGCGAGCCGATCGCCGGCGCGCTGGCCCGGCTCGAACCCGGCCCGGCGGCGCTGCTGACCGGCCCCGAAGGCGGGTTCGCCGAGACGGAGCTTGATTCTCTGAACAAACTCACTTTTGTTACGCGCGTCGGGCTCGGGCCGCGGGTGTTGCGCGCCGACACCGCCGCGCTGGCGGCGTTGTCGGTGTTTCAAGCGATCGCCGGCGACTGGCGCCGCACCCGATCGCGCTGACCGGGGCCGCCGCAATGCCGCGCAATCGAGGCCGCTGTCCTCTTGGGCCGTCTTTTTGGGACCGTCTTTCGCTGGAGTTCCGCCGAGCATGACGACCACGCCGAGCACGCCCGGAGAACCGATCGCCGACAAGCGCCAGCTTGTTGAATATCTCGAAACCGGATCGAAGCCGCCGGCGGCGTGGCGGATCGGGACCGAGCACGAAAAATTCGTCTTTCGCCGCTCCGACCTGCGCCGCGTGCCCTATGAGGGACCGGACGGCATCGCGGCGCTGCTGCATGGGATGACGCGGTTCGGCTGGAAGCCGGTCGTCGAAGACGGCAACACGATCGCATTGTCGAACGACGCGCGATGTTCGATCACGCTCGAACCCGGCGGCCAGTTCGAGCTGAGTGGGGCGCCGCTCGAAACCGTGCACCAGACCTGCGACGAGGTGCACGAGCATCTGCGCCAGGTGCGCGAGGTCTGCGACGAGCTCGGGCTCGGCATGATCGGGCTCGGCTTCGACCCGAAATGGCGGCGCGAGGACATCTCGTGGATGCCCAAGGCGCGCTATCGCATCATGCGCGACTACATGCCCAAAAAAGGCCGGCTCGGGCTCGACATGATGCTGCGCACCTGCACCGTGCAGACCAACCTCGACTACCGGTCCGAAGCCGACATGGTCCAAAAGTTCCGGGTCAGCCTGGCGTTGCAGCCGGTGGCGGTGGCGCTGTTCGCCAACTCGCCGTTTGTCGAGGGCAAGCCGTCGGGTCTGTTGAGCCAGCGCAGCGCGGTGTGGACCGACACCGACCCCGACCGCTGCGGCACCTTGCCGTTTGTCTTCGAGCCGGGTTTTGGCTTCGAGCGCTATGTCGACTACATGCTCGACGTGCCGATGTATTTCGTCTACCGCGACGGCCGCTATATCGATGCGAGCGGGCAGTCGTTCCGCGATTTCCTCGCCGGAAGGCTGCCGGCGCTGCCGGGCGAAATTCCACGCCTGGGCGACTGGACCGACCATCTGACGACCGCTTTCCCCGAGGTTCGGCTGAAGACGTTTCTCGAAATGCGCGGCGCCGACGGCGGTCCATGGCGGCGGCTGTGCGCGCTGCCGGCCCTGTGGGTCGGAATCCTGTACGACAGCACGGCGCTCGACGCGGCCTCCGACCTCGTCGCCGACTGGACGGCGGAGGAGCGCGAGGCGATGCGGCGCGACGTGCCGCGGCTCGCCTTGGCGACGCCGCTGCGCAGCCGCACGTTGCGCGACGTGGCGCTCGAAATGCTCGACATCGCCCGCGAAGGGCTGCACCGCCGCGCCCGGCGCAGCGCCTTTGGCGAGGACGAGACGCATTTTCTCGACCCGCTGTTCGCGGTCGCCGGCTCCGGCCGCACCCCGGCCGAGGAATTGCTCGAAGATTTTCGCACCCGCTGGCGCCGCGACATCGACCCGGTCTTCACCGATTACGCGTATTAGGGACGCGAGACATGCCCGGTGACACGGTAAAATCCGTGACGATTTCTCTGCCGGGAGAAATGTTGGAAGAACTGGATCGACTTCGCAAACGTCTGCACCGCAGCCGCTCGGAACTCTTGCGCGAGGCTTTTCGTCAGTATGCCGCCGGCGGTTCGGCGCGTAAAATCCCGATTGTCGATCCGGAGCCAGGCGAGCTGGATGCGCTGGAACATGGTCGTCGGCAGACCGAACGCGGCGAATATGTTCTGCTAAACGATCTGCTTGATGACCTGGACGCTGACGATCGCTCACACCGCAGCGAGAAATCTCAAAAGGATCCCGAGTAGGGACCGCCAGCGCCTCGCATCGGCACTTCAAGAAATGCAGAAAGACCCGTTGTCTGGAGATGTGGTGCAGCTCCGCGCGCAACCGGCCGGCTATAGGCGCCGGGTCGGGGCCTATCGAATTCTGTTCGACGTCTTTGCAGAGAGCCGCCGCGTGAGCATCCAGAATATCGTAAGGCGTACCTCGACGACGTATTGAGACCGGCCAACCGCTATTCCCGGTCGAGGGCGGCGCCGTGGGCGAGCTCGGCGTAGAAGTTAAACGAATCCTTGGGGCGGCGCTGCTGCGTCTCATAGTCGACATGGACGAGGCCGAAGCGCTTGCCGTAGCCCAAAGTCCATTCGAAATTGTCGAGCAATGACCAGACGAAATAACCCTTCACCGGCACCCCTGCCGCGATCGCGTCCTGCACCGCGCCGAGATAGCCGCGCAGATAGCTGATGCGCTGCTCGTCGCGGATACGGCCGTCGGCCTCGACCTGATCGGGGAAAGCGGCGCCGTTTTCGAGGATGTAGATCGGCAGGTCGCCGGCGTAGCGTTCCTTGGCCTCGATTATCACCTGGCGAAAGGCGTCGGGTGCTATTTCCCAGCCCATTTCGGTGACCGGCGCGCCCGACGGCGGCGGCAGGGCCGCGGCCTCGAACGGGCGGTCCGGGTCGCGGCGCACGCGGCTCCGCGTGTAGTGGTTGAACGCGAAGTAGTCGAGCTTTTGCTTGATGATTTCGAGATCGCCCGCCTGCACCAGCGGCTCGACCATCTCGGCCGCGAGCGGCTCGGGATAATGCCCCAGCATCTGCGGGTCGGGGAACGAGCGGTTCCACAGCGCGTCGAGCATCTGGGTCGCGATCTCGTCTTCCTCGCGGTCGCTCGCCGGTTCGCGCGGGTGGAAGTTGTAGATGTTGCCGAGCAGCAGATCGGCGCGCTCCGAGCGCATCGCCGCGACCGCGAGCCCATGCGCCAAATTCATCACGTGGATCGCGGCCAGCGCGCTGCGGCGGCCGCGGATGCCGGGGGCGTGCACGCCTTCGCCATAACCCAGGACGCACGCCGCATTGGGCTCGTTGAAGGTCGCCCAATGCTTGACCCGGTCGCCCAGCCGCCGCACCGTCAGCAGCGCGTATTCGGCGAACCACGAGGCGGTGTCGCGGTTTTGCCAGCCGCCGAGATATTCCAGCGTTTGCGGCAGATCCCAATGGTAGAGGCAGACCCAGGGGTCGACGCCGGCTTCGAGGACGCCGTCGACAAGGCGGTCGTAGAATTCCAGGCCTTTGCCGTTGGCGGCGCCCTTGCCGTCGGGCAGGATCCGCGGCCAGGCGATCGACAGGCGATAGGCGCCGATCCCCAATTCGCGCATCAATGCCACGTCTTCCGGCCAGCGATGATAGTGATCGCAGGCGAACTCGCCGGTGTCGCCGTTGGCGATCTTGCCGGGCAGATTGCAAAAAGTGTCCCAGATCGACGGCCCGCGGCCGTCCTCCCTGACCGCTCCCTCGATCTGGTAGGCCGCGGTCGAGGCGCCCCACAAAAAGCCTTCGGGAAAGCTTGCGGTCATGTCGGAGCCTCGGTTGTCTTTACGCCCGACCGTACTCCGGCGCGCACCGGCAACGGCGGCGGAGGGCTGCGGCCGCAAACCAGATTCCAATAAGCCCAGGTGCGCTCATCAAAAATGCCAGGTGGTGCATGTTCGAGAACCTCGCGATAGTCCTCCTCGTCGACGATCCCGCGTAACGCCCGCAGATCGTCAACCGTCCCAAACACCATGACATGCGCCAGAAACTGTATCGGATCGGCAAGCGCCCGCTCCGGTGCTTCGAACCAGATGACGCGACGCGCGACCCGCATCAGTTCGGGCGTGACCGGCAGGGTTTTCATCGCGGATGTTCCGTGCTGTCGGCGCGCCGCAGATGCGGGGTCAAGATCGGCAGGCGGGTCGGATCGACATTGTCGGCATTGCGCTTTACGATAAGCCAAGCTGGGGACCGCGCGATGTGCGGTCAACCATGGACCGCACGCGACGGCACGGCCGGTGCGCTTTCGATCATGCGCGGACCGTCGCCGAGGCGCATCTTGCGCCATCCGGCCGGGTCGCGCATCGCCGCCGCGGGCGGACGGCCCGAGAGCGACATCCAGCGGTCGCGATCCCATGAGGTGACGGCGGCTCGAGGCGCAACGGCGTGCCCGCGGTCGGCGGCGCCATGCCCAGCGCCGACCACGGGATCAGCGCCTCGGCAGTAATGCGCGGCTGATCTGCGCCAAAATAGACCGCCACGGAATTGGCCACCGGCGTGCAACCATCCCGGATCGCGCGCTCCGCCGAGCCGGCGCACAGCTCAGCGGTGACCTCCATATAATCGTGGATTTTGGTGCGCGGCGGAATGAAAAACAGAGTGAAATCCCGCGGCCCGTCGCCAAAATCGACGCCGAGCTCGACCCGGTAGGCGTCGATCAGCGGAAACGGGCCCTGATAGGCCAGCAGGTCGACGTCGAAATAATCCTGGCCGATCGTGGCAAATTGCAGACCGCGCTCGCTCCACGACAGATAGACCTCGCCGAATTCGACGGCCCCCGGGGATGCGGTCAGCCGCGGCATCAGGCTCGCCGGCTTCGGCCAATCCGACAGAGACCGTTTGTGCAACTCGGTCTCGGCCCGCGGGATCACGAATTCACCAGACGGCGGAGCTGGCGGCGCCGCCTCCTCGTGGATTTCATAGGCGCGGTGGTTGGCGATCGCGAGCGCGGAGGTCAGCCGCTGATAGGGCCGGTCGTTGATGTCGACGAGCCCGAAATCGTAATCCTCGCCATCGTCGCGTCCCCCTTTAGGATGATCGTAATACTGGAACCAGTGGGCGCCGACCACTTCCGGGATCGCGGCAAAGTTCTCGGCCGCGGCTGCCGCACCGGCCGCCCGTTGGGCCTGGGTCTCGACCGTCATCAGATGGCCGTTGTTGAGGTTGCCGGTGCGGTTTTGCCGAGCGGCGAAAAACCATTCGGAGATTACGACCGGCTTGCCGCCCGACAATTTTCTCAGTCCGTCGAAAAAATAGGGCGCGATCCAGCCGTCGCTCGCATCGACATTGTAGTTGGTGGCGATCGCGTCGACGTAAGGCGTCATCGCCCGCACCGCCGCCGGGTCGTAGTAGATCGGCAGCCGGTCGCCGAAATAGAGAGCGCCGGGGTCGGCCGCACGGATCGCGCGCGAGGCCAGCGCATAGTAACGGCGGGCGACGATGCCGCACCATTCGCGCACGACGTGGATCCCGGACCCGCCCGGCCGCATGCGGGTCATGCCCGTCGTCGCCAGCAGGGCGCTCCACGAATTGACGCCGGAGGGCGGCAGGAAATCGGCGGTGAAGCGCGCCCAGTCGCCGCCATAGTATTGTTGCAAGGTTTCGACCCAGCGCAGCTTTGTCGCCGAATCGGCCGGCTTCATCGAATAAAAGACGAACAGCGCGCCGGCCCACCAGCCGACCTCGTTATCCGAGAAATAGCCGATGCGATAAGGGCTGTTGCGATAGGGGGCGACGAGCTCGCGGGCGAGTGCCGTCATCCTGGTCTCGGTGGCGGGAGCGAACGGGTCGAACCAGTGAAACCGCGCGTGGCGCCCGAGCTCGAGATTAATGATCGTCGGCAGCTTGAGGATCTCCGGGGAGAGCGACCAACCGCCGGCGCTGTTAAAGCCCCAGGCGGACAGGCGGCGCCTGGTTTCGCTCGTCCAATCGCCGATGCTCGATGCGAAGGACCGCCAGTCGTAACCCTTATAGGCCTCGCCCACTGCCTCGCGCTCGTTTTCGCCGCCATCGAGGACGTTGACGCCGATTGTGAGAAAGCGCTGGCTGCACGGCGTCACCAGCCATGAGACACCATGCTCGACTTTTATCGACCAGCGCGTCGAGCGCGCCGCGGCAAGATCCGTGCAAGCCGAGGCGCGAGCGAGCGGCACTGCCGCAACCAAGGCGGTGAGCGCGAGCGCACACCCACGGCCGAGAAACCGCATGATCCCCGCGTGCCGGCGCCGCCGCGCGAGCAGGAAATCGCAAACTGGTTTGAAAGCGTCGGCCATGTCGTGTCCCTGCTTGCGCCGGTTCGCGCACGGCGTCAATTGGCACGTCGTGCGACCCGAGCGGACCGGCCCCGTCGCGCTCTCCCGAAGTATTTGATGAAGCTGATTTTCAATGCTGTAGTCATCGTGCAGCACAGGATCGGGAGTGGTGACCGTCAAGAAAACAAGGTCGGTGAATCTGCGCATTCGCCAGCCGTTCTTTTTGGAGCATGCGGATACCATGCGAAGCAACATGGGGGATTTCTACCGCATGCTCGTTATAGGGTGCGCGCCGGCGCGGCGGCGTAAATAATGGAAGATACGAAACCAAAATTGCGGCTGTCCACGCCAGCCAGCAATGTGGGGTACGCATTCGCTCGCGTCCTGACATCGCGCCAATTCGCCACAGCCTTGCTGGCGGCGGTCCTCCTGTCGGAGTTTGGCGTTCTGTTTCTCACCGCGAGCAGCAAACGGTTTAAGTATGACGAGCTTCTCACATTTCATGTCTCAAGTCTTCAGCCGTTCTCTCTGTTGTGGCGAGCCCTACAGACCGGGGTAGACGGCATGACCGCCGGCTACTACGTAATCATTCGGCTCGGGCGCATGCTCCCAGACGATCCGTTCGTCACCCTTCGATTGCCATCCATTCTTGGGTACTTGATGACTTTGCTGGGGTCATACTGGTTTGTGAGTAAAAGACTGCCCTTGTCTGCCGGTTTGGCGGCCGTGCTTTTGATCACCCTGTCTCCGTTCCGCGAATGCGCCCTGGAAGCGCGATCCTACTCCTTGCTGGTCGGTTGCCTCGCCATAGCCGCTGTATGTTGGCAGCGCATCGGCGAACGGCGTTTCATGACGGCACTGTTTGCCCTGTTTCTCGCTCTGGCTGTTTCCTCTCATCATCTCGCTGTGGTGACGATTTTCTGCTTCGGCATCGCGGAACTCGCCTGGACCCTGCTGTCGCGCCGTATCCGGTGGCGGGTGTGGGGCGCGTGTTTGTTGGCGGCTGCGCCGTTTTTTATGAGCCTGCCGTTGCTGCTGCATTTTCGGGACGTGTTCGGCAAGCATTTCTGGTCACTACCGAGTTGGAGCATGACTCATCTGACCTATGGAGATTACCTCGGACTTGACGCCACACTCGCTTTGGTTCTGATCCTTTTCTTCGTTCTGATGGCCGGCGGCTCGCTGATGCGGGGTATTCGGCAACCCAGGGACGGCATCGGGTTCACCCTGCCCGAGATCGTCCTGGTCAGCGGCTTTCTGCTATACCCTGCCTTGCTGGTGGTGCTTACCAAGCTGCTTGGATCGGGCTACACGTCTCGATACGGATGGCCGGGGATCCTCGGGCTGGTTTTTGGATCACTGTATTTGCTTCAAAATATTTGGCGCCGGCCGCTTTCCGTCTATCTACTGGCGGCGCTGCTGATCGCGTTCGCCGTTCAAGGCATCGGCAATTTCCGGATGCCGCGCAACGCGGACACAGCCAGAGCGGATCAACGTTGGGTGCGGCTGGCGGCGCTTAGCCGCAGCGAACCGGGTGTCCCGGTCGCGATCGGCAATCCGATGAGGTATTTGGAGGCCGACGAATACGCGCCGCCGGAACTGCGCGACCGGCTGCGCATGGTTGTCGATTCGGACATCGCTACAAGCTTGGGATGGTCCGACACGCCCGATAAGACCAATAGCCTCCTGGCTCAGTTCATTCCTCTGCGCGTCGAAAGTCTTGCCAAATTTCAATTGGCACACCCCAAGTTCATATTGTACTCAGGCGGCGATTGGCTCACTCAGTATCTTGTCGAGAACCGATACCATTTGTTCCTGTTGGCCACAGAAAATGATGGCAGTGCGCTTTACGTCGCAGAACGCTCCGAGCGCTGACCGCCGTTTTTGCCCTTTGCGTTGGGTTTCCGAGGCTGGCGCTGAACCGGGGCCGGCGCCTGCGGCAGCCGAGCGTCAGGCGCTGGTGCCGCCGACGGTCAGCCCGTCCATCCGCAACGTCGGCTGGCCGACCCCGACCGGCACGCTCTGCCCGTCCTTGCCGCAAGTGCCGATGCCGTGGTCGAGGCTGAGGTCGTTGCCGATCATGGTGACTTTGGTCAGCGCATCGGGGCCGTTGCCGATCAAGGTGGCGCCCTTGACCGCCGGGCCAACCTTGCCGTTCTCGATCAGATAGGCTTCGGAGGCCGAGAACACGAATTTTCCGGAGGTGATGTCGACCTGGCCGCCGCCGAAATTGACCGCGTAGAGGCCGCGGTCGACCGAGCCGATGATTTCCTGCGGGTCGCGGTCGCCGGCCAGCATGTAGGTGTTGGTCATCCGCGGCATCGGCGCGTGCGCAAAGCTCTGGCGCCGGCCGTTGCCGGTCGGGGCCGTGCCGAGCAGCCGGGCGTTCATGCGGTCCTGCATGTAGCCCTTTAGAATTCCGTCCTCGATCAGGGTGGTGCAGTTCGTCGGCGTGCCTTCGTCGTCGACGGTCAGCGAGCCGCGCCGGTCGGGCAGGGTCCCGTCGTCGACGACGGTGACGCCCTTGGTCGCGACCCGCTCGCCGATCATGCCGGAAAAAGCCGAGGTCTTCTTGCGGTTGAAATCGCCTTCGAGCCCGTGCCCGATCGCCTCGTGCAGCATGACCCCGGGCCATCCTGGGCCCAGCACCACGGTCATCTCGCCGGCCGGAGCCGGCACCGCGCCGAGATTGACCAGCGCCTGGCGCAACGCCTCGTCGACCTGCTCCTTCCACTGCGCCGGGTCGAGAAAGCGCTCGTAGGCGATACGGCCTCCGGCCCCCGAAGAGCCGGTTTCCATGCGGTCGCCCTCGCCGACGACGACGGACACGCCGATCCGCACCAGCGGACGGATGTCGGCCACCCGGCGGCCGTCGGCGCGGATGATCTGCACCGCCTGCCACAACCCGCTCAGCGAGGCCATGACCTGCCGCACGCGCGGG
Organism: uncultured Alphaproteobacteria bacterium; assembly: GCA_963775525.1. Lineage (GTDB taxonomy): Bacteria > Pseudomonadota > Alphaproteobacteria > ATCC43930 > CGMCC-115725 > AP-15. The sequence goes on along the minus strand of CAVZJF010000071.1, from coordinate 137,477 downwards.
TCGCGGCTGCGCGCATAGGCGTCGATTTCAGCGAGCAGCCGGGTCTTGGCGCCGAGATCGACGAGGCCCAGCGGGTTGACCTCGGTATAGAGGCTGCGGTTGGTGCCCGGCGGCGGTCCGGCCATCACACCCGAATACCCGGTCGCCACCGCCCGCACCGTCGCCGCGGCGCGCCGGATCGCCGCTTCGGAGAGGTCGGAGGCATGGGCGTAGCCGGCCGCTTCCCCGGCAACGGCGCGCAGCCCAAAGCCCTGCGTCGTGTCGAAGCTGGCGCTTTTGATGCGGCCGTCGTCGAGCGCCAGGCTCTCGGATTGGCTGTATTCGAGGTAGAGTTCGCCGTCGTCCATTCCCGCGAGCGCCTCGGCGACAATAGCCTCGACGCGGCCCGGCTCCATGCCCGTGCGCTCGAAGAACAATTCGTCGGTAACGGCGAGGTCGGTCATTCGGATCTCCTTTGGTCCTGCTCCCAATATGGTCGCCGGCGGCGCCAAGCGGAAGTCGCGAATGCGCCGCGGCACCCTCGCAGAAGCGAGATCCAACCCGCTGCGGCGGCTTGACGCAATAGGTTAGGCCGGTTGTCGCGTCGGTCGGCGATGGTGTAGGGTCGCTGCCACTTCGCCGCGTGCAGCCGGAGCCATTGGGCCTCATCGGGTGCTGGCACGGGTGGGCGAAACAAGAGCCGATGGCGCTGCCTTGACCGTCCGTTGCGGAACAGCCGCCGCAGGTGGTCGGCGGGTCGGCCGGTGGGACGGATCGAGGACGGCCGGAAGATGGTGCGGTTGACGGGTTTGCTGACAAGAAAGCGCATTTCTCGGCCGCTGGTCGTTCTGGCGGTGGCGCTGGTCGCCGCGGGCGTGCTGGCGACGGCCGCCTGGGCCGCGCAGCCGCGTCCATGGGAAATGGGGATGCAGCCGCCGGCGACCCCGGTCAAGGACCGGCTGAACGCGTTCCACAACGAGCTGCTGGTGATCATCTTTTTGATCGCGGCCTTAGTGATGGCGCTGCAGCTCTATGTGATCCTGCGCTTCAACCACCGCCGCAACCCGGTGCCGGCGCACACCTCGCACAACACGGTCGTCGAAATCCTGTGGACGATCGTGCCGGTGCTGATCCTGGTTATCATCGCGATCCCGTCCTTCAAGCTGATGTACTTTATGGACCGGGTGCCAAACCCGGAGATGACGATCAAGGTCACCGGCCATCAATGGTACTGGTCGTACGAGTATCCCGACCAAAAGGGGCTCGCCTTCGACAGCAACATCATCCAGCAGGCCGATTTGAAGCCCGGCCAGCTGCGGCTGCTCGACGTCGACAACCCGCTGGTCGTGCCGATCCACACCAACGTCAAGGTGCTGGTCACCAGCACCGACGTGATCCACAGCTGGTTCATCCCGTCTTTTGGGGTGCAGGAATACGCGATCATCGGCCGGCTCAACGAGAGCTGGTTCAACGTCGACCGCGAGGGCACCTACTACGGCGAGTGCAACCAGATTTGCGGCGTCAACCACGCCTTTATGCCGATCAAGATCGTCGCCCTGTCGAAGGAGGCGTTCCAGCGCTGGCTGGTCGATGCCGGAAAGAAGTTCGCGCATGATCAAACCAACGGCGGCTCGGTGCGTGTAGCCGCCCTGCCGGCCGCGGCCGGCAACGGAGAGCAAGAGGGTCGCCGATGACTTACGAGCGCGAAGCGAACGCCATCGAGGAACACGGTTACGGCGCACACGGCCAACCGGGGTTTTTCACGCGCTGGCTGTTCTCGACCAATCACAAGGACATCGGCACCCTCTATCTGATCTTCGCGGTGATCGCCGGCGTCGTCGGCGGCACCGTTTTCGGTGATCATGCGCTTCCAGCTGATGCATCCCGACAACCACTTCATCACCGATCACCAAATCTACAACGTCATCATCACCGCCCACGGCCTGATCATGATCTTTTTCACGGTCATGCCGGCGATGATCGGCGGCTTTGGCAACTGGTTCGTGCCGCTGATGATCGGTTCGCCCGACATGGCGTTCCCGCGCATGAACAACATCAGCTTCTGGCTGCTGGTGCCGGCCTTTGCGCTGCTGCTGGGATCGGCTCTGGTCGGCGAGGGCCCCGGCGTGGGCTGGACGATGTACCCGCCGCTGTCGGGCCCGATCGGGAGCCCCGGCCCGGCCGTCGACATGGCGATCTTTTCGCTCCATCTCGCCGGCGCGTCGTCGATCATGGGGGCGATCAACTTCATCACCACGATCTTCAACATGCGCGCGCCGGGCATGACCCTGCACAAGATGCCGCTGTTCGTGTGGTCGATCCTGGTGACCGCCTTCCTGTTGCTGTTGTCGCTGCCGGTGCTGGCCGGGGCGATCACGATGCTGCTGACCGACCGCAATTTCGGCACCGCCTTTTTCAATCCCGCGGGCGGCGGCGACCCGCTCCTGTTCCTGAACCTGTTCTGGTTCTTTGGCCATCCCGAGGTCTACATCCTGATCCTGCCGGGCTTCGGCATGATTTCCCAGGTGGTCTCGACCTTCTCGAAAAAGCCGATCTTCGGCTATCTCGGCATGGTCTACGCGATGGTCGCGATCGGCGTGGTCGGGTTTGTCGTCTGGGCGCACCACATGTTCACGACCGGGATTTCGATCGACACGCGCGCCTATTTCACCGCCGCGACGATGGTCATCGCGGTGCCGACCGGGGTGAAGATCTTCTCGTGGATCGCGACGACATGGGGCGGCTCGATCGAGTTCAAGACCCCGATGCTGTTCGCTATGGGCTTTATCTTCCTGTTCACGATTGGCGGCGTAACCGGGGTGGTTCTGGCCAATGCCGGTGTCGATTTCGCATTGCACAACACCTATTACGTCGTCGCCCATTTCCATTACGTGCTGTCGCTGGGCGCGGTGTTCTCGATCTTTGCCGGGTTCTATTACTGGATCGGCAAGATGTCCGGTCGGCAATACAACGAGACATTGGGAAAGATTCATTTCTGGACGACGTTTATCGGCGTCAACCTGACCTTTTTCCCGATGCATTTCCTCGGGCTCGCCGGCATGCCGCGGCGGATCGCCGACTATCCCGACGCGTTTGCGGGCTGGAACTTTGTCGCCTCGATCGGCGTCGTACATCTCGTATGCCTCGACCCTGCTGTTTGTCTTCATCGTGCTGCAGACCCTGATCGCCGGAAAGCGGGTCGGGGCCAATTACTGGGGCGAGGGGGCGACGACGCTCGAATGGAAATTGCCGTCGCCGCCGCCGTTCCACAGCTACGACGAACTGCCGGTCATCGTTTCGAGCCGGCAATTCGCCGAGGGATCGCGTCTTCGTGTCTGACTTGTCCGATACCGCGCCGGCCGTCGCTCTGCCGTTGACCGGAGGGTCGACCGGGCTGGTCGGCGACTATGTCGAGATCCTGAAGCCGCGGGTCATGTCGCTGGTGGTGTTCACCGGCTTTGTCGGGCTTGTCCTGGCGCCGGGGCACCTGCATCCGGTGCTCGCCGCGGTCGCGATGCTGTGCATCGCGGTCGGCGCCGGAGCGGCCGGCGCGATCAACATGTGGTACGACCGCGACATCGACGCGATCATGCGCCGCACCGCCGCGCGGCCGTTGCCGGCCGGCCGGATGATGCCGGGCGAGGCGCTGGGCTTCGGCGCCGTGCTGGCCGTCGGCTCGGTGCTGGTCATGGGTCTGGCGGTCAATTGGGTTGCCGCCGGGCTGCTGGCGCTGACGATCGGCTTCTACGTCTTCGTCTACACGATGTGGCTGAAGCGGCGCACGCCGCAGAACATCGTCATCGGCGGCGCGGCCGGCGCGTTTCCGCCGCTGATCGGCTGGGCGGCGGTCACCGGCGACATCGGCTGGGGCGCGGTTGCGTTGTTCGCGATCGTCTTCTTCTGGACGCCGCCGCATTTCTGGGCGCTGGCGCTTTACCGCGCCGACGACTACGCCAAGGCGGGCGTGCCGATGCTGCCGGTGGTCGCCGGCCCGCGCGAGACCAAGCGGCAGATGCTGCTCTACACGCTGGTGCTGTGGCCGGTGAGCCTCGGCGCCATGGCTGCTCGGCGTCGCCGGCGCCGTCTACGGCCTGCGGCGCGCTGGCGCTGAGCGTCATGTTCACCGCCTCGGCGGTCCGCGTCTGTCGCGACGACGGCGAGCGCAGCGCGCGGCAGATGTTCGGGTTCTCGCTGCTCTACCTGGCGCTGATCTTCAGCCTGCTCTTGGTCGACCATGCCGGCGCCGGGTTGGTCCGGGGAGGCTGGCTGTGACCACGGCGGACACTTCGCGGCACGACCGCGAGCGGATGATCCGCGCCCGTAACCGCGCCCTCGTCGTGGTGCTGGTGGTGTTGGTGGCGCTGTTTTACGCCGTCACGATCGTGCGGATGGGAAGCTAGGTCGTGGCCGGAGAAAGCGACAGGCCTCGACGGCGGCGGCGCGGCGCGACCGTGCTGATCCTGGTGTCGGTCGTCGCCGGCATGACCGGGTTGACCTTTGCCTCGGTGCCGCTCTATCGGATCTTCTGCGGCGCCACCGGGTACGCCGGCACGACACAGCGGGCCGAGGCGGCTCCCGACCGAGATCTCCGGCGGGCTCGTCACGGTCAATTTCGACGCCCAGACCGCACCCGGCCTCGATTGGGAGTTCCGGCCGCTGACCCGGGCGGTCACGGTCCATCCGGGGGCGCAGACCCAGACGTTCTTTCGCGCCGTAAACCACAGCGCCGTCGCGGTGACGGCGCGCGCGGTCTACAACGTGACGCCGACCAAGATCGGGATCTATTTCGACAAGCTGCAATGCTTCTGCTTCAGCAACCAGACCCTGCGGCCGGGGCAAAGCGTCGACATGGGGGTGGTCTTTTTTGTCGACCCGGACATGCTGACGGATCCCGACACGCGCGAAGTCCGTTCGATCACCCTGTCCTACACGATGTTCAAGGCGGCAAACGCGCCAGCGCCGAGCGCCGCAGCCGCGCCGGCCGGACGGCCGGCGGCGCACTCCGTAAATTGACCGATCGAGGCCTCTGCCCATGAGCGAGACGCACGCGGCGCACGCGGTGCACGCCGCCCCAAAGCATCCCTATCACCTCGTCGACCCGAGCCCGTGGCCGATCCTCGGCGCGATCGCCGCCGGAATCCTGTTCGGCGGCGGCGTCCTCTACATGCACGGCCATGGCTGGACGCTGATGATTGTCGGCATGCTGGGCGTGCTGGGGATCATGGCGGTCTGGTGGCGCGACGTGATCCGCGAGGCGACGTTCCAAGGCTACCACACCCCGGTCGTGCAGCTCGGCATGCGCTATGGCATGGCGCTGTTCATCGCCTCCGAGGTGATGTTTTTTGTCGCGTTCTTTTGGGCGTTTTTTGCCTCGAGCCTGTTCCCGGTCGGCGGGGTGTGGCCGCCCAAGGGGATCCATCCGTTCGACCCGTTCGAGTTTCCGTTCCTCAACACCCTGATCCTGCTGTTGTCGGGGACGACGGTGACCTGGGCGCATCACTCGCTGCTCGAAGGCGACCGCAGCGGCATGCTGCGCGGCCTGGCGCTGACAGTCTTCCTCGGCCTGTGCTTCACCTCGGTCCAGGCTTACGAGTACAGCCACGCCGCCTTCCATTTTACCGGCGGCATCTTCCCGTCGACCTTTTTCATGGCGACCGGCTTTCACGGCTTTCACGTCATCGTCGGCACGACCTTTCTGATCGTCTGCCTGTTCCGGGCATGGCGCGGCGATTTCAAGCCGGATCACCATTTCGGCTTTGAGGCGGCGGCGTGGTACTGGCATTTCGTCGACGTGGTCTGGTTGTTCCTGTTCGTCTGCATCTACTGGTGGGGCGGCGGCGGGGCGCCGGAGGCCGGCCCGGCTGGTTGAAGCCGGCGCCGCCCGATAGATGGCCTCGATGGCGGGTCGCGACGGTGTCGCCGAAGGTTCCGCGGCTCCCTGGATGCGCGCGGCGCTCGGTTGCCGTTGCCCGCGCTGCGGCCGGGGGCGTCTGTTCGCCGGGCTGCTCAATGTCCGCCCGGCGTGCGAGGTGTGTGGGCTCGACCTGTCGGCGCAGGACGCCGGCGACGGACCGGCGGTGTTCGTGATCCTGTTTCTCGGGCTGATCGTCGTCGGCCTGGCCGCAATCGTCGAGATCGAATTCTCGCCGCCGATCTGGGTCCACCTGATGCTGTGGACGCCGCTGATCGTCGTCGGCGCGATCGCGATGCTGCGCGCGTTCAAAGCGGGCCTGATCGCGCTGCAATACCGCCACCATCTGTTGGGTGCGTCTCCACCGCGCTGAGCGCACAGCTGTGATGACCGGGTTTCGCCCGAAATTTTGGCCTACCGTCGTCGCCGTCCCGATCGTGCTGCTGTGCCTCGGGCTCGGCGCCTGGCAAATCCAGCGCCTGTTTTGGAAGGAGGGGCTGATCGCCGCGCGCGCCGCGGCGGTGGCCGCACCCCCGGTAGCCGTGCCATTGGACCCGCAGAAGGCGCGCGGCATGGAATTCCGGCACGTCTCCGTCGAAGGCGTCTTGCTCAACGATCAGGAGATTTTTCTGGGCGCGACGTCGGAGGCGGGGCGCAACGGCTATCAGGTGCTGACACCCTTGCGCGAGCCCGGCGGACGGGTCGTCTTTGTCAATCGCGGCTTCATCCCGGCGGAGCTGAAGGACCGCTCGAAACGGGTCGCCGGCGAGCCTGCCGGGCCGGTGCGGATCGAGGGCCTGCTGCGGTTGCCGCCGGCCGGCCGGCCAAACTGGTTTCTGCCCGACAACCGGCCCGACCTCAATTACTGGTTTTGGGTCGACCTGCCGGCGATGGCGGCGGCCGACAAGCTCGACCGCGTGGCGCCGTTCTATGTCGACGCCGACGCGACCCCCAATCCCGGCGGCTGGCCGCAAGGCGGGGTCACCCGCCTGGTGCTGCCGAACGACCACCTGCAATACGCCATCACGTGGTTTTCCCTGGCAGTTGCGATGATCGTCATTTATGTCCTTTTCCATCGGCGCAGCCCGGAGTCCCGATGACCGCCTATCAGCAGTTGGAAGCGCGCTTTCGCAGGCTGGGCGCGCTCGAAGAAGCGATCGGCGTGCTCCATTGGGACAGCGCCACGATGATGCCGCCGGGCGGGGCCGCGACGCGCGCCGAGCAGCTGGCGACCTTGAGCCTGCTCGCCCACGAGCAGCTGACCGCGGCGGAGCTCGGCGATCTGCTTGGCCGAGGCCCAGGACGGCGCCCCGGCGCTCGACACATGGCAGCGGGCCAATCTGCGTGAGATGGGGCGCCGGCGCGGTCATGCCGCGGCGGTGCCGGGCGATCTGGTCGAGGCCGTCGCGCGGATCTCCTCGGAATGCGAGACGGTGTGGCGGCGGGCGCGCCCCGCCGACGACTTCGCCGCGGTCCTGCCCTTGCTGGAAGAAATGTTGCGTCTGCAGCGCGAGGTCGCGGCGGCAAAAGCCGAGCGCCTGGGCGTCAAGCCGTTTGAGGCATTGCTCGACCGCTATGAGCCGGGCGGCTCGATGGCGATGATCGACCGGCTGTTTGACGAGGTCGCGGCCTTTCTGCCCGATCTGATCGAGGCGGTCCTGGCGCGCCAGGCAGCACTGCCGCCACCGGCGGATCCGCCGGGCGCCTTCCCGGTCGCGGCGCAGCGCCAGGCCGCCACCCGGCTGATGGCGGCGGTCGGCTTCGACTTCGCGCATGGCCGGCTCGATGTCAGCGCCCACCCCTTTTGCAGCGGCGCGCCCGGACGACGTGCGCATCACGACGCGCTATGACGAGCGTGACTTCGGCAAGGCGCTGATGGGTGTCCTGCACGAGACCGGGCACGCGCTCTACAAGCGCAACCTGCCGGCGCGCTGGCGCCTGCAGCCGGTGGGCGCCGCGCGCGGCATGGCGATCCACGAAAGCCAGTCCCTGCTGCTCGAAATGCAGGTTTGCCGCAGCCTCGCCTTTATGAATTTTGCCGCACCGATCCTGCGCGAGGTTTTTGGCGGCGACGGGCCGGGCTGGGAGCCGGAAGCGCTCTATCGCCGCCAGATCCGGGTGCGCCGCAGCCTGATCCGCGTCGACGCCGACGAGGTCACCTATCCCGCCCACGTCATCCTGCGCTACCGGCTCGAACAGGCGATGCTCGACGGCGGCCTGGCGGCGCGGGATTTGCCGGGGGCGTGGGCCGAAGGGTTGAAAGCGCTGCTCGGCATCGCTCCCGACAACGATCGCGACGGCTGCCTGCAGGACATCCACTGGTTCGACGGATCGTGGGGCTATTTCCCGACCTACACGCTGGGCGCGATGATTGCCGCGCAATTGTTCGCGGCGGCGCGCGACGGTATTCCCGATCTCCCGGGATCGATCTCCGCCGGTGATTTCCGCCCGCTCTTTGCCTGGCTGCGCCTGCGGGTGCACAGCCAGGGATCGCTGATGTCGACGGCAGAGCTGGTCGAGAGCGCGACCGGCCGCCCGCTCGGCACCGCGAGTTTCGAGCGCCACTTGCGCAACCGCTATCTCGATGGCCGCAACGAACCGGCATAGGGAAGCGTTGACCGCGACAACGACACTGCTCGGGGGACCCCGTGTTCGATAATGCCGCACCGCAGCCCGATGGCTGTCCGGATCGTCAAGTCGCACTCACTCGGTTCGACGCCGTCCGGCGCGACAGCGAGGCGCTCGCCGCCAATCTGACGCCCGAGGACCAGTCGGTCCAGTCGATGGCCGACGCCAGCCCGACCAAGTGGCATCTGGCGCATACGACCTGGTTCTTCGAGACGTTCATCCTCGGCCGCTTCGATCCCGGCTACCGGGTGTTCGACCCGGCCTTCGCCTATCTGTTCAACTCGTATTACGAGGCCGCAGGCCCGCGCCACCCGCGGCCGCAGCGCGGTCTGCTGTCGCGGCCCACGGTCGACATCGTCGGCGCCTACCGCGACCATGTCGGCGCGGCGATGGGGCGCTTTATCGAGCGGGCCGCGCAGCCGGCTTGGCAGGAGGCGGCGCCGCTGGTCGAGCTCGGGCTGCATCACGAGCAGCAGCATCAGGAATTGATCCTGATGGACATCAAGCACGTCTTTTCGGTCAATCCCCTGCTGCCCGGCTATCACGCCCCGCACCCCCAGGTCGCCGCGCCGGCGCCGGCGCCGGGCTGGATCGATTTCGCCGGCGGGCTCGTCGAGATCGGCCACCGCGGCGACGGGTTTCGCCTTTGACAACGAGACGCCGCGGCACAAGGCGTGGCTCGACCCGTTTCGCCTCGCGACCTACCCGGTTACCTGCGGCGAGTTTCTCGATTTCATCGAAGCCGGCGGTTACCGCCAGCCGGAATTCTGGCTGTCGGACGGCTGGGCGGCGGTGCGCGCGGAGGGCTGGGAGGCGCCGCTTTACTGGCGCCATGACGACGGCGCCTGGTCGATCTTCACGCTCGGCGGCCTGCGCCGGCTGAACCCGGCCGAACCGGTCTGCCATGTCAGCTTTTTCGAAGCCGACGCCTTTGCCAAATGGGCCGGCAGGCGGCTGCCGACCGAAGCCGAATGGGAGGTGGCGGCCGAAGGCGTGCCGGTGGCGGGAAATTTTGCCGATTGTGGCCGTTTCCATCCCGGCGTCGACCCCGCGACGACCGCCGCGCCCGATAATGTCGAGCGGCCCCGCCAGATGTTCGGCGATGTTTGGGAATGGACGGCGAGCCCCTACATGCCCTATCCGCGGTTCCGCGCCGCAACCGGTGCGATCGGTGAGTACAACGGCAAGTTCATGTGCAACCAGATGGTATTGCGCGGCGGCGGCGCGGTGACCCCGGCGAGGCATGTGCGGGCGACTTATCGCAATTTCTTTCCGCCCTCGGCACGCTGGGCTTTCGCCGGGTTGCGGCTGGCGGAGGACGTTTGATGATGGACGAAGCGCGCTTTGCCTTTCACGATCTGGCGCCCGGCGAGGAAAGCTTTCGCGACGCGGTGCTGAACGGCCTCGCCCGTCCGCGCAAGGCGGTTCCGTGCAAATTCTTTTACGACGAGCGCGGCTCGGCGCTGTTCGAAGAAATCTGCCGCCTGCCCGAATATTACCCGACCCGCACCGAGATCGCGATTCTCGAAGAGAACGCCGGCGAGATGGCCGCGCAAATGGGCGCGTATTCGCGGATTATCGAATTGGGCAGCGGTGCGATACGCAAGGCGCGCATCCTGCTGCAGGCGCTCGACCGTCCGGCCGCCTATGTTCCGGTCGACATCTCGCGCGAGCATCTGCGCGAGGCGGCAGCCTCGCTCGCCGAGGATTTTCCGGAACTTCCGGTCATCGCCGTCTGCGCCGACTACACCCGCCCGTTCGCGCTGCCGTCCCTGCCCGGACCACCGGGCAAGCGCGTCGGGTTTTTTCCGGGCTCGACAATCGGCAATTTCGAACCCGAGGCGGCGGCGCGCTTTCTGGCGAACTGTGCGCAAATCCTCGGCCCCGGCGGCGAGATGCTGATCGGCGTCGACCTCAAAAAGGATACCCGCATCCTCGAAGCCGCCTATAACGACCAGGCCGGGATTACCGCCGCGTTCAATTTGAATTTGTTCGAACGGATCAACCGAGAGCTCGACGGCGACCTCGATCTCGACTTGTTCGAGCATTTCGCCTTCTACAACGAAACCGAAGGCCGCGTCGAAATCTACATCCGCAGCCTCGCCGACCAGCAGGCGACGATCGCCGGCCGCCGCTTCGATTTCACCGCCGGCGAGCTTGTTCACACCGAATATTCATACAAATACGCGGTGGCCGAGTTTCGCGCCCTGGCCGCGCGCGCCGGTTTCCGCCCGGTCGACACCTGGACCGACCCGTCCGAGCTGTTCAGCGTCCACTATTTCCGATTGCGCTGAGCGACCCGCGCTGGAGCCCTTGATCCGCACCCGCATCGCCAAGGGCGGAGCCGCGGCCGCGCGCCGGCGACCCCGAAATTCCGAATCCTATCCGCTGCGGGTCGTGCCGCCGGCTCAGATCCCGAGGGTGCGCGCGTAAGCCTCGGCATAGCGGGGGCCGGCGGCCGCACCCGGCCGGAAGATCTCGTCGAGCGCCCGCAACGTCGGCGCCGACGGCGCGGCGTCGGCCGCCGCCGCATTTTCCTCGAGGCGATGGCGATGGCTGGTTCCGGGGATCGGCACGATAAAGCTGCGGCGCGACAATACCCAGGCGATCGCCAGCTGGGCCGGGGTGCGGCCCTCCGCCGCCGCCAGCCGCCGCAACGCGGCGACGAGGTCGAGGTTCCGGCGCAAATTCTCGCCTCCAAAGCGCGGCATGTTCCGGCGCGCGTCGTTGACTGCGAGGTCGTCCTGGGCGCCGACCGTCCCGGTCAGAAAGCCGCGGCCGAGCGGGCTGTAGGCGACAAACCCGATGCCGAGCTCCTGGCAGAGCGGCAGGATCGCGCCCTCGACCTCGCGCGACCACAGCGAATACTCGATCTGCACGGCACTCATCGGATGAACGGCATGCGCGCGGCGGATCGTCTCGGCCCCGGCTTCCGAGATGCCGAGAAACCGAACCTTGCCCTCGTGCACGAGATCGCTCATCGCGCCGACCGTCTCCTCGATCGGCACGTCGGGATCGACGCGGTGGATGTAATAGAGGTCGATCACGTCGGTTTGGAGCCGCACGAGGCTGCGCTCGCAGGCGAGCGCGCACGTATTCCGGCCTTCCCTCGCCGGCGGCCGACCCGTCGGGATTGCGCCCCATATTGCCGAATTTGGTCGCGACCACGTATTTGTCGCGGCGCCCCTTGAGCACGCGGGCGATCAGCTCCTCGTTGCGGCCCTGGCCGTAGGCGTCGGAGCTGTCGAGAAAATCGACGCCGATCTCGGCGGCGCGCTCCAATGTCGCGATCGCCGCCGCCGGGATCGGGCTCGCCATAGAACGGCGTCATCGTCGCGCAGCCGAGCCCGATCGCGGAAACTTCCAGTTCACCCAGCTTGCGGCGCTGCATCTGTCCCTTCTTCGTCGAACATGTCGCGGCGCCGAGACGCCATCCTAGCGCGCCGCCGGGGCGTTCCGGAAGAATGCATCGGCCGCATTTGCGCGCATGCCCGATGATGACAGTTTTGCGCGCGCAGCACTAAGCTTCGCGGCATGGATGGCGAGCTGGCGTGCGGGGTTTTCGAGCTGCAGCGGCCGGCGGCGGCGACGGCTGCCGCTGATCCTCGCCTCGCCGCACAGCGGATCGGATTACCCGGCCGATTTTGTCGCCGCCTCGCGCCTCGACCCGCTGGCGCTCCGGCGCTCCGAGGACAGCTTTGTCGACGAGCTGTTCGCCGCCGCCCCAAGCCTCGGCGCGCCGCTGCTGTCGGCGCGCTTTCCGCGCGCCTATCTCGACGTCAACCGCGAGGCCTACGAGCTCGACCCGGCGATGTTCTCGGATGCCCTGCCGGGCTTTGTCAACGCCGGCTCGCCGCGGGTGCGGATGGGGCTGGGCACGATCGCGCGCATCGTCGCCAGCGGCGAGGAAATCTACGCCGGCAAGCTGCGCTTTCGCCGAGGCGCAGCGGCGTATCGAGCGCCTTTATCATCCCTATCACCGGGCGCTGCAGCCGGCTGGTCGAGGAAACCGAGGCGCTGTTCGGCGGCTGTCTGTTGATCGACTGCCATTCGATGCCGTCGGCCGCCGGCTCGATCTGCGGCGCCGACGGCGCCGACATCGTGCTGGGCGACTGTTACGGCGCCGCCTGCGCCCCGGCGATCCTCGAAGCGCCCGCCGCTTTTTCGCCGCCCGCGGGTTTGCGGTGGCCGTCAACACGCCCTATGCCGGCGGGCTTCACCACCGAGCATTACGGCGACCCCGCGCCGCGGCCGGCACGCGTTGCAGATCGAGATCAACCGCGCGCTCTACATGGACGAGCGCAAATACCGGCGAAAGCCGCGTTTTGCACAGCTTGCCGCCGATTTGGCCGAGCTGGTCCGGCAACTGAGCCGCGCCGCCGACGAGTGTTTGGCGGCGGCGTAAGACCGCGCAACCGCGGCGATTGATCTGGCGCGCCGGCGTTCTCACCTAAGAGAACGACAAGCGCGGAGCGGCAAATGAACGCGATCGGGCCCGAAGCGGCCTCGGACTTTACGATCGAGCAAAACTGGCAGGGCTACAGCGAGGAGGAGCACGCGATCTGGCGGCTTGTTGTTCGAGCGCCAGCAAAAGCTCCTGCCGGGGCGCGCCTGCCGCGAATATCTCGACGGGCTCGGCGCCCTCGGCATCGCCGCGGACGGCATCCCGGATTTTCGCCGGCTCGGCGACATTCTGGAGCGCGCGACCGGCTGGCGGATCGTCGCGGTGCCGGGCCTGGTCCCGGACGCGGTGTTCTTCGCGCATCTGGCGCAGCGGCGCTTTCCGTCGACCTGCTTTATCCGCCGCCGCGACCAGCTCGACTATCTGCAGGAGCCCGACGTTTTTCACGACATTTGCGGCCATGTGCCGCTGCTGATGAACCCGGTTTTCGCCGATTATCATGCAGGCTTACGGCCAAGGCGGGCTCAAGGCGCAGGGGCTTGGCCATCTCGAGCGGCTGGCCCGGCTCTATTGGTACACGGTCGAGTTCGGGCTGATCGCAACGCCGGCCGGCCTGCGGATCTACGGCTCGGGTATTTTGTCGTCCGCCGGCGAATTGATCTATTGCCTCGACGATCCGCGGCCGCACCGGATCGGTTTCGACCTGCGCCGGGTCATGCGCACGCGCTATCGCATCGACCGGTTTCAGGATACTTATTTCGTCATCGACGATTTCGACCAGCTGTTCGACGCGACCCGCCCCGATTTCACGCCGATCTACCAAGAAGTCGCGGTCCTTCCCGATTGCGAGCCGGATCAGGCTGCTCGGCGAGGACCGGGTTTTTGCCTTCAATTCGCTCGCGGCGGCGGCCCGGACAAAAAAATGGGCCGCAACAGAGCGCGGCCCAAGTTTAGGGAGGAAACGCCTAGAAGACGTACGGTAAGACCACAACCGGCGATCGTTACCGCACTGCACAATCTAATGCGTTGCGCCGGGATGTCAAGCAGCTTTTTCGAAGCGTCTGGCAACGTTGATAGTTTCGGGTTAGATCAAATATTTACGGCACACTTCGACGGGGCGTCATGTGCATCGCACAAGGGACGGGATTTTGACGGAGCGAGCAAAACCGCCTGCGCCGCCGGTGCGGCCGCCGCCGCTCGACGCGCGCGCGGCATTGTTTCTCGATGTCGACGGGACCTTGCTGGAGATCGCGTCTCGGCCGGATCGCGTCCACGTCCCGTCCAATCTGCCGTCGTTGCTCGCTGACCTGACGCGGCGTCATGACGGCGCATTGGCGCTCGTCAGCGGCCGGCCGCTCGACGACATCGACCGGCTGTTTCGACCGTGGCGCGGCGCCGCCGCCGGGGTGCACGGCATCGAGCGCCGCCGCGCCGACGGCTCGCTCGACCACGGCGCAAACCCGGCGGCGGCCGGCGCTCTCGACCGCCTGCGGCCGCGGCTCGCGGCGTTGGCGGCTGCCGACAGGCGCCTGATCCTGGAAGACAAGCGCGCGACGCTTGGCATTGCACTATCGCGCCGCGCCCGCGCGCGAGCCCGAAATCCGTTCCTTGGCCGCAGCACTGGCGCTGGCGGAGGCCGCGCTGCGGCTGATCTCCGGCAAGATGGTCGTCGAATTTCAGCCCCGCGGCGCCGACAAGGGGGCGGCCATCGCCGCGTTCCTGGCCGAGCCGCCGTTTGCCGGTCGCCTCGCGGTCTTTGTCGGCGACGACATGACCGACGAGGACGGTTTTGCCGAAATTTCGCGGCGCGGCGGGATCGCGATTTGGGTCGGCCCGCCGGCGCCAACCCGGGCTGGGTATGTGCTGCCGGACGTCCGAGCCGTGCATGATTGGCTCGCCCAAAACTGAAGGAGGCTTGAAAATCAAGCCTGTGGGGAACATTGCCGGCTCGCCGGCGTTGGTTAATCGATCGCAAAGTGGGGACGTGACGATGAAGGAGGCAAACACCGCCACAGCCAGCGCCGCCACAGTCGACGTAGAGCTCGGGAGAGCAGGGGCGGTTGCGCAAGGCGCCGCCAAGGACAGCCGGCGGTTGGTCGTGGTGTCCAACCGGGTTGCGCTCGACAGCGAAAAACCCGATTCCGGGGGGCTCGCGGTCGCGATGCGGTCAGCACTCGAAACCACCGGCGGCGTCTGGTTCGGCTGGAGCGGAAAGGTCGAGGAATCGCCCGCCAGCGAGCCGGCAATCGTCACCCGCGGGCCGCTGACCTATGCGACGCTGGGCCTCTCGCAGCGCGATTTCGACCAGTATTACCTCGGGTTCGCGAACCGCGTGTTGTGGCCGCTGTTCCATTTTCGCGCCGGGCTGATCGACTATTCGCGGCGCGACTTTGCCGGTTATCTGCGGGTCAACCGCATGTTCGCCCAGGCCTTGGCGCCGATGCTGCTGACCGACGATCTGGTCTGGGTCCACGACTACCACATGATCCCGCTCGGGCGTGAATTACGCCGCCTCGACCAAAATCAAAAGCTGGGCTTTTTTCTGCATACGCCGTTTCCGCCGGCCGAATTGCTGCGCGTGCTCCCCAACCACCGGGAGCTGGCCGAAGCGTTGTGCGCCTACGACCTCGTCGGTTTTCAGACCGAGTTGGATCTGCACGGCTTTTGCGACTATCTGTTGCGCTGGGCCGGAGCCGAGGATCTCGGGCGAGGGGTGTTGCGCGCCTTTGGCCGGATCGTGCGCGCACGCGCCTTCCCGATCGGGATCGACGTCGCCGCCGTCGCGGCAAAGGCGCAAGCCGCCGACGCCAGCCGGCATATGCGGCGTCTGCGCCAGAGCCTCGGCGACCGCACCTTGATGATCGGCGTCGACCGGCTCGATTATTCAAAGGGGCTGCCGGCGCGGTTCGCGGCCTTCGGGCAGCTGCTCGAAACCTACCCCGAGACCCGCGGGCGCATCGTGTTCATGCAGATCGCGCCGCCCTCGCGCTCGGAGGTGCCGGAGTATCAGGAGATCCGCCGAACCCTTGCCGCCTAGGCCGGCAACATCAACGGGCGCTACGGCGAATTCGACTGGACGCCACTGCGCTACATCAATAAAAGCTTCGCCCATCGGATTCTGACAGGATTTTTCCGCGCCGCCCGCATCGGTCTGGTGACGCCGTTGCGCGACGGCATGAACCTGGTGGCTAAGGAATATGTCGCCTCGCAACCGGCCGAAGATCCGGGGGTGCTGGTGTTGTCCTGCTTTGCCGGCGCGGCGCAGGAGCTGGGCGAGGCGGTGGTGGTCAACCCGCACGACATCGAGGGGATGGCCACCGGGATCCGGCAAGGGCTTACCATGTCGCTCGGCGAGCGCAAGGAGCGATGGACGGCGATGATGGCCACGATCGAGCGTAACGACATTACCCGTTGGCGGGAGAGCTTTGTCGCCGCCTTGGCGGCCAGTGGCGCGCGCTGATGGATGCGGCGGGCGGCGCCGGAAATGTGCCGGAAACCTGGCTCGTCGGGGATATCGGCGCCACCAACGCCCGCTTTGGTCTGGTTTCGCCCGACGGCAAGGTGCTGCATTGGCGCAGCCATGCCTGCGACGGCTACCCGACGATCGACGACGCGCTCGCCGAATATTTGAGCGACCGCGGCGGCCTGCCGGTTCCTCGGCAGGCGGCGATCGCGATCGCCTCGGCGGTTGCCGGCGACCGGGTGGCGATGACCAATCACCCGTGGAATTTTTCGATTTCAGAGCTGAAAGCTCATTTCGGCTTCGAGCGGCTCGAAGTCGTCAACGATTTTACCGCGCAGGCGCTGGCGCTGCCGCGCCTCGGTCCCGATGACCGGATGCCGGTCGGCGGCGGCAGCGCGGCGGCAGGCGCGCCGTTGGCGGTGCTGGGTCCGGGATCGGGGCTCGGCGTCTCGGGCCTCGTCGCCGGCCCCGCCGGCTGGCTGGCGCTGACCGGCGAGGGCGGCCACGCGACGATGTCGCCGGCGACCGATCGCGAAAGCGCCGTGCTCGACCATATGCGGCGGCGCTTCGATCACGTCTCGGCCGAGCGGGTGCTGTCGGGGCCGGGACTGGTCAACCTCTACAACACATTGGCCGAGATCGACGGGGTTCCGTCAAAAGGCTACAGCGCGGCGCAGGTCACCGATCTCGGCATGCGCGGCGAGGACCCGGTGTGCGTCGAGGCGACGGCGATGTTCTGCGCGATGCTGGGCACCGTCGCCGGCAATCTGGCGCTGACCTTGGGCGCCCGCGGCGGAGTTTTCATCGCCGGCGGGATCGTGCCGCGGCTCGGCCGCTACTTCGCCGATTTGCCGTTCCGGGCGCGGTTCCAGGCGAAGGGCCGGTTCGAAGCTTATCTGGCAGCGATCCCGACCTATGTCGTCACCCATCCGCTTGCCGCCTTTCTCGGCTGCGCCGCGGTGCTGGCAGGCTGACAGGGATGCGGCGCCGACCCTCGCAAAGGCGGGTGGCTAGGCAGCCACGCCGCCGCCCGGCAAGGTTGAGGCCGGCCACCCCGATCACGATCAGGGCGAGGCAGGCGAGCTTCCAGATCCCGTGCCGTCCTCGCCAAACCACAACGATGCCGATCGCCGCGACCAGCGCGGTGCCGACCCCGGACCACACCGCGTAGGCGGTCGACAGGTCGATCCCGCGCAAGGCCCACGACAGCACCACGAAGCTCGCCGTATAGCAAACGACGACCACGCTTGCGCGGGCCGATCCGGGTAAATCCGTCGGAAAGCTTCAAGGCCGTCGTCCCGCAAATTTCCAGCAGGATAGCGGCGGCGAGATAAAGCGAGCTCATCTCGATTTCCCCTTCGACCATACCAGGCGCCGGCAGTCGCTTTGACGCGCACTGCCGGTCGGCGGTAAAACTGGTTTCTCGGAACATGGATCGTGGCATGAGCGCAGCAATCGACCGAAGCATCGAGGCCGGCACCCGCGAACGCCTGCGCTGCCGCTCCGGAGACTTTACCGGCCCGACCGCCGGGCTCGCCGCCGGCAACGTCCAGGCGAACCTGGTCATTTTGCCGAAAGCGCTCGCCCATGATTTTCTGCGCTTCGCGCAGGCCAACCCCAAGCCCTGCCCGGTGCTGGCGGTGTCGGAGCCGGGCGATCCCCGCCTGCCGGCGCTGGGTCGGGATCTCGACATCCGCACCGATCTGCCGCGATACCGGGTGTGGCGCCACGGCGAATTGGCCGCGGAGCCGGTCGATGTCCGCGACGTCTGGCGCGACGACTTGGTCAGCTTCGCGCTCGGCTGCTCGTTTTCTTTTGAGCAGGCGCTGGTTGAGGAAGGGATCGAATTGCGCCACATGACCTGCCGCTCGAATGTGCCGATGTATCGCACCAGCATCCGCTGCGCCTCGGCGGGGGTGTTTTCGGGCCCGCTCGTCGTCTCGATGCGTCCGCTTGCGCCGGCCGACGCCATCCGGGCGATCCAGATCACCTCGCGCTTTCCGTCGGTGCACGGCGCGCCGGTGCATATCGGCCTGCCCGACGCGATTGGCATCAAAGACCTGGCTCGGCCGGATTACGGCGACGGGGTTCCGGTTGGAGACGACGAATTGCCGGTGTTCTGGGCGTGCGGCGTCACCCCGCAGGCGGTGATCGCCGAGGCCAAGCCGGAGTTTTGCATCACTCATGCCCCAGGTTCGATGCTGATCACCGATCTGTTGAACGCCAAGCTGGCGAGCCTGTAGCGGCCCGGTGATGGCCACACCGGCCGAGGCGGAGGCGCTCGTCGACCG
Source organism: uncultured Alphaproteobacteria bacterium (assembly GCA_963775525.1). Classification (GTDB taxonomy): domain Bacteria; phylum Pseudomonadota; class Alphaproteobacteria; order ATCC43930; family CGMCC-115725; genus AP-15. The sequence goes on along the minus strand of CAVZJF010000071.1, from coordinate 118,803 downwards.
CATCGAGCGCCTGGTGCAAACCGATGTCGGGCGAAATATCGGGGCGTTGTGCGAGGCGGCGCGCGGCGGCTTGTGGCGCGGCGCCTCGGCGGTGGCGGCGGCGTCACCCTGCACGGTCGGGCTGATCACCGGCTTTTTCGTGCCCTTGGGATCGCCGCCGGCGGCCGAGACCGACGGCCCGGTGGGTGCCGCCTTGCTGGCCCGCGGCCTCGCCGAAATCGGCATCCCCTGCCGACTCGCGACCGACGAGCCGTGCCGCAACGCCTGTGCTGTCGCATTGGCGGCGGCCGCGGCGGCCGGGGCGCCGGTCGACGCGGTCGAGATCGGCGCGCCGTTGGCGCCGGTGATCGAGACGTGGCGGGCTGCAGGGGTCACCCATGCGGTCTCGATCGAACGCTGCGGGCGCAGCATCGACGGTGCACCCCGCAACATGCGCGCTCAGGACATCAGCGCCTACACCGCCCCGCTCGACGAACTGTTCGAGGCCGGGCCCTGGGACACGATCGCGGTCGGCGACGGCGGCAACGAGATCGGCATGGGCGCCCTGCCGCGGGCGCTGATCGCCGAACACGTCGAGCATGGCGAGACCATCGCCTGTGTCACCCCCGCGCGTCATCTGGTCGTTGCCGGCGTCTCGCATTGGGGCGCCTACGCGCTGCTCGGCGCGCTCGCCGTCATCCGCGAGGATTGGCGCCCGCGCCTGCTGACATGCCTCGACGAGGCGCTCGACCGGCACATTCTCGAAAAAACCCTGCGGGACGGGCCGGCGGTCGACGGCGTGTCGCGCGCGCAGACGCCGACAATCGACAATTTCAGCCTCGCCTTCCACCACGAGAAGCTGCGCGCGATCCGCGTGCTCGCCGAGGGCGGGCATGGCGTTTAAGGAGTTTGTGTTCGAGCAGTACCGATACGAGCCGGCGGATCACGCGCTGTCGTTGCACTACAGCTTTCTCGACGGGCCGCAATTCGAAGAACGGCTGACCTTCGATTTTCCGGCGAGGCCGCTGTCGCCCGACGCGGCGGCGGTGCTCGACCGGATTTTCCGGCTGATCTTCTTGTTGTCGGGGGTGAGCTATTACAAAGCGTTCGTCCCGGAGATTTTGCGCTGCGCGGCGTTTCCGCTCGATCGGGCTACCGCCGCCTTTCTGCAGAGCTTCTACGAAAACGGCCTCGCCGAGTTCGCCTGGAAAAACCGAATTTCGCTGACCGGCCGTTGCCGGTTCCTGAGCGATCCGGTCACCCCGCCTGCACCATTGGCGATCGACCTGCCGCGGCGCAGCTGCGTCCCGGTCGGCGGCGGCAAGGATTTGGTCGTCACCCTCGAATGCCTGAAGGCCGCTGGCGAAGACCTCGTTCTGTTTGCGCTCGGCGACGCGGAGCCGATCGCCGCCTGTGTCGCCGCGGCGGGCCTGCCGTCGATCCGGGTGCGCCGCCGGATCGACCCGGGGCTGCTGAAGCTCAATCACGAAAACGCGCTCAACGGCCATGTGCCGATCACCGGCATTTTGAGCGCGATCGTCTTGGCCTGTGCGGTGCTGGCCGGCTTCGACACGATCGCGATGTCGAACGAGCATTCCGCCAGCGCTCCGAACCTGACCGTCGACGGCGTCGCCATCAACCATCAATTCAGCAAATCCTTCGAGTTCGAAAAAGATTTCGCCGGATACGTTGCCGCCCAGATTACGCCGAGCATCGCCTATTTTTCGCTGCTGCGGCCCTTGGCCGAAATCGAGATCGCGCGGCGCTTCGCCCGGCACCGGCAGTATTTCGGCGTCTTCCGCAGCTGCAACACCGCTTTCCGGCAAGCGCCGGCGGAACGCGGGCGGCATTGGTGCTGTGACTGCCCCAAATGCCGGTTTGTGTTCCTGGCCTTGGCGCCCTTTGTCGCCAAACCCGAATTGATCGCAATCTTCGGCCGCAACATGCTCGACGACGAAGCGCAAGCCGACGGATTTGCCGAATTGTGCGGTCTGCGCGAGCACAAGCCGTTCGAATGCGTCGGCGAGATCGGCGAAAGTGCTGCGGTCATGGCCCATCTCGGCAGTGACCCCGACTGGCGCGGCGACGCGGTCGTGCGGCGGTTGCATGCGCAGTTTGCAGCGCTGTGCTGCCACGACCCGGCCGAGCTTCGCGGTCTTGTCGCGACCCGCCACCCGCACCGGGTCCCGGACGATTTTCTGGCGAAGCTCGATGCGTGCGGCTGATCTCGGCATGCAGCGCGTAGCCGTATGGGGGCTCGGCCGCGAAGGCCGCGCGGCGGTCCGATTGCTGCGCGCCCGTCACCCGAACCTGCGGTTGCTGCTGTTGGACGACACCGAGACCGCGCCGCCGCCGAGCGAGTTCGACAATGTCGACCGGGCCTTTGGCGCCGACGCCATCGGCGCGGCTCTCGGCCAGGTCGACGTGTTGGTCAAGTCGCCCGGGTCAGCCTCTATCGCCGCGAGATCGAAATTGCCCGCGACAGCGGCGTCGCGGTCACCTCGCTGCTGAATTTGTGGTTTGCCGAGAAGGCCGCGGTCACGACGATCGGCGTCACCGGCACCAAAGGGAAGAGCACGACCGCCTCGCTGGTCGCGCACATCCTCGGCCGGCTCGGCCGCCGGGTGGCGCTCGCCGGCAATATCGGCGTCCCGGTCACCGACATCGACAAGGAAGCAGCCGACTATGCCGTGATCGAGGTGTCGAGCTACCAGGCCGCGGATTTCGACGGGGTTTGCGACATCGCGGTGCTGACCTCGCTGTTTCCCGAGCATCTCGACTGGCACCGCACGCTCGACAACTACTACCGCGACAAGCTCAACCTGCTCCGCCGCGCCCGGTGCGCGGTCGTCAACGCCGAGGCGGCGCCGGCGGTCGGGCTCGCCCGGCATTTGTTCAACGACGAAGCCGGGCTCCATTGCCGCGGCCCCGAGATTTTTGACGGTCGCGCGCGGGTCGGCAAGGTCGACAACCGCTATCTCGCGAGACCGCACAACCTGTCGAATTTGTGCGCCGCGCTGACGGTCGCGAAGGTGCTCGGGCTCGATCTTCGCGCCGCGCTCGACGCCGCGGCGGATTTTCGCGGGTTGCCGCATCGCCAGCAGGAGCTCGGCGAAATCGACGGCGTCCTCTATGTCGACGACAGCATTTCAACCGCCCCGGAATTGACGGCCGCCGCTCTCGACGTCTATGCCGGTCACGCGATTACTCTGATCCTCGGCGGCTACGACCGCGGCATCGATTACGGCAAGCTAGTCGCCCGGCTTACAGCCGGGGCCGTCCGCGCGCGTCATCTGCCTTGGCGTCAGCGGCGAGCGCATTTACGCCGCGCTCGGCCCGCCGGCGGACCGCCCACAACCGTGCTTGCGCGGTCGATGGCGGACGCCGTCGCCGACGCCAAGCGCATGACGCAAACGGGCGGCGTCGTGCTGCTCTCGCCGGCGGCGCCGAGCTACGGCCACTACCGCGACTTTGCCGAGCGCGGCCGTGATTTCGCCGCGAAGGCCGGTTTTGCCGCGAGCTCTGGGAAGCACCCGCGGTGAAGGCGCGTCCGGCGAGGCTGGCGACCGGGCTCGCGCTGATGCTGATCGGCGGCGCATCTGCCGGCTGTGTGGAGAAGCCCTATCTGTCGGCCGGTAACGCGAACTCCGCCGAGGTCGGCTACAGCCGCGACCTCGGCGCCGCGACCGCGGTGGCACAGGAGCATTGCGCCCGCTACGACAAGGTCCCCCGCTATCTCGACTCGTCCGAGAACATCGCCTATTTCCGCTGCGAGCCTCGCTGACCCCGCGGCTTTCCGGGGTCGCAGTCATGCCGCGGCGGCGCGCGCCAAGCACCAAGTCTTTGCCCTCCTCGCGATGGCGTCTCGCGATGCTGTGGCTGGCCGGGGCCGATCTGCGGCTGACCGTGCTCGCGGTCCCGCCGGTGCTGCCGCTGATCCATCACCAATTCGCGCTCAGCGAGCGGGTGGTCGGGGCGTTGTCCGGACTGCCGGTGCTGCTGTTCGCGCTCGCCGCGATCCCGGGCTCGCTCTTGATCGCCAAGCTCGGCGCCCGCCGCGCCACGGTCGCGGGGTTGCTCGTCGTCGCCGCGAGTTCCGCGGCGCGCGGCATCGGCCCGTCGGCGCCGATGCTGTTTGCGATGACCTTCGTCATGGCGGTGGGCATCGCGGTGGTGCAGCCGGCCTTGCCGGCGCTCGTCGGCGAGTGGTTCCCGAGCCGGCCGGGTTTTGCGACCGCGGTCTACGCCAACGGGCTGCTGATCGGCGAGGCGCTGCCGGCGGCCTTGACGATACCGCTGGTCCTGCCGCTGGTCGGCGGCGGCTGGCCGGCGAGCCTTGCGGTTTGGGCCGTCCCGGTCGCGGCGACGGCGGTGCTGATGGCGCTGTCCCCGGACTCTCCGACGACGAGGGCTTTCCGCGCCGGGACAGCGCCGGCGCGCTGGTGGCCGGACTGGCGCAGCCCCGAGCTGTGGCGGCTGGGGTTGATGCAGGGCGGCACCGGCGGGCTCTATTTCGCCTCGAACGCCTTGATCCCGGACTACCTCCACGCGGTCGGCCGGCCCGAGCTGGTGACCGCCGGGCTCAGCGCGCTCAATCTCGGCCAGCTGCCGGCCTCGCTGCTGCTGTTGCTGACGGCGCGCCGGCTCGGCGCCGGCAAGACCGCAATCGTCTGCGTCCAATTCCTTGGTCTCCTCGGGATCGCCGCCCTCGTCGCCGCCGGACCGTGGTCGACGATCGTCGGCGCCGGGGTCATCGGCTTCTGCGGCGCCTTCACCTTGATCGTGACATTGGCCCTGCCGCCGCAACTGGTCGCCCGCGGCGACGTTCACCGGCTCTCGGCCGGCAGTTTCACGGTCGGCTACACGCTGTCCTGCGTGGTGCCGCTGGCCGGCGGGGCATTGTGGGACGCGACCGGTCTGCCGGCCGCCGGTTTTGCCGCTCCGGCCGCCGCCGTCGCGGTCGTGGTCGCCGCCGCGCTGCGCTTCCGCTTTCCGGAGTAGTCGGCGGGCGGGTTGCCCCGGTCGGGCTCGATCCGCTACATGTTGGATCAGGTTCCCGCGGCCCGGCGCCGCGGTCTCCCGACCCCGAGGAAAGGCCAATCCCCGATGCCCATCGAACTCCACACCTGGAACACCCCGAACGGCCGCAAGATCAGCGTGGCGCTCGAAGAGATGGGGCTGCCCTACACGGTGCACCCGGTCAACATCTCGAAGGGCGAGCAGTTCGCCCCCGCCTTCCTGAAGATCAGCCCGAACAACCGCATCCCGGCGATCGTCGACCCCGACGGGCCGGGCGGCGCCCCGGTCAGCATTTTCGAGTTGGGCGCCATCCTGATTTATCTCGGCGCCAAGACCGGCAAGTTCTGGCCCAAGGATCTGCGCGGTCAGGTGCCGGTGCTGGAGTGGCTGATGTGGCAGATGGGCGGGTTTGGCCCGATGCCGGGGCAGGTGCACCATTTCCTGCAGGTCAAGGACGAGAACGACAAGCGTTACGGGCTCGAGCGCTACACCAAGGAGACCCGCCGGCTCTACGGGGTGCTCGACAAGCGGCTCGGCGAGGCCGAGTTCGCCGGCGGCGAGGTCTCGATCGCCGATTTCGCGATCCTCGGCTGGGCGTGGCGGCACGAGCGCCATCTCGTCGACCTCGCCGACTTCCCCAACGTCAAGCGCTGGTACGAGGCGATGATGGCGCGCCCCGGCACCAAGCGCGGGTTCGAGGTGGCGCTGAGCTGAGCCGCGCCGCCCCGGCGGCGGCTGACGTAGCGGCATTCCCGGTTGCGACGGGAAAAATCGCGATTTTGCCCGCAAAGCACCGATTGCGCCGGCAAAAGCATCAGCAAAATCAGAGGTGTGCGAGCGAATTCCCGTGTGCGGCATAATCGGGAATTCCGGGCGGCCTTACCGGGAACCAGTTCCGCCGAACCGGGAAATAATCGCGAACCGCGAAATCCCGCCCGCTCGCCCGCGACCGGCGACGAAAATCGAAACCCGCAGCCTGCGAGGCTCGCCAAGCGCCCTCACCGGACGCGGTGCCGAGTGCGCAGCCTACCGCGCAAAATCGACCTTTCTGAGGCGGAGGCGCTGCCGGCTCTTTCCCGGATGGTCGAGGTTTGATAATTTCGCCTCTGGCGTGGGTTGGGCGCGCGTTCATCACGCCTCCGCTATCCGCCGACAAGCACCTTCTGGACACAGGTAAATAGTTATGCCCGACGCCGGCCGCGAGGTTGCGCGGCGGGCGCACCGGGACCGTCATGTTGCGGCTCGGCAAGTGCTTCAAAATAATGCGAAACGAGGAAAACCTAGGAGAATTCACCATGAGCAATCGGCCGCGAACGGCTCGGCTCTTCGGGTTGTCGCTTGCAGTTGGCTGGGTTGGTTTTGTCTTCGGCTTGAGCGCTGCAGCTTCGGCTCAGGGCTATCTGCCGGATGGGCCAAACGTCCCGGTCATCACCCTCAACGAAAGCCAGGAAGGGGCCGCCGGGCTCCCGCCGCTGCCGGTGCCGGCACCCAACGGGTGGAACCAGGAATCGATCTGGAACATGAAGGTCGTCGGGTTCAACGACAACCAGGGGCGCCCCAGCTCGGACGACGGGTGGATCGAAAACCAAAACGGCCGCTATATCCTGTACATGACCGACAGCGGCGGCAGCGCCTAAATCCGCAGACTGGAAACGTGGAGCCGAACGGCACGTCGCTGATCGACGTGACCCGCCCCGATCACCCGATTTTCCTGCACCACATTCGACCTCGACCCAGGGCAGCTCGTCGCATGTGGCGGTATGTGGCGGCAACACCTTGCCGCACGGGACGCCCGGCAAATTGGTACATGCTTCGGCATGACGGCTCGATCAACCAGGAGAGTCTGGGACGTCACCGATCCGACCCACCCGTCCGGCTCCAAATCATCCTGAGCGGGCTCAACGCGACGCATCATGACTGGTGGGAATGCGACACCGGGATCGCCTACCTGATCGCGGGCAGCGCCTCCGACGGATGGCACTCGGGCGCAGCATGTCTATATCTATGACATCAGCAATCCGGCCAACCCGACCCCATCCGTCAGTGGGGGCTGGTTGGGCAACAGCCCACCGCGTCCTCGCTGCGGCGCAAAGCTGCTACAACGCTCCCGGGCCCAACTGCTACGAAGGCGTCACCAATCCCGCCGGACCCGGGGACCCTGAAATGGTTCACCACGTGTACTCGGCGGGCACGGCGATAAATCGGGTGTACTTTGCCCTATGGCGTCAGCAGCAACGGCGTCTTTCAGATCGTCGACCGCAACAAGCTCGTCAACGGCTGCAACCCCAGCGTCAATCCAGCGGCTTCGGGGATTGCGCCAACAGCCCGACCCAGGCCGATCTGCTCTATCCGCAGATCAGCTACATCACGACCAACCCCAACCAGGGCGGGCATACGTCGATCCCGATCTTCGGGGTGCCGATCCCGCAAGCCCAGCAGAACTTTCTCGACGGCACGCCGCAGAAATACGACCTCCTGGCGGTCACCTTCGGAGGACACCACCAACGACTGTCTTGGGCAACCGTGGAAAAATCCGCAATTGCTCGACATCACCAACGATCTGGCGACCTGGCCGATTTCATCCATGACCGTCGGCCAGTTCCCCGGGAACTTTCTGCGCCAAGGGAGCGCGCTTTGGCACCCATGAGCTCAATCGCGAGATCTACGCCCCCTATTATGGGAAGCTTGCAATCGTCGCGATGTTCAACGCGGGGCTGCAGGTGTTCGACATCCGCGACCCCTACAACCCGCGACGGGTCGCCTATTTCATCCAGGGACCCAACAACAACACCCAGGCAAGTTGCGGGACCTATCAGGGAAATACGAATTACTGCCGGAAGGCGACCTTTTCCGATCTCGGGGAGGTCGACGACCGCGGCTATGTCTACAATCTCGACCGCGCCGGCTCCGGCCTGACCGTCTTGAAGCTGACCGGAGACGCGTTGGACGCGGCGAGCGCACCTCGGGTGGGGCCGCCTGCGGCAACGCCCCCGGCGCGGATGCCGGAACCGCTGAAGGAAGAGTAGGCTCCCCGCTCTCCGGCGGAACCCGCGCCAAGCTCTTGTTCTGAGGGACCGGCCGGGTTCCGCGAGTGCTTCGTGACCGGCGGGCGGCCTCCTTTGGGGGAAACGCGATGACTGCCAAATGGTTTTTGCCGGGAGCGGCGCTCGCGTTGTGCTGGTTTGCGGCCTCGACCGGCTATTGTGCGAATGCCACCGCCGACCCTGGGCAGGCCCGGGACTTCAGCGCGGCAACCCTGGCTAAAGTGACCCCGGGCCGGACGACCCAAGCACAGGTCGAGGCGTTGCTCGGCAAGCCTTGGCGCACGACCTTTTCCGACGACGCCGACGAGCCGGGCCCGGTTGTCTGGGAGTACCATGGTCAGGATTTGGACGGCGCCTACCTCGTCCACATTGAATTCGACCGTCACGACGTGACGACGCTGATAGCAAAAATCCCCGACAAAATCGGGGAAGCGCCGGCGCGGGTTGCGCCGTCGCCGCCTGGACCCGGCAAACCCTGAAAATACTGACCCAATAGAGCGATTTCGCGCGGGCTACGCGCAAATCGCAGGCCCGCCATACGTCGGCTGGTCGCGGTGATGGCATAGGGATTGCGCGTCCTCCGGTCTCGATCGTGTTGACCGGAGGGGTTGCCCATGTCGTATGCGGCCAAAATCGATTTTGCCGGGCCGAATGAGGCGCGGACGCTCGCGTCAACCCGCCGGCGCGCGATCCTGTCCTGCGGCGATCGGCAATTTCTTCGAGCTGTTCGACTTCACGATCTACGGCTATTTCGCGGTCGCGATCTCCCGCGCTTTTTACCCGTCGGGGTCGATGTACGGGACCTACGCCGCCTTCGCCGCGGCGTTTCTGATGCGTCCGGTCGGCGCCATCGTCATCGGCGCCTATGGCGACCGGGCCGGCCGCCGCGCGGCTCTGGTGATCACCATCGGCATGATGGCGGCAGCCACCGGCTTTACCGGGCTGATCCCGACCTACCAGTCGATCGGCATCTGGGCGCCGGTGGCGCTGATCCTGTGCCGGCTGGTCGCAGGGCTTTTCGACCGGCGGCGAATGGGGCGGTGCCGCGACCTTTCTGGTCGAATACGCGCCGACCGGGAGGCGCGGGCTGATCGGCAGCCTGCAGCAGGTCAGCACCCAGATCGGCGCGCTGACCGGGGCGCTGTCGGCGGCGGTGCTGGCCTCGGCGCTGTCGCAGCAGGCGTTCTATTCCTGGGGCTGGCGGCTGCCGTTCGTGTTCGGCTTCATCCTCGGCCCGATCGGTTATTATTTGCGCCGCAAGGTGGCGGAAACGCCGGCATTCGCGCATGTCGCCGAGCACCGCGCGATCGAGCGCTCGCCCTTGGCCGCCGCCTGGCGCGATTACCGCAAGCCGATGCTGCAGGCGTTCGGCCTCAGCATCATCGGCTGCATCGCCAACTTCATCTTTGTCGTCTACCTCGTCAGCTACATGATCAACACGATGAAATTGCCGCCGGGCTCGACCCTGTCGTGCGCGGTCGTGGCGGGCGTGATCATCGTCACCCTGATCCCGTTTGTCGGCCATTTTTCCGACCGTGTCGGCAGGCGGCCGATGATGCTGACCTGCGCGCTTCTGAACCTTGTCTTTGCCTATCCGCTGTTCCTGCTGGCGATCCGGGGCGGCACTTTCGCGGCCTTGCTGCTGGTGCTGGTTTGCCATGCGCTGTTCCAGGTGTTCTCGACCGGTGTCATCGCACCGATCCTGGCCGAGATGTTCCCGACGCGCGTCCGGTACACGGCGCTCTCGGTCAGCTACGGCTTTGCCGTCGTCTTGTTCGGCGGCTTTGCGCCGCTGATCGCAACCTGGCTGGTCTCGGTCACCGGCAACCCGCTGGCCCCGGCCTTTTACGTCATGCTCGGCGCCGCGATCAGCGCTGTCGCCGTCTCAGCATGAAAGAGCATCTGAACCTGCCGCTCGATTGAGGCGCTGTGGTCGGCCGCCTTGCGGCGCCGGGAAATTCGGCCCGGCGGGGGAATGCCTCACGGCGGCGCGGTTCTCTGATCCTCGGCGGGCGGTCTTCGCGAGGCTGCGCGCCCGAAGCGGGCCGGGCTCGCCGTTGTCCGCGGCGAAAAATCCTGACGCATCGCGTTGGCCCGCAAGGCTTTCTACCCGAAGGCGAAGCGGTGTATCGTCCGTCTTCCTTCGCGAGCACATGCTGTCGCCAGATGTTCCGGACCCAACGCCGCACTCCGTCCGCCCGGACCGCTTGGCCCATTTTGGCCTACCCGCTGCTGACCGTGGCCTACATGCTGAGCGGCAAGCTCGGCCTGATGCTGGCGGTGCCGCCCGGCTACGCGTCCCCGATTTTCCCGGCCGCCGGGATTGCCGTCGCGGCGGCGCTGATCCGCGGCCGGGCGACGTTGCCGTGGACGTTCCTCGGGTCGTTCCTGCTCAATTTGTGGACCGGCTATGCGGTCACCCATCGCCTCGACGCAACCTGCCTCGCCACGGCGATCGTCATCGCCGCCGGGTCGACGGCGCAGGCCGCCCTCGGCGGCGCGATATTGCGACGGGCGATCGGCTACCCCGCACCCCTCGACAACGGCCCGCACGTTGCGCGTTTTCTGCTGCTTTCACCGATCTGCTGCCTGACCAGCGCCACCCTGTCCCTGGCTGGCCTGTCGGCCCTCGGCGCCGTCGACTTCGACGATCTCGCGACGAGTTGGATTTCCTGGTGGATCGGCGACACGCTCGGCGTTCTGGTGGTGCTGCCGCTGATGCTGGTGGCCGCCGGCGAGCCGCGCACGCTGTGGCGCAGCCGGGCATTGCCGGTAGCGCTGCCGATGCTGCTGTTCTGCGCGCTCTTTACGGCGATTTTCTTCCGTGTCAGCAAGTGGGAGCACGACGAAGGATTGCTGGATTTCCGCCTCCTCTCGCGGCAGGTGGTCGACAAGATCCACACCGGGCTCGGTGAAGAGGACGTTTTTCTCGAGCAACTGGAGCGGTCGTTCAGCGGGCCGGCGCCGCTGTCGCGGCCGGACTTTCATCATCTGGCACAAAGCCTGCTGCAGCGCGTGCCGACGATTCAGGCGGTCAAATGGGCGCCGCGGGTCGATCCCGCGCAACGCGCCGCGTTCGAGGCGGGGCAGCAGGCCGACCGGCCCGGGTTCGAGATCCGCGAGTTCGATTCCGCCGGACATCCGCACCGCGCCGCAGCGCGGCCGCAGTACTATCCCGTGACCTATGTCGAGCCGGTCGCCGGCAACGAGCCGGCGCTGGGGCTCGACCTCGCATCCGACCGCGACCGCGCCGCGGCGACACGGGAGGCGGTCGAGACCGGAACGGTCGCCGCGACGGCGCCGGTCCGCGTCGCCGAAAAGCACGGACAAGAGACCGGGATGCTGCTGATCTTCGCGGTGCATGACGGACCCAACGGACCGGGGGTGCTGGTCGTCGCCTTGCAGATGGGCACGTTCATGGAAGAGCTGCTCGCCCCGGTCAGCACGATGATCGGCGTCAGGCTCGTCGACCTCGACGCGCAACGGCCGCTCTTCGCCAGCTCTCCTTCGACGTCGGGCGAGACCTCGTACGACGAGAAGTTCAATTTTGGCGGGCGCCATTACGACGTCCTGACCGCGCCGACCGCAACCTATCTGGAGCGGCATCGCCGCTGGCAGAGCTGGGGCGTGCTCGTCGTCGGCGTTTTCAGCACCGGGCTGTTGGGGGCGCTGTTGATGCTCGGCACCGGATACACCAGGCGCATCGAGACGGTCGTGGACCAGCGCATGCGCGACCTCGAAGCGACCAACCGGCGCCTGAAGGTCGAGGTCCGCGAGCGCAAGCAGGCCGAAGCCGCGCTGCGCCAGGCGCAGAGAATGGAGGCGATCGGCCAGCTCACCGGCGGCATCGCGCACGACTTCAACAATTTGTTGACGGTGGTCAGCGGCAACGCCGAGCTGTTGCACGACAAGGCCGCGGACGAGGCGGTGCTGCGCCGGGCGGCGGCGATCATGCAAGCCGCCGAGCGCGGCCGGCGGCTGACCCGGCAGCTGCTCGCCTTTTCGCGGCGGCAGACGTTGCGGCCCGAGCCGGTCGACCTGCGCCGGCGCACCGACGACATCGCCGACATGCTGTCGCGCTCGCTGCGCACCGACATCGAGGTCAGCGTCGACATGCCGGAGCGGCTGTGGCCGGTCGCGATCGACCCCGCCGAATTCGAGCTCGCGCTCCTCAACATCGGGGTCAACGCGCGCGACGCGATGCCGGAGGGCGGGCAATTCCGGATGACGGCGAAAAACGTCACCTGCCGGGCTGACGACCCGGAGAATGACGGGCTGACCGGAGATTTTGTCGCGGTGACCCTGTCGGACACCGGTGCCGGAATGTCGTCCGACGTGCTGGCGCGGGCGTTCGAACCCTATTTTACGACAAAGGAGGCCGGCCTCGGCTCCGGGCTCGGGCTCTCCCAGGTCTACGGCTTCGCCAAGCAGAGCGGCGGCGCCGCGACGATCGACAGCACGCCCGGCAAAGGCGCGTCGGTCAGGCTATTGCTGCCGCGGGCGACCGAGGCCGCCGGCATGGCGCGGCCGGTCGCGCCGGACGAGCCTGCCTTCGAGGCGGCGTCGGCCCGGATTCTGTTTGTCGAGGACGACGCCGAAGTCGCCGAGGTGACGGCGGAGCTGCTGCAGGATATCGGCTATCAGCCGGTGGGGGCGCACAACGCCGACAGTGCCGTAGCCGCGGTCGAGCGCGACCCGACGATCGCGCTGGTGTTGTCGGACATCGTCATGCCGGGTCGGATGAGCGGTCTCGACCTGGCGCGAACCCTGCGCAGCCGTCGCCCGGAGTTGCCGGTGCTGCTGGCGACCGGGTACAGCCAGTACGTCTCGCCGGCGGCGAGCGAGGGGTTTGTGCTGATCGAAAAACCCTACCGGCGCGAAGCCTTGGCAGCGTCGATCCGCGCCGCCCTCGAGCGCAGCCGCCGCGAGCGTATCGGGTGAGGGCGCCGGACCGGGACGACCACGTCGACATTTATCGAGCCAAAGGTCAGGATCGTATCCGCTCTCGCTGCAGCGTCTCGGCGGCGTTGACCCTGGGGCCGCGTGCGCGCGGCCGGGCGGTGGCGACATGCCGGCAAGGAGAAATGCGATGAAGCTGAACGGCGCCCACATTCCCGATGCGATCGTCGAGCGAGTCACGGCCCGGCGCGGCAGCGAGCATTGCTTTGCCGATCTCGATCCGGCGCGCACCGCACTCGTGGTGATCGACCTCCAGCATGCGTTCATGGATGAAACGGTCGGCCACGCCGTGTGCCCGGCGGCGCGCGACATCGTGCCGGCGGTCAACCGGCTCGCCGCGGCGGTGCGCGAGACCGGCGGCGGCGTCTTCTGGGTCCAGATGACGCATGACGCACGCTGCCTCGACGACTGGTCGGTGGCGCACGAGATGGCCTCGCCCGAGATGCGCGAAAAGCGGGTCGCGGCCCTCTCCGAGGGGACGCTCGGCCACCGGCTGTGGCCCGACCTCGACCTGCGCCCGGAAGACGAGACCGTCAAGAAATACCGCTACAGCGCCTTTATGCCGGGGACCTCGGAACTGCCGCTGCGGTTGCGGGCGCGCGGCTTCGACACCGTGCTGATCACCGGCACCGTCACCAATGTGTGCTGCGAAAGCTCGGCGCGCGACGCCAACATGACGAATTTCCGCACGATCATGGTCAGCGACGGCAATGCGGCGAGCACCCAGGAGGAGCACGACGCCTCGCTCGCCGCGTTTTACAACGTCTTCGGCGACGTGATGGACACCGACATGGTCATCGGCTGCCTGCGCCGGGCGCGGCCGGCGCGCGCCGCGTAGCGGTACGAACCAGACAGATGCTTCCCGCTTTCTTTTGCTCGTCGCCCTCGCGAAAGCGGGGGTCCAGGCGCGGCGGGCTCGGTGTTGGCGGCCCTGGGTGCCCGCTTTCGCGCACTGCTGTCCGGGATTTTGCGCGGAGAGCGTGTGCACGGCAGACATTCCCTAGATTTTGGGGCAAAATCGTGTCGCCTAACATGATTTTGAGGTCTGCCGTGCCCCACCTTCGTACCGCATTTTGCCAATTATTGGAACCGCTGGATCGTCGGATCATCGCGCGCGCGGTCGCCATGCATGGCGGCGATCGCGGTGTGGGCGGCGGCGCGCGGGCCTGGACCTGCGAGCGCCATTTAAAGAGTTTGCTGTTTGCCCAGTGGGCGGGTTTGACCAGTCTGCGCGAGATCGTAGCGGGGTTGGGCGCGCACAGCCGGCGATTTTACCACCTCAACCTACGCGCGCCGTGTCGTTCGACGCTGGCCGAGGCCAATGCCGACCGGCCGGCGGCGGTGTTTCGCGACATTGCAACGGCGCTGATCCCAGTCGCCGCTAGGGCGCTGCGGCACGAGAGCGAAGCTTTGATCCGGCTGCTCGATGCGACGCCAATCCCGCTCAAGGGCGCGGGTTTCGCCTGGGCCGAAGCCACCGCCCGCACGCGTGGCCTGAAGCTGCATGTGCTCTACGATCCGCGCCAGCGCCGGCCGGTGTGGTTCGATGTCACCTCGGCCAAGGTCGAGGACGTGGTGGCCGGCCGCGGCGTGCCGCTCGAACCCGGTGCCACCTACGTCTTTGACAAGGGCTACAACGATTTTCATTGGTGGTCGACAATCCGTGCCGCCAGCGCTTTCTTTGTCACCCGACGCAAGCGCAACACCCATCGTCGCCAGATTGTCGAACAGACCGCGGCCGGCGCCGGCATCCTAGCCGACCGGCGGCTCAAGATCGGCCACCGCCAGCCGCGCGGCGGCGCCCCGATCAACCCGCTCTGGGAGGTCGAATTGCGCGAGATTGTCGTCGCCCGCCCCGACCAGGAGGAGCCGCTCTACCTGCTCACCAACGATCTCGAGCGCCCGGCCGTCGATATCGCGCGGCTCTATAAGGAGCGCTGGGATATCGAACTGTTGTTCAAATGGCTCAAGCAGAACCTCAAGATCCGTCGTTTTCTCGGGCGCAGCGAGAACGCCGTGCGCACCCAGATCTATGTCGCCCTGATTGCTTTTATGCTGCTGCGTATCCTGCATCACACCGCCGCTCGCGGCTTCAAGAACAGCACTGCCCTGCTCCTCACCCATCTCAAACTCGGCCTGTTCAGTTCCTTCAGCCTGCGCCAGTCCACGACGCCCCCGCCCATGCCGCCCACCTTGCGGCCACCAAACCCACAGCCATGTTTCGCCTTCCCATGAACCCCAACCCACCGCAAAATCCCGGACAGCAGTGCGCTTTCGCGGGCATGACGGAAACAAGGCCGGCACCAAGTGTCAAATGCGTACCACTAGTCTCCACTAGTGTCCGTTAGAGTACGTTTCATAATTTCATCACGTCATTGCGAGGCGCCGGTAGGACGAAGCAATCCCGGCGGTAATGGCGTTTACCCACGGGATTGCTTCGTCGCCTCACCGGCTGCCTCACAACGACGGGGCCCACTGAAATTATGGTCCTCACGCCGTCGAACCCGCGAACGCTGCTTGTTCCGGGACCATCTGCTAGTTCGCACGGCTAGCTTTTGATGAACGCCAGCAGGTCGGCATTGATCGTGTCCGCTTGCGTCGTCGGCATGCCGTGCGGGAAGCCCTGGTAGGTCTTCAGGGTTCCGCTCTTCAGCAGCTTATGGGACAGCGGCCCGGCGGCGACATAGGGCACGATCTGGTCGTCTTCGCTGTGCATGACCAGCATCGGGACCGTGATCTTCTTGAGGTCTTCGGTAAAATCGGTCTGGGAAAAGGCGACGATGCCGTCGTAATGCGCCTTGGCGCCGCCCATCATACCCTGGCGCCACCAATTCTGGATGACGGCCTCCGAGGCTGCGGCGCCCGGCCGGTTGTAGCCGTAGAACGGCCCCGCCGCCACGTCGCGATAGAATTGCGAGCGATTGGCGGCGAGTTGCGCCTGCAGGCCGTCGAACACCTCCTTGGGCAGGCCGTGCGGATTGGCCGCCGTCTTCACCATCAGCGGCGGCACCGCGCTGATCAGCGCCGCCTTGGCCACCCGGCTTTCGCCATGCCGCCCCAAATAGCGCGCCACCTCGCCGCCGCCGGTGGAGTGGCCGACATGGATCGCGCTTTTCAGGTCGAGATGCGCCGTCAGAGCCGCCAAATCGTCGGCGTAATGGTCCATGTCGTGGCCGTCGGCGGTCTGGGTCGAGCGCCCATGGCCGCGGCGGTCATGGGCGACAACGCGATAGCCGTGATTGCAGGAAGAACAGCAGCTGCGCGTCCCAGTCGTCGGCCGACAGCGGCCAGCCGTGGCTGAAGACGATCGGCTGGCCCGAACCCCAGTCCTTGTAGAAGATCTCGACGCCGTCCTTGGTGGTGATGGTGGGCATGCAAACTCCTGTGAACGGGGTGAATGCGGTTCCCATCAGAGCATATCTAAGCTATCTCCGCCGATCACCTTCGCCCTGCGGATTCCCAGCCTCGCCATCAAGCGCCAACGGAGGAACCCAATGAAAGAGAACCGGGTCAAACGCATCCTGCGCGAAGGCGGCTTGGCGCTCGGGACCCATGTCGGCGGCATCCCCGACCCGCAGATCGTCGAGATCATCGGGCTTGCCGGTTTCGACGCCGCCTTTATCGACATGGAGCACACGAGCTTCGACCTGCACGACGTGCAGGCGATGGTGATGGCGGCCGAACGCGTCGGCGTCACCCCGATTGTGCGCACCCCGGGCTTTGACCCGGCCTTCATCCTGCGCCTGCTCGACATGGGGGTGCAGGGCATCCAGGTGCCGCATGTCGGCAATGCCGAGACGGCGCGCGCCGCGGTCAAGGCGGTGCGCTACCCGCCGCAAGGCGAGCGCGGCATGGCGGCCGGCAGCCGCGCCGCCGAGTTCGGGCATATCCCGCTCGTCGAGCACATGGCGCAGTCGAACCGCGAGATCCTGCTCGCCTGCATGATCGAGGACATGGAGGCGGTCGAGCGCATCGACGAGATCGCCGCGGTCGAAGGCGTCGACCTGTTGGCGGTGGGCCCGTCGGACCTGTCGCGCTCGCTGGGCGTCAGCGGCCAGGCCGACCATCCGCGGCTGGTGGCGGCGATCGACCGGGTCCGCGACGCGGCGCAAAAAAGCGCCGGCGCCCGCCTCGCTTTGCCATTGAACCACGCCGCCTTTCCGCGCGACGCAGCCCAGCTCAAGGCGCTCGGCGCCGGCTACACCAATTGCGCGCCGACCCCTGAAGCGCGATTGCTCAAATCGCTGCGCGAGCAGGCCGCCGAGGCGCGCAAGCTGCTGCGCTAGCGCCGATGCCGCCGGCACACGATCGCGATTGCCGCCGCGCGAAGTGATCCACGGGGCGGCAGGTTGCGATGACGGGTCTGGTCGGCGCCGAGCGGAATGGCGGGATACGATTTCGTGGTTTTAGCACAACGGCAACGCTTCGATGCTATCACCCCCGCAGCGCCGTCGGCCCATTCACAGGGGCGGTACCCGGCCGCCCGCGGTCGGAGTCGATGGGACCGTTGCCCAGCTACGTCGAGGACAGGAGAAGCGATAATGCCGGCATACGACGACACCACATTGAGAGGGCATCTGGAAGGCTTGGGGATTGGGATGCCAATCATCCAAAGAATAGAAAATTTGATCGAGGAATGCAAAGCGTTCATGGGAACGCCACCCGAATTTGTGTTCGTCGAAAACCCCAACAGCAATTCGGGTATTGTCGAGGTATCGAACTTAATTCTGGTTTATGGAAAAATGTATGCCGAGTTTTCTGTAAACAACCCCAATGACACCGTTGCATTTCTCAATATCGATAAAAATGTCAATCGGATAATAATGCCTCTACTGCAGGAGTACCCTTTCACTAATATCACCGCGCGGTCACGCCTCACTGTAAGGATATTCAACGGTTTGGAAGAAATCGGATTTTTTGTTGCGTCAGGCAATAACTGTGCGGATCTGCTGGATATGACGAAGAGATACTTTATCCCGGCGGTCGGCGAGTAACGGTTCTCCCCGCAGCGCACTCCCCGGAGGCTGGGTGACGGCTGGGCAGGCCGTCCGACCGGGCGCGCCGCGGCATCTCGCCCACATGTGAGCTGGATGTCGGGCTCGTGGCCGGTCGCCGGGCGAGCGCGGTTGATCGCGGCTGGCCCAGGGGCTATTCCCTGAGCGGTGACCGACGCGGCGCCGCAAACAATGGCTGTCCACCCGGATAAGGGGCTCGTCCTCTTTTCCGGAGGCCAGGATTCGACCACCTGTCTCGCCTGGGCATTGGAGCGGTTTGCCCAAGTGGAGACCATCGGG
The DNA here is from genome assembly GCA_963775525.1 of uncultured Alphaproteobacteria bacterium. Lineage (GTDB taxonomy): Bacteria > Pseudomonadota > Alphaproteobacteria > ATCC43930 > CGMCC-115725 > AP-15. Next base: position 100,508 of record CAVZJF010000071.1, on the reverse strand, counting down.
TTCGATTACGGCCAGCGCCACCGGGTCGAGCTCGACTGCCGTGTCGCAGCCATCGCGCGTCTGCGCCGCGAGTTTCCCCGATGGGACGCTCGGCTCGGCGACGACCACCTCGTCGACTGCGGCGTGCTCGGTCGAATCAGCGACACGGCGCTGACCCGGGAAACCGCGATCGCGTTCGACCGAGACCGGGCTGCCGAATACGTTCGTTCCCGGCCGCAACCTGATGTTTTTTGTGCTGGCCGCCGCGGTCGGGTACCGGCGCGGGACGCGGCGCCTCGTCGGCGGCATGTGCGAGACCGACTACTCCGGCTATCCCGATTGCCGCGACGACACGATGAAGGCGCTGCAGGCGACCTTGTCGCTCGGCATGGATCACCGCTTTGTGATCCACACCCCGCTGATGTGGCTCGACAAGGCGGCGACCTGGAGCGCTGGCATATGATCTCGGCGGCGACCCGCTGGTCGAGCTGATCCGCGAGGAGACCCACACCTGCTATCTCGGCGACCGCCGCCGCCGGCACGAGTGGGGCTATGGCTGCGGCGACTGCCCGGCCTGCGAGTTGCGCGCGCGCCGGCTGGGAAAAATACGCCGCCGGCCGGGAGCTGCGCCAGTGAGCTACGCGGTCAAGGAAATCTTCTACACGCTGCAGGGCGAGGGCGCGCAGACCGGGCGGGCCGCGGTGTTCTGCGCTTTGCCGGCTGTAATCTGTGGACGGGACGCGAACAGCATCGCGCGGATGCCGTCTGCTCTTTTTGCGACACCGATTTTGTCGGCGTCGACGGGTCCGAAGGCGGCCGTTATGCCGACGCCGACGCGCTCGCGCGCAAGATCGCGTCGCTGTGGCCGACTGGCCGTCCCTGGCCAGTTTGTCGTCTGCACCGGCGGCGAGCCGCTGCTGCAGCTCGATCCGCCGCTGGTCGACGCCCTGCACCGGCACGGGTTCGAAATCGCGATCGAGACCAACGGCACGATCTTGCCGCCGCCGGGGCTCGACTGGGTCTGCGTCAGCCCCAAGGCCGGGGCGCCCCTCGTCGTCGAACGCGGCGACGAGCTCAAGATCGTGGTGCCGCAGCTGGGCCTCGACCCGCTCGACTTTGCCCATCTCGCCTTTCGGCGGTTCTCGGTGCAGCCGATGGACGGTCCCGAGCGCGCGCGCAATACCGCGCTGGCGATGGAGTTCTGCCGGGCTCATCCGCAATGGCGGCTCAGTCTGCAGACCCACAAGCTCGCCGGGTTTCGCTGAGGCCCGACCGACACCGCCGTCGCGCGAGCCTTCGCCGGCGCCGCTTTGGCGTCTTCCTCTATCGTTCGCAGCCGAGTGTGTCCCACCCCGGCGGCGGCCGGCATTGCGGTTGCGCTTGACGGCGCCGCGGGCGTAAGGGTCGGTCCGGGCAATTGGTCTCGGCGTTTTTTTGCGGGGGGAGGCGAAAACGGACGCTACCCTAACCCTGATCGACCTTGCCGGGTCGGTCGCACTCCTGCTTTGGGGTGTGCACATGGTCCAGAGCGGCGTCCAGCGCGCTTTCGGTCCGCACCTGCGGCGCGTGCTCGGCAGGGCCCTCGGCGGCCGGGTCAAGGCATTTCTCGCCGGTCTTGGGATCACCGCGCTGCTGCAGAGCAGCACGGCCACCGGGCTGATGGTCTCGGGGTTTGCCGCCGGCGGGCTGGTCGACTTGGTCCCTGGGCTCGCGGCAATGCTCGGCGCCAATCTCGGCACCACGTTGATCGTCCAGCTGCTGTCGTTCGACATCTCGCGGGTGGCGCCGCTTTTCATCCTGGTCGGCGTTGTCATGTTTCGCCGCGGCGGCATCACCCGCACCCGCGATCTCGGGCGCGCCGGCATCGGGCTCGGGTTGATGCTGCTCGCTTTGACCCAGCTGCTGACCCTGCTGACCCCCTACGAGGACGTGCCGAGCCTGCGCCTGTTGCTCGGCTCGATCGCGACCGTGCCGGTGATCGGCGTCATCTTTGCCGCCGCGGCGACCTGGGCCGCGCATTCGAGCGTCGCGATCGTGCTGTTGATCATGTCGCTCGCCGCCCAGGGCGTGGTGCCGCCGGAGGCCGCCTTTGCCCTGGTGCTCGGCGCGAACCTCGGCACCGCCCTCAACCCGCTGTTCGAATCCGGCGGCAATGGCGGCGACCCGTCGGCGCGGCGGCTGCCGGTCGGCAACCTGTTGAACAGAGTGGTCGGCTGCGTGCTCGGGCTGGCATTGCTCAACGTATTCGGCCCCCGGCTGGTCGCGATCGAGCCCGATCTCGCGCGGCAGGTCGCCGATTTCCACACGCTCTTCAACCTGGTGACGGCGGTCCTGTTCTTCCCGGTGCTGGGGCCGTTCGCAAGGCTGCTGCGGTGGATGCTGCCGTCGCGCGCCGCCCCGGCCGATCCGTCGCTCCCGGTTTATCTCGACCAGACGGCCCTCGAAGTCCCGGCGTTGGCTTTGGCCGCGGCGTCGCGCGAGGCCCTGCGCATGGCCGACGTGCTCGAGAGCATGCTGCAAGGCGCGCTCGATGCGTTGGGCAGCGGCGACCGCAAGCGCATCACCGAGACCAAACGGCTCGACGACGTGCTCGACCGCCTCAACAGCGCGATCAAAGCCTATCTGACCTCGCTCGATCACGAGACTCTGGATGCCGAGGACGACCGGCGCCTGTCCGAGATCCTCGCCTTCGTCACCAACGCCGAGCACGCCGGCGACATCGTCGAACGCGGCGTCGCGGCGAACCTCGCCAAGCAGGTCAAGCGCAATCTGGTATTTTCGCCGGAGGGAAGCGGCGAAATCCGGGAAATGCTGCGGCGGCTGGGCAAGAACGTCCGCACCGCGGCGGCAGTGTTCATGAGCGACGACGTCCGCGCCGCGCGCGAGCTCCTCGGTGAAAAGGAGGTGTTTCGCGATCTCGAAACGCATGCCACCGAAGCGCATTTCGGCCGCATCCGCGCCGGCCGGGTCGAGAGCGTCGAGACCAGCGCGCAGCATCTCGACATGCTGCGCGACCTGAAGCGGATCAACGCCCACATCTGCGCCGCCGCCTATCCCGTCCTCGAAAAACGCGGCGAATTGCTGCCGAGCCGCCTGCGGCAGGACAGCTGAACATCGATGCACCAAACCTTAATTATTAAAAGGTAAATCGCGCTGTCGCCGCATTGACTGCAAGGGCAGTCGTACATAAGTTCCGCGGCGGTAAAGGCCTCGGACCTGGCCAGTTTTTTATTACAGTGAGGAATGGCGCGATGAAGCCGACGCGGCGCCCGCGTAACCCGTGTTTTTCGTCCGGACCTTGCGCCAAGCGTCCGGGCTGGTCGGCGGCGGCGCTGGAAGCAGCGCTGGTCGGCCGCTCGCACCGCTCGGGCGTCGGCAAGGCGCGGATCGTCGAGGTCGTCGACCGCTCGCGCGCGATCCTCGGCATCCCGGCCGATTGGCAGGTCGGCATCGTCGCCGGCTCGGACACCGGCGCGATCGAGATCGCGATGTGGTCGCTGCTTGGGCGCGCGCGGCGTCGACATGCTCGCCTGGGAGAATTTCGGCGAGGGCTGGGTCGACGACGTGAAGCAGCTGAAGCTGCCCGATGTCCGGGTCTTGCACGCGCCCTATGGCCGGCTGCCCGATCTGCGCCAAGTCGATTGGAGCGCGCGACGTGGTGTTCCCGTGGAACGGCACGACCTCGGGCGTGCGGGTGCCGAACGGCGACTGGATCGCCGCCGACCGCGAGGGCCTCGCGATCTGCGACGCGACCTCGGCCGTGTTCGCGATGCGGCTGCCGTGGGACAAGCTCGATGTCGTCACCTGGTCGTGGCAGAAGGCGCTGGGCGGCGAGGCGGCGCACGGCATGCTGGCGCTGTCGCCGCGCGCGGTCGAGCGGCTCGAGAGCTACACCCCGCCCTGGCCGCTGCCGAAACTCTTCCGCCTGACCTCGAAGGGCAAGCTGATCAAGGGCGTGTTTCAGGGCGAGACGATCAACACGCCGTCGATGCTGTGCGTCGAGGACGCGCTCGACTTGCTCGAATGGGCGGAGTCGGTCGGCGGCCTCGAAGGGCTGGTCGCGCGCTCGGAAAAAAACCTGTCGGTCGTCGCCGCCTGGGCCCGGCGCACCCCGTGGATCGAGTTCCTGGCGGAGGATCCGGCGACGATTTCCTGCACCTCGCCGCAGCTCAAGATCGTCGAGCCGTGGTTTACCGCGCTGTCGCCGGACGCCCGCTTTCAGACCGTGCGCACGATGACGGCGCGGCTCGAAAAAGAGGGCGCCGCCTACGACATCGCCAGCCACCGCGCCTCGCCGCCGGGCATCCGCATCTGGACCGGCGCCACGGTCGAGGCCGGCGATGTCGAAGCGCTGACGCCCTGGCTCGACTGGGCCTGGGACGAGCAGCGCCAGGCGGCGAAAGCCGCTTAAGTCACGATGAGCGCAGTGCAGGTGAGAGCACGAGCAGTTCGTTGTGGGCGAGTCAGACCAGGCAATTTCACCGAGTCCCGTCCGCGTGTCTCGTTGTCTCGGTGGCGAATTTTTAGATCGGAGCGGAGTCGCATGCCGAAAGTTTTGATTTCCGACGATCTGAGCCCGCGCGCGGCGGAGATTTTCGCGGCGCGCGGGATCGAGGTCGACATGCTCCCCGGCATCACCGCCGACGAGCTGAAAGCGCGGATCGCCGATTACGACGGGCTTGCCGTGCGCTCCGCGACCAAGGTTACCGCCGAGCTCTTGGCGCGCGCGCCCGAGCTCAAGATCATCGGCCGCGCCGGCATCGGCGTCGACAACATCGACGTGCCCGCGGCAACCCAGCGCGGCATCGTCGTCATGAACACGCCCTACGGCAATTCGACGACCGCGGCCGAGCATGCCATCGCGATGCTGTTCGCACTGTGCCGCCAAATCCCGTCCGCCGACCGTTCGACCCAAGCCGGCAAATGGGAGAAATCGCGCTTTATGGGGGTCGAGCTGACCGGCAAGACGCTCGGCGTCGTCGGCTGCGGCAATGTCGGCGCCAGCGTCGCGGTGCGCGCCCTCGGGCTGCGGATGAAAGTCGTCGCCTACGACCCGTTCCTGTCGGCCGAACGCGCGATCGACCTCGGCGTCGAAAAGGTGGCGCTCGACGAGTTGCTGGCGCGCGCCGACTTTGTGACCTTGCACACGCCGTTGACCGACGCGACCAAAAACATGATCGACGCCGCCGCGATCGCCAAGATGAAGCGCGGCGTGCGACTGGTGAACTGCGCGCGCGGCGGCCTCGTCGTCGAGGAGGATCTCGCCGCCGCCCTCGACAGCGGCCATGTCGCGGGCGCGGCGATCGACGTGTTTGTCGAGGAGCCGGCGCGCAAGAACCCGCTGTTCGGGCGCGACAACGTCGTCGCGACGCCGCATCTCGGCGCCGCCACCGCCGAAGCGCAGGAAAACGTCGCGGTGCAGATCGCCGAGCAGATGGCCGACTTCCTGCTCACCGGCGCGGTCTCGAACGCCGTCAACATGCCGTCGCTGTCCGCCGAGGAAGCCAAGCGCATCAAGCCCTACATTGCACTTGCCGAGCAGCTCGGCAGCTTTGCCGGCCAGCTGACCGAGAGCGGCCTCACCGCGGTGTCGGTCGAATACGAGGGCGCGATCGCCGAGCTCAACGTCAAGCCGTTGACCGCGATCGTGCTGACGGCGCTGCTGGCGCCGCAGCTCGCCAGCGTCAACATGGTCAACGCGCCGGTGATCTGCCGCGATCGCGACATCCGGGTCAGCGAGACCCGGCGCGCCGAGCCCGGCGACTACCAGACCCTGATCCGGGTCGTCGTGACCCCCAACGGGCCGGTGTCGGAGCGCCGGCCGCGCGAGGTCGCCGGCACGCTCTTTGGCGGCGACAAGCCGCGCCTCGTCTCGGTCGAGGGCATCCCGCTCGAAGCCGAGCTCGGCGGCAACATGCTGTTCGTGCGCAACCTCGACAAGCCGGGCTTTATCGGCGCTCTCGGCCAGACCATGGGCGCGGCGTCGGTCAATATCGCGACGTTCCATCTCGGCCGCACGGCGCCGGGCCAGGACGCGATCTGCCTCGTCGAAGTCGACCAGCCGCTGTCCCCGGCGATCCTCGACACCGTGCGCAGCCTGCCCAACGTGATCCAGGTCAAATCGCTGCGGTCTTCCTAGGCGGTCGAAGCTGAAACGCGTTGGGCAAGCCTGATCGCCGATTCGCTTTCCTCCGTGTGCTCGCGCGCCGGGGTAGTGCAAACTGACGCGATGAACGACGCCCCGCATCCCGCATTGCTGCCGACCGGCATGCGCGACCTGCTGCCGCCCGAGGCCGAGGTCGAGGCGCAGGTCGTCGCGCGGCTGATGGCGACGCTTGGCCGCGCATGGCTATGAGCGGGTCAAGCCGCCGCTCGTCGAATTCGAGGAGACGCTGCTGTCCGGCGCCGGCGCAGCGATGGCGACCGCGACCTTCCGCACGATGGACCCGGGCTCGCACCGCATGATCGGCGTGCGCGCCGACATGACGCCGCAGATCGCGCGCATCGCCGCGACCCGGCTCGGCAACGCCGCGCGCCCGCTGCGGTTGAGCTATGCGGGGCAGGTGTTGCGGGTCACGGGTTCGGAGATCCGGCCCGAGCGGCAGATCGGGCAGGTCGGCGCCGAGCTGATCGGCGCCTCGGGGCCGGCAGCCGATGTCGAGGCGATCGCCGTCGCCGGCGAAGGGCTGGCGGCGCTCGGCGTGCCCTCATCTTTCCGTCGACATCACTCTTCCGACCCTGGTGCCGGCTGGTCGTCGACGCCTTTGGCATAGCCGGCGAGCGCGCCGCTGCCCTGCGCGCGGCACTCGATCACAAGGATGCCGCCGCGGTCGCCGCGACGCCGGGCGAGGCCGGGGCGTTGCTGGGCCGATTGCTCGCCGCCGCCGGTCCGGCCGAGGCGGCATTGGCCGCTCTCGACCGGCTCGACTTGCCGCCGCGCGCGCGCGCCGAGCGGGTGCGGCTCGGCGCGGTGCTCGACGGGCTCAAGGACGCGGCGCCCGACCTCAGGGTGACCATCGACCCGGTCGAAAACCGCGGCTTCGAATACCATTCCGGGATCAGCTTTACGTTCTTCGCCGGTGGCACGGCGGCGTGCGGTTCGAGCGGCGAATTGGGTCGCGGCGGCCGTTATCAGGCGGGCGACCCGGCTGCACCCGAGCCGGCGACCGGCTTTACCCTCTATACCGACACGATCCTGCAAACCCTGCCCGACGCAGTGCGGCAGCGCCGGCTGCTGTTGCCGCTCGGCGCCGAGCGGGGCCGCGCCGCCGCGCTGCGCGACAAGGGCTGGGTTACGGTCGCAGCACTCGACCCCGCCGCCGATTGGCGCACGGAGGGACGCCGGCTCGGCTGCACCCACATCCTCGAAGGCGGCGAGCCGCGCGCGCTCGGCTGAGGGAGACTTCGGATGGCCAATGTCGCCGTTGTCGGCGCCCAGTGGGGCGACGAGGGCAAGGGCAAGATCGTCGACTGGCTGTCGGAGCGCGCCGACGTCGTCGTTCGTTTCCAGGGCGGCCACAATGCCGGCCACACGCTCGTCATCGGTGATGTCGAATACAAGCTGAGCCTATTGCCGTCGGGCGTCGTGCGGCCGGGCAAGCTGTCGATCATCGGCAACGGCGTCGTCGTCGACCCGTGGGCATTGGTCGACGAGATCGACGCCATCCGCCAAAAGGGCGTCGCCGTCACGCCGGAGAACCTGAAGCTCGCCGACAATGCCGCGCTGATTTTGCCGTCGCACGGCGCGCTCGACCGCGCCCGCGAGGCGCGCAGCGGCGCCGGCCAGATCGGCACCACCGGCCGCGGGATCGGTCCCGCCTACGAAGACAAGGTCGGCCGACGGGCGCTGCGCGTGTGCGACCTCGCCGACCTGGAGGCGCTGGAGACGCGGCTCGAACCGTTGCTGTTGCACCACAACGCATTGCTGCGCGGGCTCGACGAGCCGGAGATCGACCGCGGCGCGCTGCTCGCCAAGCTGCGCGCCATCGCGCCGCGCGTCCTGCCCTATGCCGACACGGTGTGGCGGGTGCTCGACGACGCCCGCCGCAGGGGCCGCCGCATCCTGTTCGAAGGCGCGCAAGGGGCGATGCTCGATGTCGACCACGGCACCTACCCGTTCGTCACCTCGTCGAACACCTTGGCCGGTCAGGCGGCAGCCGGATCGGGCATGGCGCCCGGTGCGATCGGCTATGTCCTCGGCATCACCAAGGCCTATACGACGCGGGTCGGCAGCGGCCCGTTCCCGACCGAGCTGTCCGATGAGATCGGCCGTACCCTGGGCGAGCGCGGGCGCGAGTTCGGCGTCGTCACCGGCCGGCCGCGGCGCTGCGGCTGGTTCGACGCCGTTATGGTTCGCCAGGCGATCCGGCTCGGCGGGATCGACGGCATCGCGCTGACCAAGCTCGACGTGCTCGACGGCTTCGACGAGGTCAAGATCTGCACCGCCTACCGCCGCGGCGACGTGACCTACGACTATCTGCCGAGCGGAACTTCGGCCCAGGCGAAGATCGAGCCGATCTACGAGACTGCCGAGGGTTGGCGCGAGAGCACGCGCGGCGGCCGTTCCTGGGCCGACCTGCCGGCCACCGCGATCAAATACATCCGCCGGCTCGAAGAGCTGATCGGCGCGCCGGTGGCGTTGCTGTCGACCAGTCCCGAGCGCGACGACACGGTGCTGGTCCGCGACCCCTTTGCCGATTAGTCGACGTCGCGAGCCCGGCTACCGCACGCCGCGGCCTTGCGGGGTCACCGCCGCTTTGCCGCCGGGGCGCAGATGGTCGCGAAGATAGCCGTCGACATGCCCGGTGATGGTGTCGAGCTGGTCGGCGAAATAATGGTCCGCGCCGGGGATCTTGCGGAAGTCGATCTTGATGTCGCGCTGATGCGACAGCTTGGTCACCAGCTTCTGCACCGAGTTCGACCGGCACCACCGTGTCCTGGTCGCCCTGTAGGATCAGCCCCGATGACGGGCACGGTGCGAGAAAGGTGAAGTCGTAGATGTTGGCCGGCGGGGCCACCGCGATAAAGCTCTCGATCTCGGGCCGCCGCATCAACAGCTGCATGCCGATCCAGGCGCCGAACGAAAACCCGGCGACCCAGCAGGTGCCGGCGTTCGGGTTGTAGGTCTGCAGCCAATCCAGCGCCGAGGCGGCGTCGGAAAGCTCTCCCTCGCCGCGGTCAAAGCTGCCCTGACTGCGGCCCGACGCCGCGAAAATTGAAGCGTAATGTCGAAAAACCGTGGCGCACGAACGTCTGATAAAGCGCGTAGACCAGCTTGTTGTTCATCGTTCCGCCGTGCTGCGGATGCGGGTGCAGCACCAGCGCCATCGCCGAGGTCGGACCCCGGGCATGATAATAGCGCGCTTCGATCCGGCCTTCCGGCCCGTTGATGATTACCTCTGGCATGATGGTTCCAGGCAAAGTCCGAGCATGCAAGTCGGTGACCGGCACCCCGATGGTTTATCTATCCGCCCGCAATTCTTGATCATTTTTGTCGGACAATTATATGCTCGTTGGCGGCTTTCCGTGCAGCGGGTTAGGCGCGGTCGGCCGCGGACACATTAATATAGTGATACCGATGCTGTGGAAGAACCTGCGCGAGGAAATTGACGCGACCCTGGCCCGCGACCCCGCCGCCCGCTCGCGGCTCGAGGTCGTGCTGTGCTATCCGGGGTTCCACGCGCTGGTCTGTCATCGCCTCGCCCATCGGCTGTGGCGGCGCGGCTGGCTGATCGCCGGCCGGTTCGCGTCCCATCTCGGGCGGATGCTGACCGGCATCGAGATCCATCCCGGGCGCCCGCATCGGCCGGCGTCTGTTCATCGACCACGGCATGGGCGTGGTGATCGGCGAGACCGCGGAAATCGGCGACGACTGCACGCTCTACCAGGGTGTCACCCTCGGCGGCACCTCGCTGACGCCGCGGCCAAAAGCGACATCCGACCCTCGGCAACGGCGTTATCGTCGGCTCCGGCGCGCAGATTCTGGGGCCGTTCCGCGTCGGCGACGGCGCCCGTATCGGGGCGGCCGCGGTGGTATTGCGCGAGGTGCCCGACGGCGCCACGATGGTCGGCAACCCGGCGCGCCAAGTCGCCCGCCGCAACGCCGCCGCGGAGCCGCGGCCGGCCTTCCAGCCCTACGCCGTTTGCGGCGACATCCCAGACCCGATCGCCCGCGCGCTGAACGGCCTGATCGAAGAGGTCGCCAGCCTGCGCGCCCAGCGTCAATCGAGCTCGAACAGGCGCTGCCGGCGGAGAGCGCCGTCGAGGCGCCGACGCCCGGCGAGACGCCGTCCTTGCGGCTCGTCGCCTCCGGCGGCAACGCTACCGACGACAACGCGGCGCGGGCCTCGTGAGGGCGGCGGCGTGAGGCTCAGCACCAAAGGCCGCTATGCCGTCATGGCGATGGTCGACCTCGCCCAGCACAGCGGCGACCGCCCGGTCTCGCTTGCCGAAATCGCCGAGCGGCAGGAGATTTCGCTGTCCTACCTCGAACAGCTGTTCGCGATGCTGCGCAAAGGCGGTCTCGTCAAGAGTGTGCGCGGACCCGGGGGCGGCTATCTGCTCGCCCACGACCGGAGCGAGATCCGCATTGCCGACGTCATCCTCGCGGTCGACGAGCCGATCCGCGCGACGCGTTGCGCCCCCGGCGCGCCGGTCGGCTGCCGCGGCAACCTCACCCGCTGCCTGACCCACGATCTGTGGGAGGAGCTGGGCAACCAGATCCACCTCTATCTGAGCTCGGTGTCGCTCGCCGATGTCTGCGAGCACCGCGTGCTCGGCGCCAGCGGCCGGGCCCACTGCGAAAGCCTGATCGGCGCCGGTGCTGCGGCGGGAACGCGATGAGATGAGCAACAGTGCGCCGTTGCGCGGCCGGAAACCTATCTCGATTGGAACGCGACAGCACCTCTGCGACCCGAGGCGGCGGCGGCGATCACCGCTGCGCTGGCAGCGTTGCGGCAACCCGTCCTCGGTTCACCGCTGGGGCCGCGCCGGGCGGCAAATGGTGGAGCGCAGCCGCGTCGCGGTGGCGGCTCTGGTCGGCGCGCCGCCCGAAAGCGTCGTTTTCGTCAGCGGCGGCAGCGAGGCCAATCATCTGGCCCTGCTCGGCGCCGGGCGCGAGCGCTTGCTGGTGTCCGCGGTCGAGCATGACTCGGTGCGCCAGGCGGTTCCGCGGGCCGAGCCGATCCCGGTCGACCGCGACGGCGTCGTCCGGCTCGACACTCTCGCCGGTCTTCTCGCGGCTGACCCGCGGCCGGCGCTGGTTTCGGTTATGCTCGCCAACAACGAGACCGGCGTCATCCAGCCGGTCGCGCAGATCGCGGCGTTGGCGCATGCGCAAGGCGCCCTCTTTCACTGCGACGCGGTGCAGGCCGCCGGCAAGATGCCGCTCGACATCGCCGCGATCGGCGCCGATCTGTTGACCTTGTCGGCGCACAAGATCGGCGGCCCGCCGGGGATCGGCGCGCTGGTCGTATCCGGCGGGGTCGATCTGGCGCCGTTGCTGCGCGGCGGCGGACAGGAGCGGGGACGCCGCGCCGGCACCGAGAACGTGCCCGGCATCGCCGGTTTCGCGGCCGCCGCCGAGGCCGCGGCGGCGCAGATGGCGGCCTATGACCGCGTCCGCGAGCTGCGCGTTGCGCTCGAAGCGGCGATCATCGACGCGGCACCCGAGGCGGTCGTGCTCGGCGCCGATGTTGCCGCGGCTGCCCAACACCTCGGCGATCGCGATGCCCGGCACGCCGGCCGAAACCCAGGTCATCGCGCTCGACCTCGACGGCGTCATGGTCAGCGCCGGCGCCGCCTGCTCGTCGGGCAAGGTCGGGCCGAGCCATGTGCTGGCGGCGATGGGATCGCCGCCCGACATCGCTTCGTCCACGATCCGCGTCAGCCTCGGCTGGAGCACGACCGAAGCCGATATCGGCCGTTTTGTGCAATGCCTGGACCGCGCTCTACCGCCGCCGGCGCGGCCTTGCCGAGGAGACGCGCGCCGCATGAGCTCGATCGCCGACAAGGGCGCCAACACGCCGCCGATCTATCTCGACAATCAGGCGACGACGCCGGTCGACCCGCGCGTGCTCGAGGCGATGCTGCCCTATTTCACCGAGCATTTCGGCAACCCGCACAGCACCAGCCATGTCTACGGCAGCGTCGCCGCTGGCGGCGATCGAGAACGCGCGTGCCGAAATCGCCGCGCTCATCGGCGCCGACCCGCGCGAGATCGTGTTCACCTCCGGGGCCACCGAAGCCAACAACCTCGCGATCAAGGGCGCGGCGCATTTCGCCCGCGCCCACCCCGACGCCCGCGGTGTGCGCGACCATGTCGTGACCTTGACGACCGAGCACAAATGCGTGCTCGAAAGCTGTGCGCAGCTCGAGCGCGAAGGCTTCGCCGTCACCTATGTGCCGGTAGACCCCGACGGGCTCGTGGCCCTCGACCGGCTGCAGGCGGCGCTCAGCGAGCGCACCCTGCTGGTCTCGGTTATGGCGGCGCATAACGAAATCGGCGTGATCCAGCCGCTCGCCGAGATCGGCGCGCTGTGCCGGGCGCGGGGCGTGTTGTTCCATACCGACGCGGCGCAGGCGGCGGGCAAGATCCCGCTCGATGTCGAGGCGATGCATGTCGATCTGATGTCGATTTCGGGCCACAAGCTCTACGCGCCCAAGGGTGTCGGCGTGCTGTACGTCCGCCGCCGCCCGCGCGCTCGCCTGCTGCCGCTGATCGACGGCGGCGGCCAGGAGCGTGGCCTGCGGTCGGGCACGCTGCCGACGCCGCTGTGCGTCGGGCTCGGCCGGGCCGCGGCGATCGCGGCCGACGAGATGGCGGCCGAGGCGGGCCGGCTGCGCCAGCTTCGCGACCGGCTGCATCGCGGATTGGCGCGGCGGGTTTCAGGCCTCGTGCTCAATGGCGACGCCGAGCGAAGGCTGCCCGGCAATCTCAATGTGGGTTTCCCCGGCATCGAGGCGCCGACATTGATCGAGGCGTGCCCGTCGATCGCGATTTCCACCGGTTCGGCCTGCACCTCGGCCACAGTCGAGCCGTCCTACGTGCTGCGCGCGTTGGGGCAACCCGATATGGTCGCCAATTCCGCGATCCGCATCGGTCTCGGCCGGTTCAACACCGCGGCGGAGGTCGATTTCGCGGTCGATGCGCTGGCGGCGGCCGCCGCTCGGCTCAAAGACGAGGGCGGGGTGCGCCAGCGCGGCGGCGACCCCACATAACCACACGCCACATAACCACAAAGAATTGGCATCGGAGAAACGGATGCGAGCGACAAGACAGGCCCTGTCGGTAACCGAAGCCGCGGCGGAGCGCATCCACGCGCTGCTCGCCAAGCGCGGCAAGCCGTCGGTTGGGGTGAGGGTCGGCGTGCGGTCGCGCGGCTGTTCCGGTCTCAGCTACACGATCGAATACGCCGACGAAAAAGGCAAATTCGACGAGATCGTCGAGGACAAGGGCGTCACCGTCCTGATCGACCCCAAGGCGGTCATGTTCATCCTCGGCACCGAGATGGATTACGTCGAGGAAAAGCTGCAAAGCGGCTTCACGTTTCGCAATCCCAACGAAAAAGGCCGATGCGGCTGCGGCGAATCCTTTCATGTCTGATCAACCTCGCCCCGAACACGGGATAACCGGGCGGGCGTAGGCGTATAACAGCAGGGAAGCCGAGCGAGGCGTCCGGGTGAAGCTGTTTCAGATTGAGGAGCCGGAGGGCGGGCCGACCGATCCGGATGCACCGGGCGCCGCGATCGGCATCGACATATGCGGCGGCCCGGTCGAGGTCGCGATGTCGGTCGGCGGCAACGCGGTGACCCTGGGCGACCGCGAGGGCTTTGAACAGACGCTCGCCGCGCCTGCCGCCGACAGCGCGCAAACACAATGGCGCGAGCTGTTCGAGGGTGCGCGGCTGCGGGCCGAACGGGCGCTCGCCCAGCCGGTGACGCATGCGGTGATCGTCCTCGCGGAGGCGCCCGATCCCGCCACCGTCGCGCGCATCGAGATGGCGGCGGAAGAGGCCGGCCTCTTGGTTCTGCGCGTTGCTGCCGCGGCCGACCTCCCCTCCGGCGCGCCGCCGGCACTGGCCGCCGCGATCCTCGCGGAGGATCTGGCGCCGCGGCCGGACAGGGATTTCCCGTGATGCCGAAGGTCGTCTTCATCGAACGCAACGGAACCCCGCGCGAGGTCGATGCACCGCTCGGGCTGTCGGTGCTGGAGGTCGCCCACCGCAACGGCGTCGACATCGAGGGCGCCTGCGAGGGCTCGCTCGCCTGTTCCACCTGCCATGTGATCGTCGACCCCGAATGGTACGACCTGCTGAAGGAGGCGAGCGAAGACGAGGAGGACATGCTCGACCTCGCCTTCAACCTCAGCAAGACCTCGCGCCTCGGCTGCCAGATCATCATCACCGAGGAGCTCGACGGGTTGACGGTGCGGTTGCCGGCGGCGACGCGGAATTTGCTGTTGAGCTGACCCGGAGGCCCGACGGACAGATGGCGGATGGGCTTTTCTCGCGCTTGGTCGCGGCTTCGGCCGAGCCATGGCGCGCCTATACGAGGCATGATTTCGTGATGCTTCTCGCCGACGGCAGATTGCCGGAGGCGAGCTTTCGCCGCTACCTGACCCAGGATTACCTGTTCCTGATCCATTTCGCGCGCGCCTGGGGTTTGGCGATCTACAAATCCGACACGCTCGCCGAAATGCGCCGGGCGCAGCGTCTGGTCGCGGCGACAGTGGATGTCGAGATCGGGCTGCACATCGACTACTGCCGCGGCTGGGGCCTGTCGGAAGCGGCGATGGCGGCCGAACCCGAGGCGATGGCGACCGTCGCCTACACCCGCTTTGTGCTCGACCGCGGCCTCGCCGGCGACCGGCTCGACCTCGAAACCGCCCTTGCTCCGTGCATTGTCGGCTATTCGGTTATCGCGGCCGAGCGGATGGCCGACCCGGCCACGAGGCTCGACGGCAACCCGTACCGCGAATGGCTTCAAATGTATGCCGGCGCCGAATATCAGGACCTCGCGCGTGAGGCCGAGGCCGCCCTTGACGAGCAGTACGCCCGCCGCGGCGCCGAAGGCCGCCTGCCGTCTCTCGCCGCCACCTTCGCCACCGCCACGCGCCTCGAAGCGGATTTCTGGCAAATCGGCCTCGACGCGGTGGAAAGGCCGAGCGCGGGCGTCGCATGAGCGCGATCCCGTCGAATTTCGACCTCGCCGGCGACCCCGCCGACCACCGCATCGTCGTCGCGATGTCGGGCGGGGTCGACTCGTCGGTAACGGCGGCGGTGCTCGCCGAGAGCGGTTTCGAGGTGGTCGGCGTCACCCTGCAGCTTTACGACAATGGTGCCGCACTCGGGCGCAAGGGTGCGTGCTGCGCCGGGCAGGACATCCACGATGCCGCGCGCGTCGCCGACCGGCTCGGCATCGCACATTACGTGCTCGATTACGAAAGCCGGTTTCGCAAGGAGGTGATCGAGGACTTCGCCGACTCCTATCGCCGTGGCGAAACCCCGGTGCCGTGCATCCGCTGCAACCAGCGGATCAAGTTTCGCGACCTGCTTGGCCACCGCCCGCGACCTGGGCGCCTCGGCTCTGGCCACCGGGCACTACGTGCGCCGCGTTCCGGGACCGGACGGACCCGAATTGCATCGCGCGCACGACGCGGCGCGCGACCAGAGCTATTTCCTGTTTGCGACGACGCGCGCCGAGCTCGATTTCCTGCGCTTCCCGCTGGGCGAGCTCGCCAAGGACCAGACCCGGGCGCTCGCGCGCCGCTACGGTCTTGCCG
This sequence comes from uncultured Alphaproteobacteria bacterium, assembly GCA_963775525.1. Taxonomy (GTDB): domain Bacteria; phylum Pseudomonadota; class Alphaproteobacteria; order ATCC43930; family CGMCC-115725; genus AP-15. The sequence goes on along the minus strand of CAVZJF010000071.1, from coordinate 84,748 downwards.
TCGCCGACAAGCCCGACAGCCAGGACATCTGCTTTGTCCCGACCGGCTCGTACGCCAGCCTCGTCGCGCGGCTGCGGCCCGAAGCCGCCGCACCGGGCGACATCGTCGACCGCGACGGCCACGTCCTCGGCCGTCATCGCGGCATCGCCGGTTTCACGGTGGGGCAGAGACGGGGCCTCGGCGTCGCCGCGGCCGAACCGCTGCATGTGCTGGCGATCGAGCCCGAAGCCCGGCGCGTCGTCGTCGGCCCGCGCGCGGCGTTGGCCGAAACCCGGGTGGCGCTTTCCGAACTGAACTGGCTGTCCGGCCGGCCGCCGGGCGCCGGTGGCACAAGGCTCACCGTCAAGCTGCGCTCGGCGCAGCCGCCGGCGCCGGCGACCCTCTATCCCGGCGCCGCCGCGGGCGAAGCCGAGCTCGTGCTCGACGCCGCGGCGGCGGGGGTGGCGCCCGGTCAGGCGGCGGTGCTCTATGACGGCGAGCGCGTGCTCGGCGGCGGCTGGATCCGGCGGCGCGCGGCGGCCGCCGCGGCTTGACCCTCACCCTCCCATCTCCTATATCCGGGCGCGCGGCGGGGTAGCTCAGCTGGTTAGAGCAGGGGAATCATAATCCCAAGGTCGGGGGTTCAAATCCCTCTCCCGCTACCAAGTTTTCCCAAAATATAAATGAGTTAGAAGAAGAATTCTCGGTTTAGCAGCATCAGAATTCTCGCGTGGCGCTCTTGGGCTAACAAATCACCACCCGGCTAACAAAGGCATCCGCGCGGCAACCTGCTGCACCCCATCCTACTTCGCGCCGATCCGCTGCCACCGTGCGGCCAGGCATGGGGCCGAGTCATGGGTAGGGGCGGCAGAGGCGGTGAACGCCTATCGCGGGCGCAAAGAGCCAATCTGCACAGGCTGGAACTTTGGCGGTGACGGAACCAAATCAAATCGGGTATATTTTTGGGAATCGCACAAGCGCTCATTTCCACCAGCGACGGGACAGGCGGCAAATACCCGGCGGTCAACGGCGAGCGAGAAATGCGCATCGAGATCCATGTAGAACGTTTGCCGGAAGGGGTCTATCTGGCCACAAGCCGCGACCTGCCCGGACTGACCGTTGAAGCCGAAACCTATGAAGAGGCCCGGCGCGTCGCACCAGATGTTGCGATCGACCTTATTGAGGTAGAGCGCGGCGCCCCACTCACTGAGCGACCTGGCTTCATTTTCACACGCGGCTGAAGCCCACGCATGGCCTCGATGACGTAGCGGGAGCTGGCCAGGCTCCTGGTTCTACATGGCTGTCAATATGTCCGGGACGCCCGCCATGCTCACGAGATTTGGCTTTGTCCCGGAGGCCGCCCTCTGAGCGTGCCAAAGAACCTAAAGGGTGAGGGCACTCTCAGAAAGATTTTGAAGGACGCCGGCATCTCCGAGCGGCGATGATGTCGACCCCGGCGGCCGGCAGGGGCCGCCGGGGGGTTCTCAGCTCGCCTCAGCACAAAGCCGGCCAGGCTTCCCCAGCCGACGACACGGTTTATACCTTTGGCTGCCCATCCGCTCCGAGGCTGCGAACCGCTTTCAGCACGATCGGTTGCAACTCCGCGCCGCCGCCCTCGGCGTATTCGACGATGGCCGTGCGCATCCGCGGGTCCCAGAATTTCTTCAAGTGGTCGGCGGTGTTGAAGACGGCTTCTTCTTCCGATGCGTGGGAAAAGAATTTGCCGATCTGATTGGCCATATAGACCAGCTTTTCAGGCGACATGCTCGGCTGCCTCCATGGCGATGCGGCCGGGATGGGTAAACACCTCGAAGCCGTCATCGCGGGCGATGGCGATCAGCGTGATGCCGGCGTCTTGCGCGGTGCGCAGCGCGAGTGCCGTCGGTGCTGAGACCGCGAGCGACAATCGGCGCGCCGCAGACCGCAGCCTTCTGGATCATCTCGACCGAGACGCGGCTGGTCAGCAGGATCGCGCCGGCATCAGCGGGTACATCGCCGCGAGCGAGGGCGCCGACCAGCTTGTCGAGCGCGTTGTGGCGTCCGACATCCTCGCGCAGAGCGACAATCCCGCGCTCAGGCGTCCAGAACGCCGCCGCATGGATCGCCCGGGTTTCCCGATTAAAGGATTGCAGGGCCGGGAGGGAAGCGACGGCATCGGCGATGTCATCGGCCGACATGCGAAAGCCGGACGTCACCTCGGGCGGGGGCCGCATGGCCTCGGCCAGGCTTTCGACGCCGCACAGCCCGCAGCCGGTGGGACCCGCCATGTAACGGCGGTGCTCGGTGAACGCCTCGATCCGCGCCTCGGCGATCCACAGCCGCAGCTCGACACCTTTGTCGCCCGGGACGATCTCGATATCGAGGATCTCGTCCAGCCGCGTCACGACGCGTTCCGACAGGCTGAACCCGACGGCGAAATCCTCGAGATCGTGCGGTGTCGCCATCATCACCGCATAGGCGAAGCGGTTGTAGGTCAGCGCGACCGCGGTTTCCTCGGGGATTGCGCGCTCACCCGACGAGATCTTGCCGCCGCGCCAGCTGGCGCGCGGGACGCGCCGCACCGCGGCGAGAGAAGAGGTCATCCGGCACGCAAGGCTCATTCGGCGGCGGGCAGAACAACCCGGCTCCGGCGCGCCTGCTCGCGATAACCGATCTGCCACTGCGTGGGGCCGTTCGACGGCGACACCTGGACCGCCGTCACCTTGTATTCGGGACAGCTCGTCGCCCAGTCCGTATAATCTGTGGTGACGACATTGGCCTGGGTATTCGGGTGGTGGAAGGTCGTGTAGACGACCCCGGGCGCCACCCGGTCGGTAATCCGCGCCCGCAGGCTGGTTTCGCCCGAGCGGCTCGCCAGTCTGACCCAATCGCCGTCGCGGATGCCGCGCTCTTCGGCGTCATGCGGGTGAATTTCGAGCCGGTCCTCCTCGTGCCAGACGACGTTGTCGGTGCGCCGCGTCTGGGCGCCGACATTGTACTGGCTGAGGATCCGGCCGGTAGTCAGCAACAGCGGAAAGCGCGGCCCGATCTTCTCATCTGTCGGCACGTATTCGGTGATCAGGAAATTGCCCTTGCCGCGCACGAAATTGCCGACATGCATGATTGGCGTCCCCTCGGGGGCGGTGTCGTTGCACGGCCACTGCAGCGAGCCGACCTCGTCGAGCTTGGCAAAGGAGACACCGGCAAAGGTCGGGGTCAGCCGCGCGATTTCGTCCATGATTTCGGACGGGTGGTCGTAGTGCATCTCCAGTCCCATCGCCTTGGCGATGAGCGAGGGTGATCTCCCAGTCGGCATAGCCGCTTTTCGGCTGCATGACCTTGCGCACCCGGCCAATGCGCCGCTCGGCATTGATGAACGTGCCGTCCTTTTCAAGAAAGGTCGAGCCGGGCAGAAACACGTGTGCGTAATTGGCAGTCTCGTTGAGGAAGAGGTCCTGCACCACGACGCATTCCATCGCCGCGAGGCCGGCAGCGACGTGACGGGTGTCGGGATCGGATTGCAGGATGTCCTCCCCTTGGACGTAAAGGCCGCGGAACGAACCGTCGTGCGCGGCATCGAGCATGTTGGAGATGCGCAGTCCCGGCTCGGGCTCGAGCGTCACGCCCCAATCGCGTTCGAACAACGCGCGCACATTGCCGTCCGAGATATGGCGATAGCCCGACAGCTCGTGCGGGAACGAGCCCATATCGCACGAACCCTGGACATTGTTCTGGCCGCGCAGCGGGTTCACCCCGACGCCGCGCCGGCCGATATTGCCGGTCGCCATCGCCAGATTGGCCATGCCCATGACCGCGGTCGTGCCCTGGCTGTGCTCGGTGACGCCGAGGCCGTAATAGATCGCGGCATTGCCGGCGCCCGCGTAAAGCCGCGCGGCGGCGCGGATATCCTCGGCCGGAACGCCGGTGAACTCGGCAGCGGTCTCGGGGCTGTTCTCCGGCCGCTTGATGAATTCGACCCAGGCGGCGAAGGCGTCGGCGTCGCAGCGCTCGCGCACGAATGGCGCGTCGACCAGGTTTTCGGTGACGACGACATACGCCAAGGCATTGAACATCGCGACATTCGTGCCCGGCCTGAGCGGCAGGTGGTAGGCCGCCTCGACATGCGCCGAGCGCACCAGGTCGGTGCGGCGCGGATCGACGACGATCAGCTTCGCACCCTGGCGCAACCGCTTTTTCATGCGTGAGGCGAAGACCGGGTGCGCGTCGGTCGGGTTGGCGCCGATGACCATGACGACATCGGCGTCCTCGACCGAGTCGAAATCCTGGGTGCCGGCCGAGGTGCCGAAGGTCTTGCTGAGGCCGTAACCGGTCGGCGAGTGGCAGACCCGGGCGCAGGTATCGACATTGTTGTTGCCGAACACCGCGCGCACCAGCTTCTGCACGAGGAAGGTTTCCTCGTCGGTGCAGCGCGACGAGGTGATGCCGCCGATCGCGCCGATGCCGTGTTGCGCCTGGATCCGCCGAAATTCGGAGGCGACATGGCCGATCGCCTCGTCCCACGACACCTCGCGCCACGGATCGGTGATCTTTTCACGGAGCATCGGCTTCAGGATGCGGTCCCGGTGGTTGGTATAGCCCCAGGCGAAACGGCCCTTGACGCAACTGTGACCGTGATTGGCCTTGCCGTCCTTGTACGGCACCATGCGCACGACTTGGTCGCCCTTCATCTCGGCCTTGAAGCTGCAGCCGACGCCGCAATAGGCGCAGGTGGTGACCACCGATGCTCCGGCTGGCCGACCTCGATGACCGACTTCTCGATCAGGGTCGCGGTCGGACAGGCCTGCACGCAGGCGCCGCAGGAGACGCATTCGGAGTCAAGGAAATCCTCGTCCATTCCCGCCGCGACCTTGGAGGCGAAGCCGCGCCCGTCGATCGTCAGCGCGAAAGTCCCCTGGACTTCCTCGCAGGCGCGCACGCAGCGCGAGCAGACGATGCATTTCGCCGGGTCGAAGGTGAAATAGGGGTTCGACGCATCCTTCTCCGCCCTCAGGTGATTGGCGCCGTCGTAGCCGTAGCGGACCTCGCGCAGCCCGACCGCACCCGCCATGTCCTGCAATTCGCAATTGCCGTTGGCGGCGCAGGTCAGGCAGTCGAGCGGATGATCGGAGATATAGAGCTCCATGACGTTGCGGCGGAGCTTGGCGAGGCGCTGGGTCTGCGTCGTCACCACCATGCCGTCCGCGGCGGGCGTGGTGCAGGAGGCCGGCGTTCCCGGCCGGCCCGCGATCTCGACCAGGCAAAGCCGGCACGAGCCGAACGCATCGACCATGTCGTAGGCGCACAGCTTCGGCACCTTGATGCCGAGCTGCATCGCCGCGCGCATGATCGATGTGCCTTCGGGGACGGTTACCGTGAAGCCGTCGATTGTCAGCGATACGGTTTCAGCCGACTTTAACGCCGGCGTGCCGTAATCGATTTCGCTGATGAGGGCATCGAGGCCTCCTAGGCCGCAGCGGCATCGCCCGAGCGGGCGTGCCAAAATCTTCGGGGAAATGGGTCAGCGCGCTCAGCACCGGGAACGGCACGAAACCACCCAGCGCGCACAGCGAGCCGAACCGCATCGTCTCGCACAGCTCGTGGAGCAACGTCAGGTTCTCGCCGCGCCGCTCGCCCTTGATGATGCGGTCGATGACCTCGACGCCGCGCACCGAGCCGATCCGGCACGGCGTGCACTTGCCGCAGGATTCGATCGCGCAGAATTCCATCGCAAAGCGCGCCTGCCGCGCCATGTCGACCGTGTCGTCAAACGCGACCACGCCGCCATGCCCGATCAACCCATTCTTTGCGGTGAAGGCCTCGTAGTCGAACGGCGTATCGAACAGCGCGCGCGGGAAATAGGCGCCGAGCGGGCCGCCGACCTGCACCGCCCGGACCGGACGGCCCGTCGCCGTGCCGCCGCCGATGTCATCGACGATCTCGCCCAGGGTGAGCCCGAACGCCGTTTCGTACAGCCCGCGATACTTGATATTGCCGGCAAGCTGGATCGGCATGGTGCCGCGCGAGCGGCCGAAGCCGAGATCGCGATAGGCGTCGGCGCCGTCGGCGAGGATCGCCGGCACCGAGGCGAGCGAAATGACGTTGTTGACGACCGTCGGCTGGCCGAACGCACCCTTGTGCGCCGGCAATGGCGGCTTTGCGCGCACCACGCCGCGCTTGCCTTCGAGGCTGTCGAGGAGTGCCGTCTCCTCGCCGCAGACATAGGCGCCGGCGCCTACGCGATCTCCAGGTCGAAATCATGAGCCGAGCCGAAAATGCCGGTGCCCAGGCAGCCGCTCCCGCCGCGCGATCTCGATGGCGCGGCCGAGATTTCGATCGCATGCGGGTATTCGGAGCGGATGTAGACATAGCCCTTGGTGGCGCCGACCGCGATCCCGGCGATCGTCATGCCCTCGATCAGGACGAACGGGTCGCCTTCCATGATCATGCGGTCGGCGAAGGTGCCGGAATCGCCTTCGTCGGCGTTGCAGACGATGTATTTCTGGAGCGCCTCGGCCTGCGCCGTCGTCCGCCATTTGATGCCGGTCGGAAAACCGGCGCCGCCGCGCCCGCGCAAGCCGGATTTGACGATTTCCTCGATGATCGCGCCGGGCCCCAATGCGATTGCGCGCTCCAGCCCGACAAACCCGCCATGCGCGCGGTAATCCTGCGGCGAAAGCCGGTCGATGACCCCGCAGCGCGCGAAGGTGAAGCGCGTCTGGCGCTTGAGGAACGGAAGCTCTTCCGGTCGGCCAAGGCGCAATAGATGCGGCCCGCCATCAAGCAGAAGCCGGCATCGAACAGCGGCTCGACATCGTCGGCATGCACCGGGCCGTAGGCGATGCGCCCTTGCGCCGTCGCCACTTCGATCATCGGCTCTAGCCAATAGAGCCCGCGCGAGCCGGTGCGCACGATCTCGACCTCGATCCCGCGGCGGTCGTTCGGCGAGGATGATCGCGCGCTCGACCTCATCGGCGCCGAGCGCCAAGGCGCCGGCGTCGTGCGGCACGAAGATGCGGGGGATCGTCATGGTCGCCGCGCCTGTGGGAAGCCGGTCTGGTCGAGCAGGGCGCCGAGCCGGGCACGATCGAGCCCGCCGACTACTTTTCCGTCGAGCATCGCCGCCGGCGCGCAGGCGCAGAGCCCGAGGCAGAACACCGGCTCCAAGGTCACGCGTCCGTCGACGGTGGTTTCGCCCCAATCGATCCGCAGCCGCTGGCGTGCTTCCGCGGCGAGCGCGTCGGCGCCCATCGACTGGCAGGCCTCGGCGCGGCACAGCTTCAGGACGTGGGCGCCGGGCGGCGCTTTGCGGAAATCGTGATAGAAGCTGACGATCCCGTGAACTTCGGCGCGCGACAGGTTGAGCGCGTTTGCGATCAGCGGCACCGCCGCCTGATCGACATAGCCGAACTCCGCCTGCAAGGCGTGGAGGATGGGCAGGATCGCGCCGGGCAATTGGCGCAGCTCCTCGATGCGCCGGGTGGCGCGGTCGGCGTCCCAAGCGGCTCTTCGGCTCACGCGGCGGCACCGGTCTCACCTGACATGATAGGCTAATTCGTGCATATTCTTGATACGTCTGTTGCCCTTCACCAGCTCATCAACATACCGTGCCGAAACCGCTTCTCAATATGCGATATTTCACATATGTCCGAGAATGATACCGCTCTACATCTCGATCTGGTGTGGAGCGCCGGCGTGCAGCCGCGAAAACCGATCGAGCCGGAGCTCTTCGAGCTGCTCGAAGCAATCCGGGAGAGCGGCAAGCTGACCAGCGCCACGACCAAGGTGGGGCTCCCCTATCGCCAGGCCTGGGGTCTGATTACGAAATGGTCGGACATCATCGGCCAGCCGCTGGTCGACAAAGAACAGGGCCGCGGCAGCCGGCTGACCCCGCTCGGCGAGCGCCTCTTGTGGTTGCGCGAACGGATCGAGGCGCGACTGTCGCCGCATCTCGAAAGTGCGGCCTCGGAGGTCGAGCAGCAGCTCGGCAGCCTGTTGAACGAGCCGCAGCCGACGATCGCGATTTATGCCAGCCACGACCTCGTTCTGGCGGAATTGCGGGACCTGCTGCGCACCCGCGACGGCCCGAAACTGGATATCCGCTTTGTCGGCAGCCTCGATAGTGTCGTGGCGTTGTGCAAGGCGCGCTGCGAGATGGCCGGGTTTCACATCCCCGAGGGGGATTTCGGCCATGAGCTGATGGCGACCTATCAGCCCTGGTTCAAGCCGCGGCTGCAGCGGCTCATTCATTTCGTCAAGCGCCGACAGGGCTTTATGGTCATGCCGGGCAATCCCAAAGGCATCAGCAGCGTGCCGACATCGTGCGGACCAAAGCCCGCTTTATCAACCGCCAGCGCGGCTCGGGAACGCGGCTCGCGGTCGAAAAGATCCTCAAGGACCAGGGGATCGACCGCAACGAGATCGACGGCTTTTACTCGGAGGAATTCACCCATCTGGCGGTCGCCGCCGCGGTCGCCAGCGGCATGGCCGATGTCGGCCTCGGCATCGAGGCGGCAGCAAAGCGGCTGCGATTGGAATTCATCCCGCTGTTCACCGAAGACTATTACTTGCTGGTTAAGAAGGAGGCCATCGAGCAGAAGAATATTGCGGATCTGATCGACATGCTAAAAAGCGCCACGTTCCATTCGCTTGTCGCCAGCGTCCCCGGCTACGACGCGGTCGGCGCCGGCACCGTCAAGACGATCTCCGGCATAGAAACGTGATGGCGAAGGCGATTCCGAACATCATCCCAATGGGCACAGTATCTGCTCCACCGCGGCGCTCGCGGTGGGCGCAGGCCGAGCGCCGCGGCGGCGGCCGAGAACCGCTCGTGCTCGGGTTGGTCGCAGCGCCGGTCTTTCGAACCCCTGGAGATACTCCGCTCTATCGGCGAGGGTTCCGCAAGCGGTATGGTGGGGCTGGTGAGGGTCATGCAGGCGGCAGAACCGGGAGGGCGCTCACCACCAAGCGGGAGGGTAAAATCATGGCGAATTACCGGGTTATATCATCGGACAATCACGTGTTTGAGCCATCGGACTTGTGGACGAGCCGAGCCAAGCCGGCGTTTAAGGACCGGGTTCCGCAGCTTGTCCGCGAATATGACGGCGACTGGTGGTACTGCGACGGCCATCGAACGATCGGGCTGAGCGCTGGCGCACAGACGGGTATGCGGTTTGAGGCGCCGGAAAAGATGGTCCGCACCACGACCTTCGATAAAGTGCGGCGCGGCGGCTACGAACCGTCAGAGCACCTCAAGGACATGGATGCCGATGGGGTGGATGTCAGTGTCGTCTATCCCACGGTCGGTCTGCTGCTCTACAGCGTGCCGGACACTGCGCTGCTGTCGGAGATTTTCAGAGGATACAACAACTGGCTGGCTGAGTTCAGCGCCGCAGAGTCCAAGCGCCTCAAGGGCATCGCCATGATCAACGTGGACGATGTGCAAGAGGGGGTCAAGGAGCTGGAGCGCTGCGCCAAGATGGGGCTGGCGGGCGGCATGGTCACCGTCTATCCCCCGGAGGGGAAGGGGTACGACAATCCCATGTATGAGCCGCTGTGGGCGGCGGCCCAGGATCTGGATATTCCCCTTGGCATGCACATCGCGACCAACCGGCCGGGCCCAGGCCAGGATTTTGGGCTCGAGGACCGCAACCGCGTCCGCAACTCCTTCCTCGCCAACGCCGACCACTGGGTGCGGATGTCTCTTGCCGACATGATCTTCAGCGGCGTCTTTGAACGCTTTCCAAAACTCCAGATGGGCACCGTGGAGCACGAGCTGTCCTGGATTCCCCATTTCCTGGACCGCATCGACTACACCTACACCCAGCGGGTCCAGCAAGAGCGCTATCGGTTCAAGGAGGCCATGCTGCCCAGCGACTATTTCCACCGCAACGTGTTTGCGGGCTTCCAGGAAGACGCCATGGGCATACGCGACCGCCACCTCATCGGTGTGGATAATCTCCTCTGGGGCTCAGACTATCCCCATGTCGAATCCACCTTCCCCAGGAGCCGGCAAATCATCGAGGAGGTTCTGAAGGACTGCACCGAAGAGGAGAAGGCCAAGATCGCCGGAGGCAATGCTGCCAGGATATACCGTCTCAACTAGGTTCCTGTCGTCCTCCTCTGGCCGCCTGCCGCTGCTGCCGCTGGGCCCTCCCCGGGGGAGGACCCGGCGCAGTCGAGGGGCCATCTCGGACAGGGTATTTTTAGGAGGGCCAGAGCCTGCGTCGCTCGTCACCGCCGTGAATGCGATCCGCATGAGTCGGGACACTCAATCCGGCGCGAATAGCCGCAGATTCGAACAGGATGGCACAGGTTCCGAAGTCACCGCCCGATGAGGACCTGGATGAAGCAACCAACCGGATCAAAGCCGCCATGCGGGCCGGCGCAAGGCGTACGGCTACAACCTTTCCTTCCCATCGCCATGGGTGATCGCATCTGGAGGCTCGACTTCGATTTCGTCTTTATCGATGGCGAGCGGCCGTTCGGGTTGAGCGCGATGTAACGCGCCGCCGCCAAGAGGTGCGGCTCATCCATGACGACCGCGCCAAAGCGGCCCTGAAATAGATGGCCCGTCCAGCGGAACCGGGCGTTGATGGCCCGGGTATAACGTCGGTGCGCCTCGGCAAGGGTCGCCCGCAGCCCATCGCCGTCGGCCGGCGTCACGGTCAAGTGGACGTGATGGGCATCAGGCAATACGCCGAGATCTCCGCGCCGGCGCGCGGTCGCGATCAAACGGAGTAAAGCCGATAGTCCTCGGCCCCGAAGAACATCAGCTCGCGGCGGTTGCCGCGGTGGGCCGGTCTAGCCTGCGCTCAGCGCAAGCACGGCTTCCGGCACCGGTCGATCACGCGCAGTAGCGCGCGGGCCGCACCTTGCGGCAACAGCTTCCCCTGTTCCCAACCGCGCACTGTCGCGAGAGATATGCCGATCCGGCGCGCGAATTCGGCTTGTGACAGTCCGGCATCGCCGGCAAACGCGCCGCGACGGAAGCGGGCGGCCTCTCCGGAACTGCGCGGGCACGCCGACCTCGGACCTGGACTCAGCAAAAACCCTTGTTGACGCCCTCGGCCATGCCCAATAAGTCAAAGCTGGGGGAGCGGCCGCTACACGGATATGACGGACGATCTTAAAGACACGACCACTACGCAAGCCGTCGCGGAGGATTGGGCAAAAGTGAAGTTGCCGCCGCGCTTGACCGGCCTGCCGATGGCGGTATGGATTACCGAAAACGACGGTTATCCGCACGATGTGCGGGTCAAAGCCAGCCCTCTTCATGGCGGTCGCGGCTCCTGGGCCACCGCTCCGTCGATAGCGGTGCGACCGCAGCCACATGAAATTGTCCCGGGCAGCTTGCCGGCCGCCGATGTCGCGCTCGTCAGTCGCTGGATCGACCTCAACCAGGCCGTGATCATTGATTATTGGAACGGTGTAATCGACTTCGATGAAGTCACGCCGCGGCTGCAACAGCTACAGCCGTAAACGGCCTCGATCTTAGGATTGCAACAGCTGTTGTAATTGCCTTGCGCGCCGCAGCTGCCACGCGCAGCTGGTTAGATGCGACAATGCGCAGATCGGCCAATTCGAAACGCGGCACGCCGACCTCGTCGATCCGCAGAGGGGTTGGCGCTTCAAGCAGGGACGGTCAGGCTTGCCACGTCGAAATTGTACACGCGGGCGGTGTTGAGGGCGGCGATCTTGGCTTGTTCGTCGTCCGGCACGCCCTTTAGGATCTCGGCCAGGATCTGGCGCGATTGGGGAAAGGTCGACTCGCTGTGCGGGTAGTCCGAGCCCCACATCATGTTGTCGGTGCCGATCACGTCGCGCAGGCGGATGCCGATCGCGTCCTCCTGAAAGCTCAAGACGACGTTATGGCGGAAAAAGTCGCTCGGCCGCATACCGTCCTTGAACCGGTAGACCGCCTCGCCGTGGCGCTCGCGATAGGTGTAGTCCATCGAAGAAAGCACGTTCGGCGCCCAGGCCAGCTCGAACTCGACGATGGCTAGGGTCAGGCGCGGATGACGCTCGAAGACGCCGGAGAAGATCAGGTCGCACAGCGACAATGCCGGATAGAACGCCTTGGTAGCGCGGCTGCTGGCGTCGCGCAGGGTTCCGGGACCGGCCCCGCGGATCTTGCCCTGCCGCCGCGTCGCCGTGTGCAGGCTCAACGGCATGTCGAGTGCTTCGGCGGCGGCCCAGAACGGCTCGTATTCGGGTTGGTCGTAGCGCCGGTCCTCGGCTGGATACTCGGTGATCATCGCACCGGCGAGGCCGAGGCGCGCGGCGCGCTCCAATTCCCTGATCGCGTCCTCGACGTCGTCGAGGTTGATCATCGCCACACCCTTGAGCCGCGCGGGATCGGTCTGGCAGAACTCGGCGAGCCAGCCGTTATAGGCGCGAAAGATGGCGGACATCAGCGCCGGGTCCGCCACCTTGAAGTAAAAGAGGCCTTGGCTCGGATAGAGGACCTCGCCGGCCACCCCGTCGAGCGCCATGTCCTCGAGGTGCTGCGCGGGGTCGTACCCGCCGCGGCGCACGTCCTCGAAGCGCCCCTCGGCGGAGATCGTCTCGGGGGCCTCGAACCGCGCGCCGGCGTTCGAGATCAGGCCGATCCCGGAGAGGATCTGATCCCTCTCGACAACGACGCAGTCGCCGCCGTCGATCCGCTCGATCCGCGGCGCCCGATCGCGGAACGCCCGATCGATGCGGGTCTGCCACAGATCGGGCGGCTCGAAGACGTGGGAGTCGGACGACAGAACCAGCGGCAGCATCGGCATCTCCTCACCGGATCGCGGGCAACACCTTTGGCAACCGGCCGAGCGCCGTCAAGCCGGGTGCCGTAGTGATCCGTGCCCGGCTGCCCTCAAGGCCGGCTTAGGGTCCGCCTGGGCCGAGCCTCGTTGTCACGTGACCGGCCGGAATCGGCGCCAAGCCGTCATCGGCGAGCAGCAGCGTAGGGTCGACGCGCCACGCGAAGCCGAAATTCAAGCTGCCCCACCACCCGGCGCCGGCAATGTTGCTGCCCGCTGCCGTGGGGACTATCGTGGTCGCGTGAGGCCGCCATTCGGGAGGAGATAATGTTCAAGGGCTCGTTCGTCGCGCTGATCACGCCCTTCCGCAATGGGGGCGTCGACGAGACCAAGTTCCAGGACTTTGTCGCCTGGCAAGTCGAACAGGGCACCCACGGCCTGGTCCCGACCGGGACGACCGGGGAGACGCCGACCTTGAGCCATAAAGAGCAGGAGCGCGTCATCGCGCTGTGCGCCGAGGCCGCGGGCGGCAAGGTGCCGGTCGTCGCCGGAACCGGGTCGAATTCGACCGCGCACACGATCGAGCTGACCCGCATGGCCAAGGAGGCCGGCGCCGACGCCGCGCTGGTCGTCTGCCCCTATTACAACAAGCCGACGCAGGAAGGGCTCTACCAGCATTTCAAGTCGGTCCACGACGCGGCCGACCTGCCGATCGTGATCTACAACATCCCGGGGCGCTCGGCGGTCGACATGAGCAATGCGACGATGGCGCGGCTCGCCAAACTGCCCAACATCGTCGGGCTCAAGGACGCGACCAACGACCTCGCCCGGCCGTTGCGCCTGCGGGTCGAGATCGGCCCGGACTTTGCGATGATGTCGGGTGAGGACGCAACCGCCGTCGCCTATCTCGCGCAGGGCGGCGACGGCTGCATCTCGGTCACCGCCAATGTCGCGCCCAGGCTTCTCTCGGAGATGCACGAGGCCTGGCAGCGAGGCGAGGTCGACACGGTCTGCCGCATCAACGAGCGGCTGATCGCGCTGCATGACGCGCTGTTCGCCGAAACCAGCCCGGCGCCGGTCAAATACGCCGCCTCGCTGCTCGGCAAATGCGAGCCGAATGTGCGCCAACCATTATGGGCGATCATGCCCGAGACCGAGGAGCGGGTGGCGCGGGCGATGCGCGGCGCCGGCCTGCTGAACTGAGCCGAGGGCGGGCGCGATGCGGGCGGCCGACCGCTATGTCGCGCAAAACCGGCGCGCCCGCCACGACTACCTGATCGAGGACACGCTCGAAGCCGGGCTGGTGTTGCAGGGCAGCGAGGTCAAGGTGCTGCGCAAGGGCCAGGCCAGCATCGCCGAAGCCTATGCCAACGAGAGCGGCGGCGAGCTGTTCCTGGTCAACGCCAACATCCCCGAATACGCGAGCTCGGCGCATTTCAACCACGAGCCGCGGCGGCCGCGAAAGCTGCTGCTGCACCGCAAGGAAATGGACCGCCTGCTGGGCGCCATTCGCCGCGAGGGCGTGACGATCGTGCCGCTTGTCGATTTACTTCAACGAGCGCGGGCGGGCCAAGATCGCGCTCGGGCTCGCCCGCGGCAAGCGCAAGGCCGACAAGCGCGAGGCCGAGAAGGCGCGGGACTGGCAGCGCAGCCGCGCCCGCATCATGCGCGAGCGCGACATCTGATTTTTGCGCGCGTCCGGCCCGCCCCCGCGGCCGGACGCCGAGCGTCAGAAATGGATCTCGTATTCGGCCTGCCAGCGATAGGTCTCGCGCGGCGCCCACGGCCTGACGCCAAACAGCACGCCGCCGTTCCATTTGAGGGTGCCGGGACCGATATTATTGATCGTGCCGAAGAGTTGCGGACCGATGCGGTTGTCTTCGGGCCAGCCTGAGTTGAACCCTTCAAAGCTGCTCGGCTGGCCATAGGCCTGGAAACCCGGCTCGATCGGGGTGCCGAGCGCTATCCGCGTCTCCCAGGCGTAAAGAAAACCCGGTCTTCCAGAGGCAAACTCGCCGCCCACGTCCTTTTGGATGAACAGGTTGACGGTATTGACGGTATGGAAAATCTCCTTGCGGAAAATCGGGCCGAAGGTGACCTCGTTCGAGGTGTCGGCGAGCGTGCTTTTGCCGAATTCAAAAAAGAACCCGCTGTCGATCCAGCGTTCGCCGCGCTCGGTGAACTGAAGAATGTTCTCCCAGGTCACCTGGCTGAAATGGATCGACTCGCCGGGTCCCGCCTCGCGCTCCTGCTCCAATTCGAGCTCGGTGCGCCAAAAGCCGTTGACGCCGTATTCGAACTCCTGGGTCGAGCTCAATTCGCCGCTGTGGGCGGCTCGCGGGTCGTGGCCGAAATCGCCGAGCGGCTCGATCGCGACCTCGCCGGTTTCGGCATCGGGCATCTGCACCTTGAAATCCGCCATGGCCGGCATCGCAACAGCCATGGCCAGAGCCGTCCCGACGAGCAGGGAACAGGCGTTAATGCTACGCATTCGCATCTCCAACGCAGCACGAACTGCCTGGTGGCGGGGTGGAAAGGGGGTTGGCTTAGACCGAGGCGGTGGCGGCCGGACGGCCAGACGGCCGGGCCGGACCGCGTCCCAGCACCCGCATCAGGGTGCCGATGACGAGAAGCGTCGCCAGGTAGAATACCACTTGGATGCCGGCCGGCTGCGCCGAGTAGCCGATCAGCACATGCAGCAAGAGCCCGAGCATGCTGTTCTCGGTCAGGATCGAGGACGTGTTCCACAGGTCGTTGCCGAGCGACGGCAGCAGGTCGGCCTGCATCAAAAACGCCGCACCCTGCGACGCCATGCCCGCCGCCAGCAGCAGAATGAGCCAGCTCGTAACGGTAAACAGCCGGTGCAGCGGGATTGCGAGGAGCCCGAGATAAATCAGCGCGCCGATCGCCGCGCCGCCGGCCAGCCCGAGAATTCCGCCGGTCAACATGCCGAGGCCGCCAACCCCCGAGGCGATGGCGATGCCGTACAGAAAGAGGACGATCTCGGAGCCTTCGCGCAGCACCGCGATCCCGACGACGAGGGCCAGCGCATAGAGCGGCCGGCCACCGCCCTGCACCTCCTTGCCGATGCTGCCCGCGGCCGAGGCCAGCTCGCGCCCGTGGCGGTTCATCCAGATGTTGTGCCAGCCGAGCATCGCCACCGCGGTGAACAGGATCGCGGCGTTGAACAATTCCTGGCCGATGCCGTTGACCGCGGCGGCGATCGCACCGGCGCAGACGGCGACGAGGGAGGCGCCGAGGACGCCGCGCGGCGATCCCGCCGGTCACCCACACGCCACGCCGCGGCACGCCCCGGCTCGCCGCCAGGACGATGCCGATCACCAGCGACGCCTCGAGGACTTCGCGAAAGACGATGATTGCGGTGGCCAGCATGGCGTCGCTCGCTATTTGACGACCAGGTGGCCGCGGGTCTGCGGGTGGAAATCGTCGAAGAACTCGTAGCTGCCGGGATCGAGAGGCCCGACGAAAACAGTAATTTCTTGGCCGGGGGTCACGACCTTTTCGCGGTGAAGCTGGTGGCTCTCGAACTCCGAGGAGGTCGCGTTCTCGTTGCGTACGACAAGCTTGACCTTTACCCCCGCCGGGATCTGCACCTCGCTCGGGACAAACTGGTTGTTCTTGAGCGCGATGGCAAAACTGGGGTCGTCCGCGAAGGCGGGCGCGGCGGTGGCGAACACCAGAAATGCGGCAATCCGGACGACTCGGCGCATCGACAATCACCAGCGCTGTGCGAATGCGAACGGGTCGCAATATCGCCGGCCTGTGGTTGCGAGGCAATCGCAAAATTTCGGCGATTGCGCGACCAAGCCATGCGTCATGTGCATTCCTCGGCGCGATTTGGGGCGCGATTTGGGCGCCGCCGCCATGACCGGGGCCGAGCCGGCCGAGGAGTGCGGCGAACACCGCTTCGAACATCGCGGCGGTCAGTTTTCCAGTGTTGGTGTTGAGGCGCGAGCAGTGATAGCTGTCGGCGAGCAGCCGGCCGTCCGGCAACGCGTGAATGGCGCCGTGCCCAAACCGGAACAATGCCCGGCGCTCGCCGAGTGCGGCCAGAACCGCGCAGTGCGCGATCGCACCCAGCGCCACAAAGGCGCGCAGCCGCGGCGAGGCCGCAATCTCCGCGGACAGAAATTCCCGGCAATTGGCGATTTCACCGGGTTCGGGTTTGTTCTGCGGCGGCACGCAGCGCACCGCGTTGGTGATCCGTGCCCTGACGAGCGCCAGCCCGTCATCCGGCCGGGCGTCGTAATCGCCCTCGGAGAGCCCGAATTTGTGCAAGGTGGCATAGAGCAGCGCGCCGGCATGGTCGCCGGTAAACGGCCGCCCGGTGCGGTTGGCGCCGCGCAGACCCGGCGCCAGCCCGACGATCAGGATTTCGGCGCCGTCTTGGCCAAACGGCGGCACCGGCGCGTTGAACCAGTCCGCATGCGCGGCCCGCTGGGTCTCGCGAAACGCGGCGAGCCGCGGGCAGCGCGGACAGTCGCGCGCCGGCAATGCCGCCGCGGGCTGCGGTGCGGCGCGCGGCAACAGCGAGGCCGGGGCGAGGTTGGCGAGGCCCGGGAGGCCGGCGGCGATGGCGGCGGCTGGACGCTCACGCCTCGTCGACGGGTTCGGGGCGCGGGCGCATCTCCTCGCGCGGGTGGTGGTTGCGCGAGATGTTCGGCGCCAAATCCTGCAATTCGATAAAGTTGTCGGCCTGGCGGCGCAAATCGTCCGACACCATCGGCGGCGACGAGCGGATCGTCGACACCACCGACACGCGCACGCCGCGGCGCTGCACCGCCTCGACCAGCCGGCGAAAGTCGCCGTCGCCGGAGAACAGGATCGCGTGGTCGATGAACTGCGCCATTTCGAGCATGTCGATCGCCAGCTCGATGTCCATGTTGCCCTTGATGCGGCGCCGCCCCATCGCGTCGGTGAATTCCTTGGTCGGCTTGGTCACCATCGAATAGCCGTTGTAGTCGAGCCAGTCGACCAGCGGCCGGATCGGCGAATATTCCTGGTCCTCGACCAATGCTGTGTAATAAAACGCGCGGATCAGACGTCCCTTGGTACTGAACAGATCGAGAAGCCTCTTGTAATCGATGTCAAAGGCGAGACCGCGCGCCGCGGAATAGAGGTTGGCCCCGTCGATGAATATGGCGATGCGTTCTTCCGGATAGAAAATCATTGGTTATAATGCTCCAAACAGGCGTAACTTAATAAAAGTGTCGTACAGCCCGCAGGCCGGGTCAAGCGCAACCTCCCCGCCGCCGCCCGCGGCTTGCCCCAAGCTT
Organism: uncultured Alphaproteobacteria bacterium; assembly: GCA_963775525.1. Taxonomy (GTDB): domain Bacteria; phylum Pseudomonadota; class Alphaproteobacteria; order ATCC43930; family CGMCC-115725; genus AP-15. Next base: position 66,747 of record CAVZJF010000071.1, on the reverse strand, counting down.
TACGACGCCCAATCGTCCGATCGTCGAAATCCCGCCGCCCGCCGCCGCCCAATTCCCGCTTCGCCGGGAAAATATCGGGAATACAGCCGTTTTAGTCCCCACTTTGTTGCCAATCCCAAAGCTTGATCAACGGCTTGCAGATGATTTCCCGTGGCCGTCCCAATCGGGAATTGGTTTACCCTAACCGGGATTTGTTTCGCGGCAACCGGGAAACAATTCGGCCGAACCGGGAATCGAGCGCATCGCCCGCGACCCCCGGCAACCAAACGCAACCAAACGCAACCAACGGTGCGATCACGACAAAAATGACCGCGGCCAAGCTCGCCACGTATCACGCCTTCGCGGCAATTTTCGGGAAGGCGAGCAGCGCGGCCCCGGTCTGATGCGCGTCGACGGAGTTCGCACGCGACAAGACCAAGGAAGCCCCATCGCCCTGTAGCGATGGGTTGAGCGCGCAGCGAAACCCATCTGGTGCGGCGGTGGCGATGGGCTTCGCAAGGCTCAGCCCATCCTACGGCTGCTTGCTGTAGCCGAGCCCGGCCAAGGCCCGGAGCATCTGTGGTGGCGGCGGAGCGGTGACGGCGATCGCCGGCTTTGTCGAGTAGAGCGGCAAGACGATGGCATGCGCGTGAAGCAGCATGGGCTCGCCGTCCCCGCGGCCGTAGACGGGATCGCCGACGACCGGGGAGCCCAGCGTGGCGCAATGGACGCGGATCTGGTGGGTGCGGCCGGTTCGCGGGCGCAGCTCAACCCAGGCTCTGCCGCCGGCGGCGGCGAGCACGCGGTAATCGGTGACCGCCCGCTGCCCGGCGGCATCGACGACCATTCGCCAGCCGCTGCTCCGGCTCACTTTCCTCAGCCCGGCTTCGATCCGGCCCTCTGCCTGCGGCGGCTCGCCGTCGACGACTGCCCAATAGACCTTCTCGACCTTGCCCTCGGCGAAGAGGGCGCCGAGCCGCCGCAATGCCTTCGGGTGGCGGCCGAGGACGAGACAGCCGCTGGTGTCGCGGTCGAGCCGGTGAGCGAGGGCGGGAGGGTGCGGCAGCCCAAAGCGCAGCGCGTCGAAACCGCTTTCCAGGTTCGGCCCCCCGCCTGGGCCCGCATGCACGGCGATGCCCGCCGGCTTGTCGATGACCAGGATCAGCCCGTCGCGGTAGAGGACGCGGTCGGCGAGCAACGCCCCCTCCCCCCGCCCCTCACCCCGCAAGCGGGGCGAGGGAGACAACAGCGGCCGCGCTCGCATCGCCCCGATCTGGTTGCGGTCGCTTTATTCCGCCGCGTCGCGGGTCGGGGCGACGGCGCGGAACTGGCTGCGGCGGGCGTCCCATTCGTCGGCGCCGACGCGCTGGAACATCTCGCGCACGGTCATTTCCTTGGGCGGTGCCGGGTGGCGGTGGATCGCCTTCAGCTCCGCGAGCTTTTCCTCGCAGATGCCGACGACGCATTTGACCAGCAGGCCCGGGACGATCGCGAGCTTGTAGCCCATCGCCGCCGCCTCGCGCAGGTCGAGATCGGGGGTCTTGCCGCCATAGACGACGTTGAGCAGGCACGGGCCCCCGACCAGGCGCGGCACCGCCGCCACCTCCTCCAAGCTCTGCGGCGCCTCAAGAAAGGCCATGTCGGCGCCGGCGGCGAGTGCCGCATTGGCCCGCGCAACCGCTTCGTCAAAGCCGGCGGCGGCGCGCGCATCGGTGCGCGCGATGATCAGGAAATCGCGGTCGCGACGGGCCGCTGCGGCAGCGCGGATCTTGGCCAGCCAATCCTCGCGCGGCACGATCTCCTTGTCGTCGAGATGGCCGCATTTTTTTGGAAAGCCCTGGTCCTCGATGTGGATGCCGGCAACCCCGGCGGTCTCGAATTCGCGGACAGTGCGGAAAACGTTGAGCTCGTTGCCATAGCCGGTGTCGGCGTCGGCGATCACCGGCAGATCGACGGCGGCGGCGATGCGCCGGGCGTTGCCGACCATCTCCGACATCGTGACGAGGCCGAAATCGGGATAACCCAAGCTCGCCGCGGTGCCGGCGCCGGTCATGTAGACGGCGTCGAACCCGGCCTGCGCGATCAATTTGGCGGTGATGCAGTCATAGGCGCCGGGGGCCACGACCATGCCGTCCCGGTGCAGCAATTCGCGAAAGCGGCCCGCCTGCGCCATTCATTCCTCCTGCTCGATCTTTCGAGTAAAGCTATGGCCCCGACACGCCGCCTCGTCCAGTTCGTTGCGGTTGCGTCTCGTCGCGAGACGGCGGCGTGCGGTCGAGGCGGCGGCAATTTGCGGAGGACAGCCGGTGTACAGCTTCAATTTAAAGGCCGAGGAAGTCTTCGACCCGAAAAAGCACATGGAAAGAGTGCTCGGCACGACCGGCGAAGGTGACGTGACGGTCGCCTGCTGGGAACCCGGACAAACCAGCCCTTATCACTGCCACCCGGACGCGACCGAAATTTATTTCTGCTTCGAGGGCGGCGGCGTCATGCGCACGCCAAGCGAGACGATCGACATTGCGCCGGGATCGTTTGTCGTCCATCCGCGCGGCGAATTGCACGAATACGTCAACGGCCCGCGGCGCACTTTGCTGTTCCGCGTACGCTATGGCGACGCGATGTCCGGCCGAACCAAGGAATGGCCGAGCAATCCCGGCTGGCGACCGCGGCGCGAGGATACCGAATACTTCACGCAAGACCCGGCAGCTTAAGGGTCGCCACCGGATCCCGTTGCCGCGCGCCCGGTGCGGCCACCGTCCGGAGCCCGGTCGGGCCGGCAACCGCGGCTGCCGCCCGTCCCCCGCAAAGGCAGGGTCTATTGCGTTACATTGGCGCCGGCGGCGCGATAGACGGCGACGGTCGGCTTTGCGGCGGCGCTCGCGGCCGGCCCGACCGCCACCACCGGCCCGCCTGCCACTACCGGCTCGACGACGACGGCGGCAACTCCCGCATTCGTCATCCCGATCTCGTTGGCCGCTCGGGGCGACAGGTCGATGATGAAGCGGCGGTTATAGGGTCCGCGATCGTTGATCTTGACGACCACGGAGCGCCCGGTGTCGAGGTTTGTCACCTTGGCGCAGGAGCCGAGCGGCAATGACCGGTGGGCGGCGGTCGGCGTCTCGGTATCGAGCCGCTCGCCGCTCGAGGTGCGGTTGCCGACGAGCGCGTACCATGCCGCCTGGCCGATCTGCTGGTACCCGGTCGTGTGGGTCGGCCCCCAATTCGGGAGGGGCAGAAAAGCGTCGTTGTCTGCCGCGTAAGAGCTCGCCTGGCGATCGCGCGCCCGTCCGCCGCGGTGGAACGCCAGCCGCGACGGCCAGCGGAAATGGGCAGCTTTGTGGACGGAGCGGGATTTGCCGGATCGGTTGGCCGATTTGGCGGGCTCGGCGTTGGCCCCGGTATTGGGGTGGTAGGAGGCGCTTTTTTCAGGCGCTTGAGCCATCGCACCGCTCGAGGCCATCAAGAATGCAAGGGAAATGCCGATCGTCTGACGCAGGGGCATCCGACCGCGTCTCCTTCTCGTTGGGGCACTTCCATCACCCAGGCGACAGCGATCGCGCCGCCATGCCAATTGTATTGGATGGGTTCAGGAATGCAGACTGGCGTCGTCCCGGATTGTTGCCGATCCATCCGGGTAGGACAGGGAGGAACGGTCTAAGCTAAACAGGGTAAATCGGGCTTGTCAACCCGCCCATCCACTTTCTTCGTTGGCGGCTTTTCGGGTCTCCGAGCGAGTTCAGCTAGACGGTATAAGCCAGCCCCGCCTCCATTGCTCCAATCCTTAATTTTTATTCTTATCCCATGCCTTCTGGTGTCGGAACATCTCGCCGGGCTTTGGCGCGCAAGAGGAGGCTGCCGCGCCTGCGAATTAAAATCGCAAAATCTTCCTAGCGAGGTTTCGGATCGGGAAGCGGCAGCGGTCCGTTACTTAAACCCGGCGATGCGCAATCGCCCGGAATCCGCCGGCGGCGACGTCGCCGCGCCGCTACTTTTGGGCGAAACCGGGCTCCCTGACGATCGATTGCTTGCCTGCCGCGCCGCACCGCATCGGCAAGCGCCGCCGTATTTGTGTGCCCGTTTCCAACCTCTATTTCAGGTTGAGCGCGGCGGTAAGGTCCCCGAGCGGCGGGCTGCCGTGGGCGGCAAGGGCGCTGTTGCGGGCGTCGAGGCCGGGTAAGCTCGGCAGCGCAAAGCGCCGCGTGATCAGCAGCAGGATCGAGCTGGTGTCGTAGAGCGTGTGGTCGACAAAGCCCTTTTTGGCGAACGGCGAAACGACCAGGGTCGGAATCCGCGAGCCGGGACCCCAGCGGTCGCCCTTGGGCGGCGCCATGTGATCCCAGAACCCGCCATTCTCGTCATAGGTGACGACGACGACCATGTGCGACCATTGCGGCCCGTTGCGCAGGTGGCGGATCACCTCGGCGATGTGCTCGTCGCCGGACAGAACGTCGGTGTAGCCGGCATGCTCGTTGAGATTACCCTGCGGCTTGTAGAAGGCGACGTGCGGCAGCGCGCCGGCGTCGATCGCCTTGACAAATTCGCTGCCGCCGAGCCCGCCATCCTTCAGATGCTCGGCGCGCGCCGTCGTGCCGGGCGCCATGTCGGCAAAGTAGTTGAAGGGCTGGTGATGGTACTGAAAGTTCGGCGCCGGCACGGCGTTCTTGCCGTCGAGCACCGCCTGCCACGCCCCGGCATACCAGGCCCAGCTGACACCCTTGGCGCTGAGCAGGTCGCCGATCGTCTGCTGGGTCTGCGGCGGCAGGGTGGTCGGGTTCGCGGGGTCGGCATAGGCCGGTTCGCCACCCGGCGCTGGCTTGTTGTTGCTCGGCTGGTAGGGCGGCTGCATCGTGTTGATCGCGTAGAAATCGGGCGAAATGTTGCCGTCCTTGGCGAATTTCGGGATGCCGTCGAGCGCCGATTTGGGCGAGTTGGCGGCGATCTGAAGGGTCACGCCGTCGGGTTCGACCGCGACGATCGACCCCTTGGCTGGGCTGTTGTCGGCATCGGGATATTTGCCGGTGCAGGCGCAAATCAGCCAGATATGGTTGGAAAACGAGCCGCCGAACGCGCCCATGAAGAAATTGTCGGCCAAGACAAACTCTCTGGCGACGTTCCACAGCGGCAGCCTGGCGCCGTCATAGTGGCCCATGACCAGTGCCCCCGAATCGGCAAAGGCGACGAATTTGTCGTTCTTGCCGCCGTCGATCTGCATCTGGTTCTGGTAAAAGCGGTGCCACAGATCGTGGGTGACGACACTGAGCGGGGTGTTGAAGCCCTTGGGGTCGTCGATCGCGAACGGCGCATTCGGCAGATGCTCGGTCTGTGCCTGCGTCACCGGCGGGACGACGCCCTTGGCCGTCAACCCGTCCCAGACCGGCGGCAATTCCTTCAGCTGGGTCCCGTCGCGGTCGAGCTGGCGATATTGCGCCGGAGCGACCCCCGAGAGGCCGTTGGCGCCCGGGAACGAGCCGTAGAGATTGTCGAAGCTGCGGTTCTCGGCATAGATGACGACGATGGTTTCGATGTTGCCGAGGCCGGCTCGGGCGTCATCCGGCCCCGCGGCGCCGGCCGCACCCGCCTCACCGACAAACGCCGCCGCCACAAGGGCGAGCACAGCCCCGATTTTCATTCGAACGATCTCCCCCGGCCGATCCTGTTGCCCCCGCCGCGTATCCCGAGCGGCATGCGCCGACAAGCTTAGACAAATCGATGCTTCAGTTTTGTGACAAGCCGACGCGCAAGCCGCTTGCCCTCGCCGCGGCTGTTGCGATCCTGTTCGTGCTCGGGATGGCGCAAACAGCCGATGCGGGAGGGCCGGCCGATCGCGCGCAGGTCGAGCGCCACGCGGCAGCGGCGGCGGCGCTCGGCCGGCAGATGTTTTCCGATCCCTCGCTGTCGGCGTCGGGGAAAATGTCGTGCGCCTCGTGCCACAGCCCGCGCGACGCCTTCGGCCCGCCCAACGCGCTCCCGGTGCAGCTCGGCGGCGCCGACCTGCGGCGATCGGGAACCCGAGCCGTGCCCTCCCTCGAGTACCTGCAGGCGGCGCCGGCCTTCACCGAGCATTTTTTCGACAACGACGACGAGGGCGACGAGAGCGTCGACAACGGCCCGACCGGCGGGCTGACCTGGGACGGCCGCGCCGACCGGGGCCGCGACCAGGCGCGCATCCCGTTGCTGTCGCCCTATGAGATGGCGAATGCGAGTGCGGCGGATGTGGCCGGTAAATTGCAGCGTGCGCCCTATGCGGATGAATTCCGGCGGCTATACGGCCAAGCGGTCTTTGTCGACCCCGAAAAAGCGTTTGCCGCCGCGCTGGAGGCGATCGAGGTCTACGAACAGAGCTACCTCGAATTTTATCCCTACAGCAGCAAATACGACGCCTATCTGGCGGGCGGGGCCGAATTGAGCCTCGCCGAGCGGCGCGGGCTGTCGCTGTTCGAGGATCCGGCCAAAGGAGATTGCGCCCGCTGCCACCTGAGCCAGCGGGCCAATGACGGCACGCCGCCGCAATTCACCGATTACGGTCTCGTAGCGCTGGGCGTGCCGCGCAACCCCGCGATCCCGGCCAATACAGACCCGGCCTATTTCGATCTCGGCCTGTGCGGGCCGCTGCGCAGCGATTTGCGCGGCCATCCCGAATATTGCGGGCGCTTTATGACGCCGACCCTGCGCAATATCGCCGCCCGTCATGTCTTTTTCCACAACGGCGCGGTGCGCTCGTTGCGCGAGGCGATCGCGTTTTATGTCGAACGCGATACCCGGCCTGGGAAATGGTATCCGCGCGACGCCTCCGGAGCCGTGCGCAAATTCGACGATCTGCCGGCGCGCTATCAGGGCAACGTCGAAGCCGACCCGCCGTTTGGCGGCCATCCCGGCGATCCGCCGTCATTGTCCGACGCCGACATCGACGACATCGCCGCCTTTTTGCAGACCCTGAGCGACGGCTATCGGCCGCCGCGATAGCGGCTCACGCGGGAGGCGGAAAGCGGCCGATCCAGTGGCGGGCGATGTCCTCGCGCCGGCAGATCCACACGCGGTCGTGGCCCTTCAGGTATTCGATAAAACGAGTGAGCGCCTTGGCGCGGCCGGGGTGGCCGGTCAAGCGCATATGCAGCCCGACCGACATCATCCGCGGCCGGTCGGCGCCCTCCTCATAGAGGATGTCGAAGCTGTCGCGCAAAAAGGCGAAGAAATCCTCGCCCGAGCCGAAGACGCCGCGGCCGAATTTCGAATCGTTGGTGGTCAGTGAGTACGGGACGACAAGGTGCGGCTTGCCGCTCACTTGCACCCAGTAGGGCAATTCGTCGTTGTAGGTGTCGCTGTCATAGAGAAAGCCGCCATGCTCGACGATCAGCTGGCGGGTGTTTTCGGATGGCGCATAGCGGCAATACCAGCCGAGCGGGGTCTTGCCGGTGGTCTTGCGGATCATCTCGACGGCGGCGGCGATCTGGCGGCGCTCCTCGTCCTCCGCCAACCCCGGATGGTTGGTCCAGCGATAGCCGTGGCTGCAGATGTCCCAGTCGGTGGCGGCGATCGCCGCGGCGGCGGGCGGATTGGCCTCGAACGCACGGGCGCAGCCAAAGATCGTCACCGGCACCTGGAAGCGCGTGAAGATGCGGTGCAGGCGCCAGAAACCGACGCGCGCGCCGTATTCGAACATGCTCTCGGCGGCGAGGTCGCGGCCCGTGACGCCGAGATCGGCGCCGGTCATCTCGGTCAGCCCGCCCTCGGAGACGCCGTCTCCGGCCGGATAGGAGAGTTCCGAGCCTTCCTCGAAATTGATCACGAAATTGACCGCGATGCGCGCATCGCCCGGCCACCCGGCATGCGGCGGCTCGGCGCCGTAACCGACAAAGTCGCGGGTCATGGCTTTGCTCCTGGCCGCTCGGGATACCAATCCTCGCGGCAAATATCGTCGAGCGAATAGGGGCAGGCTTGCGGCAAGGCAGCGGCAGCGAACGCCTCGCCATATCGGTGGAGGCTGCGTGCCGCCTGTCGCCGCGCCTGAGCATAAAGGTTGGCCAGATCGACCTCGGCATCACGACGCAGGGTCGGGGTGATCTTGTCCGAGAGCGTCTCGCGCGCGCCGTCGATCGTCTCCAGCCAATCGAACCGCGGCTCTTCGGCCGGCGAGTGCGCGAGCTTCAAAAAATGCTCGATGATGCGGCGGATTTGGCTGCGCACCGCGTTGCGCTCGCTCTTGCCCAAATCCTCGATCTCCTCGGCGATGTGCTCGCGGTCGAAGCGGTTGTCGGTCACCGGCATCGCGCGCAGCACCGCCGCCTGGTGCTGGGTCCAGGCGAAGAAGTCGTCGTCGTAGCGGGGTCCGTCCGGCATCGGCGTCAGCCTCCAGGGTCTCGCGGCAGCATACCCGAGCGACGGCCCCCATGGGAGAGGCCTGGGGAACTCAGTCGGCCAAGGTCGCCTCGGTCTGCCCCGCCGCCGCCTTCCGACCCACCCGTCGGATGACCAGCGCCAGCGGCGCGCACAACAGCAGCATCATCGCACCGAGAACGAAGAAGCTCTGGCTCGTTCCCCAGCGGTCGGCGATCGCCCCCATCAGCGGCGGGACAGCGATCGATGAAAGCCGCTGGCCGGTTTGGCGCAAGCCGACGACCGCACCCTGCTGATGGCGGCCGACCGCTTTCGCCTGCACCGACAAGATGACCGGTTGGATCACCCCCTCGAGCCAGCCGCGCACCGCCTGCGCCAGCAGCAGGAGGGCGAAGACCCCGCCGAGGAGCGGTGTCGCCGCGATCAAGAGGATCGACAACACCGTTCCGCTCAGCATCGTGCGCTGCGGGTTGCCAAGTCGCATCGCCCGCCCGGCGAACAACGCCCCGAGGCCGCTCGAAATCTCGACGGCCGCGAAGAGCAGGCCGATTGCGGTGCCGACGAGGCCGACCCGGTTGAGGTACACAACATAAACCGAGGTCTGGACACTGTAGGTGGTGTTGCGCATTGCCATGATCGCCATCGAGATCGCGACCGCCGGGATTGCGATCAGCATCAGCGAGCTGACGTAGTCGGAGCCTCGCGGGAGGATGTCGCGGGCGCGAAACCGTACCCGGCCACCTCCGCTGCTCCGGCTCGATCCGAAAACCTCGGCTTCGGGCGCCCGCAACAGCGCTGCCGACAGCACCGCGCCCCAAGCGAGGGCGAGCAGGTAGGCGGGCCAGGCACCGCCGAAATCCCAGGCCGCCCCGGCGAGGATCGGCGCCGTCGTCGAGCCGAGCCGCGCGAAAAAGCTGAACTTGCCGAGGTATCCGGCGTCGCCCTCGCTGTGCTGGGCGACCAAGGTCTGCGCTCCCGACCAGGCGAAGGAAACGGCGGCGCCGCTGACCAGCTGCAGCAGCAGCAAGGCCCAGAACCCCGACACCAGCGGAAACAGCGGCGCCAGAGCCATCCCGGTCCAGACGAAGAACAAAGTGACCCGGCGCGTGCCGAACCGGTCCATCGAAACGCCGATGTGGATCGACAGAAAAAGAGCGAGGATCGAGCGCGCCGCCGACAAGGACGCCGATCTCGGAGGCGTCGAGCCCGAGCGACAGGCCGTAGAGCGGGATCAGGAAGGTGTAGAAGTCGACATACCCCATCGCTAACGGCCCGGCGACGTAAAGCGACGCGAGGGGGCGCGGACGGGGGCCGGTCACGCTGAAGAGGCCGATTGGGCGATGTCAGCGTTGCATGGCCGAAGGCGGATGCCAATCCGAGCGCAGCACCGCCGGCTGGTGCTGGGTCCGGGCGTAAAAACCGTCGTTATCGCGGGGTCCATCCGGCATGGGCGTCGAGGCTCCAAGTCCGCCGACAGCATAGGCCCGCCGGCGCCGGAAGGGGAGAGGTTGCGCAGGCCGCGAGCACGCCCTGTTCGCGCGGCCTTCGCCGGTTGCGATACTACGACGCGAAAATCTCGCCGAGCCGTTGGATCGAGCTCAGCACCTGCTCCTGCGGCAGCCCGGGCCATTGGCAGCGCATGATGAAGTGATCGACGCCGAGCAGCTCGCGATATCGCGCGATCTCTTCCCTCACCGACCCCTTGTCTCCGATGATAAAGCGGTCGCGCGCGAAATCCTCGAACAACGGCGAGGTGCGATCCTGCAGTCCCCATGAGGCATAGGCGTTGTATTTGTATTCGAGCGGCCCGCGGCATTCCTCATGCGCCGTCGCGTGGCGCGCGCCGACATAGCATTCGAGAGTGATCGGGAAGTCCATCGGGGTGCGGCCGTACTCCTTCAACGCCGCACGATAGATCTGCATCAGCGGCGCCACCTTGCCGAGCCCGCCGCTGTTGACGATCAGCCAGGCGTCGCCGATGCGCGCCGCGCGCCTGACCGACACCTCGGCCTGCCCGGCGATGTAGAGCGGCGGCCCACCCGGCCGAACCGGCTTTACGCCGATGCCGGCGTCGTTGACGGTATAGAACCGGCCGTTGTGGCTGACCCGGTCCTCGGTCCACAGCCGGCGCATCAGGGCGATGCTTTCGTTGAACCGCGGCGCCCGCTCCTTGAGCGGGACCCCGAACGCGTCGAACTCCGGCTGGCGGTAGCCGAGGCCGACGCCGAGGATGTAGTTGCCGCCGGTCAGCACGTCGAGGGTAGCGGCTTCCTCGGCCACATGCACCGGGTTGAGCGGCGGCAGGATCAGGATGTTCGGCCCGATCGTCATGCCCTGCGCGTGGGCCGCGACGTAGCCCATGACCGGTGTCAACTGCAGCATCTGCAGCGGATGGGTCAGCCAGTGATGCGGGAACCACAGCGACGCGAAACCGGCGTCGCGCGCCGCGCGCACCTGCGCCACCATCTCCGGGACACGCCCCGCGAGGTCGAAGCCCTCGGGAAACTGGGTGTTGACGAAGAGGCCCACTTTCATGGCGACACCGCTAACGCCATCGCCGCGCCGCACCCGGCTCAGCCGGCGGCGCGGCGGTTGAACACGGCAAGACCGCGCAGCACGTCGAGCGCCTGGGTCAGCTGCTCGTCGTTGGCACCACCAATGTCCCCGGTGGCGACCGACGGGGCCGCTTTCGCGGTCGGGGCTGCCGAGGTGGGGGTTGCCGCGGTGGGGGCCGCCGAGGTGGGGGCGGCACTGGCGCCCGCCGGCCCGGCCGGCTTGGCGGCCGGGGTCGGTTTCGCGGCCGGCGAGGTCGTTCCGGCAACCGGAGTTGCGGGCGCAGGCTGATCGGGGTTCTTCAGCGCGCCCGGCAGGTCGGACTCGTGAAGACCCTCCTCCTTGGCCAATTTTTCGAGCTTGAGCGGGGTCACGACGAGATCGGGATCGAGACCTTTGCCGTCGATCTCGCGTCCGCTGGGTGTCGTAAAGCGGGAGGTGGTAAGCCGGATGGCGCCGCCGCTCGTGAGCGGGATCAGGCTTTCGATCGCACTCTCGCCAAAGGTCTTGGTGCCGAGCAGCAGGGCGCGGTGGTTGTCCTGCAGCGCGCCGGCGACCAGTTCGGCCTCGTCGGCGGTGCCGCCGTTGACCAGGGCAACGATCGGCAACCCCTTGATCAAGTCGCCCGACGTGGCGCCGATGTGCTTGGGGCTGTCGGAATTGCGCGCCTTGACAAGGGCGACGTCGCCCTTGTCGAGAAAGGCGTTGGCGGCGGCGACCGCGTCCTGAAAGCTGCCGCCGGGGTTGTTGCGCAAGTCGATGACGATGCCCGCGAGCTTGCCGCCGGTCTGTTGCCGCAGATCCTGTATCGCCGCGGCGAGCGCCGCTTGGGTCCCGCCGTCGAACCCGGCCACCCGGACATAACCGACATTGCCGTCTTCGACCCGCGACGAAACGGTCTGCAAATGCTCGGCGGCGCGTTTGACCGTGAGCTTGAGCGGGGCGGTGCCGTCGCCGCGCTGCAGAGTCAGCACCACCGAGCTGCCGGCGGGGCCGCGCAGCTTCTGCTCGGCCTCGGCCAGGGTCAGCTCGTAGGTCGGCTCTTTGTTGATCGCCAGGATCAAATCCCCCGGCTTGATCCCGGCGGCCGCCGCCGGCGAGCCGTCGCGCGGCGAAATCACCTTCAGCTCGCCCTTGGTCAACGTCACCACCGCGCCGATCCCGACCTCGTCGCCGCTTGCCGGCGCGTTCAACGCCTTGAGCGCGGCCGGGTCGATATAGGAGGCATGTGGGTCGAGGCCGGTCAGCATGCCGGTGATCGCCGCCCCGACGAGCTTGTCGTCCGCCACCGGATCGACGGCATCCTGGCGGATCCGCTCGAACGCCTCGTCGAACAGGTTCAGCTCTTCGTAGACGGCGTCCTTGCCGGCCTGCGCCGGCTGTTGCTGGGCGTGCCCGGCGGCCGGGGCCACCGCAGCCGTCACCAGGAGAACCATCGCCAGTTTACGCACGCCCATCGCCCTCCATTGCACCAGCCGTCCGCGGGAAGATGCCGATTGGGGCACTTCTTTTCGATGACCGGCGGGACACAGTTGCCTCATCTGAGACTAGCCGACCGACGCTCGCATTACCATGGTTGTCGCCACCGGCCACAGCGGCAGATCATCACGGCAGGAGGCTTGATTATGGACATGCTGGCACGAGTTACCGCGCAGCCGCTGCCCTTCGCGGCGTTGCTCGGCGTCGAGTTCGTCAGCGCCGCAGCCGAGCGGATCGTCGCCCGGATGACGGTGCGGGCCGATCTCTGCACCCGCCCGGCGGTGCTCCATGGCGGGGCGATCATGGCTTTCGCCGACACCCTCGGCGCCGCCGGCACCATCCTCAACCTGCCCGAAGGCGCCGGCACGACGACAATCGAGAGCAAGACGAACTTCATCGCCCCGGCGCCCGTCGGCACCCAGGTGATCGGCGAGGCGACGCCGGTTCACCGCGGCCGGCGGACGATGATTTGGCAGACGCGGGTGACGACGGCCGAGGGCCGCCTGGTCGCGCTCGTCACCCAGACCCAGCTCGTCCTCTGAGCCGCTAGCGGTGCGATTCACGGAACGCTTGGGAACCGAGCGTTTCGATCGGACCATAGTGTCCCGAGCCGTAAGTACATGTAATAATTCAGTAGGTCCGTCATTGCGAGGAGCCGGTAGGCGACGAAGCAATCCCGCAGGCTAACGCCATTTTCCGCACGGGATTGCTTCGCTGCGCTCGCAATGACGTGGGAATTTATAAAACGCATCTCTGAACCAGGACACTAGTGGTCAGACGCATTCAGCTGATGCATCCTCGCCAGCACTCGTCATGCCCGGCCTTGTGCCGGGCATCCACGCAAGCCGGCAGAGCTTGTGCCGTGAGCCGTGGGTGGCCGGGACAAGCCCGGCCATGACAGTTGAGTGAATCTTTTGTCTGCGTCTGAGCACTAGGTCGCCGCCGCTCCTGCGGGCTGCTCCTTTTTTCAACCCCAGATTTCGCGGGCGGTGTCCACGACGAGGCGCAGCTTTGCGTTCTGTTCGTCGATCGTCAGCGCGTTGCCGTCGACGGTCGAGGAGAACCCGCATTGCGGGCTGAGGCAAAGCTGCTCGAGCGGCACGTATTTCGCCGCCTCGTCGATTTGCCGCTTCAGCTCGTCCTTCTCTTCGAGGGCGCCGCGCTTGCTGGTGAGGAGGCCCAGCACCACCCGCTTTGGCCCCCGCGGCACAAAGCGCAACGGCGCGAACCCGCCCGAGCGGGCGTCGTCGTATTCGAGGAAAAAGCCGTCGACCGCGAGCTCGCCGAACAACGCCTCGGCGACGTGGTCGTAGCCGCCCTCGGCGACCCATGACGAGCGGAAATTGCCGCGGCACATATGGGTGCACACGGTGATACCCTCGGGCCGGCCGGCAAGCGCGGCGTTGATCAGGCGGATGTTGACGAGGTGCTGCTGGTCGCCGTCGCCGCCGATGCCGGTCACATAGGCGCGCTGGGCCGGGTCGTTCAGATAGGCGAGGCTGGTGTCGTCGAGCTGCAGATAGGTGCACCCCCGTGCCGCGAGACCGGCGATCTCTTGTTTGTAGACCGCGGCGAGGTCGTGCCAGAAAGCGTCCATATCGGGGTAGGCGGTTGGGTCGATCGCCGCCCGGCCACCGCGGTAATGCAGCATCGAGGGCGACGGGATCGTCAATTTCGGGGTCGTCCCAGCCGGCGCCACCGACTTCAGGTGGGCGAAATCCTCGGCGAAAATCGTGCTGTCGAGCGCGAGCTTGCCGGCGATGCGAAACGCCCCCAGCGCCGCCTCGACCGGGCCGGCCTCGTTCCTGAACTGGATGCGCAGGGTCTGGTCGGTCTTCGCGACCCCGCCGATCCGGTAGAGGAAATCCATGTGCCACGAGCCGCGCCGGAACTCGCCGTCGGTCACGCCCTGGAGCCCGATCTCGCGCTGCATCCGCACCGCGTCGCCGATCGCCCCATCCTCGACCCGCCGCAACGCCTCGGCCGAGATCCGCCCCGCCTGCCATTCCGCCCGCGCCCGCAACAATTCCGCCGGCCGCAGCAAGCTCCCGACATGATCCGCCCGAAACGGCGGCCCCGATTGATCGGTCATCGAACCCCCCTAATCTTTTTGTTGCAGCCTGGCGCCGACCATTTTCGCCCCGGCGGACGCAAGGTTCGCGGCGGTATGTAGGATGGGTTGAAGCAAAGCGAAACCCATCGGATTTTACCAGAGCAGGCGATGGGTTTCGCGGAGCGCTCAACCCATCCTACTTATTTATTTTGAAGAACTTCTGTTGGTCTGAGTATTGATCGTGCCTCCCTAAGAGTACGACTTGAAATGACTCATTATGCATCAATCAGTTATTCGTCGTTCCCGCGAAAGCGGGAACCCAGGGCTCCAAGAGCTCGAACGGTTCCCTGGACCCCCGCTTTCGCGGGGGCGACGATAACCCACTGAGATACTGTGTTTCATTTCTGGTCGGACACTAAAACGGGATGTCGTCGTCGAGGTCCTCGCGCATCCCGCCGCGGCGTTGGCCGCCGGGGGCGCCGCCGCTGCGGCCGGGCATGACCGGGGTGGCGCGCGGCGGTGGATCTTCGGCGTAGCCGTCGTCGTAGTCGCCATCCGTCGCCGAGCCGCCCGCGGCCGCGCCGGCGCCTGCACTTCCGCCGCGGCCGCCCGCGCCGTCGAGCATCGTCAACTCGCCGCGAAACTTTGGCAGCACGATCTCGGTCGTGGTGCGCTCCTGGCCGCCCTGGTCGGTCCATTTGCGGGTCTGCAGGGCGCCTTCGAGATAGACCTTAGAGCCCTTGCGCAGGTACTTCTCGGCGATCTCGGCGAGCCGCTCGTTGAAGATAACGACGCGGTGCCACTCGGTGCGCTCCTTGCGCTCGCCGGACGTTCGGTCGCGCCAGGTGTCCGAGGTGGCGACCGTAAAGGTGGCGATGCGGTTGCCGTCCTGGGTCGAGCGCATTTCGGGGTCGCGCCCGAGATTGCCGATCAAGGTCACCTTGTTGACGCTGCCTGCCATGAGGTCACCGCACTTCTGTGGTCGCCGGGAGTGCCCATCTTATCAAACCCGGCGGATGTTCCCACTTTATTCTTAACTTTGGGAAACTGCATTATGACTTATCTCTCACCGATCGGCGACCTTCACGGCAACGGCGAACCGGAGCGGCTGAGCGCGTCGATTGCCGCACCCGAGGACATGGCGCTGTTCGACGCCTATTCGCGCGCGGTCATCGGCGCCGTCGACCGGGTCGGCCCGGCGGTCCTCCATCTCCAGGTCAGCGGCATGAAGGACGGTGCCGGCGGCGGGGCCGGCTCGGGTGTGGTCTTCACCCCCGACGCCTATGTCCTGACCAACAGCCACGTCGTCAGCGGCGCGCGCAAGATCGAGGCCGCCTTTCCCGACGGCCGCAGCCTCGCGGCCACCTTGGTCGGCGACGACCCCGACACCGACCTCGCGGTGCTGCGCCTCGAGGGCGACACCGCGGCCTTTGCCCGGCTTGGCGATTCGCGGCAATTGCGGGTCGGCCAGCTGGTGGTCGCGATCGGCAACCCGTTCGGCTTTCAATGCACGGTGACCGCCGGGGTGGTCAGCGCCCTCGGCCGCTCGCTGCGCACCCGCTCGGGCCGGCTGATCGACAGCGTGATCCAGACCGACGCGGCGTTGAACCCGGGCAATTCCGGCGGGCCGCTGGTCACCTCGTCGGGCGAGGTCGTCGGCATCAACACCGCGATCATCGGCATGGCGCAAGGCATCTGCTTTTCGATCTCGGCCGCCACGGTCGAGTTCGTCGCGGCACGGCTGATCCGCGAAGGCCGGGTGCGGCGCTGCTATATCGGCGTCGCCGGGCAGAACGTGCCGTTGTCGCGCCGGGTCGTGCGCTTTCACGACCTGCCGCGCGAGACCGGGGTGCGCGTCCAGTCGACCGCACCCGACGGGGCGGCGCGCGCCGCCGGCCTCGTCAGCGGCGACATCATCGTCGCCGCCGACGGCTTGCCCGTCGCCGACATCGACGAGCTGCACCGGCTGATGACCGAGGAACGGGTCGGCAAGCCGGTCCCGTTCACGGTGCTGCGCCTGTCGCAAAAGCTCGAAGTGTTGGTGACGCCGCGCGAAACCCCGCCCCGCCCGGTGGCGTAACCAGCCCATGGCGTAACCAGCCCATGGCGTAACCGGCTCAGGGCGTGACCGGCGCGCGGTTTGGCGACGCCGCAGCCGCCGCCGGCGCACAATTTTGCCGGAGAAGGTCACGGCGCGCGGTCAGCATGCCCGGTCAGCGCGCCCCATCAGCGCGGTTCAGCCTGCATGTGCTGGCGGCGCAGGGCGCGGCCGGGGCGCTCGCCGCTGGGTTTGCCCTCGGCCCAGACCGGGCGGCCGTTGACAAAGACGTGGTCGATGCCGGCGGCGGGCGTGGCCGGCTTCTCGAAAGTCGCGCGGTCGATCACCGTCGCCGGGTCGAACACGGTGATGTCGGCATAGGCGCCGGCGGCGACCCTGCCGCGCCCGCCGAGGCCGAACCGGGCGGCCGGCAGGCCGGTCATCTTGCGCACCGCCTCTTCGAGGCCGAACAGGCCGAGCTCGCGGCAATAATGACCCAGAACGCGCGGAAAGGTGCCCCACAGCCGCGGATGCGGGTGGAAATCGTGCGGCAATCCGTCCGAGCCGATCATCGTGTGCGGAAAGCGCAGCACCCGCTGCACGTCGGGCTCGTCCATCGTCCAGTAGATCGCCCCCGCCGGCTGGAGGCGGTCGACCGCCTCCTTGAGGCTGACGCCCCAATCGGCGGCGATCGCCGGCAATTCGCGGCCGGCCTGCTCCGGGGCGCTTTTCGACCAGGTCACCAGCACCTTTGAGGAGCGCTCGGCCTGGCCGGCGCTCAGCACCGTCGACGACGCGATGTAGGGGTAGGCGTCGAGCCCGACCTCCTGCTTTCCGATCGCCGCGGCGATGACCGGAAGGGTCGCCGCGGTGCGCCCGAAATTCGCGCGCCCAATCGTCTTGTGATGCGAGATCACGACCGGCACCCCGGCATTGCGCCCGACCGCAAAGCTCTCGTCGAGGCTGTCGAGGACATGGTCGCCCTCGTTGCGCATATGGGTCGTGTAGAGGGCGCCGGCCGGTCGCAGCAAGGCCGCCAATGCCTCGATCTCGGCGGGTGGGGCGTGTTCCGCAGGCGCGTAGGCGAGACCGCTCGACAGGCCGACGGCGCCGGCGTCGAGCGCCTCCTGCAGCAATTCGCGCATGTGGTCGATTTCGGCCGCTTCGGCCGGCCGGTCGAGGGCGCTCATCGACCCGACGCGCAGGGTCGAATGGCCGACGAGGCAGGCGGCGTTGACCGCGGCCGGGGCATGGTCCAGCGCCATCAAGTAATCGGCAAAGCGCCGGTAGCGGTAATCGGCGGCGTCGCCGATCAGGTCGAGCGGCGGCGGCGGCGCATGGTCGATCGTCAATGGCGCGAGGCTGATCCCGCAATTGCCGGTGATGACGGTTGTGACCCCCTGGCTCGCCTTCGCCATCATCTGCGGCGTGGCGAAGAGCGCGCGGTCGTCATGGGTGTGCACGTCGACAAAGCCGGGGGCGACGATTTTGCCCGACGCGTCGATCTCGCGCGCCCCGGCCGACCGGGCGACCGAGCCGATTTCGGCGATCCGGTCGCCCTCAATCGCGACATCGGCGCGAAACCGCGCCCGGCCGCTGCCGTCGATGACCTCGCCGCCGCGCAGAATGTAAGTCGGCCATGTTGTTTCCTCGCTCCGCAGGTAGGACGCGCAGCGCGAGCTTTGCCCGCAAACCCGATCCCCTTCAAGACGTAGCACTACGGGGGCCGTCGCGTTGCATCGCCCTCGGGCCTGCCGCCCTTCCACGACCAGGCGCCCTCCGCCGCGCCGGCGCCGCGACCGAACACCCAACCACCGGTGTCTCTCTGGTGTTCTCGCCGCTGAAAATACAGCAAATCTACAGCAGAACTCGCTTTGCGTTTGAAGAAGGCTGAGCCGCCGCGGACCTGCCGCACTGGTCGGCAAGGTTGCCCGACCTCGCTCCCGTCGAGCCGCCCGCACCGCTCCCGCATCTCCTGTTTCACCTGTTTTATCAGGTTGAGATCAGGTATCCGCAACTCCTTCGACGACAATCTGCGATCGGTTTAGAAATTCCGATGCCCTGAAGATACAATGCGATTATGGCAATCGCATGGTTGTCGCTGTCCCGCCACCGGTCCCCGTGGCTTCGTTCTTAAGCCCGGTAGCTTTGTTCTTAAGCGTTGTGACCGGCTATATCGGGAGGTGGAAATCCGATAACGTTGCGCACTCGACGGTCCGGCTTCACAGGCCTGTCGAAGGATCGTTCCACAGCATGGTGAGGAGAACATGCCGTGCCCGGTGAGATAACCGAGAAGCGGGATGCGAACGGGAACGAACCAAATCGGATAGACGCGCGCTCGGCCGGTGAAGGCGCTTCGGTTGAGCACGATACCAAATCTTCGCCGACAACCCTACCATCGGGTCGGCAGTCGACGCGGACGCGAAGGTTGCTGACGGGCGTGCTGGGCGCCCTAATTCTGGCTGCCGTTTGCGTATTCGGCATTCCCTGGATCCGGCAAAGTTTAAACACGGTTTCAACGGACGACGCATACGTGAACGGCCATGTGACGTTTGTTGCCCCCCGTGTCAGCGGCCAGATTTCCCGGGTCCTGGTGGATGACAATTACCGTGTTCGGAAGGGAGAGCTTCTCACCGAACTGGACAAGGAGCCCTTTCAGATCGCGGTCTCTCGGAAGAGAGCGGCCGTCGACACCGCAAAGGCGGACCTGCAGGCGGCCAAAGCCGAGGCGCGCGGTATTGAAGCAGAAGCCAGAAGCCGGCGGTGGAAATTGCAACGCGCCGTCGAGGACCTCGACAACCAAATAGCTCTTCTGCACGCGCGCGTCGCCGCTCTCGATAAGAGCAAGGCGGCGCTGACGCTGGCGCAAATCGACTTCAGTCGGGCAAAGCAACTGCTCGGGACCCCGGCTGAAAGCCGTCAGGAGTACGATCGGGCCCAAAAAGCGTTGTCGACTTCCGACGCGCAAGTCAATCAAGCCCTAGCCCAAGTTTACCAAGCCCGTGCCTCGTTGGGGTTGCCGGCGCAACCCAGTAACGGCGAAGATCTCGGCCAAGTGCCGCCCAATCTCGATCAGACCTTTTCTTCTGTCCTCGAGGCGCAGGCGGACCTGATCCAGAGTGCAGCTCGGCTTGGTGTTGTCCATTCGTACGACGAGAGCCCAAAACAAATGCTCGATGGGTTCGAAAAGCAAGGCGACATAGACCGCACATTTGCTCAGCTCACGCTCGAGGCGCCAGCCGTCAAGCAGGCCGAGGCCAAGCTCGAAGCCGCCAAACGCGATCTCGCTCAGGCCGAACTGGATCTTCGTTATTGTGACATCGTCGCGGAGATTGACGGCGTCGTCACGCGCCGGAACGTCAATCCTGGCGATTATGTTCAAATTGGCCAGAATCTGATGGCGATCCGCTCGCTCCACGATATCTGGGTCGATGCCAATTTCAAAGAGACCGAGCTGCGCGACCTGCGCATCGGCCAGGCCGCCGATCTCTATGTCGACATGTACGGCGGCCGGCGCGTCTTCAAGGGTCGGGTCTCCGGCTTCACGATGGGAACCGGTTCGACACTCGCCTTGCTGCCGGCGCAAAATGCGACGGGCAACTTCATCAAGGTCGTGCAGCGGTTGCCGGTCCGGATTGACCTTGAAGGCTACGACCCGGACAAAAACCCGCTGTTCATCGGCACGTCGGTTGTCCCCTACGTCGACATCAACCAACCGCCGACCGGGCCCGACGCCGGAAAGTTTTTACAGACGCATGCGCCTGACGCGCAAACCGGCGGCTCGACCGCAAACCCGCTGGGCGCAAACAAGTGACAGTCGCGGCGCTTTCACCCCCGAGGCCTCGGGCTGCGGCGAACCCCTGGCTGGTGGCCGCCGTCGTGGTGGTGCCGACATTCATGGAGGTGCTCGACACCACGATCGCGCTGGTCGCGTTGCGCTATATCGCGGGCGGACTGTCGGCGACGGTCGATGACGGCGAGTGGGTTATCACCAGCTACCTTGCCGCCAATGCCGTCATCCTGCCGATTACGGGTTGGCTGAGCGCGCATCTCGGTCGCCGCAACTACTTTCTGGCGTCGATCGCGATATTCACCCTGAGCTCGCTGCTGTGCGGATTTGCCGGGAGTCTCGGTCAGCTCATCCTGTTTCGCGTGATCCAGGGCCTGGCAGGCGGCGGTCTGCAGCCGAGCAGCCAGGGGGTGCTGCTCGACGCTTTCCCGACCGAAAAGCAAGGCATGGCAATGACCTTGTTCGGCTTCGCCGCCTTGATTGCGCCGATCGTCGGTCCGACGCTGGGCGGCTGGATAACGGACTCCTACTCGTGGCGCTGGATTTTTTGGATCAACGTGCCGGTCGGTCTGCTGACACTCGCCGGATGTTATGCCCTGCTTCGCGATCCGGAATATCTTACCACCCAGCGCATGGAGTTGAGAAAGCAGCCGTTTCATTTTGACTCGGTCGGTTTGTCGCTGCTGGTCATCGTGATGGTCTGCTGGGAAGTGATGCTCAGCAAGGGCCAGGAGTGGGACTGGCTGGGCGATCCGCTCTGGCGCATCCAGACGCTCGCCATTTGCTGTATCGCGGGTTTAGTGGGGCTGGTCTTTTGGGAGATGCGTCACCGCAACCCCGTGGTCAATTTCCGACCGTTGGGCGAACGCAACTTCGCGGCCTGCTGCATCATCATCTTTTGCGCTTACCTTGCGCTCTTTGCGGCCACCAAGTCGTTGCTCGGTCTGCTGCAATCCCTGTTTGGTTACGATGCGCTGAGCACCGGACTGGTCATGTCGCCGAGTGGCATCTTTGCGGTGATAGCGATGCCGATTGTCGGGCGCCTGATCGGCCTGAGAATGGATGCTCGCTGGCTGATCGGCGCGGGCCTGCTGCTGATGACCGCCGGGAATTATTGGATGTCCCAACTGAACCTCGACATCAGCCCGGGCCAGGCCATCTGGCCGCGCGTGCTCGTGGTTTTGGGATTGTCGGTATGTTTTGCGCCGGCAAATGTAGCCGCCTATCTCTATACGCCAATGGCGTTGCGTGGTGCTGCTGTCGGCTTATTGAGCCTGCTGCGCAACGAGGGGGGCAGCGTCGGGGTGTCGTTGGGTCAAACCTTCCAAGAGCGGCGGGATCAATTCCACGTGTTGCGTCTTGGTGAGTATCTTGATCCCTTCAACGCGGCCGCCAGATCCTTTCTCGCGCAGGCTCAGTCGCTCTTCCTTCATCAAACCGCCGATCCGGTTGCGTTGCAGCAGCTGGCTTGGCAGCAACTCGAAAATGTGCGCCAGCAGCAAGCGTCGTCGCTTGCCTATTTCGACTGCTTTTGGATGATGGCCGTGTTGACGTTTGTGGTCGCGTTCGTGGTTCTGTTGATGAAACGTTCTGTGGCTGAGAAAGGCGCTCACACGGCCCCGAGCGGAGTGAGTGTGGTTCGGCAAGGCCGACCGCACCCGTAGCGGCGCCTGACAGCGACCGCGACGCAACCAATCGCCGGCCCTGAACTGCCTCGACGATGGCGGTCAAGCTCGCCCTCGACGGCGTTGGTCAAGGAGATTTGACATGGAAGACCGAGAGATTCGAGCGGCTCTGGATCGCCATTGGGCCGCCTCCGATGCCGACGACTTCGAGGCGGAGCACCAGATTTACCGAGAGGACGCGGTGCTCGAATATCCGCAATCGGGCGAGCGTATCCGCGGGCGGCGGAAGATTTAGTCGTCTCGCGCCGCGCAGCCGAACCGCAAACGCTTCACCGTGCGGCGGATAATCGGCGCCGGCGACCTGTGGGTCACCGAGTATGTCCTAACCTATGACGGGCGGCCGTCCTACACCGTGAGCATCATGGAGTTCCTCGACGGGAAGGTGGCCCGCGAGACCCAGTATTTCGGCGATCCGTTCGAGCCGGGGCCGTCGCGCGCGCAATGGGTCGAGCCGATGCCCTGAAACCTCGCCGCCGTAGGGATGACCCTCTGCCGCTCGCGCGCTCGGAGCTGCCGACTGATACGGTCTCTCTCGCCCGCTATCTCATCGGCAAGGTTTTGGTGCGGGAGTTGCCTGAAGGTGTTGCCAGCGGTCGTATTGTCGAGACCGAGGCGTATGTCGTCGGCGACGCCGCCGGGCACGCCTACCGGGGGATGACTGGGCGTAATCGTTCGCTGTTTCTCGAGCGTGGGCACGCCTATGTTTATCTCGCTTACGGCAGCTCATACATGCTGAACGTCTCGAGCGAGATGCCCGGGATCGGAGCCGGCGTCCTGATCAGGGCGCTCGAGCCGCTCGACGGCATCGCGATCATGCGGCTCAATCGCGGCATCGAGCGTTTGCGCGACCTGGCGCGAGGCCCCGGAAGGCTCGCCGCGGCGTTGCGGGTTGATCGTTGGCTCGATGGGCTCGATCTTTGCCGAGAAGGCCCTCTATGGCTCGGACGCGGCGACCTCGAACCCGGTGAAATCGGGCAGAGCATCAGGATCGGCATTTCGCGGGATGCGAACCGCCTCCTGCGATTTTATCTTCGGGACAGTCCGTTCGTCAGCGGTCCAAGATCGCTCAAGGAATAAGAGACCGCCACGCTCGCCCTCCTCCTCTCTTGAAAGGGAGTGAGGACTTCGAAGCCCCGTTTCCTCCGCTGGCGACCCCGTCTCACTGCATGAACTCCTCGGCCATCCCATCAGGGCGGCTCCTTGACGTTTATTTTTATCCCCGGGCTTTGCGTTCGGCGATCCAGGACGACACC
This sequence comes from uncultured Alphaproteobacteria bacterium, assembly GCA_963775525.1. Lineage (GTDB taxonomy): Bacteria > Pseudomonadota > Alphaproteobacteria > ATCC43930 > CGMCC-115725 > AP-15. The sequence goes on along the minus strand of CAVZJF010000071.1, from coordinate 43,583 downwards.
TGGTCGTAGTAGTTGGCGAGGTAATACTCGGCAATGTCGTCGGCGGTAGTATTCCAGACGCCGTCATGGCCGAGAATGTACCGCAGCGCCTCGTCGAGATGTTTGGCGGCATTCGGCCGCCCTATATTGTGGGGGTGCAATGACAGGCACATCACCCGCCCGTTTTCCGCGCCTTCGCGATAGAGCGTGTCGAACTGGTCCTTGACCATCTGCAGGAAGTAATCGGCGTCGCGGTTCCATGCGAGCATGCCCGCGTCGTTGGTCTGGCCGGTATAGGGGACGTAGATGAATTTCTGGCCGCCGCGCACGTTGATCGGCCAGGGCTGGTCGTCGATGATCCATGAGGTGTGGTAGAGACAGCCCGCCTCGGCCATCAGATCGTCGGTCCGCACCGTGTATCCGGCGCCGCCGCCGAGGCGTCCTTTCAGGCGCTTGCCGGTCATCTCCTTCAGGTGCGTGATGAAGTCCTGCCAATAGGCCCGCTCCTGCTCCTCGGTGTAGTCGTAGATCGGCCGACTGTTGTAGAGCCCGTGCGCCATGTAGTCCCAGTCGGCGGCGATCATCGCATCCTTTATTTCCGGGAAGTGATCGAGCAGCTCGAGATTGAGGCAGCAGCAGGCGCGCACCTTGTGCTTGTTCAGTACGTCGAGCATGCGCCAGAACCCGACGCGGTTGCCGTAATCCATGCGCGAATATTGTGGAATATCCGGCTGGGTCGGCCGGCTCTCGGGCAGGTATTCGAAGAATTCCATGTTCGGCGCGACCCAGAATGCCACGCGCGCGTTGTTGGGCCATCTGATCACCGGCCGCTCGGTGATGGGAGCGTAATAGAACCGGCCGGGTGCGAGCGCCATAATGCTTCTCCGTCCGCCTGGGATGCGTTGAATGTCTCGGTGAGGCAGCCGCCGCTAGGCCGGCTGCGCCTTGAACCAGTCGATAATCTCGCGGCCGGTGGCCTTCCACACCCCGGCATGGGCGCAGATATGGCCGAGCACCTCGTCGAGATGCCGGATACGCCAGGGCTGGCCCATGATCCACGGATGCAGATGCAGCACCATCAGGCGTCCGGTGGTCGCGCCGTCGGCGTAAGACCCGTCGAACCACTCGCGCCACAGCAGGTTGACCTCGTTGACGGTCCGGCGGCCGTGCAGGTGAATGTAGTTGTCGTCGAGATAGGCGTTGACGCCGAGCGAATAGAGCTCGCCCGTTTTGGGGGTCATCCGGTAGGGCTGCTCGTCGTTGCCCCAGTCGCAGACATAACGGATGCCCTCTGCGCCAAGGAGGTTGGGGGTGTTCGGCGTCTCCTGGAAGTCGGGGCCGGACCAGCCAACCGGACGCGTGCCGGTGGCCTTCTCGACCGCCTCGATCGAGGCGCGGATATATTGCCGCTCCTCATCTTCGGACATGCCGATGTGGATGATGCGCCGGCGCGACAGGCCGTGCGCGATGAACTCGGCGCCGCGCTTCTGGCCCTCCCGAACGAGGAACGGGTAGTGGTCGGCGATGGCCTTGTCGAGCGCCAGCGTCGGCTTGATCCCGTATCTGTCCAGCACCGCGAGGATGCGAAAGACGCCGACCCGGTTGCCGTATTCGTGGTTGCCGTAGCCGCCGATATCGGGAAAGAGGTTACCCGGCGGGTTACCGGTCCACAGCCCCTCGGGGCCGCCCAACGGACTTACCGCCACCGGCGTGCCTTCCGGCACCTCCCAGTCCCAATGCTCAAGATTGACGATAACGGCAAGGGCGACCCGGGCACCCTCTGGCCAGCGCAGAACCGGGCGCATGACGATCGGCGACCAGGGATAGAAATCCTGGTCCATACCATAGGCTCGTTTTGCCGGCATCGTCCCACTCCACTTTTTGATTCAGCCTCTTAGGATCATGCTCTAGCCGTCGCGGCGACGCAGAAAGATGAGACGGGCGGCGCCATAGACGCGCTCGTCGAGGAGCGTGAACCCATCGGGCGGCTCCAGCGCCTCGCGCGCCCCGATCTCGACCATGGCGAGCGCGTCGGGGGTCAGCCAGCCGCCCTTGGCGAGTGCTGCGAGCGCCGCGGCGGCGAGCCCGCTCTTGTAGGGGGGATCGAGAAAAACGACGGCGCAGGCGGAGGGCGCGCGCGGCGGCCGGGTGGCGTCGCCGGAAACGACGCGGGTGCGCGCCTCCTCCCCGAGCAGCCCAATGTTGCGGCGCAACGCAATCAACGCGCCGCGGTCGTTTTCGATGAACACCGCTTCGGCCGCACCGCGCGACAACGCTTCGAGGCCGAAGGCGCCGGTGCCGGCAAAAGCGTCGAGCACCGCGGCGTCGGCGAACGGGATGCCGTCCTTGGCGAGCTCGCCGTGCGAGAGGATGTTGAACAATGCCTCGCGGGCGCGGTCGCTGGTCGGGCGCACCGCCTCCCCCGGCGGGGCTGCGAGGCGGCGGCCGCGATGGCTACCGCCGACGATCCGCATGCGCCGCCCATTTGGGTGTTTCGGCGCCGAGCTGCTCGGCGAGCGCTTTTCGCGGCACCTCGGCGATCGCCCCGCGCTCCAGGTTGCCGAGCTGGAACGGCCCGTAGGAGAGGCGGATCAGCCGCGTCACCTTCAGCCCCAGATGATCCAGCACGCGGCGCACCTCGCGGTTCTTGCCTTCGTTCAGCGCCATCGCGATCCAGGCGTTGCTGCCCTGGTTGCGTTCGAGGCTCGCACGGATCTGGCCATACGCGACGCCGTCGATCCTGATGCCGTTGGCGAGCACCGCCAGACGCCCGGGATCGACCTCGCCATGCACCCGCACCTTGTAGCGCCGCACCCAGCCGGTCGCCGGCAGTTCGAGCCGGCGGGAAAGCGCGCCGTCATTGGTCAGCAGCAGCAATCCCTCGGAATTGAGGTCGAGCCGCCCGACCGAAATCAGCCGCGGCAGGTCCTTGGGCAACGCGGCGAAAACCGTCGACCGGCCCTTTTCGTCGCGATGGGTGGTCACGAGCCCGGCGGGCTTGTGATAGCGCCACAGCCGCGCCCGGTCCGGTTGCGGGATCGGCTGTCCGTCGACGCGAACGTCGTTCTGCGCGGTGACGGTGACTGCCGGGCTCGTCAGCACCGCGCCGTCGACCGAGACCCGCCCCTCGCCGATCCACCGCTCGGCATCGCGCCGCGAGCACAGCCCGGCGCGCGCCAGCAGCTTGGCGATGCGCTCGGGCGGGGCGCTGCCGCCCGCTTCGGGCTCGGGAAGCTCGCTCCTCATCCGCCCGCGGCCGCGACAAAGGCGCGGAAGATGCGCCGGTCGGCTTCGTTGATCTCGAATTCGGGGTGCCACTGGACGCCGAGGCAAAAGCGCCGGCGCGGGTCCTCGATGCCCTCGACGACGCCGTCCGCGGCGAGCGCGTCGACGACGACGCCGGGCCCGGCGTCCTTGACCGCCTGGTGATGGGCGCTGTTGACCGCCAGATGCCCGGTCCCGGCGATGCGGTGCAGCAAGGTGCCGGCGACGATGCGGACGTCGTGGCCGGGCTCGTCGCGCGGGTTCGGCTGGCGGTGCGGCAGGGCATCCGGCACCTCGTCCGGGATGTGCTGGATCAGGGTGCCGCCGAGTGCGACGTTCAGCAATTGCTGGCCGCCGCAGATGCCGAGCACCGGCATTTCGCGGGCGAGCGCGCCCCGCGCCGCGGCGAGCTCGAAGGCGGTGCGGCGGTCCTTGGTCGTGACCGTCGGATGGCGGCTCGCCGCCCCGAACAAGGCCGGGTCGACGTCAAAGCCGCCGCCGGTCACGATCAGCCCGTCGATCCGGTCGAGATAAAGCTCGGCGGCGTCGGGCTCGTGCGGCAGCAGCACCGGCAGCCCGCCGGCATGGCGCACCGCGTTGCAGTAATTCTCGCGGATCGCATACCACGGAAACTTCGACCAGCCGCCCGCCGGCTCGTGATCGAGGGTGAGGCCGATGACCGGTTGTGCCATGCTGGGGTCCGATCGATGTCGGTGAGCCGATGAGCGAATTCTACGAGCTGCCGCTGCGCATCCAGACCTACGACATAGACTTTGCCGGCATCGTCAGCAACATCGTGTTCATCCGCTGGCTCGAGGATCTGCGGCTCGGGCTGATGGACGAGGCCTACCCGCTGGTCCAGGCGCTGGCCGACGACGTGGCGCCGATCCTGACCGCGACCCGGATCGCCTATCGCCGGCCGGTGACGATCGCCGACAAGCTCTTGGGGCGGATGCGCGTCGCCGGGCTCGGCCGGGTGCGCTGGCGGCTCGCCGCCGAGTTCACCGTCGCCGGCGCCATCCACGCCGAGGCCGAGCAGGAGGGGCTGTTCATGCGGTTGTCGACGCGAAAGCCGATCGCGATCCCCGAGCCGATCCGCCGGCGGCATGCGGGATGAAGCGGGATGAACAGGGGGCGGGCCCGTCGCCGATGGCGTTGGCGTTGGCCGAAGCCGAGGCCGCTGCGGCGCGCGGCGAGGTGCCGGTCGGCGCGGTGCTGGTCGACGCCGCCGGAAACGTGCTCGCCGCCGCCGGCAACCGGGTCGAGGAAGACCACGACCCGACCGCGCATGCCGAGATGCTGGCATTGCGCGCGGGTGCGGCGCGTCTCGGGGCGGCGCGGCTCGCCGAATGCGACCTGTGGGTCACCTTGGAGCCGTGCGCGATGTGCGCCGCCGCAGTGGCGCTGGCGCGGGTGCGGCGGCTCTATTTCGGCGCCTGGGACCCCAAAGGCGGGGCCGTCGAGCACGGCCCGCGGCTCTTCGACCAGCCGACGACCCACCACCGCCCGGAGATTTACGGCGGCATCGAGGAACGCCGCGCCGCGCGCCCTGCTGCGCGACTTCTTCCGCGACCGGCGGTAGACGCGGCAGACGATATAGGAGGCCGCCGCGCACCGGTTCGGGTCATCGGCGCGTATCGGCGTGTCGTGTAATGCGAAAACCGTCATGCTAATGTCGTTGGATGCGACGAGCGCGATCGAGGTTGAAATGAGTGATTTGCCGATCCTGATCCGCCATGCCGAGCGGCCGCATGTCACCTTTCCGGGCGGGGCCGGCTATTGCCCGGTCGTCGGAGACGACAACGGCCAGGGCGTGCCGGTGCGCACCGGCATCCAGACCTCGCCTCCCGGCTACGAAACCCGGCCGCATTCGCACCCCTATGTCGAGATGCTGACCGTGCTCGAAGGCGAGGGCGAAGCGTGGGTCGACGGCGAGGACGGGGTGATCATGCTGGAGCCGGGAGTCACGATTGCGCTGCCGGCCAATCGCGTGCACGGCTTTCGCACTGTGGGCGACAGGCCGCTCGTCACCTTTGGCATTCACGTTTCGGACAGACGCATCGTTGATTATGTGAACCCGCCGGGCGTCGCTGGCTAACAGCTCAGCCACCCTGACATTCAGCAAAGGGGAAAGAACATGGACATCCGCCGCATCGACACGACCCAGCCGCCGGGGCCGCGCATGAGCCGCGCCGTCGTCCGCGGCGACACGGTCTATCTCGCCGGGCTGACCGCCGGCGACACCTCGCAGGACATCAAGGGCCAGACCAGGCAGATCCTGGACAAGATCGATTCGTATCTCGCCCAGGCCGGGACCAGCAAATCGAACCTGCTGTCGGCCAATCTGTGGATCAAGGACATGGGTTTGTTCGCCGACATGAATTCGGTGTGGAACACCTGGGTCGACCCCGAAAACCCGCCGGCGCGCGCTTGCGTCAAGGCCGAGATGGCGCGGCCCGAGGTGCTGGTCGAAATCATGGTGACCGCCGCGAAATAACCCGACGCCGGCTTGGAGCCGCGGGTGAGCGCCGCACCGCTGGCCTTTGCCGCGCTGGTGGTGTCGACCCTGGCGTTGGCGGTCGGCATCGTCCTGTTGCTGCGGTTCAGCACGCTCGTCCGCCGCGGCGACGCGCCGATCGAGCCGGCGCTGTTGCGCCTCGACCAGGGTTTGCGCGACGAGCTGTTGCGCGGCCGCAGCCTCGCCGCCGAGGAATCACGCGCACTTCGCGAAGAGGTCACGGGGGCGGTCGTCAGGCTCGGCGATTCGCTGCAGCGCACCGTCGAAAGCCGGCTTGAAGCAATGCGCGCCGACAACGCCGAAAAGCTCGAAGCGATGCGCGCCACCGTCGACGAAAAACTGCACCACACGCTCGAGGAACGGCTCGGCGCCAGCTTCAAGCTGGTCAGCGACCAGCTCGAACAGGTGTTCAAGAGCGTCGGCGAAATGCAGAGCCTGGCGGCCGGGGTCGGCGACTTGAAGCGGGTGCTGACCAACGTCAAGGCGCGCGGCACCTGGGGCGAAATCTCGTTGGGCGGCGTCCTCGATCAGGCGCTGACCGCCGAACAGTACGAGCGCAACGTCGAAATCCGGCCGGGCAGCAACCAGCGGGTCGAATTTGCGATCCGCCTGCCCGGGGCGGAAGATGACGGTCAGTTGTGGCTGCCGATCGACGCCAAATTCCCGACCGAGGATTACGAGCGGCTGGCCGACGCGGCCGAGCGCGCCGACGGCCCGGGGGTGGAGGCGGCGGGCAAGGCGATCGAGAGCCGCATCCGCCTCGCCGCCCGCGACATCTGCACCAAATACGTGGCCCCGCCATATTCGACCGACTTTGCGCTGCTGTACCTGCCGACCGAGGGGCTTTATGCCGAGATCGTGCGGCGGCCGGGTCTGGTCGACGCGCTGCAGCGCGACTGGCGGGTCGTGATCGCCGGCCCGACCACGTTGCTGGCGCTGCTCAACAGCCTGCGCATGGGGTTTCGCAGCCTGGCGATCCAGAAGCGGTCGAGCGAGGTCTGGCGCGTGCTGCGCGCGGTCAAGACCGAATTCGCGCGCTACGGCGAGGTCCTCGACAAGGTGCAGAAAAAGCTCAACGAGGCCTCGACCACGATCGAGAACGTCGCCGTCAGACGCCGGCAGATCGACCGCCAGCTCGCCCAGGTCGAGACCCTGCCGGAGCGCGAGGCGAGCCTGCTGCTCGGCCTCGAAGGGACGGATTTGGCGGCGACGCCGGCCGAGGGTTGACGGCGCCGTCTTCAGTTCGGGCTGATTTCGACCCCGGCCGCCGACGCCATCGCGCGCCACCCCGATTGCGCGGCGCCGTGTCGGGGGCGAGCCTCGGCCATGGCGGATCCAATGGATGCTTATGCTTCGCCGACGAGGTTCCGGGGCGCTGGTTTGCGATCGGCCTTGGTGCTGGCTGCCATGGTCTCGGCCGCGACGGTCCCGACGGGGGCGCCGGCGGCGGACGCCGCGAAGATCGACTGGACCAAGGCCACGGCGGTTACGGTCGTCACGGTCGAATATCGTTTCGAACCGAGCCATTTGGTATTTCGGCGCGGGGTCGGCTATCGGCTCCACGTCGTCAACCGCGGCCGCGAGCTGCACGAGCTGACGGCGCCCGAATTCTTCAAGGCGGTCAAATTGCACAACCCCGACGTGCTGAACCCTGAGCAAACGGAGCTCGTGGTCCAGCCCGGCGAGAAAAAAGACCTTTACTTCGTCGCGCCGCGGCCCGGCCGTTTCGACATGCGGTGCGCCGATCACGACTGGGCCGGCATGACCGGCGACATCACGGTCAAATAGGGTAGGCAAATAGGCTGGGCAAATAGGGTAGGTCGGCCGAGCGGGTCGGCCCGGCACGGCTTCGCTGCTCATCCGGCGACGTAGCGGCGTTCGCCGGTCGCGGGAAGGTAGTAGACGGTGACGAGCGTGCCGGTTTCCGGGTCGACAAAGCGCTCGTCGGTGGCGACCCAATCGGGGCCGGGGCACCTGCCGGCGAGCCGCTTGTAACGCCAGCGCTCGAACAGGGCTGCGACAACCAATACGCCGCCGAAGAGCGCCATACGCCAACCCATGGCGGTACAGCCGGCTTCGGCGGACGCCGCCGCGCCCGCGACCATCAGGAGCCCGACGATCAGGAGAGCGGCGCGCAGCACGCCGTTCTTCATCCCGGCAGGCGTTCGATGACCGCCGCGGTGCCGTAGGCGACGATCTCGCTCATCGTCTCGCCGATCTCGGCCGAATCAAACCGCATCATCAAAATCGCGTTGGCGCCCATCGCCGCGGCGTTCTCGACAAGCCGGTCGATCGCATGGCGCCGCGCCTCTTCGAGCAGCTGGGTATATTCGTGGATCTCGCCGCCGACGATCGAGCGCAGCCCGGCCATGATGTTCCCGCCGAGCCCGCGGCTGCGGACGACCACACCAAAACACTGACCCCTGAGTTCGGTCACGCGATGCCCCGGGACGTTCTCGGTGGTTACGACCAGCATGATTTCTCTCCGTTGCGTGATGAATTCGAATGTCGCCGCCGACCGCGCTCGCCCAAGGCCATAAGCATGCTGATGATCTCGGTTGCTTACCAATATGCAACCCTGCAATGATCAAACGGTTGGTTGCGGGTCCGCCCGGCGAAGGGCTAGGCTCACCTGGGATGTTATCGAAAGAGGGGCGGCAATGGCGGCGGGCACGGGCTGGAATCAGAGCGAAGTCGAAATTGCCGGGGTCAAGCTGCATCTTTCGCGCGCCGGCGCCGGCCGCCCGGTTCTGGTGCTGCATCACGACATCGGCAGCCCCGAGCGGCTCGATTTCTACGATGCGCTGGCGAGCCGGTTCGATGTCCTCGTCCCGCATCATCCGGGCTATGGCAAGTCGCAGCGGCCGCAATGGCTGCGCAGCGTGCGCGACGTAGCCGTCATGTACCAAGGGCTGCTGTCGCATCTCGGGATCGAGCGGCCGTCGTTGGTCGGGCTCGGCTTTGGCGGATGGATCGCGGCCGAAATGGCGACGATGGCGCCGGATCGCCTGCATCGGCTGGCGCTGGTGGGTGCAATGGGCGTGAAGCCGCCCGAAGGCGACATCTTCGACCAGGCGATCGTCAGCTATCTCGACTACGCGCGCGCCGGATTCCATGACCAGGCGGCCTTCGCCCGGGTTTACGGCGATGTGTCGACCGACCAGCTGGTCGACTGGGACGTCTGCCGCGAAATGTGCTTTCGCATCGCGTGGAAGCCGTACATGTACAGCCAGACCTTGCCGCATCTCTTGGGCGGGGTGACGGCGCCGGCGCTGGTCGCCTGGGGCGACGACGACCAGATCGTGCCGCGCAGCGCCGGCGAGCTTTATGCGGCGGCCCTGCCCAATGCCCGGTTCGAGATCGTGCGCGGCGCCGGGCATTGCGCCGAGATGGAGCAGCCGGAAGCGCTGGCCCGGCTGATCGGCGGCTTTATCGCCGAGAACTGACTTTTTTCGGCGCCGCGCCGGCGGGCCGCACCGCGAGGGGAACAGGAGGAAATCATGCATGTGATGTATTTCACCGAGCAACCGATGTCCGCCTACCCGGCTGATATAGGGCTCGAATTCGGCGCCACCGCACTGATGTTCTCGAATAAGTATTACGATCCGGTTGCCGGCAGCCGCCTCTACAACGAATATCTTGAGCAATATATCTACGCCGAAGAGATGGGCGTCGAAGGCTTCATGCTGAACGAGCACCACAATGCGCCGTTCTGCATGCAGTCGAAGTGCAACATCTTTGCCGCGATCCTCGCCGCCGTAACCAAGAAGGCGAAGATCGTGCTGCTCGGCAATCCGCTGCCCCTGGCCGAGAACCCGGTGCGGCTCGCCGAAGAGCTGGCGATGATCGACATGATCTCAAAGGGCCGGCTGGTCTCGGGGTTTGTCCGCGGCGGCGGGCAGGAGCAGCTCGCCAACGGCGTCAGCCCGGCCTACAACCGCGAGCGCTTCGAGGAGGCGCATGACCTGATCGTCAAGGCCTGGACGACGCCCGGCCCGTTCCGCTGGGAAGGGACCCACTACCAGCACCGCGTCGTCAACCCGTGGGCGGTGCCGCTGCAAAAGCCCTATCCACGGGTGTGGATCCCCGGTGTGCTCTCCAAGGAGACGATCATCTGGGCGGCAAAGCAGCGCTACCCGTATATCGCGCTCAACACCTCGATCGAGGCGACCAAGAGCATCTGGAAGCAATACGACGAAGTTGCCCGTGAAATGGGCTATGAGGCCGGGCCGGAGAACCGCGGCTATCTGCAGCAGGTCCATGTCTCCGACAGCGAAGAAAAAGCCGAGAAAAACGCGCGCCAGTTCCTGTGGATGCAAGGCGAGTTCACCGGCCTGGCGCATCCGGTGTGGTCGAGCCCGTCGGGATATTTCTCGCCCGAGCACCGCCGCCAGTTTGTCGAATTCGCGGTTGGACGGGCGGAGAGCCCGCGCGGCCGGCCGACATTCGAAAAGCAGGTCGCCGACGGGCGGGTCATCTTTGGTACGCCGAAGACGGTCATCCCCAAGATGCGCCGCATTCTCGAAGAGACCCGGCCCAGCATCTACGGGCTGTGGGGCAATGACGGGAATGTCAGCAACGAGGATGCTAAAACCTGCATCCGGCTGCTGGGCCAAGAGGTCATGCCGGCAATGCGCGAGATCGGCAACGAGCTCGGCCTCAAGGACCCGTTCGAGCTGAACTCCCCGGTGCATTTGCGCTATTCGACCGACATCAAGCAGATGCCGCAGGCTGCGGAATAACCGCCGGCCGGCGAGGTGTGGCCACGGCGCGCGGCGAGGCCACGCGCCGTGCCGGTCGCGACGCGTCGTCACCGCTGCTTGGTGATGGTAGGCCCGGCAGGACTCGAACCTGCGACAACACCGTTATGAGCGGCGTGTTCTAACCAGCTGAACTACGGGCCCGCCGACGGCAGAATAGCTGATCCCAGACTTGGCGTCGCGCCCTTCGCCCGGGCGTCGCGCCTCTCGCCCCGCCCCCGGGTTTGGCGCGATCGGGTTCGGGATGGCGGCGGGCTTACGTGTCGAGGAAGCTGCGCAATTTGCGCGAGCGGCTCGGGTGCTTCAACTTGCGCAGGGCCTTGGCCTCGATCTGGCGGATGCGCTCGCGGGTGACCGAGAATTGCTGGCCGACCTCTTCGAGGGTGTGGTCGGTGTTCATGCCGATGCCAAAGCGCATGCGCAGCACCCGCTCCTCGCGGGCGGTCAACGAGGCCAAGACGCGCGTCGTCGTCTCGCGCAGATTGGCCTGGATCGCGGCGTCGAGCGGCAGCACCGCGTTCTTGTCCTCGATAAAGTCGCCGAGATGCGAATCCTCTTCGTCGCCGATCGGGGTTTCGAGGCTGATCGGCTCCTTGGCGATCTTCAACACCTTGCGCACTTTTTCGAGCGGCATCGCCAGCTTTTCGGCGAGCTCCTCGGGGGTCGGCTCGCGGCCGATCTCGTGCAGCATCTGGCGCGAGGTGCGCACCAGCTTGTTGATCGTCTCGATCATGTGCACCGGGATGCGGATCGTGCGCGCCTGATCGGCGATCGAGCGGGTGATCGCCTGGCGGATCCACCATGTCGCGTAGGTCGAGAATTTGTAGCCGCGGCGGTACTCGAATTTGTCGACCGCCTTCATCAGGCCGATGTTGCCTTCCTGGATCAGGTCGAGAAATTGCAGCCCGCGGTTGGTGTATTTCTTGGCGATCGAGATGACGAGCCGCAGATTGGCCTCGACCATTTCCTTTTTGGCGCGGCCGGCCTCGCGTTCGCCGCGCTGGACGGTCTGCACGACGCGGCGGAACTCCGCGATCGGCAGCTTTGCTTCGAGCGCGATCTGGGCGATCTGGCCACGCAGCCGCGCCGTGTCGTCGCGGTGCCGTTCAGCGAGCCTGGCCCAGCCGCGGCCGGGCAGCACCGAGACGCGTTCGAGCCAATCGCCGCACAGCTCGTTGCCAAAATATTCGTGCAAAAATTCGGTGCGCCTGACGCCGGTGCTTTCGGCCAGCCGCAGCAACCGTCCCTCCTCGGCGACAAGCCGGCGGTTCACGTCGTAAAGCTGGTCGACCAGGTGCTCGATGCGGGTGTTGTTCAGCCGGATGCGCTTGACGTCCTCGACGACCCTGCTCTTGAGCTTTTCGTAGCGGCGCTCGGTCACCTTGGGCAACGGCTCGCCTTTGAGCAAAGCATTGATGCGCTGCTCCTGCAGCCGATGCAGCTTTTTGTGGGATTCGGCGATCGCCTCGAAGGTCGCCAGCAGGCTGGGCTTCAGCTGGGCTTCCATTGCGGCCAGCGAAATCGAGCTTTCTTCGCCTTCGCCTTCCTCGGCGGCGAGCTCGGGCTCGACCTCGGCAAGCTCGGATTCCGCCGCCGCCTCGTCGGGGGCCGCTTCGACCGCTTCGGCCGCTTCTTCAGGTGCGGCGCTGGGCGTTGCCGCGGCTGCCTGGTCGAGCCCGGAGCTGCCGTAGGTCGCGTCGAGATCGATGATGTCGCGCAGCAGCATCTTGCCTTCGACAAGCGCGTCCCGCCACCCGACGAGGGCGCGTATGGTCAGCGGGTTCTCGCAGATGCCGCCGATCATCATCTCGCGGCCGGCCTCGATGCGCTTGGCGATCGCGATCTCGCCCTCGCGCGACAGCAGTTCGACCGAGCCCATTTCGCGCAGATACATCCGCACCGGGTCGTCGGTGCGGCCGATATCGTCGTCGTCGAGATTGCCGCGGACTTCGCCGTCGGCCTCTTCGGCTTCGGCGGCGGCCGGTTCCTCGTTTTCCTCGCTCTCGATGACGTTGACGCCGAGCTCGGACAGCATCGTCATCGTGTCCTCGATCTGCTCCGAGGACACCTGGTCGGGGGGCAGCGCGGCGTTCAGCTCGTCATAGGTGACGTAGCCCCGCTCCCGGCCGCGGGCCAACATTTTTTTGATCGCCGCGGCGACGATGTCGAGCAAAGGAGCCTCGGCGGCCTCCTCGCGAGTTTCCGTCGCCTCAGCCGTATTCGCCGCTTTACTCGCCATTCCACCATCCCTAACCATGTTTCGGGCCGGCCCGGCGGCAGCCGGACGCGAAGCGTGTCATCGAGACGGGTTTGCCGACGCCGGCGATGAGGCGTGCGCCCGACAAGGTCACATCGTGTCGTCATCGACCCGGTCTTGCTGCAACGCCCATTCTCTGGCGGCCAGGAAGCGCTCCCAGCCTGCCGTCGAGACGTCGTCGATCAAATGATTGCCGGCTTCCGCCAATGCCGCGCGTTGACCTCCCGCCAGCATCCGGACCACGTGCGCCCACTCGCTTCGCGCATCGCGCGAGCCGGAACGCCGGATCAGAAAGCCCGAATCGACCGAAGGCGAAAGAAGCGCATCCACGGTCGCCGCAAACCCGTTCATCAGAAGGTGTTGCCGGAGCGCCGAAGCGTCAAGCCCCGGCCGCAATCCGTCGATCTCTAAAATCTCGCGGCGAAGCTTGTCAAGCTCTGCTTCGGGAACGTCGAGTGCTGCAAGCTCTTCGGCGACCTCGTCGATCAGCGTCGGCGACTGAAGCAGGATGCGGAACAGGATCTCGCGCTGCACGCGATCCGGGGCGCGAAGCGAACCCGAATCCGGTCTTTCGCGCGCGAATGCGGGGCGGGCGGGCGCCGCGCTCCGGCGGGATTGCGGTGCGCGCGACCTTTCGAACAGGCGTTCGCGAACAAAGCGCCGATATTCGCCGCGGACGGCCGGGTCGGCGATCAGTGCGGTGTCTTCGGTCAGCCTGCGCTCGAGATCGGCGCGCCGCTCCGGAGTATCGGCGGGTCCGGCGCCGAGCTCGATCTGCCACAGCATGCGCGACATCGGCTGGGCCCCGAGGACGACCTGTTCGAAGGCGTCGCGGCCGGCGCGGCGGATCAGCGAGTCCGGGTCCTCTCCGGAAGGCAGACCGGCAAAGCGCAGGCTGTGGCCCGGGCGCAGCAATGGCAGGGCCCGGCGCAATGCGCGGGCGGCGGCGCGCTGCCCGGCGGCGTCGCCGTCAAAGCACAGGATCGGCTCCGGCCCGAGCCGCCACAGTTCCTCTATCTGGAATTCGCCGAGCGAGGTGCCGAGCGGCGCCACCGCCGACGTAAATCCGGCGCGGTGGAGCGCGATCACGTCCATGTAGCCTTCGGTGACGATCGCATTGTTGCCCGTCGCCGGCGGCGGCCCGCGCCGCCGACCAGCCGTAAAGCACGCGCCCCTTCTCGAAAACCGGGCTTTCGGGCGAGTTCAGGTATTTGGGCTGTCCCGCCGCGGCGCCATTGGGCCCCAGGACGCGGCCGCCAAAGGCGATCACGCGCCCGGCGCGATCGCCGATCGGAAACATCACTCGGTCGCGGAAATAGTCGAACGGCTCGCCCTCCTCCGGCCGACGCAACAGCCCGGCCTCGACCAGCAGCGGTTCGGTGTAGTCGGCGGCGAGGGCGCGGCGCAGCGCGTGGCGGTCATCCGGCGCCCAGCCGAGGCGGAAGCGGCGGATCGTGTCCTCGTCCAGACCGCGCGAGTGCAGATAGCCGCGCGCGGCGCTGCCGGCCGCGGACCACAATCGGGCTTCGAAAAAGGCGGCGGCGGCTTCGAGGGTTTCGAGCAGGGTCTTTTGCCGGCGCGCCTTTTCGCGCTCCTCCGGCGTCGATTGCGGCACCGCGAGCCCGGCTTCGCCGGCCAATTTCTCGACCGCTTCGAGAAAGTCGAGATTGTCGGCGCGCATGACAAAACCGATCGCGTCGCCATGTGCGCCGCAACCAAAGCAATGGAAGAAATTCTTGTCCTCGACGACGTAGAAGGACGGCGTCTTCTCATGGTGAAACGGGCACTGACCGGCAAATTCGCGGCCGCGCCGGACGAGCTTTACCCGCCGGCCGATCAACCCGGACAGCGACACGCGGCTGCGCAATTCGTCGAGAAAACCCGGCGGGAAAGCCATCTCCGGTCGTACCCAGGTTCAGCCCAGGAGCCGCTTGACGATCGCGCCGGCGCGGCTGAAGTCGATGACGCCGGCATGGCGCTCGCGCAACGCCGCCATGACCTTGCCCATGTCGCGAATGCCGGCGGCGCCGGTCTCGGCCATCGCCGTCCGCACCGCGGCGGCGATCTCGTCCTCGTTCATCTGGCGCGGCAGAAAGCCCTCGATGATGGCGATCTCTTCGTTCTCCTGCCGTGCCAGATCGGGCCGGTTGCCCTGCTCGTAGAGGGCGATCGATTCGCGCCGCTGCTTGATCATCCCCTGCAGCAGGCGCGCGATGTCGGGGTCGGCGAGAGCTTGGGCGTGGGCCTCGCCGCGGGCGGCAACGTCGCGCTCCTTCAACGCCGCCAGGATCAGCCGGACGGTCGAAACCGTGCGTGCGTCCCGCGCCTTCATCGCCTGTTTCAGCCGGTCGGTGAAGGCCTCACGCAGCATCGGCACGCCTCATGTGACGGGAAAATTCAGCCTAAACTGTTTCAGCGCTCGCGGCAATTCCGCGCGTTCGCATCTAAGTATCTGAATATACTAAACGTTTGACAGATGGCGGGGTTGACCTCGAACGACCGAGCGGTTATTTCTTGACAGCTCCGCTACGCGCTCCGCAACCCCGGCGGGCGATCCGCGGCCGGCCTTTTAGGACTGACGCCAAATGCGCGACCCGTCGCCGCAACCGCCCGACTGCAACGCGGCACTGGTGCTGGCGGACGGGACGGTGTTTTGGGGCAGCGGGCTCGGCGCCCGCGGCACGGCGGTCGGCGAGGTCTGCTTCAACACCGCAATGACCGGCTACCAGGAAATCCTGACCGATCCCTCCTATGCCGCTCAGATCATTAATTTCACCTTTCCGCATATCGGCAATGTCGGGACCAACGCGGAGGATGTTGAGACCACAACCCCGGCTGCCCGCGGGCTCGTCATCCGCAGCCCGATCACCGCGCCGGCCAATTGGCGCGCCGCGCGGCCGCTCGACCGCTGGCTCGAAGCGCACCGGCTGACCGGTGTTTCGGGCGTCGACACGCGGCGGCTGACCCGCCTGATCCGTGATCGGGGGCCGCCCAACGGGGTCGTCGCCTATGATCCACGACGACCGCTCGACGTCGCCTCGCTGCGGGCGCAGGCCATGGCCTGGCCGGGCCTCGAAGGGATGGACCTGGCCCCGGAGGTTACCTGTCGCCAGACCTACGAGTGGGACGAGACCGTGTGGGAGCGCGAGCGCGGGTATGGCCGGCAGCGCCAGCCGCGTCATCATGTCGTCGCGATCGACTACGGCGCCAAGCGCAACATCCTGCGCATGCTCGCTGGCCATGGCTGCCGGGTGACCGTGGTCCCGGCGACGGCCTCGGCCGAGGACGTGCTGCGCCACCGCCCCGATGGGATTTTTCTGTCCAACGGGCCGGGCGACCCGGCGGCGACCGGGGTCTATGCGGTGCCGGTCCTGCAAGATCTGATCGCGGCCGGCAAGCCGATCTTCGGGATCTGCCTCGGCCATCAGCTGTTGGCATTGGCGCTCGGTGGGCGCACCCACAAGATGGCGCGCGGTCATCGCGGCGCCAACCACCCGGTCAAGGACCTTGCTACCGGCAAAGTCGAGATCACCAGCCAGAACCACGGCTTTGTCGTCGATCCCGACAGCCTGCCCAGCGGCGTCGAGCCGACCCATCTGTCGCTGTTCGACAACTCCAACGAAGGGCTGCGCATCGTCGGTCGGCCGATATTCTCGGTGCAGCACCACCCCGAGGCCAGCCCCGGCCCGCAGGACAGCCACTATTTGTTCGAACGCTTTGTCGCGCTGATGGAAGAGCATGCCTAGGCGCGACGACATCGACAGCATCCTGATCATCGGCGCCGGGCCGATCGTCATCGGGCAGGCTTGCGAATTCGACTATTCGGGCGCCCAGGCGTGCAAGGCCTTGAAGGCCGAAGGTTACCGGGTCGTGCTGGTCAACTCGAACCCGGCGACGATCATGACCGACCCGGAGCTGGCCGACGCCACCTACATCGAGCCGATCACGCCGGAGATGGTCGAGAAGATCATCGCCCGCGAGCGGCCAGGGACATCCGATCGCGCTGCTGCCGACGATGGGCGGCCAGACCGCGCTCAACACCGCGATGGCGCTCGACCGCTCGGGGGTGCTCGATCGCTATGATGTCGAGCTGATCGGCGCCAAGGCCGAGGCCATCGCCAAGGCCGAGGACCGCCAGCTGTTCCGCCAGGCGATGGACCGGATCGGCCTTGTCTCGCCGGCGAGCCGGCTGGTGCGCTCGCTGGACGAAGCCTTCGAAGCCCTGGGGGAAATCGGGTTGCCGGCGATCATCCGGCCGTCCTTCACCTTGGGCGGCACCGGCGGCGGCATCGCCTACAACAGCGAGGAATTCGAGGACATCGTGCGCGGCGGCTTGCGCGCCTCGCCGGCGGGTGAGGTGCTGATCGAGGAATCGGTCCTCGGCTGGAAAGAGTACGAGATGGAGGTCGTGCGCGACCGCGCCGACAACTGCATCATCGTGTGCTCGATCGAGAACATCGATCCGATGGGCGTGCACACCGGCGATTCGGTGTGCGTCGCCCCGGCCCTGACCCTCACCGACAAGGAATACCAGCTGATGCGCAACGCCGCGATCGCGGTGTTGCGCGAGATCGGCGTCGACACCGGCGGCTCGAACGTCCAGTTCGCGGTCAACCCGCAGGATGGCCGGCTCGTCGTCATCGAGATGAACCCGCGAGTGTCGCGCTCCTCGGCGCTTGGCGTCGAAGGCGACCGGGTTCCCGATCGCCAAGATCGCCGCCAAGCTCGCGGTCGGCTACACGCTCGACGAGCTCGCGAACGAAATCACCCGCGTGACCCCGGCCTCGTTCGAGCCGACGATCGACTACGTCGTCACCAAGATGCCGCGCTTCGCCTTTGAGAAGTTCCCGGGCGACCGAGCCGCTGCTGACCACCCAGATGAAATCGGTCGGCGAGGCGATGGCGATCGGCCGCAGCTTTGCCGAGGCCGTGCAGAAGGCGCTGCGCTCGATGGAGACCGGGCTCGCCGGCTTTGACGAGGTCGCGATCGACGGCGTCGAAAGCGCCGGCGAGGACGCGGTCAAGGCGGCGCTGGCGAGCCCGACGCCGGACCGGCTGCTGCTGATCGCCCAGGCCTATCGCCACGGGCTGACCACCGCCGAGATCCATGCCGCCTGCCGCTTCGAACCTTGGTTTCTGCGATCGCATCCGCGAAATCGTCGAGAGCGAGGAACAGGTGCGGCGCGACGGACTGCCGGTCGACGCGCACCGGTTTTTTGCGGCTAAGCAGATGGGGTTCTCCGATGCCCGGCTCGGGAAGCTCACCGGGCTCGCCGAGGAGGCGGTTTCGCGCCGCCGCGCGGCCTCGGCCTGCACCCGGTCTACAAACGCGTCGACACCTGCGCCGCCGAGTTCGCCTCGCTGACCCCGTATCTCTACTCGAGCTACGAGGGCGACGGGTTCGGCGAGCCGGAATGCGAGGCCGACCCGAGCGACCGGCAAAAGGTCGTGATCCTCGGCGGCGGTCCCAACCGCATCGGCCAGGGCATCGAGTTCGACTATTGCTGCGTCCATGCCGCCTACGCCTGCGCGAAGCCGGCATCGAGACGATCATGGTCAACTGCAACCCGGAGACCGTCTCGACCGATTACGACACCTCCGACCGGCTCTATTTCGAGCCGCTGACCGCGGAGGACGTGTCGAGATCGTCCGGGTCGAGCAGCAACGCGGCACGCTGCTCGGCGTGATCGTCCAGTTCGGCGGCCAGACGCCGCTCAAGCTCGCGGCGGCGCTCGAGCGCGGGCGATCCCGATCCTCGGCACCTCGCCCGACGCGATCGACCTCGCCGAGGACCGCGCCGCTTTCAGCAGTTGCTGACGCGGCTCGGCATGCGCCAGCCCGATAACGGCACCGCGCATCGGCCGCCGAGGCGGAGGCGGTGGCGCTCGCGCATCGGCTTTCCGGTGGTGATCCGCCCGTCCTATGTCCTCGGCGGCCGGGCGATGGAGATCGTGCACGACGACGCCGGGATCAACCGCTACATGCGCCACGCGGTCAGCGCTTCGGGAAATAGCCCGGTGCTGATCGACCGTTTTCTGCAGGATGCGATCGAGGTCGACGTCGACGCCGTTTCCGACGGCCGGCAGGTCGAGATCGCCGGCATCATGGAGCACATCGAGGAGGCCGGCATCCACTCGGGCGACAGCGCCTGCTCGCTGCCGCCTTTCAGCCTCGACGAGGCGACGATCGCCGAAATCGAGGTTCAGACCGTGGCGCTGGCGCGGGCGCTCGGCGTCGTCGGGCTGATGAACGTCCAGTTCGCGGTCAAGGGCGGCGACATCTACGTCCTCGAGGTCAACCCGCGCGCCTCGCGCACGGTCCCGTTTGTCGCCAAGGCGACCGGCGTTCCGATGGCCAAGATCGCGGCGCAAGTGATGACCGGCCGGCCGCTCGCCGGCCATTTCGCCGGCGCGTGAGGCGCGCGGCGCGCATGTCGCCGTCAAGGAGGCGGTGTTTCCGTTCGCCCGCTTCCCGGGCGTCGACCGATCCTCGGCCCGGAGATGAAGTCGACCGGCGAGGTCATGGGGCTCGACGCCGATTTCGGCCGCGCCTTCGCCAAGTCGCAGCTCGCCGTCGGCACCCGCCTGCCGCTCGAAGGCCGCGTCTTTGTGTCGGTGCGCGACCATGACAAGGCGGCACTGGTCGAGCCGTGCCGCCGGCTGGTCGAGATGGGCTTCTCGCTGGTCGCCACCGCTGGCACGGCGGCCGTCCTGTCCGCCGCGGGATTCCGTCGCCGCCGGTCAACAAGGTGCGCGAGGGGCGCCCGCATATCGTCGACCGGATGTTGAACGGCGAGGTCCAGCTGGTCTTCAACACCACCGAGGGCGCCAGGCGATCCCCGACAGCTTCAGCCTTCGGCGCACGGCGCTGACCCACGCCATCCCCTATTACACGACGGTCGCCGGGGCGCGGGCCGCGGTGCAGGCGATCGCCGCCCTGCGCGCCGGAAGCCTTGAAGTTGCACCGCTGCAGTCCTACTTTTGATTGCCCGCGCGGGGGCCATGGCCGCCGCCTCCCATCCACAAGATGCACCCCCGTCCTCGATGAACAAAATTCCGATGACGACCGACGGGTACAACCGGCTCCGCGAGGAGCTGAAACAGCTGAAATCCGTCGAACGGCCGGCGATCATTCGCGCCATCGCCGAGGCACGCGAGCATGGCGATCTCGCGGAAAACGCCGAATATCACGCCGCTCGCGAACGCCAGAGCTTTGTCGAAGGCCGGGTCATGGAGCTCGAAGACAAGGTCGCGCGGGCCGAGGTCATCGACTTGGCCAAATTGTCGGGCTCGGTCGTCAAGTTCGGCGCCAAGGTCACCCTCGCCGACGAAGAGAGCGACGAGGAGCAAACGTTTCAGATCGTCGGCGAGGACGAGGCCGATGTCAGCCGCGGCCGGCTGTCGGTGACCTCGCCGCTCGCTCGCGCGCTGATCGGTGCTCGCCGCCGAGATAGGCGTCGCGGATTCGCTCGTCGCTCCACAGCGTCGCAGGATCGCCGCCGAGCGCGAGCCGCCCGGTCTCCAGCACGTAGCCCCAGTTCGCGACCTTGAGAGCCATGTGCGCGTTCTGCTCGACAAGCAGGACCGCCGTTCCGCGCTTATGGATTTCGGCGATGATCTGGAACACCCCCTGCATGACGACCGGCGCAAGGCCAAGTGATGGCTCGTCGAGCAGCAACAGGCGGGGCTTAGCCATCAGGCCGCGGGCGACGGCGACCATCTGCTGCTGTCCGCCCGAAAGCGTCCAGCCGAGCGCGTTGGCGAAGGGCCTGATGCTGGGAAACAAATCAAACATCGCATCGGCCTCACGCCCGATCACGGCGGTGGAGGCGTTTCCATTCGAGGCGCCGAGCATGATGTTCTCGCGCACGGTGAGACCGGGAAAGACGCGTCGCCCCTCGGGCACATGCGCGATCCCGAGTTTGACGATCGCGCGAGGGCTTGATCCCGCGATCGATTTGCCGTCGAACCGGATTGAGCCGGCGCGCGGGGCGACAAGGCCTGAAATCGCTCGAAGCGTCGTCGACTTGCCCGCGCCGTTGGAGCCAAGCAGCGCAACGACGGCGTCGTCGTCGATTGTCAACGATACCCCGCGCAAGGCTTCGATCTCGCCATAAGCGACGCTGAGGTCTTTGACTTCAAGCAACGTCATTCGGGGACCCCAAGATAGGCTGCGACGACGTCCGGTTGGCGCAGCACGTCGGCTGTCTCTCCGTCGGCGATCCGGCGGCCGAAATTGAGCACGGTCACATGCCTTGCAGCCCCGGCGATCAAGGTCATGTCATGATCGATAAGCAGAATTGTCAGGCCTTGGGCGGCGATTCGGCCGAGCAAGTCGTGGAGCGCTTTCTTCTCGCTTAAGTTTAGGCCTGCCGCCGGTTCGTCGAGCAACAACACCGTGGGATTGGCGGCGAGAGCGCGAGCAATCTCGATCAGGCGTTGGTGGCCATAGCTGAAGCTGGGGATCGTCTCGTTGGCGCGATGCCCCAATCCAACGAAATCGAGCGCGGCGCGAGCGCGTCCCCAAAGCGCGTCGCGTCCGCGCTCGACAAGCGCATTGCCGTCCCGCTCGGCGCCGACGACGACATTTTCGAGCGCTGTCATCGACCGGAACAGCCGAATGTTCTGAAACGTCCGCGCGAGGCCGGCGATGGTGCGCTTGTGCGCGGGCAGCGTTGTCACGTCTACACCGTCGACAGAAATTTCGCCGGCGGTCGCTCGATAGAGCCCGGTCACGACATTGACCATAGTTGTCTTGCCGCTGCCGTTGGGGCCTATGAGCGCATGCGCCCCGCCGCGCCGCACCTGAAGATCGACTCCGTCGACCGCTTTGAGCCCGCCGAAATGCTTGCACAGGCCTTTGACCTCCATCGCCATCGCCGCGCCGGAATCGAGTGGACGCAACGTGAGCGGCTCGGCGGGCTTCGACGGCGCGGGCTCGCGCGCGCGAAACAGCTTGCTGATATAGCCCCAGATGCCGTCGGGCATGAAGAGAACAATTAATATGACGGCGGCGCCATAGACTGCGAGATAGAGACCCGGCACGCTCTTAAGGAAACGCAGCCATTCCGGAATCAGAATAAGCAGACCCGTTCCGATCGCTGAGCCAATCGGCGAGGCGGCGCCGCCAAGCAACGCCATCGTCAAGAGCACGATCGAATCGGAAAAGGCGAACTGATCGGGGCTGATATAGGCAAATCCGCTGGCGAACAGGCCGCCGCCGAGCCCGGCCAGCAACGCTCCGAGCGCGAAGGCGATCAGCTTCGTGCGGTAGACGTCGATTCCGTTCGCGCTCGCGGCGAGCTCGTTGTCGCGGACTGCGCGCATCGCTCTGCCAAGGCGGGTGTCGGCAAGGCGCCAGACGAGATAGCCGGAGATCGCCATGATAGCGACAACGAGGGCGAGAAATGATTGGCCTGAAGTGAAACCCGCGGGTCGCGAGATCGAGCTCACCCCGTCCGGACCATGGGTGAAGCGGATCGCATTGGTGAGGACGACGGTCAAGATCTGCTGGAAGGAGATGGTCACCATCGCAAGATAGTGGCCGCCCAGGCGCAGCGTCGTGAGGCCGAGCCCGGCGCCGGCCGCGAGAGCCAGCGCCATGCCTGCGAGGAGGCAGAGCCAAAACGGCAGATGATAGTCGACCGTGCCGAGAGCGACGGTATAGGCGCCGAGCGCGAAAAACGCCGCCTGCGCGAGATTGATCTGGCCGCACAGTCCGAGCACGATCGACAGGCCGAAGACCGCGATCGCGTAAGTCGCCGCCTGCATCAGAATGTTGGCGACGTAGCCGTCGGTCTTGACGGTTGCGGCCAGCGCCACCAGGACGGCCGCGAGGAGCGCATAGACGAGTTGTCCGATCGCTGAGCGGCTCATCTCAAGCCTTTTCCGCCACCCGCTCGCCGAAGATGCCTTGCGGTCGAACGATGAGGAAGAGGATGACCACCAGGAAAGCGAACGCGTCCTTGAACGGCACGGAGATATAAGCGGCCCCGAAGGTCTCGATGATCCCGATTGCGAAGCCTCCGAGGATCGCTCCGGCGACGTCGCCGAAGCCGCCGATGATCGTCGCCGCGAAAGCCTTGAGGGCGATCGCCGACCCCATCTGGATCGAGACGAACAGAACCGGCGCCACCAGAATGCCCGCGATTCCGCCGAGCACGGCGCTGTAGACGAAAGTGATCATGATCATGCCCGCGACAGGAATGCCGAGCAGCGTCGCCATCTCCTTGTCCTGGCTCGTCGCCTGGAGTTTCTTGCCGATCAAGGTGCGCTCGAACAGCCAATATTGGAAGGCGACGAGCGCCAGGGTGACGCCGATGATGATGAGATATTGGCTGTCGAGATAGACAGGCCCCAATTGAAAGCCCGGCGTATCGAGCCAGCCAGGCAGCACCTGCGGCTGCGGCCCGTAGAGCGCGAGCACGCTGTTGGAGAGAAAGATCGAGGCGCCGATCGTCGAGATCAGCACCGGCAGGAAGGTGCGATGGCGCAGCGGATAATAGACGGTCAGGTTGAAGACCGCCCCCAGCACAGCCATACCCGCGATCGCAATCAGAAACGAAAGCCAGTAGGGCCAGCCAAGGTCGACCGCAAACACGACCATCAGATAGGCGGCGACCATCGAGAACTCGCCTTGGGCAAAATTGACGACGCTGGTCGCCCGAAAGATCAGAACGAAGCCCAGAGCGACAAGAGCATAAACGGCGCCGATGCCGACGCCGGTGAAAAGCAATTGCAGAAAGAAATCCATGCAGATCGGCGCGCCTCGAGAGGAGTTGGCCCGCAGACGCCGGTCGGCGCGCTGCGGAGGCGCTGATCAGTCCGTGAACTCGATATGCTTCTCGAAGACGATGGTCCCCTTGTCGTTGCGCACGATGTTGTATCCGTGCAGGCCATCGCCGAACTTGTCGAAGTTGTACTCGCCCTCCGCGCCTTTGTAGCCCTTAATGGATAACATCGCGTCGCGAATTTTATCCGGATCGGTCGAACCCGCCTTGTTGATGCCGATGGACAAGACCCCGATCGCGTCATAGGGCCACGCGCTCTGGAGATCGGGCGTGGCGCTCGAGACAGCGCTGTAGAGCTTGGCGAACTCCTTTGCTTCCGGAGACGAGTCGGTGGCGTAGTCAGCGACCGCGTAGGTGCCCCAAAGCGCGGGGCCGGCCAGCTTCAACGTCGCGGCGGCGACGGTCGACGCCGATCCGACCCAGGGGATCGTCAGGCCGAGTTGTTTCGCCTGCCGAGCAAAAATCGCCTGATCGTTCTCGTAAGTGAAATAGGAGCCAATGATGTCGGCTCCAGAGGACTTAATGGCAAGCACGACCGGAGTGAAGTCCTGGCTCTGGTTGGGATAGCCTTGATCAGTGGCGACCTTCGCCCCGAGCTTATCGAGCGCGCCGGCGAGCAGGTTGTTGCCGCTCGTGCCAAAGGCGTCAGTGGAATGGACGAGCGCCCAGTTCTTCTTGCCCAGGGTCTCGACGCCATAAGAGGCGATCACCCGGCCGGAATAGCTGTCATTCGGCCGAAAGCGGATCATCCAGGGATTGCCCATTTTTGTGAGCGCTGGATCGGTGCCGCCAAAGCAAAATGGCTTGGCGGTCTTGAGGATGTCATTGGCGATCGCGTGATTTTGCGTCGAACGAACAGGGCCAAGGAAGGCGATGATGTCGGGCTGCGACGCGAGTTTGGAAAAGGCCAGCACAGCTCCGGGATTGGTCGTCTGGTCGTCCTCGGTGACGAGTTCGAGTTGTTTGCCCAAAACGCCGCCGGATTTGTTGACTCGATCCAAGGCGATCTTGGCGCCGGCGAGCGCGTACCCGCCAACGGCGGCGGCTGGACCGGTGACCGGAAGGACCATGCCGATCTTGAGGGTGTCCGCGGCGCGAGCAACGCGGGAGATCATAGGCGCCGCAAGGCTCGCTGCGAGCCCTGCATTCAGGGTCCGTCGGTTAAACCTCATACGCTCCTCCCGTTGGCGTTGCTCTTAGTTCCGGCGGACAGTCCGTTGGCCACGCTTTAACCCGAAACTCGCGGAAATCGACCCATCCTGCAAGCCCGTCTGGCGCGTCCTTTTCGTGTCGCTCCATCAAATTATCGAGCGCGACGACGACTTGTCCCAACGCGTCGTCTCAGCTGGGCAATGAAATGGCGGCTTTTCCTGGACTTCGGTCGTTCCCCGCGGGGGCCCGCTGTGGGCGCGCTTTCCTCCCGAAGGGCGCCACCACCGTAACAAGCGATGGGGTTTTGGACAGCGTTCAGGTTTTACTCACCTTCTCCGCCGCCCCCGCCATAAGATTGCAGGGTTCGGAAGTGTCTACTTATAATAGCCGACGCCGCAGCCGAGATCAGCGTCGGCTCTGGCTATGAGGCTTACCTTCGCAACCAGCTTATCATCGGCGCCAGGCTTAGGGCCCATGTAGCTGACCTCGGTGATTTGGCCTTCCGGCTTCTGAATCGCCGCGTAGATTTCCGCGCCAAACGCCCTGCCCGTAGAGTTCTGAGCGGTGCGTATGTCTATGCCAAGCGCTTGCTTGAGGTTGGGATTGCCAATCGCAACGACCGTGGCGTCGCTGGTACTTATACAAAACACGTAGAGGTCTCGATCCCGGAATCCGCCTTCTCCCTTGTTGAACATGTCGAGCGCTTTGGCCTCATCCGCTCTCACAGCGGCGACTGCTTTCATCAGCATGGCCTTGGCTTCGTCGGCCGTTCCGCCGGTTTGCTGAGCGAAAGCCATGGGCGAGAGTGCGATGACTGCGGCCGACACCGCGGCGATCACGAATTTGCGGACCATAGCATTCCTCCTGTCGCGCGCTCCGACGAAGGGGCCGTACATGCCGCCGATAGACGCCGAACGTCAGAATAACGACAGGCGGAATCTCACCGAACGCGCAGCTTCTCCGCCGCTCTCGGCGCGAAGTAGGTCAGCACGCCATCTGCGCCGGCGCGCTTGAAGCCGATGAGGCTCTCCATCATCGCCTTGTCGCCGTCGATCCAGCCATTGTTCGCGGCCGCCA
This sequence comes from uncultured Alphaproteobacteria bacterium, assembly GCA_963775525.1. Taxonomy (GTDB): domain Bacteria; phylum Pseudomonadota; class Alphaproteobacteria; order ATCC43930; family CGMCC-115725; genus AP-15. Next base: position 17,787 of record CAVZJF010000071.1, on the reverse strand, counting down.
CGATCATCGAATATTCGCCGCTCACCTGGTAGGCGAAGGTTGGGAACCCGAATTCATCCTTCACCCGGCGGATGATGTCGAGATAGGGCATGCCCGGCTTCACCATCACCATGTCTGCGCCTTCCTCAAGGTCGAGCTCGACCTCCCGCAAGGCTTCGTCGCTGTTCGCCGGATCCATCTGGTAGGTGCGCTTGTCGCCCTTGAGCGCGCCGGATGAGCCCAAAGCGTCGCGAAATGGCCCGTAAAAGGCGGAGGCGTATTTGGCCGCATAGGCCATGATCTGCACGTCGAGAAAGCCTTCTGCATCGAGCGCCTCGCGGATCGACCCAACGCGTCCGTCCATCATGTCCGAGGGCGCGATGACGTCGGCGCCGGCGCGCGCCTGATTGAGCGCCTGGCGAACGAGAACTTCGACCGTCTCGTCGTTAAGGATCGTGAGCTGGCCCGAAGCGGACTCGCGCACGAGCCCGTCGTGGCCATGGCTGGTGTAAGGGTCGAGCGCAACGTCGGTGACGAGGCCAAGCTCCGGAAATTCGCGCTTGATCGCCCGGCAGGCGCGGCAGACGAGATTGCCCTCATTGAAAGCTTCGCTCCCCTCAGCGTCCTTCAGCGCGGCTTCGGTAGAGGGGAAGAACGCGATCGCGGGAATCCTGAGGTTGACCGCCCGCTCGGCCTCGCGCACCGCTTCCTCGACGGTCAGGCGGTCGACGCCCGGCATCGCGGCGACTGGAACGCGGCGTCTATCCCCATCGACAAGAAAGAGCGGCCAGATGAGGTCGCTGGCCGTCAACACATGCTCGGCTACCAGCCGCCGCGTCCATTCCGCCTTGCGATTGCGGCGTGGGCGGTGGGTGAGGTCGAGGCGGTGGGACGCGGCGACGCGGGCGGCTTTGTTCATCGGCTCCTCTTGCGTCCCTTATAGACCTGCCGAGGCGAGGCCGCGAGGCGGGTTTGAGACGCTGCGGTCCGGCCTCCACGGAGTTGGTTACGGTTGCGGGCCGGAAAGTCGCAGGTGTTCGTGTTCCGCCCGGAAGACATTACTGTAGAGACCGTTAATCCACTGGCGCCCACTTGCGGTCACATTGAGGTAGCGGATCGCTTCGCGGATGTAGGGAGAGACTTTCTTCCAGTAGAATTGCGGATATTTGTCGACCAGGTCCGCAGGCGATGCGTAACCAAGCTGCCCATTCAAGCCGACTTCCTCGAATTCATGATATAGCGCGTTGGCCTTCCGCAAATAATGCGGATCGCCGAGCTGACCAATCAGATCCGCGGCGCGCAGCAACGCGGCATCCTCGTGGACGTCGTGGTCGTCGGGCGATGACGAGTAGGGAAAGCGCGTATGAGAGATGGCGTTCGCAACCCGAGCGCCGTCGAGCTCGTCGATCGACGCCAGACGGTCGAGCACGAACAGCCTTGATCGCTCGACATGATAGGGCGCGAGCGCCGCGTCGGAGCAGCCGCGTGGCAAGGCAACCTTGTGGCCAGCCGCGTCGATGACGTAGCCGTCCGGCCCGTCGCCCTTGAGGATGCCGCGCACGTAGCCGATGTCATGGGTGAGGCAGGCGACGATAAAGTGCGAGTAGTCGTCCGGGGTCGAGTTGGTGAGCAACGCGCGGCCCTTGAAAATATCGTGGCCCGCGAGCGTGACGAGCATGGTGTGCTCGATATTGTGGTAAAGCGCGTCGCTGTTGCCGATGCATTCGAGCGCGAGCCGCGCCGCGAACGGAATGATCTCGGCGAGCCGGGCGTGCGAGACCCCAAACCGGTCTCTGATGTCGTCGGCCAGATACGCGCCAAGCGCTTCGGCCGCGAGCCCAGGTATCGTGATCATCATCGATCGCTCCGACGGTCGCAGCGACCAACATTGGCGATCGACGCCGCCGGACGTGTTCGCGCGCGCCTCGGGTTGAACATGCCCGTCAGTCCCGGAATTCCGACAAGAGACGGTCTCTTTCATGCGCTTAGTGACGGCCAGAGCGCAAGGCCCATCGCCACGTTGCGCGCCCTGCAGGCATGAGGGCGAGGGTGGTCGAAGCTGCCTCGCGCCCCGCGATTGACAGGGGGAGAAGCAGGGGGGAAGGTCCCCCCGGGGGGGCCGTGAGAATTGTCGAGACCTTCGTCCTCGCCTCTATGGTTGTCGATCGAAGGAGCTGACGGTGAGCAAAACGATACTGGGCGTCCTGGCGGCTCTCGCGGCGTCAGCGGCTTTGGCCGGCTGCATGGCCATGGGCGCGCAGGAGAAGGAAGGGCAGCTGGCGGCGGCGGGCTTCGTGCGGCAGCAGGCGGATACGCCGCAGAAGATGGCCAAGCTTCAGGCGCTGCCGCAAAACACGATCGTCTTCTCGCAGCGGAAGCACGGCAACGTCTATATCTATGCCGACGCAGCGGGCTGCAACTGCGCCTTCATCGGCAACGACGCCGCCTTTCAGCAATATCAGCAGATCCGCGCGGCCAACAACATTGCGCAGATGCAAGAGACGACCGCGATCCTCAACCAGGAAGCCGCGTTGGATTGGGGCGGCGTTTGGGGCCCCTATGCGCCTGGATGGTATTGAGCGGCGCGCGGCGGCTACCCGGTTCAATAGGGCCTCCTATCCTGGGCGAGAGGCCGTTGTCGGCGCGCCGATCGTGGTGACCGCCCGGTCGCGCCATTGTGCTTGAAGTCGCCGCGGAGGCTTGGTCCAACAGCTGGGCGTGGGGCTTGCCGCTCATCGTTCTGACGGTGCTGGTTCATGCTTTCGGCCTGGTTGAGATTCGCGACCGGGTCGTGCTCGAGTTGCCGGTCATTTTGCGAGCGCGGCGATCTTCGATGGTGCTCGCGGTTCTTATGGTCGTCTCGGTTCTGCTGCTGACGGTTCTTCATGCGGTGGAGGCGCTCGCGTGGGCTGGCGCCTATGTCGCCTTGGGCGCTCGGCCCGATTTCGCTAGCGCGATGCTCTATTCGCTCAGTGCGATGACGAGTTACGGCCACGCCAACTTGTTCCTAGCGAAGGAGTGGCAGCTGATGGGCGCCATAGAGGCGCTGAATGGCATGATGCTGTTCGGCCTGTCGACGGCGTTCCTGTTCGCCGTGCTTCGAGAGCACTGGCCCACCCGACTGGGGCGGTAGCCGCCTTCCAGCGGAAGGCCTCTCAGAAGGCCTTGTTGATCGTGAGGCTGACGCGTTGCGTCTCCGCCCTCCAGGCGGAGTTGCCGACCAATGTTCCCACGCTCGTCGAACTCTGATCGACGAACGGGCTCGCAAAGTTCGCGGTATGGCCTTCGGTCAGAGCGTAGCTGTAGTTCAAATCGACAAACCAGGTCGGGGTCAGAAAGTACGTGACGCCGACAACCGCCGCGCCGCCAAAGAGCCAGCTCGAGGTCGAGAAGTCCTGGGGCGCGCCGGATTGATCGACGATGCCGCCATCGACAAGGGCAAAACCGACCAGGCCGTTCAACCGGGTGCGGGTTTGTGAAAGCGTCGGTCCGCCTCCGGCGTAGATGTAGCTTGGACCGAAAGCGTGGCCGAGGAATGGGATAAGGTCGATTTCCTGCAAGAGACTCGTCTGAGCGGCGCGCACATAGGCTGGGCCGCTAAAGGGCACCGGCGTAGGGTTCACTATGGTCGTGTACGTGCCGAATTGGGGAATAATCGAGTTCGTGTTGGTCGAAGTTGATCCCAGATAATTGTACGAGAGTTTCGCTCCCCATAGCCAATCGCTCGCTCCGAAGCGTTGGAAGTAGCCGCCCTGAAACGATGGCGCGAACGCGAACCTGTCTTCCATGTGAATATTGGTCGGCCCCTGGGCGCTGCCGGAAGCCGACAGCACGCCATCCGTGAAGACGTTCGAAGTTCCGATCGCATAGACGTGCTGGTGACCGAAATTCGTCCAGTTGGCGCTCGCGCCGGCGCCAAGGAAGAAGGCGCTGTTTGGCACAAGAGACCCGGTCAAGGGCGCCGGATCGGGCAGCGGCGCGGTCAGATTAGGCGGTGGCAAGTCTGCTGCGTTGGCCGACGCGGACGCGAGCGCCAGGATTGCCGTGAACGCAAGGCGCGAATTTCTCATTGTGAGCTCCTTGGCCGCCTGTTGGCCGACAAGCTTGTGTCTCAAAGCAGCAGCTTTCGTTTCGTTTCCTTGCGCCAGACTGCCCAAAACCGCGAAAACGAAGCGCTTCGTTTCGCCAAACGAAATGAAACGTTTCGCGACGAGAGTCGCAACGCATTGAGATCATTGAGGATGCTGAATCAGCTATTTCGTGGAATCGTTTGTTTTCAATGGGTTGACTCTCGTTTCATTTCGCGGTTTTCTGAAGTGCCGCTCTCGGTTCAACGTAAGCCGCCTGAGGCGCTCGTCCGCGCTTTTCCAGGCTGACCGATCATAAGGTGAATTCTGAAATCGAGAAGTATTTGTTTGATCTTGCGCATCATTGTGAATCCGGCAGCGCTCAATGTGTCGCGGAGTTTTCACGCGATCTGCCTGACTTTCGCTATGTAGCAAAATCAATCGGCGTGAAATGCTCTCTCTCAAAAAAGAAGCATTTCATCGTCGAATAGAGCCAAGTCATTTGTGTGAAAGCCCACCCGCAAGCACTTCAACATCTGCGGCTGGCGCATTTTTTCAGTGGCCTGGCAAACGAGGCCGTGGACAACTCGTGCCGTCGCCCGCGAGACCCCAGGCCCAGGAATAGTCACCACCAGACCCTGTGTTGGTCGCAACTCCCACCGGGTAAGCTCGGGTATTCCTGCCAACCAAATCAAGGCCAAAGTAACCGTAATTGGCATTGTACCAGCATATGAAAGTCGCAGTCGGCGTGGCGGCGGCGCATCCGCCTGGAACAACTCTGCCGTTGCCGCCCGGGCTTCCGGATCCGCCGATCGTTACCGAGGAGTCGGCGTTGATGGTGATATTGATGGCTCCATTGCCCTCATAGGCAAAGCCCCATTTCTGGTTTCCGTGCTCGATCTCCGCGGCCCAAGAAGCACCGGGGCACTTGGGGCCGTTCTCGACCTTGATGACGCCAAGCGAGGGTCCGGAAACGGTGAGGGGCTGGTAGCTTCAGCCCAAGCTGGTTCTGGGAATCGATTTGCCGGGCTCGACCACCGATGTCACACTAACGGGCTCCCGCGAATTGTTGACGACGGAATTGATGTAGTGGTTGGCGGAAGCATCGCCCGCCGCAAGCAAGCTCCCAGCTATGATGACGCCCGTGATGAAACCACTGCGCGCGTATCTCCACATAATAAAGGCTCCTTAACGCTCGGCTTCTTTACTAAGCCGATAGAACACTTGTGCGATAAAACAAGTTATAATCGTCGACGCGTCGTGGAGGTTTCGCGCGGTTTGCTCGGATTTGGGCCGCGTCGCCTGGCTCCTGGTGGCCGAACTGGTCGCACGGAAAGCCGAGCGCACGAAAGCGCCGGTGCAATGCTTCAAGCCCCGCATATTGCGGCATGAAGCCGCACTGGCTCGCGACATTGACGATCAGCAGCAATTGCGCAGGCGCGATGGGCTGTGACAGATCGGCTGCTCCGGCGACGCCCCGAGAGCGTCAGCATTGCCGCGAGCGCAAGGCATGAGTTTTCATTCGGGCTTCTCGCGAAAACTTATCATTTACCTCCCAGAAATCTCGAACAGATCTGTGGAGGTCGTAAACACCAACTCCGGCTTTGCTGACTTAAAGGCGTCCCAGCGAGGCGGCTTCGGAGTTGCGCCATGACTGGCTCTCCTTCAGCAGCATTCGAAGGCATCCTTTGCTAGATTGCCTCGTGGGATTTTCAAGTGAGCTGACAACGACAGGAAAATGACGATGGAGCTGGAAAAGGGCATTACGCGGAACGGAGAAGGCTTCGGGGGAATCCGCTGGAACATCCTGGGCCAGACCTATTTCCCGAAAGCGGTCTGCGACAGCGCTTTCGCGTTCGAATCCAACAGCGATCCCGGTCAGTTCGTCCCGGTCCATGTTCACCCGACCCAGGACGAGTTCATTCTCGTGCAGGAAGGGGAGCTGTCGCTAAAGCTTGATGGGGTGTGGAGCGTCGCTAAGGCGGGCGATCTGGTGCGCATGCCGTGCGGGATTCCGCACGGCTATTTCAACAAGTCCGACAAGCCGGCCCGGGCGCTCTTCTGGGTTTCCCCGCCCGGAAAGCTAGAGGACCTGTTCAAGGCTCTGAACGGATTGACCGATGTGCCCGAAGTTCTTCGGCTCTCGGCGCTGCACGACGTTGACTTTCTTCCCCCGGAGGCCAGCGCTTAGCGGCTCACGGGGTCCCTGGAGGTCCGTTAATCCGCCCAAGCGGTCGCGTTTGACAGAGGTCGGTCGGCTAGAGCCTACACCCCGAGCCCATGAAACGGGATCACTCGACACGGATTTCCGGCCTTCGCTGGCTCGGCATGCGGCGGGCGGACGATAAGGCCGTCGGCCCGCGCCATCGTCTTCACCAGCGACGAATCCTGCGCTAACGCCGGGGTCGCGACGAGAATTCCGTCTTCGCCGACGATGAGCGAAGCGCGCATATAGTCCTGGCGGACTCCGTTGGCTGGCAGATCGACCGCGAGCCGCGCGGTTTGGCTGGGATCTGCGCCCGGGTCGGATTCGCCGTGCAGAGCGCGCAGCAGCGGACGCAGGAACAGGATCGAGCACACCATGGACGAAGTGGGATTGCCGGGCAGGCCGAGGATGCGCATGGGCCCAAGCCGCCCGTGCATCAGAGGTTTCCCGGGACGCATGGCGATGCGCCAGAAGCCGAGCTCCATCCCCGACGAAACAAGCGCCTTTTGCACCAGGTCGTAGTCGCCGACCGAGGCGCCCCCAAGCGTCACCAGCACGTCGGCTCTGGCGTCGCGGGCGCGGTCGACAGCTGCTTTCATCGCGGCCACTTCATCCACCGCGATGCCGAGATCGACCGCGATTCCCCCGTAGGCCTCGACAATTCCTGCGACGGCGAAATTGTTGGATGCGATGATTTGCGCGGGTCCGAGCGACCCGCCGGGCGCGACCAGTTCGTCGCCTGTTGCAAGAATGGCGACCCGTGCGCGGCGGCGCACTAAGAGCGCTGTATGGTTCGCAGCGGCCGCCAGCGCCACATCTCGGGGGCTGAGGCGACGACCGGCCCGAATCAGGGATTCGCCTTCGCGGAAATCCATGCCGGCCTGACGCAGATTGTCGCCGGGCGGAGCCGCGACCGAAAGCCGGATCCGCTTATCCTCGCGCTCAACATCCTCCTGAATGACGATGGAATCGGCGCCGGGCGGCATCGGCGCGCCGGTGAAGATACGCACCGCCTCGCCCGGGCCGACAGACCCTTCGAAAGCGCGGCCGGCGGCGGATTCGCCGATCACCGTCAATGTCGTCGGCGCCGGCGTCGTATCGGCCGCACGTAGCGCGTAGCCGTCCATGGCGGAATTGGGAAACGGCGGCTGGGTGCGTAAAGCGCCGAGGTCGCGGACCAGGACGCGTCCATAGGCCGACTCCAGAGCGACCTTCTCCTCTTCGAGCGGTGGAGCGCCGGAAGCGATCACGCGCGCCAGCGCCTCTTCAACCGTCATCATGGCCTTCATCGGCGCTTGTCCTTCGGCTCATGCGCAGCGCGCCATTCGCCCGATTTGCCGCCCCGTTTCTCGATCAGCCGAACCCCCTCGATGCTCATGCCACGGTCGATCGCCTTGGCCATGTCGTAGATCGTCAGACAGGCGACGGAAACGGCGGTCAGCGCCTCCATCTCGACGCCCGTCGGCCCAAAGCATCGCGCCTCGGCCCGCACGGCTAGGCCGGGCAGCGCTTGGTCCGGCGCGATGTCGACCGAAACCTTGGTCAAGGCCACGGGATGGCAGAGCGGAATGAGGTCTGAAGTCTTCTTCGCCGCCATGAGGCCTGCGATCCGCGCCGCGCCGATGACGTCGCCCTTCTTGGCGTCGCCAGACAGGATGGTTGTCAGCGTCGGCGCCGCCATGCGCACCCGGCCTTCGGCGATCGCAACCCGGTCGGTCGCCGCCTTATCCGACACGTCGACCATCCGCGCTTCGCCGTCAGCGCCGATGTGGGTAAGCGAATGCGACTCGTCGGTGGATGAGACCATGGGTTAGGGCGCGCCTTCGCTCAAGCATCCGCAATGAGCTTTGTTCATTGACCGTTGTCCGGGCGCCTCTTCAAGCAAAATTCACCGCAGGCGGCAATGATCGATGGGTCGATTGTCTTCGCCCAACCCTTCCGTGTAAGGACGCTCGCGGGCGGCTGGCCGCGCGCCCTGAATTTCCGAATGTGGTGATGGCGCGCGAGCCGAAAATTGCCTATGTGATGCTGCGCAATGCGCATTTCGGGCCGCGGCTTGCAGCGTCGGTCGAACTTTGCGTTCGCGACTTGGCCGTTCATAGCCGATATGCGCGCTCGACGCTGGTTGTGTGCCCGCCGGTGGACCAGCCGTTCGAGGGCATCGAGATCGCGACGATTCCCGATCCCGGAATCAGCGGCAATCTTGGGAAAGCCTGGGGCGTCGCCCAGTTGCTGCGGCGCCGCGGCATCGATCTCGCCATTGTCGAAAATCATCTGCCGGCGGCGGCGTTCATCGCGTTGACCTCGGGAGCGCGGGTGATTTTGCAAACCCACGCCTATGTCAAGGCGCCGACGAGCGCGTTTGACGGCGCCTTCCGGCGCCAGGAGATGCATCGGCTTTCCGGCTGCGTCTTCGTCAGCGAATATGCCTTGAGCCAGTTCCGCACTGACTTTCCCGGCGTGCGCGCCGCCCAGTGCGCTGTCCCCAACGGGCTCGACATGCACGACTGGTCGGCGACAAAACTGAAGGACCGATCGATTCTTTGCGTAGGCCGCGCGCTCGGACACAAAGGTCATATCGAAGCCATGGCGGCGATCACACGCGTTCTCCCTTCGCGCCCCGAATGGAGCGCCCGCTTCATGGTGTCCGACCCAGCGGCCGCCGACCGCGAGCCGGAAACTGTCGAGGCGCTTCGCGCTGCCGCTGAGCCTTTCAATGGCCGGATCAGGGTCGACTCCAACGTGCCCTATACCGAGGTCAAGGCAGCGTGGGAGCGCGCCGAAGTCGGAATGGTGCTCACCACCGGCCCGGAACCGTTCGGCCGGACGGCGCTCGAAGCCATGGCGAGCGGCGCCGCGCTTATCACCTCGGGGCGGGGCGGCTTGGCCGAGATCTGCGGCCCTACGCGGTTATTGTCGACCCGAGCGACGCCGATGGCATTGCGGCGGCGTTGGGCCAATTGCTGGATGCACCCGATCGGCGAGCTGAGCTCGCCGGCGCCGGACGCAAGCGGGTCGAGGCGCTATTCGATATCCGAGCCATCGCGTGGCAGATGGACGAATTCATCGAGGCTTGCCTGGACAGGGGCGGCCGGGCACCTGAGACACGTGACTTTCGCTCGCCAATTTCCTTGATCCTGTTGCCTTCTTACCGCGCACCCGGTAACTGGCGCGGACGGCATGGGGCGGGGGTCAATGAGTTCCTGAGGAATTTGCGCTCGGCGTCGCCGTCGCCGTGTTCGCCGCTGGCGCTGTCGGCCTCTTCCTGCAACACCTTCTGCCCGAAAAATTCACCACCGGCGGACCGCGCGACATGATCGGGGCGGTCGTTGGACTTCTCACGCTCTTGTCCGCGCTCGTCCTCGGCCTCCTGATCTGGACCGCCTACGGCGTCTATTCGAGCCAGAATATGGCGGTGCAAACTCTCGCCGCGAAGGACCTGCAGCTCGACCTCGCGCTCGCTGATTACGGGCCGGAGGCCACGCCGCTACGCGCGCTCATTCGGGACCAGATCGGCAAGACCATCGACGAGATTTGGCGCGCCGATGCGAGCGACCGCAACTTCGTCGCCGACAATTTCGCCGGTGCCGTGAAAGACCAGCGCAGCCGTCAGGCGGCGCTAGATAAGCTTCATCCCGCGACCGACGACCAGAAACAGGCGCTGGCGTCCGCGAGCTCGACCATCGACGCGATCGCTCAATCGCGTTTGCAGATGTCGTTTGCGCTGACGGATCCGGTCTCCTATCCGCTCGTTGTGGTCGTGGTCTCATGGGCTGCGTTTCTGTTCTGCGGCTTTGGCTTGATGTCGAAAGGCAACGCGATGTCGGTGGCCGCAGGCGCCGTCGGGGCGCTAGCGATTTCGAGCGCGGTTTATCTGATCCTCGACCTCAGCGACCCGTATTCCGGGCTCTTCCGCACTTCGCCGGCGGCGCTTGAGCAGGTGCTGGCGATCATGGGCAAAGAGTGAGCAGGACCGCGCGCCCGTTGCAGACCTGACCGATCGGGAGGAGCAGCGCATGGGACAATAAGCGGAATCGCCGTAACGAAGTCCGGGTTTGCGACTTCGGCTTCAGGCTGCCGCGGCGGCGCTCGCACGTTTTGCGCGATAGCCCAGGAGGCCGAGCCCGCCGAACCCGAGCATCATCATCGCCCAGGTCGACGGCTCTGGAATAATCCCCGCCGCTGGCTCGTTGCCTACCAATCCGCCGGTGGCCAACTGGTCCGGGGAGACCGTGACGTCGGTGAACTGGAGTTGCGGGTCGCCAACGATCTGCCCGTCAAGATCGGCGGTGACGCCTGTTCCACCCTCCGAGTCTTCGTACGCCTCGATTGAGCTGCCGCAAATATTGCTGCCATTGCCGCAAATGTTGATGTAGTCGGCGTCCTGAGCGAGGTCCACGCCGAGGTTGCTGGTTGTCGTAATGATAATCTGATCCGTTCCGAGATAGGTCTGCGGGCTCACAACATTGTCATACAGACTGAGCGACGCGCCGAAGATCAGCGAGTTCAGGTCGCTCGTGCCGTTCAAATAGGTGATTACGCCGGCCTCGAAGGGCTCATGAATGTCCGCCGGGACTGGCGCGCCAAAGAAAATCAGCTCGCTGAATTGCTCCGAAGGATCAACCGACGCGTCAGCGCCCCATTGCAGCTTGCTCCCGGTGGCCTGCAAAGGCGGCGTACCCGCCAGAGTTGGATCCGTGCTGTTCACGATAGAGAGGGACAACGGCGCCGTCGCTGTATTGTCGAAATAGGTAGGCGGCGACGAGATGGTCGGATCGTGAGTGACAAAACCGGAGTAGATCGGATCGGAGAAGATCCCGATAATGGTGCCGCCGCCCGCCAGGCCATCCGCTCGCGCCTGCGGCGCTCCTAACGCCAGCACGACGCCGCAAACAGAAAGGGCAAGTTTAGTGCGCATATTCCCACCTCGTTTAGCGCTGATGACTGTGGGAAATTTCAGCTGAGTTCTACGGCTTGTCAATAGACATTCCCAGGTCGTAAGACCTCTAATAAGTCCTAAGACCGGGCGTTAGACGGAAGACCGCCTCTACCCGTACGACCGTGTATGAGAGGCAAGGTCTCTCGGATTTGTCTTGCCTTTCGCCCGCGCAGGCGGGAAGTCTGCGGCCTCGTGTCGTCAAACTCCACGATTTTGAGAGCTGCAACCCCTGCCGACAATCCGCCTTTGATTGCGCGCGGGGACGCCCGTTTCTGGCGTGTGAACTTTGCGCTGTTTCTCGGCAGCTTCGCCACCTTCGCGCTGCTCTATTGCGTCCAGCCGCTGATGCCTTTCTTCGCTCGCGCCTTTTCGATCTCTCCCGCCGCCGCGAGCCTGTCCCTGTCGGCGGCGACTGGCGTGCTGGCGATCGCGATGATTTTCGCCGGAACGCTGTCGGACGTCTTTGGACGCAAGGCGATCATGACAGCCTCGCTCGCCGCGGCTGCGGCGGCGACGCTTGCCGCCTCCCTTTCGCCGAACTGGACGACGTTCGTTGCGCTGCGGGCGCTGACCGGTCTTGCGCTCTCCGGCGTTCCCGCCGTGGCGATGGCCTATCTGGTCGAAGAGATGGACCGCTCGGCGATCGGGCTTGCGATGGGCCTTTATATCGCCGGCAACACGCTGGGCGGCTTGGGCGGGCGTCTGGCGACCGCCGCGTTCGCTGAGGCCGGCGGCTGGCGCGAGGCCATCGTTCTTGTCGGGCTCATTTCGCTCGGCTGCGCAACCGCATTCGCCTTCGCGCTGCCAAGAGAGCGCCGGACCCGCAGGGAAAGCTTCGGCGCCCGCATTTCTGCCGACGATCCGGGCACATTTCAGCGACCAGGGTCTCCGATATTTGTTCGCAATCGGCTTCCTGCTGATGGGCGCCTTCGTCACCACATACAATTACATCGGTTTCCGGCTGGAGGCCGCGCCCTTTTCGCTGAACCCGACGACGATCGGCTTGGTGTACTGCATCTATCTCGTCGGCGCGGTCGCCTCGCCGGTGATGGGCGAACTTGCCGGACGTTATGGCCGGCGGCGCGTCATCGGCTTCGCCATCGTATTCATGCCGATCGGCGTCGTCCTCACCTTGCCCGATAACCTATGGCTCACGATCCTCGGGGTCGGCGTCATCACGATCGGATTCTTTGGCGGCCACTCGATCGCTTCGAGCTGGGTGGGCTTGAGGGCCAACAAGGGCAAGGCGCAGGCAAGCGCGCTGTACCTCTTCTTCTATTATGCGGGATCGAGCCTGGCGGGCTCGATCGGCGGCTGGGTCTTCACCCTCGGCGCTTGGCCGGGAGAGGCCGCGTTCGTCGGCGCGCTGTCCGCGCTCGCGCTTCTCATCGCCTTGAAGCTCGCCCGCGTGCCCCCGCCGGCGCATCTTCGCGCTTCTTAGGCGGAGGCCGCCAGCCCATGGAATGGCGCGACGAGGGGCTCATCATCGGGGTCCGCAGGCACGGCGAGGCTTCCACGATCGTCGAAGCGCTGACGCGCGCGCACGGGCGTCATCTCGGCCTTGTGCGCGGCGGACGGTCTGCGCGACTGCGCGCGACGCTCCAACTCGGCAATACGATCGGCCTCGTCTGGCGCGCCCAACTCGACGAGCATTTGGGCTCCTACGCCGTCGAGCCGCTCTCGCTCCGGGCGGGCAGGCTGATGGGGAGCGCGCTGGCGCTGGCCGGCATCAACTATGTCTCAGCGCTGGTGCGGGTGCTGCCCGAGCGCGATCCGCATGAGGCGGTTTACGAAGCGGCGAGCCTCATCGCGGACGCTCTCGACGATGGCGCGCTTGCGCCAACGCTGATCGCCCGGTTTGAAGCGCAGATCCTGGCCGAATGCGGGTTTCAGCTCGACCTCAGCTCGTGCGCCGCGACCGGCGCGACCGATGACCTCGTTTATGTTTCGCCCAAGTCCGGGCGCGCGGTGAGCGCCGAGGCCGGGGCGCCCTGGCGGGATCGGCTGCTGCCGCTGCCCCCGTTCCTGCGCGATGACGCGCCGCTCGAAGCGCAACCGAGCGCTCAGGAGATCGCCGACGGGTTCCGCCTGACCGGCTTCTTTCTCGCCCGCGACCTGTTCGCGCTCCATGGGGAGCCATTGCCGGACACACGGGCCGCTTTTCTCAAGGCCGCGGCGCAGGGAACGCGATAGCGGGCGCGAGGATCCACGCTTCCCATCACGCTAGTCCGTCCTGTCTCTCAGCCATCATTTGGCTGGAACAACGCGCGCTCTTCCAAGCGTTTAATAAGCGGCGGTTTGTCGCGCGCTGATGCCGCCCCGATTCAGGGCGAGCGGAACAAGAAAATGGCGGAGCACCGGAGGCTATGGCCGCTTTTGCTCTACGGGGGTCTGGTCGCCATCGCTGCGGCGCGCCGCATAGGGACGAAGTGAACGCGCCTGTCGTCGAAAGGGTCGCCGAGAGGGTCCGCACGCCGTACCGGATTCCTATCCCCCAGCCGACGAGAGCGCGAGGTTCAAGCGAATTGCCTTCCGGCGCCGGTCGATCCCGACAAGAGGCCGAGGGAGCAAGTCGAAAACGACCAGCCGATTGCCGCGCAAGTTCATCGGGCGAAGGAGCAGGGCAGGGGGCGGCGCGCGACGGCGCCGTGGCAAATCCCCTGGGCCGGCTGGAAGGATATCCTCTGGCGCGTCTATGCCAGCATCAACGACAATCGACTGCTTGCGGTCGCGGCAGGGGTCGTCTTTTATTCGATGCTGGCGATCTTTCCCGCGATTGCGGCGTTCGTCTCGCTCTACGGATTGATCGCGGACACCTCGACGATCGACTCCCATCTTTCGCTGGCCGCAGGCATTTTTCCCGCGGGCGCAGTCGACATCCTTCACGAACAGATCACACAGGCTAACGGCAAAAACCGATGCAAGGCTCGGTCTGGGCTTCGTAACCGGGCTCGCCATCGCGCTTTGGAGCGCCAACGCGGGAATGAAGGGAATCATCGACGCGCTCAACGTCGTTTACGACGAGAAGGAGAAACGAAGCTTCGTGAAGCTGAACCTGCTCTCCCTCTGTTTACGCTGATCGCGATCGCCGTCTCTGATGATCGCCCTGGCTGCGGTGGTCATCGCCCCGATCGTCTTCTCCGCGGTCGGCCTTTCGTCTGTCCTGGGCCTTGCGATCGCGGCGCTCCGCTGGCCGCTGTTGCTGGTCCTCGCCGCACTCGCCTTGGCCGCGATCTATCGCTATGGGCCAAGCCGCACCGAAGCGCGCTGGCAATGGCTTTCGGTCGGGAGCGTCGCCGCGGCCATCGCCTGGCTGATCGGCTCGGTTCTGTTCTCCTGGTACATCGCCCATTTTGGCGCCGACAACGCGACCTACGGGTCGCTCGGGGCCGCCGTCGGCATGATGATGTGGATGTGGATCTCCGCTATCGTGATCTTGCTCGGCGGCGAGCTCAACGCCGAGATCGAGCATCAAACCGCGAACGATTTCACGGTCGGCTCCGAAAAGCCGCTTGGCGAGCGCGGCGCGGTGATGGCCGACACGATCGGGGCGTCGCCGCTAGCCGACCTCGAAGACCGAAAGGGCGACCCGGTCCGGATAGCCGGCGCCAGCGGCGATGAACAAATGGCCGCGTCAGCCATTGATATCCCGGTGCGGCGGTCTCGAAGCGCGGCGTGCTGCGGAAATAGATCTTAGCCGGATCGACCGGCTCGCCGCGGGCGATGCGCGCCATCGCCTCCGGAGGGCCGAAACGGACGCCGCAATTTTCCACGTAGAGCAGCGTCCCGTCGTCGAGCCGGGCGACATACCGGGCCTCGAGCCGGGTGAAGCCCTCCGGGCCGATGATCTGAAAATCCGCGCCGGCGTTATCGCTGCTGTCGTTGTAGCCGCGTTTCTCGAAGAATCCGCGGAGCAGGAAATTGTGTTGCAGGGCGTCCATGTCATCGCGGAAAGCCGAAATACCCTGACCTGCTTCGTCCGCCAGCTCATGCGCCCGCTGGCTCATGTCTTCGGGAGCTTCGCTGGCGATCGTATCGTTATTTTGAATAGCCCCTCCCTTGGGCGTTCCGAACGAAATCTCGACATACTTGTCGCCCACCAGGCCCTCGGACTTGATGGACGCCCCGAGCCTTGGTTGATGACATCGTCGCGTGGCGCGCCTTAGTTCAAATCCATCGTGACCGACCACTTTCCCGTCCGGCCGCGATTGGGGAAGTTTGAATCCGTTTTACCGTGCCTTGATGCAGCCCTCCCACCCGCACATCTGGCGCCATCGTCGAGTCCCTTGCCACATTCTGAAAATCGGCCTGGACACGGTAGGTGGACTGGAACAGCGATTCTTGCTTCCAATCAAGAAGACTCCGGCCGCCAGACACCGCCAGCCCAGCAACGATAAACAAACCTAGCCGAAATGTTTGCGACATAACCCTCCCTACGCCGCGTCTTTCAGGAATTGGACGACGAACGGATCCGGGCTCTGTTCCAGCTCCGGGAAGGGCCCGTCGATCACGACTTTTCCCTTCGCGCAGCAGCACCACGCGGTCGGCAAAGGTCTTCGCACCGTGAACGTCGTGCGTGACCACGATCGACGTCAGATTCCTCTCCTTCTTGAGTTTCACAATCAGCTCACCGATTTCCGCCGCGGTAATCGGATCGAGGCCCGAGGTGGGCTCGTCGAAGAGCAGGATCTCCGGGTCGAGCGCCAAGGCCCTTGCCAAGCCCCACCCGCTTTTGCATTCCACCGGAAATGTCCGACGGCATCTTGTCGGTGTCGCGCTCCATTCCGACGCTCGCCAGCAGCGCGGACTTTTTCCCGCGCTCGCCGTCCGACAGTTTCGGAGTGCCGGCTCAAGCGGAAATTCGACGTTCTCCTCCACCGTCAGCGAATCGTACAGCGCCGCCTGTTGAAACAGGAACCCGATCTTCTTGCGGATTTCGTTCAACCGTTCCATGGAAGCCACGATTTCCTTTCCGCATATGAATCGACCCGGAGTCCGGCTTCTGCAATCCTACGATCAGTTTCAACAACACGCTCTTGCCCGTGCCGCTTCGTCCCAGCACGGAAAGCTTTTCGCCCTGGACAACGCCCAGACTGACGTCCTTCAGAACCTCTTGTTCGCCAAACGATTTCCTGAGCGATGAAACCTGGACCGGCGTTACGCCTTCCTTGTTTTCCGGTTTCGGAGCTGCCGTTTGCATGTATGCGCTCATGGGAAAAACACGAGGATCAAGTGCACCAGCAGCACGTCTGCGACAATGATGAACAGGGAAGCCAAAACGACCGAGGATGTCGCCGCGCGCTCGACACCTTCCGTCCCGCCCTTCGCATTCATTCCCTGGAAGCACGAGATCACGCCGATCAGCAGACCGAAAACCATCGTTTTGAAAGTCGAGGGCAGAAGGTCGCTGAACGCCACCCTCCCGAATCGATCATGAATGAAGAGACGAAGAGAAATTGGTTCGGCCGCGGTGTTTGCAACCCAGCCCATGATGATTCCGAAAAAGTCGCTCACCAACGTAAGCAGCGGCAGCATCAGCACGCACGCGAGAACTCGAGTCGCCACAAGGTACTTCATCGGATCGACAGCCGAAGCTTCCATGGCGTCGATCTGCTCGGTGACTTTCATGGCGCCGAGCTCCGATCCGAGGCCGGCAGCCGCGCGGCCATTCACCACCAACGCAGTAATAATCGGGCCGCTCTCTTTAATAGAATCGAAAACACGAGGACAGCAGGTAAGAACGACTTCGCGCCGAAGCGAATTAGACTGTCTCTGGTTGAAAGAGCTATCACGACGCCGGTCGCCGCGCCGGCCAGAGCCACCAACGGCAGCGATTTTGAGCCGAGCTCGTCAAATTGATGGAAAAACTCCCGGAACTCGTAGAGGGGGGAGCGATTGCACTTCGCACCAGTCGCCCGCAAAACATGGCGAGATTGCCAAACCATTCGAAGAACTGCACGACGAAGTCCGTCGCGTTTACGATCGGGGCGGGTGCCGTGCCTGCGGCGGCGTAGGCTGTCCCCACAACCAAAACCAGAAGCGCTGAGTGAATGGCCATGATCGTTCACCAGGATGTTTGACCTCGCATCTCTCAACGAGCCTAAACGAATGCAATCCTTCTTCAATGCATTCAATGCTGTAGCCGCTCTCGGGGAATCCCAGTACTGGAAGAAGGCAGCTTGGAACTGATTGTTGATCAACGTGCTTATCGTGCATTTGGAGTTCTAGCCGGATAGACGTCCGATAATCCGATTTATCGGGACCGAGCTTCAAATTCCTCGTGTCCAAGTTGCCCGGTACACGATTCTTGCTATTCGCTACTCGTTCGTCTAGCATCCCTTGTCCTGCCTAATTCAATGACCAAGAAAACCAAGCAACGCGCCCATGAACTCGCCCCGCTGCAAAAAGCGCCGAGCGGAATCCATGGACTCGATGAGATCACTCTAGGAGGCCTGCCTCAAGGCCGCACTACTATTGTTTGCGGCGGTCCCGGCTGCGGCAAGACGATGCTCGGAATTGAGTTCCTCGTTCGCGGGGCTCTTGAGTTCAATGAGCCAGGTGTCCTCATGGCTTTCGAAGAACTCTGGAGGATATTG
>CAVZJF010000070.1:0-61761 GCA_963775525.1 uncultured Alphaproteobacteria bacterium | reverse complement strand
ACCTCGGATATGATAGCGGCCGAGACGCGAGCCCCCCGCGGCAAGTGAAGCTTCCGCTGCCGTCGCCCATGTCCTTTCGTGGGCGCCTTGGGTCGCGGCGTCGAGCCCGTACCAATGGGGTCTCGGCCTCGCATAGTGGATCCAGATGCACTCACTCATGATCGGTCCGCGTCGGGTTCAATAAAGTCCGCAAGCGGGCGAAGCCGGCCGACATAGTGCCGCGAGGTCGTGAACTTGAAATCCGCCGCCCCCTCGTGACCTTGCATGGCAAGGTCTACGGAGCCGACCGAGGGCGCTTCCCACAGCCCCGCATGATGCCAGCGGCTCGCCCAATCGAGCCGATGCCGCCCAGCAATGTTGATGCCAAGCGCTACGTCGCCCTTGAACGCGATGTCGCATTCCTCGTCGTAGGCGCGCCGCTCCGCTTTCGTGGCGGCGGACCAGGCGTCGTTCCACTCCCATAACGCTAGAAAGCCCCAGGAATGGTCCGTCCGCTCACCGCGCCCCTGCACGGTCGAGAATTCCCTCGGGCCGAGGAGCCATTCCGTGGCAAACCGGCGGGCCCAGCCTGCTTGCTCGAGACGGACCGTGCCGGCAAGCGCCGCCGATAACGAAGGCGCCTCGAAAGCCCCCACCATATCCGCATCGTGTGCGAACCCAGTGTCGAAGACGTAGGGATCAGCCGGTGCATTCGGTTCGAACATCGCACGCACGGACGTCAGCCAGCCCTCGGCCTGCAATGCCTGTAAGAGGGTCTTCAGTCGCCGGGCCTGGTCACTTCCGAAGACGCCGCTCGCCAGCGGCTGACGTTTCGCGGCGAAAGCGACGAGGCAACGGCCTCCCGTATCGGCGGCGGCGAAAACGTCTGTCGCTTCCGTGAGAAGCGTCATGGGCCATCCCGAAATTTCGCGACAGCTTTCATCAACTGGTCCACGCGTCCTGGATCGACCGGGTTCCACCAGCGGCCATCGCGCTTGAGCCATTGGCCGACGATCGCTCCATCGGCCGTCGGAAAGAGGGAGGGAACAAGATCCGCCGTAAGCCCCGATCCGACGATCACCGGCAAGTTCGTGCCGGCTCGAACTTCGGCGACTTCTTGCGGTTCGGTCGGCGAGCCCGTGCGCGTTCCGCTGGCGATCAGCACGTCGGCGTCAAACCATTCCGCGTCGGTCGCTTGTTCGGCGATGCTGCGATCCGCCGTGATCGCGTGCGCTCCGAACTTCACATGCACGTCGGCGAATATCGCGACGTCGCCGGCCCGAATGTTCGAACGATAGCGCATAGCTTCGGGCGCCGGACCGTTGAGGAAACCCTCGTTCGCCACATAGGCGTTGACCCACTGATTGGCGCGCACCCATCCCGCCCCGACCGCCTTGGCGACGCCAAGAGCAGGGATCACGCCGTTGGCGACGCAAGTGATGCCGATCGGATTTGCAACGATCGCTCGCACAGCAAGGCAGGCGGCGGTCAACGCCGCAACCGTCGACGGCCCGATATGCTCGGGTCGGGCGAAAGGCATGTCGCTTGCGTTTTCAAGGATGATCCCATCGACCCCTCCTTGAGAAAGCGTCTTCGCATCCGCTTCGGCGGCGGCGTAGATTTCGCTCATCGATTGCCCGTCGTAGCGTGGGGCGCCGGGCAGGGCGGCCAGGTGAATGACGCCGATAATCGGCTTGCGCACGCGAAAAAGCTTTTCGAGCGCATTTGATTTTGGCGGCAGCACCTGAGGCTTGGCGTTTGGCGTGCCGATTGGTTCGGAAAGGGCGTTCATTGTGTCCGTTGAGGAGGGCTGTTTCCAGCGAGCTCGATGATGAAACGATACCGGTCGGCCCGGTAATGCATGATCGCGTATTCGATGGGACGCCGGTCCTCTGCGTGCGAGCGGCGCCGCGCGACCAGGAGAGCCGATCCCGGCGCGACTTCGAGTCTGCGCGCCATTGCCGCGTCGGCTAGAGCGGCCTCGATACACTCTCTTGCGCCGAAGATTTTCTGCCCGCAGACCCTGGCCAGCCATTCATACAAAGACCCGGCGTCGAGCTCCTCCGGCGTGGGCTCACGGCCTGCCGCGAAGATCCAAGGAGCGAGCCAGGACTCGGACATGCCGATCGGCTCATCGTCTGCAAGCAAAAGTCTTCGGATATGAAAAGCGTGAGCGCCGTCGTCGATCTCCAGCGCCTCGGCGGCCTCTCCTCTCGCCAGCGCGCTTTCCGCGCTGAATGTGGAGTAGGACGGGCGCAGGCCGCGCCTGCGCATGTCCTCCGAGAAGCTTGCGAGTTCGTTGACCGGCTGCTCAACCTTTGGCGCAAGCACAATCGAACCCCGGCCAGACTGCCGTCTGATCAGTCCCTCTTGCCGTAGCCTCTCAAGAGATGCGCGGGCTGTCGCGCGGCTGACCTGGAAGGTTGCGTTGATCTCGGTCTCGGAGGGCAGCACGTCGCCGGGCCTAAACTCGCCCATGGCAATAGAACGGCGCAATCGGTCCGCTATCTGACGCCAGAGCGGTGACGCGTCAGGGGATAGGTTGCCTTCGTTCCACGACATCATTCAATTGTACGGACGTTATGGCGTTTCGTCCAGTTGCGGACCACGTAGAGAATGCCAAAATTTGTGGCCAATGCAAAAAATGTCATCATACCAATGAGGTAATGAGAGGCATCGATCGTGCTTGCCAGTGTCCAAATCTTGTGAAACGATTAACTCCACCACCTAGGACGTTCCCAACGACCCGATCAGGAGCAGCTTATGGACGGTATTCCTCACAGAGCTGGCTGCACCATATTGGCTGCGGCCTGTGTGCTTGCCGGCGCGTTGTCCGCGCCCGCTGGAGCCTCTGACCCCTCGATAGCCTTAATCCTTGGCGTCAAAGGGAGCCCGTTCGATGACGCGCTCGCCTGCGGCGCGCTCGATGCGGCGAAGAAGCTTGAACTGCACGTCGACCTTTTTGCGCCTGACCATTTCACCGGAGAAGCGCAGGCGCCAGTCGTGGACGCGGTGACCGCGCGCAGTCCAACGATCACGATCATCTCGCCTGCTGACGCGAACGGCGTGACCCGACCCTTGAAGCAGATGGCCGAGCGAGGGACCAAGATCATAACGGTCGATACGGTTGTCGCCGATCCGTCCTTCGTCGCGAGCGAGGTCATCACCTCGAATATCGACGGAGGAAAGACCGCGGCCACGGCAATGATCGAGGCGATTGGCGGCAAGGGGCCGGTGCTTGTCATTACGAACCCGCCAGGCTCAGTGGCGCAGGACGAACGCGCCAAGGGTTTCGAGCAAGGCCTGAAGTCGGCTTCGGGGATGACCTATCTCGGCCCGCAGTACCAGAACGACGATCCTCAGAAAGCAGCCGAGATCGTGACTTCGACGCTCGCCGCGCATCCGGACCTGGCGGGCATCTTCTCGACGAATGATCAGGGCGCGATTGGCGCAATCACAGGGTTGCGTCAGGCCGGAGCCATCGGGCGCGTCAAGCTTGTCGCCTACAACTTGGCGGCTGCGGAGGTCAACGCCTTCAAGAACAACCAGATCTCCGTCCTCATCGCTCAAGATCCAAAACGAGAGGGTGAGATGTCGGTCGAAATCGCGAAGAAATTCTCGACGGCCAATCCGTGGAGAAGCAGGTTCTTGCGGAAACGGTGCCGGTCATGAGCGGCGACACAGCTAAGGCGGACCGCTATGAATACAAAAGCGATTGTTCGCTGAGCTACTGACGCTGCATCAGGACGCACTCTGCTATGCCGACGGCCACAGCCGACCTTGTTAGCCTGTTTGTCGAGAGCGACGCGCTTCGTCTGGCGGAGCTGGTCCGACAAAAGGAGGTGACGCCGGCGGAATTGACGGAGACTGCAATCCGCCTGATCGAGAATCTTGACCCGAAGCTGAACGCGGTCGTCATCCGGGATTTCGATCGCGCGAGGGCGCGCGCGGCAGAGACTCCCCCTAACGGTCCTTTCGCCGGCGTTCCCTATCTCCTCAAGAATATCGGGTCCGGTTGCGAAGGCCTGCCCCTGACCAACAGTTTGCCGTTTCGGAAGGACTACGTCAGTCCGTCCGACTCGGAGATGGTGCGGCGGATCAAAGCGTCCGGCCTGAACATCCTCGGGCGCACCAATGTGCCTGAGCAGGGGTGGTGCATCGCGACCGAGCCTCGCATGTATGGCCCGACGGTGAACCCCTGGAACACCGCCGTCACCGCCGGCGGCTCGAGCGGCGGGGCGGTCTCAGCGGTCGCATCGCGCATGATGTCGATGGCGGAAGCAAGCGACGGCGGCGGATCGATACGCGCGCCTGCCTCATGCTGCGCGGTCGTGGGACTCAAGCCGTCGCGCGGACGGATCACTTACGGACCGGACGACGTCGATATCTGGTTCGGGAGCGTGTCGACATTCGCGGTGACGCGCTCGGTGAGGGATAGCGCAGCCCTTCTGGACGCGACGGCTGTCGTCATGCCGGGAGACCCTTATACGCCTCCGAAGCCAGCGCAGAGCTGGCTCGACTGCCTTCGCGAGCCTGTGAAGCCGCTCAAGATCGGGTACGCATTGACGCCGCCATGGGGCGCGCCGTTCGCCTCCGAAGTGACCGATTCGATGAAGCAGACGTTGTCCGTCCTTCAGGACCTCGGCCATGTCCTCGAAGAGCATGCGATGGTCACGGACCTCGAGACAGCGTGGCACGACTATAACCAGATGAACTCCGTCCAGACCGTCCTCGAATTCGATGACATGGCGAAGGTTCTCGGTCGGCCGATCCGAGAGTCAGAGCTGATTGCGTTCAACCGCGCCTGGCTTGGACGTGGGCGCGCGCTTTCCGCCCGCGACTATGCAGCGAGCGTTGCGGCCGTTCGAAAGGCCAATCAGCGCGTACAGATGGAACTGGCGCCGTTCGACGTGTTCCTCACGCCGACCCTGACCCAGCTGCCCAGGCCGGTTGGCTATTGGGACCTGAACGAGCCCGATTTCGACAAATACATCGCGACATGGACGGACGCGGCGTTCCTGTTCCCCTTCAATCTTTCCGGCCTGCCGGCGATATCCGTGCCAGCGACCTGGACGAACGACGACATTCCGATCGGCGTGCAGCTCGTGGGACGATACGGCGATGAAGCCACGATTCTTTGCCTCTCCGCGCAACTCGAGCAGGCGAGGCCGTGGATTCACCGCCGTCCATCAATCTGCGCGGGAACGTAGTCCCGAGCGGCGGCGCAATACGGGGGCTATTGGAGGAGTTAGCATGTTGAAGCGCTTGATACTGATCACCGCGATGTCTCTGGTCTCGCTCTCCTCGGCCTGGGCCGAGGACAAGCTGCCGGTGACCGGAAAGACGTGCACGGAACTCCTCGCCTTCTACAAGAATCTGCCTTTCACGTCGATCCTGCCGTTGCCCGATGGGCCGGTCTCCATCCCCGGAAAGAGCGGAGACATCACGGTTGGATTTTCGCAGACGGGCTTCAATCATCCTTGGCGCGTGGCGATGTTGGCCGCCCTTCAGGCGGAGGCCTGCCGGCACCCGAACATCAAAATCGTGGTCGTCGACGGCAATGTGGACGTCGCCAAGCAGAACAATGACGTGCGCGATCTTCTCGCGCGTGGCGTCGACGCAGTTCTCATGAGCCCTGTTAAATTGGCGGCGCTCGCTCCCGCCGCCCGCGCAGTTTTATTAGCCGGCCTCCCGCTTATCGTCATGGATCGCGACGTCCCGACCGACAAGACTTTGTTCATCGGGCAGAGCAATGTGACGATGGCGGAAGGCGTCGCCGAAAAAATGGCGAAGGACCTGGGAGGCAAGGGCAGCATCGTCGTCATCACGGGCCTCAAGGGCTCGTCTCCGGCCGTCGACCGCGACAAGGGCATGAAGAACGTCCTCGCTAAATATCCCGACATCAAGATCCTGGCGACTGGCGATGGGCAGTGGATTCGCGATCCGTCCGTTCCGCTCATGGAAGACTTTCTGACGGCCTATCCGAAGATCGACGCGGTCTTCTCGCACGCGGAGGAATCGGCCTGGGGAGCCCAGCTCGCCATCGCGCGCGGCAATCGCTGCAAGGACGATATCAAGCATTATACGTTCGATGGCTCGAACGCCGGGTTCAAAGCCGTGAAGGCCGGGACTTTCCAGGCTGACGGGAACTACACGCCCTACATTGCCGATATCGGGCTCAGGGCGGCGATCTACAAGCTCATGGGCAAGGCTATCCCCGGCGAGAAGGACTATCAGTTTCCCGGTAAGGAGCTCGTCCTGCCTGACAGCCCAACCGTTATTCAGGCCAACGCCGACGAGTGGATCGGGCGCGGCTGGGGCGACTTTGAGCCAACCCCCGACCCCTGCAAGAAATAGCGCACACAACGAGTCGTGCCTGAAGATACAGGAGAAATCGGCGAACGCCTCCAGCCGCTGCTCCGTGCGGTGGGAGTCGGCAAAGCCTTCATCGGCAACCGTGTTCTCGACGGCGTTGACCTTGATGTCATGCCCGGCGAAGTGCACGCCATCGTCGGAGAAAATGGCGCGGGCAAGTCGACGCTCATAAAGATCCTGGGCGGCGTTTATCAGCCAGACGACGGCCAGCTCGTGGTCGACGGCGAAGCGCGTCGGTTTCGTTCGCCGCGCGAGGCGCTCTTAGCCGGCGTCGTCGTCATCCACCAGGAATTGTCGCTCGCTCCGAGCCTCTCGGCCGAAGAGAATCTTTTCCTGGGCCGGTTTCCCTGCAACGCTTTCGGCGTCATCGATCGCGGCCTGATGCGAGCTCGCACGCGGCAAGTGTTCGAGCAGCTGGGCATCACGGTCGCGCCGCAAGACATTGTCGCAACCCTCAGCATCGCTCAGCAACAGATGGTGGAGATCGCCAAAGCGATCCTGGCTAATGCGCGCATTCTCGTCCTCGACGAACCGACCGCCGTGCTCGATGAGAACCGGGTCGACACCCTCTTCGCAACGATTGAACGGTTGCGGGCGAAGGGAATCGGAATCGTCTTCATTTCGCACCACCTTGAGGAAATCTTCCGCATAGCAGACAAGGTGACGGTGCTTCGAGACGGCCGCGTGACTGGATCCACGAAGGTCGCGGACGTCGATCAGGACTGGCTTGTTGCCAGAATGATCGGGCGCAGTTTCGTGGCCCACGAACCGCACGCGAGGAAAGTCCGGCAGCCGGCTCTCGCAATCCGGAACCTGTCGGTTCCGGGGGAAGTGTCCGATATTACCCTTACAGTGAGCGAGGGCGAGATTGTCGGCCTGGCCGGTCTTGTGGGGGCGGGACGCACGGAGTTGGCGCGCTCGGTCATCGGACTCAGCGGTCCTGTATCGGGATCGATCGAGGTGTTCGGCCGGACCGTGAGAATAAGGAGCCCAAACGCGGCAGCCAAACTCGGCATCGCCTATGTGACGGAGGACCGGAAGGCGCAAGGCCTGCTCCCCAATCGCTCGGTCCGCGAGAACGCCACAATCGCGAATTTGCGTCGGTTCGCCCGTTGGGGAATTCTCCATTTGGCCGCCGAGGCCCGTTATGGGCGAGACATGGTGAAGCGATTGGACGTGAGGCTCGCGAGCTCGGGCGTGGAGATACGCACGTTGAGCGGCGGCAACCAGCAGAAGGTCCTGATCGGCCGGGCGCTAGCCATCGAGCCGCGGATACTGCTTTTGGATGAGCCCACCCGCGGCGTTGACATCGGCGCGAAGCAGGAGATTTACGCGGCCATCGAACGCCTCGTCGCAGATGGGATGGCGGTCCTGCTGATGTCCTCCGATTTGGAGGAAATTCTCCGCCTTTCGGATCGAGTCGTGGTCCTTCGCCGCGGGCGGATCGCCGCGACACTTTCACGAGCCGAAGCCTCGGAGACCGCGATCATGCGAGCCGCGGCTCTTGCCGCCTAAGTCGCGCATCGCACTGGGCGCAACGGCCATCGCGCGGACATGGCAGCGCCTTGGCGTGCTCGCCGCGCTCATCCTGCTTGTCATTGCCGCGTCGTTCCTGTCGCATCGCTTCCTGACAATTCCCAATCTCCTGAACGTGCTGCGGCAGGTGTCGATCGTGGGCATTCTCGCGATCGGAATGACGTTCGTCATCCTCGCGCGCGGCATCGACCTCTCCGTGGGATCGATCCTTGGCATAGCGGTGGTCCTGTTTGCCGGTTCGATGGACAGCCGGGGGATGCTCGTAGCCGTTCCCCTCGGAATGGGCGCGGCGGCGCTGGCGGGTCTCGTCAATGGCGTCGGCGTGGCCTATGGGGGACTGCCGCCCTTCATCATGACGCTGGGCATGCTGTCCTTCGCGCGTGGACTCGCTTTCATCTACACCGGCGGCACGCCGATCCCTATCAACAATGAAAGCTTCTACGCCTTCGGCAATGGTTATTTCGCCGGAGTTCCAATCCCGTCCCTCATTCTGATTGCGGCTCTCATCGTCAGCGGCTTCGTCCTTCAACTGACGCCGTTCGGGCGGTCTGTCTACGCCATAGGCTCGAACGATGAGGCAGCCCGGCTTTCAGGCATTCCGGTCAAAGCCTACACGACGCTCGTTTATGTCATCTCTGGCTTTCTCGCGGGGCTCGCGGGCCTCGTCTACGCGTCGCAGCTCAGCATTGGCACGCCCATCGCAGGCCAGGGCTACGAATTGGACGCCATTGCGGCGGTTGTCGTCGGCGGCACGTCGCTGTTCGGCGGCAAGGGGTCGGTGGCCGGCACCTTCCTTGGCACGTTGATCATTGGCGTGCTCGCGAACATCCTCAATCTGACCGGCGTCGATCCCTTCGTTCAACAGCTTTTCAAGGGAGCGCTCATCGTGGCGGCGGTCTTCATCATGAGCCGAACAAAGAGATCATGAGCGACGCCATGAGCCTCGAGACGGCGCTGAGCGCTCTGCGTCCTCGAGTGGACCGGTACATTACGTCGGACCGTGTGCGAAAATATCTGTCGGCGCTGGTGGACACGCCCGCGCCGTCAACCGCCGCAGGCGCCATGCGCGTCCCCGTCTTGAACCAGCTGCTCGCGGCGGACGGCGCTTTCGACACCGGGCGCCTTCGCCTCGATCCGGATTTTGGCGGCGTCGGAAGTCCAGTCATCTTCACGGGCGCCGAGGGAACCGAGAAGCCGTTCTGGGCCTTCGCGCATCTCGACACGATCAGCTACCTTGTGCAGCCGGATCAGGGCGGGCGCGTTCCGCTTGTTCCGTATTGCGTGCATCTCATGCATGACGGCGAGTGCCCCGCAAATGCTTACCGCTATGACGTTGAGTCGAACGGCTATCGCGTGGTCGCCGAGGGCAGGATTGAATTCGTCGGCGGGGTCGCCATTCTTTCGTGCCATGACCCCGGGCGTCCAACTTCGGCCGGGCGATCGGATCGCGCCTTTCTCCGCCTTCAACGAGCTGGGGCAGGGCGGGCTATTTACGGGCCTGATGGACAATGCGGGCGGCGCTGCGGCGCTCGCGGTCGCGGCGCCGGTTCTCGCGGAAGCAGGCGTCGAAGCCATGCTGGCTTTTCCTGACGAGGAGGAAGGGCCAGTGGGAGCAGGCAACCAGACGATGTGCCGCGGTAGCGCCCGCATCACAAGCCTTCTGCCGCCGCCAAAGCTCGCGATTGTCGCGGATGTCCAGCAGGGCGGCGGCGACCCGGACGCCGACACGAGGGGAGGCGTCGAGAACTCAACACGGCTGGGAGGCGGCGCCGTCCTCTCCGAATTCTCGAGCCTCGCCCGAGGCGCTGTCACACCCCTCGGCCTCTACGGATTAGTCCGGCGCATGGCTGATGTAATCGCCGGATTTGGCGTGCGTGTGCAGGAATCGAACAACGCTTATTCCTCGCGCAGCGACGACGTGAGCGTGATGATGCGGACACCCAACGTGCTGCTTCTCGGCTATCCCGGATTCAACCGGCATTTTGATCGGGGTTTGCCGCGCGCGCATCTCGACGATGTGATGAATTTTGCAAAAGTCGTGGTTTACGCCTCGGTCCTAGGCTCAGTTTTCGAGCATCGGCGCGCCGCGATGTTTCGGGACTCGTGATGATCGATATCGCGACCGTCGGATGGCTCACGATGGACGACATTGTGCTCCTCGATCATTCCAGTCGACCCGGTGTGCTGGGCGGCGGCGCGCTCTATTCAGCCATCGGCGCACAGATCTGGTCGGATAGGGTAGGGGTTCATTCTGTGGCGGGTCGCGACGTCTGCGAGGACGTGCGGGCCCGGATCGCCGTACGGGGGCTCGACAGCGAAGGCATCGGCGAGATCGAGGGCGGAGGCCTGCAGCTATGGCTGCTGCATGAGAACGAGACGTTCAAGCGACAAGTGCCCAAGCTTAATTCGGCGACCGCAGAAGACATGGATCGCGGCCGAGGTCCGCTGCCCGAGGCCTATCGGAAGGCACGTGGTTTTCACGTTGCGCCGCAAACCCCGGAGGGCACGGCCAATAACGTGCGAACGCTTTCCGAGCTGGCGCACCGGCCCATCGTGACCGTGGATATTCTTTCGGACGAATTGATCGACCGGCGCCTGTACGCCGATCTCGGCTTCCTGCGCGGCGCGTCGGCGTTCCTTCCGAGCGAAGCGGAGATTGTGCGGATCTGGAGTCCGCCGGACATTGGCGTATGGCTGCGCGAGACCGCGTCGCGCCTGAAATGCCATATGGTCGCGAAACTCGGCGAGCGTGGATCCCTCGTCTGTGACGCGGAGAGCGGCGTGCTGATCCATACGCCAGCACACCCGGTCAATCTTGTCGATACGACAGGCGCCGGCGATGGCTATTGCGGCGGGTTCGTCGCGGGTCTCACAGCCGGCCGGCCGCTTGCCGAATGCGCCGCGATGGGGACCGTGTCCGCGTCCTATATTGTCGAAGCCTGCGGAGCGCTCGAAACGGAACGGCCGAGCCCCGCCGCTCGTCAGGCTCGGCTCCAGCGCGTGCTTGCGAAAACCCGATATGAGAATCCGTAAAGCTCTTCACTTCCACATCGCATGACGGACGCGATCTCCGGTGGCCAAGGCATGTCCCATTCATCGACCATCATCGCGAGGATCAGGGAAGCCTTCGACGCCCGCCACGCTCTCGGTCTGCTCCAGAAGGCCATTTCGATCCCAAGCGTGACAGGGGACGAGGCCAACTTTGCCGGATGGCTTAAGGAAGAGCTCGCAACTCTCGGGATCAAGGCCTCATCCGCCGAGTTTGCAGAGGGGCGCCCTAACGTGTGGGGCGTTCGACAGGGGAGGATCGGCGCCGATACGGTCTTGTTGATCGGTCATACCGACACCGTCCATACTCGCGGCTGGAATGAGCGCTGGGCAGGAAGCGAGCGAGAGAGCCCATTTTCAGGCGCCGTGGCGGATGGCGCTGTCTGGGGCAGGGGAGCGAGCGATCTGAAGGCGGGTCTGTGCATGACGCTTGAGGCAGTCCGCACGCTCGATCGCGCAGAAATCGAAGTCGATCCCACTCTGCTCTTCGCCTTTGTCGGCGACGAAGAAAGCGGCGAGCCTGGCAGCGGGGTCAGTGCCGGAGCCCGCGCCTTCAGCGCGCTTATTGCGAGAGGGGCTGTGCCGCAACCGAACATGGCGATCTATGTCGAGCCGACGATGCTCGACATCTATGTCGCCCACATGGGTTTCTTCCTTTGCGACATCCGAGTCCTGGGCAAGTCCGCCTATTTTGGCGTGCCGGAACTTGGCGTCGACGCGCTGAGAGGAGCGCACGCCGTTCTCGAAGCCATCTGGCGATATTCCGCCGAACTCAGCGCCGGCGGGAAACATGCGCTGGTCGGATCCGGGTTCGTTCTGCCGACCGGCATTCAGGGCGGCGGCTACATCGCAGTTCCCGGCGAATGCACGATCAGCCTAATCGCGAAGATTCCGCCGGGTGTTCGCCTGGACGACGTGCGTGTTGGTCTTGAGACGGCGGCAAGGGCGGCTTCCTTAGACAGCCGCATCGAATTGCAGTTTTTCTATCCCGCGCCTCGCGATCATGCGATCGGGGGCCAGCCTTTCGAGAGCCGCCTCGACGAAGCTCGCTTGCATCGGCTCGTTTCGGCTGTTCGCGCCGTTCGGCCCGAGCGGGGAAACATTGAAGCCGCTCCCTATTGGTCGGAGTTGCCGATCCTCTCGGCGCTCGGCGTTCCGGGAGTTTATTTTGCGCCGGGGGATATTCGGATCTGCCATACGACGGAAGAGAACGTGAGCCTTGAGGACTATTACGACGGCATCGTCGCCCTCGCTGCGTTTCTGTCGGGAGCCGATTACCCTGGGCAAGCTCCCGCGGTCGAAGCGGAGCGGCGCTAGGGCAGGGAGATCGACATGTTTCTTGACGTGATCCGGCGGCGCAACCCGCGACTGATCGAAGCCGCGATTGCGCTGCATCAAAGGGGCCAACTCCCGGCCAACACTTACGTCATCGACCTTGACGCCGTTGAGGTTAACGCTCGCGCGATCTCGACCAAGGCGGCTTCGCTCGGCCTGACCGTGATGGCGATGACCAAACAGATGGGGCGCAACGAGTCCTTCTGCCGTGCGGTGATGCGGGGAGGAATCGCGCGGAGCGTTGCGGTCGATTTGGAATGCGCGTTGGCCACGACGCGCGCGGGCATGGAGCTTGGGCATGTTGGCCACCTGGTCCAGATTCCGAAATGGGAGGCCGACAGCGCGGCTCGGCTCTCTCCGAGCTGGTGGACGGTCTTCAATGGCGAGAAAGCGGCTGAAGCAGCGGCGGCTTCAGGGAGACTGGGACGAGAGCAGCCGCTCCTCGCCCGCATTCGCGGCGAGAATGATCAGTTCTATCGCGGGCACGAAGGCGGGTTTTCCGCTTCCGAAATCGTCGCGGTCGCGGCGGCTCTCGATAAGCTTCCAGGCGGTCGCTTCGCTGGGATAACGACCTTTCCGGCATTGCTGTTTGACGCCGCGAGCCGCACGGTTAGGCCGACGCCAAATCTCGAGACTCTGCGACGGGCGTCCGAGACGTTGGCGCGCTTCGGATACAAGGGAATCGAAATTAATGCCCCGGGCACAACCTCGAGCGTGACCCTGAATGCGCTCGCGGAAGCCGGCGCTACCCAAGTCGAGCCCGGACACGGGCTGACAGGAACGACCCCGTTGCATGTGAGCGACGACCTGCCTGAGGCGCCGGCGGCTGTCTATCTGACCGAGGTCTCGCACCTCTCGGGAGGGGAAGCTTTCTGTTTCGGCGGCGGGCTCTACATTGACCCGGTCTTTCCCAACTATCAGGTGAAAGCGATCGTCGCCCGGGAGCCAAGAACGGACGTGGCGGCGCTTCGCGCGGTCGAGATTCCGCCGCCCGACGCCATCGATTATTACGGCATGATTGACGCTACGGGTGCAGCAAAGCCTGCGCCCGGAGACAGCGTTGTCTTTGGATTCCGCCCCCAGGCCTTCGTCACGCGCGCGTTCGTTGCTGGCGTGTCCGGACTTTCGACGGGAAAACCGGTCGTCGAGTCGATTTCTCACAGCTCAGGTGCGAAGGCCCACTGGCCGCGGTGAGCCATCACCCGCGCGAAAGCCCTGGAAATGTCACCGCCATTTCAAATCTCGCTCGCGTTCGGCATCGCCGCCGAGATCAGCATCGTTCTCGCACGAAAAATCTTGGCGCGAATTTCCTTCTTCAGGACTTTTCCAACCTTCGAACGCGGCAGGTCAGCCCAGATGTCCACTTGCTTCGGCGCCTTGACGCTGCCGATGCGCCCTTTGACGAAATGAATGAGCTCTTCAGACGTTCAGAGAGCGGCCGGCATGGACTTGGACGACGGCGGCGACTCTCTCGCCCCATTTTGCGTCCGGCAGGCCAAAGACGGCGCTGTCCATCACGTCCGGGTGCTGCAACAGCGCCTGTTCGACCTCGATCGAATAGACGTTGAAGCCGCCGGTGATGATCATGTCCTTGGCCCGGTCGACGATGTAGAGAAAGTTCTCTTCGTCGAGATATCCGATGTCGCCGGTGTGATGCCATCCGAACCGGGTGACCTCGGCGGTCGCCTCAGGGTTCTTGTAATAGCCCTCCATCACGAGCGATCCGCGCACCACGATCTCGCCGCGCTCCCCTGGCGGCAGAAGCCGGCCTTTGTCGTCCATCACCGCGAGCTGCGTTAACGGCGTCGGCCTTCCCGCCGAAGCCAGACGCTGACGCGCGATCGTTCCGTCGGGATTGAAGTGATCGCGGGGGGCCATGGTCGAGATCATCATCGGCGCTTCGGTCTGGCCGAACAATTGCGCCATCACCGGCCCGATCTTATCGATCGCCTCTTCCAGTCGTGTCACGGATATCGGCGCCGCGCCATACCAGAAGCATTGCAGCGAGCTTCGGTCGGTTGCGGCGAGCTTTGGATTCTCCAGGAGCATGTAGATCAGGGTTGGCGGCAGGAACGTGTGGGTAACGCGACGGCGCTCGATCAGGTCGAGAAACTCGGTGAGATCCGCTTTCGGCATAATGACGATCCGGCCCCCGAGCGCCAGGATCGGGAAACACAGGACGCCGGCGGCGTGGGTGAGCGGCGCCAAGGCGAGATAGACCGGGCGGCCTTCGAACGGATAGCTCATCAGCGTGAGCGCGGACATCGTCTCCAGATTGCGCCCCGAAAGCATGACGCCTTTGGGCTGGCCGGTGGTGCCGCCGGTGCCCGCGATCATCGCGATGTCGTCCGCGGTCGCGATCTCGAACGGCTCATCGCCGACGCCATCGAGCCACGCATCCAGCGCTGGCGCGAAGGGCATTGGCTTGTCGAGGCAGACAAGAAGGGAAAGCTTGGGCAGGTCGGCCCGCATCTGCTCCACGAGCGGCGCGTAGGCGCTATGGAAGATCAGGCTCGTGCAGTCGAAAGCGTCGAGGATGAAGCGGTTCTCGGCCGCCTCATTGCGCGGATTGATCGGACACCAGACGGCGCCGGCGCGTGAGATGCTGAAGACGCAGGCGAACGCGACGGGATCATTGCTCGAGAGGATCGCCACTTTGTCGCCCGGCTTGACGCCGGCGCGCTGAAGCGCGCGGGCGACGCGCCAGGTGACGCGTTGCACGTCGCCGTAGGACATATCCCTTTCGCCCATGGTCAGGCAGGGAGCGCCGGGCCCGAGCGCAGCGCCTTTGTCGAGATAGTCGATCAACCGCATCGCGCTCTCCACGCGTAGACCTCCGGGACGGCCAATGCGCCGTCCCGGCGTCACGTTCGCTCAGTGATGCGCAGTGACCATCGGGTCCATGACGAGCCCAAAGCTCTTGAGCACGCCGAGCAGCTCACGATGTCCGAAGGCCTGGCAGGCCGAAGCGAAGCCCGCCTTCTTCGGCGGCGACTGCAGCAGGGAATAGGCGGCATGGGCCTGCAGAAGGCCGGTCTGCTTATAGTTGCTGACGCCGTGGATCACGCAATGCACGCGCGCCAACGGGCCTGAGCCATAGACCGAGTTGAGCGAAATGTTGACGCGCGGGTTCTCGCGCGGCGGCATCCCGGCTTGAATCGAAGCCGCGATATTGGCGAGCGCAGCCTGCTGCGCGTCGGGAGCCAGCGGCTTGATCTGCTCCTCGAACATCTTTTGCGTCGCGACGAAGCCCTCCATGACTTCGCGCGCGAAGACCCCGCCCAGCGCCTTGCAATTGGCGACCCTCGGATCGTCCTTGAACCACACGGGATGGGAGGTGCCGGCCCAGGGCGTCACCAGCGCGTGGGCGTGCTGGCCGGGAACGTTGACGTCGAAATGGGTGTTTTGCGCCCATTCGACGAATTTATTCTGCTCCAGATAGTACCATTTGGCCTGCAGGATCGCGAAGATCGTCTGTGTGGAGGCGTAAGTGGGAAAGCCCTTCCACAGCACGAGGATGTCGAGCGTGTCGACGCCAGGCGTCTCCAGGCAAATGTTCGCGGCGATTTCGCCGGTCGTGTACATCTGCGCGATGCCGGGCGAGAGCAGCAGGCCCTTGGCTGCGAACTTCTGGCCCCAGCGGGTTTTCGCGTCGAGCACCCAATCCTGTTCGCCCGTGGTGTCGGTGTAGTGGCATCCGGCGGCGAGGCAGGCCTCGGCGACCTCCGGACCGTATTTGCTGAACGGACCGACCATGTTGCTGACGACTTTGGCGCCGTCGAACAATTTGGCGAGCGCCTTTGACGCTGTGCTCCACCTCGGCGACTTCGTACTCGGCGGTTTCAATCCCCGGGATTTTGTCCATCACCGCTTGCGTCCGCGCGCGATCGCGGCCGGCGGCGATGAAAGGCACGTGCAACTCACGCAAATATTCGCAGACGAGCCGGCCCGTGTAGCCGGACGCGCCATAAACGATGACGGGCTTCTTGTCGGTCATGATTTCGTTTCCTCCGCTTGTTCTTTCTTCGCCCGGCCGCTGGGCCGCGCCTACATTCCCATGCCGCCATCGACCGGAAGCCCGGCGCCGGTGATGAACCGGGCCGCATCCGAAGCGAGGAACACCACGGCGTCCGCCATGTCCGCGACCTCGCCGAGCCGGGCGAGAGGGGTCAGCCCGATGACGCCGCCGATTGCGGCTTCCACGCTTGGGGCGAGCCCGGCGGCCACCATGTCGCCGGCCAGTTGCACGCCCATGTCAGTCGCAACGAGGCCCGGATAGATGCAATTGACGCGGACGCCATAGCCGAGCTTGCCCGACTCCATCGCTCCGACCCGGGTCAGTCGGTCGACGCCCGACTTGGTCGCGGAATAGCCAGCGATCCCCGGAAACGCGATGGTCGCCGCCACGGAGGCGATGTTGACGACCGCGCCGCCCTTGCCGGCGGGCCCGTCCGGTTTCATGGCGCGGAACGCATGCTTCATGCCGAGCGCCGCGCCAACGACATTGACGTCCCACATGCGACGCAGATCCTTCGCTTCGACGTTGATGACCAGCGACGTGATCTCGACCCCCGCGTTGTTCACGAGGATGTCGAAGCCGCCCAATTCGGCGATCGTCGCTGAAACCGCGGCCTGCCAGCTCGCCTCGTCGGTGACGTCGAGGGTCACGAAGGCGGCCTTGGCGCCGCCGGCCGCGATCGCCTTGGCGGTTTCCCGACCAACGTCAGTCAACACGTCGCCAATCATCACGGCGGCGCCTGCCTTGGAGAGGGCCGCCGCCATGCCCGCGCCGAGGCCGCGAGCGCCGCCAGTCACCAGCGCCTTTCGGCCGGCCAGGTCGAATTTGCTCATTGAACGATTCCTCCAGGATTAAATTATGCAGCTGCGGCCGGGTCGCTCTTCGCGAGCGGTCGGCCGTCTTCATCATGTCGGAGGGAGCGGCGAGCGCCCGTGGGTCGCCGATATCGCCGAGGCGGCGCATCGAATTGACGCAGTCCCCATGGCTTCCTCCCTGTCGCAATCGGCCCTCTTGCGGGGCTGAGCTAGGGGATGAAAAATTTTGACAAGTGTCAAGCTTTTCTTATACGGTTGTCAAAATAATTTTGGATGTTCGCCAAACTCCCGCTCGTAATGCGCTAGACCACAGAGGGAAGAGGATGCTGCTGCGTTCATGGCGATGAGCTGATCGCGCAGCGATCCCGATCTCGTTTGATCGCCCTTGTCCCCGTGCTATCCGAAGGGATCTCAGGCGGTTCACGGCAAGGCGAGAGCAAATTTGCAGAAGGTGACAAGACTCGACAGGATTCCGCGCCAGCGGGTGGACAAGTTTGCCGAGCGCCGCGCGGAGCTCGCCGAGGCGGCCCTCCAGACCCTTTCGGAATTGGGCTACGCCCGCACGAGCCTGCGCGAGATTGCGCAGAATTCCGAGTTCACGCATGGGGTTCTGCATTATTATTTTCGCGACAAGGTCGATCTGATCCTTTGCAGCGTGCGCCAATACAAGGCGCGATGCGTGACCCGTTACGATCGGGTCACCGCCGACGCGAAGACGTACGAAGACTTGATGACGGGCTTTCTTGCGGCCCTCGCGCAGACGATGCGCGACGAGGCGCATATGCATCGGCTCTGGTACGATATTCGCTCGCAGACTTTGTTCGAGACGGCGTTCCGCGCAGACGTCGCCGAACTCGACAAGAGCCTCGAGGACATGATCTGGCGCATCATGTGCCGGTTCGCCGAATTGACCGGCGAACCGCAGTCCATGCCGCCCTCGACGATCTACGCGATGATCGACGGGCTGTTTCAGCAGTGCCTTCTCAAGCACCTATCCGGCGATCCGCACGCAATCGATCAGATGCAGGCCGACGTCAGGCTGGTGATTTCGAAGATCACGAGTTCCTCGGCTCCGCCGGCTTGAAGTTTGGACAAAACGCCGATCTACGGTTCCTGTCGTCGGCGAGAGCGACGCGCCGTCGCTTTCGCAAGTTCGGCCCCACGAACGGGCGATGATCACGAGAAAGAGGTCTTCGGCGGAAGGCGCGGCGTTAAGGAAACGTCCGGCGCCCTGGCTCGATGTCCGCGCGTCTTGGGCGCTTCGGAAAGGCCGCGTTATCTCACAGCCTTGGCCTCGGCAAAGGCAAGGGCGACAGCGTCGAGGTGACAACTCCCCGCGGCGCGAAATCCTACGAGGTCGTCACCGTCGATTTCGGCTGACCGGCCGGCGACGCGGTCCGCAACACGAGGTAGCCCGAAACCGCGGACAGCAGCGACGCGATCAGCACCGGGATTCGAATGTCGGCATCGTATCCTTCCTCCGGAAAGGCGAGGGTCCCGATGAAGAGGCTCATCGTGAACCCGATCCCGGTCAGCAGCGACAGCCCGTAAACCTGCTGCCAGTTGCCCCCTCCGGCAAGGTCGCGAGCCCGCTGCGGGTTGCCGCCCAAATCGTGCCGGCAATGCCGAGCTGCTTGCCGAGGAACAACCCGAAGGCGATGCCGAGCTCGACCGGGTCGAGGAGCTCCGCGACGGTGACCCCGGCGAGCCGTACCCCGGCGTTGGCGAAGGCAAAGATCGGGAGCACCCCGAACGTCACCCAGGGGCGCAGGTCGTGCTCCAGGCGCATCAGCGGCGAGGCGGCCCGCGCCGTGCGCAACGGCACCGCGATGCCGACGACGACCCCGGCGAGGGTCGCGTGAATGCCTGATTTCAGCACGCATACCCATAGGAATACCCCGCGAGGATGTACGGGGCGCGGCGGGCTACTCCCGACAGGTTGAAAGCCGCTAACAGCGCGATGGCGATGCCGGCGAGGGCGAGCGCCGCCCATGACAACTCGGCCGTGTAAAAGAGCGCGATGACGATGATCGCGCCGAGATCGTCGATGATCGCGACGGCGAGCAGAAAAGCTTCAGCGAAGGCGGCACCCGCGAGCCCAGCAACCCCAGCACGCCGAGGGCAAAGGCGATGTCCGTCGCGGTCGGAATAGCCCACCCGCGCAGACCCCGCGGGTCTCCCCAATTAAACAGGACGTAGATCAGCGCCGGGCTCGCCATGCCGCCCACGGCCGCGAGCACCGGCAACACCGCCGCCGCCGGCCGCGACAGGCCGCCTTGCAGGATCTCGCGCTTGACCTCGAGCCCGACGAGCATAAAGAAAATCGCCATCAGCCCGTCATTGACCCACAGCAGCAGTGGTTTTTTGAGCACCAGGCCGCCGACCTGAACCGCCAGCGGCATATCCAAAAGCCGCGTGTAGACCGTGCTGACGGGCGAGTTCGCCAGAATCATCGCCACCGCCGCCGCGGCGCACAGCACGATGCCTCCGGAATTTGCGCTCTATAAAGTGCCGCGGCCGCGAGACCGCCGATCGTCGTTCGCTCGCCATCGAAATCGCGCTGTCAGGCTCAGTTTTCGGCGGGCTCGTCGTCACCGAACGGCGGCTGCTCGCTGATCGGGATGCCGGGCTCGTCCTTTGACACCCGCAGGGTGAGCGCCGATTTCACGTGGCTGACATTCGGCGCCGAGGTCAGCTTGGCGCTTAGAAACCGCTGATAATTGTCCCAGTCGGTGGCGACGATCTTCAACAGAAAATCGGCCTCTCCGGTCAGCATGTGCGCCTCGCGGACCTCGGGCCAATCTGCGATCAGCTGCTCGAAGGCCTTGAGGTCGGCCTCGGCCTGGCTCGCCAACCCGACTTGCGCGAACACCGTCACCCCGTAGCCCAACGCCTCGGGCGCCAGAGCCGCGTGATAGCCGCGAATGACGCCGGTCACTTCGAGTGCCCGCACCCGGCGCAGACAAGGCGGCGCCGAGATGCCGGCGCGGCGCGCCAGCTCGACATTGGTGATCCGCCCTTCGGCCTGCAGATTGCGCAAG
The DNA here is from genome assembly GCA_963775525.1 of uncultured Alphaproteobacteria bacterium. Lineage (GTDB taxonomy): Bacteria > Pseudomonadota > Alphaproteobacteria > ATCC43930 > CGMCC-115725 > AP-15. The sequence goes on along the minus strand of CAVZJF010000070.1, from coordinate 41,614 downwards.
ATCCGGCGGTCGATACGATCGAGCTTGATCCGCCGCATCCCGTCCCCTCCCGTGAATGCCCGGATCATAGAAAGACCGGGATGGCCGCGCAATTTTGTTGCGGACGGGCGGAGCGGCTTGCCGCGGCCGGGGCATTTCCGTAAACCCCGCCGATGGGCTTCGATCCGATCGGCTGGGTCTTGCACGACGGCAAGGCGGGGATGGCGAGCCAGGCCGTCGGGCTCGCCGAGGCAACCGGACTGCCCTTTGTCGAAAAACGGCTGGCGATCCGCTTCCCGTGGGCCTGCCTGCCGCCCCAGCTGTGGCCGGCGCCGCTCGCGGCCCCGGGCGGCGCGGGCGCGCGCCTCGGTCCGCCGTGGCCCGATTTCGTCATCGCCTGCGGGCGCAATGCGGCGATGCCGGCGCTGGCGATCCGGCGTGCGAGCGGCGGCCGCGCCGTCGCGGCGCAAATTCAAAACCCCGGGGTCGGCCGCGACGAATTCGACCTGCTCATAGTGCCGGCGCATGACCAGCCGCGCGGCCCCGCGGATCGTCGTGACCCAGGGTGCGGTGCATCGGGTGACGCCGGCCCGGCTCGACGCCGAACGAGCGCCGTTTGCGCAGCTTGCGGCGTTGCCGCGGCCGATGCTCGCCGTGCTGCTCGGCGGCAGCAACAAAGCCTATCGCCTGACCTTGCGGCGGCTCGGGGAAATCGCCGACGCGATCGCCGCATTGCTGCGCGAACGCGGCGGCTCGGCGCTGGTGACGCCGTCGCGGCGAACCGGAGAAGAGGGGCTGAATCTGGTGCGCGACCGGCTCGCGGGATTGCCGGCGGCGATGTGGGACGGCGCCGGCGACAACCCGTACTTTGCTTATCTTGGTCTTGCCGACGCGTTTCTGGTGACCGCCGATTTGGTGTCGATGATCAGCGAGGCGGCGGCGACCGGCAAACCGGTCCACACCCTCGACCTCGACGGCGGCAACGCCAAATTCGCGCGCTTTCATCAACTTATGCAACAAGCCGGGGTCACCCGGCCGTTTGCCGGCCGGATCGAATCCTGGTCCTACCCGGTCCCGGACGACACCGCGCGCGCCGGTGAGGCCGTGCGCGGGCTGGTGTTGACCCGGCTCGACCAGCGCCGGCGCGCGTGAAGGGGGTTGCGGTCTACGCCGCGCTCGTCGCCGCGGCGTTGGCGCTGTTCCTGCTGGTCCCGCAGGTCGATTTGTGGTTCAGCGGCTGTTCTACAGCCGGCGCGCGGTTTTGCGCTGCGCGATTGGGCGCCGCTCGCCTTTGTCTATCATGCGATCCCGTGGATCGCCTGGGCCGTCGTCCTGGTCGTCGCCGCGGCGGCGGCATGGCTGGCGCTGATGGAGCGGCCGTTGTGGCGGTTCGACCGCAAGGCGCTTTTGTTTGTCGCGCTGTCGACGGCGCTCGGTCCCGGATTGCTCGCCAACGCGGTGCTGAAAGACCACTGGGGCCGCGCCCGCCCGAGCCAGGTGGAAGCGTTCGGCGGCGCCCATCGCTTCACGCCGGCCCCGCTGCCGGCGGCCGAATGCCCGCGAAACTGCTCCTTTGTTTCCGGTCACGCCGCTCTCGGCTTCTCGCTCGTCGCCTTCGCCTTTTTGTTGCCGCCCGGCCGGTCGCGGCGTCGAGGGGCCGCCGCGGCGCTCGGGTTCGGAGCCCTTGTCGGTCTCGTCCGCATTGCTCAGGGCGGCCATTTCTTGTCGGATGTGGTCTGGGCCGGGTTGGTCGTCTTCGGCGTCACCGCGCTCCTCTATTGGTGGGTCGTCGAGAAGGACGGCCTCGCGGCGCCGGCGATGATCCGCCTTTATCGGGCGTTGGGTCGCGGCGCCCCGGCGGCACTTTCCCGAGCGCGGGCGTCGGAGGCGGTGCGAATTGCCGCGCGGTGGCGTCGACCGCGATCCTCGTGATGATTTCGATCGCCTTTGTCGACCGGCCGGCAGCCGTCTACCTGCATGCGCGGGGCCCCGACCTGCACGCGCTGTTCGCGCTGACCGGCCGGCTCGGCGAGGCGTGGGGCTGGCTTGTCCTGTTCGGTCTCGCCTTTGCCGCGCTGCATTGGGGCGGCGAGTTGCCGCGGTTGCGCCCGGTCGCGCGGCAAATGCGGGCGGCGTCGGCGGCGCCGGCGTTTTTGTTCACGGCGATAGCGGTTGCCGGCCTCGTCGCCGACGGGCTGAAGCTCGGCCTCGGCCGGATGCGGCCGAAATTGCTGTTCGGCAGCGATCTCTACGGCTTTACCGGGCTCAGCCTGCGGCCCGACCACTGGTCGTTTCCGTCGGGTCATACCGCGACGGTCGTTGCCCTGATGACCGCGTTGTGGTGGCTGTGGCCGCGACACCTGCTGTTCTACATCCTGGTGGCGGCCATCGTCGCAGCGGCCCGAATTGTTGTCGGCGCCCACTACCCGAGCGACGTGATCGCGGGCGCGCTCGTCGCGGTGCTGGCCACCCGATGGGTGGTATGGGTGTTTGCGCGGTGGGGCATCGACCTTGCGCAAGCGCCTCACGGCGCTGTCGGCTTTGCGGCGCTTCCACCCTGGCCGTGTCGCCGCTTTCGTGGTTTCCCGATGAGCCGCCGCGCGCCGGTGGGCGAGGATGCGGGACGGCCGCTTGCCTCGGCGGTGAGCGGTGTAGTATCCGCTCGGGACGATGGCGCTGCGGATCGAGACGTTCAACAACGCCACCGGCGGGAACACCCTCTATAAAGCGCTGACGCACCCGCGCGCCGCTCGGCCCGCGCGGGAGTTGGTCGAGAGGCTGGCCGACAACCCGCCGCTGGCGATCTACGACCCGGGGGGCGCCGCCGAGGCGTTTGCCGAGCTGTTCGCGCTCGACCATGTCGACATCGCCGGAATCTATGTTCAGCATGTCGAGCGGTTGGGCGGCTGCGTGCTCGGCCGTTCGGTTCAACCGGTCTCCGAGCTCGCCGGGTCGGGCGCGCATTCGGTGTTTGTCGCGGCGTTCGACGCCGAGCCGCTGATCGCTCAGCTGGGGCCTTTTGTGCCCGACGGCGCGCGCGTCTTCAGTCTCGATTCGATGCGCATCCCGTCCGACCGGCTGACCAACCGCCGCAGCTACCTCGACCCGCTCAACTTTGCGACCAATTTCGCCTTTTTCCGCGACACCGACCGGCTGCATACGCGGCTCGCGACAGCGAATTACTGGTCGGGCTATGGCGGCGGCGCGATTACCTGCTGGCTGACCCTGTTCGGCGGCGAGGGCGAAATCCTGGCCGAATGGTGCGAGGCCAGCGGGCCGGCGGCCGGCAGCATCGTCCTCGACAGCCGCGAGATCCGGGCGCGCTTTCGCCTGCCCGAATTCTGCGGCCAGCTTTTTCTGCATGTGGTCGGCGCCGCCGGACACGACATCGTCAAATACGCGCTCGACACCTTTGGCGAAGGCAGCGCCGGCGACGCCGATTGCGGCGACCGGTCGCTGTCGGCGACCCACGACGCCAATGCCTGGCCGGCGGACCGGTACGCCGGATTGCCGGCGCCGGCGCCCGGCGAGCAGGTCGTGTTGTGGATCCAGAACAGTCATCCGCTCCCGATCCCGGCCGGCGCCGTCGGCCTCAACCGCATGGGTGAGGAAAGGGTGGCGCCGATTTCCGACCCGATAGCGCCGTTCGCCAGCCGCGGCGTCGACGTAGCCGACCTGCTCCCCGATGTCCGCTGGCCGGCCCAGATCGAATTGCGCGCCGGCAAGCACATGGTGCGGCCGCGCTACGAAGTCGTCGAGCAAGGCCGGCGCCGCATCGCCCATCTCAACGTCGAGCGCGGCGATCTGGCGCCCGACCCGAACCTGCCAAAGCTGGCGCCCCTGCTGGGCAAGGGCTACCTCCTGCCGGCGCCGGTACTGCCGCGGGCGCAGTGGCGGACATTGGTGTTGCCCACGCCGATGGCGACCAGCCAGGCCGAGCTCCCGATCGCGGCTGTCGTCTACGATCCCGAGGGCAACGAAGTGCTGCGCCACCGGCTCGGCCGCCTGCCGCGCGGGCACGCGACCGCGCTCGACCTCGACGACCTGCCGAAGATCGAGGTTCTCGGCGGCTACGGCCACGTCGAGCTGGTCTACGACTTCGCCGCGGGCGGCGAGGCCGACGGCTGGCTGCACGCGATCTTCCGCTATCAGCGCCGCGACGGCGGCCACGCCGCCGAGACCAGCTTTGGCGCGCATGTGTTCAACACGATCCTTGCCTATCGCGACGAGCCGCAATCCTACGGCGGGCGGCCGCCGGGACTGTCGACCCGGCTGTTTTTGCGGCTCGGCGAAGGCGGCTGCGATACGATGTGCCATCTGATCTATCCGGCGTCGCGCCCGTGGCGGCCCTACAGCGCCACCGAGATCATTCTGCGCGATGGCGGCGGGACCGAAATTGCCCGCGAAGGCCTGGCGATCCCGTGTTCGGGCTCGCGGCTGTGGCATTACCGCACGCTGTTCGACGCCGCTGCCCGCGCCCGCGCCGGGGCCGGGGCTTATGCGATCATTCGAGATCCGACCTGCCGCCTGTTCGGCTATCACGGGTTGCTCGGAACCGGCGGCGCCTTCAGCCTCGACCACATGTTCGGGTTTTAGAAAGCCGCCGATGCCTTAAAGTTGCGGCAACGAGAAATAATATAGTAAGCGTCGAGTTGGCTGGAATTGCGCGATGTCCGAACGTTACCACAGCAGGGTTCTCATTGTCGGCGCCGGACCCGCCGGCTACACCGCGGCGATTTATGCCGCCCGCGCCAATCTGCAGCCGTTGCTGGTCGCGGGCTTGCAGCCCGGCGGCCAGCTGATGATCACCACCGATGTCGAGAATTATCCGGGGTTCGCCGAAATCATCCAGGGCCCGTGGCTGATGGAGCAGATGCAGCGGCAGGCCGAACATGTCGGCACCCGGGTCATCGTCGACCTGGTCGAGCGGCTCGATCTGGGGCAGCGGCCATTTGTCGCCACCGGCGATTTGGGCGATGTCTACGTCGGCGACACCGTGATCCTGGCGACCGGCGCCCAGGCGCGCTGGCTCGGCCTGCCGAGCGAGGAAACCTTTCGCGGCTTCGGGGTGTCGGCATGCGCCACCTGCGACGGCTTTTTCTTTCGCGGCAAGGAGGTCGTCGTCGTCGGCGGCGGCAACACCGCGGTCGAAGAGGCGCTCTATCTGACCAACCACGCGCGCCGCGTAACCTTGGTCCACCGCCGCGACGCGCTGCGCGCCGAAAAGATCCTGCAGGACCGGCTGTTCCGCAACCCGAAGATCGACGTCATCTGGGATGCCGTCGTCGACGAGGTCCTCGGCGAGCCCGAGCCGCCGCAGGTGCACGGGGTGCGGTTGCGCGACGTGCGCACCGGGCGGCTGTTCGATCATCCGTGCGAGGGCGTCTTTGTCGCGATCGGGCACACGCCGGTCACCGATCTTGTCGAGGGCCAGATCAGGCTCGACCCCGAGGGCTATGTCGTCACCCGCCCCGATTCGACCGAAACCAGCATCGCGGGCGTCTTTGCCGCGGGCGACGTCAAGGACAAGGTGTTCCGCCAAGCGGTGACCGCCGCCGGAATGGGATGCATGGCGGCGCTCGAAGCCGAAAAATTTCTCGCGGCGCAGGAGGAAGCCGCGACAATGCACGCCGCCGAATAGAACAGCGCCAGCGCTCTAACGCCGCTGTTGGGGGATAGGGATGGACTGGGACAAATTGCGGGTCTTCCACGCCGTCGCCGAGGCGGGCAGCTTTACCCATGCCGGCGAGTTGCTGAACCTGAGCCAGTCGGCGGTCAGCCGCCAGATCAGCGCGCTCGAGGAGAGCCTCAGCGTGCCGCTGTTTCACCGCCATGCGCGCGGCCTCATTCTGACCGAGCAGGGCGAGCTGCTGTTTCACACCGCGCGCGAGGTGTTCGCCAAGCTGTCGATGGCCGAAGGGCTGATTTCGGAATCGAAGGACCGTCCCAAGGGGCCGCTGAAGATCACCACCACGGTGGCGTTCGGCTCGACCTGGCTGACCCCCCGGATCCGCGAGTTTCTCGATCTTTATCCGGACATCCAGGTCACGATGGTGATCGACGACACCGAGCTCGACCTGTCGATGCGCGAGGCCGACGTGGCGATCCGCATGTCGCCGCCGCGCCAGCCGGATCTGATCCAGCGGCATCTGGTCAGCGTGCCGACCCATGTCTACGCCGCGCCCGACTACATCAAAAAGCACGGCATGCCGCAGCAGTCGGAAGACCTCGACAAGCATCGCCTGATCGTCTATGGCGAAGATGCGCGGCCTCCGGTACAGAACGTGAATTGGCTGCTCGATGCCGGCGCCAAGCCGGGCCAGGAGCGCAAGCCGATCCTCGCCGTCAACAATTTCTATGCGATGCTGCGCGCCGTGCTCAGCGGGCTCGGCCTCGCCGCGCTGTCCGATTTCATCGCGGTCGAATACACCGATCTGGTGCGGGTGCTGCCGGAACTGACCGGTCCGCCGATCGAGGCCTATTTCGTCTACCCCGAGGAATTGCGCGCGTCGAAGCGGATCAGCGTGTTCCGTGATTTCTTGCTGCGCAAGGTCGCCGAGACGCGGCTCGGCTGAGCCAGAAAAATCGGCGGCCAGGTAAATGGATTTGCGGTGTTTCAGAGGATTGCGCTTTTTGCAGACGTGCCAGACCAAATTCCCGGTGGTAACCGCGAGCTGAACCGCTCATATTTCGAGCACGCGATGACACATCGCAGCGAGTTTTACGGCGGTTGTTTCCGCTAATACGAGTTCCCGGGTTCTGCCCGGGAAGAGGGTCTTCGGACCCTTACGTCTCCCAGACGTGAAGCCTCCCTGTTCAAACTTGGCCCCGGCATGTCCGGGGCCATTTTTCTTTTGGGACGACTTGCTGACGTGGATCAGGTCGATGCCGGTCCGGTCGAGGCCCGGGTCGTTGGAGCGCTCCCGGAGCCCGGTTCTCGCCACTGTCGAGCGCACAATGCAAAAAGGGACGGCCGCAGCCGTCCCTACAAGTTCACTCCCAATTCGGTCTTCGGCGCGGGTCGCGGCGTCGCCGTTCTGGTGGCGCCGCAGACCGAAGCGGTCGCCCGATCAGTTGATCAGGCCGTAGAATTTGCCGGCGTTCTCGCAGGTCATCTTATGGGTGATGTCAGCCGACAGATGGCTGAACTGCTCGTCGATGTACTTTTTCGATTCCGGCCACACCCCGTCCGGATGCGGGAAGTCCGAGCCCCACATCAGGGTCTCGATCCCCATCTCGTCGATCAGCTTGGTGCCGACGCGGTCGTACTGGAAGGTCGCCTTGCACTGGCGGCGCCAGTACTCGCTCGGCTTGAGCTTGAGCTTGAGGTCCTGGTACTGGTCCTCGAACTCGAAATCCATGCGGTCGAGCACGTAGGGGATCCAGCCGATGCCGCTCTCGCCCAGCACCATGCGGATGTTCGGGAAGCGTTCGAACACCGCTGCACCCATCAGATCGGTCAGGATCGTCGCCAGGGTCATCTGGAAACGGCACAAGCTGCTATAGGTCATCCGTCGCGCGATCGTCGGCTCGAGCGATTTGCGCAGCTCGGGGTCGGTCGCCGGGAAGGTGTGGAAATGCAGCGGCAGCTGGGTCTCGTTGACCGCCTCCCACAGCGGGTCCCACGTCGGGTGCCACATCGGCGTCATGTGCCAGGAGCAGGAGAGCTCGACGCCCTTCATGCCCAACTTGGCGACGCGGCGGACTTCCCGTGCGGCGCCCTCGATGTTGTTGTAGGGCAGGCAGGCCAAGCCGATCATGCGGTCGGGATAGTAGCTGCTGAAATTGTGCATGAAGTCGTTGTAGATGCGCAGCATCTCGTCGGCCGCTACCGGGTCCTTCATCTTGGCGCAGGCCGCCAGGATGCCGTAGATGACTTCTGCGTCGACGCCGTCGCGGTCCATGTCCTTGACCCGCAGATGCGGGTCGCCCGGCCGGCGCAGACCCTTTTCGAAATAGTCGCTGTAGAGACCGGCCTCGGCCATCTTGTCGGCGCGCAATTGCTTGCCCGGAACCCACGGCGTGCCGGTCGCGCCGACGCCACCGCACAGGCCGTATTCAGCACCGCTGTTGTCGGTCCAGCGCTTCACCCCGTCCGAATTCTCGGTGACGTAGGGCATCAGCTCCCTGAGTTTGCTCGACGCGTTCGATGTGAACAGCTCGGGCGGCAGCCAGAGCATGTCGAGATGACAATCGGCGGAAATTCGCTGGTACTGCATAGCGCCAACCTCCAGTCAGTGGCAGCGGGACTGAACGACCCAAGCGACCCGCGTAACTTTAGGTTCATTTTCAAGCGCCGACCTATGTCGATCTACGCAGGTCTCCGATGCAGGCGGCTCAACCCTGTCCGAGAGGTTCCGGGAGGCGCGTGTCGTCATCCTCGAGGCATTCGCGTCGAACGCGTGTGCTTCCCGTTTCGGCCGCGCGCAAGCCCGCGGGCGCGCCGGCTGGCTTCCTCTAGCCCGATTTCAGCGGCGGCGGTGCGGGCTTCGGCCACCGCGCGGATGTGATCGCGCAACGCCGGCTCGGTGCCGAACAGGCGATTAAGGTCGCGCGCCGCAAGGCTCAACAGCTGGCAATAGCCGAGCGCCACGACATCGGCATTGCGCCGGCCGGCAACGAGCAGCGCCAGCTCGCCAAAGAAATCGCCGCTGCCGAGTTGGACGGGATGCGGCGAGATCCGCACTTCGACCGCGCCCGAGGAAATGAAGTACATCGCATCGCCGCGCTCGCCGCGCCGCACGATGACTTCGTCCCGGCACCGCCAGGCGCGGCCGCAACAGCCGGGCGACGGCCCGCCGGGTGTTCTCGTCGAGCACCGCGAACATCGGCACGCGGCCGACGAGATCGTCGCTTTTCAAGCCGAGGTCGAGGACGGTGCGCGCTTCGACGGTGCGCCGGCGCCGGCGCAGCTTGCGCTGCAAATCCTCGTACACGTCCTGGTTGATGATCGACTCGGATCGCAGCCGGCGATAGCTTTCCTCTTCAAAGCGCGCCGCCGTGCGGGCCAGGTATTGGGCGCCGAGCTGGCGCACATAGTTCGGATATTGCAGCTTGAGAGCCGCGATCGAGCGGTCGATCTCGCCCAGGCGCAGCTCGACCTGCCGCGCCATGGCGGCGCTGGGTCCGCTGCCGAACAGCGGCCCGATCTGCTCGCGATTGAAGACGACCAGGTTTTTCAGCACGATGCGGGCGGCGAGCTGCACCTCGAAGCGGTCGGAGAGCTCGCGCGCCAGCGGGCCGGCTATGCCGATCTGACGATGCAGCATCAAGGCCAGGCGAAAGCCGGGGCCGAAGCGGCGCAACCGCGCTGCGACCTGCTGATAGCCGTCGACGCCGTGCGTGCGGACGCCGTCGCGCAGCCGGGCCGTGTGCGCGAGCAATACCGCCGCCACCCGGCGCGACACGGTTCGCCCCTCGAAATATTCGAGGCAGAATTCCTGCTCGCGGTCGGCCAATACCATCAGCGCCGCGCGCGTCCTGAGTTCCGCCGGCAATTGCGCGTTCTCTTCGGCGATGTCGGCGGGATTGCGGTTGCGGGCGCCATAGATCGCGGCGACCTCGTCGACCACCTCCGGCGGGATCTCGTGCTCGCGCGCGACGGTCGCGATCTCGTCCCGGGATCGACGCCAGCGACAGGCTGATCACCCGCTCGCGCAGCGCGATCTCGGCCGGCGGCGCGTCATTCAGCTCAGCAGCCGCATCAGGGGCCGCATCGTCGGGCCGGTCACCAACAACGTGAACAACACAAAGCCGGTGGCGAGCACGCCGACGAATTGGCGGATTTCCGGCGGCACCGACATCTCTTCGGTGACCGCCAGCGCCAGCGCCAGCGACACCGCGCCGCGCATCCCGCCCCACAGCATGAAGAGCTTGTAATTGGCGCCGATCGGCTGGGCGATGCGGGCGAAGCTGAGGACCGGTATCAGCCCGTAGAGCGTCAGCGCCCGCGCCGCCAGCGCCGCCGCGATCAGCGCGCCGAGCAGCGCCAAATCGCGCCCGGTCGCATGAACCAGCAATTGCGGGGTGCGCATCGCCGCGAACAGAAAGATCAGCGAGCTCGCCCAAAACGCCAGCTGCTCCCAGGTGACGACGAGGCTTTCGAAATTCGACGGCGCCAGGCGGCGGCGGCCTTCGGCGCTGACCGCGAGCGCCGCGGCGGCGACGGCGACGACGCCCGAAACATGCAGGTAATAGTCGCACACGATGTAGATCGCGTAGGCGAAGCCGATCGTCATCGTCGCCTCGGCCAGCCGGCTCGACCGCAGCACCGGCATCGACAGGGCGGCGAGCCATCCGGCGCCATAGCCGATCAGAATGCCGCCGCCGAACTGGCGGATAAAGATCAGCACCCCGTCGCCGGGATGGGCCGGCCGCTCTCCGGTCAAAATCGCGACCGCGAGCGAATAGATCGCGATCGCCGCCGCGTCGTTGAACAGGCTTTCGCCCTGCACCAGGGTCGACAGCCGGCGCGGCGCGCCGATGTCGCGGAAAATGGCGACGACCGCGGCCGGGTCGGTGGTCGCGATGATGGCACCGAGGATGATGCAGGCGAGCACGCCCACCGGCGCTATCGGCCACAGCACCAGGCCGACGACAAGGGTGCACACGACAACCCCGATGACGGCGAGCAGCAGCACCGGCGCCACTTCGTCGCCCAATTGCCGGACATCGACGTTGAGCGCCGCTTCGAACAGCAATGCCGGCAAAAATATGTAAAGAAGCGACTCGGCGCTGAGGCCGAAATTATGCAACGTGGTGATGATGTCGCGAACCGCGCCGCCATGCAGATAGTGCTCGGGAATGTGGGTCGCGCCGCCGATCGCGATCCCGACCAAGGCGAGCAGCACGCTGTAGGGGATCGAAAACCGCTCGGCGAGCGGCAGCAGCAGGCTGACGAGCCCAAGCAGCGCGGTGACGGTAAAGACGGTGAGAACGGTATCGTGCATGATCGGCCCGTCGCCGCAACCTAGCGACGCCGGCTTTGCCTCACAAGCCGTCGCCGCAGAAAAGACCCCTCAAGCCAACCTCCGCGACGAGCCGTTTCGTGGGCTCGGATTTGGTGTGATCACAACATCGCGTTGAAAGAACCAATGGATTACCCTCGATGCTGACCCACCGTGTCTTTCTCGGTGCTGCTGCTTTTGTTGGTTTTCGTCTTGCCCGAAGGCGCCGGCGCCGCCGAACCGCAAAACAATGCTGCCGCGGTGCTGACAATCGTCAGCGCCGGCGGGCAAGCACAGCTTCAACGTCGAGCTGGCCGAGACGCCGGCGCAGATGGAGCAAGGGCTGATGTTCCGTCAGGAGATGGCCCCGGATGCAGGAATGCTGTTCGACTTCAAGCAGCCGACGATGGCGACAATGTGGATGCACAACACCCTCATTCCGCTCGACATGCTGTTCGTCGACGCGCAGGGCCGCATCGTCAACATTCACGAGCGCGCGGTGCCGCAATCGGACGCGGTCATCGCCGCCGCGGCGCCGGTGCGCGTCGTGGTCGAGCTGAATGGCGGGACCGCCGCACGCCTCGGCATCAAGCCCGGCGACCGGGTGCTGTTCCCGATATTCGGCCGAGGTTCCTGACCGGCATTTGCGCGCGCGGCTCAGGCCTAAGCCGGGGCACGCCGCGGCGACCGCGGCGTCCCGGTCGGACAAATCGGTCAGATAAACCCGCGGACCAGATCGAGAAAGTCGTCCAGCCGGTCGTGATGGACCCAGTGCCCGGCGTTCTCGAACGTCACCACCCGGGCGTTGGCGAAATGGCTTATCCGGCCGTCGTCGAGCGGGTTCGAGGCCCAGCTCTCCTTGCCGTAGACGAGCAGGGTCGGGCAGGTGATGCGGCCCCATAATTCCTGGGTCTCGGCCTGCGTCATCTCGTATGGGCGGGTCGGCGCGGACGTAATTGTCGAATTTCCAGCTGTAGGTGCCGTCCTCGTTCTGGTTGACGCCGTGCTGGGTCAAATGCAGGGCCTGTGCCGGCGACAGATGCTGGTTTTCCTCCTGCATGCGGTGGAAGGCGTCCTCGATCGAGGATAGCGGCGCGGCAGGCGGCCGGAGAGCGCGCGCTGTTCGTCGATCCAGCCTTGCATGCGCTCGGCGATGCGCGCGTTTCGGCGCTCGCGGGCGCGTCGGGGCGATGCGCCGAGACCCTCGATCGCGACGAGTCGGCGGACGAAATCGGGATAGATGCCGGCGTAGCGCAGCGCGATCACGCCGCCCAGGGAATGGGCGACGATCGTTACCGGCGACAATTCCTGCTGATGGATCAGCTGGGCCAAGTCGTAAATATAGCCGGCGATCGCGTAATTGCCGTCGGGCGACCATTGGCTGTCGCCGTGGCCGCGCAAATCGGGCGCCAGCACATGCCAGCTGTGGCGCAGCGCGCCGGCCACCCAGTCCCAGTTGCGGCAATGGTCGCGCCCGCCATGGACGAGCAGCAAGGGCGGCGCACCGGGATTGCCCCAGTCGACATAATGCAGCCGCAGCCGCTGCGAGAAATAGATGCGCGAAGTCGGGCCGGAGCTGTCGAGGGTCATAGCTGTCGGGGGTCATAAAAACGTCCGTGGCCGCTGGATCTCGCCGCGACCCTAACCCGGCGCGGCAAAGGAAAAGCCGGGGAGGCCCAGACATGCGCGGGCGGCCCAGACATGCGCGGAGCGGCCCAGACATGCAAAGACCCCCGTGCGCACTGAGGCGGCAAACGGGGGTCGCTGTTGCGAAGGCTGACTTCGCACCCGGGCTCGCGAGCCCAGGTTAAATCTTGGTCTTACCGATCGGCTGCCGATGCCAAGCGGTCGGCAACTCCGGTCTTCCCCGGTGGAAGCATGTCGGTCTGACACCCTCCTGTAAAGTTGGCGACACCCTGCATTTGGGCGGCGCCGGCGACATCGTCAAGGGGCTTGGGCGACGAAGCGGCGCTTGAAACCGGAAACGGCGCGCGCTAATTCTGTTAGCACTCCTTGCTCAGGAGTGCTACACAATGGCGTGACCTCCGGTCTTTAGGGCCGGTTTCCAAGTAAAGGAGGGACCCGTGAAGTTTCGACCGTTGCAGGACCGCGTGCTGGTCCGCCGCATCGAAGAGGAAGAGAAGACAAAGGGAGGGATCATCATCCCTGACACTGCCAAGGAAAAGCCGATGGAAGGCGAGGTTCTCGCCGCCGGGCCGGGCACGCGGGGCGACGACGGCAAGCTGCATCCGCTTGATGTCAAGATCGGCGACCGGGTGCTGTTCGGCAAGTGGTCGGGCACCGAAATCAAGATCGACGGCGAGGATCTCGTCGTCATGAAGGAAACCGACATCATGGGCGTCGTCGAAAAGACCTGATGAGGGAGTGAGTCATGGCTGCAAAAGAAGTCCGTTTTCACACCGACGCGCGCGATCGGATGCTGCGCGGCGTCGACATTCTCGCCAATGCGGTCAAGGTCACCTTGGGGCCGAAGGGCCGCAACGTCGTCCTCGACAAATCCTACGGCGCGCCGCGGATCAGCAAGGACGGCGTGACCGTCGCCAAGGAAATCGAGCTCGCCGACAAATTCGAGAACATGGGCGCGCAGATGGTCAAGGAGGTCGCCTCGAAGACCAGCGACCTCGCCGGCGACGGCACCACCACCGCGACCGTGCTGGCGCAGGCGATCGTGCGCGAGGGCGCCAAGGCGGTGGCTGCCGGCATGAACCCGATGGATTTGAAGCGTGGCATCGACCGGGCGGTCGAGGCGGTCGTCAAGGACGTCCAGGCACGCTCGAAAAAGGTCTCGACCAATGACGAGATCGCCCAGGTCGGCACGATCTCGGCCAACAACGACCACGAGATCGGCAAGATGATCGCCGAGGCGATGCAAAAGGTCGGCAACGAGGGCGTGATCACGGTCGAAGAGGCGAAGTCGCTCGAAACCGAGCTCGACGTCGTCGAGGGCATGCAGTTCGACCGCGGCTATATCAGCCCGTATTTCGTCACCAACGCCGAGAAGATGATCGCCGAGCTCGACGAGCCGTACATCCTTCTCCATGAGAAGAAATTGTCGAGCCTGCAGTCGCTGCTGCCGTTGCTCGAAGCGGTGGTCCAGTCGGCAAAGCCACTGCTGATCATTTCCGAAGACGTCGAAGGCGAAGCGCTCGCCACCCTGGTCGTCAACAAACTGCGCGGCGGTCTCAAGGTGACGGCGGTCAAGGCGCCGGGTTTTGGCGACCGGCGCAAGGCGATGCTCGAGGACATCGCGACCCTGACCGGCGGCCAGGTGATCAGCGAAGACCTCGGCATCAAGCTCGAAAACGTCACCCTCGACATGCTCGGGCGGGCGAAGCGGGTGCGGATCGAGAAGGAAAACACGACGGTCATCGACGGCTCCGGTGCGAAAGCCGACATCCAGGGCCGCATCGCCCAGATCCGCCAGCAGATCGAGGAGACGACCTCCGACTACGACCGCGAGAAACTGCAGGAGCGGCTGGCGAAGCTCGCCGGCGGCGTCGCGGTGATCCGGGTCGGCGGCGCCACCGAGATCGAGGTCAAGGAGCGCAAGGACCGCGTCGACGACGCCACTCACGCCACCCGCGCCGCGGTCGAGGAAGGTGTGGTTCCGGGCGGCGGTGTCGCGCTGCTCTATGCGGCCAAGGCGCTCGACGGGCTGACCCCGGAGAACAACGACCAGAAGGTCGGCATCGACATCGTTCGCCGCGCCTTGCAGAGCCCAATTCGCCAGGTCGCCGAAAACGCCGGCAGCGAGGGCTCGGTCGTGGTCGGCAAATTGCTCGACAGCAAAGACCCGAATTACGGGTTCGACGCGGCAGTCGGGCGAATACGTCGACATGGTCAAGGCTGGCATCATCGACCCGACCAAGGTCGTGCGGCTGGCGTTGCAGAACGCCGCCTCGGTCGCCGGCCTGCTGGTGACGACCGAGGCGATGATCGCCGAAAAGCCCGAAAAGAAGGCGGCACCGGGGATGCCGCACGACCACGGCATGGACGGCATGGACGATTTCTAACCGTCTACAAAGCAGCATCGCGGCCGCCTCGCCTCTGGTCACCTCTGTGGGCCATCCTCCCTCTCCCCGTCAGTGGGGAGAGGGTCGGGCGAGCGGCTGCGGCTTTGGTTTAGGGCAGTGTCCGATCGGCCTAAATCGATTGGGGCGGCACAATTCCAGATGATCCTGACGCCCATTCCGCTTGACGCGCTCGACGGCGCGCTCGACCGTTTCGCGGCTGGGCTGGGCGATCCGCCGGCGCGGCATGTCTTCGAGCAAATCCGCGCGACCTCGGCCGAGCGCGCTTGCGGCGAAGAGGCGGAGCGGCACCGCCTTGCGGCGCTGGCCGTCGCCCGAGACTGCGGAATGGCGGCGCACCCGCCCGATATCGAATGCCGGTTCAACTGGGACGGGACGGCGCTGAACGGGGCGACCGAGGCTTACGTGATCCTGCACGAGGTTGCCCATTTCGTCCTGACCCCGCCGGAACGCCGCGGCCTCGTCGATTTCGGCCTCGGACCCGGCCCCGACACGCTCGACCGCGACGCCGCCGAGCGTGCGGCGGTGCTGCCGCCGCTGGCGCGCGCGGAAGACGAGGCCGCGGCGTCGTTGCTCGGCATCCTGTGGGAGGCGCTGCTCGGCCAGCCCGCCCTCGCCTCGTTTCTCGATCAGAACTGGCTCGAAGGTCTCGACCGCTCGGCCGCCGCACATTTCACCGGCGTGCTCGCAGGACTGCGCCGCCGCGGATTGCTGAAGCTCACCCCGCGCCGCATTTTGGTCCCTGCTTAGCGCGCCTCGCCGACAAAACCGTTCTGCAGCGCGGTCAGCCGGTCGAGCGCCGCCTGCGGCAATGGTCCCTTGTTCGCTGCCGCGGCGGCGTATTCGAGGTGTTCGAGGGTCGAATAGCCCACCAACGCCGTCGACACCGCCTCGTGCGCGATGACGTAGCGGATCGCCGCCTCGACGAGGCCATCGGCAAACCCCTCGCGCACCAGCGGCTCGAGCCGCCGCGCACGCTCGGCGTCGACCCCGTAATCACGCCCCGACCCGATCGGGTCGACTCTCGGCGAACCCAGCGCGTGGCGGTCCTCGGTGCCGCTCAGCGCGCCGGCGGCGAGGACGCGGATCGCGATCACGCCCATGTCGGCAGCCTTGGTATGGGCCAAGAGATTGCCGAAATCATGCGCCGGATAGCCTGACGCCGCGGTCGTCCCGGCGCTCGGGTTCAGCATGTTGTAGCTGACTTGGGCAGTGTCCACGGCGTGGGCGTCGGCGACCCGGTGCAACGCCGCGGTGTCGCCGACCGCGGTGATGCCGAAGAACCGGGTCTTGCCCTGCTCGCGCAGCCGCTCGAACGTCGGCACGACCTCGCCGAGCACGATTTCCGGCGTCAGGTCGAAGTCATGCCCATCGGCGAGGATGTGGTTGTGCAGTTGGAACAGGTCGACATGGTCGAGCTGCAGCCGCTGCAGGCTCGCCTCCAGGGAGGCGGTCACGGCCGCGGCGACATTGCGACGGTCGGCGGCCGGGATGCGCACCTTGGTGCCCAGATAGAGGTCCGGCTTCAAGCTCTTCAGGACGCGGCCGAGATTGCGCTCGGATTCGCCGTTGCCGTACATCGCCGCGGTGTCGAAATAGTTGATGCCGAGCTCGAGCGCGCGCGCCACCGCCCGCTCCTGGTCGGCGGCATTGCCCTTCACCATCAGCCCGCCGACCGCACCGCAGCCAAAGCCGAGGACCGAAACCTCGATCCCGGTCCGGCCGAGCTTCCGTGTCCGCATGGCGTTCCTCCATTGGGTTGAGCGATCCTGGCCGATCGAGATGGCCCGCGCTGAGCCGCCGGCCGTCTTTTCGCCGACACAAGCAATTTGGTCCAGCGCCCGGCGAGGGCCCGGCGTCTGCGCGGTCACACGCTCGGGACCGACGCCCGCGCGGCCAACCATACCGGACGGCTCTCGCTCGGGGCAACAGCTCGGCCTCGGCATGGTTTACCTCGCAGCGAAGCCGGGACCCGAAGAATTTCGAAGATGTTTTCTTCGAGTTATCTGTGACCAGGCGAAGACCAAGGCTCTCACCAGAACACCGTCCGCGACTTGTTAACGAATTGTTGACCGGGCTTCTCGTAGAACGCCGATCGCATGGCGCCGCCGTCAGACAGCGGCTGAGCGGCGCCCTCGCCGCTCGAATGCGCGATCCGCGAACAGTTGGGCAATCAGGAGGGAACCAGTGAGAAGGATCACAGTCGGGTTGGCTGCGGTATTGCTGCTGATGGCGGGGCCTTTGCCATGGTCAATTCCCGGTGGCGCGGCGCTGCCGGTCGGCGTGTCCGCGGCGCTGGCCGACGATGCGACGGACAATCCCTGTGCGCCGCCAACCCAGATCAGCCCGACGATCTCGCAGACGGCTTGGCAGTTGTGGGTCGCCGCGACCTGTCCGGTCAACCAAACCAAGTATCCCTATGTCGTGTGGGAGAACTGGATCGAGCAGGCGCAAATGTACCCGTCCAATCCCGCCAAGGGCCTGGTCGTCCCCAACGCGGCCGCCGCGCAGGGCAGCGGGGCGCACCTGCTGCACGCCAGCCCGCTGGCGACGGCCAAGAACCCGAAGCTGAAGGCAACGTTGCCGGGGCTCCTGGGGGGTGCGAGCGAGAACTGCAACAAGGCGAACGATCCGCCAAAAGGCCAGCCGAATCTGATCATATGCGAGGAGATCCGGCTCAACGGCGCGACCGAGGATTACATCGCCGGGGACAGCTTGTGGAACCGCTCCGGCCAGGCGTTGACCGCCGCCTACAGCGAGGACATCCAGTTTCCGGCGCCGGCGGTCGAGATCAAATCCGATTGGATCGAGCTGTCCAGCATCGGGCTCAATTGCAGCAAGCTGCCGCCTGGTTTCGCGAGCAGCATCCACGTCGAGACGATCAACGGAAACTGCTTTGGCCTCGCCGGGATGCATTTGATCTCGAAGCTGCTCGACAAGTGGATCTGGGCGACGTTTGAGCCGCAGAACATGACGACCAACCCCAATCGATGTGCGGTATTGGGCTGCACCGATGAGTTCGGTTCAAAGCCGGCGACGACGCATGGGGCGAATACTCAGCTGACCGGCCAGTTGGCGGCGTTGATGTACGCGGCCAATCTGGCCCCGGAATGGTTCAATTACCGGCTGGATGGGGTCCAGACCGGCTTTTACGCTCCGAAATTGCTGGGCAATTCGATCATCGAGGGCGAGAACGCCGGCGTGCCGCTGACCCAGGCGTCGTGCATCACCTGCCACGATGTTTCGTCGGTCAAGAGCAACGGCGCCGACGGCATCACCTTGCTGACCTCGAACCCGGTCGGATCGCCGTTGCCGTTGCCGTCGATCGCCTGGATCCGGCGAGACTTTGTGTGGTCGCTGTCCGCGGCTTGTCTGAACAGCCCGTTCCAGACCTGCCAATAACCCAACCTGTTCGGCGGACCCAGCCTGTTCGGCCGGACCAGCCTGTCGGGGACCAGCCTGTTGGGGGGCGCAGCTCGGGTCGCGCCCCCGGCAGGCATCGAAGTTTTGTGCGGCGAGGCGTGCGGCGGGAGCCGGCCGGGCGAACGGCCCTGCCGGCGCGTCCGAACCGGCTTACTGGGAATACCGAAATCAGACCAGTGCTTCGAGCTCGCGCAGCACGGTGTCGCCCATGGCGCGGGTGGAAATCCTGGCCTCGTCCGATCGGGCGATGTCGTTGGTCCGCACCCCGGCGGCGAGCGTGCGGCGCACCGCGTTTTCGACGAGATCAGCCTCCTCGCCCATGTCGAACGAATAGCGCAGCATCATCGCGAAAGAGAGGATGCAGGCCAGCGGGTTGGCGACATCCTTGCCGGCGATGTCGGGAGCGCTGCCGTGCACCGGCTCGTAGAGCGCCTTGCGCCGGCCGCTTGCGTCGGCGGCCCCGAGCGAGGCCGAAGGGAGCATCCCGAGCGAGCCGGTCAGCATCGCCGCGCAATCCGACAGGATGTCGCCGAACAGATTGCTGGTGACGATGACGTCGAACTGCTTGGGGTTGCGAACGAGCTGCATCGCGCAGTTGTCGGCGTACATGAAGGACAGCTCGACATCGGGATAGTCGGCGTCGCGAACCCGCTGCGCCGTCTCGCGCCACAGCCCACCCAATTCCATGACGTTGGCCTTGTCGACCTCGCACACCCGGCCGCGACGCTTTCTCGCCAGTTCGCAGGCGACCCGGACGACCCGGTCGATCTCGCCCTCGCTGTAAACTTCGGTGTTGATGCCGCGGCGGGTCCCGTCGGGCAGGGTCTCGACCCCGCGCGGCTCGCCGAAATAGATGCCGCCCGTCAATTCGCGCACGATCATCAGATCGAGGTCGGCGACCAGCTCGCGCTTGAGGCTCGACGCGTCGGAGAGTGCCTCGAACACCACCGCCGGGCGCAGGTTGGCGAACAAATCCATCTCCTTGCGCAGGCGCAACAGGCCGCGCTCGGGCCGCAGCTCGAACGGCAGCTCCTCCCATTTCGGGCCGCCGACCGAGCCGAACAGCACCGCGTCGCTGGAAAGCGCCTTTTGCAGGGTCGCCTCGGCCAGCGGGGCGCCGTAGGCGTCGTAGGCGGCGCCGCCAACCATATCCTCCGAGACCTCGAAGCTGGCGATATGCCGGCGGTCGAAGAATTCGACGACGCGCAGGACCTCGCGCATTATCTCCGGGCCGATGCCGTCGCCGGGCAGCACTAATACCTTGCGGTTGGAGCCCGTTGTCTGAGCCATTGCGGACAGCCTTTCCTGGGTCGCCGGTCAGTATTCCTCAATCGAGATTGCCGCGGCGCAGCACTCCCGGCAACGACGCTCGTTACCCGGTCATTGCGGGCTAGGCGAAGCAATCTCGCCGGGCGAGAGATCAGGCCTCGGGCCGGATCATGCCGAACTGCCACGGTCGCGCCAGCTTTGTCCTTTCCTCGTAGCCGGCGATTTCCGCGCCCTTCTGCTCGGTCAGGCCGATATCGTCGAGCCCGTTCAACAGGCAATGTTTGCGAAATGCGCCGATCTCGAAATGGACCTTCTCGCCGTCAGGGCGCGTGACCGTCTGGCTTTCGAGGTCGATCGTCATCACCGCATTGGCGCCTTTCTTGGCGTCCTCCATCAGCTCGTCGACGATCTCTTTCGGCAACGCGATCGGCAGAATGCCGTTCTTGAAGCAGTTGTTGTAAAAGATGTCGGCAAAGCTCGGCGCGATGACGCAGCGTATGCCGAAATCGAGCAATGCCCATGGCGCATGCTCGCGGCTCGACCCGCACCCGAAATTGTCCGCGCCGATCAGGATTTTTGCCTTCCTGTAGGGCGCCTGGTTCAGCACGAAGTCCGGGTTTTCCGACCCGTCGGGGCGAAACCGGATCTCCTGGAACAGCCATTCGGAAAGGCCGGTCCGCTTGATCGTCTTCAGATAGATCGCCGGGAAGATCTTGTCGGTGTCGAGGTTGATGATCGGCAATGGCGCCGCAACCCCGGTCAACTCAGTGAATTTTTCCATTTAAGTTTCCTTTTTGATGTATGCGCCGTCACTTGGCTTTGACGACACTGTTGGTGCCAATCGTATCGCCAGCTGCCGCTGCAAGGGCACGGCCAATCCAGCCGTCGAAACCATGCGCGAATGAATTTTCGATGATCCCACGGATCAGCATTGCCTCATCATGCGCGGACCACCGCTTGTGTGGATTTATACAACTGGTTAGTCGGTGCAGCGACTCGTTGATCCATTTCATGCGATCGAGACCGGCCTCCGTCACCGGCACATCGAACACGATGGATCTGATCGCAACCGTCAGATCGTGCGCGATGATGCACAAGAACGCACTTCGCGCGTTCGCGTCTAAATGCTCGAACTGCGTCAGGACATGCTCGACATCGACAGGCTGCCCGGGGACCACCTTCCCGTCGGCGTACTGGAGAGTCGCCCCGTACAGCTTTTGAGCGGTGTCCCTAGCGGCGTCATTCGTCTTCATGAGATGGAATCTCGTGGCAGATCGTTAGCCGGGTAGCCGCGTTCCTCAAGCACTTTGATCCGCGTGTTGCCTTGAAAAATTCGCCCGTCCGGCTTTACCTTCAGCGACTCGCTCGCGCCGGGCCGAAGCACTCGACAATTTCCTCGGTCGTTCTCGTCCGGTGATACTCCAAGCTCCGCTGAGCCTCCGGATCTTGTTCGTAAAGTGCATCGCTGTAATCCGCCGCAGAGGTGGTTGGCGACTGCTGCGGCGCGCCATCCTACCCGAGCGACAGCACGTCCGTCAGGGGGCCGGGTGATCGCAACCACGCCGCCAACCCCGGTCAACTCAGTGAATTTTTCCATCTGTAGTCCCTCCAGAATCTCTCGTGACTTACAACGCAGGAGCGGGCTGTTTCGTTGTGGCGACGGCATTGCGCACCGCGGTGGCCAGTCCTCGCATTAGACCCTTTTCCAGACCGGTCCTCGCTGCGTCCGCGGCAAAGCATCCAGGAGCGATTTGTCCTCTGCCGATGACCTTCCATGGATGGGTGCAGCCGGCTCGTGAGATGGTGAAGAAATTCATTGAGTTGTCGTACCTGCTCGAAACCGGGATCGGGAAAAGGCCCGTCCAGCACAACCCGAACTTCGACAGTCAAATAGTGAGCAAAAACAGCCAGAGCTGCGGTGCGGCGTATATCGTCGAGCTCTCCGACAGCTTCGATCAGAGCATCAATACCCCAACCAGCGGGATCGCCCATTTTGGCGATGGTCATGTCCAAGGGTCCCACTCCAACTCGTCGATCGGATATCCACGTTCCTCAAGTACCTTAACGCGGGTGTTGCCTTGCATGGTACCATCGGCCTTGACCATCAACGGCGAGTCAGCGCCGGGGCGAAGTGATTCGACGATTTCCTCAGTCGTTTTACGCCGATGGTATTCAAGACTGAATTGGGCGCTCCCAGACTGCTCGTAAACAGAATCGTGCAACCTGCCGGAGCGGCGGCTTTGGTCCGCCGCTCCGCATCCGGGTCAGCCCAATCTGGCGCACGTCGGCGAGGTGGCCGGTGATTGCGGCGGCGGCGGCCATCGCCGGGCCCATCAGGTGGCTCTTGGCGTTCTTGCCCTGGCGGCCCTCGAAATTGCGGTTCGAGGTGGTGGCGACGCGCTCGCCGTTCATCGCCTTGTCGTCGTTCATCGACATGCACATCGAGCAGCCGGCGTCGCGCCACTGGAACCCGGCTTCGCGGAAGACGCGGTCGAGCCCTTCCTCCTCGGCCTGGTGCTTGACGTGACCGGAGCCCGGCACGACCAGCGCCGTCACCCCGTCCGCGACCTTGCGGCCCTTGGCGATCGCCGCGGCGGCGCGCAAATCCTCGATGCGGCTGTTGGTGCACGAGCCGATAAAGACGCGCTGCACCGGCACCTCGGTGAGGAGCGTGTTTGGCCGCAGCTGCATGTATTGCAATGCGCGCTCGACCGCCGCGCGCTTCAGCGGGTCGTCGATCTGCGCCGGGTCGGGGACCCGGCCGGTGACCGGCGCCGCCTGCTCGGGGTTGGTGCCCCAGGTGACGTGCGGGGCAATGTCGGCGGCGTCGAGATGCGCCTCCTTGTCGTAGGCCGCACCCGGGTCGGACGGCAAGGTGCGCCAATAGGCGACCGCCTGCTCCCACGCCGCACCCTTGGGCGCGTAGGGCCGTCCCATCACATAGGCGATGGTCTTGTCGTCGGGCGCCACGAGCCCGGCGCGGGCGCCGGCCTCGATCGACATGTTGCACACCGTCATGCGGCCTTCCATCGACATGTCGCGGAAGGTGCTGCCGCCATATTCAAAGACATGGCCGGTGCCGCCGGCGGTGCCGATCTTGGCGATGATCGCGAGGATCACGTCCTTGGGGCTGACCCCGGCGCCGAGCGACCCGTTGACCTCGATCAGCATGTTCTTGGCCGGCGCCTGGATCAAGGTCTGGGTCGCCAGCACATGCTCGACCTCGGAGGTGCCGATGCCAAAGGCGAGCGCCCCCATCGCGCCATGCGTCGCGGTGTGGCTGTCGCCGCACACGATCGTCATGCCGGGCTGGCTCAGCCCCTGCTCCGGACCGATGATATGGACGATGCCCTGGTCGATGCTGTCGATCGGGAAATACGGGATCCCGAACTCCTTGACGTTGCGCTCCAGCACGTCGACCTGCAGCTTCGACTCGGGGTTGGTGATGCCGCCGGCGCCGGCGCTGCGGTTGGTGGTCGGAATGTTGTGGTCGGCGACCGCCATCGTCGCATCGGGCCGGCGCACCTTGCGGCCGGCGAGCTTGAGCCCCTCGAAGGCCTGCGGGGTCGTGACCTCGTGGATCAGGTGAAGGTCGATGTAGATCAGGTAGGTGCCTTCGCCCTGCGGGGCGATGACGTGGTTGTCCCAGATCTTGTCGAACAGCGTGCGCGGCGCGGCCATGGTTTCCTCGCTAAGCTTGATTTTCCCTGCCTCCGGCAGTCGCGGCCGGCGCCGCGGCGTGTTTCCTGGCGCCCGCTGTCGCGGGCGCGTTCGGCGATGCGCGCCCGCTTGCCGGTGCGGCCGCGCAGATAATAAAGCTTGGCGCGGCGCACGACACCGCGCCTGACCACGTCGATCGCGGTGATCCGCGGCGAATGGAGCGGAAAAACGCGCTCCACACCTTCGCCGTAGGAGATCTTGCGCAACGTAAAGCTCGAATTGACCCCGGCGTTTTTGCGGCCGATGCACACGCCCTCGAAGGCTTGGATGCGCTCGCGCTCGCCTTCGACGACGCGCAGGCTGACGCGCACGGTGTCGCCCGGCTCGAATTTCGGCACCGGCCGGGCGGCGGTGAGCTTTTCGACCTGCTCACGTTCCAATTGCTGCAGAAGGTTCATCCTTCAACCCCTCAATGCCTTTGTCCCGTCGCCCCCGGCGGCATCGCCGGACGCGGCCAGATAGCGTTCCCACAAATCGCGGCGGCGCTCGCGCGTCAGCCGCTCGGCCTCGGCCCGGCGCCACCGCCGGATGCGGCCATGGTCGCCCGAAACCAGCACCTCCGGCACCGGCCGGCCCTGCCACAGCTGCGGCCGGGTGTACTGCGGATATTCCAAGCAGCCCGGCGGCAAAACTCTCCTCGGCAAGCGCCTCGGCGTCGCCGACCACGCCCGGCAGCAATCGCACGCAGGCGTCGATCAGCGCAATCGCCGCCGGCTCGCCACCCGAGAGGACAAAATCGCCGAGGCTCAATTCCTCGATCGCGCGCGCTTCGACGACGCGTTCGTCGACCCCCTCAAACCGGCCGCAGACCAAAGTCACGCCCGGCCCGGCGGCAAGCGCGCCCACGCGCTGCTGGTCGAGCGGCCGGCCGCGCGGCGACAGCAGGATCACCGGCCCGGTCCCGCCGGCGCCGGCGATCGCCGCGTCGAGCACGTCCGGCCGCATCACCATCCCGGGCCCGCCGCCAAACGGCGCGTCGTCGACCGAGCGGTGCTTGTCGCCCGCAAAAGTCGCGGATGTCGACGGTCTCGATCCGCCACAACCCGGCCCGCAACGCCTTGCCGGCGAGCGAACAGGCGAGCGGCCCCGGCAGCATCTCCGGGAAGATCGTCAGCACCGTCGCCCGCCAGGTCATGCGCTTGCTCCCCGGCCGGGGAGCGCTCGGCGCCGGCCGCCGTCGAGCAGTCCCGGCGGCGGGTCGATCACGAGGCGTCCGGCATCAGGCTCGACCACCGGCACGACCGCGCGGGTAAACGGCACCATCAGCGGCGGCGCACCCGTTGCGCTCGATTTCCAACGTGTCGCCCGCCCCGAAATCGTGCACCGCGCGCACCCGGCCGATCGACGTTCCGTCGGCCAAGGTCGCGTCGAGGCCGATCAGATCGGCGTGGTAATACTCTTCCTCCTCGGGCGCCGGCAGCGCCGCCCGCGGCAGGTAGAGGCGCAGGCCGCGCAACGCCTCGGCCCGATTGCGGTCGTCGACGCCGGTGAGCCGCGCGATCACCACGCCCTTGGCCGCGCCGACGAGCCGCAACTCCAGCTGTCGCGTCCCGCTCTCGTCGCTCAGCGGCCCATAGGCGGCGACATCCTCGGGGCGCGCGGTAAAGCTTTTGACGCGCACCGCACCACCGACCCCGTGCGGACCGGTGACGACGCCGACGCAGACTTGCCTTGCCGCCATTGCCATGAGCGAAGCCTGACCGATCTCCGCCGCGCGGCGCTCAGCTGTGGCCGCCGGCAGCAGCGGCGGCCTCGGCGGCAGCCTTCTGGCGCTCCTGCGCCTTTGCCTTTGGCGCCGATTTGACCGGCGTCTCGCGCATCGCCGGCTTCTCGATCAGCCCGGCGTCGCCGAGGAAGCGCGCGACGCGCTCGGTCGGCAGCGCGCCGACCCCGAGCCAATGCTGCACCCGCTCGGCCTTCAAGGTGACGCGGTCGGCATGGCTCCGGTCGAGCATCGGGTTGTAGGTTCCGACCCGCTCGATAAAGCGGCCGTCGCGCGGACTGTGCGAGTCGGCGACAACGATGCTGTAGTAGGGTCTCTTTTTGGCGCCGCCGCGAGCGAGGCGGATCTTCAACGACATTCTGTCACCTGTCTATTCCTGTCATCGGCATCTAATGGCGGAAACCGGCGCCCGGCATCAGCCCGGCGAGGCCGTGCCGCTGCAAGCCCTTGGGGCCGAGCTTTTTCATCTTTTTCATCATGTCGGCCATGTCCTGGTACTGCTTCAACAGCCGGTTGATCTCCTGCACCGAGGTCCCCGAGCCGCCGGCGATCCGGCGCCGGCGCGAGCCGTTCAGCAGCTTGGGATTGCGCCGCTCGCTTTTGGTCATCGACGAGATGATCGCCTCCTGGCGCTTGACGACACTCTCGTCGATATTGGCGTCGCCGAGCTGCTTTTTCAGCTTTCCGACGCCGGGCAGCATCGACAGCATGCCGCCCATCCCGCCCATGCGGCGGATCTGGCGCAGCTGGCCGGCGAGGTCGTCGAGGTCGAAATTGCCCTTGGCCATCTTGGCGGCGAGCTTTTCAGCTTCGTCGCGGTCGACGGTCTCGGCCGCCTTTTCAACCAGGCTGACGACATCGCCCATGCCGAGAATGCGCCCGGCGATGCGCTCGGCGTGAAACGGCTCGATCGCGCCGATCCGCTCGCCGGTGCCGATGAACACGATCGGCTTGCCGGTGATCTGCGCGCATCGACAAGGCCGCACCGCCGCGCGCGTCGCCGTCGACCCGGCTCAGCACGATCCCGGTGATGTTGGCGCGCTCGCCAAAGGCCTTCGCGAGGTTTACCGCGTCCTGGCCGGTCATCGCGTCGGCGACGAGCAGGGTCTGGTGGGGGCGCGCCTCCTCGCCCACCGCCGCCACTTCGAGCATCAGCTCCTCGTCGATGTGGAGGCGGCCGGCGGTGTCGAGGATGACCACGTCGTAGCCTTCGGTACGACCGGTTTCGAGCGCGCGGCGGGTAATCGCGACCGGCTTTTCGCCGGCCACGACCGGCAGGCTCGCGACCCCGATCTGACGGCCGAGCACGGCGAGCTGCTCCTGCGCCGCCGGGCGCTGCACGTCGAGCGAGGCGAGCAGCACCTTTTTGCGGTCGCGCTGCTTCAACCGGTTGGCGATCTTCGCCGCGGTCGTGGTCTTGCCCGAGCCTTGGAGCCCGACCAGCATGATTCCGACCGGCGCCGGCGCGTTCAAATCGAGCCCGTCGGCGCCGTCCAGGTCCAACCCGCCGCCCAGCACCTCGACCAGATGGTCGTGAACGATCTTGACCACCATCTGCGCCGGCGTCACCGAGCGCAGCACCTCCTGCCCCAGCGACTTTTCGCGCACCGCGGCAATGAAGTCGCGGACGACCGGCAACGCGACATCGGCTTCGAGCAGGGCGACGCGGATCTCGCGCATGGCGGCGCCGACATCGGTC
The DNA here is from genome assembly GCA_963775525.1 of uncultured Alphaproteobacteria bacterium. Classification (GTDB taxonomy): domain Bacteria; phylum Pseudomonadota; class Alphaproteobacteria; order ATCC43930; family CGMCC-115725; genus AP-15. The sequence goes on along the minus strand of CAVZJF010000070.1, from coordinate 14,803 downwards.
TCCGTCAGCGCGCCGTGACGGCGCAGCCGGTCAAAGACGTCGCCGAGGCGATCGGTCAGGCTGTCGAACATGCAAAATCCCGAAACAGCACGCTAGAGACAGAAAGTGCCAGTGCGCGACACTCGCGGACTGGCGGCCCCTGGCTTGTGACCCGGGGTTCGTCGCTCTCGGCAGCGACGCCGCAGAAACTAGCCTCCGCCCGATCCCGTGTCAATCGCACCACGACCGCCGCGGCCGGGGTGGGCCATATCGTCGAGCTTCGGTGCGAGCCCTATTCCAAAAGCGCGAATTGAGCCGCCCTTCATCACGGATTGATAAACATTGCTCTGGACAGGGACGCATCCAGGCTATTAGCCTTCGCCAGCAGCTGCCGCCTTAGCCTTATCAACAAGCGAAACAATCGCAACGGGGGCGCCGGCTTCGGGATCGCTGGGTTCGGCTCCGGCTGAAGGCGCGATCGCCGAGTTGGAGGTTTCAGTTGTGCCCGTCGGGCTCAGCCCGGTGCGGGACTCCCGCGCGGTGGCCGCGGCGGGGAGGGAGCTGCCGTGGAGGCGATCGTCGCGCCCGATCCCGCGGTCGCTGACATCCGCGAGAGCCCGGCTCTGCGCATATTGATCGCGTGGGGCGTGCGCTACACGCGGGAAAGCATCGTGCAGCTTCTTGAATCCGACGCGCTGGTGACGGTGGTCGGACAATGCGCGAACCTGTCCGAAGCCGTCGCGCTGATCCCTGCCTTGCGGGCCGACATCGTATTGCTGGACGCGAGGATTCCTGAGGGTCCGGCCGCGGTCAAACGCGCTCTCGATATCGCACCCGACATGCGCATCATCGCGTGCTCGGTCAGGGAGACCGAGGACGAGATCATCGCCTGGGCGGAGGCAGGGGTGATCGGCTACATCCCGAGAACCGCGGCGCTGGCCGATTTCGTGCGCCTGATCACCGACATTCACAGCGGCGAGCAGATCTCCTCGGGGCGCATCGTCACCGGTTTGCTGCGCCGGATTGCGCTGTCCGCCAGACGACGCCCGGATCACGACGGAGCCCTGCCGCTCCCGGCGCTGACCAAACGCGAGCGGCAGGCCGCGGAATTGATCAGGAGCGGGCTCAGCGACAAGGAGATCGCCCGGCAACTGAAGATCAGCCTCGCCACGACAAAGTCGCATGTCCACAATCTGTTAGGAAAGATGAACGTGCAGCGCCGCAGCCAGGTGGCCGAATGGCTGCGGGAATACGAGCACCGCCCCGGCGACGGCGCTGCGCGGCCGTCAATTCACCTGGAGCAGAGCGGCGCCGGAAGTCCCTGAGCGAGGCACCGGCGCTCAGCCGGCTGTCTGTGACGACCGCAGAGCGGCTGTTGCGACAGGCCGCAGGCCAGCGCGAATTAAGGATGATCAAATCCCGTTGCGGTCGCGGGCGATCTCGGTCCGCGCAACCTCCGGCGGGATCACCCAGGCGTAAAATGCATCGCGCTCGATATTCTTTGCCGCGGTGTTGTCGCTGCCCCAGCTCACCAAAGAGACGATCTTGACGTAGAGCTGCTGGCCGGGGGCAAGCTCGACATTGCTGTCCTGGTGGTAGCTCGGGACGAAGCTCGCGGGCGCAATGTGGTAATGCCCGGGCGGAACGTCGCGGTAGAACACGCTGCCGTTCGCGACCGACCCGAAATAACTGCCGTTCACGTCGATATTTGCGAGATTGAGGCTCTCGGAGGGTTCCCACGCGCGGTAGAACCAGATCCGCGCTTGACCGACCGGGACCGGGACTTGCGGGCGTCGGCGGCGGCGCGGCGCAGCCGGCCGCGATCAGCAGCAAGCCGCCGGCCAGCTTTGCCCACCATCGCGACGACAACGGAGAATTCGTCGCCATCGCTTCCTCCGCTCTGTTTGCTGCGCGGCGCGGCCGGCATCGCCTGCCGGCAATTTGCCGCGCATGCGTGGATATGTATCGCCGGGTTGCGCTATCAAGTGCCGATGAACCGAAAGCAGCGGCGCGCGCACGCCCGTCCGCGCGACCAGGGACGAACCGCCGGCGGCCCGGCGGCGTCGGTCGCCGGATCGCTCGGCGCCGCACTCGCCCATCAGCGCGCCGGCCGCACGGCGCAGGCGGAGCGCATCTGCCGGCAGATCCTGTCGGTCGACGCCGGACATGCGCAAACCCTCCATCTGCTCGGCCTGATCGAGCATCAACGCGGCCGCACCGGCGACGCGATCGAGCACATTCGCGCAGCGATCGCGCGGGACGGCCGGGACCCGGCGTTTCACCATAATCTGGGGAACATCCTCAGGGCGTCCGACCGCGCCGAGGCCATGCGGTGCTTTGAACGGGCGCTCGCCCTCGCCCCGGGATCGGTCGACACGCTCTACAACCTCGGCAACATATGCCAGGAGCTTGGCCAGTTGGAGCCGGCGGTCGCCTATTTCGAGCGGGCGCTGCGCCTCAAGCCCGATGCGGTCGAATTGCACCACAACCTCGGCACGGTGCTGCAGGATTCGGCCGGCTCGACCAAGCGGTCGCCTGCTATCGCGCGGCGCTGTCGCTGCGGCCCGATGCCGTCGAGACTCTCGACAACCTCGCCGGCGCGCTGCGGGCGCAAGACCAACTCGATGCCGCCCGGGCCTTTTACGAGCGGGCGCTTGCCTTCGACCCCATCGTGTCGAGAGCCATATCGGGCTTGCCGCGGTATTGCAGGATTTGGGCTTGGTCGAGGATGCCGTGCTGTGCTGCGAGCGGGCGCTGGCGCTGGTGCCCGACCACCCCGCGACCCGCAACAATCTCGGCGTCGCGCTCGTCGCGCTTGGCCGGCCGGAGGAGGCCGTGGCGCATTATGCGCAGGCTCTGGCGGTGCAGCCGGACCGCGCCGAAACCCACAACAATCTCGGGATCGCGCTCCAGCGCCAGTCCCGGCACGTCGAGGCGCTGGCCTGCTACGGGCGCGCGCTCGCACTCAAGCCCGATTACGCCGAGGCCGCATTTCAACCGCGCGCACGCGCTGCTGGCGACAGGGGAGCTCGACGAGGGATGGCGCGAATACGAGTGGCGGTTCGCCGTCGCCCGCTATGACCGAACCTTCGACCGGCCCTTGTGGGACGGCGAGCCTCTGGCGGGGCAAACCATCCTCGTCCATGCCGAGCAAGGGTTCGGCGACACGCTGCAGTTCGTCCGCTATGTCCCGGCCGTAGCCGGGCGCGGCGGCAGGGTCGTGCTGGAGGTTCCGGGTCCGCTGGTCCGCCTTGTCGGCACAGTCGCCGGAGCGTCCCGGATCGTCGCCGCCGGCGATCCGCTACCCGAATTCGACTGGCATTGTCCGCTGCTGAGCCTGCCGCGGGTCTTCGAGACGACGCTGGCGACAATCCCCGGCAGCGCGCCGTATTTGAGCGTGCCGCCGGAAATGGCGCCCGCCTGGGGCGAGCTGATCGCCACCGCACCCGGGCTCAGGGTGGGCATCGTATGGGCAGGCACAACCATAGGCGCGGTCGACCTGCGTTTGCTGCAGCCGTTGTGGGAAATTGCCGGTATCAGCTGGTTCAGTCTTCAGGTCGGCGAGCGGTCCGGCGACACAGCGTCACTCGACGACGTCGCCATCGCCGACCTCTCGCCGTGGCTCACGGATTTCGCCGAAACCGCAGCCGCCGTCTGCCAGCTCGATCTGGTGATAAGCATCGACACCTCGATCGCCCATCTGGCGGGCGCGCTCGCGCGTCCGACATGGGTCTTGTTGCCGTATAATTCGGACTGGCGATGGCTGCTTCGGCGAGAAGACAGCCCTTGGTATCCGACGGCGCGGCTGTTCCGCCAAAGCAAGCCGGGCGATTGGGCGGGCGTCGCCGGCGAGGTTGCCGCGGCATTAGCGCAAATGGCTCGCTGACGCCCGGTCGCTCGCGCTAATGGCCCGAGGGCGCGGGCTGCCAGAATTAACGCGCATCGATCTCATAATTCGCGCATTGCGTTTGTCCAAACGCTCCCTCTTATGCCGATCGCGATGCTCGCACGTGTCGCCCGCGCGCAGCTTTGGCGATTTTTTGATCGCCGAAATTCCGAGATCGCAAAGCACGATCCTCCGGTTGAGCCTTTTCCAAGAACGATTTAGACCGTTTTCTCATCAATTTATGCTATTGTTTACCATATGATTATGGGCTTCGACCTGTTTTCGGATCTTTGCGATCCGGAAGAAAGATTGAAACCTATCGGAGGCTAACGATTAAGTCCGTCTCTCCCCCCTTTTTCCATCCGACGATGGATAGTCTGAGCGCCGCGCTCGGTCGATGATGATCAACCTCTGATTTAAGAGGTCGGTTTCCGGGGGAGCGGCTGAAGATGACGAGATCGCAGGGTATCGGGACGTTGGCGGCGATCGGCGGTTTGACCGCCATGATCGCGTTGCTGACGGGTCTTCCTACCGCCAAGGCCGACGAGCTGTCGGATCTGCGCGCCAACCAGCAGCTCATGCAACAGCGGATCGACCAATTGGCACAAGCCCAGGCCCAGGCAGGGCCCGGCGCGCCTGGCGGTTACACCACCGGCGGCAGCGGTCCGGTTCCCGCCTTCGGCGCCGCACCGATCCCGGGCCAGACCTTGGCCGGGGGCAGCTTCCCGCGGTCGTTCCTGATCCCGGGCACCGACACCTCGATCCGCGTCGGCGGCTTTGTCGATGTGACCATTCTCGACTTTCTGCAGGGCGGCGGCGGCGTCCCCGGCACCAATTACGGGTCCAATTCCGGCCAGAACGGGAATATGCAGGCAATTCCGCTGCAGGGGCGGGTTGTTCCCGGGATCGGCTTCACCAACCCCAACGCGGTCAACCGTGCGCCGACCCGCAACAACGGCGTCCTCGAGTTCAGCCCGCAGCAAAGCCGGCTCAACGTCGAGACCCGCACCCCGACAAGCTGGGGCGAGGCGCGGACGTTCTTTGAAATGGACTGGGCCGGCTGCGACAATTTCAGCTGCCAGACCTTGGCGCAGGGCGGCGGCAACAGCCTGGTGCCGCGTCTGAGATACGCCTACGGCACGTTGGGCGGGTTCCTCGGCGGCCAGGCGATCTCGAACTTCTCCGACGCCGACGCCGACACCGAATCGATGGAGTTCGGCGGCGCCCAGGGGTCGACCGGCGGCCAACGCATCCCGCAGGTGCGCTACACGATCGCCGGGCCCTATGGCAGCGCCTTCTCGGTCTCGGCCGAAAACCCGTTTACGACCGTCATCACCCCGGGCGGCGTGGAATCGAGCGACCTCAACCTGTCCGGCACCGGGACCGCAACCAGCCCGGCACAACAGTCGGCTCCGCTGATCTGCAACGGCGTGCCCTGCACCGGCACAAACGGGACCGGCGTGAATGGGACCTCGACATCGTCCACCACGCAGGCGAACCCGGCGGTGATGAAAGCGCCGACCCTGACCGCCGCCTCGTATTGGTCGCAGCCCTGGGGGCATGTGGATTTCGCTGGCCTGCTGCGCTTTTACGAGGTCGCCGACGGCACCAACATCAGCCAGCAGTATATCGGCTACGGCGGGCACATCGCCGGCGACGTGAAGCCCGGCTGGTGGGGCTACAACAAGGACGACTTCCTGTTCAGCTTTGTCGCCGGCGAGGCGATCGGCGACTACGCCAGCGGCGGCGATAAGAGCCTGTTCCCGCTGGCGACCAACTTCACGGTCACCACCGCGTGCGCGACCCCGACGGCGAAGTGCACGGGCCAGTTCGCGGCGTCGAACATCATCACCAAGCCGGTGTTTGGCTACAGCACGAATGGCGGCTACCAGCATTGGTGGACGCCGACCTTGCGCTCGACGATCGCCGCCGGCGTCGCAGCGCAGGATGTCTCCTCGCAGCTGATCGGGCCGACGCAGGCCTCGGCGGTCAACAAGCAGCTGTGGAACGCCTTTATCAACCTGGTGTGGAACCCGGTCGCGTTCATCACCACCGGCGTCCAGTACATGCATGGTCAGCGCACCGTCGTCGCCAACCTCAGAGGGTCGGAGAACGTGCTGATCTACAAGTTCCGCGTCGCCTTTTAGGCGCGGAACGACCCGATCGCTTTTGGCCCCGGTCCCTTTGACAACACGCGAGACCATCCGGAGCAGCAGCCGATGATCGAATTGATCGAGGGGCTCCCGAACAACGTGGTCGGCATCGCTGTCAGGGGCCGGGTGACGAGCCAGGAATGCCGCGATATTCTCGCGCCGGCGGTGCACAAGTCGCTCCGCTGGCGCGAGAATATCCGGCTTTACTACGAGCTCGGCTCGCGTTTCCCGGGCGCCGGCTGGGACGACCTCGATCTCGGCTTCGAGCATGCGTCGCGCTGCGAGCGGATCGCGATCGTCACCGACATCGCCTGGGTCGGGCTTACCGTCAGGGCAATCCGGTTTTTGATCCCCGGCGAAATCCGCGTCTTCGCGACAACCGAGACGGCAGAGGGGCGCGCCTGGATCACCGGCCGGCCGGGCTCGCGCGCCGATGCCTGCGACACCGTTCCGGCCCGTGCACACACCGCCCGGCCACAGCGCGCGCGGCGAACGACCTCCGAACGGGGGCGCGCCCGAGCATCGAGCCGGCGCCAGATCGGCGAGCCGGTCCGCGGCTATGCCGAATGACGCGGCGCCGCCGCAGCCGATCGCATCCAATGTGAGCGGGGACCCGGCATCCCGGTAATCGCTCCGGAGCGGTAGTGCGTATCAGCTCTGCCCGATTAGAGCACGATCCAGACTGCCTCCCTCCGTCGTTTTCCATTCCGGCAAATCATTCAGGCGGCAATCCGCTTGCGGTCGCTTGCGCGGCCGGTCGTCGAATCCGCATTATGCCTGACCCTTAAAGGCTCAAGATCGGGGAAGCGGATGCATTTCGACCTGGCAAAGATTGCGGCGACGGACGCCTACAAATTGTTGATCTCGACAGTCGTGCCGCGGCCGATCGCGCTGGCGACGACAGTCGATCGCGACGGCAGGGTCAACGCCGCGCCATTCAGCTTTTTTAACGCCGTCAGCTCGGTGCCGCCGGTAGTGGTGCTCGGCATCAGCCCGGGGGTCAACGGCGGCGACGGGTACAAGGACACCGAGCGCAATATTCGCGATACCGGCGAGTTTGTCGTCAACCTCGTCGACGAGGCGCTGGCCGAGCGCATGAATATCTGCGCCGTCGATTTCCCAACCGACACTGCCGAGCTCGACATTGCCGAATTGACGCCGGTCCCTTCGGCGGAGCTTCGCGCGCCGCGCATCGCGGAATCCCCGGTCAGCTTTGAGTGCCGGCGCATCACCGGCTTGTCGCTCGGGCCGCGCTCGATGTTGGAGGTAGGCCGGGTAATTCACATCCACATCCGCGACGACCTTGTCGACCCGGCTAAATACTACGTGGCGACGGAAAAGATGCGGCTCGTCGGCCGCATGCACGGCCGTGGCTGGTATGCGCGCACCAGCGACCTGTTTCTGATGGACCGGTTGAGCCGCGAGGATTGGGACGCCGGCAACAAGTAGGCGGGGGAGGGGTGGGGACTCTGGGTCTGCCAAGCCGGAGCCGTGTTGCCGCGCCTCGGCAGGTGATATGATCCTGCCGGTGGGACCATGATCACTTTTCTCGACACGCTGCAGACCGCCAAACGGCTCAGGGAGGCCGGCTTCGACGAGCCCCAGGCCGAGGCGCTGACCGGCGTGTTGCGCGACGCGCAGGAAGCCGAGCAAGGCCAACTGGCGACCAAGGCCGATGTCGCTGCGCTCGACGCCAAGATCGAAAGAGTGGCGGCGGAGCTCGACGCCAAGATCGAAAGAGTGGCGTCTGATCTCGACACCAAGATCGAAAGAGTGGCGTCTGATCTCGACGCCAAGATCGAAAGAGTGGCGGCGGAGCTCGACGCCAAGATCGAAAGAGTGGCGGCGGAGTTCAACGCCAAGATCGAAAGAGTGGCGGCGGAGCTCAGGGCGGAATTCGCCCTGATTCGCTCGGAAATGGAGGTGCTGCGCCGGGATTTGACGATTCGCCTGGGCAGCATGATCGTCGTCGCCACAGGGGTATTGCTCGCCGCAAAATTCTTCGGTTGAAGGGGGTAAACCGCAACGGCAAAAGGGGGGACTCGATGCCGGGCACGCTGACAAGATTTGTTTTCGCCGCCGCGATCGCCTGTACCGCCCTGCCCGCCTTGGGGGCCGGTATGCCGGACTATGGAACCAAGAATTTCAGCCCCGGCGGCGACACCCCGTCCTACTTCTCGAACGAGAACAGGGCCGTCTTGGGCGCCACAGAAAACGAAAATACGGACGACGGCAGCGACACGCCGCTTCGTTCGGTGCAGTCCGTCTCCGAACCGACGCATTCGGATCGGATGACGACGCGCCACCACGGCCAGCCTATTGTCGGCCGCAGGGCTCGGTCCGACGCTGCGGCCCACTCACGCGGGCGCGACCGCCCCGGCCACATCGCAAGCGCGAACAGCGCCCGGACGACGTTGGCCGGCCGCTCGACCCGGACCGCGCGAGGTGCGGGCGCGGCGAAGACCAGGGCCGGTGACGCTGGCGCCGGCAAATCCGCCAAACCGGGTGTGCGCCACGCCTCGGCCAGGTCTTCATCCAGAAAGGGATAAGCGGACTGCCCGAGAGTCGCTTCGCACCATCTTCGTCAGTCCCGGTGCTTCGCCGGCTTTGCCCTCGGTAGGCGCGCCCGCCGCAGCGGCATACGATCGCGCCATGACGCAAAACATTTACGACGACCCCGAGTTCTTCGAGGGCTACAGCCGACTGCCTCGTTCGGTTGCCGGGCTCGACGGCGCCCCGGAATGGCCGGCGCTACGGGCATTGCTCCCGGATCTGCGCGGACGCCAAGTGGTCGATCTCGGCTGCGGCTATGGCTGGTTCTGTCGCTGGGCGCGCGAAGAGGGCGCGGCGCGGGTCCTCGGCATCGACGTGTCGAAGAAAATGCTGGCGCGCGCCCGGGCTGCCACCGCCGACCCCGCGATCAGCTACGTCAGGGCGGACATGGAACGCCTCGACCTCCCCGCGGCGTCGTTCGATGCTCGCCTACAGCTCGCTGGCCCTGCACTATGTCGCGGACTTGGCCGGATTGCTGGCCACGGTGCACAGCACGCTCGTCGCCGGCGGGCGTCTGGTCTTCTCGGTCGAGCACCCGATCTTCACCGCGCCGACGCAGCCGGGCTGGTCGGTCGCCGCGGACGGCCGCAAGACATGGCCGGTCGACGCCTATTTGAGCGAGGGTCCGCGGCGGACAAATTGGCTGACCACGGGCGTCATCAAGCACCACCGCACCTTGGCGAGCTATGTCAATCTGCTGTTGCGAGTGGGTTTCGTGCTGTGCCACGTCGACGAATGGGGCCCGACCGACGACCAGATCGCGGCCCGGCCCGACCTGGCGGATGAGCGGCAACGGCCGCCCTTTCTGATCATCGCGGCGCGAAAATAAACGTCGCCACACCACCCGGTCCCGGCTGGACGTCGCCCGGCGTTGGACAGATCCCGCCCTGCCGCCATATAAGCGGCGTATGGGCAAGGTGCCGTTTCTGAAGATGCACGGCCTCGGCAACGACTTTGTCGTGCTCGACGGGCGCCGCGATACGATTGCGGTCGGTCGGAAGGGCGTGCGGGCGTTGGCGGATCGGCATACCGGCATCGGCTTTGACCAGCTGATCGTGCTCGAACCGCCGCGCCACCCGCCGGCGCAGCTGCTGATGCGGATCCGCAACCCCGACGGCGGCGAAGCCGAAGCCTGCGGCAACGCCACCCGCTGCGTCGCTTGGCTGTTGCACCGCGAGACCGGCGACCGGCGTGCGTATATCGAGACCGTGGCCGGACTGCTCGAAGCCGAAATCATGCCGGACGGGCAGGTCACGGTCGACATGGGCCCGGCGCACACCGAGTGGCGCGAGATTCCGCTCGCCCGCGCCGAGGACACCGATTGCGTCGACCTGACGTTGGGGCCGCTGTCGATGCCGGTCTGCACCAATATCGGCAACCCTCACGCGACGTTTTTTGTCGACGACGCCGAGGTCGTCGAGCTGGCCGCGTTGGGTCCCATTCTCGAGAACCATGCGCTGTTCCCGCAGCGCGCCAATATCGGCGTCGCCGCCATACGCGATCGAGACCATCTGAGGTTGCGGGTCTGGGAGCGTGGCGCCGGGATCACCCGCGCTTGCGGCAGCGCCGCCTGCGCCGCCGTCGTCGCCGCCCATCGCCGCGGCCTCTGCGAACGGCATGCCGCGGTCGATCTCGACGGCGGAAGCCTCGACATCCAATGGCGCGCGGACGGCCGCGTCGTCATGACCGGCCCCGCCGCGCTGAGCTTTGAGGGCATGTTCGATTCCAGCCGGCTTGCCGGGTGTTGAGCGCGGCGATGGACGAAAACGAGGTCATCACCTTCGGCTGCCGCCTGAACGCATTCGAATCCGAGGTCATTCGCCGCGCCACGGCGGCGGCAGGGCTCGACGGCGCCATCATCGTCAACACCTGCGCGGTCACCGCCGAAGCCGAGCGGCAGGCGCGGCAGGCGATCCGCCGGGCTCGCCGCCAACACCCCGGGGCCCAGATCTTCGTCACCGGTTGCGCCGCCGAGATCGCGCCCGAGCGGTATGCCGCGATGCCCGAAGTCGACCGCGTGCTCGGCAACCGCGCGAAGCTGCTGGCGCAGAGCTACCGCGACGCCGACCCCGCGCCGGCCGATTTCGACGAGACCGCGGCACACCCGGCCCCCGGCTTCGCGGGCAAGGCGCGCGCCTATCTGCAGGTCCAGCACGGCTGCGACCACCGCTGCACCTTTTGCATCATCCCCTATGCCCGCGGCCCGAGCCGCTCGGTGCCGATCGGCGCCATCGCCGACGAGGCGCGCCGCCTCGTCGCGGCAGGCTCGCGGGAGATCGTGCTGACCGGCGTCGACCTGACCGCCTTCGGCGCCGACCTGCCCGGCCGGCCGAGCCTCGGCCAGATGGTGCGGCGGCTGCTGGCGGCGGCGCCGGAGTTGCGGCGCTTGCGGCTGTCCTCGCTCGACCCGGCCGAGATCGACCCCGAGCTGTGGCGGCTTGTCGCCGAGGAGCCGCGGCTGATGCCGCATCTGCACCTGTCGCTGCAGGCTGGCGACGATATTATTCTCAAGCGCATGAAACGGCGCCACTCGCGCGCCGACGCGATCGCGGCCGCCGCCCGCGCCCGACGGCTGCGGCCGGAGCTGGCGCTCGGCGCCGATCTGATCGCGGGCTTTCCGACCGAGACCGAGGAGATGTTTCGCCGCAGCCTCGACCTCGTCGCCGAATGCGGGCTGACCTTCGTGCACGTGTTTCCCTACAGCCCACGGCCGGGAACGCCGGCCGCGCGCATGCCCCCGGTGCCCGGCGCTGTCGTCAAGGAGCGCGCCGCGCGGCTGCGGCAGACCGGCGAGGCCGCACTCGGCGCGGCGCTGAAGGCGCGCATAGGCAGCGAGACCGACGTGCTGATCGAGCGGCCGGGAATGGGCCGCGCCGCGTTTTACGGCGCCGTCAGCTTTGCCGCCGCCGGCGATGTCGGAGCCGTGCGGCGCATGCGGCTCGTCGGCAGCGATCGGCGCAGCCTTGTCGGAGTACCGGCGGAATGAGGTTGTGGCGGCGCAACGTCCCGGCCGAGCCGACGCCGCAGACAGACGAGGCGGCCGCCCCGCCGATCGCGGAGGCCGCGGAGCCGCGGCAGCCGGAGCCCGCCGTCGCGGAAGCTCCAACACCTTCCGCGCCCGAGCCTTCCGGGCCCGAGCCGGCGCCGTGCCGCGGAGCCGGCCGACAGCGCCGAGCGGCGAGGCTGGTTCAGCCGGCTGCGCGCGGGTCTGTCGCGCAGCTCGGCGCGCCTCAACGACGGCATCAACGTCATCTTCAACCGCCGCCGGCTCGACGACGAGGCGCTGTTCGAGCTCGAAGAGTTGCTGATATCGAGCGACATGGGGCTCGGCGTCGCCGCCGAAGTGACCGAAACATTGCGCCGCACCCGCTTCAACCAGGAGGTGTCGCCCGAGGAGGTCCGCGCAGCGCTCGCCGAGCAGGTGATCCGGCTGGTCGAGCCGGTCACCCGGCCGTTGCGGATCGACCGTGACCGCAAACCTTTTGTGATCCTGGTCGTCGGCGTCAACGGCAGCGGCAAGACGACGACGATCGCCAAATTCGCCAAACAATACCGCGACCAGGGAATGCGGGTCGTGCTCGCCGCCGGCGACACCTTTCGCGCCGCCGCGGTCGAGCAATTGCAGATCTGGGGCGAGCGCACCGGGTGCGCGGTGGTGGCGCGGCCGGCCGGGTCCGATGCCGCCGGGCTCGCCTATGACGCGCTGGTCCAGGCGCGGACCGGGGGCGCCGACATCCTGCTGATCGACACTGCCGGCCGGCTGCACAACAAGGCCGACCTGATGGGCGAGTTGCAGAAAATCGTCCGCGTCCTGAAAAAGGTCGATGCCGACGTGCCGCACTCGGTGCTGCTCGTGCTCGACGCCACCACCGGCCAGAACGCCCACGCCCAGGCCGAGATCTTTCGCGACATGGTCGGCGTCACCGGCATCGTCATGACCAAGCTCGACGGCACCGCGCGCGGCGGCGTGCTGGTGTCGTTGGCCGAGAAATACGGCATCCCGATCCATGCGATCGGAGTCGGCGAAACCGCCGATGATTTGCGCCCGTTCGAGGCTCGCGCCTACGCCCGCAGCCTCGTCGGGCTGGAGCCGTGACCCGCGCTGCGAGGGCGGCGAGGTCAGAACCCGGGCGGGTTGATGCGGGTCGTGAAGTCGCGGTTGACCCGCGCCTCGCGATCGTGTTGCAGCGCCCAGCGGACTGACGGAAACGCCAGCTCGGACCACGGGATTTCGTCCCAGTCGAAGAGCACGACCTCGAGGCTCTCCGGCCCCGCCGAGACGGTCTCGTCCAATAGCCGCGCGCGAAAGATCAGCTGCACCTGGCTGATGCGCGGAATGTCGTAGATCGCGAGCAGCCCCTCGATCTCGATCCGGGCGCGCGCTTCTTCCCAGGCCTCGCGCTCGGCGCCGGCGCTGGCGGATTCGTTGAGCTCGAGATAGCCGGCCGGCAAGGTCCAAAAACCGTGGCGCGGCTCGATCGAGCGCCGGCACAGCAGAATCCGCTCGCCCCAGCGGGCGACCGACCCGACCACGACTTTCGGGTTGTCGTAGAGGACGAAACCGCATTCGGCGCAGATCATGCGCTCGCGGTCGTCCCCTTCCGGAACGCCCAGAACCGACGGGCCACGTAATTGGGGATCGCTCGCCATCGCCGATCGCGCTTGCCGGCGCCCGCCTAATCCGCGCGCAGGCCCGGCCGCGATCGGCGAGAGGTGAGGATGCGGCAGCTCGGCATAGGGGTCGGCTCGTGGCTCCGTTCGACGCGCCGATCATAGGCGGCGCGTCGAACAGCGGCAAGCGAGCCAATTTTCGCGCATTTCGGCGTCAGGTATCGTCCCGTTGGACAACCCCAGGCCGGCAATTTTACTTCAGCGATACCGGCACCACGGTGAGGTTGTAGGTAATATCCTGCGAAAATGTTCCGGATTCGGCGTGAAATTTCACGGTATGCGGCTGCGGCCCCGGCTTCAGGGCTGGGAGCAGGACGTAGTATCCGTCATCCATCGACGGCGAATACACTCCCGCCGGCAGCGGCACCCCCGTGGCGCATGCATCGGGTCCAAAAACGTTGTCTGCCGGGAGCGCCGCGGCAAACGGGTTCGACAGGACGCGTTGTATTTGCTTTTTATCAAGGGCTCTGCCGTCGACAGACACCGACAGATTTTGGGCGGCGTCGATCAGGGGTTTGATCAGGGATATCAACTTCTTTACATTAAAATTTTGACCTCCCTGACCGCAATCGGGGGTATTGACGTTAAGCGAGTTTATCACCGGGAAAAACAGCGTTGTATTCTCCGGGACAGAGCACGCGCGCGTCACGGTTCCGCCGTTGGCGGCAAAGACTCCGGCGAGAAACCACATGTCTCCCCTCTGGCCGATCATGCAGTCGTCCCCGGTCGTGTCCAGCATGGGGTTTTGACCGGTCGGTATCGACAGCGCCCATTGCCACCACTCGCCAGTCAACTCGGACAATGCCCCCGGGGCGGCGCCGCCGGCAAACGCCAGCTGCATTGGCAAGATCAGTCCGATCAGCGCGCCGACAACGGCGGCGGTAATCTTGGTCATGGCTTACTCCTGGATTGAAAGGTTGCGTCTTCTGTCACTGCGGGTGGTTCGACACCCTGGTCGATCGGTTCCGTAAAAGAATTTGCTTCAGACCCATTGGCGCGGCCGTCAGGTGATGAATTGCAGTCGGCAGCCGGCTTTGGTTGTCCTGCCAGGAACTGGAGTGTGCGCTCCCCTGGCTTCAGAGAGCCGGTCGTCGCGTAAAATCCGTCATCTGCAGCCATTGCCGAATATCCTCCCTCGCTGTCGCTGTTCGAAGCGATCGTTCGAGCGTTTTGCCGCCAAACTGTACCGTTGCCCGGTTGACCCTAGCGCCGACTTGGCGTAGGAAGTCCGGTCGCGCCGGCGCAGTAAGCCGGCGTCTTCTCTTTCTTCCGGCGTCTTCTCTTCCTTATTGAAACAGGCGCACGTCGCCCGGGCAGTTCATCGAGGTCTCGCCGGTCTGAGCAATGCCGTCGCCGCATTGGGGCGGACATTCCAGCGGGGCGTTGACGGCGCTTTCGCCGCGGCTGACCTCGCACACCTTGTCGTTCTGCGAAGGCAGAAAGAATGGCGGCGTGTTCGGCCACAAGGAGGGCTCGCCGCGATCGCCCAGAGCGAATGGGAACCAGATGGTCAGGGCCCATTGGGTGCGGTCGAAAACCCGTTTCCAGCCCTGGTCGTCGA
>CAVZJF010000069.1:0-71779 GCA_963775525.1 uncultured Alphaproteobacteria bacterium | reverse complement strand
CCGCGTTTCCCTCGGCATGCACCCTTCGAGACGGCCCGTCTGTCCTGAGGAGCCGCCGCAAGCGGCGTCTCGAAGGGGGCCTCCTCAGGGTGCGGCCAAACCCTTGATACGGCGGGATTCTCATCCTGAGGAGGTCGCCGATAGGCGGCCGTCTCGAAGGATCGCGGCGACCATGCGTCGTTTTTCAGCAGCCTGCTAGCGCGACGATCGCGTGGTTGCGGCCCGGTGATACCCAGTGTCGTGGAACCGATAGCCGACCGCCAACGCGGTTACGCCGCCCGCAAGCCGCCCGCGGATCGCCGCGGTCATCGCCAGCGCGTCGCTGCGCTTTTGGTCGACACACTCGTCGCGCAGCCACATCGCCAACCCGTCGAGCGCCGTCGGCGACGCACCGCGATCCGCAGCGAGCCGCAGGACCGCATCCCAGTTGCGCTTTTTATAAAACAATTTTTTCGCGATCCCGGTAAGAAGGGCGGCGAGCGGTGAATCGCAAATTCCTTTTGCGGCAGCGCTGTCGAGGGTGGCGCGGAGGTTGACCATCGCTTCGGTCAGGGCCGGGTAGCCGAGTTCTTCGGGGCCGTGCAATACCGCGACCTCGTCATCGTCGCAAAGAACGCCGTCGCGATAGGCTTCGAAGACGCGACCGATCCCGACCATGCCGAAGGTGTGAAGCTCGGCGGCGCGCAATGCGCCGATGCTGGCGCTGCCATAGACATGGACACCCTGCGACATGGCCCACAGGATCTCCTTGTGCCAGACCGTCGGCGTCACCTCGAAATAGCCGTCGACGACGCCGATGATCGCGGGGCGGGTCAGCGCGGCCTCGTAGACCTCGCCCTGCCGCACCGGCGGGCGCCATTCCAAGGCCGGGTCGGGCGGGCGACAGGACGGGGGCAGCGACGGCCCGGCAAAAATGACGGCTCTCGGCGGAGCGTCGCTCACGCCGCCGGCGCCGCCGCCTGGCATGCCCGTGGGCCGGGAACGTAATGCGGGTGTCTGACATCGCCTTCGAGGCCCGGGATCACCACCCTGACCACCGGGATCCCGAACTCAGGGCGGGTCAGGTCGACGACGACGACCCGTGCGACCCCGGCCGATCGCAACCGCTCCAGCTCCCATCCCAGATCGTGGCCCAAATCGTCAGCGGCGAAATTCGCAACCGCATGAAACGAAACGGGTTCGGTCTCCTGGCACAGGGCGTCGAGCAGCGCGTCGACGATCTCGGCCGCCGGCGGCTCTTCGTATTCCGACGGCAACAGGTCGTCGCGGATGCCGGCGATATAGGTCAGGCGGGACTGCGCCGCCTCGGTCAGCGCGCGGACCAGCGCGATCGTCCGGTCGGGATGGCAGCCGGCGCCGTGGAAATGGCGCAGCCGACGAGGTTCGCCCGCGGATTGATCGCGGATGTCGCAGACAAAGGCGGCTATGCCGACATCGGTCGTGACATTCCAAACCCGCGCTTCAATCTCGGCCTGGTCGTACTTGGCGAGCAGCGCCCGGCAGTCCTGGTCGTCGACCGACGCGGGGTCCAGCGCCCGCAGCGCCCGCGCGCGAATTGTCGATGCATTCCACAGCGCGACGGCGTCGCGCTCGACCAGCTCGCAGATCGCCGCACTGACCGCCTCGACCAGATGGTTGCCGGACGCGAGCCCGTTCGACCCGGCCGGAAAATATCCGTCGAGCGGCCGTGTGTAGTCGGTATGGACGATTTCGGTCGGGACCCAGCACGGTTCTTGCCGCAACAGGTCGTACCCCTCCAGCCAGGAGATGCTTGCGTCGACATCGAAGGGCCGGCCGGTGGTGCACAGCCCAGCGGGGTCGACGACGCAGCCGCCTGCGGCAAGCTCTCGATACGTGGCGACCCGGTCGCCGTGGATTTCCTCGGCGTGGAAACCTTCTATGGCCTCCATCAGCGCCGAAGCCGTAGCCTGGGACAGATCGAGCCCCTTGCCCTGCGACACCGAAACCGATCGCGAATTGGGCCGCACGGCGACGACGACGGGTATGCCGATATGGTCGAGGCCGGTGAGGTTGCCGAGGCGCGTAATCCCCATCTGTGACGCAAAGGGGCGGCATCGGCCGAGGGTTTCCGAGGGTGCGACCGTTCGGTGGGTGCCATGCCGGAACGCCTTCGCCACAGCGGTCTCGGCAACGGCGCGCGCGACGCGGCGGCTGGAGGGCGTCACCCCTTTTTGCTGGCGGCCCGGCTGTGGTCGCGCGGCGCCGACCCCTGCTCGGGCGGGCTGCGCGGCGTGCTCGCGCGCGGCGGCGGCTGCGACCCCGCCGCCGGCTCGCCGGTCACCGACTTGGTTATGTCGTGCAGCGAGAATCCCGAACCGCCGCCGCCGGACATGATCAGCCGCGGGTCGGCGTCGAGCTTGACGCCGGCGGCCCCATGCGGTTGCAGCAGCAGCAACAGACGGTCGCGTTGCGGGGTCGCGCCAAGCCGCAGCTCGGTTTCGCGGCCGCCTTCGGAAAGGTAGATTTTCCCGTCCTCGGCGCGGACCAGCGCGCCGCCATGCGAAACCGCCATGCCGCCCGGCTGAAGCTCCGGGGCGTCGGCGCGGGCGCCGGCGACGGAAAGGGCTCCCAGACCCAGCAGCACCGCGACGCGGCTCGGCAGACGCAAGCATTTTTTAATGGCGTCCGGTACGGGCATTTTCTCCTCCCTGCGCCGGTTTGGCGACCACGTTACTGCAAAAACAGAGACTCCGACAAACCGAAAAATCGTTGCGCGCGTTGGTCCGCACCAAAACGCAAGGACGCCTATTCGCGGACGTGAAAGCTGGTCAGCACGTCGTCGCCGACCCGCTCCATCGCGACCCGCTCAAAGCGGGGGGCATCGGCCAGCGCCGCGACGCCGAAAGGATCGACCGCCGGGATGCCGTCGCCGCCGATCAACAGTGGCGCATGCATCCAGACCAGGCGATCGACGAGCCGGCACCGCAGCAGGGAGGCGACAAGACGCGCGCCGCCTTCGACCAGCAAGCGCGTCACCCCGCGTTGGCCGAGCGCCGACAGCGCGGCTTTGAGATCGATCAGGCCGTCGGCGTCCGGGCCGGCTTCGATCAGGGTGACGCCGCGGGCGAGGAACGCCGCGCGACGGGCCGGATCGGCCGAACGCAAGGTAAAAACCCAAGTCGGGACCTGGCGAGCCTCGGCGATTATGTGCGCGTCCGGCGGAATGCGCAGATGGCGGTCGAGCACCACCCGCACCGGCGAGCGGCGGCCAAGCCCGGGGAGGCGGCAGGTAAGCTGCGGGTCGTCGGCGAGCACGGTGCCGGTCCCGACCATGATCGCGTCATTGGCGGCGCGCAGCGCATGGCCGTGGGCGCGCGCCCGGTGCCCGGTGATCCACCGGCTCTCGCCGCCGCCGGTTGCGATCCGGCCGTCGAGCGAGGTTGCGAGCTTGACGGTGACGAGCGGCCGCCCGAGGCGCTGGCGGGTCAAAAAGCCGGCGTTGATATCGGCTGCCGCCTCGGCCTCGCACGCGCCGACGACCTCGACCTCGACCTCGACCCCGGCGTCGCGCAACCGGCGCAGGCCGGCGCCAGCGACGCGCGGATCGGGGTCTTGCAGCGCGACGACCACCCGCCGCACGCCGGCGTCGACCAGCGCGTCGGCGCAGGGCGGGGTGCGGCCCCAATGGCTGCACGGCTCAAGGCTGACATAGGCGGTGGCGCCGCGCGCCGCGGCTCCCGCCCGGCGCAAGGCCTCGGTCTCGGCGTGCGGCCTGCCGCCGGGCTGGGTCCAGCCGCGGCCGACGACGTAGTCGCCGGTTGACGATGACGCAGCCGACCGCCGGGTTGGGCCATACATCGCCGAGCCCGCGGCGGGCGAGCTCAAAGGCCGCCCGCATCCAGCGCCGGTCGGTTTGCCGCTCGTCGCCCAAACGGCGGTGCCGGAGGCAGTTCCAAGCTCGCCGGCGTCACTCGCCATCGGCGGCGATCCGCCCGACAAACTCGCCAAAATCCTTGGCCTCGCGGAAATTCCGGTAGACCGAGGCAAAACGGATGTAGGCGACCTGGTCGAGGCTCGACAGCGCCTCCATGACGAGCCCGCCGATGACGTCGCTCGGGATGTCGGTTTCACCCGAGCTTTCAAGCTGCCGCACCAGCGAGTTGATGATGCGCTCGACCCGGTCGGGTTCGATCGGCCGCTTGCGCAGCGCGATGTAAATCGAGCGGGCGAGCTTGTCGCGGTCAAAGGCCTCGCGCTGAGCGTTCTTTTTGACCACCGTCAGGTCGCGCAGCTGGACCCGCTCGAAGGTGGTGAAGCGGGCCGCGCAGTTCGGGCAGAAGCGCCGCCGGCGGATCGCGCCGCGATCGTCGGTCGGCCGCGAATCCTTGACTTGGGTGTCGTCGGCTCCGCAAAACGGACAGCGCATGGGTTCCTCCCGTTCCTGCTCGGGTCACATGCCCGATTGCCGATAGATCGGAAACCGGCGGCAGAGCGCGCGGACCTGCTCGCGCACCCGCGCCTCGGCGGCGCCGTTGTCGGCGCGGCCGCGCGCCAGCGCCTGCAACACCTCGACGATCATCCGGCCGACGGCCCGAAACTCCTCGACGCCAAATCCGCGCGTCGTCGCCGCCGGCGAGCCGAGCCGGACCCCGGAGGTGACGGTCGGCCTCTCCGGGTCGAACGGGATGCCGTTCTTGTTGCAGGTGATCCCGGCATGTTCGAGGCTCACTTCGGCATCGCGGCCGGTCAGCCCGAGGGGGCGCAGATCGACCAGCATCAGGTGGGTGTCGGTGCCCCCCGAGACGATCGCCAGCCCCGCCCGCGCCAAGGTGTCGGCGAGCGCCTGGGCGTTGGCGACAACCGCCGCCGCATAGCCGGCGAAGGAGGGCTGCAAGGCCTCGCGCAGCGCCACCGCCTTGGCTGCGATCACATGCATCAGCGGGCCGCCCTGCAGACCCGGAAAGACCGCGGCGTTGATGCGCCGGCCGATGTCTTCGTCTTCGGCGAGGATCATGCCGCCGCGCGGCCCGCGCAAGGTCTTGTGGGTCGTCGTCGTCGTGACATGGGCGTGGGGCAACGGGCTCGGGTGCGCGCCGCCGGCGACAAGCCCGGCGAAATGCGCCATGTCGACCATCAGATAGGCCCCGACCTCGTCGGCGATCGCGCGAAAGCGGGCAAAGTCGATAACCCGCGGATAGGCGCTGCCGCCGGCGATGATCAGCTTGGGCCGGTGCGCACGCGCCAGCTGCTCGACCTCGTCGAAATCGATACGCGCGTCATCGCGCCGCACGCCGTAGGCGACGGCGTTGAACCATTTTCCGGACAGGTTCGGCCGGGCGCCGTGGGTCAGATGGCCGCCGGCGGCGAGCGACATGCCGAGCACCGTGTCGCCCGGCGTCAGCAACGCCAGAAACACGGCCTGGTTGGCCTGGGCGCCCGAATGCGGCTGGACATTGGCGAAGGCGCAGCCGAAGAGGCGCTTGGCGCGGTCGATCGCCAGCTGCTCGGCAATGTCGACGAACTCGCACCCGCCATAGTAGCGCCGCCCCGGATAGCCCTCGGCGTATTTGTTGGTCAGCACCGAGCCCTGCGCTTCCAGCACGGCGCCGGAGACGATGTTCTCGCTGGCGATCAGCTCGATCTGCGATTGCTGGCGTTCGAGCTCATGGCCGATCGCCGCCGCCAGCTCCGGGTCGGCCGCCGCCAGCGGGTCGGCGCCGGCGTTGTCGCCAATCGCGGCGCCGGGCAATTCGGGAGCGAAGACCATAGAGAGACCCGTCGGTGAGAAATGCCGCCAATCGCCGCGACGGCCGGTGCGATCCGGCCGGGGCAATAGCGGTGAACAAGCAACGGCAAAGACGCTACCATATTTCGGTTAAGTTTGCCAACTCGATACCATAAATCGCGTGGCAGCGCGGCATAGCGGACGATGCCCGCCCCCGGCGGCGTTCGCTTTGGCGGCGGCGCCGATCAAAAACGCCGGCTCTGCCGCCTCGCTGCCTGCTCGCTCTCAGCTCTATGCCCATTCTCTATTGTTAAAGGACAGATTTGCAGATCGCTTGCGCTCGCGGTAACAGCGAGTAAGGGAGGACCCAAACAGGTTCCTCAAGTCATTGGCTCACCCGGCAAATCACAATTACTGTCCTCTCTCATAGGTTTCCGTTGACACCAGATATTCGTGCGGCAATTATCGGCATTGACGTGCACATTCAGGCTTCTTCGAGGCGAAAAATGGCAGAAACAGCGGCGCCGAAAATGGCGGAGGAAGAGTTGCTGCGGATGACTGCGGACGTGGTCGCGGCCTATGTCAGCAACAATACGTTGCCGACGGCGCAGTTGGCCGAGGTCATCAACTCCGTCTATCATTCGCTGAGGGGGTTGGAAGGGCCGATCGCCGACCCGGCGCCCGAGCCGGCCAAGCCGGCAGTGCCGATCCGCAAATCGATCACGCCCGACTATTTGATTTGCCTGGAGGACGGCAAGAAATTGAAGATGCTGAAGCGGCATCTGCGCTCGACATACAATATGACCCCGGACGAATACCGGTCGCGCTGGGGACTGACGCCCGATTACCCGATGGTGGCCCCGAACTACGCCGAGCAGCGCTCGGCTTTCGCCAAAAAGATCGGGCTCGGCCGCGGCGCCGGCCGGCAACCGGCCGCCAAGAAGTAGGGTTGCGCGTCGTCTTTGCGAGCTCGTGGCGGCGAACCTTGCGGCCAAGTCGGCCTCGGCATATTCCTCGCCGTGGCGGGCTGTTTCGCGCCGCCGCCGGAGCCGGTGCAGTATATTCGATCAGGCTCTGACCCCAGCAATCGAGGTGCCTGATGCCAGCCGACGCCATACCCGCGACACGTTCCGCCGCCGCGGGTTCGGCGACGACCCCCGAAGCGCGTTTCGATTGGGCTGACCCGCTTTTCCTCGGCGAGGAATTGAGCGAGGACGAGCGGATGGTGCGCGACAGCGCCCATGCCTACTGCCAGGAAAAACTGTTTCCGCGGGTGATTGAAGCCAACCGGCGCGAGCACTTCGACCGCGACATCATGAACGAGATGGGCGCGCTCGGCTTTCTCGGCGCGACGATCGAGGGTTACGGCTGCGCCGGTGTCAACTATGTCTGCTATGGGCTGATCACCCGCGAGGTCGAGCACGTCGACAGCGGCTATCGCTCGGCGATGAGCGTGCAGTCGAGCCTGGTCATGTACCCGATCCACGAGTTCGGCAGCGAGGCGCAGCGGCAGAAATATCTGCCGAAATTGGCGTCGGGCGAATGGGTCGGCTGCTTTGGCCTGACCGAGCCCGACCACGGCTCGGACCCCGGCGGGATGACGACGCGCGCGGCGCGGGCTGCCGGGGGCTATCGCCTGAGCGGGGCCAAGACGTGGATCTCGAACGCGCCGATAGCCGATGTCTTCGTGGTTTGGGCCAAGACCGAAGACGGCGTGATCCGCGGCTTTATTCTCGAAAAGGGAATGGCGGGATTGAGCGCGCCCAAGATCGAGGGCAAGTTCAGCTTGCGCGCCTCGGTCACCGGCCAGATCGTCATGGACGACGTGTTCGTGCCCGCGGAAAACCTGCTGCCGAACGTCAGCGGATTGCGCGGCCCGTTCTCGTGCCTCAACAACGCCCGTTACGGGATCGCATGGGGGTCGATGGGGGCGGCCGAATTCTGTTGGCATGCGGCGCGCAATTACACGCTGGAGCGCCGCCAATTCGGCCGGCCGCTCGCCGCCAACCAGCTGATCCAGAAAAAGCTCGTCGACATGCAGACCGAGATCGCGCTCGGTCTCAACGCCTGCCTGCGGCTTGGGCGCCTCAAGGACCAGGGCCGCGCCACGCCCGAGATGGCCTCGCTGCTGAAGCGCAATAATGCCGGCAAGGCGCTCGACATCGCGCGGATGGCGCGCGACATGCACGGCGGCAACGGCGTTTCCGACGAATATCATGTGATCCGGCACGTCATGAACCTCGAAGCCGTCAACACCTACGAGGGCACGCACGACATCCACGCGCTGATCCTCGGCCGCGCGCAAACCGGGATCGCCGCCTTTGCCGGCTAACCGAAGTAATCGCGGGGTGTCTTGCCGAGGGTGTGGCGAAACATCACGGTGAAAGCGCTGACGCTGTCATAGCCGACGGCGCGGGCGGTTGCGGCGACATCACACCCTTGCGCCAACCTCACCAGCGCCTCGGCGAGCCGGACCTGGTGGCGCCAAGCGACAAAGCGCATGCCGGTTTCACGCTCGAACAGCCGCGCCAAGGTGCGGCTGCTGGCGCCGGCGATGCCCGACCACTCCTCCAATGTCTCCCGGCAGGCGGGATCGCGCAGCAACTCTGCGCACACCCGCCGCAGTCGTTTGTCATGCGGCATCGGAATATGCAGCGGCTGCGCGTCGAGGACGCGGATTTCGTCAAGGAAGAGGGCGGCGACGTGGCCCAGGCGCCCGTCTTCGTCGTAGTCGAGCGGTGCGGCGACGAGCTCCAGCATCAGCGCGCGCAGCAACGGCGACACCAGAATGACCTTGCAATCCGGGGCCACCGCCCCGGCGACAACGCGGTCGACATAGATCGCCCGCATCGCCACCGGGCCGGACATGCGGATCGCGTGCTCGGTCTCGGCCGGGATCCACAGGGCGCGGTTCGGCGGGACAACCCAAGTGCCGCGCGCGGCCGTCACCGTCATCACGCCGGAGCTGGCCCAGGTCAGCTGGGCGCGCGGATGGCAATGCGGCTCGATCCGGAAGCCGTCGGCGAAATCCTTCGCCATGCCGGCGAGCGGTCGGGGCGTATCCTGATAATCCGCCCGGTCGGTGCTCTTCATCCTGTCGGTTCCACGACGATCATTGGCCGGACTGATTGGATCGGACGCGCTATTTAGATGTTTCGGCGCAACCTGTCGATCGGAAGGGGCCATGAAGTCATCGTCGCGCGTCATCGGCTTTATCAATATCGGGCATCTGCTCGACCATATGGTCATGCTGATCTTCCCGACCGCCGTGCTCGGGATGCAGAACGATTTCGCGCGCCCCTACAGCGAGCTGATCGCGTTGGCGCTCGGCGGCTTTATCATGTTCGGCGCCGGCTCGCTGCCGGCGGGGTGGCTCGGCGACCGCTGGAGCCGCCGTAACATGATGGCGGTGTTTTTTCTCGGCATCGGCGTCGCGACGATCGCGACCGGCTTTACCCAGACCCGCTGGCAACTGGCCGCGGGGCTTGCCGCAATGGGCCTCTTCGCCGCGATCTACCACCCGGTCGGAACCGCGATGCTGGTCGGGCATGCCGAGCGCATCGGGCGCGCGATCGGCGTCAACGGCGTCTGGGGAAATCTCGGCGTCGCGTTCGCGGCGCTGATGACCGGCGCCGTCAGCCAGTGGCTCGGGTGGCGCTGGGCCTTCATCCTGCCGGGGGCGGCAGCACTCGCGGTCGGCGCCGCCTATCTCGCCCTCGTCCCACCCGAAGCAAACCATAACCGACGCACCGTCGCCCGCGACGCGCCCTTTCCGCGAGCCGTGATCGTGCGGGCCTTTGTCGTGCTGGGCGTCGTCACCCTGGCAGGCGGGGTCGTCTTCAACGCCACGACGATTGCGCTGCCGAAGATGGTCGACGAGCGCCTGCCGCAACTGGCCGGCTCGACCCTCGGCGTCGGCATTCTGGTCTGCGCGGTCTATATCGTCGGGGCGATGGCGCAGCTGGTGATGGGCAGCCTGATCGACCGCCATCCGCTGAAGGTCGGCTTTTTGGCGGTGGCGCTGTTTCAGGCGCCGCTGCTGCTCGCCGCTTCCCAAGCCAGCGGCTGGCCGATGGTCGTCGTGCTGGCCGGGCTGGTGTTCGTGGTTTTCGGGCAGATCACGTTCAACGACGGCATGGTCGCGCGCTACGCCGATGCCGGATGGCGAGCACGGGCGTACGCGGTGCGCTATGTGCTGTCCTTTGGCGTCGCCGCGTCGGCGATCCCGCTGGTCGCGATAATGCACGCGCATGGCGGGTTCAAGCCGCTCTTTCAGATCCTCGCCGTTTTCGGCGCGGTGGTGACGCTGGGCGCCGTGTTCTTCCCTTACCGGCGCGACGAGCTCGCCGCCGCCGCACCGCGCGCAAGGCTGCGCGCCGCCGAATAGCCGACTGAACTGAAATGCCGCGCGCCGCGGCGGGCAAAGGGCGGGGTTGTGCAATCGCTCGGCGGGTTCCGGGAACGCTATGGGGACCGGGTCGGTTTCGCCTATAGAGAGTGCTCCGATCGCTCGAGGTTGACCGTAATGCATCGCAATTCCCGCCCGCGCCCGTTGGTCCTGTGCATTCTCGACGGCTGGGGCGAGCGCGGCGGCGGCGCCGACAATGCGATCGAGACCGCACATATGCCGGTATGGCGGCGCCTGATGGCGCGCTGGCCGCACGCGCATCTGCAAGCCAGCGAGCATTATGTCGGGCTCCCCGACGGCCAGATGGGGAATTCCGAGGTCGGGCATACCAACCTCGGGGCGGGCCGCCTCGTCATGCAGGATTTGCCGCGCATCGACGCGGCGATCGCCTCGGGCGAAATCGGGCGGATGCCGGCGATGCGCGATTTTATTGCACGGCTGAAGCACAGCGGCGGCACGGCCCACCTGATGGGGCTGTTGTCGCCGGGCGGCGTGCACTCGCATCAGCGTCAGATCGCCGCCCTCGCCCGGATCGTCGCCGAGGCGGGGGCGCCGGTCGCGATCCACGCCTTTCTCGACGGGCGCGACACGCCGCCGAAAGCGGCGCTGTCCTATCTGCGGGAGTTTCAAAGCGATCTCGCCGGCCTCGAAAACCTGCGCGTCGCGACTGTCGCCGGACGCTATTTCGCGATGGATCGCGACCAGCGCTGGGAGCGGGTCGAGAAGGCTTATCGCGTCATCGCCGAGGGCGAAGGCGAAACCGCCGCCGACGCCGCGGGTGCGGTGGCCGCCGCCTATGGCCGGGACGAAACCGACGAGTTCGCCTCGCCCACGGCAATCGGCGGCTATCGCGGGATGCGCGACGGCGACGGACTTCTGATCGCGAATTTCCGGGCCGACCGGGTGCGCGAGATCGCCGCGGCGCTGCTCGACCCCGATTTTGCGGGTTTCGCGCGCGCGCGGCGGGTCGACTTTGCCGCGGCCCTCGGCCTCGTCGAGTATTCGGAAGAGCTCAACCGCTTTATCGGCACGCTGTTTGCGCCCGAAGATCTCGCCGACACCTTTGGCGAAGTCGTGTCGAAAGCCGGCCTGACGCAGCTGCGCATCGCCGAGACCGAGAAATACGCGCACGTCACCTTCTTTTTCAACGGCGGCCGCGAAACCGTCTTTCCTGGCGAGGAACGGATCCTGGTGCCGTCGCCCAAGGTCGCGACTTACGATCAGCAGCCCGAAATGTCGGCGCCCGAAGTCACCGACAAGGTGGTCGAGGCGGTCGAATCCGGGCGCTTCGACGTGGTCGTGCTGAACTACGCCAACGCCGACATGGTTGGGCATACGGGCCATATCGACGCGGCCGTCAAGGCGGTCGAGACCATCGACAAATGCCTGGGGCGGGTGGCGGCGGCGGTCGAGAAAGCCGACGGCACGCTCGTCGTCACCGCCGATCACGGCAATGCCGAGATGATGCGCGACCCGAAAACCGGCGAACCGCACACCGCGCACACCTTGAACCCGGTGCCGTTCCTGGTCGTCAACCCGCCGGCGGCGCACGCGCATGTCGAAGACGGGCGCCTTGCCGACGTCGCACCGACGCTGCTCGACATCCTCGGCCTCGACCAGCCGGCGGCGATGACCGGGCATTCGTTGATACGGCTGCGGGACGGCCGCTTGAGCGCCGACTAGTGGTTCGATGCCAACGGATGGTTTCCATCCGTTGGCTGAATCACACCACCAACCTATTAATCTGGTGGGCCGATTCACGGAACGCTTGGGAACCAAGCGTTTCGATCGGACCACTAGCCGCGGCGCCGCGCCGATCTTGATTATCGACGCGGGCGGCTGATATCATTCGCCGCGCGCCGTGGCCGCAGCTATTAAGGTGTGTGAATGAGACGGTTGGTGTTGATTGCGGCCTCCGCCGCGGCAGTATTGGCGTTTTCATTACCGCAAGACATCGTCGTCGCGGCGCCGAATTCTTCAGAAGCTTACAAAGAGCTTAATTTATTTGGCGAAGTTTTCGAGCATGTCCGAGCCGACTACGCCGGCAAGGTCGACGACGACGCGCTGATGGAGTCGGCGATCAACGGGATGCTGACCTCGCTCGACCCGCATTCGAATTACCTGAACACCAAAAACTTTGACGACATGAAGGTCCAGACCCGCGGCGAGTTCGGCGGGCTCGGCATCGAAGTGTCGATGGAGAACGGCCTGGTCAAAGTCGTGTCGCCGATCGACGACACGCCGGCGGCGCGGGCCGGGCTGAAACCCGGCGACATGATCACTCAGCTCGACGGCCAGCCGGTCCAGGGGATGACCCTGCCGCAGGCGGTCGAAAAGATGCGCGGCCCGATCAACAGCGACATCCGGTTGACTATTCAACGCAAGGGCCGCGACCCGTTCGACGTAAAGCTGACCCGCGCGACGATCCGCATCCAGTCGGTTCGCTCGCATCTCGTCGGCGACGACATTGGCTATATCCGGATTACGTCGTTTAACGAGCAGACCGATGTCGGGCTCAACAACGCCATCAAAAACCTCAAGCAGCAGGCCGGCGACAAGCTGCGCGGGATCGTCCTCGATTTACGCAACAACCCCGGTGGACTGCTCGACCAGGCGGTCGCCGTCTCCGACGCGTTTCTCGACAAGGGGGAAATCGTCTCGACCCGCGGCCGCCGCTCCGACGACGCGCAGCGCTATGACGCGCGGCCGGGCGACATCGCCGCCGGCCTGCCGGTGGCGGTGCTGATCAACGGCGGATCGGCCTCGGCGAGCGAGATCGTCGCCGGCGCGTTGCAGGACCACCACCGGGCGATACTTCTCGGCACGCGCTCGTTTGGCAAAGGCTCGGTGCAGACGATCATCCCGTTGCCGGGGCACGGTGCGATGCGACTGACGACGGCGCGTTACTACACGCCGTCCGGGCGCTCGATCCAAGCCAAGGGGATCGAGCCGGACATCCTCGTCGAAGCCGCGAAGATCCAACCATCGTCCAACAAGAAGGTGGCGGCGGCTGCCGACGCGGCCGAGACCAAGACCGACGAGTTGGGCGACAACTCAGACGTGTCGAGCTCGGTGGACCCGACGATCATGGGGACCGCCGCCGACTATCAATTGACGCGCGCGGTCGACATGCTGCGCGGCATGGCGCTCTACAACGGCCGCATGATCAACTGAAGAGCACCCCGCAACGGGCGACGCATACGGCTTGGCGATGACGCGGCGCGACAGCGAGACAGCGAGCTATCGTCAATGTGTCGGCATCATGCTGTTGAACGGCGGCGGCCATGTCTTGGTCGCCCGCCGCGCCGACATGCCGGCCACCCCGGCCTGGCAGATGCCGCAGGGCGGGATAAACCCCGGAGAAACGCCGCGCCAGGCGGCGCTGCGCGAACTCGAAGAAGAGATCGGCACCGCCAAGGCGCAGATCCTGGCTGAGAGCCAGGGTTGGATGACCTACGACTTTCCGGGAAGACTTGCCCGCCGGATGTGGGACGGCCGCTATCGCGGCCAGCGGCAGAAATGGTTTCTGATGCGCTTCACCGGGTGCGACGCCGACATCGACGTTGCGACCGAGCACCCCGAATTCGACGATTGGCGGTGGGTCGACCCCGAGCAGCTGCCGGCGCTGATCGTCGCGTTCAAGCGCCGGATCTACGTCGAGGTGCTGACCGAATTCCGCCCCTACTGCATTACCGGACAAAGCGGCTGAGGCGCCCGGTCCGGCGGGCTCGGTCGCCCGGTTGACACCCATCTGCGCCGCCTGACCCGTTTGGCGGCGCGACGCCGTCGGACGCGGGATCGTCGTGGGGGATTGGTGGAGCCGAGGGGGATCGAACCCCTGACCTTCGCATTGCGAACGCGACGCTCTCCCAGCTGAGCTACGGCCCCGATCGCGCGTCTCAAACCCTTGCCGGGTGCGGCGGACTATGGCCAGGGCGCCGCCGCCTGTCAAGCATGGCCCCGGCGAGCAACGCCCTGCATGCTCCGCTCGCTTGCGGACCCTGGCGGCTGACGTTACGGTCGTGGCTCCACTGGGCGTCGAGGTTGCCGAGGAAATGTACGCGTTTTTGAACCTCGTCGACACGGTGATCAGGATCTATATCTGGCTGCTGATCATACAGGCCGTGCTGAGCTGGCTGATCGCCTTTGGCGTCGTCAACCGGCACAACCGCATCGTCGGCACGATCGAGGATTTTCTGTGGCGCATCACCGAGCCGGCGCTGCGCCCGCTCCGGCGTATCCTGCCCAATCTCGGCGGCATCGACATTTCGCCGATAATCCTGATCTTGCTGCTCTATTTCATCCGCAACCTGATGTTCGAGTATCTTGTCTGAGGGTCCGCTGAGCCCGACACGCGATGGTTTGCACGTGGCGATTCGCCTGACGCCGCGGGCGAAGGCGGACCGTCTCGTCGCGCTGGCCGCGGCGGCCGGAGGCGGGCAGGTCGTCAAGGCCAGCGTCACCGCGCCGGCGCAAGACGGGCGCGCCAACGAGGCGCTGCTGGGGTTGCTGGCAAATGCGTGGCGAGTGCCGCGCCGCGACTTGGCGATCGTCGCCGGCGCCGCCAGCCGGCACAAGACGGTGCGTGTCGCCGGCGACCCGCAGCTGCTGCTCGACCGCCTCGGCTCCCTGATCGCAGCGCTGCCCGGACCGTGAGCGCAGGAGCACCGGGATGACCCATGCGCTCGCCTCGCTGGTCATCGCCGGGGTCGCCTTCTGCGGGTCGCACACGCTGTTGTCGAGCACCCGGCTGCGCGGGTCGTTGCGCGACCAGATCGGCGAGCAGGGTTTTTTGCTCATCTATTCGCTGACCGCGCTCGTCACCTTCGCGTGGTTTGTCGTGGCCTATGCGCGTTCCCCCTTGATCCCGCTGTGGGCGCCGTTCAAGTGGACCGCCTATGTGCCGGTGTCGATCATGCCGCTGGCGACGCTGCTGCTGGTCGCCGGCTATTCGACCCCGAACCCGACCGCGGTCGGGATGGAGCGCTCGGCCCGCGCCGACGACCCCGCACCCGGCATCCTGCGGGTGACCCGCCATCCGGTCATGTGGGCGGTCGGCTTGTGGGCGTTGAGCCATCTGGCGGCGAACGGCGATCTCTGCTCGGTATGGTTTTTCGGCATGACCGCCGCGCTGGCGCTCGGCGGCACCGTGCTGATCGACCGCAAAAAGCAGTTGGCGCTCGGCAGCCATTGGCAACGCCTGGCCAGCATTACCTCAAACGTCCCGTTCGCCGCACTCGTCACCGGCCGGACCCGGCTGCGCTGGCGCGACATCGGCCTGTTGCGGCCGCTGGCGGCGGTGCTGCTCTACGCCGTGCTGTTTCTCGGCCATCCGTATTTTGCCGGCGTGCCGGTGATGTTTGCGTGGCCCGCCGGCGGCTAGACTGCGCGCGGGTTTCCAACCGCCTTTTGGATACGGAGGATCTGCCATGCTGCTGCCACTCGCCGGACGACGCCTCTATTACGATCTCGCCGGCCCCGAGGACGGCCCGGTCGTGTGCATCACCCATTCGCTTGCCTCCGACGGCGGCAGCTGGGCCGAGCAGCTGCCGGCGCTGCTGCAGGCGGGGTTCCGGGTGCTGCGGCTCGACATGCGCGGGCATGGCGGCAGCGACCCGGTCGCCGGCGACTACACGATGAAGGAGCTCGCGGGCGACGTGGCGAGCGTGATCGAGGCACTCGGCTTCCAGCGGGTGCATTACATCGGGCTGTCGATCGGCGGGATGATCGGCCAGGCCTTCGCGCTGGAGCACGGCGCGAAGCTGATCTCGGCCTTGTGGTGCGACACGTTGCCGGCGAGCCCGCCCGGTGCAGCCGGCATCTGGGGGCCGCGGATCAAGGCGGTGCGCGAGGCGAGCTCGCTGGCGCCGATCGCCGAGGCCAGCATGGACCGCTATCTGAGCCCGGCCTTTCAGGCGAAGAACCCCGGGCGCTGGAAGCAGCTGCGCGACACCGTTGTCGGCACCACCCCGCAGGGCTATCTCGGCTGCTCGGCGGCGATCCTCGATTTCGATTTCACCGCCCGGCTGCCGTCGCTGAAGCTGCCGGTGCTGGTCGTGTGCGGCGAGCACGACGCCGGCACCCCGGCGAGCGAAAACCGCCGCCTCGCCGGCCTCGTCCCCGGCGCCCGCTACGAGGAGATCGCCGGCATGCGCCATTTCCCCAATGTCGAGGCCCCCGACGCCTTCAACCATATCATGCTCGCCTGGCTCGCCGCCCAGCGCCACGCCGGTTGATATGAGTCCCCCTCCCCCGCAAGCGGGGGAGGGTTAGGGTGGGGGCTTGCCGGACGCGGCGAGCGCAGCCGCGATCACCTCAAGCACGCCGGCGCGATTCTCCAGAACCTCGTTGTTCCAGAATTGGATGACGCGCCATCCTTGCAGCCGGAGATATTCATCTCGGGCCTGATCGTCATTGTCAGTATGTTGTCCACCGTCAGCTTCGACGATCAGCTGTGCCTCGACACAGGCGAAATCGACAATATAGGGCGGGATCGGATGCTGGCGCCGGAAACGGCAGCCGAGCTGATCGTGGCGCAACTCACTCCACAGTGCGCGTTCCGCGTCGGTCATGTTCCGACGCAGATTTTGACTGCGCTTCGTCATTGATGGACCGCCGCGCATCGCCCCCACCCTAACCCTCCCCCGCTTGACGGAGGAGGGGAACAACGCAATAGGAGTGTCTGTTAGTGCTCTAACCTAATGATTAGGGATCCCGGCGGGCGGCGAGGCGGAGGCGCAGGGCGTTCAATTTGATGAAGCCTTCGGCGTCGCGCTGGTCGTAGACGGCGTCCTCCTCGAAGGTGACGTGGGCCTGGCTGTAGAGGCTCTTTGGCGACTTGCGGCCGACGACGCGTGACGGAACCTTTGTAAAGCTTGAGCCGGACGGTGCCCTCGACGTTTTCCTGGCTCCGGTCGATCAATGCCTGCAGCATTTCGCGCTCGGGCGAGAACCAGAAGCCGTTGTAAATCGAGCTCGGCGTAGCGCGGCATCAGCTCGTCCTTCAGATGCGCGGCACCACGGTCGAGGGTCAGGCTTTCGATGCCGCGATGCGCCGCCAGCAGGATCGTGCCGCCGGGGGTCTCGTAGACGCCGCGCGACTTCATGCCGACAAAGCGGTTCTCGACGAGGTCGAGCCGGCCGACGCCGTTCCTGCCGCCGATCTCGTTGAGCCGCGTCAGCAGCGCCGCCGGCGACAGCGTCTCGCCGTCGACCGCGACCGGGTCGCCGCGCCTGAAGGCGATCTCGACATATTGGGGCGTGTCGGGTGCGGCTTCGGGGGCGACCGTGCGGCTGAAGACGAATTCCTCGGGCTCGGCCCACGGGTCTTCGAGCACTTTGCCTTCGGCCGAGATGTGCAGCAGGTTGGCGTCGACCGAAAACGGCGCCTCGCCGCGCTTGTCGCGGGCGATCGGGATCTGGTGCCGGTCGGCGTAGTCGAGCAGCCGGGTGCGCGAGGTCAAATCCCATTCGCGCCAGGGGGCGATGACCTTGATGTCGGGGGCGAGCGCGTAGTAGCCGAGCTCGAAGCGGACCTGGTCGTTGCCCTTGCCGGTGGCGCCGTGGGCGACGGCGTCGGCGCCGACCGCGCGGGCGATCTCGATCTGGCGCTTGGCGATCAACGGCCGGGCGATCGAGGTGCCGAGCAGATAGGCGCCCTCGTAGAGCGCGTTGGCGCGGAACATCGGAAAGACGAAATCGCGCACGAACTCTTCGCGCAGATCGTCGACAAAGATCTGCGGCGGCGCCGAGCAATTCGGCCTTTTGGCGGGCCGGCTCCAACTCCTCGCCCTGGCCGAGATCGGCGGTGAAGGTCACGACCTGGCAGCGATAGGTCTGCTGCAGCCAGCGCAGGATCACCGAGGTGTCGAGCCCGCCCGAATAGGCCAGCACCACTTTCTTGACCGTGTCCGCGTCCGCCATGACCCGCCCCCTCGCTCTGCCAACGCGTCGCCTAATCGAAATTTCCGGCCGCGGCAACGGGTTCGGCTTTGGGCCGGCAGACGCGGCGCTCGATGAACGCGATCGCCGCCTCGACGGCGCCGAACTGGGCCAGGTTCTCGTGGCCTGCCTCGCGGCGAAAACCAGCCCTCCTTTGGCGCGGTGGCGGCGGCGAG
Organism: uncultured Alphaproteobacteria bacterium; assembly: GCA_963775525.1. Taxonomy (GTDB): domain Bacteria; phylum Pseudomonadota; class Alphaproteobacteria; order ATCC43930; family CGMCC-115725; genus AP-15. The sequence continues at coordinate 53,568 of CAVZJF010000069.1, read as the reverse complement.
CAGGGCGCGACCATGACGGACCGGCACGACCATGTCGCGCTCGCCATGCACTATCAGCAGCGGCGCCGTGATCCGGGCGATCCGGGACAGCGAGTCGAAGCGGTCGCGCATCAGCAGGGCGGCCGGGACAAACGGGTAGTGGCGCTGGGCGGCGGCGGCGACGCTGGTAAACGGCGCTTCGAGGATCACGCCGGCGACCTCACGCCGCGACGCCAAGTGAACCGCGACGCCCGATCCGAGCGACTCGCCCCACAGCACGATGTCCTTGGAGCGAAATCCCTCGCCGGCGAGAAAATCGAGCGCCGCCTCGCCGTCGGCAAAGAGCCCGCGCTCGCACGGCGTCCCGGGATTGCCGGCATAGCCGCGATACTCCGCCAGCAGCACGCCGTAGCCATTGCGGGCGAACCGGCGCAGGCGTTCGGCGCGATAGCCGACATGGCCGCCATTGCCGTGAAAATAGGCGATGACCGGCCGGCCGGCGCAGGGCGGCAAATACCATGAGAACAGTGCGAGGCCGTCTTTGGTCGTCAGCGCCGCCTCGCGCACCCCGAGCAGCGCCAGATCGGCGAGGCCGGGGCGGGTCCTGTTCGGCCGGTAGAGCAGCCGCCGCTGAAACAAATAAAGGCCGCCGACGATGCCGGCATAGGCGGCCAGCGCGCAACCGAGGAACGGGAACAGCAACGCGGGCCAGGGCCGATGTCAGCCGGCCGGCGACGCGGCCTGCTCGCGCCCGCTACGGCGCAGCCTGACGCTTGCCGATTTGAGCTGGCCGCAGGCGGCGAGGATGTCGCGGCCGCGCGGGGTGCGCACCGGAGCGGAATACCCGGCGGCGAAGACGATGTCGGAGAACGCCGCGATCGCGGCGTCGGTCGAGCATTCATAGGGCGCGCCGGGCCACGGGTTGAACGGGATCAAATTGACCTTGGCGGGGATGCCGGCGATCAGCCGCACCAGTTCGCGCGCCTCGGCCGGGGTGTCGTTGACCCCTTTCAGCATGACGTATTCGAACGTGATCCGGCGCGCGTTGCTGGCGCCGGGATAGGTCCGGCAGGCGTCGAGCAGCTCGGCGATCGGGTATTTGCGGTTGAGCGGCACGAGGCGGTCGCGAATGTCGTCCTTCACCGCGTGCAAGGATATCGCGAGGTTGACCGCAAGCTCGGCGCCGCATCGCCGGATCATCGGCACCACCCCGGCGGTCGACAAGGTGATCTTGCGGCGTGAGATCGACAGGCCCTCGGGGTCCATGACGATCTTCACCGCCGCCGCGACATTCTCGTAATTGTAGAGCGGCTCCCCCATCCCCATCAGCACGATGTTGGTCAGTTGGCGGTCGTCTGCGGCCCCGTTTGCCGGCGACGGCCATTCGCCGAGCGCGTCGCGCGCCACCATGACCTGCCCGACGATTTCCGCGGCGCCGAGATTGCGCGCCAGCAGTTGGGTCCCGGTGTGGCAGAAGGTGCAGTTGAGGGTGCAGCCGACCTGGGAGGAGACGCACAACGTGCCGCGGTCTTCCTCCGGGATGTGGACGGTTTCGACCTCCTGCCCGTCGGCAAAGCGCAGCAGCCATTTGCGCGTCCCGTCGACCGAGGCGAGGCTTTGCGACACCGCCGGCCGGCGCAATTCGTATTGCTCGGCGAGGCGCTCGCGAAACGCCTTCGACAGCGAGGTCATCTGGGTGAAATCGGTGGCGCCGCGGTGGTAGATCCAGTGCCACAGCTGGCGCGCGCGAAACGGCTCGGCGCCGAATCCCGCCATTTCGGCCGCAAGCGCGTCGCGGCCGAGCCCGACGAGGTTGCGGCGCGGGGTGGGGGTCGCCGTCGACATTATCCGCACATATGGAGCCGAGCAGGCCGCGATGCCATGACCCCCGCTAACGCTTGACGCCGCAAGCCTTGTCGATCAGCGCCAGCGTCGGGGCGAACCCCGAAAGCGAATAGGTGTCGGTCGTGGCCGGCCCTTTTTGCGGCGTGGCCTTGAGCACCGCCTGCCGGCCTTTCGCCATCGCCTCGACGATCGCCTTGTCGAGATCCGACGTGCGCGACCATGCGGTGTCGCCTTTGGTGAACAGGTCGAAATGCGCGCCGTCGACATCGAGCGACGCGTCGCTGCCCTCCTTCAGCGGATAACCTTCGACAAAGCTCACGACGTTCGCGACGTTTTCGTCGGGACGGTGCGTGACCATCGCCGCCGGCAGCTTGCGTTTAAACCTCGCCGGTTCGCTTTTGTGCGGACCGCCGGCCAGGTAGCAGACCCGCGTCGATTTTTCCTTGTGAAGATAGGCGTTCCACGTCCCGGCCCCGCCGATGCGCTGCACCGCGGTCTTGCCGGCGGCGTGCGCCGGCTCGGCGGGCTTCGTCGCCTTCTCCGCCGCCCAGCCCGGCAGCGCCGGCAACAATGTCAACGTCATCAAAAAAAAAGTGCAACGGCCTAGCCCGGATATCGTCATGACCCTTCCATGAAATTACCGTCAAAAGGTAAAGCCTGCTAATCGGCAGGTGCGGCTCCCTCGCCGCGCAGATAGGCGAGCACATCGAGAGAGGACGGGCGAATGCCGGCCTGGGCGAGCAGCGCCAGCGCCTCGCCACGGCAACGGGTTTGATGATCGAACAGATCCGCGAGCACCAGGCGGAGCGGAGCCTGGTAGCGATCGCCGCGTCTCGACCGATAATGCAGCAGTTGGTCCAAGGCCGCTTCGGACAGACCTCCGATCAAATGGCGCAACCGCTCGTCCTCGGCGAGCCGCGCGACCTTGAGACCCACCAGGTCAGGGTAGAGGATCTGATTTTCGTCAAGCGCCGGCGGCGACCGGCCTTCGAGGCGCGCAATTCCGCTGCGGAACGCGACCAGGCCGTGATTTAGGGTCGCGTGCAGAGAACCAAAACTCGACGCCCGCTCGCGCAAATATTCGGCGGCGCTCATCGTCTCGCACGCCTCGAAGAGGCGGCGATTGGCCCAAGCGCCATGTTGTGCCAGAACCGCGAAGTAGTCGCTGGGCATTGGGGCGCTCCTGGCGCAACGGCAACCTGCCAATACTAACAGATTGCGCGGCGCGGCGCATAACCCTCTACTCGGCGCGCGATTGCGGGCACAATGCGGGCGCGATGGCCGAGATCACGATACGCCCGGCGAGACCGACCGACGCGAGCGCCATAGCCCGGCTCAACGTCGAGACGTGGCGCGCGACTTATGCCGGCGTATTGTCGGCGACCTACCTCGTCGGGCTGTCGGAACGGCGGCGGGAAACCGGTTGGCGGATGGCGATCGCGCGCGAGCCGCGCGATGTGCGCGTCGCGGTCGACGCGGCGGGGTCGATCCAGGGTTTTGGCAGCTGCGGGCCAAGCCGCAGCGAACGACATTACCCGGGCGAGGTGTTCACGCTTTACGTCGCCCCCGACCGGCAGAATCAAGGGATCGGCCGGCGGCTGTTGATCGCCTTGTTCCGCCGCCTCGCGGCTTCCGAACTCGACGCCGCGATCGTTTGGGTCTTGCGCGACAACCCATCTCGCTTTTTTTACGAGCGGGTCGGCGGGCGGATGGTGAGCCATAAGCCGATCCCCGTCGGCGGCGGCCAGGTCGAAGCGCTCGCCTACGGATGGCCCGACCTGCCCGCTTATCTTTCAGCGGTGTCGAGCGAAGACCACGAATCCGAAGGCTGAGCGCCGAGATCGCCAAATAGATGCGGAAGCTCAACCCAACCGCCGCCACCATCACTCGTTCCAACAGAATGACAAAAATACGAAGCCCGAATTTCGACCAAGTTGCCACGCCGTCATTGCGAGGAGCGAAGCGACGAAGCAATCCGGAATGGACAATCGCCCAGCGGCCCGAGATTGCTGCGCTGCGCTCGCAATGACGACACGGGAGGTAATGGTCCGGTCAGATCGGAAGATACTCTAAACAAAAGGGATCAATGATGCGTTTTGGATTGTTTGGCGGCGCGCGCACCGAGATCGGCGAGCAGGCGAGCGACAGCCGGATCTACACCGACTACGTCGACTACATTTGCGAAGCCGAGGAACTGGGTTTTCACAGCGTTTTCCTGGTCGAACACCATTTCACCGGGTTCGGGCAAATCTCGGCGACGTTGAGCTTTCTGACCTACCTCGCCGCCAAGACGACGCGCATCCGGCTCGGCACCGCGGTGCTGGTGTTGCCGTGGCACAATCCGGCGTTGCTGGCCGAGCAGGCGGCGACCGTGGACCTCTTGTCCAACGGGCGGCTCGACCTCGGCATCGGCAAGGGTTACCGCTGGGGCGAGTTTCACGGCTTCTGCATCCCGATGGCCGAAGCCGGCGAGCGCTATGACGAGGCCGTCGCGTTTTTGCGCAAGGCGTGGACCAGCCAAGGGCCGGTTTTCGCATCACGGCCGGCATTGGCATTACGAGGACATCGTCGTCGAGCCGGCGCCGGTGCAAAAGCCGCACCCGCCGCTGTGGATCGGCGCCCAAAGCGCGGCGTCTGTCCGCGCCGCGGCTGAAGGCGGGTTCAACCTGCTGCTGGGACAGGCCGGCAGCCCCGAGCTCGTCGCCGAGAACATCGGGATCTACCGCAAGGCGGTCGAGGCGCAGGGCCGCCAATTCGACCCGATGAGCGTCGGCCTGACCCGCGCCCTGCACATCGCTGCTAACCCCGCCGAGCGCGAGGCGGCGCACGAGCTGCGCATGACCTTTATGCGCAACGTCCAGCAATTGTCGCTGTCGCCGACCGGAGAGTCGCCGGCCTTGGGCCGCCCGCGCCGGGCGATGTCGGCCGAGGAGATGCGGCGCGCGACCGAAGCCGACGCGCTGATCGGTCCGCCCGAGGAGATTGTCGGCCGGCTCAAGCAGCTTCAGGCCGGCGGCGTCGAATACGTCATGGTCATCGACGTCGGCGGCTCGCTGTCGGCATTGCGGACTTTTGCGCGCGAGGTGATGCCCGAGTTTGCCGGCCGATCCGACCGAACCGCCACGCCGACGACCTTGTCTTAACCTGACGTGAACGTTCTTTATCGCTTGCTAGGAATATAGCAGCCGCCGCAAGATCGCTCGGCGCTTATAGAACAGGACGTGAACATGAAACGTATCGATCCGCGCGCGGTTGCTGCTCTGGCGGTCGTGACCACCCTGGCGGCTTGCGTCGTCCCGCCGCCGGGGCCGACGATCCCGGTCGCCCCGGGGCCGGGCAAGTCGTTCGAGGCCTTTGCCGCCGACCAGAATTTCTGCGCGCAATACGCCGGCTCGCAAACCGCCTCGGCGGCGGCGGCGGCCAACAACCAGGCGGTCGGCACCGCGATTATCGGCACGGCGCTGGGCGCCGGGCTCGGCGCGGCGATCGGCGGCGGCCGCGGCGCCGCGATCGGCGCCGCTTCGGGCGCCGGGCTCGGCACGGTCGTGGGCGCCAACAACTCCGCCTACGCGCAGATGTCGCTGCAGCAGCAGTTCGACATCATCTACGGCGAGTGCATGATGGCTCACGGCAACCAGGTGCCGGGCTTCGCCCCGCCGCCGGGCGCGCCGCCCTATGCGGGTGCGGGCTATGGCCCGCCGCCGGGTTACGGTCCGCCGCCCCGGCTATTACCGGCCTTACTGACGAACCTGATGTCCCTTGCCGCCGGCCGTCGCCGCGTTCAGTGCGCGCCGGATTTGCGGTTGTCGGTCAGAAACATCTGAGCGAGACCGCGCCGGCGCGCCAGGGCGCGGCCCCACACGATCGCCTGCTCGTCCGAGTCGAAATGGCGGACCATCGGCTCCATCTTCGCCGCGGCGCCGATCTCGTCCCATTCTTCGACCAGGCTTGCGCGCACGCCGGTGGACGCCGCATCGAGAATCAAGGTCAGCTTCATCGCCGCGGTCTCTGGCACCTTTTTCCGATCGCCGACAGGGCGCGATCAGGTTACATCGTTGCCGCAACGGTAATCTACTGAGGCGGAGGACGACATGCTGGATTTGCGCATTCGCGGACGCAAGGCGCTGGTCTGCGCGGCGAGCAAGGGGTTGGGGCGAGCCTGCGCCACCGCGCTCGGGCGCGCCGGGGTCGAGCTGACCATCACCGCGCGCACCGCCGAAACCCTCGAAGAGACCGCCGCGGACATCCGCAAGGAGACCGGCGCCAAGGTAACCGCGGTGGCCGGCGACATCTCCACCGAGGCCGGCCGCGCCGCGGCACTCGCCGCCTGCCCCGCGCCCGACATCCTGGTCAACAATTGCGGCGGGCCGCCGCACGGCGATTTTCGCGACTGGTCGGTCGAGGACTGGCAAAAGGCGGTCAACGCCAACATGCTGACCCCGATCATGCTGATCAAGGCTGTGGTCGACGGCATGTGCGAGCGTCGCTTTGGCCGGATCGTCAACATCACCTCGGGCTCGGTCAAGTCGCCGATCGCCAATCTCGGCATGAGCAACGGCGCGCGCGCCGGGCTGACCGCCTTTTCCGCCGGCATCGCGCGGCAAGTGGCGAAATACAACGTCACGATCAACGGCCTGCTGCCGGGCCCGTTTCTGACCGACCGGCTGCGCTCGGGCATCGAATTCGAGGCGCGGCGGCAAAACATCTCGTTCGAAGAGCTGCTGGCCAAGCGCGGCCAGGCGAACCCCACCGGCCGGGTCGGCGATCCGGCGGAATTCGGCGACGCCTGCGCCTTTCTCTGCGCCGCGTCCTCGGGCTTTATCGTCGGCCAGAACCTGCTGCTCGACGGCGGCGCCTTCAACTCGACGATGGGATAAAGCAGCGCCGGCGCCGGCCGACAATTTCCTCACGCGCTCCGCCGCGTCAGGGTGGGGTCTGACATCGTGGCCGAGCCGGCGGCGCTCGCCGCCCGGCGGATATTGGTGCTCTAAGCGGGCCGGATCTGCGCTGACGTAGGTCGAACCGCCGCGTCCGCGCGCCTGCCGATCCGAGACCGGCCCGGCCGGCTGGCGGGATTGCCGCATGCTCGCTCGGCCCGGATGCAACAGCGCCGCCTGATCGCGCAACGTGACGCTGACAGCGGTGCGCTTGCGCAGGGCTGCGGCGTCGGGAGACAAACCGTCTGGGCGCGGCTTTTGGCTCACCGGCGCCGTATTCAAGGCGACCGCCAAAGACTTTTGACAAAGGCGATAGGATAAAGCATCGCAGGGCACAATGCCGCGCCTGCCGGCATGCAGTGATGACAAAAGGTTAAATTAACCACGAATATCTCGATTTTAACCTTCAATTTAATAGAAAGCGTGATTTCAAATCGCTATGGTCCTAATGCACGATCAACCCTTGAGATTTGCCTAGACAAATCGCTCCAATAAAGGACCGCGTTATGCACTTTCGGCGCACGTCACTGACGATTGCCGCCTTCGCGATTGCGGCAAGCTACACCGTCGGCGCTCGCGCCGAGATCTTTCTGTCGGTAACGGACGGGATACACACCGGCTTGGCCAACGACAGCAGCACCCCCGGCATCGTCCTCTTCAACGGGGCGGTCGGCAACTTTACCACCAGCATCGACGCCGGCGCTGGATTTCCGGCGGTGGGGTCGCCATCGGATGCGATCCTCGATTTGACCTCGCTCGACCTGACGACCGGAACTTCGGGCGGCACCTTGACGATTTCGCTGACCGAGACCGGTTTCGCGACGACGGCCGGCATTGTCGGGTTCCTGAGCAGCATCACCGGCAATTACGTCGGCAGCAGCGCGGTGATGAACACGTATTTTGATACGTCGAACACGCCGTTCGGCACTGCAAGCCTGCTGGCGAGCGGATTGCTCGACAACCAGTCGTTCTTTGTCAACGAGCCGCCGATCGCCGGACCTTATTCGCTGACCGAGATCGTGACGGTGACCGCCGGCGCCAACAGCCTGACGAGCCTCGACGGCGCGATCATCGACGCCCCTGAGCCCGGATCCTGGTCATTGCTCGGCATCGGGCTGCTGGCCCTGGGTGCGCTCGGTTTGAGGCGCTTCCCGGATCGCCGGGCTCTGCCGTCAGTCTGACCCCGAAGGAAGTTCCGGCGCCGCTCGGCCATCGGCGCGCCGCGCCGGCGCCGGCCCGTCGGCCTCCTCGCGCAGCCAGTCGCGGAACGCGCGGATTTTGGGCCGTTCGAGCGTCCCCGGCGCGGTGACGACGTAATAGGCAAACTGGTCGGGCAGCGCCAACGAGAACAGGCGCACCAGCCGCCCGGCGGCAATGTCGGCGGCGGCGATCTCGCTGTAGGCCAAGACCACGCCATGGCCGGCGATCGCGGCGTCGAGCGCCAGGTGCATGTTGCTGAAGGTGAGCCCCGCGCTCGCCGCGCACATCGTTGACGCCGGCGGCCTTGAGCCACATTGGCCAGGTCGGCACCAGCGGGTCGCGCTCGACCGCCTGGTCATGGATCAGCGCATGGCGGCGCAGGTCGTCGGGCGTGCGCAACGGTGGGCCCTGCGCCAGCAATTGCGGGCTGCACGCCGGAAACACCTCGTTGGTAAACAGTAATTCGACATCGAGCCCGGGGTAATGCCCGGCGCCGTACCGGATGGCGACGTCGAAATCGCCCTTGGTCAGGTCGACGACCTCGTCGGTGGCGGATATCCGCACGTCGACCTCGGCGCAGCGCTCTTGAAACCGGTGCAGCCGCAACACCAGCCATTTTGCGGCGAACGAGGGCGACGCGGTCACGGTCAGGCTGCCGGTGTCGTTATGCGCGCGCAGCCGCCTGACCGAAGCGTGGATCCCGGCAAAGGCCTCCGACAACCCCGGCAACAATACTCGCGCCGACGCCGTCAGCTCGACCGACCGGTTCAGCCGGTGGAACAGCCTGACCCCGAGATCCTGCTCCAGGGCGTGGATCTGATGGCTGATCGCGGCCGGGGTCACGAACAGCTCTTCAGCCGCCTTCGAAAAGCTCATATGGCGGGCGGCCGCCTCGAAGGCGCGCAGGGCGGAGAGCGGCGGCAGATGGTCGTTCATACAGGATGAGAAATTCTAAATCGGGGCTGAAAAACTCTCGTTTGCGGACCGGCGCAAGACATCACATTTAGCGATCCAGAAGATCGCTTCAAGCGCCTTCGGGCGTCGCCACAGTTTAGAGGTTTTCACATGACAGCAATCCGGTTCGAGGATGCGGGCCGGCCCATCGACGAAATTGGACGGCATTCCGCCGTGCACCGGGCGGGCAATGCCGGCAGGCGGACGCTCGCCAAATTCGGCGAATGGCGGCGGCGTTCAAAAGATCGCGCGCGCCTCGCGGCGCTCGACGACCGCATGCTCGCCGACATCGGCGTCACGCGGGCCGAGGCCGAGTTTCTGATCAACAAGCCGTTCTGGAGGGAATGATGTCACTGATTATGATTGGCAAGCCGGTCGGAAGGTTGTTCCGTCGCGTCATGCTGGCTCTGGTAAAGCCGGAACCAGCGGCAAAGCGTAATCTCCCGCTGGAATCCTACCGTTTTCCGATCTTCTGAAGCACGGTATGGCGAGGTCGGACGGCGCTGCGCCGGCCTGCCTCGCAGCCGTCCCCGGCATGACCATCGACCATCCAGCCGCCGCGGGTTACCATCGCCCGACTGGATGGTGAAACGTTGTTGTTCCCGACCACCAAGGAGGACCGGACCATGACCAGTTTCGCAGATCTCCCCTATGTCGAGGCCGAGCTGAACTACCTGGCGCCGATGGCCGAACGGCCGCGCTATTACGCCTTCGAGGTCGAGCCCGGCGAGCAGCGCTCGAACATGGCGCACGAAGCCGCACCGGGTGCGCATCCGCGACATGCGCCCGGTCGCGGCGGAAGTGGCGCTCGACCGCCAGGGCTTTGCGCTGGTCGAGCAGAAAACCGCGGTCCGCGACTTCTGGGACGACGACGAAGTGCGCCGGGTCTATTATCCCGAGGCCGAGCGCTTTCTCGCCGAGGTGACCGGCGCCAGCCGCGTCTTTATCTTCGACCATCTGCAGCGCCGCCGGGTGCCGGGCGTGCAGGACCGCTCGGCGGCCGGGCCGCGCCAGCCGGCGACCCGCGTCCATGTCGACCACACCGCGCGTTCCGGGCCCGCAGCGGGTCCGCGACCTGTTGCCGGACGAGGCCGAGGAATTGCTGAAGGGCCGCGTCCAGGTGATCAACCTGTGGCGCCCGATCCGCGGTCCGCTGCAGGACGCGCCGCTCGCGGTATGCGACGCGCGCACCGTCGACCCGGCCGATCTGGTTGCGTCCGACCTGGTCTACCGCGAGCGGGTCGGCGAGACCTATTCGGTGACGTGGAACCCGGCGCATGAATGGTATTACGTGCCGCAGATGCGGCGCGACGACGCGCTGCTGCTGAAGATCGCCGACACCAAGGCCGACGGGCGGGCGCGCTTTATGCCGCACACCTCGTTCACCGACCCGACCACGCCGCCCGACGCGTTCCCGCGCGAAAGCATCGAGCTGCGCACCCTCGTCTTCCACCCGAACTGACCCGCGTCCGCCCCGGCCCGGCGTTGTCCGCCGGGCCGGGAAGCCGGGGGACGAGTTGGCCGCGCGGCGGTCCCGGCCAAGCAGACGCGCTAGACCGACCCTGCGCTTGACCGGCTTTGGGTGCGCCGGATGCCGCCCCGCGCGTTGCGGCAGGACGAACAGGCAGGCGATGATGAACGCCGCGATCACCGCCGACGCCAGCGGGCGGCTGAGCGCCAGGCCCCCGGCATTGCGCGGCTTGTCGAGGAAGTCGCCGACCGTGGCGCCGAGCGGCCGGGTCAGGATGAAGGCCGCCCAGAACAGCAGCACGCGCGAGACGATCCGGTCCAGAAGTAGAGCCCGACGATCACCGCGAGCCCCGCGGCGAAAACCAGCGCGCCGCCTTCGTAGCCGAGCCCGCCGGTGTCGGCCATCCAGTCGCCGAGTGCGGTGCCGAGCGTCTGCGAAAAGGTGATGGCCGCCCAGTAGAACGCCTCCACCTTTGGCGTGCTGACGGTGTCGACCGAGATCGTGCCCTGCGACCAATACCACAGGCCGAGCACGGCGATCAGGCAGGCGAACAGCAACGTCGAGCCGCCGGTGTAGCCGATGCCGAGCGAGCGGTCGGCGAAATCGGCCATCGTGGTGCCGAAGGTGGTCGAGGCGACGATCGTCGCCCAATAGAGCAAGGGATGGAATTTATTCGGCGAGGATTTGCGCCGCGACCAGCACGACAAGCAGGCCGAGAAACAGCGCGGTGCCGGCGAGATAGCCCCAGTTCAGCGTCATCGTGACGGTGTCGCCGCCGGTCTCGCCCAGGGTCGTCGCCGCGATCTTGATGACCCAGAAGACAAGGGTGACTTCGGGCACCTTGCTCAGGGTCCCCTGTTTCAATGCGTTTCAGATAGGCCGTTTATGCGATGTCGGGCGTTCATGGTGATTTCGGGCCCTGGCCTCGCGGCCGGCCGCCGCGACGAGGATCGCCGAGACACCCGAGAAGGAGAACGCCGCCGGCGACCAGCGGCTCGACGCGCAGCGCTACAACCAGGCCGGCAACCACCGCCACCAGGAAAAGGGTCGCCAGCGCGAGCCTCGCGTCGCCGAGAAACATGGCGAAAAGCTCTTTGTAAACGATCGCCGACGATGCTCATTGAAGCGCCTCCGCCGCGGGCCGCCGCAGCACCGAAGCGGTGGCGATCGCCGACAATGAGAAACAGGACGGCAAAAGCCGCCAAGGCGAGATCCTGACCCGGCCAGGCAATGCCAAGCCCCTCTCCGGTCCAGAACACGCCGAACGCCGACAGCATGACGCCGACGCCGAATTTCAGCGTGTTTTCGGGCACCTTGCGCGAGCGGCTTGCGGATCGGCGACGCCGATGGCGAGGATGACCAGGCACGCCGCCAACGCCCCGAAAGCCGGCCGGCCACAAAAGGCCGCGGCCGGCGCCCACGGCGATGACGATGAACACGACTTCGAGCCCTTCCAGCAGCACCCCCTTGAAGGCGGTCAGGCCGGCGATCCAATCGAGCGACGTGCGCTGTCGGCCGGCGGCGCCCGCCAGCTGGGCGGCCTCGGATGCGAAAATGGCCTCCTCGTCGTGCAGCGGGATGACGCCTGCCGATCGCAGGATCGCCTTGCGCAGCCATCCCATCCCGAACAGGAGCAGGAGCACGCCGATGACGAACTGGAGCAGATGAAGCGGAACGCGGTCGAGCAGCGGGCCGAGCAGAGCGATCAGCCCGCCGAGCACGCCAAGCGCCGCCGACCGCGCCAAATGCCGCCGGCCGCCAGCCGCGCAAGCTCGCGACCGCGAGAACGATCGTGAAGGCCTCGACGATTTCGACGAGCGAGGCGAGAGAAGGCCGAGCCGACGGCGGGCGCCGCCACGCTCCAGGCACTGGATCCATTCGGCATCCCCTCGCATTGATTGTTGTAGCATATACGACGATATGGCATGATTATGGTAGTGGATGCGACAATATGTCAATTAGGAATCGCTCCCGTGACGAGCGGCGCCGAGCTTTGAGGAGAGGATCGCGGACCGGTTCGGCCAAATGAGCCCGGCCGAGCAGCGCGTCGCGCGCTTCTTTCAGGACAATCGCGAGGAGGTCCTGATCGCCTCGGCGGCGGCGCTGGCCGCAAAGGCGCAGACCAGCGACGCCACGGTCGTGCGCGCAACCAAGGCGCTCGGCTTTTCGGGTCTCGAGGATCTGCGGCGCACGCTCGCCGACGAATTGCGCGGCTCGCTCTCGCCGGCCGAGCGGTTGACGCGAACGCTCGGGGAAATCGGCAGCAGCCTGTCAGCCGCCTTCGAGATGACCTTGGCCATCCACTTGCGGTCGCTCGAAAGCCTGCGCCGCTCCATCACGCCCGAGCAATTCGAGAGGGCGGTCGACGGCATCGTCGGGGCGCAGCGAATTCGTGTCTTCGGCCTCGGGCCGTCGAGCGCCATCGCCGGCTATCTCGTCACCCAACTCGTTCGCTTCGGCCTGGACGCCGCGAGCCTGACGAACACCGGCCTTCTGTTCGCCGACGATCTGAGAAGGCTGCGTCAGGGCGACCTCGTCGTCATGCTGGCCTATGGCCGGGTCTATGCCGAGCTCGCCGCTCTTTTGGACGAAATCGACCGGCTCGGGCTGCGCTCGTTCCTCGTGACCGACACGCTCGCCGCGACCTTGCGCGACCGGGTCGATCTGGTGCTTCCGGTGGCCCGCGGCCACGCCGAGATGCTGAGCATGCACACCGCCACCCTGGGCTTTATCGAAGCGCTGCTCGTCGGAGTGGCGACGAAAAGGCCGGACGAAACCCTCGCCAGCCTCAAAGCCCTGAACGATGCCCGCCAAAAACTGGCGGGTCAGCCGATGAACCTGCGCGCGCCCAAATAGGCCATTGATCGAGCGGGACCGATCGTGGCAACGAACCCGGATCGCGCCGAGCCTGGACGGTGGGCGTCTAACGCCGATCAGGCGCGCGGTGGCGCTGCTCGGCACGGCCTCCTGGCAGCGCCTTGACCGCGCAAATTCCGCGCCTTTTCTCAACCGACCTTACGACCGAACACGGCGTGGTAGATCACCAGCACGATGATCGCCCCGATTATGGCGACGACCATGCTGTAGAGATTGAAGCCGCTGACCCCACCCGCGCCGAAGAGGTTGAAGATGAAGCCCCCGACGATGGCTCCAACAATGCCGAGTACGATGTCGAGGAAAAAGCCCTCGCCGGATTTGTTGACGATCTTGCTGGCGATGAATCCCGCAATCAGGCCCAAGATAACCCACGCGATTATCGACATCACGCACCTCTTTTGCTCGGAGACGTGCCCAGGTTAACGCACTTTACATATCATCGATGCAACCCCAGGTGCTAGAGTAATTCCGATATCTTCGCAATTTGTCCGGTCAGGCCCGAGACCGGAATATCGTCTGCCGCCGGCTCCGGCGGTCCCGGCGAGAGCAGGGACCCGCCTCAGCCGACCTTGGCGAGCTTTTGCATCGCGCGCAGACCGGCCGGGATCGGCTCGCCCTTGGCGCGCACCCGGCGTCCCCAATTGGTGAACGACACCTCGCCGACGTAGATGTCGCCGCGGCTGTCGACCGCGAGCCCGTGCGGCGAGATGAACTGGCCCGAGCTGAGCCCGGCATGCGCGTGGCCGAGCCGCGCCAACAGCTCGCCCTTGTTGGTGTAGATGCTGACCCGCGGGCCGCAATTCGGCAGGTCGATGTTGACCGCCATGTCCGGCCCGATCTCGCCGACGAAAAAGCGCGGCGTCTTGGTGCCGGTCTCCATGTAGAGGCCGGAGGGCCGGTGCATGTTGTTCCACTGCGCCTCGTATTTGCCGTTGCCGTCGAACACCTGGACGCGGTGGTTTTCGCGGTCGGCGACGTAGACCCAGCCGTCGGGGTCGCAACACACATTGTGCGCGATGTTGAACTGGCCGGGGTCGGTGCCGGGCTCGCCCCACGACATCAGCAATTTGCCGTCCGGCGAATATTTGTGGACGCGCGAATTGCCGTAGCCGTCGGAGACGTAGATGTCGCCCTGCGGCGAGAGTGCGGTGTGGGTGCAGCGGTGGAACGGCTCGCCGCTCATATAGGGTGCGGGCTTGCCGGCGATGCCGAGGGTCAACAGCACCTTTCCCTCGAGGGTGCACTGGCGCACCGTGTGGTCGCCGTCGTCGGTCAGAAAGACGGTGCCGTCCGGCGCCATGTGAACGCCGTGCGGGCGATTGAACACACCCTCGCCCCACGACCGCAGGAAATTGCCGTTGCGGTCGAACACGATCATCGGATGGGCGCCGCGGCTGAAGGCGTAGACGTTGTCGTGGCGGTCAACCCCGACCGCCGCTACGTCGGCGTCCCATTGCCAGCCGTCGGGCAACTTCGCCCAGTCGTCGACGACCTGATACCGGTATCCGTCGGTTCCGAGCATGACCGCCATGGCGTTTCCTCCATCCAGGGATTTGCGGCGATTATAGGCCAACGCGGCGAAGGCTCAACGCGAACCCGGCGCCGCCGGGCGCAGCGGGCTCAACTTTGCGGGAAAGGCCAGCGCCACCACCAGGGTCAGCGCGGCGGTGGCGATGGCGATCAGGAAAACATCGTGCAGCGCGGCGCCGACCGCACCGGTCAGGCGGGCAATCTCGCTGGCGCCGAGGCCCTGACGCAAGCCCGGCTCCAACAGCCGGTTGACCGCGTCGGCCGCGTCGGGAAGCCGCCGGAAGACCCCGAAATTCAGGATCGCCCCGCCGAGCGCCGCGCCAAACGACTGGCCGATCATGCGCATGAACATGTTGGCGCCGGTGGCGACGCCGCGCTCGCTCCAGTCGACGCTCGCCTGGATCGACACCAGAAAGGCGGTGTTGCAGCAGCCCATGCCGACGCCCATGACCAACGAGGCCGCCGCCGCCCAGGCGACGCCGCTGGAGGGCTCCAGCCGGGTCAGCATCGCGGCGCCGGTCGCGAGGGCGATGCCGCCGATCATGGCGGCGAGCCGATAGGAGGTGCGGATCATCAGCCTGCCGGCGCCAAACGAGGCAAGCATCCAGGTGACCGACATGCAGCCGAGCACCAGGCCGGCGATGCTCGGACTGCGGCCCATGACGCCCTGCACATAAGTCGGCAGGAAGGCGCTGACCGCCATCATCGTCGACCCGGTGCCGAAGATGCCGATGTTGGCGAGCGCGATGACCCGGTTGCGCCACAGCCGAAACGGCACCATCGGCTCCGGGATGCGACTTTCCTGCACGGCAAGAGCAGCGAGCGCGGCGATGCCCAGAACAACCAGCGCTGCGAGGCTGCCGCCGTCGAGGCTGCGAGCCTGCACCAGGGCCAGCATCGGCGCGCCGACGCCGACGATCAGGAAGATGGCGCCGAGGTAATCGATGCGGTGCTGGCGGCGCTCGACCCGCTCGGGCAGGTAGACGGCGAACATCGCGATGCTGACGGCGCCGATCGGCAGGTTGACCCAAAACACCAGGGCCCAATGCAAATGCTCGACGATAAAGGCGCCGAGCGCCGGCCCGATGATCGCCGAGACGCCGAACACACTCGACAGATAGCCCTGCACCCGGGCGCGCTCGGCTGGGGTGTAGATGTCGCCGACGACGGTGCTGGCGATCGGCTGGATGGCGCCGGCGCCGATCCCCTGCACCGCGCGAAAGATGACGAGCACGATCATCGTGCGGGCAAAGCCGCACAAAGTGGTGCCGACCAGAAAAATCCCGGTGCCGACAAAAAATATCCGCTTGCGGCCGTAGATGTCGGCGAGCCGGCCATAGATCGGCACGGTCACCGCCATCGTCAGCAGATAGGCCGCGAACACCCAGCTGAACAGCCGAAACCCGCCGAGATCGCCGACGATCGTCGGCATCGCGGTGGCGATGATGCTGCTTTCGACCGCGGCCATGAAGGTGGCGATCAGCGCCGCCGTCAGCACCATGCCACGGCGCGGGATCGCCACCGCCGGCCGGTGCGGCTGAGCCAAAGCCTGATCCAAACAGCGCCTCCGCTTTGGGCAAAAGCCCAGTTTTAATGCAGGCTCATGCCGCGGGACAGTGACGAACGATTGCGTGCTCCGGGAGGCTGGCCTGCGTATCGGCCCCCGGTCGCGGTTGCCGGCGGCTCCGCTCGCGGCGCGCGCGACACGTACGGCCGGGGTGAACGAGGTTCGGCGCTCGCACCGCGCCGACGCGAGGCCGGGTCCCGGCATTGGGAAAAACGCGACTCTTTCTCTTTTTTATTTCAAAATATGTTTCATACACACGTATGTCGTGCTAAGCATCGCACGGTTAAGGTAAACCAGCGATAACCCACCCTTGTGGCGGGTCGTGCTGGGCCGCCCGAGTCGAGAAAGGAAGCAACATGACTGGCCGCGTGGTAAGCCTTCTGTGGCTTGTTCTCTATTTGTTCGGAACACCGCTGGCGGTGCGGTCTGCTCACTCCGCGACCAACCAGAATTCGCCAGGCGCGCCCGCCTGCCCCGCCGCCTCCTGGGTCGACGTGCGCTGCTACGGCGCCACCGGAAACGGCGCCACCGACGACAGCGCCGCGATAAATCGCGCGCTGGCCGCGGCGCTCGCGACCGACGAGCCGCTGTTTTTGCCGCACGGCACGTTTCGGATCACCCACCCTCTGGTGATCGACTATCGCACCCGGTCGGACACCGGGTTCCGCCTGATCTCGATGGGGGCGATCATCAACGGCAAGTCGATCTCGGCCGGGCCGGTGCTCGACATCGTGTGCTCCGGCGGAAATCCGCGCTCGCCCAAGGGATGCTTCTACTTCAACGAGCAGGGCACGCTGTTTGTCAACGCCAATACCGACGGTTACGCCGTGGTGATCGGCGAGCCCGATTTCTCCGACGCGCATAATTCGATAAAGATCGACCACCTGATCATCAACAACGCCAATGCCGGGGCGCGGGCGGGCGGGCTGCAGCTCAATTACGTGCTGAGCTCGCAGATCTTCGCCATCGCCGATTCCGCCGGCGGGGCCGCGGGGATCGCGCTGGAGCAGACCCAGATTTCCCAGATCGCCGGGGCGGGCTCGGCGAGCGCCAAAGGTGGGGTCGGGCTCCTGATCGAAAACGGCTACAGCTTTGCCAACACGATAGCGGCGATGGATCTCGAAGTGGCGCCGACCTGTCTTGTCATCGCCTCGCGCAACGCCGCCCACAACACCTTTATCTCCCCCTACATGGCCTGTTCGACCGCTGTCGAGGCGGTCGCCGGCAACACCACGCAACTCGTCAACCCGCTGTTCGGCGGCAACGTCAGAAAGGAATTCGCCGCCGCGGTCGGGGTGACGACGACGCCGTGAGCGCCGGCCGATTCGGGCAGCCCGCGCCCCATTTCCGGCAATGGTCTTTGACAACAGCCCCGCAATCGCCCAAATCTCCGCTGCCAGACGGCTGGACGGCCGCTCTTCGCCGTCGCGCGGGGAGAGGAAAGTCCGGGCTCCACGGAGGTGCGGTGCCGGGTAACGCCCGGCGGGGGCGACCCCAGGGAAAGTGCCACAGAAAGCATACCGCCGAGCCCGCTCGGGTCAACCCGGTCGGGCGGCAAGGGTGAAACGGTGCGGTAAGAGCGCACCGCGCCGCCGGCAACGGCGGCGGCATGGAAAACCCCACCGGGAGCAAGACCAAGTAGGAGCGGCAGGCGCCGCTTGTCGCCGGAGATCGACCTCCGGCGGTCGGCGGCGCCGGGCGGGCCTTCGCGCCGCCGCTCGGGTCGGTCGCATGAGGCGCTCGGCGACGGGCGTCCCAGAGGAATGGCCGTCACCGCCCTGTCGGGTGGCCTCTCGGCTGCTCGCGAGGCGGGACAGAACCCGGCTTACACGCCGTCTGGCGCTTACCCGGCTGAGCGGCCAACCCCCGACACCGGCAGGCGACGGCCACACACGTTGAGCATGCGAGAGCATGTCGGGAGCATCCGGAACCGCTTGGCGTTTGGCGGATGAAACCGGACAACCGGGCTTCCGGGCACGCGCGAGACCGCTATAACATTGTATACGGGCGACCCCCTCTGGGCCGCCAGTTCCGTCCCGCGGCTGTGGCGCGCGACCGGCAACAATTCTCGCAGATTTGACGGCCCGTCACCGCGCCGCGGTCGCGGCAACCAGCGCGCTCGACCGCACTAACCGGCCTCACGGGTGGACACCGGTTGCAATCGCGTAAATCGGGACCCACGGAGTTCTCCCCAGGGAACCGCGGCCATGATCCGGTTTCATCCGCCAAACGTCCACTGGCGGAGTCCCCGGCATGCTCCCGGCATGCCGACGGGCTTGGGGTGCGAAGCCCGCGCCCGCGGCAAAAGCCCCGGATTTGTCGATTTTGATGGCCGTCGGGCAAAATTGTGCTCGCTAGGGTCGCCATTTTTATGGCATTCTTTTGCCATTGTTTGCAATCGGTGGCCACGAATGGCGAGAGAAGCGAACCCGCTGAAGTCCGAGCTCATCACGCTGTCGGTCAATGCTCAGACGGTCTGGTATCTCGATCGACTGGTTGAAACCGGTCTTTTCGGGAACAACCGCACCGAGGCGGCGCGGGTTGCCATTTACGACCATTGCAAATTGCTGCTCAGCCAAGGGACCCTCGACCTCGCGCCGCGCTTGCCGAGCCGGGACGTCACGGTGCTGAGGTAGCCCACGATGCCCAACCGGGCCCTCCCGCCGCGGACATTCGGACGGCCCGCCGTCGACGGTGGCGACAGCCGGGCGGCAATCCTCGGCGCCGAGGTTGAAGACCGGCCGAAGCGACGCATTGGCGGCACGCAACGCGCGCGGCTCGCGCCGCCGGGCGGCGCCGGGCCTGTCGACCGAAATTTCCGTCCGCTGCCGTGGCGAACCCCGACGCGGGCCTCTGCGTCGCTGGTGAGACAGTCCTCAAATTGTCCATCCTTCATCCGGCCGCACCGACTACATGATGTGGTAGGCCGCCTCGGGCACACAATGTATAAAATTGCAAGTTTTATTCTGGGAAGTCCATTGACACCCATGATTTCCCATGTTATCCCATTTTCACCCATGGACGGGTGCGGCCGATGGGGGGAACTTCGGCAGCATCTATCGGGCGCCCCTTGCCGAGCGTCTGTGGGCGAGCGTTGGGGGAAGAAGTGGCATGTTTCTGTCCACTTATGTGAACAAGGTCGACCGCAAGGGGCGGGTATCAGTGCCGGCGACCTTTCGCATCGCTTTATCGGCCCAGCGCTTTCCCGGCATCGTCGTCTTTCCGTCGTACAAGTATCCGGCGCTCGAAGCCAACAGCATCGAGTGGATGGAGGAGCTCGCCGCCCGCCTCGACACCCTCGACAAATTCTCCGACGAGCACGAGAACCTGGAGGCGCTGTTCGCCTCCTCGCGGGAGCTTGCGTTCGACCCCGAGGGGCGGATCGCTCTGCCGCCGGATTTGGCCGAGCACGCTTCCATCACCGAGACTGTCGCTTTTGTCGGCGTCGGCCGGAGCTTTCAGCTGTGGGAGCCGGCGCGCTATGCCGAGCACGCGGCGAACCTGCGCGAGCGGACTCGCCAGCAGGGTACCCGGATCCCGGCGCTTTCCCGTTCACCCGAAGGCCGACGTGAATGAACAGACAACCTGTTCAGCCCCCGCGAGGCGAAACGCCGAGCGCGCCGGCTCCCAGCCGGACGGGCGATCCGTCCACGCATGTGCCGGTCATGGTCGACGCCATCGTCGAGGCGCTGGCGCCGCGCGACGACGCTCTCTACGTCGATGGGACCTTTGGCGCCGGCGGCTATAGCCGGGCGTTGCTGGAAGCCGCCCATTGCCGTGTCGTCGCGATCGACCGCGACCCCGATGCCGCACGGCATGGGCGCGAATTCGCCCGGACCTTTGACCGGCGGATCGAGATCGTCGAGGGCAATTTCGGCGACATGGAGCGGCTCTTGGCGGGGCGGTCGCCTGAGCCGGTCGCCGGCATCGCGTTGGATCTCGGGGTTTCGTCCACTCAGATCGACACCCCCGAGCGCGGGTTTTCATTTCGCGTCGACGGACCGCTCGACATGCGCATGAGCAACGCCGGGCAAAGTGCGGCCGACCTCGTCGCGACCCTGGCGGAAGAAGATCTCGTGCGGCTGATCCGCGATTTCGGCGAGGAGAAGTTTGCCCGCCGGATTGCCCGCACGATCGTCGCGGCGCGTCGCGAACAGCCGATCCGCCGGACGGTCGAGCTCGCCGACCTCGTGCGGTCGGCGGTGCCGAAGGCCGAGCCGGGGCTCGACCCGGCGACGCGCACGTTTCAGGCATTGCGCATCGCCGTCAACGACGAGCTGGACGAGCTCGACCGTGGGCTCGCCGCGGCCGAGCGCCTGCTGATGCCCGGCGGACGGCTTGTCGTCGTCTCGTTTCATTCGCTCGAGGACCGGCGGGTCAAGGACTTCCTGCGGCAAAGAAGCGATGCCGCGCCCGCGCGCCTCGCGGCACGAACCGTTGCCCGCGGAAGCGACGCCGCCGAGCTTCCGATTGCTGCACCGCCGGCCGTTGCGGCCCAGCCCCGAAGAAACAAAGCGCAACCCGCGGGCGCGCTCGGCGCGGCTGCGCGCCGCCGAGCGCACCGCAGCGCATCCCTGGGCGCCGGGCAGTGGCCGGCGAGAACGAGCGGCCGCATGATCAAGCTTTCAACGTTGTTTTGGCTGGTCGCCGTGGCGACGGCGGGCTTTGCCATGTTCGCGGTCAAGTACGAGGTCCAAAGTCTCGCCGACGAGTTCGCTCGAACCGCGAAACAAGCCGACGACACCGAGCGCGACATTCGCGTGCTCGACGCCGAATGGGCTTATCTCAACCGGCCTGACGCGCTCGCCCAGATGAACCAACGGTTTCTGTCGCTGGGGCCGATCGCCACCAAGCAGCTGCGCACCAGCCTCGCCGACGTTGCGATGCGCCCAGCGCCGCCGCCGCCGCCGCGCGCCGGTCGAGACTGTCGAGACTGTCGCCGCCGCCGATGCGCCGATTACGGTCGCGGCGGCGCCGACCCCGGAGGCGGCGCCGGCCGCCGCCGCGGTTGTGCCGGGCCAAACAGCCGAGGGCGCCGCCCAACCATCAGCCGCGCCGGCGCCGGCCCGGCCGGCGCAGAGCCCACGCCCGGTCGTGACGGCGGCGCTCGACACCCGTCTCGACACCCGTGTCGCGGCGTCATCCGTCAGGCCGGCGCCGGTCAGGGCGGCGACGCGGCCGAGCCTGCCGCGCCGGGCGGCCTCGCTCAACGAGCTGATCGCACAGATCGCGGAGAGCCGGTGATGAGCGCCGCCTTTCAATTCGACGACAACCCATGCCGGCCGCGGCATTTCAAGCCTCTGCCCTGCGCGCCGGTCGTCCCGGACGGTCCGGCGCGGCGCGCGCTCGACGGTTGCCGGCCACGGTTGTTCGTCGTCAGCATGGCGTTTGTCCTGGCCTTTGTCGTGATCGCGGGCCGGCTGGCGCAGGTCACCTTGCTGCCGGGCGTCGTCACCGTGCCGCGGATCGCGCGTTTCGATCCCGCGCCGCCGCCGCCGCCAGGGCGCGCCGACATCATCGACCGGCACGGCAAGCTGTTGGCGACGACGCTCGACAGCCCGTCGCTTTACGCCAACCCGCGGCAGATCCCCGACCCCGCCGACGCTGTCCAGAAGCTGGTTGGGGTGCTGCCGGACCTCGATCGCGCCGCGCTGGCGGCCAAGCTGGCCTCGGGCAAGGGTTTTGTCTGGGTCAAGCGCCACCTGACCCCCGAGCAGGAATACGCCGTCAATCAGCTCGGCCTGCCGGGCCTGCAGTTTCAGCACGAGGAGCGCCGCATCTATCCCTACGGCGCGCTGCTCTCGCACGCGATCGGCTACACCGGGATCGACGGCAACGGCCAAGCCGGCGTCGAACGCGGCCTCGACGCCGGACTGCGCGGGCGCAGCGAGCCGTTGCAGCTGTCGATCGACCTGCGGCTGCAATACATTTTGCACGAGGAATTGGAACACGTCGTCGACGACTTCACCGCCAAGGGCGGCGCCGGCTTGATCATGAACGTCAACACCGGCGAAGTCCTGTCGATGGTTTCCGTGCCGGATTTCGATCCGGCCACCCGGACACCCCGGATCCGAGCCATCCCAACGTCACGATCGCCGAGCGCATGTTCAACCGGGTGACCCTCGGCGATTACGAGATCGGCTCCGTCTTTAAGATATTCACGACGGCGATGGGGCTGGATTCGGGGGCGACGACGATGGCCGGCCGGTTCGACGCCACCTACCCGATCCACATCGGCCGGTTCACGATCTCCGACTATCACGGCAAGCACCGCTGGGAGACGGTGCCCGAAATCCTGATGTATTCATCGAATATCGGCGAGGCCAAGATCGCGCTTGCCGTCGGCGGCGAGCGACAGCAGGAATATCTGCGGCGGTTCGGGTTGTTGACCGCGCCGAGCTTCGAGCTCAAGGAGATCGGCAAGCCGCATTACCCGGCAAAGTGGCGCGAGGTCAGCGTCATGACGATCGGCTTTGGCCACGGCATTTCCGAGACCCCGCTGCAGGTCGCCACCGCCGGGGCGGCGCTGGTCAATGGCGGGGTGCTGCGCCCGGCGACCCTGCTCAAGCTGCCGCCGGGGGGTGCGCCGCAAGGCGCCCAGGTTATTTCGCCCGAAACCTCGGAACACATGCGCAAATTGCTGCGGATGGTCGTTTTATACGGGACCGGCGAGATGGTCGCCGCGCCGGGCTATGTTGTCGGCGGCAAGACCGGCACCGCGGACAAGGTCGAAGGCAAGCACTATGCCGAGCGCAAATTGCTGTCGAGCTTTCTCGGCGTCTTCCCGATGACCGCCCCCAAATACCTGGTGCTGGTGATGGTGGACGAGCCGCATCCCAACAAGTCGAGCCACGGGTATGCTACCGCCGGGTGGACGGCGGCGCCGGCGGTCGGCCGCACGATCGTGCGCATCGCCCCCCTACTTGGGGTGCAGCCGGTGGACGAATTTTCGCCTCAGATTGTTCAATCGTTGACGCCCGAAAACATGCAAGGCAAGCGGGTTGAAGCTTACTGAGCTGATCGGGGCCGCTGACCCGCCCCATGACGGCCCGACGCGCGATCCCGACATCGCCGGCATCACCGCCGATTCGCGCGAGGTTCGCCCCGGCTTTCTGTTTGCAGCACTGCCCGGCGCCCGGCTCGACGGGCGGCGTTTTGCCGGCGCCGCGGCGGCGCGCGGGGCGGCGGCGATCCTGACCGACGACGCGGCGGCACTCGATCTTTCGCCCGAAGCTCGCGCGCACGTCGCCATCGTCGCCGACCCCAATCCGCGGCGGCGGCTGGCGCTGCTGGCGGCGCGCTTTTACGGCCGGCAGCCGCGCACCGTCGCGGCCGTCACCGGCACCAACGGCAAGACCTCGGTCGCCCATTTCACCCGCGAGATATGGATGGCGGCCGGCTATCCCGCGGCGAGCCTCGGCACGCTGGGAATGACGACGCCGTCCGGCCGTCGCGCCGGCGCGCTGACGACACCCGACCCCGTCGGGCTCCACCGCGATCTCGCCGCACTGGTCGGCCAGGGCGTCGAGCATGTGGCGATCGAGGCGTCCAGTCACGGGCTCGCCCAGTTTCGCCTCGACGGCGTGCCGGTCGCCGCCGCCGCCTTCACCAATCTGACGCGTGACCACCTCGACTACCACCGCGACTTGGCCGAGTACCGCGCCGCCAAGGAGCGGCTGTTTACCGATCTGCTGACACCGGGCGGTCAGGCGGTCCTGAACCGCGACAGCGGCGAATTTCCCCGGTTGGCCGAACTGTGTCGCGAGCACGGTCATCCGGTCGTCGCCTACGGCGTCGCCGAAACCAGCCGAGCTGCGGCTGGTTTGCGCTCGGCCGCGAGCCCGCGGCCAGGACGTCACGATCGATGCTTTCGGGCGCCGCCATCAACTGGCGCTGCCGCTGCTCGGCGAATTCCAGGCGATGAACGCGCTGGCGGCGCTGGGGCTTGCGATCGCCACCGGGGTGTCGGCGCAGACCGCCATCGCGGCCCTCGCCACGCTGACCGGGGTCCCGGGCCGGCTGCAATTCGTCGCCGAAGGCGAGGACGGCGGCGGCATCGTCGTCGATTACGCCCACACCCCCGATGCGCTCGCGACCGTGCTCGCGGCGCTGCGGCCGCATGCGCCGGGGCGGCTCGTTGTCCTGTTCGGCGCCGGCGGCGACCGCGATCCGGGAAAGCGCGCGCTGATGGGCAGCGCCGCCGCGGCCGGCGCCGACCGCGTCTACGTAACCGACGACAACCCGCGCAGCGAGGACCCGGCCGCGATCCGCCGCGCGATCCTCGCCGCCGCCCCGCTTGCGGTCGAAATCGGCGACCGCCGCCGCGCGATCGAGACCGCGACCGCCGAGCTTGGCCGCGGCGACTTGCTGGTCATCGCCGGGAAAGGCCACGAGACCGGCCAGATCGTCGGCAGCGAGACATTGCCGTTCGACGACGCGGAGATTGCCCGCGAGGCCGCCCGGCGATGGCGGCACAGCCTGCGGCGGACCGGCTCGTGACGCCGCTGTGGACGGCCGGCGACGCCGAGCATGCCACCGCCGGCAGCGGCAAGGTCGACTGGGCCGCGAGCGGGGTCTCGATCGACACGCGCAGCCTCGAACCGGGCGACCTCTTTGTCGCGCTGCGCGGACCCAACCATGACGGCCATGATTTTGTCGGCGCGGCGCTCGCCCGCGGCGCGGCGGCGGCGATGGTCGACCGCGACATTGCCGAGGCGCCCGCGACCGCGCCGTTGCTGCGGGTCGGCGACACGCTGGCCGGTCTCGCCGCGCTCGGGACGTTCGCGCGCGCCCGCAGCCCGGCGCGCGTCGTCGCGGTGACCGGCAGCGTCGGCAAGACCGGGACGAAGGAGGCGCTGCGCCTGGCATTCGGCGCGTGCGGGGCGACCTTCGCCTCGTCCGGCAGCCTCAACAATCATTGGGGCGTGCCGCTGTCGCTGGCGCGGCTGCCGCCCGCCGCGGCCTATGGGGTGTTCGAGCTGGGTATGAACCACCCCGGCGAGATTGCCGCCCTTACCCGGCTGGTGCGGCCGCATATCGCGGTGATTACGACGGTCGAGCCGGCTCATCTCGGCTATTTCCGGTCGGTCGAGGAGATTGCCGAAGCCAAGGCCGAGATTTTTCTCGGTCTCGAGCCGCACGGGGTCGCGGTCCTCAACCGCGACAACCGGCATTTCCCGCACCTCGCGGCGGCGGCGGCCAAAGCCGGGGTGAAAGACGTCGTCAGCTTTGGCGCCGATCCGCAGGCCGCGGTCCGACTCGTCGATTGCGTGCTGGAGCCGCGCGGCAGCACGGTCGCGGCGGCAGTCGCGGGCGCGACGCTGCGCTTCCGCCTGAATGTCCCAGGCCGGCATTGGGTCATGAACGCGCTGGCCGTGCTCGGCGCCGCGTTTGCCGCCGGATGCGACATTGGGCGCGCCGCGGCGGCGCTCGCCGCCCTCGACCCATTGCCCGGACGCGGCCGAAGCCACGAATTACCCTGGCGCGGCGGCGCCTTGACCGTGATCGACGAAAGCTACAATGCGAGCCCCGCGGCGATGCTTGCGGCCCTCGCCGTGCTGGGCGCCACATTCCCCCAACCCGGCGGCCGGCGCGTGGCGGTGCTCGGCGACATGCTCGAGCTTGGCGACGCAGCCCGGCGCCTGCATCGCGAACTGGCCGAGCCGCTGATCGCCGCCAAGGTCGATCGCGCGGTGTTGGTCGGGGGCGAAATGGCGGCCTTGCACGAGGCGCTGCCGGCGGCACGCCGCGGCGGGTTGTGGCCTTCGCCGGAAGCGGCTATCCCTGCTCTGTTAAGCTTTCTTGAACCCGGCGACGTGGTGACGGTCAAAGGCTCCTACGCGGTCGGCGTCAGCCGCATCGTCGAGCGCCTGCTCGCCGAATCCCTACAGTTCGAGACCTGACCTTATGCTTTACGCGCTGCTCTACCCGCTCGCCGACCAGTTCCAGGTCTTTAACCTCTTCCGGTACATCACGTTCCGGTCGGGTGGGGCGGTCGTCACCGCGCTCTTGATCAGCTTTGTCTTTGGCCGGCCGATCATCGCCTGGCTGCGCTCGAAACAGACCAACGGCCAGCCGATCCGCCTCGACGGCCCGGCCGGACATCTGGTGCGCAAAAAGGGAACGCCGACGATGGGCGGCTTTCTGATCCTGTTGGCGCTGACGGTTGCGACCCTGCTGTGGGCGGATCTGACCAACCCTTATGTCTGGATCGTGATGATGGTCACCGTCGGCTTCGGGCTGATCGGGTTTTTCGACGACTATAAAAAGCTGACCAGCAATTCGCATCGCGGGCTCGCCGGGGCGACCAAGATAGCGCTCGAAATCGGGGTCGGTGCTGCGGCCTGCATCGCGATCGACCACTTCAGCCCGGCGCCGCTCGCCAACGCCCTGGCGGTGCCGTTTTTCAAGAACGCGTTGATCCCCCTCGACGGGTTGTTTGTGCCGTTCGCGGTTCTGGTCGTCATCGGCGCGTCGAACGCGGTCAATCTGACCGACGGCCTCGACGGGCTCGCGATCGTGCCGGCAATGATTGCCGCCGGTTGTTTTGCGTTGATCGCCTATTTTGTAGGCAACGCGATCTTCGCCAATTACCTGCAGATCCACCACGTTCCGGGCGCTGGAGAAATGACCGTGTTCTGTGGCGCGATGGTCGGGGCGAGCCTCGGCTTCCTGTGGTTCAACGCGCCACCGGCGATGGTCTTTATGGGCGACACCGGCTCGTTGTCGATCGGCGGCGCGCTCGGCGCGATCAGCGTCGTCACCAAGCATGAACTGGTCCTGGCGATCATCGGCGGCCTGTTCGTGCTCGAGGCGGTCTCGGTGATCGTCCAGGTCGCCAGCTTCAAGATCACCGGGCGGCGGGTGTTCCGCATGGCGCCGCTGCATCATCACTTCGAGCAAAAGGGCTGGGCGGAGCCGACGATCGTGATCCGGTTCTGGATCATCGCCTCGATCCTGGCAATCGCCGGCCTCGCCACCCTGAAGCTGCGGTGATGGGTGATGAACGGCCGGATTATCGCACAATTAGTAGCTAGGCGCGATAAACCCAACAATATATACTCAGCCGATGCAAGAGGGGGAGCCATCGGCACGGCTCGCCCGCACGGCGAGGACCGACCGCGATGAGGTTCGCCCGCATCGACCAGAGCCCGGTGGCGCGGTGGTGGTGGACCGTCGACCGGTGGAGCCTCGCGGCACTCTGCATCTTGATGGGTTTTGGCGTCGTCATGTGCCTGGCGGCGAGCCCGGCCGTCGCCGAGCGCATCGGCTATGACGGCGGACATTTTATCCGGCGCTATCTGAGCCTGCTGCCGTTCACAATCGCATTGATGTGGCTGGTCTCGTTGCAGACCCCGCGCACGGTGCGCCGGATTGCCGTCATCGTCTTCGCCGTCGGGCTGGTGCTGCTGGCCCTCACCCTCCTCGTCGGCGCCGAGATCAAGGGTGCGCGCCGCTGGATCAATCTGCCGCTGCTGTCGCTGCAGCCTTCCGAATTCGTCAAGCCGTGCTTCGCGGTGATTACCGCCTGGCTGTTTTCAGAGCAGAAATTGCGACCCGGTTTTCCCGGCAACCTGATTGCACTCGCGTTGCTGCTGGTGATTGCCGCCATGCTGATCGCCCAGCCCGATATCGGCATGGCGGCAGTGGTCGTGATCGTATGGTTCGGGCAATTTTACATGAGCGGCCTGCGCCTCTACTGGGTTATCCTGTTCGGGTTCAGCGGCGTCGGAGCGTTGGCGGGAGCCTATACTTTCGTGCCGCATGTCAGGATTAGGGTCGACCATTTTCTCAATCCGGCGGCGGGCGACAGCTACCAGGTCAACCGTTCGCTCGAAGCCTTTGCGAATGGCGGGCTCTGGGGCCGTGGGCCGGGCGAGGGCACCATCAAATACGTGCTGCCGGACGCGCATGCCGACTTTGTCTTTGCCGTCGCCGGCGAGGAGTTCGGGCTGATCGTCTGCCTTGTCGTCGTCGGCCTGTTCGCCTTTGTCGTGATGCGCGGTATTTCCCGGTTGTCGCAGGAAGGCAGCTTGTTTGTATTGCTGTCGGCGACCGGCCTATTGATCCAATTCGGCCTGCAAGCGGTCATCAACATGGCCTCGACCTTGCACATGATGCCGACCAAGGGCATGACCCTGCCGTTTTTGTCGTATGGCGGCTCGTCGATGCTGGCGCTGGGCCTGGGGATGGGGATGGTGCTGTCGCTGACCCGCCGCCGTCTTGCAGGAAGCGCCCTGTGAGCGGACCGTTCGTCCTCGCCGCGGGCGGCACCGGCGGCCACCTGTTTCCAGCCGAGGCGCTGGCGGCCGAGCTCGTCGCCCGGGGCCGAAGCGTCCATCTTCTGACCGATTTGCGCGCCGACGCCTTTGGGGCCCGCGTCCCCGGCGTCGAGATCCATAATGTGCGCGCCGGACGGTTTGACGGCGGACCGGTGCGCGCCGCCTATGGGCTGGCCGAGTTGGCAGCCGGTTCAGTGCAGGCCCGCCGGCTGTTGCGCCGGCTGGCGCCCGCGGCGGTGGTCGGCTTTGGCGGCTACCCGTCGGCGCCGACGATGCTGGCCGCGGTCTCGCTCGGCCTGCCGACCCTGATCCACGAGCAAAACGCGGTCCTCGGCCGCGCCAACCGCCTGCTGGCGTCGCGGGTTCGGCAGATCGCCGCCGGCTTTCCGGAAACCGCCGGACTGCGCCCGGCCGAGCGCGCCCGCGCCATCCACACCGGAAACCCGGTGCGGCCGGCTGTCCTGGCGCTCGGCGTCGTCGGCTACGCCCCGCCCGGTCCAGAAGGACCGATCGAGCTGCTGGTGCTGGGCGGCAGCCAAGGGGCGCACATCCTCGCGACCGTGCCGGCGGCGCTGGCGGCGCTGCCGCATGGGTTGCGCCAGCGGCTGCGGGTCAGCCAGCAGGCCCGGCCCGAAGATCTTCCCGCGGTCGTCGGGGCTTATGCCCAAATCGGGATTGCGGCCGAGATCGAGAGCTTTTTTGCCGACGCGCCGCGGCGCCTCGCCCGTGCGCATCTGGCGGTCTGCCGCGCCGGCGCGTCGACAATTTCCGAGCTGGGGGCGCTCGGCCGGCCCGCCTTGCTGATCCCGTACCCCTACGCCACCGACGACCACCAAACCGCCAACGCCCGGGCTTTCGCGGCCGCGGGCGGCGGCCGAAGCATCGCCCAAGCCGAGTTGACCAGCGACCGCCTCGCCGCCGAAATCGAGGGGATGCTCGGCGACGGCCCGGCGTTGAGCCTGATGGCGCAGCGGGCGGCGGCGTTTGGCCGCCGCGACGCCGCCCGCCAGCTGGCATTGCTGGCGCTGGCGCTCGAACCCGGCGGCGCGGCGCGGGAGCGCGCGGCATGAGGGAGTTGCCGCTGACCATCGGGCCGCTGCACTTTGTCGGCATCGGCGGCATCGGCATGAGCGGCATCGCCGAGGTGCTGCACAATCTCGGCTATCGCGTGCAGGGCAGCGACCTGGCCGACGGCGCCAACGTCCGACGGCTCGTCGATCTCGGCATCCCGGTCGCGGTCGGGCACGACGCCGCCAATCTTGGGGCGGCCGAGGTGGTCGTGGTCTCCTCCGCGGTCCATTCCGACAATCCGGAAATCGCCGCCGCCCGCGCGCGCCGGCTGCCGCTGGTGCGCCGCGCCGAAATGCTGGGCGAGCTGATGCGGCTCAAATGGTCGCTGGCGGTCGCCGGGACGCACGGCAAGACGACGACGACCTCGATGGTCGGCGCGCTGCTCGAAACCGCCCAGCTCGACCCGACGGTGATCAACGGCGGCATCATCAACGCCTATGGCACCAACACGCGGCTCGGCGCCGGCGACTGGATGGTGGTCGAGGCCGACGAGAGCGACGGCACCTTTACCCGGCTGCCGGCGACAGGCGCCATCGTGACCAACATCGACCCCGAGCATCTCGATTTTTACGGCGGCTTCGACGAGTTGCGGCAGGCGTTCGAGACCTTTGTCGGCAACATCCCGTTTTACGGCTTTGCCGCGCTGTGCATCGACCATCCGGTCGTGCAGGGGATGATCCCGAAATTGTCCGACCGCCGCGTCCTGACCTACGGGATGAGCCCGCAGGCCGACATTCGCGCCGTCGATGTGCGCCTCGGCCGCGACGGCGCGCGCTACGACATCGTCGTGTCGGACACGCTCTCCGACCGCGGGCGGACGATTTCCGACCTCCGTCTGCCGATGTTCGGCCGGCACAATGTGCAGAATTCGCTGGCCGCGGCGGCGGTGTCCGAAGCCCTCGGGCTCGGCGACGAGGCGTTGCGCGCGGCATTGCGAAACTTCAAGGGCGTCAAGCGGCGCTTCACCAAGACCGGCGAATGGAACGGGGTCCCGGTAATCGACGATTACGGCCACCACCCGGTTGAAATCGCGGCCGTGCTGAAGGCGGCGCGCGCGATCGTCTCCGGCAAGGTCATCGCGGTCGTGCAGCCGCACCGCTACAGCCGCGTCTCGTATTTGTTCGACGGCTTCTGCACCTGTTTCAACGACGCCGACAGCGTCCTTGTCGCCGACATCTACGCCGCCGGCGAGGAGCCGATCGAAGGGGTCACGCGGGACGCCATCGTCGCCGGGCTGATCGAGCACGGGCATCGCAACGTCCGCCCGCTGGCCGGCCCGGCCGAGCTTGCCCCGCTGGTCGCCGAGCTGGCGCAGCCCGGCGACATGGTCGTCTGCCTCGGCGCCGGCTCGATCACCGCCTGGGCCAACAGCCTGCCGGGCGAGCTCGAGGCATTGCGGCGGCGGAGTGCCCCTCGATGAGCCCGCTGCCATTTGCAGCCTCGGCGGCGCCGGGCGCCCGGTTGCCCGCGGTGCGCGGGCGGCTCACCGCCGCGGCGCCGATCGGCCGGCATACCTGGTTCGGGGTCGGCGGACCGG
Source organism: uncultured Alphaproteobacteria bacterium (assembly GCA_963775525.1). Classification (GTDB taxonomy): domain Bacteria; phylum Pseudomonadota; class Alphaproteobacteria; order ATCC43930; family CGMCC-115725; genus AP-15. The sequence goes on along the minus strand of CAVZJF010000069.1, from coordinate 22,319 downwards.
CCGAAATTTTGTTTCAGCCCGCCGACCGCGCCGACCTCGCGGTCCTTCTTGCGGCGTTGCCCACTTCGGTGCCGGTGACCGTGATCGGCGGCGGCGCCAATGTCCTGATCCGTGACGGCGGGGTTCCCGGGGTCACGATTCGCCTTGGCCACGGTTTTTCCGGCATCATCGCCGACAGCGGCCAGGTCGTTGCCGGCGCCGGCGCATTGCATCTGAACATCGCGCTGTTTGCCGCCGAAAGCGGCATCGCCGGGCTCGAATTTCTCTCCGGCGTTCCGGGAACGCTGGGCGGCGGGCTGCGGATGAACGCCGGCGCCTATGGCCGCGAGATCGGGGACGTGCTGGTTTCGGCGGCGGCATTCGATCGCGCCGGCCGCGAGCACGTCGCCGACGCGGCGGCGCTGGGGTTTTCGTACCGGGGCTGCGCGGCCGATCCCGCCTGGGTCTTTGTCGAGGCGCGGCTGCGCGGTGCGGCCGGCGATCGGGATGCGATCGCAGAGCGCATGGCCGCAATTCGGGCGGCGCGCGAGGCCGCGCAGCCGATCCGCGCGCGCACCGGCGGGTCGACGTTCAGAAACCCGTCGGGCGACACCGCCTGGCGGCTGATCGACGCCGCCGGGTGCCGCGGCCTCGAACGCGGCGGCGCGATGGTCTCGCCCAAGCACACGAACTTTCTGGTCAACACCGGCGCCGCCACCGCCGCCGATCTCGAAGGCCTCGGCGAGGAAGTGCGGCGGCGGGTCTACAACGCCTCGGGCATCGTGCTCGAATGGGAAATCCGCCGGATCGGCCGACCGCTGCCGGGGTTAGAGCCCGTCGCCGAAGGGGTGCCGCAGATATGAAGCCGGGCGATGCCCGCCGTTTGCCGCCCCTCACCCCGCCCGCGGGAAGAGGGCGGGATCGACGCGGCAGGAGGCTGAAGGGCAGATCAGATCGGCCATGCGGGAACAGAAGATGAGCAGGACCGCCGCGCTGCTGATGGGGGGATGGTCGCCCGAACGCGAGGTGTCGCTGTCGAGCGGGCGCGAATGCGCCAAGGCGCTTGCCGACCATGGCTACCGGGTCAAGGCGATCGACGTCGGCCGCGACCTGCCGGCGTTATTGCGCGCGCTCGACCCGCCTCCCGACGTGATCTTCAACGCGCTCCATGGCGTCGGCGGCGAAGACGGCACGCTTCAAGCCGTATTCGAGATGCTGCGCATCCCCTACACCCATTCGGGCGTTCTCGCCTCGGCGTTGGCGATGCACAAGCCGACCGCCAAGACCATCTTTCGCGCCGCCGGCCTGCCGGTGGTCGAGGATGTGGTCTCCTCCCCCGAGGAATTGGCGCGCGAGGCCCCGATGCCGGCGCCCTTCGTGGTCAAGCCGACCAATCAGGGATCGAGCGTCGGCGTCCGCATTGTGCGCATCGGCGACAATTCCTGGCGCGAGGAGGTCCTGGGGTGGGATTTCGGCCGCGAGATCATGGTCGAGCGCTTTGTCCCGGGGCGCGAGCTGACCGTCGCGGTGATGGGCGAGCAAGCACTCGGGGTTTGCGAAATCGTCCCGCGCGGCAGCTTTTACGACTACACCGCAAAATACGCCGACGGCGGGTCCGACCATCTGGTCCCCGCACCTGTGCCGCGACGAATTTACGACGAGGCGCTGGACATCGGGTTGCGCGCGCATGTGGCGCTCGGTTGCCGCGGTGTGAGCCGCGCCGACCTGCGCTACGACGACACCCCGGACGGCGACGGGCGCGTCTATCTGCTCGAGGTCAACACCCAGCCCGGCATGACGCCGACCTCGCTGGTCCCGGACATCGCGCGGCACGCCGGCATCGGCTTTGACGAACTGGTCGTGTGGATGGTGGAGAACGCCGCGTGCGACGGGTAGACCCTGCGGCAACACGGCGGCGACGGCGCTGGACCACGCGGTTGCGGCGCGGGCTGTTGTGGGCCGGCGTCCCGATCGTGCTCGCCGCCGGCGCGGGCGGCGCGCTGCTCGCCAGCCGGTCGCCGGGTGGCGATTCCATCCTGCACGGCGCCTCGCGCGGCCTGTGGGAGGCCAGCGCCGCCCTCGGCTTTCGCGTTGCCGACATCCGCGTCGAAGGGCGCGAAACCACCGATCGCGAGACGATCCTCGACGCGCTCGGCGCCCGCCCCGGCACGCCGATCCTTGCGGTCGACCCCGCCCGCGCCAAGCAGCAGCTCGAAAGCCTGCCGTGGGTGCGTTCGGCGGTCATCGAGCGACGGTTTCCCGACACGATATACGTGCGTCTCGTCGAGCGCGAACCGATGGCGTTGTGGCAGCATGGCGGCAGGATCGAGTTGATCGACCGCAGCGGCGCCGTCATCCCGGTCACCCGGCTCGACCGCTTTGCAAAACTGCCGATGGTGGTCGGCGAAGACGCCGCGAGCCACGCTGCCGAATTGCTGGCGATGCTGGCGAGCGAGCCCGCGCTCGCGGCACGGGTTACCGCCGCGGTTCACGTCGGAGGGCGGCGCTGGAATTTGCGGATTGGACAACACGATCGACGTGCTGCTCCCGTCGGACGACCCGGCGGCGGCATGGACCGATCTTGCCCGCCTCGCAGCGCACGAGCGCAATTCTGCAACACGACGTGCAGGCGATCGACATGCGGCTTCCCGACCGGCTTGTCGTGCGCGTCGCTCCCGAGCCGCCAAAGGAGGCACCGCCAGCCAAGAAAGGACGCCCGCCGGCGAAAAACACATGACCGCGATCGAAGAACTGCGGACGCGCGAGAAGCCGCCGACAATCTCTCGGCAAAGCGCCGCGCCGCGGCAAGACGGCGCAGGCCAAGCAGCGCCGGCCGGCCAAACCGCCGCACCGGCCGCGCGGCAGCCTGGTCGCGGCGCTCGATATCGGCACCACCAAGGTCTGCTGCTTTATCGCCCGGGTCGAGACCGGAGCAGCCGCAGGTCGTCGGCATCGGCCATCAGATCGCGCGCGGGTTGCGCAACGGCGCGATCGTCGATCTCGAAGCGGCCGGCACCTCGGTCGCCAACGCGGTGCACGCCGCCGAGGAGATGGCCGGCGAGACGATCCAGCAGGTCGTCGCCAACCTGTCGGGCGGCTTCGCCGCCTCGCGCATCGTCAAGGCCGAGATCGGCGTCGCCGGCCGCGAGATCGGCGAAACCGAACTGCAGCGGGTGCTCGACCAGGGCTATCGCTGCGCGAGCCGGGCGACCGCCAGATCATCCATTCGGTCCCGGTCGGCTTCTCGATCGACGACAGCCGCGGCATCCGCGACCCGCGCGGCATGTTCGGCGAGCGGCTCGGCGTCAACATGAACGTCGTCACCGCGCACGCGCGCCGGCGTGCGCAACCACAGCGCGGCGATCGGGCGCTCGCATCTCGAAGTCGACGCGCTCGTCGTCAGCCCCTATGCCGCCGGGCTCTCGTGCCTGGTCGAGGACGAGATCGACCTTGGCGTCACCGTCATCGACATGGGCGGCGGCACGACGACGATCGGCGTCTTCTTCGACGGCAATCTGGTCTTTGCCGATTCGGTGCCGGTCGGCGGCGGCCACGTCACCAACGACATCGCCCGCGGCCTGTCGACCCCGGTCGCCCATGCCGAGCGGATGAAGACGCTGTTCGGCAGCGCCATCTCCGCCAGCACCGACGAGCGCGAGATGATCGCCGTGCCGCAGATCGGCGAGGAGGAAGACGGCCACGTCAACCACGTGCCGAAATCGCTGCTCGTCGGCATCATCGCGCCGCGGATCGAAGAGACCTTCGAGCTGGTGCGCGACCGGCTCGAGGCCAGCGGCTTCGACAAGATCGCCGGCCGCCGCGTCGTGCTGACCGGCGGCGCCTGCCAGCTGCACGGCGCGCGCGAGTTCGCCGGGCTCATCCTCGACAAGCAGGTCCGCATCGGCCGGCCGCTGCGGGTTGCGGGGCTTGCCGAGGCGACCGCCGGCCCGGCGTTCTCGACCGCGGTCGGGCTGCTGCATTTCGCCATGTCGGAGCGCGCCGAGATGCCGCGCGCCGGGCGCGCGCCCGGCCGGGCCGCCGAGCGGGTCTTCGGCCGCTTGGGTCACTGGCTGCGGGAGAACATCTGAGGCAGATTCGCGATGTCGGCGCCGGCCCGGCTATCGGTATCGGGCAAAACCGGCTAGATCGGTGTCGGCCAAAACGAGGGGGAAGCCCGGACCCGTCCGGGCATGATCGAGGCTGCGCAGCAGTGGAGGACGACATGATCAATCTCAGCATCCCGAGGGACGAGCAGGAGCTGAAGCCCCGCATTACGGTTGTCGGCGTCGGCGGCGCCGGCGGCAATGCCGTCAACAACATGATCCGCTCGAACCTGATCGGGTGCGAGTTCGTCGTCTGCAACACCGACGCCCAGGCGCTGCAGCATTCGACCGCGCCGACCGCAAGATCCAGCTCGGCATCGGCGTCACCCGCGGGCTCGGCGCCGGCTCGCGGCCCGATGTCGGCCGCGCCGCCGCCGAGGAAGCGCTCGACGAGATCCTCGAGGCGATGCGACGGCTCCAACATGGTGTTCATCACCGCCGGCATGGGCGGCGGCACCGGCACCGGCGCGGCGCCGGTCATCGCCCGCATCGCCCGCGAATCGGGCATCCTGACCGTCGGCGTCGTGACCAAGCCGTTCCATTTCGAGGGCAGCCACCGCATGCGGCATCGCCGAGGCCGGCATCGAGGAACTGCAGAAATTCGTCGACACGCTGATCATCATCCCGAACCAGAACCTGTTCCGCGTCGCCAACGAGCGCACCACCTTCGCCGACGCCTTCAAGATGGCCGACGACGTGCTGCATTCCGGCGTGCGCGGGGTCACCGACCTGATGGTGATGCCGGGCCTGATCAATCTCGATTTCGCCGACATCCGCACGGTGATGAGCGAGATGGGCAAGGCGATGATGGGCACCGGCGAGGCCGAGGGCGAGCGCCGCGCGATCGACGCCGCCGAGGCCGCGATCTCCAACCCGCTGCTCGAAGACGTGTCGATGAAGGGCGCCAGCGGCGTGCTGATCAACATCACCGGCGGCCCCGACATGACCCTGTTCGAGGTCGACGAGGCGGCCAACCGCATCCGCGAGGAGGTCGACCCCGACGCCAACATCATCTTCGGCTCGACCTTCGACGAGAGCTGGCGGGCAAGATGCGCATCTCGGTCGTCGCCACCGGCATCGACGCCGAGGCGATGACCCAGGCGCGGCCGGCGATCAGCCTGGTCAGCAGCCGCGAAGCCGCCGCGGCGCCGGCCTGCGCGAGGCGACCGCGGGCGGCTACACCCAGCCGATGCTGACGCAGAATGCCGGCCCAGGCGTCGACTGCAGGCCGCGCCGAGCCCGAGGCCGAGACGGCGCCGCCGGTGGCGGCCGAGCGGCCGAAAGCGCCGCCATGCGCGGCGGCGCGTTCATCGCGCCCAAGCCGGCCGATGCCGGGCCCGGCCCGTCCGATACCGTTGACCCAGCCGGCGGTCCCGGTCGCGTCGCCGATGCGCGACGCTCCGCCCAAGCCCAAGGGGCGGGTGCCGAGCCTGATCGAGCGCGTCACCGGCGTCGGCCGGGCGCGTTCGGCGCCGCCGGAGCCGACCCCTCCGCGGCAGCCGATCCCGCCCGCCGTCAAGCCGGCGCAACCGCGGCTTGCTTCGCTCGAACCCGAAGATCGGCCGGGGTCGAAGGAGGAAGATCTGCTCGACATCCCGGCTTTCCTGCGGCGCCAGGCGAACTGACCGGCCGGGCCGAGGCGCAAGCTTCAGACCGGGTTGCGGCGGACGGGCCGCAACCCGGCGCGCTGCCATGAACTCTCTAAGCCACTGACGAAGGCTCCGTTCTTTCCGATTGCGCCGCAACAATCTGAAACAAAGAGTGATTTGTGACGAGCCGGCGCTACCGCTAGGAATTTTCCATTCGGGGACAAGCGATCGAGAAGCTGCACACATGTTGGGGGAAATCACGACGCTTCAGCAGACGCTGAAAACCGCGATTGGGTGCCGGGGGGTCGGCCTCCATTCGGGACGGCGGGTGGCGATGAAGCTGGTGCCGGCGCCGCCGGAAACCGGGATCGTCTTCCGCCGGACCGACACCGGGGCCGAGATCCGCGCGGTGTGGGAAAATGCCGTCGAATCCGCACGTTGCACCTTGCTGTCGAACGGCGAGGGAACGACGGTCGGCACGGTCGAGCATTTGATGGCGGCGCTGGCCGGGGCGGCGGTCGACAACGCGATTGTCGAGCTCGACGGGTCCGAGGTGCCGATCATGGACGGCAGCGCCGCGCCGTTCGTCTTCCTGATCGAGTGTGCCGGCGTCGTCGAGCAGGACGCGCCGCGGCACGCGATCAAGGTGCTGAAGCCGGTCAGCGTCGTGGAGGACGGCGTGATGGCGGCGCTGTTATCCCGACCACGGGTTTTCGATGAGTTTCGAAATCGACTTTGACAACCCGCTGATTCGCCGCCAGGACATGAGCATGACGGTGACTGCCGGCTCGTTCAAATCGGAGCTGAGCGGCGCCCGCACCTTTGGGCTTCTCGAAGACGTCGACCGCCTGCGGGCCGCGGGCCTGGCGCGCGGCGGTTCGCTCGACAACGTGATCGTCGTCAGCGGCGACCAGGTGCTGAACAGTGGCGGACTGCGTTACGAGGACGAATTCGTTCGCCACAAATTGCTCGACGCGGTCGGCGACCTTTATCTCGCCGGAGGACCGATCATCGGCCGCTTCCGCGGCGTGCGCTCGGGACACGCCCACACCCGGCGACTGTTGGCGGCGCTGTTTGCCGACGACGACGCATGGGCCTATGCAACCCTTGGCGCGCCGGCCGCTGCGCCAACGTTCGAGAGCCGCGACGAAGCACTCCTGGTAGACGCCTGACCCGGCACAGCCTCGACCAACCTTGCGCCGGCGTGCTCCGATAGGCATAAGTTCGACGGGGTTGACCGGGATTGGCGATGTGCTCGTTGCGTCCTTCGGGATGGTTCAGGGTTGTTGCGCTGACAGTTTCGCTTGCCGCCTGCGGCGGCGCGAAGAAGGACGCGTATATCGAAAAGCCTGTCGATGATCTCTACAACCAGGCCATGGATGAAATGGTCGAAGAGCGCTATGGCCAGGCGGCGACGAGCTTCGATCAAGTAGAAAGCCAGCATCCCTATTCCATGTGGGCCACCAAAAGCCAGCTGATGGCGGCCTACGCCCAATACGAAGGCGGCGACTACAGTCAGGCGATTATCGACTCGGACAGGTTTATCCAGCTCCACCCAGGTAACCGCGATGTCGGCTATGCCTATTATTTAAAGGCGATTTCCTATTACGTCCAAATCGTCGATGTCGAGCGCGACCAAAAGACCACCGAACTCGCGTTGAAAGCGCTCGACGATGTCGTGCGCCGCTTTCCCGACACGAAATATGCCCGCGACGCCAAGCTCAAGCTCGATTTTACGCGCGACCATCTGGCTGGCAAGGAAATGGAGATTGGCCGGTACTACCTGAGGCGCGGGCAATATCTGGCGGCGATCAACCGCTTCAAGCGCGTCGTCGACAACTACCAGACGACGACGCACGTGCCGGAGGCGCTCGAGCGGCTCGTGGAATGCGATTTGGAGCTGGGCCTGGCCGCCGAAGCCAAACAAAACGCCGCAGTCCTCGGCTACAATTATCCGGGAAGCCTATGGTACGGCGACGCCTACGCTTTGCTGAACGGAAGTCAAGAGCCCGACGCGCAAGCACAGAGCTGGGTTGGACGAACCATCGGCAGCATCTTCTGACTTGGGCCGTGCGGGCCAGGGCCCGGCAACATTAAAAATTGTTCATTTCGTCGGCGTTTCCGACCGGCGTATCTCAGCGCTGCGGCGATGCCGCACGGTTCTGGCTGCGGCGGCCTCGTGGCCACAACCGCAGCCTCGGGCTGGCGACGGGACGGAGTTTTGGGATGCAGGGGCGGCTTCTCGCGATCTCTTTCGTGGTATTGGCGACATGCCTCGGCGTCGATGGCGCCAATGCCGCCGCTTCCAAGCCGGCCGACACCAGGCAAACCGTCAAACCCGCGAGTCCTAACCCAATAACCGGCATCTATTTATTGACTCAATACCCGGCGCTGACGGTGCGGGCGGGTGAAACTGCGACGGTCGACCTGACGATTCGCAATTATCATCTGCCGCCACAGCAGGTGGCCGTGTCCGTGCCGCAACTAGCGGACGGTTGGAAGGCGACGATTCTGGGCGGCGGTCAGCCGGTCGGCGCGGCGATGGTCGCCCCGGACAGCGACGAAAAGCTGCAGTTGCGTCTGGAACCCCCCGCCGGCGCCGGCCCCGGCGACTACCATTTCGTGGTCTCGGCGCGCGGCGAGGCCGGCGAAATGCGCTTGCCGGTCACCTTGACGATCGGCCAGGAGCTGCCGGCCAAGCTCAAACTGTCGACCAATTTTCCGGCGCTGCGCGGCACCGCGACAACCTCGTTCAAATTCACCGTCACCGTCGCCAATGACAGCGGCCGCGACGCCTCGATCAACTTTACCGCGGACGCGCCAAAGAATTTCCAGGTGACGTTTACCGAGGCCTACGGCAGCCAACAGATCACCAGCATCCCGATCGGCGCCGGCAAGTCGAAAGACATCGACGCCTCGGTGGCGTTGCCGCGCGACACGCCCGCCGGCGACTACAAGCTCGTCATGCATGCCAAAAGCGAGGCCGCATCCGCCGCCCTGCCGCTCGGCATCACGATTTTTGGCCAGCCGCGCCTGGCGCTATCGGGCGAAGGCGGGCGGCTGAGCGGCGAGGCCTATGCCGGCAAGGCGAGCCAGTTGACGGTTGTGGTCCGCAACGACGGCAGCGAGGCGGCGCGCGACGTAGAACTCGGCGCCACCGCGCCCGACGGCTGGAAGACGAGCTTCGATCCCAAGGACATCGCCGATGCTCGCCGCCGGCAAATCGCGGTCGGTCCAGGTCACCTTCACGCCTTCCGAACGGGCGATCGCCGGCGATTACCAGACCACGATCCGCGCCAACGCCGGCGGCGGCCAGTCTGAATCCGCCGATTTCCGCATCACCGTGCTGACCTCGACCCTGTGGGGCGTGATCGGCATCGGAGTCATCGCCGTCGCTCTGCTGGTCGTCGTCTTTGCCGTCGCCCGCTTCGGCCGGCGTTAGCGAGGCGGCGATGGCGGGCGGCATCGTCATCCGCGCCGACGGCTTGACCAAGCGCTACGGCGCGACTGTCGCGGTCGACCATGTCGATCTCGAAGTCGGCGCCGGCGAGATCGTCGGCATTCTCGGCCCCAACGGCTCGGGCAAGACGACGACGATCCTGATGCTGCTCGGCCTCACCGAGCCCAGCGAGAGGCCGCGCCGAAGTCGCCGGGTTCGACCCGCTGCGCGATCCGCTCGAGGTAAAGCGCCGGGTCGGCTATCTGCCCGATCAGGTCGGCTTTTACGACAACCTCTCGGCGCGCGACAACCTCGCCTACACCGGCGCGCCTCGCCGGGTTGCCGCGGCGCGAGATCGACGAGCGCTTCGACGCAGCGATGGTCCGGGTCGGGCTGCCCGATGTCGGCCGCGAGCGGGTCGGCGACCTTTTCGCGCGGCATGCGCCAGCGCCTCGGCCTTGCCGAGATCCTGATGAAGAACCCGAGCGTCGCGATCCTCGACGAGCCGACCGCGGCGCTCGACCCGCATTCGACCCAGGAATTTCTCGAAATGATCCGCGGGCTCAAGGCCGACGGCACCGCCGTCCTGCTGTCCTCGCACCATCTCGACCAGGTCCAGAGCGTGTGCGACCGGGTCGCGTTGTTCAACCGCGGGCGGATCGCGCTTGCCGGCAGTGTCACCGATTTGGCGCAGCGGGTCCTTGGCGGCGGGCATGTCATCGATGTCGAGGCGCGCGGGTCGGGTGCCGTCGACCAGCTCGCGGCGGCTGCCGGGCGTGGTGCGGGTGCAGATGCTGGGGCCCGGGCCCTACCGCGTCGATTGCGCAGCCGATCTGCGGGCGGAGATCGCCCGCGAGCTGGCCGCGTCCTCGGCGCTGCTCGGCCTGCGCTTTGCCGAGCCCAGTCTCAACGAGGTCTATACCCGCTATTTCGAGGAGGCGCGCGATGCGGCGTGAGGGCGGGGCTCGCCGTGGACCGGGGTTGGCGTCGTTCTCGCCAAGGAGACGGCGGATTATCTGTCGAGCGCGCGCATGTGGCTGCTCGAGAGCACTGGTGTTTCTGACCGCGATCGCCGCCGCCTATGCCGCGATCCTGTCGATCCGCGCGACGATCGGCGAAAGCCCGTTTCTGTTCCTGCGGCTGTTGACGATGGCGCAGGATCCGCTGCCGTCGTTCATCGCGCTGCTGGGTTTCCTGATCCCGCTGGTCGCGATCGCGATCGGTTTCGACGCGATCAACGGCGAGTTCAACCGACGCACGATGAGCCGGGTATTGTCCCAGCCGATCTACCGCGACGCGCTGCTGCTGGGCAAATTTTTGGCCGGGTTGCTGGCGCTGGCGATCGGGCTCGTCTCGCTGTGGCTGCTGGTGATCGGTCTCGGCCTCTTGTTGCTGGGCCTGCCGCCGAGCACCGAGGAAACCATGCGCATGCTCGGCTTTTTTATCGCCAGCCTTGCCTTTGGCGGGGTGTGGCTCGCCATTGCGATGCTGTTTTCCGTGCGTGTTCCGGGCGCCGGCGACCGCCGCACTCGCCGCATTGGGCACCTGGCTGTTGTTTGCGTTGTTCTGGTCGGTGATCACGCCGCTGGCCGCGACCCTCATCGCCGGTCCGCCCGATACGATTTTCGGGCCGAACCTCGCCTATCTGCAGACCTCGCAGATGCTCGACCGCATCTCCCCGAACACGCTCTACGCCGAGAGCGCGCTGGCGCTGCTGCAGCCGGCGACCCGCGCTCTCGGCCCCGTGCTCTACAGCCAGATCCAGGGCGCGTTGCTCGGGACCCCGCTGCCGGCGGCGCAGAGCTTTTTGTTGATCTGGCCGCAGCTGACCGGCCTCGTCGCGATCACGATCGTGATCTTCGCGATCGCCTATATCGTCTTCCAGCGCCAGGAAATCCGCGCCTAGCCCGTCTGCGGCGGGATGGCCGGCGCTGGTTTGCCCTCGGAGGCCCCTATATTATCAGGGGAATGCTGCTGGGGCTGACCATACGCGAGATTGTCCTGATCGACCGGCTCGATCTGGCGTTTCGACCGGGGCTGTGCGTGTTGACCGGCGAGACCGGGGCGGGGAAGTCGATCTTGCTCGATGCGCTGGGGCTGGCGCTGGGGAAACGCGGTGAAGCCGGGCTCGTGCGCGACGGCGCCGGCGAGGCGGCGGTCACCGCCGAATTCTCGGTCGGGCGCAATCACCCGGCATATGCGATCCTGGGCGAGGCCGGGCTCGACAGCGACAGCGATACGATCGTGTTGCGCCGGCTGTTGCGCAGCGACGGGCGCAGCCGGGCCTTTGTCAACGACGAGCCGGCAAGCATCGGCCTGTTGCGCCAGCTCGGCGACAGCCTGGTCGAGATCCAGGGCCAGTTCGAGCAGCGCGGCCTGCTCGATCCCGCCAACCACCGCGTGACCCTCGACGCCTTCGCCGAGCACGCGGGCAACATGACCGCATTGGCCGCGGCCTGGCGCAATTGGCGCACATCGCGGCAGCGCGAGGAGGAAGGGGCGCGCCGCGCCGCCGCCAGCCGCGAGGAAGAGGACCTTTTGCGCCACCACCTGGCCGAGCTCGACGCCCTGACGCCCGAACCCGGCGAAGAGGATCGGCTCTCCGCGCGCCGCACGTTGCTGCAGAACGCCGAGCGGCTCGCTGAAACCTTGAACGAGGCGATTGCCGAACTTGCCGGCGCCGCCGGGGCGCAAGCGGCGTTGGCTCGCGCGGCGCGGCGTTTGGAACGCGCGCGCGACCGCGCCCAGGGGCTGCTCGACGAGGCGCTGATCGCCGCCGAACGCGCCGCCAACGAGACCGACGAGGCATTGGCGGTGCTCGAAGCCGCCGCGCGCGACCTCGAACTCGACCCGCGCGAACTCGAAACCGTCGAGGAGCGGCTGTTCGCGCTGCGCGCCGCTCGCGCGCAAGCACCAGGTCGCCGTCGCCGATCTCCCGGCCTTGCGCGCCGCGGTTGCCGACCGGCTCGCCGCGATCGAGCTCGAGACGGAGAGCGCGGGTTCCCTCGCCCGGGCGAGCGCCGCCGCCCGCGCCGAATATGTCGCCGCCGCCGAGCGGGTAACGCGGGCCCGCGAGGCGTCGGCCCGCCGCCTCGACGCCGGGGTGACGGCCGAGTTGAAGCCGTTGCGGCTCGACAAGGCGCAGTTTCGTACCGTAATCACGCCGCTCGACGAACCCGATTGGGGCGAGCATGGCCGTGAGCGCGTACATTTCGAGATCGCCACCATCCCCGGCGCGCCGTTCGGCCCGCTGGCGCGCATCGCCTCGGGCGGAGAATTGTCGCGCTTTATGCTGGCGCTAAAGCTCGTGCTTTCCGGCACGTCCTCGGTGCCCACCCTGATCTTCGACGAGGTCGACAGCGGCATCGGCGGTGCGGTCGCGGCGGCGGTCGGCGAGCGGCTGCAGCGTCTCGGGACCAGCCTGCAGGTGCTCGTCGTCACCCATTCGCCGCAGGTGGCGGCCCGCGGCGCTCACCATTTGCGGGTCGCCAAACGCCTTTCCGAGCGCAAGACCGTTACCCTGGTCGAAGAGCTCGACCCGGATACCCGCCAGGAGGAGATCGCCCGCATGCTGTCGGGCCGCACCGTGACCGCCGAGGCCCGCGCCGCCGCCGCCAGCCTGATCGCCGGGGGCCGCGCGTGAGCGCATCGCGGCGCCGGCTCGCCGGGCCCGCCGAAGCGCGCCCGGTCGACGGGCTGAGCGCGGACGAGGCCCGCGACGAGCTGGCGGCGCTCGCCGCGGAAATCCGCCGTCACGACCGGCTCTACCACACCGAGGCGGCGCCCGAAATCTCCGACGGCGAATACGACGCGCTGCGGCAACGCAATATCGCGCTCGAAGCGCGCTTTCCCGAGCTCGTCCGCAGCGACAGCCCGTCGCGGCGGGTCGGCGCCGCACCCGCCGCCGGATTTGCCAAGGTCACGCACACCAGAGCGATGCTGTCCCTGGAAAATGCGTTCGAGGAGGCTGATGTCCGCGGCTTTTTCGCCGGCATCCGCAATTTCTTCAGCCGGCCGGCCGACCAGGCGCTGGTCGCCGAGGACGCCATCGAAATCATGGCCGAACCAAAGATCGACGGGTTGTCGCTCGGCCTGCGCTACGAGCATGGGCGACTGGTTCAGGGGGCGACGCGCGGCGACGGCGTCACCGGGGAAGACGTGACCCCCAACATCCGTACATTGGCGAGCGTGCCCGACCAGCTGGCCGGCGCCGGCTGGCCCGAGGCGATCGAGATCCGCGGCGAAGTCTACATGGAGCGCACCGGGTTTTTCGCGCTGAACGAGGATCGCGCCGCCGCCGGCGAGCCGGTCTTCGCCAATCCGCGCAACGCCGCCGCCGGCTCGTTGCGCCAGCTCGACTCGTCGATCACCGCGCGCCGGCCGCTCAAATTCTTCGCCTATGCCTGGGGTGAGACGAGCGGGTCTTTTGCCCGCACCCATGCCGAGGCACTGGCGCAATTCCGCGCCTGGGGGCTGACCGTCAACGACCGCTCGCGCCTGTGCCGCGGCGTCGACCAGGTGCTGGCCTATTACCAGGACATCGCCGCCGACCGCGCGGCATTGCCCTATGACATCGACGGCGTCGTCTACAAGGTCAACGACCTCGCGCTGCAGGAGCGGCTCGGCATGGTCAGCCGCGCGCCGCGCTGGGCGCTGGCGCACAAATTTCCCGCCCAGCAGGCGCAGACCGTGTTGCGCGACATCCTGATCTCGGTCGGGCGGCAAGGCGCCTTGACCCCGGTCGCCGCACTCGAGCCGATCACCGTCGGCGGTGTGGTCGTGCAGCGCGCGACGTTGCATAACGAGGACGAGATCGCGCGCAAGGACATCCGCGTCGGCGACACCGTCATCGTCCAGCGCGCCGGCGACGTCATTCCGCAGATCGTCGGCGTCGTCGCCGAGCGCCGGCCGGCGGACGCGCAGCCCTACCAATTCCCCGGCCACTGCCCGGTTTGCGGCAGCCTCGCGGTGCGCGAGCCGGGCATGGTGGCGCGGCGCTGCACCGGCGGGCTGATCTGCGCGGCGCAGGCGGTCGAGCGGCTGAAGCACTTTGTCGCCCGCGACTGCTTCGACATCGAAGGGCTCGGCGCCAAGCACATCCAGGCATTCTGGGAGGACGGGCTGATCCGCCGGCCCGGCGACATCTTCCGGCTCGATCCCGAACTCATCGCCAAGCGCGAGGGTTGGGGCGAGGTCAGCGCGCGCAAGCTGGTCGCCGCGATCGACGAGCGCCGGCGCATTTCGTTCGAACGCTTTGTCAATGCGCTCGGCATTCCTCAGGTCGGCCAGGCGACGGCACGGCTGCTCGCCCGGCACTATCGCTCGCCCGCGCATTGGCGGGCCGAGATGGCGGCGGCGCAGGACCCCGAAAGCGAGGCACGGACCGGTCTCGTCGACATCCACGGCATCGGCGAGGACATGGCGGCGGACATCATCGGCTTTTTCGCCGAGCCGCATAACCTCGAGGTGCTCGACGACCTCGCCCGCGAGCTAACAGTGCTCGATTACGAGGCGTCGGCACGGCGGGCGACGTCACCGCTTGCCGGCAAAACCCTTGTTTTCACCGGATCTCTCGACAGCATGAGCCGCTCGGAGGCGAAGGCGCGGGCCGAGGCGTTGGGCGCCAATGTCACAAGCTCGGTGTCGGCCAAGACCGATCTTGTCGTCGCCGGCGCCGATCCCGGCTCGAAGGCGACAAAGGCGGCGGCGCTCGGCGTCACCGTGCTCGACGAAGCCGCCTGGCTAGCGCTCGCCAACGACGCCGGCACGGCCGGATGATCGCGGGCGGTGTTCCGTATCGACGCTCCGATCGACGAGGCTCGCATTGAGCCTCTTGTGGCGCCGGCTCCGGGGGCGATCCCGCCGCGCCTGTCGCTGACGCCGCCGCTAGAGGCAGCGCCCGACGACCGTCGCGAGCCGGTGCTCGGACGGCCGCCGCCATCATCTGAGCCGGGGGCACCTGCCGATCGCGAGCGGCCCGCGGGTTCCGCACAGCGGCGCCGGCCGTTGGGACCGATCGGTTCCCTGATCCTGCACCTGTTGCCGTTGCTGCTGCTGGTGAACTGGCCAAGGCATCCGCCGGCTGAGGTGACGCCGATCCCGGTGCAGCTGGTCTTTCAACCGCCGCCGCCCCGCCACTGCCAAAGCCGGCGTCCAGGCCAAAGCCGAAACCGGAGACGCGGCCGCCGCCGGGGCGGATCGCGTCGGAAAATACCGGCGACACACAGGTGAAGGGGCGGGACGAGGCGAAGAGCGAGGCGCCGACCCCAAAAAAGGAGCCGGCGACGACAATGGAATCGCCGCTCGAAGCACCGCAGCAGACCGCGTTTCTCCCGCCGCCGCCACTCTTGCCGGACCCGCCCAAGATCGAGGTGCCAAAGCCGCCCGAGCCGAGGGCGGTCGCCCCGCCGCGGCCGCCGCAGAAACCGTCGCTGTCTCAGCGGCAGCCGGTCAGGCCGGTGCCGGAGAGGGCGCGTCGCAGTCCGCGCTCGGCGCGCTATCCCGGCCCGGCCGCCACCCGCGACGAATACCTCGCCTATCTCGCCTATCTCGCCCGCCAGCATATCGGCCTGTTGTCGCAGGCGGTTGTCGGCGCCCGGCGCGGCGAGACGATCATCAACGTGCTGGTGCTGGATGACGGCACGGTGGCGATGCTCAGCGTCGGGCTGAGTTCGGGATATCCCGACATCGACCAAAGAATTGAGCAAATGATCCGTGCCGTCGGGCGCTTTCCGCCATTGCCGCAATGGTATCAGGAGCCGAGCATGCGGCTCGAATTCCGCCTTCAATTCCCCGAAGCGCTTGAAGATTGAACCGGACACCGCCGCCCGCCGGAGCACCGGGCATCCCCCATTCGATGCCGTGCTGACCCGCGCCGCGCGGATCGCGCGTCATTGGGCGCCGCGCCGGCCGCGCCTGCGCGGGCTGCTGGCGTTTCTCGGGCCGGGGCTGATCACCGGCGCGTCCGACGACGACCCGAGCGGCATCGCGACCTATTCGCAGGTCGGCGCCCAGTTCGGCTACAGCATGGCCTGGGTCATGCTGTTCACCTGGCCGCTGATGGCCGCCATCCAGGAAATCAGCGCCCGCATCGGCCGGGTCACCGGCGAGGGCATCGCCGGCAATATCCGCGAGCATTACCCGCGACCGCTGCTGCTGGCCATCGTGGCGCTGCTGCTGGTCGCCAACGTCATCAATCTCGGCGCGGACCTGGGGGCCATGGGCGCTGCCTTGCAGCTGCTGCTGCACGGCTCGGCGCGGCTTTATGTCGTCGGATTTGCCGTCCTGTGCGCATTGCTCGAAGTGTTCTCGCGATACGAGCATTACGTCCGCATCCTGAAATGGACGGCGGTGTCGCTGTTGGCCTATGTCGCGACGGCGCTGGCGGTCGACGTGCCCTGGGGCCGGGTCGTCTATCACACCCTGGTGCCGAGCCTGGTGTGGAGCAAAGACTACCTTGTCGCGGTTGTCGCCGTCCTCGGCACCACGATCACGCCCTATTGCTTCTTTTGGCAGTCGTCGGAGGAAGCGGAAGACGAACGCATCGACCCCGCCGCCCACGCATTGCGAGACGCACCGGGCGAGGCGCCGGACGAGATCGGCCGCATTCGCCTCGACACCTATATCGGGATGGGATTTTCCAACCTGACGAGCCTGTTCGTCATCATCACCGCGGCGGCGACATTGAATGCGCACGGCGTCACCGACATTCAGACGTCGTCGCAGGCGGCCGAGGCGCTGCGGCCGATCGCCGGCGAGTTCACCTTTGCCGTCTTTGCCGCCGGCATCATCGGGATCGGCCTGCTGGCGGTGCCGGTATTGGCCGGCTCGGCGGCTTACGCGCTGGGTGAGGCCTTGGGCTGGCCAACCGGGCTCAGCCGCCTGCCGAAAGACGCAAAGGCGTTTTACGGCACGATCGCGGTCGCCACCTTGATCGGCGTCTTCATCAATTTTGTCCACCTCGATCCGATCAAGGCATTGTTCTGGTCGGCGGTGCTGAACGGCGTTGTCGCGGTGCCGCTGATGGCGGTGATCATGGTCATGGCCCGCCAGCAACGGGTCATGGGGCGGTTTGCGATACCGCGCCCGCTGGCGGCGATGGGCTGGCTCACGACGGGCGTCATGGGAGTTGTCGTCGCCGCCATGTTCGCGACCTGGTAAAGCCCCCGCTCAGGGGTTTTCCGGTTCGTTTGATGGAGCGTCCTCGGGCGGGGCGTCCTCGGGCGGAGCGTCCTCGGGCAACGGGTCGTCGGCGTTGCCGGCCTTGCGCAATGCGGCGCGCTCCTGTTGCAGCTTGATCTTTTCCTCTTTCTTCGCCTTTTTGAGCCGGTCGCGCTCGGCGCGTTCGATCCGGTAGTTGGGTCTGTACGGCATCAGAGAAAGCTCCTATCGGCTCGCCGGCGGGCGGCGGGCAAACCGCGGGTGAACGCCTTGAACAAGATCGTCGATCCGATCGTCGTTTCGGTCATCCGCCATCGGCTGCTGGCGATCGTCGAAGAGATGGGCGAGGCCATGCTGCGTACATCTTATTCGCAAATCCTCAATTCGAGCCGTGACTTTTCGACCGCGATCTGTGACCTCGACGGCCGTTTGGTCGCGCAGGCCGAGCATGTGCCGATCCATGTCGGGGCATTGCCCTACGCGGCCAAGGCGGTGACCGAGTTTTTCGCCGACGACATCCATCCCGGCGACGTTTTTTTGCTCAACGACCCCTATCACGGCGGCAATCATCTGCCCGACCTGACCGTGTTCGTGCCGGTGTTCGCCGGCGACCGGCCCCGCTTCTGGTCGATCAACCGCGCCCATCAAAGCGACATCGGCGGGGCGACGCACGGCGCCTACAACGCCGCCGCCACCGACATCTGGCAGGAGGGCATCCGCATCACCCCGCTGCGGCTTTACGACCGCGGCGAGGTGCGCCGCGACCTGCTGGAAATGATCGCAACCAATGTGCGCCACCCGCGCGACTTTCGCGGCGACCTCGCGGCGATGATCGGCTCGGCCCATGTCGGCGAGCGCCGGCTGTTGGCATTGGCGGCCGAGTTCGGCTGGCCGGTCGCCGATGCCGCGATCGAGGCGGTGCTCGACGGCGCCGAGCGCCAGACCCGGGCGGTCATCGCGCAATGGCGGGACGGGATCTACCGCGGCGAGGCGTTGCTCGACGACGACGGCCGCGGCCATGACGACATCCACATCCGCGCCACGGTCGAAAAGCGCGGCAGCGACCTGATGGTCGATCTGTCGGATTCGCATCCCGAGGTCGTGAGCTTTGTCAATTCGTCATACCCGAACATGCGCTCGGCGGTGGTCGTGGCCCTCTCCTATCTGATCGACCCGGACACGCCAAAGAACGACGGCACCTTTCGCCCGATCACGGTTGTCGCCAAACCGGGGACGGTGGTGTGGGCCAATCCCGGCATGCCGGTGACCCTGGCCACCAATCATTGCGGCCAGGAGATCATCGAGGCGATCGTCAAGGCCTTGGCGCCGGCCTGCCCCGACCGGGCGATGGCGGGGTGGGGGCGCCGTTTCCGCATCGCGATCCAGGGGAAGGACCCCCGCGCCGCGGTGCACGCCGGGGTTCCGAAAAGTAATATGCCGGATGGCAAGCCGTTCATCTGGCATTTCTTTCAGGCGCGGCCCGGCGGCGGCGCCTCGCCCGTGGGCGACGGCTGGCCGGGCGCGGGCGAATGGCAGGCGGCAGGCGGCATCAAATTCGGCAGTCTCGAAGTCACCGAGGTGCGCTTTCCGCTGTTTTTTCGCCGCCACGAATTCCGCCCCAATTCGGGCGGCGCCGGCAAGTATCGCGGCGGCCCCGGCGGGGTCGTCGAGATGGTCGTCGAGACCGCCGAGCCGGCCATCGCCAACACCGCCGGCGACGGCGTGCGCCATGGTGCGTGCGGTATCCTCGGCGGCAAGGACGGCCTGCCGCACCGCTACACGCTCCATTCCGAGGGCGCGCCGCCGCGCCCGATCAAGACCAAGGAGACCGGCCTCGAAATCCGCCCCGGCGACGTCCTGATCCTCGAATCCGGCGGCGGCGGCGGCTGGGGCAACCCAGAAGAGCGCGACCGCGGACGCAATTGCGAGCGATGTCGAAAACGGGTTTGTGACGAAGCGGTAGAGGAAGAGGCGCTTGGTACCCGGAACTTCGTCACACCGCGAAGGCCGGTGGCCATCGCGCCATGGATCCCGGCCTTCGAGCGTGTGAAGAAATTCACGGGAACGTCATTCCGGGGCGCGGGCGTTGCCCGCGAGCCCGGAACCCAAGCACACGGCGTTTTGAGATACCGGCAAGATGTCGTTTTCATAGGTTCCGGGCCCGCCAAGGGGCGTCCCGGAATGACGAGTTCTCAGCTGAGGCAATTCCTTCACACGCTCCTTCTCTGGGAAAACGACGAAAGGATATGGCAGAATTGCTCCACTAACCATTAACGCCCAGCGTGGAGACGGCGGCTCCTCTGGACTAAAGCGGCTATTCCGCCGCTTGCGCCAAGGGGCGCATCGCGGTGCGCGATTGCGTGGCGTAGGCGTCGCGCCAGGCGAGCTTGGCGTCGGCGAGGAAGTCGCCGCTGCGGACATTGACGTAGATGTCGGGATCGTCGACGCCGGGCGGCACCGTCGCCGTCCTTTTTCAGGGCGCGGGCGGCGCGCAACAGGCGGCGGCGGGTGCGGGTGATCATCCGGTCGCTCGGGCCCAGATGCTCGAAATCGTGGTCGGTGATCCCTCCCATGCTCTCGGTGACCGCCTGGTCCTGCGCCTGGATGCCGGTGATGCCGGTGTAGATGCCGCCCTCTTTTTGCGCCTCGCGGTCGACCAGCCAGTCGTTGCCCGCGTTCCCTGCGAGCCGCCAGCGGCCGTACCAGTCGGTCGTGTTGGGCACGAAATCCATCGTCAGTTTCGAGCCGGGCAAGACCCGGCTGTTGCTCAGCGCCGCGCGCGCGGCCGGCAGGCCCTTCCACGACAGGCTGACGAACATCGTGTGGGTGTCGTCCATCGGGACCCAGGCGCGGCTGTTGACCCGGTCAAAGGCGCCCTGCGGCGTCTGCGTCCAGAACGGGAACAGGAAATTGGCGAAGCGCCAATAGGTCTGCCCCGCCTCGGCCGGGCGGTAGGCGGCGTACATCGTGCCCCAATCGGTGTCGGTCACGTGGTATTCGGGGGCGCGGTTGGCGACCGTCCAGCGGATCAGATTGTCCGCATCGAGATCGGCTGCGTCGACCGAGCCGGCGTGCAGAAAGCCGAAATGCGAGGTGTCGATGTCGCCTTCGAGCGCCTGCAGCCAGTTGCACTCGCGCTGCGCGAAGGTGATCTGCAGGTCGCTCTCGGGCAACAGCGACGCCTCGATCCCCGGCAAGGGCGGGGCCGCGGCGCGCTCGCCCATATAGACCCAGACGAGGCCGTTGCGTTCGGCGACCTTGTAGGCCTTGGCCCTGACCTTTTCCTTGTAGTCCTGGTGCGGCGGCGCGTTCGGCATGTCGACGCAATTGCCGGCCGTGTCGAATTTCCAGCCGTGATAGACGCAGCGGATGCCGTCTTCTTCGTTGCGGCCGAGGAACAGCGAGGCGCAGCGATGCGGGCAGCGCTGGTCCATGACCCCGACCCGGCCGCTGCTGTCGCGAAACGCGATCAGCCGCTCGCCGAGCAGCATCAGCCGCATCGGGGCGCCGTCGCGCTCCAGTTCCGAGGACATCGCCGCCGGCAGCCAATATTGCCGCATCATGTCGCCCATCGCGGTACCGGGGCCGACCCGAACCAGATCCTCGCTGTCCTTTTGTCTTGTCATTACCGGATCTCGCTATTGATGCGGGCAACACCCCCACCCTGACCCTCCCCCGCGTGCGGGGAGGGAATGGGGGGCGCCGGGCGTAGAATGAACAAGGCTGCCCTACGGCGGGGCGCCGCCTACGACAGCACGGCGAAGCCGAGCCCGGTGCCGGACCCGGCCGGGGTGCGGTAGCCGGGGATGTAATGCGACCACGCCATGTCGAGATGCTCGACGGCGCCGCCGACGGTAATCCACATGCGGATTTCGGAGCTGCCGGAATTGAGCTTTTGGCGCGGCAATGATTGCAATGCCTCACCGTCCTTGCGGGCAATCGCGTCGATGACCCCGCGGTCGAGCTCCTCGTCGACGACAAAATGGCTGAGCCCGCCCGACCCGACGATGCCGATGCGCGCGTCGCCGGGCCAGCTCTCGACCGCCTCGCGCATTGCCTGGCCGAGCTTGTAGCAGCGCCGAGGTGTGGGCTGGTTTGGCGGGTAATAGGTGTTGAGGAACACCGGCACGACCGGCAGTTCCTGGTTTTCCATCAGCCGCTTGCGGACGAAGGCGTGGGCGTGGCCTTCGCCATGCCCGGGCGCGAGCCCGTTCGACGAGGCGATGTCGAACTCGCGGTCGATCAATTCGCCGATCAAATGCAATGCCAAGGGCGCGTCGACCGGGTAGTCGCGCGGCTCCTTCTCCTCGTAATAGCGCGCGGTGGCGAGCCGCGACCATTCCGGACCCTTGAAATTGGGCGACAGCGGCACGTTGCGAATGGTGTCGCCGTAATAGACGAGGATCGACGGCAGGTGATCCTCGTGGAACAACTCCTTCTGGTCGTCGCCGAGGACGATCAGCGCGTCGAGTTCGGCGCGGCGAATGCTTTGCCTCAGGTGCTCGATCGCGGCCTGGGCCTCGTCGTGGCGGGCCGCGAAGCGTTCCGGCGACAATTCGGGTGCCGCTCTCGGGTCGGCGCGGGTCAGCAATTCCTCGTAGGTGGCGGGGCTGCCCTCCTTGTCGAGAAAATCGCGCACCCCGTCGCGATCGATAAAGCTCGGCCAGTCCTTGGCCGGGGTGTTCAGCATCGGGGTGTGCGACGTGGCGATCCCGAGGACGATCCTGGCCATCCCGTTCCTCCTTCCGCGCGCGGCGGACCTGAGTTTCTCGCCAAACCCTATCGCTGCGCGCGCAACCCCGTCAACCGGCGAGGAACGCCGGGTTCGCCGGTCCAATCCTGGTTTGCCCGGCGGAACGCCGACAGCGCTCGCGCGTGCTCCTGTTTTACCTGTTTTATCAGGTCGAGATCAGGCTTCGCCCACGCCTTCGACGACCCTTTTGCACCCACCGACGGGTGCGGGTGCCCGCAAGAAATACAATGCGACTATGGCAATTGCGTGGTTGCCGCCAGCAATCAGCGC
This sequence comes from uncultured Alphaproteobacteria bacterium, assembly GCA_963775525.1. Classification (GTDB taxonomy): domain Bacteria; phylum Pseudomonadota; class Alphaproteobacteria; order ATCC43930; family CGMCC-115725; genus AP-15. The sequence continues at coordinate 26 of CAVZJF010000069.1, read as the reverse complement.
GGGGCCGGAGCCGCCTTGGCAGGGGA
>CAVZJF010000068.1:0-13259 GCA_963775525.1 uncultured Alphaproteobacteria bacterium | reverse complement strand
TTTCCAACCATGACCCTTGGAACGTTTTGCAAACGGACGTTTATCGTAATTATTTCAATGTGATAGAACCCTCGTCCGGGAGACCGAAGGCGACCGGACCATCGCCGCCCCGTATCGCCCAAAACCGCAGTTTTCCGCCATTTGCCGCACGCCGCCGAAAGCGCCTTGTCCCACGCTTGGAACATGCGCCAGTATCCGCGCTCGCGTTTTGTTCGTGGGGGCGGGCGTGGCGTTCGAGGATGGTTTGGAGCTTTGGGACCGATGGCGCGCGCCGCTGGCGGCCGGGTGGGTGCCGTTGTATCGCGTGATAGAAGAGACGCTCTATGCTGCCGAGATCGTGCTGGCATGGTGGGCCGCGGGATTGATCGAGCTGCGCGGCGAGCGCGAGCGCTTTGGCGGGGAGGCCGAATTGATCGCTGTGCGGATCGACGGACGGTCTCCGAAATTTTACCGGCTCGACGAGGAAGGGCTGAAACACCTCAGCAGTGGCGTGATCCACTACAGCCTGGAGCTACGGCTTGATCGCGATTTCCTGGCGGCGGCGCGCGACTGGGTAAGCCGGGACCAGGCGATCGAGGTGATCGGCGCACCGCGGAGCCTGAGCAGGACGATTACGATCCCGCGGCCTGATCCCGAGGCGGTCGCTTGGCTTAACGCGGGCGAAGAGCCGGCCAGGCCGCCCGAACCAGCGCCGGTCGAGCTGGCGGCGCTGCGGCCTGCCGGCGAACCGCCGCGGCAAGCGAAACCGAAGCCCCCGCCCGCACCGCCACGGGCACGAGGGCGCCCCTCGCGCGCTGCCGACGTCCTCGCGGCCTATGCGCTGGTGAGCGAGCGCGAGCGCACAAGCTGCCGAACGAAAAAAGCGCTGTATCTTAAAATCCGCGCGCAGCTGCCCGCCGGGGCGGCGCCCGTCGCCGATGACACGATCCGCCGGGTGCTGGACGACAAAAACTCAAAATAGGCAAAAAGGTTTTGCACATTTTGAGCTGATTTTTGCGCCGGCGGGCTCGGCTATAGGCGGCTCTCGACGGGATTGCCCGCACGGGAGAGCTGCCATGACCACCGAGCCTATTGCCGACGATTTTCTTGACGACCTCGGCGCCATCGCGAGAGAGCTGTTTGGCGCCGACACCAAACAAACCCGCCGAAAGGTGCGCTACCAGGCAAACGAGGCGCCGCGCGAGCAGCGTCTCAAGGGCATCTTCAAGCTCGGCAGCAAAACCTGCTGTTTGCGCTCGGTGCTGCGCGCCGATCTCGCGCGCCGCGCCGGCCTGTCGGAAGGCGCCGACCAGCGCGAGGCCCAGCGTCAGCTGGCCGCCGAGGCTGCATCAAACGATTGACCCCGCCGGCGCTGGCATGGCGCCGACGGGGCCGGGATCCGATTTCCTTTGGGGGGAATCGATCCGTCCTTACTCCGTTCCGATGCCAAAAAGCCAGCGGTTTCGTGCCCTTTTCGCGAGGACCGCCAAATGGTTGCCATCCCGCCCGGTTTTGATTGGGACGAAATTGCGTTTCAATTCGACCTCGACGCATTGCACGCGCGCGGTCCGGCAGCGCTGCGCCAAGTCTTCGACCGGCTCGCCAGCGCGCATCTGTTGCATGCCGAAATCCGCGGGCTCGTGCGCGAGCTCAGCACCGAGGAAGCCGAGTGGGTCAGCCGATTCGAGCGGTTCGACTTCACCACTGAGCCGGAAGCCAGCAGTTGTCTGCGTGCGCTGCTGGCGCCGTATTTTGTGCTGCGCGCCGAGGTTGGCTGCCGCCACCTGCTCGCCGGCAACCGGCTGAAGGTCGATTTTCTGGCGCGGCCCAAGCCCGGCGTCGACTTCCCGTTCGACTGGTTTGGGATCGAGGTCAAGCGTGGCGCCCGGCACGGCGCTTACAATCGAGGTCTGCGGCAGGCGGTCGACGACGCAGCATGTGTAGTCGACGACGACCGCGTTGCCCGGCTCGCCGGCGAGCGCATCCAGCGCGTCTTTCTGTTTCCCGGCGTCCCAGATCTGATCGACGACCACCCGAGCGAGGCCTATTGGGTCAATCGTTTTGTCGGGTTGTTTCATGTCGGCATGATCTATGTCGGCCGGCACTTTGGGCGCGACGATCTCTATTTCATGATGTCGGCCGACCGGGTGTGGTCGAGCAACTGGGGAGCAATCGGGCGGCCGCACAATATCCGCCAGCGGGTCGCCAGCGGGGTGCTACGGATCGTCAAATAGGAGCCGGGCGATCATGGCCGGCGACCTCGATCTTGCGGTGTCGTTCCTCGAGCGCCGGGAACCGGACGGCCCGTGGCTGCTGACGGCGATCGAACCCGACAGCGGGCGCATCGAGACCCGGCGGTTTGACGACCCCGAACCAATGCGCGTCTGGCTCGCCCGCCAGCAGGCCCGGCGCAATATCTATTTCTCGGTCAATCGCGCCCGGCCCGGCGTTACTGGCCGCGCCAGCAAAAAAGACATTGCGCAGTTATTGGCGCTGCACGTCGATATCGACCCGCCCAAGACCCCGGTCGACGACCTCGCCGCCGCTCAGGCGGAGATTCGCAGCAAGCTCGAACAGGCCCAGCCACCACCCTCCAGCATCATTGCCTCCGGAAATGGGTTTCAAGGCTTTTGGCTGCTCGATGAGCCGGTCGATATCGATGATAACGACCACAGCGTCGAGAAGCTCGAAGCCTATAACGTTGGCCTCGCCCGCCAGCTCGGCGCCGACCACTGCTTCAATATCGACCGCGTCATGCGGGTGCCCGGCACGGTCAATCTGCCGGACGCCAAAAAGCGGGCATTGGGGCGCGTGCCGATCGCCGCCGATCTCGTCTTTCTCGATCTCGACCGCCGCTACCGGCTCGATGATTTCACCAGCGCCAGCACGCCCAACGGCAAGGGGCATGCCACCAACGGCAACGGTAACAGCGCCGCCTCGCCATTCGACCCCGGGCCCTGGCTCAGCGAGGTCATGCGCCTCGGATACGACCCGAAGGATCCGGGGCGCTGGCAGGGCGACCGCTCCCGCGCCGTCTTCGCGGTCGCTTGCGGGCTGGTAAAGAAATTCTGGAGCGATGAACGGATCATTGCAGTGCTGCTCGATCCGAACAACCAGATCAGCGCCCATGTCCGCGACCAGAAAGACCCGCCCGGCTATGCCCGGCGCCAGGTGTTGCAGGCGCACCGCGCCGCCGCCGGCAACGGTGCGGATCACGCGGCCGACATCGTCTGCCAGTGGGTCGAACCGCATCCGATAACCAGCATCCCGCCGCGCGCCTGGGCCTACGGTCATTTTCTGCTGTTCGGCAGCCCTTCGGTCATCGGCGCGGTCGATGGAGGCGGCAAGGGTGCGCTCGCCGTCGTCATCGCCTTGTCAATGATCACCGGGCGGCCGCTGCTCGGGGAGCGCGTGTGGCGCACCGGGCCGGTGGCGGTCCTCACCTATGAGGACGATCAGACCGAATGGTCTCGGCGGATTGCCGCCGCCTGTGTGTTCTATGGCCTCGATTACGCGCAGGTGATCCCAAGCTTTTTCTTCTTGCGCCGTGCCGACAACGAGCGCATCCGGCTGGCCGCCCCTTCGGTCGCCGGCGCCGGCGTCGTCTTTCCCGACGGCGACCGGATCATCGCCAAGCTCGCCGAGATCGGCGCGGCGTTGTGGGTCGTCGACCCGTTCAACCACGCCCACATGCTCGATGACGGCAACAACAACGTGATGGTCGCCAAGACCGCCGGCGAGGTCTTTCGCATCGCCAGGGCGAGCGGTGCTGCCGCGCTCGCGCTGCATCATCTGCGCAAGGGATCGACCGGCGAACCCGATGATCTGATGGGCGCCACCGCATTGCGCGCCACCTTCAGGTCCGCCCGCATTCTGGCGCGTATGAGCTCCGACGAGGCCAAGAAACTCGACATTCCGCCGGCCGAGGCGTGGCGTTACAGCCGCATCGCTGGCCACAAAGAAAACTACGCGCCGCCGCCGGAGATGAGCACCTGGTACCGACTTGAAAGCCAGGACCTCGGCAACGGCGCCGGCATCTATCCCGACGGCGACAACCTGCAGGTGCTGACGCTCTACGACCCGCCCGATGTCTTCGACGGCCTCAGTCGCACCGCGATCGCCGAGATTTTCAACAAGTTTCGCCAAGGCCCGCAACCGGGCGAGTTCTACAAACCGCGCCGCAATGCCAGCGCCTGGGCCGGCGATGTCATCATCATGACGGCGACCAAGACCGCAGGCGAGGCCGAGCAAATTCTCTACATCTGGGGCAAAAAGAAGGTTCTGCTCAAGGACAAATACCTCTCGCCGGCGACCGGCCGATATCGCGAGCGGGTCACCGTCAATGAGGCCCAAGCCGCGGCGATTTTGGGGCCGCTCTATCGCCCGCCCGGAGCGGCGGCATGACCGGCTATCTCCAGTTCTCCAATTTTCCCCATACTCCTATAGGAACTGGAAAACTGGAAAAATTACGGGATCAATGGGTTAGCACCCCCCAAAAACCTCCAACGAGGCCTAGGCGCGGCCCCTTCGGGCCCGCCGCCGAAGGCCGCCTCCGCTTGGTTGCTGCGGCGTCCGCCGGCCAGGCCTCGTAGGCCTGCGGCAGCGGTCAAACCGGCGCGGGGGCGCGACACAAGGCGTCAATTTCACACCGCCAAAGGAGGCAAACCATGACGGCCGATATTGCGCCACTCGCTCCCGAGCGCTTCACGCTGTGGTTCAACTCCGCTGCCGAACCGGTCGAGAAAGCGCTCGCGGCGATGACCGCGGGCGAGGTTATAGCGGCGCTGCGCTGGCTCGAAAGCGAGGTCGCCCGCACCAGGCGCGCGGCAGCCGATGACCAGGCTCTCGCCGAGGCGGTCGCGCGCGGCGAGACGCCCGACGTCACCGATGCCGAGCTGGGCGCTGCGATCGGCCGGTTGGAGGAGGCCGCTGCGGCTTCGAGCAAAGCGGCGCGCTTTCTCGAACTCGTCCGTGCCGCGATGCCGGCTTGGCGCAAGCATCCGAAGCTGCTGTTGACGCAAGCGGTCGTCCGCTTCTGGCCCCGCTGATCGTCACCTCGATGCCGCGGGGGCGACGCCAAAAAAGAAAGACGGACCCGTCACAGGGGTCCGCCGCCGTCTTTGCCACACCGCGAAAGGGTACGATTTACATGGCCGACCCAATCAAAGCGCAGTTGGCGCGATGTGATCAAGGCGCATGGCATGCAGATGCCGGTCCTGCTATGGGCGCCCGGCGAGCGCGCGCGCTCGAGGAGTCCGCGCCATGACCGCCGAGAAGACGAAGAACGACCACTTCAATAATCGACGTCCAGTGCTTGCCGAAGAGACCCGCGGCGAACCCCAAAAGGTGCTTGCGGCCGCTGGCGCCGGAATTGCCGCGGCGCGGGCGGCCGGGGCCGCCCTGATCGAGGCCGAGGAAAGCTTGCCGCACGGCACTTGGCTACCGTGGCTCGCCAGTCTCGGTTTCGGCATCCGTACAGCCCAAAACTATATGAAGCTGGGACGACTGCCGGAGGCAAATGCGCAACAGATTGCGCATTTTGGGATCGCCCGCGGCTTACGTGAAATCGCCGCTAGCCCATCCGCATGCAACGCCGCGCGGTGACCGCCTGCCGAGCCTGGCCGACGTCGCCCGCGGGCTCGACATCCAGGCGCAGCTCGACAAGAGCATTACAGCGCAGCGGCCGTCGCTGCAGTCGGAGTTCTACCGTCCGTTCCGGCTCATGGCGCCACTCTGTCGCAATTGGCCACCCTGGCTGAGGTGTGGCCGCGCGAATGACCGGCGCATTGCTGGCGCTCGACGTGGCAACGACCACCGGCTTTGCCCATGGGCTGCCGGGCATGCGGCCGAGCTGGGGCACCTCCGCGCCGGCAAGACCAACGCCGCCACCGGCGAGGTGCTGAGCTTGTTCCGCGACTGGCTCGAGGAACGCTGCCGCGAGTTGCGGCCGCGGTGGATCGCCTTCGAGGCGCCCTATGTGCCGCAGGTGACGCCGGCGCGGGTGCGCAGCGCCAGCGGTCAGGCGGTGTGGACCATGCCGAGCCGCAGGACGCCGATCAACATCCACACCCTGCGCCGGCTGATCAGCCTGTGCGGGCTGGTCGAGATGGTGGCGCACCAGCACCGGATCGAGTGCCGTGAGGAACTGCCGACCAAGATCACCCAGTCGTTCACCGGCCACGGCAATTGGGCCGGGCGCGAGAACAAGAAGAAGGCGACGATCCGCATGTGCGAGGTCTATGGCTGGCCGGTCGCCAATGATGACGAGGCCGACGCGCTGGCACTCTGGGTCTATGCCGAAGCCGTGCTCTATCCGCAGGCGGCGCAGCGCCGCGGCGCCGGCCCGCTGTTCGGGCGGGCGGTATCATGAGATCACGAACTCGGGCCGGGCCACCCGCGATACAAGTACCGATTGCTCGGGCGGCCGGCGTCAGCCGGTCAACGGTGAGCGCGGCGGTCATCGGGGCGCGACCACACCGAATGTCCACGCGCGCGTTGTCCGAAGACGGATAATGCTGATTATGGAAAATCAACGTGTCCTATAGGCCGAACAGGCTTTTCAAGATCGGTTCGGCTGACTGCCATGCTCCGGTCATAGCTGACACTGTGCCTGCTGCTTAAGTTCAGTGCGCCAAACGTCGTCTTTATCAAACCCGGTTTCCGATTTGGGCCCGCAATAGCTTGGTCGCTGAGGAAGGCCACTTGCTCCACCAATTCGTTCTTTTGAGCGTCGGTCATAGAAGTGTCGCCGAGAATTGCTTCTGTTAACGCTTTAAGGGCATCTCTCGCTTTATCGTTCCCAACGCTGTGAAGATAGGTGAGGTTTACATCGATTGTTTTCACGTTCCCGGTATTTATGGAACCTACGACACTGTTATCGACTTTGAAATTATTCAAGATGACTGGCCCTGTCGGTATGGGAGGTACCTGCATTCTAGCACCAGTGCGTGGCAAGCCAGAAATTTCATCCATTTGATCCGCTGCAAAGTTCACACCTATCGCGCTCAGACGAAACGCCATGGTGCGCGCAACCTCGAACTTGTGCCAGCAGTCGACACACAGGCCTTGCCCTCCAGCCTCTACGACCGAGGGCTTTCCGCATTGACCGCATGGGGGTAGGGATTTTCTCGCGCTCATCCTGCAATTCTACGTCTTGCTTGCCGCGCTGTCATCGGAAGGGGGCCTCGTGGCGGCCGGCTCGCCCGCGAACCTTCTACCGTTTTCACGCCGCAGAATATCATGACAGGGCTTTCGCTATCGCCCTGCCGAGCACCTCAAAGTCTTTCAGGTCGGCCTCAGAATAGTCTTGTGACGCAATAAACTCCTCAAGGAGTTTTCTCTTTAGCGCACTTCGAGCCGATTTCCGATCATCACCCGTGTCTGCCAAGGCACTCACCAACTCGACTTCTCGTCCATATACAGCTTGGAGCACTTTTTCTGGTAACAAACCTTCTATAGCTTTTTTCCCCGGCCTATTTTTGCCTACCGCTAGAAAGTCTTTCTTCTCCTCTAGGCCGATCTGCTCAAGATGGCGCTGCACCTCAGTCTTGGCGTCTAGATCGAATGTGATAAACACTTTTGGCACAACTTGCTTGACAAACGATATTACCGTGGCGTTTTTGAGGGAGCCTCTTCCTCCATACGCTAACACTTTCACATCGTGCGGTAGCGGAAATTTGGTCGGAAATTTACTGCGTAGAAATTCAATGTATTCCTTATCCAGATCACCTTCGACGAGAAGAAGGCACTTATGTGAGCTGGCGATAACCTCTCGCCACGCTTTGAACTCGTCGGGTATGACTTCGAGGTGGTCGGCGAACGGCTTCATCCATTCACTTCCAGACGTATCCTCGACAATAGTCTCAAGCGTCTTACCGCGTTGTGTCAGTCGCTTCAGCAAGATGTTCGACTTCGGGCTCGATTGATTGAGCATAAACGGACTGTGCGTCGATACGATGATCTGAATGGACTCTTCCTCTGATAACGCTTGTAAGACGGTGCCGAATTCGGCCTGTGCCGAGGGGTGCAAGAAGCTCTCAGGCTCTTCGACCAAGACTATCGGAGTAGTGCGATTGTCGATGGCTTCTCTGCTGCGGATTCGGCTTGCCCGAAGGATGGATAACAGAACGTGAGTGCGGTTTTGCGTTCCGCTACCCCAACTCGTCAGAGGAACCTCGACGCTTCGATCACTTAACGCAATTTGAAGTGGCATTCGTCTTGAGGGAGAGGAGACGTCAGGCATTGAGAACTCTACGTCAAAATGGTCTTTCAGCTTTGCTAGCATTGAGCTGAGCAGCGTTTTGTGGTCGCGAGCTACTTTCTTAGCTTGACGCTGCAATACGCCTTCAGCCTGTGCCATGGACTTTCGGTCTTTCTGAGAAAGAAAGAAATCATACATGACGGTCGGACCGCCTCGCGCCATGTAAAACTCGTCGGTGTTTGCTGTCGAATTATGAGAAAGCAAATTATTGGAGGACCGCAGCGTTTTCAAAAATTCCCTTCTGGACACGTTGTCCAGTTCGCTGCCATTTACCGATATAAAAGACGCCTTCGCGTTTTCACTGTTGATCCGAAGCTTCACACATATTTGTAGTTCCTCTTCGCCAAAGGTCTCGTTTGATAATTTCTCAACGATGGTAACTAGAGCAGAGTCATCCGCCCTGTTGATAGATAGATTATACTCAATAGATATATCTTCGGTGTCCTTTAGCCATTGTGTCTTATCTACATCATAGGATATCGAGTGTTCGCTATACCGCCATGGCGTCGCTTCGTTATTACTAAGCAAATGCAATATCAACCGCACTACACAAGACTTACCTGCGTTATTGTGACCTGATATTGCGCAATAGTTTGATTCAAACTTGATAATTGTATCCCTCAGAGTGCGGTAGTTTTTGGCGTGTATGTGGTGTATCTTCATATTTATTCTCCCTGTAAGCGCGAAATCGTGCTGTTGTGGACGTTGTAGCTGCGGGCGATCTCCCTGATTGGTTCGCCCGCCTCGCGCCGCTTGATCGCTTCCTGCCGTTGATGTGGCGTGAGCTTCGGCTGGCGGCCCATTTTCACGCCGCGCGCCTTCGCCCGCTCGCGGCCTTCACCCGTCCGCGCCCGGATAAGGTCACGCTCGAACTCTGCAAGGCCGCCTAGCACGGTCAACATCAGTCGCCCGTGTGATGTGGTGGTGTCGGCCCATGTGTCGCCAAGGGATTTGAAACCGGCCTTCTTGGCGGTGATCGCGGCGAGGGTGTTCAACAGGTCGCGGGTTGATCGCGCCAGCCGGTCGAGCCGTGTCACCATCAGCACGTCATCGGCCTCAAGCTGGTCGAGCAACCGGCGAAGCTGCGCGCGGTCGGTCTTGGCTCCGCTGACATGCACGTCGCGGAAAACCTTCCTGCATCCGGCCTTGGTCAGTTGCCGCGCCTGTGCCTCGACGCTCTCGCTCTTGCCGCCCGGCGATACCCTTGCGTAGCCGTATTTCATGGGCCTAATTATGCAGCTAATTTACGCAGCAAAAAAGCCTTTTGTTTTCAGCGGCCTAATTTTGCTGCGAAATTCTTGAGGGCTGTATGCCGCTGATCTGGCGCACCTCTGCGGGGGCGGATCATCGGAGTTTTCGGCAGCCGACTTTGATGACCAGCGCGACGCCAGCGAATGGCCGGGTCGGGTGTGAAGCGTGATATTGTTCGTCTGTTGCACCGGCCGTGATCCACCATGGTGGGGTCAAGTGACAATCGACATCCGAAGGCGAGAGTTCGTGGCTGGTCTCGGCGGCACCGCTGCATGGCCGCTTTTCGCCCGTGCGCAACAGGCCGCGAAGCTGCCGACCATTGGCTTCCTGAGTCCGGCCTCGCCGTCTAGCTGGAACTCGTGGACCAACGCCTTCACACAGCGGCTGCGCGAACTCGGTTGGATCGAGGGCCACACCGTCGCGATCGAATATCGCTGGGCCGAGGGGCGCAGCGAACGCTTCGCCGAGTTCGCAGCCGAGTTCGTCAGACTTAAGGTGGATGTCATCGTCACGGCTGGTAGCGCAGGGGCTGCAACAAAGCAGGCGACGTCGACCATCCCGATTGTCCTCGCGGTGTCCGGCGACCCAGTTGGCGACGGGTTCGTGATGAGCCTTGCGCGACCGGGTGGCAACATCACCGGATTGTCGCTCCAACAGGAAGAGAATGCCGGCAAGCGGATCGAACTCCTGCGCGAGGTCGTCCCCGATCTCCGGCGGTTTGGAGTTATGTTTGATGCCGGCTATCGCGCAGACCTGCTAGAGGTGGGCGAGGTCGAGACGACGACCCGGACGTTCGGCATCGAGATCACCAGATTGGGGATCCGACGAAGCGACGATATCGCGCCCGCCCTCGAAACTCTTAAGAACGGCGCTGACGCGCTTTATGTCTGCACCGACGCGCTCGCCGTCACCAACCGGCTACGCATCGGCACTCTGACGTTAGCCGCGCTGCTCCCGATGATTTCCGGTCAAAGGGAGGACGTAGAAGTGGGTGGTCTGATGTCCTATGGACCAGACTTCCCGGATTTATTCCGGCGCGCCGCCGGTTATGTCGACAAGATATTGAAAGGGGCGAAACCCGGAGACTTGCCGGTCGAGCAGCCGACCAAGTTCGGCTCGTCATCAACCTTAAGACCGCCAAGGCGCTCGGTCTTACCGTGTCGCAGTTGCTGTTGGCGCAGGCCGACGAGGTCATTGAATGACCCTTAGGGTCGGTTTGAGCTGTTAGCCGAGGTCAGTCGCTTGACTGGTAGAGCCGCCGTTTCTCAAACGCCGGGGGTATTCGCGGTTCGCGCGGCGGGAATATACCGATAGAGCGTCGCCGGAGACACGCCGAGGCGGTGCGCGATTTGGGTCACGCCAATATCGGGATTGGCCAGCAACGCCTTCGCGGCCTCGATGTCGTCCTCGGTCAGTTTTGGCGGGCGGCCTCCGGTGCGGCCCGGGCGCCGGGCGGCGGCGAGGCCCGCTTGGGTGCGCTCGCGGATCAGGCTGCGCTCGAATTCCGCCAGTGCGCCAAACATGTGAAAAACTAGCCGCCCTTGCGCGGTCGTCGTGTCGAGAGCCTCGGTCAGGCTGCGAAACCCGATGCCACGCACCCGCAGATTCTCGACGGTTTCGATCAACTGCTTCATCGACCGCGCCAACCGGTCGAGCTTCCAAACGATCAGCGTGTCGCCGCTGCGCGCGAATTCGAGCGCGTCATGCAACGCCGGCCGATCTGTGACCGCCCCCGACATCTGCTCGGTGAAAATCTTTGCGCACCCTGCTTCAGTTAGTGCGTCGCGCTGTAAGGCAAGGTTCTGGTCTACGGTCGACACACGGGCATAGCCGATCTTGAATTTCGCAACATATGTGCCGCGCGATGGTACAGCGGCTACGCCACGTCCCGCCGACAGCGCTTCTCATTCTGGAACTTTTTCTCAACTGCGTGAACCACCTCACAGACATATACCCTGAAACGCGCACTAATCACGAGCGATGAAACGGAAGTTCAGGTCAGGCCAGCGCTTGGGCTGCACATGCCGGTTCATAACAACCTCTAGCAGGCTGCTGAAAAAGGGTCGAAGCGAAGGATTTAGGATCCGGCCGATGGTGGTCAATATCCGGTTAGAACCGAGTTGATCGGCTCAAATTGTTATCGCCAAACGGCAATGTCGCGCGGCCGGGGTGGAGGATCGTGGTCATGGCGCGGTTTGGGCGAGCAGTTTGGGCAGGCGGACGAGATCGTAGGCGGCCATGGCGAGGGTGAATTGCCAATCGACCTTGGGCAGTCCGCGGTGATGCAGTCTTGCGCAGCCCGGCCACCGTCTTGGCCCAGCCGAAGGCCTCCTCGATCCGCTTGCGGATGCGCTGCTGAGCCGCGTAGCCGGGGTGGCGGGTGGTGCGGCCGTCGATCGCCGAGCGTCGCCGTTCTGGTTCTGCGCGACATGCGGGGTGACCGCCTGATCTCGCGCATCTCCGCGACAAATCGCCGCTGTCGTAGCCCTTGTCGGCGCCAAGCGTGACCGTGCGGCCGTCGGCAGCGGCTCGATCAGGCCAGCGCGCGCGATCCGCTCGGCGTGGCCCGAGGCGCGCGTCGCCACCGCGCCGACCACCAGGCCGTTGCGGTTCTCCATCAGCGGCATGGCCCATGAAGCACAGCCGCGCTCCTTGCCCGGCCCCTTGCGGTACAGCCTGGCATCGGATCGGTGGTCGAGGCATGCGTGTCGTTGCGGCGCCTCTCGCCGTGAAAGTCGCGCGCCGTTGCGCCCCGGCCTCCGGCGGGTCGCCCGAGCCGTCCTTCGGGCGGAAGCTCTTCAGGCTCGCCCACGCCTCCATCAGCGTGCCGTCGACCGTGAAGTGCTCGCTCGACAGCAGCCGCTTGACCCTCGGCTGCGCCAGCACGGCGGCGAGAAACTGCTGCGCCACCTCGCCCGCGAGCAGCCGGTCGCGGTTCTTGCTGAACGTCGTGGCATCCCACACCGGTTCTCGATGCCCAGCCCGACAAACCAGCGGAACAGCAGGTCGTATTCGATCTGCTCGACCAACTGCCGCTCCCTGCGGATCGTATAGAACGCCTGCAACAGCAACGCCCGCATCAGTCGCTCCGGCGGGATCGAACTGCGGCCGATCGGCGAATACAGCGCCTCGAACGTCCCGGACATCGCCCTCAGCGCTGCATTGACGATCTCGCGAATCACCCGCAGCGGATGATCCGACCGTACCCGCTTCTCCAATCTACGTAGCTGAAAATGCTGCCACAATTTTCGTCGTCACCGCGCATCGCCACCCCCGTCCCCCACGTCAGAGGACGACGATGCGCCAAATCCACTAGCCTTTTTCAGCAGCCTGCTAGGAGGATGGCATGGCTATCAAAGCTCTGTTTGCGGTTTGGGGTGCTCTGGCGAACGGGAACCCGAACGAGGCACAGGCGGCGGATGTGGGGGGCAGGTTGCAACAACTTTTCAACGAAGGCGCGACAACGGTCACCATCAACGATAATAATTTTGGTGATCCTGCATACGGTTTCGAGAGCATTTTGCGGCAACGGTCAACAATAACGGCCGCGTTTCGCACTACGCCTGTCAGGAGGGCCAGACATTAAATTTGAGAGCCCAAGCAGTTAGGCTACGCGGGTCGGCGACGTGTGACGGGCGGCCGCGCGGGACAGCAGGGGTTACCATAACATCCGTTCTGCGCGGTCGGCTTGGCCTGCTCGGGGGCTAGCGTGACTCGAATTAGCCTGCGTCTCTCAAAAATCCTGCTTTTTCGGAGGCGATCGGGTGGC
>CAVZJF010000067.1:0-167614 GCA_963775525.1 uncultured Alphaproteobacteria bacterium | reverse complement strand
CGCGGCACGCGACAGCAGATGTACTCATGTGTCATTTCCACCGGCTCGCGTTCGCGTTAGCTCCGCTCGGGGTCGGGGCGCTAACCGGTCTACGCCGAGCTATCGTATTCTGCCAAAGGCTCCGCCGCGATATGGCCTCTGCCCTGACCTCTTTCCAGGCCAGACCGGCGGCGGAATTGCAGTGCTGCGGGACGAGCCGCCGTTGATTGACGGAGTCCCCGAAGGGTTTGATAGAGCGTCGGCGACGGTGATCAGCTTCGGCATCTGCCTGGATCGCATCCGCTGGTTGATGGTACTCGGAACTTCTTACGGTCCTCCTCCCCCGTTTACGGGGGAGGTGGCGAGCACAGCGAGCCCGAGGGGGTGCCCCAGCGATGCCCCCTCCACCATGCGTCGCATGATCCCCTCCCCCGCTCGCGCGGGGAAGGAGCCAGACGATGCGGGCGCAAATGCGTGTCACTCGCCCCGGCCGACCCACTGGCCGTAGACCGGGTACTGGCAGCAGATGAACTCGATATAGGCCGGGCGGCCTGAATTATTGACGTCGAATGCGCGCCGCAGGGCCGGGATGATTTCGGCCGGCTCGCTGACCCGCTCGGTGTGGAAGCCGAGGGCGCCGATCACCTTCGACATGTCCACCTCGTCGGGCCCCAGCACCCGGTGGGTGAAGGGATCGTGTCCCGGCCCCCAGAAGCCGGGTCCATAGCCGGCAAAGCCGCCATTCGAAATGTGCACGACCGTGACCCCGAGCTTCTCGCGCAGCAGAACCTCGAGGTTGCCGAGCATGTAGCCGAGGCCCGCCTCGCCGGTCACCGCCACCGATGCCCGGCCCGGAAACGCCTTCTTGGCGGCAATGGCGGCAGCCAGGCTGAAGCCGAGCGTGGAGACATTGCCCCAGCCGAGAAAGCCGCGCGGGATCAGCGTGTCGAAGACGGTCGATAGCTGGTCGCGCGTGTTGCCGCTTTCGTGCGTCACGAACGAATTCTTCAGATCCAGCACCTCCATCAGATCGCCGTACACCCGATAGGGGTTGATCGGCGTCTCGTCGGAGTTCATGACCTGCCGGTACCGGGCAAGCCCCTGGTCGCGCGCCGCCCGCACTTCCGCCGCCACATCGCCCGCCTTCCGTCCGGCGCCGCCCGCGGCCCCAGCCGTGCGGCCGGACACTTCCTGGCGGAGCGCCTGCAAGGTCAGGCGCGCATCGCCGATCACCGCGTGCGCCGTCGGATACATCTTGTTGATGTGGAGCTCGTCGACGTTGCAGTGGATGATGGTCTTCTTCGCCGGATCGGGAATGGCGTGGCTGAAGCGGCCCGGCGACAGGCTCGTGCCGATGGCGAGGATGAGGTCGCTTTTGTTCAGGTAGTGCGCCACCTGATCGCCGCGCACGCCGACAAACAGCGGATGGTCCTCCGGGAACGCCCCTTTGGCCTTGAGGGTCGTGATCACCGGCACATTCACGAGCTCCGCCAGCGCTTTCAGGTCTTCCGAGGCGCCCGCGTAGATGACCCCCTCGCCGGCGTAGATCAGCGGGCTGCGGGCTTGGAGGAGCTGGTCGACGGCGGCGCGCACATCCGCCGGGTCCGGCGCCGATTTCCAGCCCTTGACCGGACGGTAGGGGTCGGCGGTCTCGTCGTAGGTGGCCGTGGCATTGGGAATAGCCAGGATCACCGGGCCCGGCCGGCCGCTGCGCAGCATGGTGAAGGCGCGGCGCATCAGCTCCGGCGTGCGCTCGGGCTTGTCGAGATAGCCGAACCACTTCGACACGGTCTTCATGGCCGATGCGACATCGTACTGGCTGTTGCCCGAGCTGCCGGCCGGCACGCCATCGGTGATGCACAGAACCGGCGAGCCATCCTCATAGGCCTGCGCCATCCCGGCGTAGGCGTACTGCATGCCGGCGGCATTGACGCCCCCTTGGAAGGTGGCGACCCCGATCCGCGAGCCCGCGGTGATGCGCGAGAACGCGTCGGCGACCGCGACGGCGTAGCGGTCGTCGCGCATCATCAGCATCGGCACCCCTTCGCGGCCGAGCGCGTTGTTCACCCGGCAGACCGGGAAGGTCGAAACCCAACCCACACCCTCTTGCTTGAGAATGCGGCTGATGCCGGTCGCTACGTCGATCGTCATGGATGTGGTCCCCCTTTGCGTGGCGCCGATTTGAACGGAGCCGGGCCGTCAACCGCCGCGTGGGCGCACTGAAGCATACAAGCATAGAGGCATACAATGATCAGCCGCGCGCCGCTTCCCGACTGCCGCGGCGGTGTGATCGGCCTCGCATGACGACCGGCGCTTGAGCCAAAGCCGATACAGCTTGATGCCGACCGTATCGATAAGGCAGTCGGGATCAGGAGCGTAAAAAATCGACATAGCCCATGCTGAACGGCGCGGCCAGGTAGAGCGAGGCCGGCGGGCTGGCGCCGCTCTCAGCCAGGGGTATGGCGCGGGCCGCGGAGCTGGAGTTCATGCGCGCAATTTTGCCATGCTTGTCCGGTGCGCTTCGTCGAATTGCCGTGGCGTCGCAAAAGCGGCACCCTGTCGCGATCGGATCGCAGGAAGGAGCACGGCGATGAGCAAAGCGCGACGGGAATCGGCGGCGCTGCCGGAAGCCTATTTCGACCGCACGCCGCAGCCTTTCGGCGACGGCCCGCCGGACCCGCTGGTTTACGACGCCGCACCGCGGGCGCTGCGCCAGCGCACCGTCAACTTTGCCGCCAAGCGGCTCGTCGACATGCGCTACGTCACCGGCCTCGACGGCGCCGCCGCCGAGCGTCATTTCCGCTGGCGGCGGGCGGCAGCGCCGGGCGGGCTCGGGTTTCGCGCCGCTCCCGACGGGCAGACGGAACTGGCCGATGCCCGCGCCCGCGGCGACATCATCATCGACTTGGACGACGCCGATCGCGGTGTGACCGTCCGCTGGAACGACCCCGCCTTTGGCGAGCCGGTCGTCGGCGCTGCGGTCGCGCGGCCGGGCTATGGCAGCATCGTCCTCGGGCCGCATGCGGGGCTGCGGTTCGAGCCGCTGCCGGTTCCCCGCCGGCGGCCGGAGCCCAGCCGGGCCTGGCCGCTCGGCGGCGCGGTGGAGACGGCGCCGGCCCCGCCCGCCGAGGTCGGCCGCGCGCTCGATGCGTTCTTCAGCCGGTCGGCCGGCGCTTACGGCATCCTGGTCGCCACCCCCGAGCGCATCCTCTGCGAACGCTACAGCGCATTCGGCGCCGCCGACCGGGCAACCCCGAGCTGGTCGATGACCAAGGCGATCACCTGCACCGTGATCGGCCGCCTGATCCAGGAAGGCTGGCTCGCCTCGGTGCACGACCCGGCGCCGGCGCCGCTGTGGCGCGACCCGCGCGCGATCCACCGGCTGATCACCTTCGATCACCTGCTGCGCATGCGCTCGGGGCTGGGCTTCCCCGTGTTGCACGGCGACGGCCGCGTCACCCTGGGCTTTGAGAACAGTGCGGTCTATCAGGATGCGGGCGACGCGTTCGAGGCGGCGCAGCGCTCGATCGTGGCCACCCTGCCCGGCTCGGTCTATCGCTACATCAACAGCGGCCTCAACGTGCTGGGGGCGATCATCCGCGACCAGATCGAACGGCGCGGGCTGCCGTATCAACAGACATTGTACGGCCTGCTGATCGATCGGCTTGGCATGTCGAGCTACCAGCATTCCGCCGACATCGCGGGCAATCTGATCGCCTCGGGCGCCGGCTTTGCGACCTTGCGCGACTACGCCAAGCTCGGCGTGCTGTACCTGCAGAACGGGGTGTGGGACGGCGAGCGGCTCCTGCCCTCGGGGTGGGCCGACTACGCGCTCTCTGCGACGCATACCGGAACCGGCTATGCGGCGTGCTTCCGCACCAATATCGACCGCCAATTCCCCGATCTGCCGCCCGACACCGCCTGGGCTTCGGGCGCCTCCGACCAGCGCATCTTCATCCTGCGCCGCCACCGGCTGACCGTCGCAGTCAGCAACGAGACGGACTATCCGATGGACCTGCTTGCATTGAACCACGTCATCGCCGCGGCGATCGCGGCCTGGGCGTAAAACCGTCAGCGCGAAGACCACCGGGTCAGGAGATCAGCCATGCCGACCGCCAATTACCTGCCTGACGTGCTCGAAACGACTGAGCCCGAGCGCCTCGCAACCGGTTTTATCTTCACCGAAGGGCCGCTCTGGCATCCGGACGGCTGGTGGTATTTCGTCGATCTGCGCCGCAACCAGCTGTTGCGCCTCGTGCCCGGCGGGTCGCCGGAGCTGGTCAGGAGCACGATCGGCGGCAACGGGACGACCTTCGACCTCGAGGGCCGACTGATCGTCTGCGAGGGCGACGACCGGCGCCTGACCCGCATTGGAGCAGACGGCAAGGTCGAGTCGCTGGTCGACAACTACCAAGGCGGGCGGTTCAACCGGCCGAACGACGTGATCTGCCATTCGAACGGCTGTCTCTATTTCACCGACCCGGACAAACGCCGCCCCTACCGCGAGCGCGAGATACCGGGCCCGGCCGGAGAGGACAACCTCTGGGATGGCGCCCGAGTTTACCGGCTGGCGCCGGACGGCGGGTTGAGCGTGCTGGCGAACTGCGAGTATCCGAACGGGCTGGCATTGTCGCCGGACGAGCGAACGCTCTACGTCGCCAACACGCGCTCCTCGCAGTACATCCATGCGATCCGGCTCGACCCGGCCGGACACATGGTCGGGCGCAGCATTTTCGCTGATCTGAACGAGGGCAGTGAGCCGGGCATCCCCGACGGCCTTAAGGTCGACAGCATCGGCCGGGTTTATTGCACCGGGCCCGGCGGCATCTGGGTCATCGCACCGGACGGCAGGCGCATCGGCGTCATCCGATGGCCGGAACAGGCGGTCAACTTCGCCTTCGGCGGACCGGATCTTCGGACGCTGTTCTGCTGCGCCCACACCTCGGTCTACACGCTGCGCGTCAAGGTGCCCGGCAACCCGCATCCCTGGTACGCGCGACGCGGGCATTAGACCACATGTCCGCCTGCGGACGGGGCGACCGGTCTCACAGTATGGCAATCGCATGGTTGTCGCTGTGCTGCTATCCGGTGACGGCGCCTTCGCCATAAAGCGCGCCGGCGACCGGATCAAGACCGATCGGCGGGATGCGGCCGGTCTGGCGCGGCTGCATCGGGCGGGCGAGCTGAGCGCGGTGTGGGTTCCCGATCCCGGATACGAGGCGATGCACAATTTGGTGCGCGCCCGTCTCGATGCCGAGCATGCCTTGCGCCGGGCGCGCGCCAGCAGCTTTCCGGGCTCCTGCTGCGCCACGGCTGCCATTGCGGGCGGGCGGCACGGCGACAACCACGCGATTGCCGTAATCGCATGGTATCGTCACGGCATCGGGATTTCTAAACCGGTGGCAGATTGTCGTTGAAGGAGGTGCGGATGCCTGATCTCGACCTGATGAAACAGGTGAAAACAGGAGATGCGCGCCACACGCGCGAAGGAGGCGGATTGCGTCTGCTGCCGTCCCGTCACCGGGCGGCGAGCGGATGCTTACGCAGGAAGTTGAAGTCGCAGCCCTTATCGGCTTGCAGGATCTCGCGGCGGTAGAGCTGGGCGTAGCCGCGCTCGGGGATCGGCGGCGGGGCAACCGGGCGGCGGGCAAGCTCGTCCTCGGCAACGAGGAGGTCGATCCGGCGCTCCTTGACCGAGAGGCGGATAGGGTCGCCGTCGCGGACCTTGGCGAGCGGGCCGCCCGAGGCCGCATCCGGGGTCACGTGCAGGACGACCGAGCCGTAGGCGGTGCCGCTCATCCGCGCGTCCGAGATCCGCACCATGTCCTTGACCCCGGCGCGCGCCAGCTTTTGCGGGATCGGCAGGTAGCCGGCTTCCGGCATGCCCGAGGCGGAGAGCGGCCCAGCATTCTGCAAGACCAGGAAATCGTCGGGGGTCACGTCGAGAGCGGGGTCGTCGATGCGCGCCGACAAATCCTCGAGCGAGGTGAAGACAACCGCCCTGCCCTCCTTCTCGAACAATTTCGGGTCGGCGGCCGAGCGTTTGAAAATGGCGCCTTTCGGCGCGAGGGAGCCGAACAAAGCGACGAGCCCGCCGACCGGCTGCAAGGGGTCGGCGAGCGGCTTGACGACAGAACGGTCGACCGGGCCGCCCGGCGCGGCGAGACGGTCGCCGACGGTCTCGCCCGACACCGTCAGGCAGTCGAGGTGCAGCAGCGGCTGCAATTCGCGCAGCACCGCGCCGATGCCGCCGGCGGCGAACAAATCCTCCATGTAATGCGGCCCGGTCGGCTTCAGGTCGACCAGCACCGGCGTCGAGTCGCTGATCTCGTTCAGATGGCTCAGGTCGATGTCGATGCCGGCGCGCCCGGCGACCGCGGTCAGATGGAGGACGGCGTTGGTCGATCCGCCGATCGCCATCAGCACCCTGAGCGCATTCTCGACCGAGTGCCGGGTGACGATCCGGTCCGGGGTCAGGCCGGTGCGGGCGAGCTGCATCGCCGCGCGTCCGGTCGCCTCGGCGGCGCGCAGCCGGTCGGCATGGACCGCCGGGATCGCGGCGCTGCCAGGCAGGATCATGCCCAGCGCCTCGGCGATCGAGGCCATCGTGCTCGCCGTCCCCATTACCGCACAGGTGCCGGCGGTGGTCGCAAGGTTGCCCTCGACCTCGTGGATCTCGCCGGCGCCGATCTCGCCGGCGCGGTAGCGGGCCCAAAAGCGGCGGCAGTCGGTGCAGGCGCCGAGCCGCTCGCCATGCCAGCGCGAGGTCATCATCGGGCCGGCGACGAGCTGGATCGCCGGCCGGTTGGCCGAGACCGCCCCCATCAGCTGGGCCGGCACGGTCTTGTCGCAGCCGCCGACCAGCACCACCGCGTCCATCGGCTGGGCGCGGATCATCTCCTCGGTGTCGATCGCCATCAGGTTGCGGAACATCAGGCTGGTCGGAGTGAGGAACACCTCGCCGAGCGAGATCGTCGGAAAGGTCAACGGCAGCCCGCCCGCCGCCAAGACGCCGCGCTTGACCGCCTCGATCAGCTCGGGGAAATGGCGGTGGCAGTTGTTGTAGCCGGAATAGGTGTCGGCGATGCCGATCACCGGCCGCGCCAAGAGGTCGGTCGAGTAACCCATCGAGCGGGCGAACGAGCGCCGCAGGTAGAGGGCGAAATCGGGGTCGCCGTAATTGGTAAGGCCGCGGGACAAGCCCGGCAGGGGGCCGACCGGTTCGCTCATGTCATCCTCTCGAAACGCTGTTGGCCCAGCTTGCCGTCTTCCGGCCGTCGCCGGCAAGCGCCCGGTGGCCGAGGGCAGCGATCTGTTTACGCCCGGTCGCATTTGGCCCAACATCTCGACCATGGGTGTTCCGCCGACGGTCGAAACCGGCGCCGGGCTCGGGCATGCGCCGCCGGTGGACGCGAAGCGGGACAGCCGCGGAGCCGATAAGACAGTTTCCGGGAAACTCGGGATCGCCAGCACGATGACCGACACCAGCCGCTCTCTCAGCCCGGTCGAGGCACTCACCGTCGACGTGCTGACCGACAACGTCAGCGACGCCTATGTCAGCAAGACCCTGTTTGCGGTTTCGGAGTTCGCCAATGTCGTGCGCGCCGGGGCCGGCACGATTTCCGGCGAGACGCTGCTGGTCGCAAACCTCGGATACGGGCTGAGGCTGGTCTCCGCAACCGCGCAGGCGCGGCATACGCTGTTGTTCGACACCGGCACCGAGGGAGCCGCCTTTATCCGCAACTGCACCAACCTCGGCATCGCTCTCGGCGAGGTCGAGGCGATCGCGATCACCCACGGCCATTGGGATCACATGGGCGCGCTGCCGGCCGCACTCGACGGCATCGCGCAGAACGGGGGGCGGGCGAATGTCCACGTCAACCCGGACATGTTCAACGAGCGCGGCGTCGTGCTGGCCAGCGGCGCCGTCGTCCCGGTAGCCAAGGTGCCGCTTCCCTCCGAACTGGAGCGGCACGGTGCTGTGGTCGTCAACGACCGCGCCGAGCGGCTGCTGCTCGACGGGCATTTTTATTTGAGCGGCGAAATCCCGCGGGTCACCCCCTTTGAGAAGGGCCGCGTCGACCACCTGTGTCGAACCGGCCCCAACGCGCCGTGGCAGCCCGATCCTTTTCTGATGGACGAGCGCATGCTGGTGGCGCACGTCGAGGGACTGGGGCTGGTCGTCTTCAGCGCCTGCTCGCATGCCGGCGTCGTCAATGTCTGCACCGAGGTGCGCCGGTTGTTTCCGGACATTCCGATCCATTGCCTGATGGGCGGCCTGCATCTCGGCGGGGTCATGGAGCGGATCATCCCCGACACCGTCGAGGCGCTGCGGCCGTTTGCGATCCCGCACATTATCGCCGGCCATTGCACCGGCTGGCGGGCGTTGCATGCGCTCGCCAACGCCTTTGGCGACGCCGTCAGCCAGTCGGCGGTCGGCACAACCTATACTTTCGCCGCGCTTCGGCCCCTTTCCTGATGGGCGGCATCTTGCGGATCGGGCGCATGGGGAGTGACGTGATGAGCCTCCTCAACCAGGATTTTTACGACATGTCAGAAGGCGCGCCCTCTCCGCCCTCCGGGGGGAGAGGGAGGGGTCCCGTCGCATGGCGATGGGGAGGGTGAGGTGGGTGGCGCCGCGGCTCGTCCGTCTGGCCCCCCTCACCCTGCCCTCTCCCCCCGACCGGCGGGGGGAGAGGAAAAAAAAGGAGCGGCCGATGGAAGAAGAGGCCCGCCTGCCGGTCACGATCGTCACCGGCTTTCTCGGCAGCGGCAAGACGACGCTCGTCAACCACATCCTGGCCAGCCGGACCGGTCTGAGGATCGCGGTCATGGTCAACGAGATCGGCGACATCGCGATCGACAACGACCTGATCATCGGCGCTGGCGACGACATGGTCGAGCTCGCCAATGGCTGCATCTGCTGCTCGGTCAACAATGACCTGGTCGACGCCGTGTCTCGCGTGCTGCGGCGCCGGCCGCGGCTCGACCGCCTGATCGTCGAGACCACCGGCCTCGCCGACCCGCTGCCGGTCGTGCTGACCTTTATGCGCCCGCAATTTCGTGGGTCCGTGCGCGTCGACGCGATTGTCGCGCTCGCCGACGCCGAGAGCTTCAGCCTCGACCTGTTCGACAGCAAACCGGCACTCAACCAGCTGCGCTATGCCGATTTCGTGGTGCTGAACAAATGCGATCTGGTCGCGGCGGCGCAAGCCGACGCTGTCGAGGACAAGATCCGCACGATCGCCGCAGGCGCCAGGATCGTCCGCGCGAGCCGCGCGCAGGTTGCACTGCCGCTGATCCTCGGCGACCGAGGCTCGCGCTCCGCCCGCGAGCTCGACGATCGCGACGGCCGCCACGAGCACCACGACCATATCGCGGCGGACGGCTTCGACGCCGTGTCGTTTGCCAGCGACCGGGCCTTTCTGGCCGACGAGTTCCAAGCCTTTTTGGAACAGCTGCCGGCAAACGTGTTCCGCGCAAAGGGCATACTGGCGATCGCCGGCGTCGCGCGGCGGCACCTTTTCCACCTGGTCGGCCGCCGCTTTACCTTGGATGAGGCGCCGCCCGGCCTCGGCGGGCGCAACCGCCTGGTGGTGATCGGCCAAAATCTCGACGCCTCGCGATTGCGCGCGCAGCTTGCCGCCTGCCTCGCGGCCGCCGTCACTCCGGCGCCGGAATAGCGACCGACCACAGCAGCAGCAGGGCCGCGGCGCCGACCGGCATCCAGGCGACGTCCGACCCGATGCGCAGATGGGCGGCGCCGGCCATGGCCGCGCCGGCGACCAGGCCCACCCAGGGCAGCGCCTGCACCGCCCAAGTCAGGCCGTCGCCGCGTCCAGCCAGGAAGTCGCCGAGCCCCTGGCCGAACCTGACCAATGTCCCGGTAACGAATGTCAGACTTACCGAGATATTTCCGGCTCGGTGCATCGTTGCGTTCAGCGCGCCCATCGCCAGCACCATCGGCGCCGGGGCGGTATCGAAGACGGCCGACGCGGCGAGCAGCGCTGCCACGAGGGCGAGCACGGCGCTCAGATGCCGGCGCCCGCTGAAATGGGCGATCAGCTGGCCACCTGCCGCACCCGAGACGAACAGCGCGATCAGCAGCAGGATCGGGCCGGCGTCGGCAAGCTGGCCGCGCCCAAGCGCCAGCGCGAATTGCGTGCTGTTCCCGCTCATGTAGGAAACGAACAGGTGGCGCAGGCGGATAAAGCCGATCGCGTCGACCATGCCGGCGAGACCGGCGAGCATTACCGCCAGCATCAGCGCGCGGCGGCGCTCCGTTTTTGCCGCGCCAGGGTCCTCAGCCGTGGTACTCACCCCCGCCGCCCTCCGTACTTGCCGCTTGCGCTGTTTTCGCCGTCGCCCAGATGTCTCCGCCTTCGCCCAAAAGCCGAAATGCGGCAGGCAATCCGCGCCTATTGGCGATTGCCGGGACACCACCCTTGTCGTCGGTCCGCGCGAATACCACTTCGGAGATTATCGCAGGCTCGAACTGCCGCTCTCGTTGATCGAGCGGGATCGGGGTTCGCCCGATGGCGTGTTGTTGGGCCGCCGGATCGCGCCGGTGGAATTAAACGGCTGCTGTCGTGTTGACACAAGCGGCCCAGGGCACGACCGGCGTTTTTGAGCAGATTGACACGGGTGAAGGCATGGCAAAGCCAAAGAGAGGGCGGTCTACCGCCGCCGTCGACGACCACGTCGGCGCACGAATTCGCGAACGGCGCATCATGTTGGGGCTGACCCAGCAGCAGCTGGCCGAGATGATCGGGGTCACCTACCAGCAGGCGCACAAATACGAGCGCGGCATCAACCGCGTTTCGGCCGGAAGGCTGTTCGAAATCGCGCGCGCGCTGAGCGCCCCGATCACCTATTTCTACGAAGGGGTCGGCCAGGAGGGTCCGCGCCAGATCACGCCGCATCAGCGCATGCTGCTCGAGATCGCGCGAAATTTCGCCGAGATCCGCAACGAGAAGCATCAGGAAGCGGTCAGCCAGCTGGCCCGCGCCCTCGCGAGCCGATGATCCGGCCGCTGCCGGCGGCTAAGCTTCCGGCAGCGGAAATTCTTCGAGATTGACGAGATATTCCGTCTCGACATCGATCTCCATCGCCGCCATCAGGCGCACCAGCCCGTTATAATAGGCGATCGTGATCAACAGGTCGGTAAGCCGCTCTTCGTCGAGGCCCTGACGCAGGGCGGCAAAAGTCTCGTCCGCGATTTCCAGATCGAGCGTCAGCTCTCGGGTCGCGCGCAGCACCGCTTTGGCGAGCGGCTCGAGTGCCGTGGGACGGCCGGCGGTCTCCTCGGCGACGGCGCGAATGTCGTCGTCGGAGACCTCGAAATCGCGGCTGATCCGGATGTGGTGCGAATATTCGTAGCGTGAGCGGGTGACGTAGCCGACCTGCAGGATCGCCAGTTGGCGCAATCGCGGGTCGAGCCGGCTGCCGTCGCGGATGTACCGCGCCAGGGTGTTAAGGCTGCGCGCCGCGCGCGGGCTGTGCGCCAGCAACCGGTAGAGGTTGATGTTGCGCGCCAGCAGATCGTGGTGCTCCGGCAGAAGGTCGGATTTGTCGAGATACGGCAGGCGCGCCATCGCGGGTGCTCCGTTCTGCTCGAGTAGCCGCCTCTAATACATCGTTTCCGCGGCTTTTGCTGCACCCCTGGACTGGCCGCCGTCGGCCCATGCCGAACTGCGGACATGGGCCTCGGTCTCAAAGCGCGACTTTCTCAAAGCGCGGCGCGGCTGCGGGCACCGCCGGCGCTGTTGTATCTCCCGCCGCGAACCTGCCGCGTTCGACGCCCTGCATCGACCCGTTTGCTGGCGGGCTGCTGCGGCGCCGGCATCCGACCGGGGGGGACGGGTTCGGCGCGGAACGGGAGCGCCCGGATAGGCCGCCGGGTAACCGTCTCGATATCGCGCAGGTACGGGCGTTCCTCGTCGCTGCAGAACGAGATCGCCACGCCGGACGCACCGTTGCGTGCGGTTCGGCCGATCCGGTGAACGTAATCTTCCGGCACGTTCGGCAATTCGAAGTTGATGACGTGCGACACCCGCTCCACGTCGATCCCGCGCGCCGCGATGTCGGTCGCCACCAGCACCCGCGTACGGCCCTCGCGAAAGCCGGCGAGCGCGCGCTCGCGCTGCGGCTGCGATTTGTTGCCGTGAATGGCGGTGGCGTCGATACCGGCGCCTTCGAGATGCCGCACTACCCGGTCTGCACCATGCTTTGTTCGGGTGAAGACCAGCACCCGCGCCAGCACCGGGTCGCGCAACAGCTCCGCGAGCAGGTCGCGCTTTTCGGCGCTCGCGACAAAGACGACACCTTGGTCGACGAGCTCGACCGTCGTCGCGGCCGGCGCCACGGCTACCGTCAGCGGGTCGTCGAGATACTCCTCGGCGAGTGCCGCTATCGGCCGCGGCATCGTGGCCGAGAACAGCAGCGTCTGCCGCTGCCGGGGCACCAGCTTCACGATGCGCTTCAGCGCGTGGATAAAGCCCAAGTCGAGCATCCGGTCGGCCTCGTCCAAAACGAGAACCTCGACATTCGAGAGCACGAGGAACTTGTGGTCGATCAAATCGAGCAGGCGCCCGGGAGTGGCGACGAGGATGTCGACCCCCGACGCGAGCCGGCGCTGCTGGGCTCCGATCGGGACGCCGCCAAAAGCGGCCATCGCCGAAAGCCGCGTTCCGCGGCCATAGGCGCGGAAGCTTTCCACGATCTGGTTCGCCAGCTCGCGGGTCGGACAGAGCACCAGCGCCCGGCAGCCGCGCGGCGGCGTCGGCCGTGGCGGATGGGAGAAGCGTTGCAGGATAGGCAATGCGAAAGCGGCGGTCTTGCCGGTCCCGGTCTGGGCGATGCCGCAGAGATCGCGGCCGCTGAGAACCGTTGGGATGGCCTGGGTTTGGATCGGGGTGGGGGTGGTGTAGCCCTCGGCGGCGAGGGCGTGCAGGATCTGGGTCGCGAATCCGAAATCGGAAAAACTGGGCAAAACGGGCGCCTCTTCAAGGTCATTGGAATGCCGGCGAGGCGCACACGAAATCATCGCATGCGCCGGGCGGGTCGGAGACGACCCGCGTGACGAGGGCTGTCGGATCAGTGCAGGGGATAAAGACCGGACCCAGGTTTCCGCCAGGCGGCGGGACCACTCACGCGGGCTCGGTCACATTGCTCCAAGCCGGAGCACGAACGCTGCCCCCTCAATATGCTGGTCCCTCAGCCCACGATCAAGGGGCTCGGCCCCGGTGGCACCGCTTGTCTGCCCGCGCGCGTCGCGCTCCCTTACGCGTCGCCGTTTGGGGGTGGGAGGCGCGCTCGAACCGGCGCACGTGGAAATCGGTCAATCTCAGTTGGCGAGACCCGGTCTTGCGAGGGGTGGCCGGGCGTGCTCGCCGAGCGCGCCGCGCGCCAGCGCCAGAGCCGCCACCGCCCCGACCAGCGCCAGCGCGCCCGCGACGACAAAGGCCGCGTTAAAGCTGCCGGTCGCGGCGACGACGTAGCCGGTGACGATCGGCGCGAGCAGGCCGAAAGTGTTGCCGCCGAGGACGAGAAAGGCGAAGGCGCGGCCGGCATCGGCCGGAGAACGCAGCAGGTCGCCGACCAGGGCGCCGTTGGCGGCCGGCCCGACATGGGAGGACGATACCGCGATCGTGATCAGGGTGATGACCGCGGCCAATGACTGGACAAAGGGGATCAGCAGGCCCGCCGCCATAAACAGCAGGCTGAGCGCCACCAGATAGCGGCGCTTGCCGGCGCGCACCGCGTCGGCCGTCAGCAGCCGGTCGCCAACCCAGTTGGCGACGATGCCGACCGCCATGGCGACGAGAAACGGGATCGCCGTGTAAATGCCGGAGTTGAGCATCGACATGTGCCGTGCGGTTTGGAGGTAATTCGGCAGCCAGGAAATGTAGAGATAGCCGGTGTAGACGAGGCAGCCCTGCGAGATGAACAGGCCCCACATCGTCGGCGAGCGTATCAGCCCGAGATAGCCGACACCGCCGTGGCTCGGCGGCGCTATGCCGGCGTCGCGCCCGGCGAGGATGTGCTCGCGCTCGGCTTGCGGCAGCCACCGTGTTTTTTCCGGCGTCGAGACCAAGGTGAGCCAGACCAGGACCCAGACAAATCCGACGGCGCCCGTGATGATGAACGACCAGCGCCATGACAATGTCTCGATCAACCAGGCCACCGCCGGCGCACCGAGCGCCAGGCCGAGGCTCGACCCGGCCGAGATCGCGGCGATAGCGGTGCCGCGCTCGGTATAGGGCGACCACAACCGGACGCTGCCATAGGAAATCGGAGCGAATGGCGCCTCGCCGACGCCGAGGCCGAGCCGTACCGCCAGCATCGTCGCAAAGCTGCCGACCATTCCGGTCGCGATCTGCGCCGTCGACCATACCGTGGTCGCGACCGAGGCCACGACATGCGTGCCCCAGCGGTCGATCAACCGCCCGCCGGGCAGCATCATCAGCACATAGGCCCACAGGAACGAGGAGAACAAATAGCCGAGCGCGATCGGCGACAGGCCGAATTCATGCGCGATCGGCTTGCCCGCGACCGACATGTTGACGCGGTCGACATAGGCGATCGCGTTGAACAGGAACAGCAGCAAGAACACCCAATACCGGCGGTGCGTCGTCTTGGTCAAAGCGCTCCTCCCCCCTTTGCTTTTGCCGACGACCCCTGCGGCGTCGCGACGGTGATCGAGGACCCTAAAATCAAACGCGCCTGCGCGTCTACGCTTGTCCCCGCCGGACAGCCCTCGCCCTTCGTCGCAATCGCGGCCTACGCCCAGCTTAGGCCGTCGTCCGATGCGCGTTCGATCGGTCAACGGGCTATAGATATAACGTATTATATACGTTAATTCTGGTCGATCTATATGTATAGACTGTAGAATTTTGTTGACTTCCCGATCGGTCGATCCCTAGCGTTGGGGCAGCCGGAGGTGATCCGGGGGTGTCGCAGTGACGACAGGTCCATTTGCCGGGGAGCAGTCGATGAACGCGCCAGGGCTGGCGGTGGCGAGCGCAGCATGAGCCTGCGAGCCGAAGATGATGGTGATGATGCCGGGACAACCGTGCCGTCGGCGGCCGTCGGCAGCGAGGATTGCCGGGGCACGGCGCCGGCGTCTCGCATTCGACAACTGAGCTCCCGCTATGCCGAGCTCGACGGCGCCGCGTTGTTGCGTCCGTTGATTGAACGTGAGTTCCCCGGCCGGCTCGCGGTGGTTTCCTCTTTTGGCGCCGAATCCGCCGTGTTGCTGGCCCTGGCGGCCGCCATAGACCGCCGTATCCCGGTGCTGTTTCTCGACACCGGGAAGCTGTTTGGCGAGACCTTGCGTTATCGCGATGCGCTCGTCGCGGCGCTCGGCCTCGAAGATGTGCGCACGATTTCTCCCGATCCGGGTTCCCTGGCCGAGGTCGATCCCGAGGATGCGCTTTGGCTTGCCGATCCCGACCGCTGCTGCGCAGTGCGCAAGGTCGAGCCGCTGGCTGCCGCCTTGAGCGGCTTTGACGCCTGGGTCTCCGGCCGCAAGCGCTATCACGGCGCCGCGCGGGCAGCACTGCCCGCGATCGAGGCGGCGCCGGACGGCCGGGTCAAGATCAATCCCCTCGCCGGCTGGTCGCGCGGCCGGGTCGAGGACGAGTTCGACCGCCGCGGCCTGCCCAAGCATCCGCTCGAGGCCGACGGCTACCTGTCGATCGGCTGCACGACCTGCACCGACCGCGTTTTGCCCGGCGAGGATCGGCGCGCTGGCCGGTGGCGCCGTCGCGACAAGACCGAATGCGGCATCCACCTCGCTGTTCCAGCGCAACTCGCCAGATGAGCTGCAATCTGCGCTACCGCGCGCCGCGTCTTGGTCGGGCGGGCCGCGGGCCTGATCGGGCCCGAGCCCACGCGCCGCAGCTGCCGATGGCGCCAGGGAGTATGATGATGTCTTCCTCTACCACGCCCCATGCCGCGCCAGGGTATCGGGAGCCGCGCGCCGTAGACCCACCGACCCCGTCGCCCACCCCTAGAGCGCCCGCGATCGCCGTCATCGGCGCCGGTTTCAGCGGGACGTTGCTGGCGCTGCACTTGTTGCGGCGATGTCCGCCACCGGTCCGCATCCATCTGATCGGGCGAACCCCGCGGTTCGGCACCGGGCTCGCCTATTCGACAGGAAACCTCAACCATCTGCTGAACGTGCCGGCCGGGCGAATGAGCGCTTTTCACGACCGCCCGGACGACTTTCTCGACTGGCTGCGGCAGCCGGCGGATCGCGATACGGCATCGGTCACACCGGACTGCTTTGTCGCTCGCCATGTATTCGGCGACTACGTCCGGCATCTTCTGAAGGAAGAGTACAAGCGCGCCAGCGGGCGCGGCGGGCGCCTCGTCCTGACCCGCGGCGAGGTCCTCGATCTGCGGGTTTCGCGCGGCGGCATCGTGCTGGATTTCGACCGCGGGCGCACCGCCGAGGCCGACATCGCCGTGCTTGCCGTCGGCAACTTCCCGCCCGAGCCGCGACCGCTTGCCGATATGAGCTTTTACGACAGCGACAGCTACCGCCCCGATCCGTGGGCATCCGATGCGCTGACCGGACTGGCGCCCGACGATCCGGTGCTGCTGATCGGCACCGGGCTGACCATGGTCGACACCGCGATTTCGCTGCTCGACCGCGGCCACACCGCAGGGATTTACGCGCTTTCCCGGCGAGGCCTGCTGCCGCGCCGGCATGGTTCCGGCGCGCCAGCTTTGGCCTCCGGCTTGTTCGAGCGCGCCCTGCCGACAACGGCCGCCGGACTGACCCGGGCAATTCGCGAGGAAATCGAGGAGCTGGTCGCCAAGGGCGGCGACTGGCGGGCCGTGATCGACGGGATGCGTCCGGCGACGCAGGACATCTGGCAGGCGATGCCGCCAGCGGAGCGGGCCCGGTTCGTCCGTCACCTGCGGCCGTGGTGGGAGGTCCATCGCCACCGCATGCCGCCCTCGGTCGCCGATCGCATCGAGGAGGCGATCGCGCGCGGCCAGCTGATCGCTGCGGCGACCCGCATTCGCAACATGCGCCCCGGACCCGAAGGCGTCAGGGTCGCGCACCGGCCGCGGTCGGGCCGATGCCGATCACTATCTCGACGTCCGCCGGGTGATCAACTGCTCGGGACCGGAGTGCGACTACGATCGGATAACCGATCCGTTGATTTGCCGGTTGCTCGATCGCGGCGACGTGCGGCCGGATCCGCTGCGCCTGGGTCTCGACGTGAGCTCGCTGTGCGCCTTGCGCAACCGCAAGGGCGAGATTCTGGCAACGCCTCTACGCCGTTGGTCCGGTGACCAAACCGGTATTCTGGGAGGTAACGTCGGTGCCCGACATCCGGCGCCAATGCGAGGCGTTGGCCGGGCATCTCGGGGCCCGCATGGCGCCGATTTTATCCGCCCCGGCGACGGGCGGCACGGCCGGCATCGAGCAAATGCGGCGCCCGACGAAGGCTATCGGCGAACACGACCCGTTGCTCGAGACAGGCCTGGTCGGCCCGGACGGGGGCTTCGCCTCTGGCCGCCTCTTCGAGGCTTGAGCAGGGCCGCAGAGGGCATGGACGAGATCGACCGCAAGTTATTGGAGATCCTGCAAGACGACACGACCCTCTCGATCGCCCAGATGGCAGAGCGTGTCGGCCTGTCGCCGACGCCGTGCTGGAAGCGCATTCAAAAGCTCGAGACGACCGGTGTCATTACCCGTCGGATCGCGGTGGTGGACCCCGATCGCATCGGCGTCGGGCTCTCGGTCTTTGTCGCGGTCCAGGCCGGCGAGCACACCCCGGAATGGCTGCAACATTTCAGCGCCGGCGTGGCGGCCATGCCCGAGGTGATGGAAGTCTATCGAATGGCCGGTGACGTCGACTACCTGCTGCGCGTCGCGGTCGCCGACATGGCCGAATACGACGCCTTCTACAAACGGTTGATCGCGGTCGCACCGATGAAAAACGTCACCTCGCGCTTCGCCATGGAGCGGATGAAGCATACGACCGCCTATCCGCTGCACCCGCGCGCCTTTCGCGACCGCCGCCTCGGTGAAGGGGAAACAGAATAATCTTCCTCATATAGCTGGAACTATAGAAAATACTGCTCTACCCGACCACTCAATAACGATAATTTACTATTTGACAATCATAGCTACTTTCTCGATTATCGGTGTGTTCGGAGAATGAGACGAACAAGATGGATGCCTGTCGCTATATTAGTCCATATGACTTTTGCTTAAACCGGCTGCGCATCTGTTGTTGACAGTTTCGTAGCCGCATCCGTCGCCGCGGCCCTTAATCGGGCGGTCGCAGCAACGGGTTGGACACAGTGACAGCTTCCGGCAGCCGCGCCAGCCGGCTCAACCCGTTGCGCGACGCGGCTCAGAAATAACCGGGCGCGCCGAGCCGCGAGCTCGCCAACAACACAATTCCCGCTTTCCGCGGCCGCAGAGGGATTCAAATGCTCAGACGCTCGTTTCTGACCGGCGGCGCGCTCGCCTTTATCGGGGCAAATAATCTGGCGGCCCAACCAGCCGGCTCCGCGGACGTGCATTACGAGCTGTCGGAGCTGCGCTATCAGGGCTGGGCCAGCCGCGTGACCCTTCCGGAACTGGCCGAGGATCTGGGCCATCTGGCGCCGCTCAAGCTCAAATGGGTCGGCAACACGATCAGCGGTCCGCAGGATATCCAGGCAACGGTGACCGGCGACATCGATGTCGGCGGCGCGTTCAACAGTGCGATCGAGCGGCTCGTCGCTGCCGGAGCCCCGATCAAGGCGGTGATCGGCAGCAGCGGCACCGACAAGGAGACGTGGCCCGGCCTCTACGTGCTGAGCGGCGGCCCGATTAAAGGCCCGCGCGACCTCCTCGGCAAAAAGGTAGCGGTCAACACGCTCGGCGCCCATGACGAGTTCATGATCGACGTTTACCTGCAGCGCAGCGGTCTCAGCCCGGCCGAGATCAACGAGGTGACGTTGATGCCGATGCCGCCGGCGAGCGCCGAACATGCGCTGCGGCTCAAACAGGTGGACGCCGCGATCTTGTCCGACGTGTACCGCGACAAGGCGAACGCGGTCGGCGGCGTCGATCTCCTGCTGACCGATTACGCGCTGTTCGGAGCCTTGACCACCGGCAGCTATGTCTTGACCAACAAGTTCATCGCCGCGAACCCGAATGCGACCCGTAAATTCGTCGACGCCACGGCGCGGGCGATCGAATGGACGCGAACGCAACCGCGCGCGGCGGTTATCGCGCGGTTTCAGGACATCATCAGAAAGCGCGGGCGCGACGAGGATCCCGGTGTCGTGACCTATTGGAAGTCGTCGGGTCTCGCCGGGCGCGGCGGATTGCTGGAGGACCGGTCCTTCAGTCTTTACATCGACTGGTTTCGGGCGAACGGCGACGCGGCCCTCGGCCAGCTGCACCCGCGCGACCTTTATACCAACGAGTTCAATCCCTATCGCGGCGCGCAGAGCGGTTGAGGATCGTGGCAACCGGGGTTTCGTCGAGGAACGGCGTGATGTCGAAGGTTCGGCTCGAACGCGTCAGCAAGAGCTTTCCCAATTCGCGGGCCGGGGCGGCCGGCGAGCCCGTTATCGTGCTGTCGAACATTGATCTCGAGGTGCGCGCGGGCGAGTTCATGGTTGTGGTCGGGCCGAGCGGATGCGGCAAGTCGACCCTGCTCGACCTGCTGTCGGGTCTGGCCGAGCCCAGCTCGGGCAGGATCCTGGTGGATGGCGAGCCGATCCACGGACCCGGCCGCGACCGCGGCATCGTGTTCCAGCAATACGCGCTGTTTCCGTGGCGCACGGCGCTGGGCAATGTCGAGTTCGGGCTGGAGGCGATCGGTTTGCCGCGGGCGCAGCGCGCCGAGCGGGCGCGGCATTTCCTGGCATTGGTCGGGCTCTCCGATTTCGAGCGCCGCTATCCGCATCAGCTTTCCGGCGGCATGAAGCAGCGCGTCGCGATCGCCCGCAGCCTGTCCTACGACCCCGACGTGCTGCTGATGGACGAACCTTTCGGCGCGCTCGACGCTCAGACGCGCGAGTCTTTGCAAGACGAGCTCGTGCGGATCTGGGAAGAGACCGGCAAGACGATCGTGTTCATCACCCATGGCATCGACGAAGCGATCTATCTGGGGCAGCGGGTCGCGGTGATGACGACACGTCCGGGACGCATCCTCGACATCCTCGACGTTCCGCTGGGCTCGCGGCGGCGCGACGAGGATTTGCGATCCAGTCCCGAATTCGTCCAGCTGCGTCACCGCATCTGGACAATGCTGCGCAAACCGGACGACACGGCGCCGCGCCATTAGCTCAGGATCGGTAAACATGTCAGTTGCGACAATCATCCGAACCAAGGTTCCACTGCGGCTGCGCGTGATCGACGCCGGCGCCAAACCGGTCGCCGCAATCGGCGCCGTGACCAGGAGCAGCCTGGCCGTCGCGCTGTTCTGCCTGGCGTGGGAAACCTTGCCGCGCTACGGCGTGGTCGATCGCGTCTTTCTGCCGCCGTTTTCCGCGGTCGTCGCGGCGTGGTGGCATTTGCTGTCGTCGGGAGCGCTGCAGCAGCACGTCGTTGCCAGCGTCTATCGCTCGGTCAGCGGCCTGGCGCTCGCGATCCTGACCGCGGTGCCGCTGGGATTGATCATCGGGTCCAACCGGCGCGTCGCCGAATTTCTCAACCCGTTGCTCGAGATCTTCAGGAACACGGCCGCCCTGGCGCTGTTGCCGGTCTTCACCTTGGTCCTCGGGATCGGCGAAACCTCGAAAATCGCGATGGTTCTCTACGCCAGCACCTGGCCGATTTTGCTCGGCACCGTGAACGCCGTGCGCACGGTCGACCCGCTGCTGGTCAAGGCGGCGCGGTCGATGGGGGTGCGCTCCATCCGCCTCTTTACAAAAGTGATTCTACCCGCCTCGGCACCGACGGTCTTTACCGGCATCCGCCTTGCTGCGGCGCATTCGATCCTGATATTGATCGCGGCGGAAATGGTCGGGTCCAAGGCCGGCCTTGGCTATCTCGTGAATTCGGCCGAATTCAACTTCCAGATTCCCGAAATGTATGCCGGGATCCTGACCCTGGCGCTGCTCGGTCTGCTCGTCAATTTCGCCCTGGTGCGGATCGAGAGCCGGTTGTCGGCATGGCGGCTGCAATAGCGCCTGCTGTAACAGCGCCTGCTGCAATAGACCCGATGATCATGCCGCTAATGCGACAACGCCGCGACGATCGCCGAGACCAGTGGTTTCATGAAGTAGGTGTGGTTCGGCATGATCATTGCGCTCACGCCATGCCGCTGCAGTTCCGCGACGACGACCGGGCCAATAGCGGCGACGATCGTTTTTTGCAGCGCGACTTCCAATTTGTCTTTCTGGTTCAGGGCGTGCGCGACATCGAACAGGCGCCTGATCTGGGGGGCGCTGGTGAAGGCGATCACGTCGATACGACCTGCTGCCATCTGGTCGATCAGCGCTGCGACCTTCCGGTCATCCGCTTCTGAGACGTATTCGTAGGGCACGACGGGGTCGGGGGTCGCCCCGACCCCCCGGAGAAAATCGACAAGCCGGTTGTTCACCGCGCCCGGATAGAGCTGAACACCGACCCTGCGGCCGGACAGGTCGTCATCCGAGAGCAGTGCGATGACGCCCTCGGTTGTCGGCACTGCCGCGCGCAAATCAGGCGCCAGCCCGAGCTCGCGCAGCGCCCGCGCCGGCTTGGGGCCACGCGTGATCTTTCGGGTCTTCGACAGAGCGTCGAGGAAGACGCGCTCCCTCCCCGATCGCTGGGCAACCGCGTGAAGGCGCCGCAGACCTTCGCCGGTCAGCAGAATGAGGTCGTCAAACGGCGCCTCGCCAAATCGGCCCAACCAGGCATTGAGGGGAGCCGGGTCCGGCGCATCGACGATTGCCACCAGCGGACAACTTACCGTCTCCGCCCCCAACTCTTGCAGCATCAGAGCAAGCCGGTCGGCCTCGCGCATCTCCGGCAGCGCTATCCTGCGCCCGTGCAGTGGGCCGCCTTCGCTGTTGTCGTCCATCAGAATGGAACCCCATATTTCCGGCGCCTGCCCGCGGCCGGTCGATCGCCCGGCGGCAATGTGCGGATGCTGACAGCGCCGCTCGGCGCCGCACAGCAGAATCTGTGCTGTCGCAGCGGCGAGAAAACGCGCTCATGCCGCGGCGACGCCGATGCCGGCGTCACGCAAGATCGCCTTGAGCTCCGGAATGCACGAGCCGCAATTGGTGCCGGCGCGCAGCGCGGTCCCGATCTCGCCGACGGTGGTCAACCGGCGCTCGGCGATCGCGCGATAGAGCGTCCGCAGCCCGACCGAAAAACAGCTGCAAACGGTGCCGCCGGCGTCGCCGATCGCCGCTGTTGCGATCGATGGCCCGGCGAGCAGGCCGGTGCGCGCCCCGGCCTCGACGGTCGTTCCGAGCAATGCCGCCAGCGCCTCCCGGCGCGGCAGGGAGGCCGCGTCGCGGGCGAGAAAAAGGCCGGCCTCCAGCCGTCCGGCGAGGAGGCTGGCATAGCGAAAGGCGCCGCGGCCGGGATCGGCGTAGATGACCAGTTCGGCCGTCGGCGGTGCGCCCAACAGTGCGCTCACCCACGCTTCGCTGCCGGATCCGCTGGGCAGGGGTTCCCAGCCGGCAAGATCGAAGGCGTGGCCGTTCGCGAGTGGAACCCGCGCCCAATAATACGGACCGCTCGGCAGCCGCTCCGACTGCCGCAGCAACACGCCGCGCCACTGCGCCGCCACCGCAGTCACCCGCACCGGTGTGGCCTTCAGCTCGGGCTGTCCGGAAATCGGGTCGGTCGCGGCGCTGACGATCCGGTCGACCGGTCCGGCGGAGGTGAAGTGGTCGGTCCAATGCATCGGCGCAAAGACCTCGCCGGGCCGCTGGCCGGTTGACGAGCGAACCGGCAGCACGGTTGCCGCGTGCCTGCTTTCGACCCGGGCGAGGCCGCCATCCGCCAGGCCGAGCCGTGACATGTCGGCGGGATGCATGTCGAGCATCGGCTCGCTTTGATGCGCCATCAACCGGGGGATTCGACCGGTCCGGGTCATCGTATGCCACTGGTCGCGCACCCGGCCGGTATTCAGCAGCAGCGGCCAGTCGTCGGTCGCGGCGGCGAGCGGCCGGTACGGCGTCGGCACAAAGCGGGCGCGGCCGTCGCCGGTGGGAAACCCCTCGCCGTCCCCGAAAAGCCGTTCGACGCCCCGCCACTCTTTGGACGTCCCGCGCACAACCGGCCACTGGATCGGGTTCATCCTGCTGTAATCTTCGTCGCTCAAGGCTGCAAGCGCGCCGATATCGAAGATGCGACGCGCCGGCCCGCCATTCTCGAAGGCGGAGAGGGCCGCATGCTCACGGAAGATGGCGGCCGGGCCATGATAAGCGAACTGCTCGCGCCAGCCCATATGCCGCGCGACCTCGGTGATCATCCACCAATCGGGGCGGGCTTCTCCGGGCGGCTCGCGAAAAGCCCGCTGGCGCGAGATGCAGCGTTCCGAGTTCGTGACGGCGCCGTCCTTTTCGCCCCAGCCGGCGGCGGGCAGGACGATGTCGGCAAAGCCCGTCGTGTCGGTCGGCCAGCAATCGCTGACGGCGACGAACGGACATGCCGCAAGCGCCGCCCGGACGCGCGCGGCGCGCGGCATGCTCGCCGCCGGATTGGTCCCCAGAATCCATAGCGCCTTGACGGCGCCGTCGAGCACCGCGTCGAACAGGTCGACCGCCTTGAGGCCGGGCCGGGTCGCCAGGCGCGGCGCATTCCAAAACCGGCGCACGCGGTCGAGATCGGCCGGATCGGCGAAGCTCATATGGGCGGCAAGCTGCGTGGCGAGACCGCCGACCTCGCGCCCGCCCATCGCGTTGGGCTGCCCGGTCACCGAAAACGGACCCATGCCGCGCCGGCCGAGGCGGCCGGTGGCCAGATGGCAATTGATGATCGCGTTGACCTTGTCGGTGCCGGCGGAGGACTGGTTCACCCCTTGCGAATAGAGGGTCACCGTGCGCTCGGTCGCGGCGAACCATTTGTAAAAGGCGGCGAGGTCGCGGGCCGGCAGATCGGCGAGCGCCGCTGCATCGGCGAGCGAGGGCGCCGACGCCTTGGCCGCAGCAAGGGCGCTCGCAAAGCCGCTCGCTCGATCGCGCGTCCATTCGAGGTCGCACGCGCCGCTCTCGACCAGATGCACCAACAGACCGGCAAAAACCGCTACGTCGGACCCCGGGCGAAGCGGCAAATGAAGATCGGCGATCTCGCAAGTCGAGGTGCGCCGGGGATCGATGACGACAATCTTTGTGCCGCGCGCCGGCTTGGCGGCGGCGAGGCGTTGATACAGCACCGGATGGCACCACGCGGTGTTGCTGCCGACGAGCACGACGAGATCGGCCTCCTCGACATCCTCGTAGCATCCCGGCACGAGATCCTCGCCGAACGCGCGAACATGGCCGGCGACGGACGAGGCCATGCACAGCCGCGAATTAGTGTCGATGTTGGCGCTGCCGATAAAGCCCTTCATCAGCTTGTTGGCGACGTAGTAATCCTCGGTCAGCAACTGGCCGGAAACATAGAACGCGACGGCATCGGGCCCGTCGGCCGCGATCGTGCGCGAAAAAGCGGCGGCGATGCCGTCAAGCGCCTCGTCCCAACTCGCCGGCCGGCCGGCGATCGTCGGGTGCAGCAGGCGCTCCGCGGCCGCCAGCGTCTCGCCGAGCGCCGCCCCTTTTGAGCACAGGCGGCCGCGATTGGCGGGATGCTCGGGATCGCCGGTGATCGTGCCGTCCGCCGCCACCTGCAGCCCGCAACCGACGCCGCAATAGGGGCAGGTGGTGCGGACCTTGCCGGCGCCGGTCACGCCGCTTCCCATCTTGGCCCGGGGTCCGCTTCGAGCGCAGACGCCGACAACAGTATTCGGCCGGCGACGAGCTTGACCGCGACAGTGGCGACGCAACCCTCGTCCGGGGCTTCGGCGTGTCCGCTGTCCAGCGCGATCACCCAGCCGTGCAGCGGACAGGCAACGGCGTGACCCTGGACGATGCCCTCGGAGAGCGGTCCGCCGCGATGCGGACAGCGGTCGACCAGCGCGAAGACGGCGTCGTCGGCGGCGCGAAAGACGGCGATCGAGGGCAATCCACACGGCCTCGCGACGCGACGCGCCCCGCGCCGGGGAATGTCATCGAGACCGCCGATTTCGATCCATTGGGTAGGCGCCACGGCTCAGCCCACCTCGGCCATGGCGCGATATTCGTGCGCCGCGACGGCGCCGCCGGCGCGCTGCGCCCACGGGTCGGCTTGCACGGCGCCCTGGGAGACGAGAAAGCGCGCGTGCAGCGCACGCCGCCCATCGGCGTCCGCGACGATCCGGCGGCGCGACGTAGTCGATGCCGACGCGGGCAACCCAGGGTGCGGTCCGCTCGAGGTAACGAGCCTCCTCGCGATAGAGCTGCAGGAAGGCGCCGACATGTTCCAGCACCTCGGTCTCGGTCGCGAGGCGCACCAGGTGGTCGGTGACGCGGACCTCGACCCCGCCATTGCCGCCGACGACCAAATCATAGCCGGCCTCGACGCAGACGACGCCGATATCCTTGATCGTTGCTTCGGCGCAGTTGCGCGGGCAGCCGGAGACGGCGAGCTTTACCTTGTGCGGGGTCCACGAGCCCCAGCACATCTTCTCGATCTTGACGCCGAGCCCGGTCGAATCCTGCGTGCCGAAGCGGCACCATTCGCTGCCGACGCAGGTCTTTACCGTGCGCAGCCCCTTGGCATAAGCGTGGCCCGAGACCAGCCCCGCCCGGTTGAGGTCGGCCCAAACCGCCGGCAGCTGCTCCTTTTTCACGCCCAACAGGTCGATGCGCTGGCCGCCGGTGACCTTGACCGTCGGGATCGCGTATTTTTCGGCCGCGTCGGCGATGGCCCGCAATTCGCCCGGCGTGGTCAGCCCGCCCCACATCCGCGGCACGACCGAATAGGTGCCGTCCTTCTGGATGTTGGCATGCACCCGCTCGTTGACGAAACGCGATTGCGGGTCGTCGCGATAGCTCTGCGGCCAGGCGCAGAGCAGGTAATAGTTCAGTGCCGGGCGGCATTTCTGACAGCCGTCGGGCGTCTTCCAGCCGAGGGCTTCGCGCACCGCCGCGATCGTCGTCGAGCTCGTTGCGCGAGGATCGCGCGGCGCACCGCGTCGTGGCCCAATTCGGTGCATTTGCACATCGCGGCCTCGTCGCGGCGTGCGCCGGCAGCGCCGCCGAGATGGGCGAGGATCGCCTCGACCGTGCCGGTGCACTGGCCGCACGAGGCCGATGCCTTGGTGTGCGCGCGGACCGCGTCGAGGGTGGTCAGGCCCTTGCCGAGGATCGCCTGGCAGATCGTCCCCTTGGAAACGCCGTTGCAGCCGCAGACCTGCTCGGCATCGGCCATCGCGGCGATGTCGATACGCGGCACCGCCGCACCGGCCTGCTCGGCGAAGGCGCGGCCAAAGACCAGCTGGTCGCGAAACGCGGCGACGTCGACCTTGTCGCGCATCAGCTGGAGGTACCAGGGGCCGTCGGCGACGCTGCCGTAAAGCACGCTGCCGACGACGCGATCGTCGCGCAGGATCACCTTTTTGTAGACGCCGCGCTTGGCGTCGTAGAGCGTGATCTCGTCGTCGCTTTCGTCCGCGGCAGAAAGCGCGCCGGCGGAGAACACGTCGACCCCGGTGATCTTGAGACTGGTGAAGACCGGCGGCGGGACATAGACCGCGGTCTCGTCGCCGGCGAGCCGGGCGCCGCAGATCTTCGCCTGCTCCCAGATCGGCGCCACCAGCCCAAACACCTGGCCGTTATGCTCGATGCATTCGCCGACGGCGTAAATATCGGCATCGCTGGTGGCGAGATCGTCGCCGACCTTGATGCCGCGGTTGATGGCGAGGTCGGCGCCGCGCGCGAGGTCGATATTGGGGCGGATGCCGATCGCCAAGACGACCAGATCGGCCGGGACCTCGCGGCCGTCGGCCAGGCGCACCCCTTCGGCGCGATCGGTCCCGAGGATCTCCTCGGTCTGGCCGTCGGTGAAAAAAGCGATGCCGCGCGTGTCGAGATCGCGCCGCAGCAATTCGCCGGCGGTCACATCGAGCTGGCGCTCCATCAAGCTCGGCATCAGATGCACCACCGCGACCGACATGCCGCGCCGCTTCAGTCCCCAGGCGGCCTCGAGGCCGAGCAGCCCGCCGCCGATCACCACCGCCCGTGCACGGGTCTCGGCCGCGGCGATCATCGCTCTCGACATCGGCGATGTCGCGGAACGCGCACACGCCCGGCAGTCCGAGCCCCGGGACCGGCGGGGCCAGCGGCTTTGAGCCGGTCGCGAGCAGCAGCTTGTCATAGGAAAGCGGGTCGCCGCCGGCGATCGACACGGTTTTCGCGGCACGGTCGATCGCCGTCACCAAAGCACCGGTGACCAAGCTGATGCCGCGCTCGGCATACCAGGCGCGCGGATTGATGACGATCTCGTCGACCGTCTTTTCCCCGGCCAGGACCGAGGACAGCAGAATGCGGTTGTAGTTCGCATGCGGCTCGGCGCCGATGACGGTGATGTCGTAGCGGGCCGGCGCGCGCGCCAGCAATTCCTCGACCGTCCGCATCGCCGCCATGCCGTTGCCGACGACGACCAGCCGCTCCCTGAGCGTGACGTGCATAGCCATGACCGGTCCCTTCAGGGTGCTTGCCGCGGCGCCGGATCGGCGGACGCGATCATCAATTCCGACAACGCGGCATAAGCCGCCGCCCAAGCGGCCTCGCACCGCGGGGGTGAACTCGTCGCCGAGCCCGCGTTCCAAGGTCCACAGCAGGGCGGCTCCGACGAGCGCGTAATGCCCGGGCTCGACGCCGTAAGCGACGTGACGCCTGGCGAGATCGCGCGTGACGGGGACGATCGCCTCGATTTTGTCGAGACTGTTCACAACCGTCGCGAGGGCGGTCATCAGCTTTTGTCCCTGGACGCGCATGTCGCCGCGGAACAGCGCTCGGGTTTCGGGCGCCGTCTCGAAAAGACGGGCGTAGAACAATGCCGCCGCCTGATCGGCGATCGCGGCGACTTTGACAAAGCTGGCCTGGACTTGGCTCACCTGCTGCGGGGTCATGGCTGGTTCCCCCGCATCAGACGCGAGCCGCGGCAAGACTGGGCGCACGGTGCGTGAAAAAGCTCTTGCGCAGGTAGCACCACCAGGTGAGCCCGACGCAGGTCACGTAGAACGCCAGGAAGATTTCGAGCGCCACATGGGGGCCGCCGGTGGCGGCAATCGAGGCGCCGAAGCTGCGCGGGATCAGGTATCCGCCGCAGGCGCCGACCGCGGAGGTGAAGCCGAGCACGGCAGCGCTCTCGATACCCGCCGCCGTCATTGCGAGCGCTCTGGCCTCGATGCCCGGACCCGCGAGCCGCAGTTTTTCCTCTCGGAAGATCGACGGGATCATCCGAAACGTCGAGCCGTTGCCGATGCCGGTCGTGACAAAGAGGATCAGGAACATCGCGAGGAAACCGGCGAAGCCCTTGGCGTCGACGAAGTGCATGACGCCCATCGTGGCGATGCCCATCGCGACAAAGTTCCAGAACGTCACCTTGGCCCCGCCGATCTTGTCGGCCAGCAGGCCGCCGAGAGGGCGCGCGAGCGATCCGACCAACGGCCCGAGAAAGGCGACGCCCACGGTGACCGCGGGGAACTGGGTCTTGATCAGCAGCGGGAACGCGGCCGAATAGCCGATAAAGGAGCCGAATGTCCCGATATAGAGCCAGGACATCACCCAGGTGTGCTTGCGCCTGACGATGACGAGCTGGTCCTTAAAGGTCGAGCGCGCCGAGGCCAGGTTGTTCATGCGGCGATAGGCGCCGATGACCGCGATCGCGATCAGCGGCAGCCACATCAGCCCGGCATTCTGAAGATAGAGTCCCGCCTGAGCCCTGCGGCGTTGCCAGATAGAGGTTGAAGAGGCCGAACCCCATCAAAATCGGGGTCAGCAATTGGACGGTGCTGACCCCGATATTCCCGCCGGCCGCGTTGAGGCCGAGCGCCCAGCCTTTGATCCGGTCGGGATAGAAGAACGAGATATTGGCCATGCTCGAGGCGAAATTGCCGCCGCCGAGGCCGGCCGTCGCGGCCACCAGCAGCATCAGCCAGAACGGCGTGTCGGGCCGGGCGACGAAGCATGCGAGCGCGGTCGTCGGGATGAACAGCAGCGCCGCGCTGACCATGGTCCAGTTTCGTCCGCCGAACCTCGGGACGGCGAAGGTGTACGGAAACCGCATCAGCGAGCCGATCAGACCGGGCACGGCGACGAGCTGGAAACAGCTGGTCGGTGGTGTAGTGAAATCCCGCCTGCGGCAGCTTGGTCGCGACGATGCTCCAGATCAGCCAGATCGAGAAGCCGAGGTGCTCGGCCACGATCGACCAGATCAGGTTGCGCCGGGCAATGAGCTTGCCCTTGGTTTCCCAGAACTTCTCGTCCTCTGGATCCCACTGCGAGATCCAGGGTGTCTCGTGCTTGGACATCAGGGATTTCCTTTTCTTGTCAACGTCGGTGCAAATCGTGTTTGCGGGGCCTTGGCGGGTCAGCCGGGTGCGCCGCCAGTGCGCGGGTGAAATACAAAACGGCGGCAAACGGGCAGGCCGGCAGATGACCCGCCTTCAGGAATTCCTTGTTCATGCCAGAGCCTCGTGCAGCAGCGCATCGGCCGCCCGGTCAACCGGGACGGATGTCGGGATCGTGTTGCGCTGGCGGATCTGTTCGTCCGCAGTGGACCGCCCTTGGT
The DNA here is from genome assembly GCA_963775525.1 of uncultured Alphaproteobacteria bacterium. Taxonomy (GTDB): domain Bacteria; phylum Pseudomonadota; class Alphaproteobacteria; order ATCC43930; family CGMCC-115725; genus AP-15. Next base: position 137,850 of record CAVZJF010000067.1, on the reverse strand, counting down.
CCACGGGCCATGATTTGAGGCGGTGTCATCCGCCCGTGGTGGATCGCCCCGGCATTGGGGCGCTCCATCTCCGGTCACGCTGTCGCGTTGCGCGCGGCGTCGGGAGCCCTCGATACGACGCAAGCATCATGCCAATCGGCGTTTCGCGGAAATACTCCGTGGCCGAGAATGAGGCGGTCGGCCGATGCTCAATTTGACAGCCGGCGGTGATCGTATTTTGTGCAGTGCGATAAAGTGCGGCGCGACCTCAAAAGACGCGCGGATGGAGCTCCCGGTCTCGTTGCCGAGCGCTTAGGCTCCGGGGCCCAGTCCCGGATCCGGATCGAAACGCGCGCCGTCGAGGAAACGGTCGGGCCCCATCAGGATCGGCGTCGGCGACGCCGGCAGCAGCCAAGAACCGGCGTGGTACCCCTCGGTCTTGACCCCTGCGGTCGGCACCGACAGACCGAGGGACCGCGCGGCCTGCGCATAGAGATCGGGGCGGAAGACAGCGCTTGCGGATGTCAGGTCGGCATCGGCGCCAAGATAGCCCCAGCGGGCCATCTCGCGCAGAAACCACTGCGCCTGCGATCGCCATGGAAAATTGGCGGCATTGGCAAAAAACACCGACGCATCGGCATTGGCGCGCGCGGAGGCGGATCGACGCGCGACCACGCCCGGCAGCGAGGTCAAAATGATCTCCGCCGGCACGCCGACATAAATGTCCCGCGACAAGATCGCGGCGATGTCTTCGGCGTGTTCGGGGTCGTCGCAATAAGCCGCCGCTCGGAGCACAGACGCGAAGCACCGCCTGGACGCGGTCGGGTTGCCCGTCGACGATCGCCCGGCGCAACGCGAAAACCTTCTCCGGACCGTGGTTCCAGATCGTGTGCGACGTCGCGACGGCGCAGCCAACCCCGGCGTGGGCGGCGACCTCGCCCCAGGGTGCGCCGGCGCAAAAGCCGGCGATCTTGCCCGCCGCCATCGCTTCGACCGTCTGAGCCGGCGGCACGACGGTGAAGGCCACTTCGCGGTCCGGGTCGATCCCGCCGGCGGCGAGCCAATATCGCAGCTGCAAATTGTGGGTCGAAAAGGTGTGAACGACGCCAAGAAGGGGTTTGTCGGGCTGCTCGCGTATGATTCGGGCGAAACGCCGCGCCGTCTCGATCGCGGGCGGCGCGGCGTTGGTGTCCGGCATGTCTGCCAGTACCGCTGCGGCCCAGCGCTCGGCCAAGGTTATGGTATTGCCGTTCAGGCTCAGCGCGGCGGCGACGACGATCGGCTCCGGACCGCCGCTGCCGCTCAGCCCAAGGCTCAACGCGAGGGCGAGAGGCGGCAGCATCATGGCGCCGTCGAGGAGCCCGTAGGCGAGCTTGTCGGCGATGTTGGCCCAGGACGGCTCCAGCGACAGCGACACCTCCAGCTCCTCGGCCGCGAAATAGCCGAGCTCCTCGGCCATGATCAGCGGCGCGGCGTCGGTTAGGCGCAGCAGCCCAATTCGCAAAGGCGGCTGCATGCTCACGACCGCTCCGTGGTCATCGCCGCGGCCCTTTCTCCTTGGCGCTCGCGAGCAAATCGGCGGCGACGGCGGCGAGCCGACGGCTTTCGTTCATCGCCTTGCGCCGCAACCAGCGATAAGCCTGCGGCTCCTCGATATTCAGCTGCTTCATCAGCATTGCCTTGGCTCGATTGATCGTGTCCCACTCCATCAGGGCCGCGTTGGCCTTTTGCAGATCAGCCGCCACTTGCCGGTATTTGTGAAAGATCGCCACCGCCGCCATCACGATCGGCTTTACATCCGGAAAGGCGGCGTTGACGACATTGTAAGAGCTCACCCCGGCGGCGATTGCCTCTTCCATGAAGGAGCGGTCGTCGCGGTCGACGAACATGACGATCGGCCGCGGATTGTCCGCGCTCACGCGGCGAAGATCGTCGAGCCCGTCGCGGTCGGGGCGGGCCATGTCGACAATGATGACGTCCGGCGCCACCGCGGCAACGGTGTCGATCAAGCTCCCGCCGGGCGGAACACGCAGGATCACCGCATTGCCGATCTCGGCGATGCGCTGTTCGAGGTTCGCCGCCCGCTCCGCGTCGGAATCGGCAAGCAGTACTTTGAGATGACCCGACAATCCGCCGCCCTGCGCCCCGTTGCGCGCCGAACGACGCAAAGGCTGTGCCACAGCTCACGGACAGCGGCGGATAATGATTTTAAATTACCTCAATCGATGATGCGCCGGCTGAGCGGCGCGGTGGTCCGCTGTCGCCGTAGACCGCCAGTTCCGACAACAAGCTCGCCAGGCTGTACGACGGTCTATAGCCGAGCCAGCGCACCGTCTCGGAAATATCCAGCTTCCTTGGCTTTAAGGCCGGATCGAGCCCGTGGGACAGCGCCAGATCGTAATACTCAGAATAGTATTTTTTGAATGTCGAGCCGGCGCCGTCGGCATCCCAATGATCCAGATCGGCATCCGTGTATTCATAGGCGCTGTCGAGTGTCAGCACCGGGTGCCGGCCGAGTTGCCGGCGGGAAAGGCGATCAAGGCTCAGCATGACCGCGGCAGCGACATCATCGATGTGCACGGCTCCCCGCCAAAACCATCGCGCCCAGTCGCTGTAGCCGGCATACACGTCGCGGTTCCAAAATGGAATAAATGCCCGCGGCCGAAGAGTAATCACGTTCATGTCGTCGAGCGATCCATAGTCCTCGGCGACACGCTCGGCCAGAATCTTGCTGCGCCCGTACCATGTATCGGGCCTATTGACGCTGGTCGTGGAAATATAAATGATCTTGTTGATGCCAAGGGAAGCGGCAGCCTGGAAAACCTCGAAGGTGCCGCGCACATTCAGGTCGAAGAAGTCATAGGGATTTTTGACGCCTCGACTTTCGTGGATGCCGTGCCAGGCGGCTATGTGGACAACACAATCGCAGCCGGCAACGAATTCCTTTAATTTCGACCGGTCGAGGATAGACCCCTGGATAAACACCTCCTCGTGTTTCAGCCCCGATGGAGTTCGAACATCCAGAATAACGGGCGTATGGCCTTTGTCGAGCAACAGGGGCGCCAGAGTCCGGCCGAGATCCCCGGCGCCTCCGGTCAGCAGCACTTTCACTTGTCGTCCCCCGTGCTCAGCTTGCGTGGCGGTCGGTCATCCGGCCAGACTATCACTTAATCGGCGCCGGCAGCGGACGACCAGGCGGTCAGGGCTTTCGTTCGACGCCGTCGAGCTCTTCGCGCATTATTTCCAGCGCCAGCCATTGCTCTTCGGCGGCCGCCAGCTCGTCGTGCGCCGCGGCGAGTGCGGTCGAGGTTGCGGCGAATTGCTGCGGATCGCGCCCGTAGAGCCCCGGATCGGCCAGCAGGCCGCTCAACCCGGAGATCCGTGTCTGCAAGGCCACGATCCGCGCCGGCAGGGTCTCCAGGGCGTGACGGTCCTTGAAGCTCATCCGAGGAAGGCGCGCTTTCGTTCGCGGCGCGGCCACCGCCGCCGGCCGCGACGGCTTTTCCACGACCGACACCGAAGCATTGCGCTGAGCCAGCATGTCGCTGTAGCCGCCGGCGTATTCGAGCCAGCGCCCGTTCCCTTCGGCGGCGATGACCGACGTCGCCACGCGATCGAGGAAGTCGCGGTCGTGGCTGACCAGCAGCACGGTGCCGGGATACTCGGCCAGCCGCTCCTGCAGCAGCTCCAGGGTCTCCAAATCGAGGTCGTTGGTCGGCTCGTCGAGCACCAGCAGGTTGGAGGGCCGCGCGAAAGCCCGCGCCAGGGTCAGCCGGGCGCGCTCGCCGCCGGAGAGCACGCCGACCGGGGTCCGCGCCTGCTCGGGGCGGAACAGGAAGTCCTTCATGTAGCCGACGACATGGCGGCTGTGGCCGTCGACGATCACCGCGTCGCCGCCGCCGGTCAGCGCGTCGCTCAAGCTTTGTTGCGGGTCGAGGGTTTCGCGCCGCTGGTCGAGGGTCACCCGGGCGAGGTTGGCGCCGAGCCGCACCTCGCCGCCATCGGGCGCCAGCGCGCCGGTCAACAGGTTCAGCAAGGTGGTCTTGCCGGCGCCGTTGGGGCCGACGATGCCGACCCGGTCGCCGCGCAGGATACGGGTCGAAAAATCGCGTACGACCGGACGGCCGCCATAGGATTTCGCCACGCCCTCGGCCACCGCGACCAGCCGTCCGGACAAATCGGCCTGAGCCGCATTCAGCCGGACCATGCCCTGGGCGCCGCGTTGCTCCCGGCGCTGCTTGCGCAGGGCATGCAGGTCGGCCAGCCGCCGCTGGTTGCGGGTGCGGCGCGCGGTGACGCCATAGCGCAGCCAGTCCTCTTCCATCGCGATCTTGCGGCCGAGCTTGTGGCGCTCGCTTTCCTCCTGCTCCAGCACGCTGTCGCGCCAGGCCTCGAAAGCCTGGAAACCCTCGTCGAGCGTCCGGGTGAGGCCGCGGTCGAGCCACACCGTCGCGCGCGAGAGGCGCTCCAGCAGCCGCCGGTCGTGGCTGACCAGCACGACGCCGGAGCGCATCCCGGCCAGCTCGCGCTCCAGCCACTCGATGCCGGGCAGGTCGAGGTGGTTGGTCGGTTCGTCGAGCAGCAGGATGTCCGGCGCGGGCGCCAGCGCGCGGGCGAGCGCTGCGCGGCGCGCCTCGCCGCCCGACAGCGACGCGGGGTCTTCCGCGCCGGTCAGGCCCAGCTCCTTCAGCAGATACAGCGCGCGATGGCGCCCGTCGGCGGCGGCTTCGTCAAATCCCGCCTCGACATAAGCCAGCGCGCTGGCAAAGCCCGACAAATCGGGTTCCTGCGGCAGATAGCGGATCGCAGCCCCAGGCTGGGCAAAGCGCCGCCCGGCATCGGGCGCAACCAGGCCGGCGGCGATGCGCAGCAAGGTGGACTTGCCGGAACCGTTGCGCCCGACCAGACAGACCCGGTCGCCGGCGGCGACGGCCAGACCGGCGCCGGTCAGCAGCGGCGTGACCCCGAAGGTCAGGCTGATATCCTGCAGCAGAAGCAGCGGGGGCGCCATCGCGACCGGAATATCACGGGGAGGCTCTCGCCGGTGAGATAGTCTCGCGGTCGGCATCGGCGTCGGCATCGGCGTCGGCAGTGACCGAGACGCGATCGAAACCGGCGGCCCCGCTCGGCGCGCCGCTTTTCGCGGGCCAGGCCCGGCGCACGGATTTTGTGAAGCCTTCCGCGACGGCGGGTCTGCGCCTATCCTGCACCGGCTTCGAACGGGGAGGATGCCCGATGAGAACCGCGCTCGCCGTCGCCGCCGCTGCGGCATTCTGCCTCCTCAGCGGCGAGGGGCGCGCTGCCGGCGTTGACTTGACCGTGGTTCTCGCCGCCGACGTCTCGCGCAGCGTCGACGACGGCGAGTTCGAGCTGCAGCGCAAGGGCTATGCCGCGGCGCTGACCGACCCACGCGTGCTGAAGGCGATTTACGCGACCAAAAGCGGCGCGATCGGCGTGTGCTTTATCGAATGGTCGGGGGAGGAGGACCAGCAGGTCGTGCTCCCCTGGACCGAGATCCGCGACGAGGAGGACGGCGGCGGCGCCGCGGCGACGATCCTGAAGGCGCCGCGCTCCTTTACCGGACGCACCTCGATCAGCGCCGCGGTCGATTACGCCATGGGCTATTTCGCCAAGACAAGATGGGCGGCGACGCGCCGCGTCATCGACATTTCGGGAGACGGCACCAGCAATTCGGGCCGGCCGATGACCGAGGCGCGCGACCAGGCCGTCGCCGCGGGGGTCACGATCAACGGGCTGGCGATCATCAACGACAAACCCAATCTCGGCTATTCCGCCCACACCAATCCGCCCGGCGGGCTACCAAATTATTACCGGCAGAATGTGATCGGCGGGCCCAGCGCCTTTCTGATCGTCGTCAAGGACTTCAATTCCTTTGCCGACGCGATGGCCAACAAGCTCGCCAAGGAGATCAACGTAGCGCGGGCCGAGCATGACAAAAAGCCGATCGGCGTGGGCGAACAGCTGTCGCAGCTGCGCTGACCGCCTCGTCATGCCGGGTTCTCCGCAAGCGCGCCGCGGCGAACAACGGCGCCCGGCCGCGCTGTCCGTTCCGCAGTAGGCCGACATTGATGCTTCACCGCGGCGGCGCATGATGGCCGGCGCGGGATTCCGCCGGCGGCTGACGCGTCTTACGACGATCACGCGGCGTTGTTTCCGGCTATGTGATCGCCGCGCGGCCTTCTACACTCGGCGCAATGACCATCAGACGCGACCTTTTCCCTTCGATCGAGCCCTACCGCACCGGCGGTCTGAGGCTCGATGATCGCCACACGATGTATTGGGAGCAGTCGGGCAATCCGCGCGGCGCGCCGGTGCTGTTCCTGCACGGCGGACCGGGTGCGGGCGCCACCGCCGGCGCATCGCCGCTTCTTCGACGCGGACCATTGCCGCATCGTCATCTTCGACCAGCGCGGCGCCGGCCGTTCGACGCCGCTCGGCGAGACCGCCGACAACTCGCCGGCCCATCTGGTCGCCGACATCGAGCGGCTGCGCCATGAGCTCGGCATCGAGAGATGGACGTCTTCGGCGGTTCCTGGGGCTCGACCCTGGCGCTCGACTATGCCGAGACCCATCCCGAACACTGCGCCGGGCTGATCTTGCGCGGCATCTTTTTGTGCCGAGCGGCGGAGATCGATTGGTTTCTTTATGGCGTACGCCGGGTCTTTCCCGAAGCATGGCGCGCCTTCACCGGCTTCCTCCCCGAGGCCGAGCGCGGCGATCTTCTCGCCGCCTATCACCGCCGACTGATCGACCCCGACCCGGCGGTGCACATGCCGGCGGCGCGCGCCTGGGGCGGCTATGAGGGCGCGTGCTCGACCCTGCTGCCCAATCCCGAAACCGTCGCGGCCTTTGGCGAGGAACGGCTGGCGCTCGGGCTGGCGCGGATCGAGGCGCATTTCTTCCGCAACCACCTGTTCGCCGGGGAGCGCGACCTGATCGCCCGCATCGGGCATATCCGGCATCTGCCGGGAGTGATTGTCCAGGGCCGCTACGACATGGTGTGCCCGATCGCCAGCGCCGACGAACTCGCCCGCGCCTGGCCGGAAGCCGAGTTCGTAATCGTCCCGGATGCCGGCCATTCGGCGATGGAACCCGGCATTCGCGAGCAGCTGGTGCTCGCGACCGAGCGGATGAAACAGAAGTAATTGGCAACCGGTTTTCCTTGCGCGCGCCGGCAGGCTTTCTATGTTGCGCCGGTAGACAAAACCTGTGCGCACAAGCTGGAGATCGAATTGAACCTAAAGGCGGCCACGCGCGGTACGGGGATCGGTTTGCTGCTCGTGCTCGGCATGGCAATCAGCCGGCCCGCGACGGCCCAAGTCACTTTCGGCTCGCCCGCGGATCAGCCGCGCTTTGCGATCGGGGGCGGCGCGTTCGACGTGTTGCCGGACAATAAAAAGGCGGGGCATGGGACGACGGGTCTGGCGTTGGGGGAGTACCGGTTTGGCGATACTCTGTGGATCCTGTCGCCTTTCGTCGGCGCGATGGGCACCGGCAAGGGCGGCGTCTATACCTATGTCGGGTTTGGCTTCGATGTCAATTTTCCCGGTAATTTCGTGTTTACGCCGAGCTTTGCCGGCGGGTATTATTATGGCGGACAGGGGATAAATCTTGGCTCGTGGTGGGAATTCCGCTCGGGCGCCGAATTGGACTATCGGTTTGCGGACGGCAAACGGTTGGGCGCCGGTTTCTACCACATCTCCAATGCCGGTATCGGCAAGGAGGATCCGGGCGTCGAACTGGCGACGGTGGTCCTGACGGCGCCGTTTTAAGTAAAGCGCGCCCGGCCTGCGCTGCAGCCTCGCCAAGGACAGATTTAGTCAGCGGGAGTCCATCTCCCACTGAACAAGGACCCGATGTTTGCGGCTTTTCCCCGGCAGACGGAAAGGCGGATCCGCAACCCCGCTGTTGCCGGCACGCCCTAAAGCGGTCCGTTGGGCAGGACCAGCACCTTGCCGTTGCGGCCGCCGCGCTGGGCGTGGGCGAGGGCCTGTTTGATGTCGTCGATCGGGTAGGTGGCTTCGACCGGCGCCTTCAGCACGCCGTCGCGCAACTTGGCGGCGAGGTCGGCATAGATCCCCCGCACCTGCTCGCGTGTGCGCTTGGCCAAGCCGTCGCCGAGCATGAAGGCTTTGAGATTGATCCCTCTTGCCAAGGCGGTGCGGCTGATCACCAAATCGGCGCCGCTCATCGAGCCGTAGCTGGCCACGACGCCGCCATCGGCTACGGTGTCCGCGATGCGCTTGCACGCCTCGCCCGAAACCGCGTCGATGCCGAGCCGGATCGGAGCGCCCCCGGTCGCCTGCTGCGCGCGCCGGGCGAGATCGGGCCCGTCGACCAGCACGACATCGGCGCCGAGCGCTCTCAATTCGCCGGCGACGTCGTCGCGCCGCACGACGTTGACGGTGCGCAGGCCCTTCTCCTTGGCCAGCACGATCAGATGGCGGCCGACCGCCGAATTGGCGACGTCCTGGACGACCCAGTCGCCAGGCTTCAGCGCGACGTGGTCTTCGAGCAGCAGCAATGCGGTCGCCGGGTTGATCCGCAGCATCGCCGCCTGCGCCAGGTCGAGGCCGGCCGGCAACGGGATCGCGTCCGCAGCGGGAATGCGCCGGCGCTGCACCCAGTTCTCGCGCTGCATGTGGATGACGATGTCGCCCGGCCGGATGTCGCCGACCCCGGCGCCGACCGCCGCGACGCGGCCGACGCATTCCGCGCCCGGCGTCGCCGGCAGTGGCGGGTGCAGACGGTAATTGCCGCGGCAGAACGAGATGTCGGCCGGGTTGATCGGAAACGCCAGCACGTCGAAGACGACCTCGCCCGGCGCCGGCGCGCCGACATCCGGCGCCTCGATGCAGTGGGCGACGTTTTCCGGCGTGCCGTAATCGGTGATCTCGACCTTTTTCATCTGCTCCTCCCTGGTGGACCGGCCGGTCAGCCGAAGCCTTCGGCCATTATGCGCCGGATCTGCGAGGCGTCCATGCCGGCGAGGCCGAGCCGGTCCAGCGTGCGCGCCTCGGCGGCGAAATCCTTGCCGGTCATATGGCGCACGATCTCGATCAGCGCGTCGATCGCCGGCGTCGCCACCCCCGCTGCGCGGCCGAGGGCGCTCATCGGCATCAGGCCCACCGGCACGTCCTCGGTGATGTATTTGTGCTCGAAGGACGAAGGCGTGCCGGTCGCCTGGTACGGCCCGTTATCGTCATAGGTCAGCCGCCGGCAGGTTTCGTCGAGGCTCGCCGTCCGCACGCCATAGGCGCGCTCGAACCATTCCGCCAAATCGGGCACGGCAGCACCCAGCGCCGCGGCGACGGCGACGCGCTCGGCGTTGATCGCCTCGTAGAGGCGCGCGACCGCCGGGGTGACGCCCTCGGCGTAGAATTTGTAGCCGCCGCCACTCTCGATCCGCGCGGCATTGGCGACGCAATTCGCGACATGCAGCATCGCATTGGCGTTGGTGAAGCCGGTCGAGACGATGCTCGGGGCGGCGACCGCCTGCGGAAACAGCGGCGCCAGACGCGCAAACACCGCGTCGATGCGGTTGCCGGGGAACGCCGCGACCTGCAGCCAGCGTTTGGCGACGATCGGGCGAATCCTTGTCGGCGCAAGCCGCCGGCAGGAATAGGGGTAGTTGTCCATCTCGGCGATGTCGACGCGGGCGCGGCAGCCGGCCGCGTCGAGCGCGCGGCGCACGACCAGCGCGCCGCCGGTGTTGCCCTGGATCAGCAGCAGCAGCTGGCCGTCGCACAGGAACGGAGCGAGCCCTGTCGCGCGACGCTCTCCTGCGCGTTGCCGCCGGTCACGACGATGACGATTTCGGCGCCGTCGACCGCCTCGCCGGGGTCGACGGTCACCCGCTCCACCGCGGCAAACCCGCCGTTTTCGCCCTCGACCGACAGCCCGCCCATCGCGCGGATGTCGGCGAGCCGCCCCTCGTCGATGTCGTGCAGGCGCAGCCTGAACCCGGCGACCCCGAGATGCGCCGCGAGATAGACCCCGCCAATCCCGGCGCCGATGATCGCGACCGTGGTCGCGCGATTGGCTTCCGACAAAGCTCGCCTCCATCCTCGCAGCCCGATGCGCGGCTTCGCCCAAGGTTCGCAGGAACCGCCGGCGGAGTTAGGGTTTATTTGAAGACCCGAGCAGCGCACCCCGCGGGGCGCCGTACCGGCGAGGGCGCGGATAGAAAGGTGGACAGCGGGTGAGGCGAAAAAATATTGTCGTCGCGAGGCGAGAATAGGCGACAGGAACCATGATCGAGCCGCCCGAAGGCCCGGACCCCGAGAGTTGCGCGCGCTTTTTGCGCGAGCTCGGCGCCTCGGATGGTCGCGTCCTGCCGATCGCGGAGGCGGCGCTGGTCCTCGCCTCGTATGAGCGGCAGCGGATCGATTTCGCCCGCTACCGCGAGCATCTGCAGCTGATCGCCCGCGACCTTGCCCGCCATCCCGGAGCAGCGGGCGACCTTGCCGAGCGCGCCCGCGCGTTGAACGAGATCATCCTGCTCAAAAATGGCTATTCCGGCGACGAGCTGACCTATGACGACCTGCAGAATGCGAATTTGATGCGGGTCATCGACCGCCGCAAAGGGCTGCCCGTGGTGCTCGGCATCCTGTTCATCGACGCCGCCCGGTCTCAGGGGTGGGAGGCGGCCGGGCTCGCCTTTCCCGGCCACTTCCTGATCCGGCTGTCGGCGGAGGCGGACCGGTTGATCCTCGACCCGTTCCACAACGGCCAGATCTGCGGCGCAACCGAGCTGCGCGAGCTCTTAAAGGCGGTGGTCGGCGCCGACAGCGAATTGACGCCGGAATACTACGCGCCGGTCTCGGACCGCGATGTGCTGCTGCGCCTGCAGAACAATTTGAAGTCTCGGCTGATCCAGCAGCAGCGTTATGAACGCGCGGTCAAGATCGTCGAGACGATGCTGATGCTGGCCCCGGACCTCGTCGATCATGGCGTGAGGCGGGGATGCTGCACCGTCAGCTCGGCAACATCCGCGCCGCCGCCGCGGCCTTCGAGCAATATGTGGTGCGCGCTCCCGACAGCAGGGCGCGCCACCAGGCCGCCGCGATCCTGCAGCAGCTGCGCGGGCAACTAAACTGAGCGCGAGCGCTGCGACGAGAAGCCGGGTATAACGATCGGCCGCCGTATTCGGGAGGGGGCCATGGGTCTCGCCGTCGCGATCCAGATGGATCCGATCGACACGATCAACATCGACGCCGACTTCGACCTTTGCCCTGGCGCTTGAAGCGCAGAGGCGTGGCCATGCGCTGTTTCATTACCTGCCCGACGCGCTGACCTTGCGCGACGGGCGGCTCTACGCCCGCGGCCGGCCGCTCGAAGTCTTTCGCAAAGAGGGCGGCCATCACCGCTTCGGCGCGTTCGCGGAGCTGGATCTCGGCGGGCGTCGACGTCGTGCTGATGCGCCAGGACCCGCCTTTCGACATGGCCTACATCACCGCGACGCACCTGCTCGAATTGCTTGCCCGAAGACGGGCCGCTCGTCGTCAACGACCCTGGCGCGGTGCGCAACGCGCCGGAAAAGCTGTTCGTGCTGCGCTTCAAGGAGCTGATGCCGCCGACCCTGCTGACCCGCGACCGCGACGAGATCCGCGCGTTTTGGCAGGAGCACGGCGACATCATCCTGAAGCCGCTGTTCGGCAATGGCGGGGCCGGCGTGTTCCGCCTGCGGGCGGGCGACGAAAACCTGACGGCGCTGCTTGAAATGTACGAGTCGATCCAGCGCGAGCCGGTCATGGTGCAACGCTACCTGCCGGAGATCAGGCAGGGCGACAAGCGCATCATCCTGGTCGAAGGCGAGCCGATGGGGGGCGTGCTGCGAGTGCCGCCGGCGGGCGAGGCGCGGGCCAACCTCCATGTCGGCGGCCGGGCGGTGAAGACCGGGCTGACCCCGCGCGAGCGCGACATCTGCGCCGCGATCGGACCGACCCTGCGGGCCCTGGGGCTGATCTTTGTCGGGATCGACGTGATCGGCGACTGGATGACCGAGATCAACGTCACCTCGCCGACCGGAATTCAAGAGATCGCGCGGCTCGACGGCGTCGACATCTCGTCCAAGATCTGGGACGCGATCGAGCTGCGGCTTGGAGAGCGCGCCGGTCGCCGGCGGTCGTAGGCAAAACGCCGGCGATCACCTCGACCGGGTCGCCGGCCGGCAACGCAACACCGGTCGGAACGCAGCCACGCCGGTCGCGCGGGCGGTTTTGTCTCCGATTCGAGCCTCGATTGTCCTAACCTTGACGTGAGATGGCACTGAGCAGGTTTGCATGACGGCGACGACGCTCGCAGGACTTTGCCGCGGACGGCTGCATTACGCCTGGGTCGTGCTCGCGGTGATGTTTTCGGCGACGCTCGCCGGGGTCGGGGTGCGCGCCGCCCCGGGTGTCATGATCGTCCCGCTGGAGCACGCCTTCGGCTGGAATGTCGCGACGATTTCGGGCGCGATCTCGCTGAACATCATCCTGCTCGGCGTGACCGGGCCGTTCCTGACCGGGCTGATCGAATTCGCCGGGCTGAAGCGCACGATCATCGGGTGCATGCTGGTCATGGTCGCCGGCACCGGGCTGTCGAATTTCATGACGAGTTCGTGGCAGCTGTTCCTGACCTGGGGGCTGATGGTCGGGGTCGGCTCCGGCGCCGGCGCCGTCGGCATGGCGGCGGCGATCGCCAACCGCTGGTTCGCCAGGCGCAACGGTTTGGCGATGGGGTTGCTGACCGCGGCGAATGCGGCCGGCCAGCTGATCTTTCTGCCGCTGCTGGCGCTGCTCGCCCAGCGCTACGGTTGGCGCGGCGTGTCGGTGACGGTGACCCTGGCGATTGCCGCGATGGTGCCGGTGGTGATGCTGTTGATGCCGGAATGGCCGGCCGACATCGGCGCGGGCCCGTATGGCGCGGAGTCGGGGACGGCGCGCGCGCCGCTGCGGCGCGGCAGCAACCCGTTCGCGGTCGCGCTCGGCACCTTGTCCCGGGCCTCGCATTCGATGGATTTCTGGCTGCTGACCGGCAGCTTCGCCGTCTGCGGGTTGTCGACCAACGGGCTGATCAACACCCATCTGATCGCGTACTGCGCCGATCACGGCATTTCCGAGCTTCACGGCGCCGACATATTGGCGGCGCTCGGCGTCTTCAGCCTGATCGGCGCGACGTTGTCGGGCTGGTTGTGCGACCGCTTCAACCCCCGGCTGCTGCTGTTCTGGTATTACGGGCTGCGCGGCCTGTCGCTGATCGTGGTTCCGTTCACCCCGTTCGATGTCGTCAGCCTGTCGCTTTTCGCGGTCTTTTACGGGCTCGACTGGGTCGCCACCGGCCCCGCCACCTTTGCGCTGGTCAACGAGGTGTTCGGGCGCCGCGACACCCCGGTCATCGTCTCCTGGATCTTTGCCGGCCACCAGGTGGGCGGCGCGCTTGCCGCGATCGGCGCCGGGACCGTGCGCACGCTGACCGGCAACTACCTGCTCGCCTTTTTGACGAGCGGCCTCGCCTGCCTCCTCGCCTCGCTCCTGGTGCTGCGCGTCACCCGCCCGGTCACGACGCTCGCCGCCGCCGAGTGAGGGATCGCCTCGGCCAGACGCGCAGCCCGCCGTCGCGCTTTGGTTCGAAGCTTTTTCTCGGACCGCCGCCGTCGAAATGATTTTCGAGCGGTTTCGCGATAGGCTTTGGCGCGAAGAAATCGTCGAGCACAGATTTGCCACAAGCGTGCGGTATTTCGCGCCAGCGGGTGTGGTGGCAAAAAGGAGGAGAAGAGTGTGATGGCCGTTGCATCGACCCCTTTGAGGCTGACGATCTGCGGGATCGAGGAGCTCGCCGGCCACCGCGCCGCCGGCGTCACCCATGTCCTCTCGATCCTCGATCCCGGCTCGCCGGAACCCGAACCGCTGCGCAATTTCGATCTGAACCGGCGGCTCAAGCTCAATTTTCACGACGTCATCGAACCCGAGCCGGGATGGATCGCGCCTGAGCGCTGGGACGTCGAGCTGCTCCTCGCCTTTGGCCGCAATCTGAACGAGACGGCGCCCGAGACCGGCGCGGAGCCGATCGAGACCCACCTTCTCGTGCACTGCCACGCCGGGTTGTCGCGCTCGACCGCGGCGGCGATCCTGCTGTTGGCGCAGCGCGATCCGGCCCGACCGGCGCAAGATGTCGTGGGTCAGGTCATCCGGCTGCGGCCGCGGGCGTGGCCCAATCTGCGCATCGTCGAAATCGGCGACGCGCTGCTCGGCCGCGACGGCGAGATCGTCGCCTCGGTGCGCTCGCTCTACCGGTTGGCGCTCGATCGCGAGCCCGGGCTGGCCGAGGCGATGATCGACAGCGGCCGCGGCCGCGAGGTCGCTGCCGCCGGATTTTGACCCAGCCCGCCGCCGTCGGACACCGCCGAAATCGCGGTCGGCGGGGGCGACCCGTCGCGCCGGTAGAGGACCTTCAACACGACGAACCAGTGGTGGTCGGGATCGAGCACGGCGCCGTCCGGGCCGGCGAGATGGCCGTCGGCGGTAATCGGAATTGGCTTCATCGTCACCGCGTTGTCGACGTTGCCGCCGATCACGTCGAGCTGCCCCGGCTTGATGCCGACAACGATGTCGCAGTGACCGGGGAACCGGCCTGCGGGCAACTGGTCGAAGCTCACCGGCCGGCCACGCCACAGGCAGATCAGGTCGCCGCGCTGCGGCACGTAGACCTCGACCCGCTCGGCCTCGAGGGCAACCCCGGGGGTATGTTGCGCCGCGGCGTTGATGTAGTCGGCGTGGTTCTCCGAATAGGGAAAGCTGCTGCCGGCGCCGGACAGCCGCATCACATAGTCGATAAAAGCCGCGGACCAGGCAAAGTACCCGTCGCGGCCGGCGGGGAAAACTCGGCCGTTTTCGTCGTGAATGCCGGTCCAGCCGCTTTGCGACCAGCTCGGGTCGAGGCCGATCCACCAGTAGAGGCCGACCCGCTGCCACAAGCCTTCCTCGCGTTCCTCGTCCTCGGGCAGCTCGGTGTTCGGGTATTTCACCGGCTGACGAAAGGCGCGCCATTCGCCGAGGGCGATCTGCACCGCGGCCTCGCGAGAAAACGGCTGGTAGGGCCAGCGCGCGAAAGGCGGGATATGAGCGGTCGTCGCGGTCGCCCCCGTGGGCGTGACGTGCGCCGGGGGCTCCGGAACCGGGGCCGCCGCGCAACCAGCCAGGATCAGAACCAGCAAGATCGCGGCCGCTTGCCGCATCGGGCGCCTCGCTAATGTGCTTGGGAAGGACCGGAAGTGCGGCTAGGCAGGCGTGTCGCCGGTGGGATCTCTGCTGGTTGGAGGGATCGGGGCTGGGCTCGGCAGCCGAGCCGCGGTCGTCGTCCGCCCTGCCGGCGCCGGCGGCGCGGTGCGGCGGCGTCGACCGCCACAGCGCGATCCCGCCGGTCAGCCCGTCGGAATTGGGGACGACCGACACGTCATCCGGCAGCGGCAAGGTCAGGTCTTTGGCGTTGCCGCCGCCGATGTAGAGATGGTCGAAATGCACGACCTCGCGCAGGATGCCTATGGCCTTGGCGACGCGTTTGTTCCACGCCTTCTTGCCCTTCTTTCGGCGCGCGTCGTTGCCGATGTACTCGTCATAGGTCTTCTTGCCGCTGACCGGATGGTGGGCGAGTTCGAGGTGCGGCATGATCTCGCCGTCGTAAAAGATCGCCGTGCCGGCCCCGGTCCCGAGGGTCAGGACCATCTCGACGCCTTCGCCCGCGATCGCGCCGAACCCCTGGACATCCGCGTCGTTCAGAACCCGGACCGGCTTGCCCCAATGCTCGCTGAGCGCCTGCTGCAGGTCAAAGCCGCCCAGGGTCTCGGTCCCGAGATTGGGCGCGGTCAACACCTTCCCGTCGCGGACATAGCCGGGGAACCCGACCGACACGCGGTCGAACGCGCCGAGCGGCGTCGCGGCCTCTTCGATCGCCTGCATCAGCACATCGGGAGCAATCGGCTTCGGCGGGGTCGGCACGCGCTCGCGCTCGCCGATGACTTGGCCGGCTTCGTCGAGCAGCGCGGCTTTGATCCCGCTGCCGCCGATGTCGATCGCGAGCGTGCGCGTTTCGTCCATTGTGCCGCCTTCCCGCCCCGCCTTCAACGCGATGACGATAGCGCAGCCTGAGGCCGGGCGCCAGCCGGCCGCAGCTTGTCGCGGATCTCAGCTTTGCATCACCTGGGTCACGGCGCCGCCGACCGCGGTGCGTCCGCCGTCGACGACATATTGCGCGCCGGTGATCGCGGCGGCGAGATCGGAGCACAGGAACAGCACCGTGTTGGCGATTTCATCCGCCGTCACATAGCGGCCGAGCGGGATCGCCGCCTGATAGCGCCGGCTGACGCTCGCCGGGTCGGCCGGGTTGATCTGTGTCTCGAGCGAATGGATCATCCGCGTGTCGACCGGGCCCGGGCACACCGCGTTGACGCGAATGCCTTGGCGGGCGACCTCGCCGGCGGCGGTCTTGGTCAGCCCGATCACCGCGTGCTTGGAGGCGACATAGGCCGGCATCCCCGGCGTCGCCACCAGCCCCGCGACCGAGGCGGTGTTGACGACGGCGCCGCGCTGCTGCCGCAGCATGACCGGCAACACATGGCGCAGGCCGAGGAAGACGCCTTTGACGTTGACCCCGATGACCGCGTCGAACATGTCCTCGTCGTATTCGGCGGTGTGCGCCCATTTGCCTTCGACGCCGGCATTGTTGAAAAAGCAGTCGATGGCGCCGTAAGCGTCGAGCGCCGTCTTGACGTAATTCTGGACCTCGGCCGATTTGGTCACGTCGGCGGCGACAAAGCTCGCCTCGCCCCCCAACTGGCGGATGATCCCGGCGGTGGCCTCGCCGCCCGCCACGTCCTGATCGACAATGACGACCTTGGCAGCACCTCTGGCAAAACCGAGGGCGGCGGCCCGGCCGATGCCGTTTCCCGCTCCAGTGACCACCGCGACCTTGCCGGTGAAATCGAGCTCCATGATTTCCTCCCGATGTCTGCTCTGCCGATCGTCGTCAACCTTGCCGGCCGATCAGCCGGGTCCACCCTTCGAGCGCCACCAGCATGTCGCGGATAAAGCCCCGCGCCGCCTCGTCGGCGAGACCGCCGTCGGCGTCGAACTTGGTATGCGCCTGGCCGATCAGCACCTCGGGCTTGTTGATCGGGTGGATGTCGAGAAAGACGCAGCTGCGGCGCAGGTCGGATTGCGCGCGGGCGGTTCCGGCCATCCCGGCGCCGGCCCCCATGATCGCCGCCGGCTTGCCGGCAAAGGGCTGGTCGGGCGGGCGCGAGGCCCAGTCGATCGCGTTCTTCAGCACCCCCGGCATCGAATAATTGTATTCCGGCGTCGCGAACAGCAGTGCGTCGGCGGCTTTGATCTGCCGCCGCAAGGTCTCGACCGGCGGCGGGAAACCCTGGGCGCGCAAATCCTCGTTGTAGAGCGGAATGGCCGAGATGTCGGCGATCTCGATCGTCATCCCGGACGGCTTGACTTCGAGCGCCGTGCGAAGCGCCGCCATGTTGTACGAGGCCTTCCGCAAGCTGCCGCAGATGCCGAGGACGGAGATCCCCTTGGCCTCGCTCATTTGCCGCTCCTGTTCGATCTCGCCGAAAATCGCTCGCCGACCCCTTAACGCACCGGCGCGGCGCGGGCAAGCCGATTGCCCGGCGAACCGGCTTGTGCGTCGCCCCGCTTGGCTCTAAACATCGTCCCGCAACCAGAATTCGGCGCGTTTTCGGGAGGAAGATACATGGTTCGGATCGACCGGCGCAGGCTTTTGAAGCTCTCCGGCGCCGGGGCCGCGACCGCGGCGACAGGCGGTCTTGCCGGGATTTTGGCCTCGGGCCGGGCTCCCGCCTATGCCCAGGCGCCCACGGTCCATTGGGTGCGCTGGTCGGACTTCGTCCCGGCTTCCGACCAGTTGCTCAAGGGCCGGATCACCGAGGAGTGCCAAAAGGCGCTCGGCATCAAGCTCCGCCTCGAAACGATCAACGCCAACGACATCCAGGCGCGTGTCACCTCCTCGATCCAGTCGGGCACCGGTCCGGACATCATCATGTCGGTCGGCAACTGGGTGCAGCTTTACGCCAAGAGCCTCGCCGATGTCGGCGACGTCGCCGACGAGATCGGCACGGCGCAGGGCGGCTACTACCCGATATCAAAGTCGGTCGCGACCTACCAGGGCAAATGGGTCGGCGTGCCCTGGGCGGTCGGCGGCGGGCTCGTCGCCTACCGCAAATCCTGGCTCGCGGAGGCGGGCTACCCGGAATTCCCGGTGACCTGGGACCAATGGCACGACGCCGGCAAGAAATTGAAGGCCGCCGGCCATCCGATCGGGCAGACGCTCGGCCACACCTTCGGAGACGCGCCCGGCTTCTGGTATCCGTTTCTGTGGTCGTGGGGCGGCAAGGAGGTCGAGGCCGACGGCAAGACCGTGGCGCTCGACAGCAAGGAGACCCTCGAGTTGGTCAAATTCGCGGTCGCCTTTTGGAACGATTGCTGCGATCCGGGCGGGCTGGCCTGGGACGATCAGCAGCAACAACCGCGCGTTTTTGTCGGGCACCATCGCCGCCACCAACAACGGCGCCTCGATCTACCTGGAAACGAAAAAGAAGCCCGATACCTACCTGACCGACAAGGGCACGCCGATGAAGGACGATATTTCGCATGCGCCGCTCGGCACCGGCGCCGGTGGGCATTTCAACCTGCCGGGGCCGTTCACCGACATGCTGATGGGCTATTCGCAGAACCAGAAGGCGGCCAAGGATTTCCTGCGCTGGATCCACACGAAGCCGGTGTTCGGGGAATGGTTCACCTCGCAGCAGGGCTACACCGACGGCGCCACCAAGTTCTGGGAGAACGACGCGGTGTGGAAGGCCGACCCGGTGTTGACGCCGTTCAAAAACCTGCCCGGCGCCGGGCGGCTCGTCGGCTACGCCGGCCCGCCGAGCCAGGCGGCCGCCGAGGTCGTGACCAAGTACATCATCGTCGACATGTACGCGAAGGCCGTCCAGGGCATGAAGCCGGAGGACGCGGTCAAATGGGCGCATGGCGAGTTGGCCAAGGTCTACACGTGACCCTCGCCGCCGTCCGCGCCCGCCGAGAAGAGATCGCCATGTCGCTGATCGCCGCCGCCACCCCCCGGGCCTATGTCGGCACGCCGCGGCGCGGGCCGATCACCCGGCTGCTCGAAGACGAGCGCTGGCTGGCGCTGCTGCTGCTGCTGCCGACGGTGGTGCTGCTCGGCCTCTTTATCGCCTACCCGTTCGTCAAGGGCATCATGCTGTCGGTGACCGACACCCGGGTCGGCGTGCCCGGCCATTTCGTCGGCTTGCAGAATTTCGTCAATGTCTGGCACGACGGCATCTTTCGCGTCGCGGTGTGGAACACCTGCGTCTACACGGCGGTCGCCACCGTGTTCAAGCTCGCGCTCGGATTGTGGCTGGCGCTGCTGCTCAACCATCACTTCAAGGGCAAGGCGTTTACCCGGGCGTTTATCCTGCTGCCGTTCATCATCCCGACGGTGCTGTCGACCCTCGCCTGGAAGTGGATGTTCGACCCGACCTTCAGCGTGATCAACTGGGGGTTGTTTCAGGCTCGGGCTGATCCACGCGCGCATCAATTGGCTCGGCGACCCCAATCTGGCGCTGATCTCGGTCATCATCGTCAACGTCTGGCGCGGCGTCCCGTTTTTCGCGATCAGCCTTCTCGCCGGGCTGCAGACGATCAGCCCCGAATTGCACGAGGCCGCCGCGATCGACGGCGCCAGGGCGTGGCAGCGTTTTGTCCACGTGACCTGGCCGCTGCTGCTGCCGGTGACCCTGGTGGTGATGCTGTTTTCGGTGATCCAGACCTTTGCCGATTTTCAGCTGGTCTACGTGCTGACCGGCGGCGGACCGGCCAACGCCACCCAGCTCTTCGCCACCTACGCCTACCAGATCGGGATCGGCACCGGCCTGTTGAGCCAAGGTGCGACGATCTCGCTCGCCGTCTTCCCGGTGCTGCTGCTCGTCGTCATCGTGCAGCTGTTCTACATCCGCAAGGCGGAGACCCATTAAACCATGATCGAGGGCGCTCTCTGGCGACGCTGGGTATTTTTCTACGTTCCGTTGACCAGCTTTATCGTGCTGCTGCTGTTCCCGTTCTACTGGATGGTGATCACCACGATCCGGCCGGACAGCGAGCTCTATCGGCCGTGGAATTCGATCAACTACAACCCGTTCTGGACCTGGCGTCCGACGCTCGAACACGTCAGGGACCTCTTAACGCAGACCCTGTTCACCACCTGGATGCTGAACACGATGATCATCGCCTTGTCGGCGACGGCGATCTCGCTGTTCTGCGGGCTGTTGGCCGGGTATGCGCTGTCGCGGCTCAAGTTTCCGTTTGCCGGGATGCTCGGAACCGGGATTTTCATCACCTACCTGGTGCCGCAGACCCTGCTGTTCATTCCGCTCGCCGACATCATCCGCAACTTCCGCCTCGGCGACACGCCGTGGGCGCTGATCCTGACCTACCCGACCTTTCTGATCCCGTTCTGCACCTGGCTGATGATGGGCTATTTCAAGTCCATCCCGAAGGAGCTCGAGGAATGCGCCCGCATCGACGGCGCCACCCGCTGGAAGGCGATGCTCTACATCATCTTCCCGATCGCGGTGCCCGGTATCCTGTCGGCCGGGATCTTTGCCTTCACCCTGTCATGGAACGAGTTCATCTACGCGCTCGTCTTCCTCTCCTCGCCCGAACAGAAGACCGTCCCGGTCGGCGTCACCTCCGAGCTGATCCGCGGCGACGTGTTTTACTGGGGCGAGCTGATGGCCGGGGCGTTGCTGGGCTCGATCCCGGTGGCGTTCGTCTATTCGTTCTTTGTCGAGCACTACGTCGCCAGCGTGACCGGCTCGGTCAAGGGATAACGTCAGTTGAACTATCGTGACCAGTTGTCATTGCGAGCGGAGCGAAGAAATCCGAGCGAAGAACGCTCGCCCGATCGGGATTTCTTCGTCGCGCAAAGCGCTCCTCGCAATGACGTCTAATGTTTTTCGGGGAACTCTGTCGCAAATGCCAACAGCGCGATCGCATAAAGAGAGGACATGGCCGAGGTCACCCTCCAGAACATCAACAAGAATTTTGACGAAGTCTACGCCGTCCGCGACGTGAGCCTGTCGATCCACGACAAGGAATTCATGGTCCTGGTCGGCCCCTCGGGTTGCGGCAAGACCACGACGTTGCGAATGGTGGCCGGTCTCGAGATCGATATCCTCCGGGCGCATTCTGATCGACGACAAGGTCATCAACGACCTGGCGCCGATGGACCGCGACATCGCGATGGTGTTTCAGAACTACGCCCTCTACCCGCATATGAGCGTCTACGACAACATGGCCTTTGGCCTCAAAATGCGGAAATTCGACCGCGCCGATATCGGCCGGCGGGTGCACGAAGCGGCCGAAATCCTCGGCATCGGCCAGTTGCTGCACCGCAAGCCGCGGCAATTGTCGGGCGGTCAGCGCCAGCGCGTCGCGCTCGGCCGCGCGATCGTGCGCCATCCGCAAGTGTTTCTGTTCGACGAGCCGTTGTCGAACCTCGACGCCAAATTGCGGGTGCAGACGCGGGTCGAGCTCAAGAAACTGCACAACCGCTTGGGCACGACCGCGATCTACGTGACCCACGACCAGGTCGAGGCGATGACCTTGGGCGACCGCGTCGTCGTCATGAAGGACGGGCTCGTCCAGCAGGTCGGCGAGCCGCTCGAACTTTACGACGAGCCGGCCAACCGCTTTGTCGCGGGATTTATCGGCTCGCCGGCGATGAACTTTCTGACGGTCGAGATCAGCGAGAGCGACGGCGCCGTGTGGGCCAGGAACGACGGCGTCGACATCAAGGTCCCGGCGGAAATCGCCGGCCGGTTGCGCCATCATCTCGGCGAGCAGGCAGCACTCGGGATCCGGCCGGAAGACATCCATATCGCGACCGCGGCCGACCCGCCCGAGCTCGGCTTTGACGCGGTCGTCGAGGTCGTCGAAAAGCTCGGCTCCGAAACCCTGCTCGATGTCGCCGTAAGCAGCGAGACCATGGTGGCCTCGGTCGAACCGACGGTGCGTGTCGGACTTCACGAAAAGCTGCGGCTGGCGATGAACCCGCAACGCATGCATTTCTTCGACATGATGTCCGAAATGGCGATCTGAACGGGGCGAACGGAACGGCCGGCGGCGCCGACGTCGCTCGCGTCGTCGTCCGGGTTCGCTTAGGTTTGCGGCTGGAGGAAACGCGGGGTAAACCCGCTTCTGATCATCGGGGCACGAAATCTGGCAAAGGGGAGGGTTGGGGCATGCAAAAAACCATCGGACGGCTGTGGATTATCGGCGTCTTCGGTCTGGTCACGGCTGCCGCGCAGGCGCAGACGACAACGGTGTTCGACGGGACCTATCGGCTCGTTTCCTCCACCAACGTCAATGCAACCTACACCGACAGGAACGGCCGGATGGGCCCCTGCCAGAACCGGAGACCGGGGCCGCTCCACATTGAGAACGGGCAGGCGCGATATACCAACGCGACGGGCTACAAGCTCAGAGGCACAGTCGGGCCGCAAGGCGCCTTGGCGATGGGCCTGGTGGCGCCGCCAAACAGCAGCAACGCCGGCTCCCAGCCACTCAATCTAAACGTCAGCGGCCAGATAGACAGCGCCGGCACGGCACGTGTCCGGCAAGTCAGCAATTCCTGCAGCTACGATTTCGTCTGGCAAAAGTAATCCAGATAAAATTCGACCCGGTAGTGTCCGCCCCAATTCCGGCACTTTTCCCCGCCTCCGCGAAAAGCGGGGGTCCAGGGACGATCGCCAGTCGGTTGCTGCTTTCGTGGGAATGACGGTGCAGAGGGCGGCGTCTCGCTGTCGCGGATAGAGGATTTCTGAGGCGCGCCTCAAGCTCGGAAGGCGATCAGGATGGCGGCGACGACGGCAATGGCGTCTTCGAGGAGGGCGATCGGGAGGTCGTTGCCGCCGATGGCCTTGACCAGCCGGGCGCGGAACTCGTAACCGCCCAGGGTGCCGGCCACGCCGCCGAGCGCGCCGGCGACGAGACCGCCGACCATGGATTGGCCGACGATGCCGAGAGCCGCGCCGCACGCGGCGCCGATGACGACACGGACGACGAACGGCATCGCGGTTTTGCGGCTCGGCGTTTGCGGCAGCTTGTCGCCGACTAGCTCGGCGATGCGCCAACAGGGTCGCGATATAGGGCGTCGCCGCAAAACCGAGAAAGGCGAGCCAGCTGCCCGCCAGCGGAAGCCGGCCGAGATAAGCCGCCCAACTGACCGCCGCAAGCGGCGTCAACGCCCGCAATCCGGCGACCACCCCGATCAGGAACGCCAAGACCAGCACCGACATATGCCCTCCCGTCACGTCACTTTTGTCTATTTGGCCGACGCGCAGCGTTCTGCCTAGGGCCGAACCGAAGCCGCCTGCACCGGCGCCTCGCGCGGCCGATCCAGCGCGGCGTCGAGTTCTTCGAGCGAACGGCCTCGGGTTTCAAAGCCGAGCAGCAGAAAGACAATGCCGGAGAGAGCGTACCAGCCGGCGAGATACATCATCGCCGGTTGGATCGCCGCAATCGTCGCCTTGGGGCTGATGACGTCCGACGAGCCGACAATCAGCGCCAGCCCGAGCGGACCCAGGACCTTGCCGAGATTGCCGACGCCAAAGCCGAAGCCCATTCCGCTCGCCCGCAGTCGCGACGGCCACACCTCTGCCGCATAGGGTCCGACGACCGCATATCCGCCGTCGCCGAAAAGACGCTGACCGAACAGCATCAGGTAGAATACCGAGACGCCGCCGACGAAGATGTTGTGGTAATAGCCGGCGAGCGCCAGCGACAGGGCGGCGCCAAAGCTCAGCAGCACACCGGACGGCCGGCGTCCGATCGCGTCGGAGAGATAGCAGAAGAGAAAGCGTCCACCCAACGCGACCAGGCCGGCATAGATCATCAGATATGACGCCTCGGCGGGTTTGATCTTGAGCAGCAGCACGAGCAGGGTCGTGCTCCACAGCCCGATCCCGACTCCGCCGGCCTGGCAGCCGAGACTGGTCAGCACCGACAGCGCCATGCTGCGCGGGTAGCGAAAGAGCTCGCGCCAGGCCGTGGGCTGCACCGCGGCGACGCTCGTCGGCAGCTCTATTTCTTTCTGATCGATCTGCAATGCCCAGGCGAGCGATCGGCGCGCCTCGTCGAGCCGGCCCATGCGGATCAGCCAGCGCGGCGATTCCGGAACCCAGGCGCGGATCAGCAGGGTCACCGCCGCCGGCAGCAGACCGACCGCGAACAAGCCGCGCCATCCGATCACCGGAGTGACAAAGGCACCCAACGCCGCACCCATGATGCTGGCGACCGGCAACAGCGAGGTCACCAGCCCGCCGACAAAGCCGCGCTTTGAGGTCGGCACGAATTCCTGCACCAAGGGCAGGTCGACGGTGAACAGGCCGGCGACGCCAAAGCCGACAAAAAAGCGGCACACGCTGAGGAAGATCCAGCCGCCCTGGTCGGGGGTCAGCGCCATGATCCCGGTGGCGATCGAGAAATTCAGCGCGGTGACGATGAAGACGGTGCGCCGGCCGATGCGATCGGCGAGCCAGCCGTAAAACAATGCGCCGGGGACCCCGCCGATGCCGGAGGTCAGCAGGATGACCGCCGACTGTCCATAAGTCAGCTTCCACGGCCCGATGATGAAGGCAAGGGCGAAGCCGATCAGCCCGAAGTCGAAATAGTCGAGCATGTCGCCGATCACCGCCGCCGCGACAATCTTCTTTTGATTTACCGTCAGGCGTTTCTGCCGCTCCAGCAGCTCCAACATGGTCGCTCCATTTCTCCGCCCGTCGCCATGCGGATTTGGCATCCGGGGTTTTCGCTGTCCCGCCGGCCGGATGTGGTAATGCAGCATGTTCCGGCGCTTGGGCCGGGGAACGACGTTCTGGCACCATCGCAGCCATGATCCGAGGCTCCGAAAAGCCCAAATTGGGCTAAGGTTGGCGGCGGCAATTTATATGTTCGCGAGGGGAGCAGCCATGTCGTTGAGCCGGGAATTCGCCCAGTTCGTCGCCAATCTCAAATACCAGGACCTGCCGGCGGCGGTGGTCGACCGGGCGAAGGGCGTCACGTTGGAGGCGCTGGCCTCGGCCTTGGTCGCGCACGACATGCCGGCGAGCCGGCAAGCCCTGGCGCTGATGCAGGAGGAAGAGGCGGGCGGCGGCGGGGCCGCGACGGTCTTGTGCAATGGCGCCAGGCTGACCAAGGCGGGCGCCGCCTTTGTCAACACCGAGACGATCTTCGCCGGCGGCAAATGGGACACCTTCCGCATGCTGACCCACCCCGGCACGGCGATCCTGCCGGCGGCACTGGTCGCGGCCGAGGTCGCCGGCGCTTCGGGCCGCGAGTTCCTGACCGCGGTCGCCGCCGGCTACGAGGTCATGGAGCGGATGGCGGCCGAGTTCATCCCGACCGTCATGTCGCGCGGGTTTCACGCCGGGCCGGTGTTCGGCATTTTCGGCGCCGCGATCGCCGCGGCCAAGCTCGGCGGGCTCGACGCGGACCAGATCCACGGCGCCATCGCCCAATGCGTCAACCTCGCCTCCGGCAATCTCGAAGGCGCGCGCAGCGGCGGCCGCTCATTGCGCGAGGGCGGGGCGGTGCGCAACGCGCTGCTCGCGGTGGCGTTGGCCAAGCACGGCACGCCGGGCGGCGAGACGATTTTGGAGGGCGAGGCCGGCTTTTACCATGCCTATGCCGGCAACAACCGCGGCGAATTGCGCTACAGCTTTACCGGCGACAACCGCGCCGACCTGGCCAAGATCACCCAGGGGCTCGGCCGCGACTGGATCTTTCTCGAAACCCTGTACCGGATCTATTCGACCGCCGGCTACAACATCGCCCATGTCGATGTGACCGCGCGGCTGTGCGAGGAGCACGGCATCCGCGCCGAGGACATCGACCGCATCGAGGCCCTGGTCAACTGGTTCGAGACCGAATATCCGAGCCCGGCCTTTCCCAGCCGCGGCATCGACGGCCCGCCGGAAGTCGGCAGCACGCAATATTTCACCGCCTGGGGCGCGGCCGAGCGCGGCTATCCGCTGCTGCGCGGCGACCGGCCCGGCCCCGGCGAGAGCGACCCGCCCGCCGTGCTCGACCTGATGCACCGCGTGACCTTGATCCCGACCGTGCGCCGCACCCTGTTCGGCCCGCGGATCACGGTGTTCATGAAAGACGGCCGCAGCTTCACCAAGGAAGGCACCGGCCGCGAGTTCATCTGGGATTTCGAGGAGGAGGCCCGCCGCATCCGCCCGGTCGCCCCCGGCCTCGCGATCCCCGAGGCGCAATTCGCCGAGCTGATCGACGCCTGCCGCCATCTCGACACGGCTCGACCGCGCCGCGCAAAAGCTGATCGCGCTGACAATCCCCGGCTGACCGCGCATTGGGAAGTTCCAGTGTTTGCCTGACTCACCCCGGCCCGTAAGGAAGCCCGAGCAGCTGCCAGCCGAGAAACAGCAAAATCCACACGACGAGATGACGATGGCATAGGGCGGCATCATCGCCGCGACGGTGCCCACACCTGCATCCTTTTGGTAGCGCTGCGCAAATACGACAATCAGCGCGAAATAGGGCATCAGCACCGGAGGCCGCGTCCCAATCTCGGATTGGTCCGCCACCGTCAAAGCGGTTCCGCCCACGTTGACGGGGCGCCCCGCCGCGCCGCAGCGGCGACCGGCCTGGGCGAGCGCTAAGCCGCCCGTTCGCGCAGAACCGGCGCGCTTGGCGGGCGGCGCGTCATGCGGATGACCAGCTTCTCAGCCTCCACCACCAGAAAGAACACGAGACCGCCGGCAAACAGCCACGGCCAAACCCACAGCGGGATCGCCGCGGTCTCGAAGAGCTCCTGGAACGGCGGCGTGTAGGTGAACAGGAGCTGCAGGACCACGACCGCGCCGACGCCCATCGCCAAATACTTGTTGCCGAGATGGGCCGCTGAGCGACAGCGAGGAATCGAGCTTGTAGCGGCTGTTGAGCAGATAGAAGACCTGACCGATCACCAGCGCATTGACCGCGACCGCGCGCGCCAGCTCGTCCGAGGCGTCCTTCGACTTCATCCAGAAGAATGCCCACAAGGTGAGCGCCAGCAGCGCCAGTCCGACGAAGACGACGCGCCAAACCCCAAAGCCGTCGAGGATCGGGCGGTCGACCGCGCGCGGCAGCCGGTGCATGACGTCGAGCTCGTGCGGCTCGAAGGAGATCACGAGCCCCAGCGCCACCGACGTCACCATGTTGACCCACAGGATCTGCGGCGCCGTGATCGGCGCGGTAAAGCCGATGAAAATCGCCGCCATGATCACCAGCGCCTGGGCGACGTTTGTCGGCAGCATGAAGAGGATCGCCTTCTCGATGTTGTTGTAGACGGTGCGCCCTTCCTTGACCGCGGCCGTGATCGAGGCAAAATTGTCGTCGGCCAGCACCATCTCGGCCGCCTCCTTGGTGACCTCGGTGCCCTTGATCCCCATCGCGACGCCGACATCGGCTTTTTTGAGCGACGGCGCGTCGTTCACCCCGTCGCCGGTCATCGCCACGATCTGCCTGTTCGCCTGGATCGCCTTGACGAGGCGGAGCTTGTGCTCCGGGCTGGCGCGCGCGAAGACGTCGACGTCGCGCACCCGCTCCTGCAGTGTCGCGGTGTCCATTTCCTCGATTTCGGCGCCGGTGACCGCGGTCCTCCCGTCACCGATCCCGAGCATCTTGGCGATCGCGGCCGCGGTGATCTTGTGGTCGCCGGTGATCATCGTCACCCGGATGCCGCCGGCATGGCATTCCGTCACCGCGTCGATCGCTTCCTTGCGCGGCGGATCGAGCAACCCGATGAGGCCGAGCAGAACCAGGTTTTTTGGGAGATCCGCCGGACCGAGGTTCCCCGCCCCGAACGCTGGATCTTCGAGCCACGCCAAGGCCAGCACGCGCTCCCCTTGCGCCGCCAGTTCATCCGAGGCCCGCTCGAAATGGATCGCGGTCCAGGGGCGCGGCCGGACCGCGGCTGGCCGCCTGGCGATCGCAATGATCGAAAATGACCTCCGGCGCCCCTTTGACCAGCAAAAACTGTTCGCCGGCGGCGTCGCGGTGCAGGGTCGCCATAAAGCGGTGTTCCGATTCGAACGGGATCGCGTCGACCCGGGGATAGGCCGTCTGCTCGGCCTGGCGCTGGAGGCCGAGCTTGTTCGCGAACGGGTAGAGCGCCGCCTCGGTGGGGTCGCCTTCCACTTTCCAAATCCCGTCTTCCTGACGGATTTCAGCATCGTTGCACAGCATGCCAGACGCGCCCCATCAGCCCGAGAACGGGGTCCTCGGCCGGCGGCGCTCCGTCCCTCAGCACCTCGCCCTCGGGTGCGTAGCCTTCGCCGGTTATCTTGGCCGTGGAGTCGGCGGTGACGGCCGAGACCACCATCATCTCCATCAAGGTCAGGGTTCCGGTCTTGTCGGAGCAGATCCGGGAAACCGAGCCCAGGGTTTCCACCGCCGGCAGCCGCCGGATGATCGCGTTGCGCTGGGCCATGCGCTGCACCCCGATCGCCAGGGTGACGGTGATCAGCGCCGGCAGCCCTTCCGGGATCACCGACACGGCGATGCTGACGACCGCCTGAAAGATGGCCACGAAATCCATCCCGCGGACCCACCTGCCATAGGCGAAGACGATCGCGCCAACCACGGCGATCACCGCGGTGATCGTGTAGCCGAACTTTTTGATCTGGCGCAGCAGCGGCGTGTCGAGCACGCTCACCCCTGCCATCAGCTGGTTGATGCGTCCCAGCTCGGTGTCGCTCCCGGTGGCGACGACGACGCCCTTGCCGCGTCCGGACGAGACCAGCGTTCCGGAGAAAGCCATCCCTTCCCGGTCGCCGACCGTCGCCCGTTCCGCCACGGCGCCGGTGGTCTTGTCGATCGGCACCGACTCGCCGGTCAACGCCGCCTCTTCGGTCCGCAGGTTCTTACCTCGACGAGGCGAAGGTCGGCGGGGACCCGGTCACCCGATTCGAGCAGCACGATGTCGCCCGGCACCAGCTCCTCGGCGGTGATCAGCCGGGTTTCGCCGGCGCGCACGGTCCGCGCCTCCGCGGACAGCATGTTGCGGATCGAATCGAGGGCCTTCTCCGCCTTGCCTTCCTGGAGGAACCCGAGGAGCGCGTTGATGACCACGACACCGAGGATGACCGCCGCGTCGAGCCACAGTCCGACCATCAGCTTAACAAAGCCGGCGGCAAGCAACACATAAACCAGGATATTGTTGAGCTGCGCGAGGAACCGCGCGAATGGCCCCCGCTGCTTCCCCTCCGGCAGGCGGTTCCGACCGTATCGGGCAAGGCGCCGAGACGCCTCGGCGGCATCCAGTCCGTGAACCGGGTCGGTGTCCAGCCGACCGATTGCTTCGTCGGCCGCGACAGCGTGCCAGGCTGCGGGTTCGTCGCGGTTTTTGGCGGTTGATGCTGCGGACATGATGTGCGCCCTTCCGTGGCCCTATGCCTTCTCCGGCACAAATTGCAGGCCTTCCAGCGTCGCGAGGTCGTCATAAGCCCCATTCATCGACCGGTCGGGCAGTTTTGACTTTTCCCGCCGACAGCTTTTCGTGGGGGATCAGGTCGAGCAAGTGGCGAATGCAATTAAGGCGTGCCCGCCGCTTGTCGTCCGAACGGATAATATACCAAGGCGCGTACGTCGTGTGAGTAGCCCCGAACATTATGTCGCGCGCTCGCGAATACTCGAACCATTTGCTTCGTGAGCACAGATCGGTCGGGCTCAGCTTCCATTGGCGCAACGGGTCGTCGATACGTGCCGCAAAGCGCTCTTTCTGCTGCTCGTCGCCGACCTCCAGCCAGTATTTGATCAGCAGGATGCCGTCGTCGACGATGAACAGCTCGAACTCGGGGCACACCTGCAGGAAGCGTTGGTGCTGGGCTTTCGTGCAGAAGCCCATCACGTATTCGACGCCGGCCCGGTTGTACCAGCTGCGGTCGAAGATCACGATCTCGCCCGCTGTCGGGAAATGCGAGAGATAGCGCTGAAAATACAATTGCGCCTTCTCGCGGTCGGACGGCGCCGGCAGCGCCACCACGCGGAACACGCGGGGGCTGACCCGTTCGGTGATGGCCTTGATCGTGCCGCCTTTTCCGGCGGCGTCGCGGCCCTCGAAGACCACGACGACGCGCAGACCCTTCTGCTTGACCCAGTCCTGCAATGCGCACAGCTCGACCTGCAGCTTGCGCAGGGATTTTTCGTACTCCTTGCGCTTCATCGGCTTGTTGACGGTGCTCATCGGTCTTCCTCCCGGATAAGATGCGCGTCATCGGCATGGGCGTCATCGGCAGGAGGCGTCATCGGCGGGGGTCGCTCATTTGCCGGAGGCAATTCTGAGCAACTCGGCCAGACGCCACGCGTGGTGGAGGGCGCTCTCTGCCCAGAGCAGCGCATCGAGATCCGCCCGGGCTGTCGCCGCCGGAGTTCGCTGCAGCGCTACGTCCTCCAGAATTTTGCCGCGGCCGGTGTTGCGTTCCGCGCCAAGCTGTTGCGACGCCTCTTCAAGCGCCCTGAAAACAGCCGGATCGGGTGACGAATTCGGGTCCGCGGTGGCGTCGAGCCACGCGCCAAGCGCCCGTGCGCCCGCTTCGAAGCCGGCCGGAGGCTGCTGGCCGGTGACGGCCGGTGGGATTCCTGTCAGGTCGTCATTCAGTCGGGTGAGATGATCGAGGGCGTGGGAGAGCCGGACGAGACGGGGCTCGAAGGCGCCCAGATCGGTGGTCTCCAGCGACAGCGACTCCAGGAAATGCCCGATTTGCCGCACCGCCTCGACCGGCGGGTCGTAATCGACCGATCCGCCGGCTAGTCGGCGGCGAATAACGTCGACCGAACCGCGCGCGACCTCCAAGGCCGCCCGCCAGCCCGCTTCGAGCGCCACGGCCCCTCCCGCGTCGGCGAGGGTTGGATCGAGACGGCCGACGGCCGACTCGGTGCCTTTGCCGGAGATCCAGACGATCAAACGCGAGAAACGATCGAGCCACGGAAAAAATGCGAGACCCCGACCAGCTTGAAGATGCTGCTGAATGCCGCCAGCGCCAGCACACCTTTGGGGTCATCCAGTTCGAGCACCCACCCAGCCTGCGGCCGCCGCGATCGGTCCCAGCAACAGGATGCCGAGAACGCCGACGCTGACATTGTAGACGATGTGCGCCAGTGCCGCGCGCCGCACCGCCATCCCGGCGCCGATCGCCACCAGCGCGCTCGTCGCCGCGGTCCCGACGCTCTGCCCGACGATCATCGCGCAGCCCTGCTCGAACGTCACCGAGCCCGCATGCAGTGCGACGAGGGTCGTCGCGGCCGCGGCGCTCGAGCTCTGCATGACAATCGACATCAGGATGCCGATTCCGGCCAGAATCCACTGCCAGCCAAAACCGTTCCCGCCAACCGCGTCGAGGTTCCACGAAATCCCCTCCATGCCGGTCTGGAGATATTCGATCCCGAAGAAAAGCAGTCCGAAACCGGCCAGGATCGCTCCCGCGGATCGCGCTCTGCCCTTGGCGATCAGCCACAGAAAGGCGCCGATCCCGAGCATCGGGCAGAGCCGCCGGCGGCAACGCTGACGCGAAAGCCGAAGAGCGCCACCAGCCAAGGCGTCGAGGTCGTGCCCAAGGTCGCGCCGACGATGACCCCTACCGCCTGCGAGAAGGTGACCAAGCCGGCGCTGACAAAGCCGATGACGGTCAGGGTCGTCGCGGTCGAGGACTGGATCGCCACCGTGAACAGCGCACCGGAGACGACCGCGCTCAATCGGCCGGCAACCAAGGTTTGCAGCGTACGGCGCAGCGAGTCGCCCGCCAGACCCTTCAGACCTTCGGTCAGGTGGTGGATCCCAAGCAGGAACAGGCCCAATCCACCCACGATCGTGACGGCGGCGGCGGCGTCCATTCACTCCCTTCAGCGCCGCCCCCTTTTTTGACGGCGCCTTTCCGGTTACGATTTGCGCCGAGGTTTGTTTCCAGCCCGACGGCAGCTTTGCTTCCGCTTCATCTTAGCACCGGGCTCCCCCGCCTCATAGCAACGGGCCGACTGCTCGCCCGACGATGCCGGTCAAGCCTCGGTTACTGCACGGCGCGGGCGCGAAGCTGCGAATATTCTTCATTGGAGATCGTGTTCGAATTCTTCAAGCGTTCGAGCTTCTCGATCTCGTCCGCCACGCTGAAGCCGACCACTTGACGAAGCTCTTCGCGCGCTTGCTGGGCCCGCTGATTTTGCCGCTCCGCCATCCCTCGGCCTTGCGAGATCAGATAAACGAATATCCCTATATAAGGAAACACGATCAGCACTATGACCCAAAGCACCTTGCCTATGCCGGAAATGTCCCGTCGGCGGAACAGGTCGCCGAAGACCGTGATAAGCAGCCAGAACCACAAGATGAATATAAATATTGAAAAGACATCTGTTAGGAAATTAGGGAAAGTGAAACCACCTGAAAACAACATCTCAGATCCCTCTCTCTTGACGGGTGTGCCGGGGCGGTGCAAGGGCGGCCGCGGTGGTACGAACTTCACCGTTAGTGCCCGATCCCTTCTTGAGTCATTCCCGCAAAAGCGGGAACCCAGAGCAACCAAAACCCGGTTTGCCGCCCTGGACCCCCGCTTTCGCGGGGGCGAAGGATGCGCAATGGGAACCATCTGTCTGGCTCACACCATTAGCCTCGGCCGGGAGTTCGAACTCGCGGGTTTCGCCATTGCCGCCCGCGCGTCCGCAACGGCCGCCTGCAAGGCCTTTTCGTTGGTCTCGTCGAACGAACTGCGCAGCACCATGCCGCCGACGCCATGCAATGCAGCCAGCACTTTGTCAGTCGTCATTTTGCGGATCAGCAGGAACAGGGCGGCGTTGCCGGATTGCAGTGTTCTCGCCGCCCGCTTCATGAAGTCGTCGCCGATGCCGAGATCAGTCAGCCGCCCGCTGATCGCGCCGGTCGCAGCGCCCGCCAGCGGCATCATGAACAGTAATCCGATCAGCAAATCCCAGGACATCCCGGACGCGGCGCCCGGTGCGACCGGCTTGAAAAGCTGGTTCAGCTTGACATGCCCGCTGGCGTCCTTTACCGCGACCACGGCGTCCCCCGGCTCGATCAAATACTCCTTTTGCATGGCGAGAAGCGTCTCTCGAACGCCTTCCGCCTTGGCTTCGCTGGGAAATTCGATGACGAGCAGGTCGGACAAACAGGCTTCCTCCACTCGCCTCAACGCGGCAAGGCTCGATCAGCGGCGTGTTGCGCCGGCGGCGGCACGGCTCCGTCACGCGATCGTCAGCGCGCGTGAACCTCAACGAGCACCGTAGCGTGATTGCCGGCGCCACAGATGAGCTTGGAATCCCAATGCCGGACGCGGCGTCCCAATTTTGGGGCTTTTGCGCTCAACCCGGTCGGGCGAGGGAAGACGCGGCAGTCGATCCTTACCCGCCGCTAAAATCCGCGAAGGAGCTCGCCGAAATCGCCGCCTTCCGCCTTTGTGCGCTTTTGCGGCGGCGCGATCGGCGCGAGCCCGGCAACCGCCGCCGAGCGGACTTCGCTGGGGCTGTAGCCGAATTCTCGTTTGAAAATGCGGCTAAAGCTCGACGCGTCAGCGAAGCAGAGATCCTCCGCCAGCGCCGAGATCGATTGGCTGCTCGCCGGGTCGGCCAACACCGAATGGGCTTCGAGAAGCCGCTGACTTTGAATATATCGGGCCACGCCGCCGCTGTTTTCGAACAGCCGGTAGAGATTGGAACGGGACATTCCGACGAGCCGGCACAGCGTCCTTGGGGCCAAGGTCGGCGTCCGCAGATGCTTGCCGACAGCCCGCCGCACCCGCTCCATGCGGCCAAGATCGATCTGCCCTCTGGCGACGGCGACCCGCTCGGCGGACGGAGCGACCGCCGCGGCGACCATCGCGCCCACGGCGTCGGTAAGCCGCGGGATGTCGGCATCCGCCACGTCCGGCAAGCGGTGTTGCAAGGCGATCATGTAGTCGCCCAGCACATGTCCCAGAGGCGTGTCCAGGTTTGAGCCGAGAGCCGCATCGAGAAGAGGTGTGATGTCACGGAACGCGTCTCGCGTCATGATGAGCTGAACCCGGTCGCCATGCGTCCGCTCGTGCACAAACTCTTGTCCCAGCGACCACAAAAACGGCACCCCCGCAGGAACTTCGAGCGAGCTGCCGGCGGTGGTGGCGGAGTGGGCGCCGCGCGCGCAATAGATGATGACCCAGTGATCGAGACCGTCGCGCCTGAGGTGGCCCTTCGCCCGTACGACATCCACGGGTGGAGCTATGGTTCGGCTCATTGCCAGGCCGCCCAGCTTCCACATGCGGATTTCGGCTGGAAAACCATCTCCGGCGGCAGCCTTTGGGCACCACGTCGAAGACTGGCTGGTACCACTCGCGCCAAGCTCCGAACTGGTCGCAGCGAGGAAGCGACCGCGTCGAAAAACTATCGGGTGTCATGGCTTTCCATATCGATTTTTAAAAGATTCCTCGCAAGCGGCGATCGCGCAGCCCTTGAGCGTGGTGCCGAGGGATGTCGCGTTCGTTACGCCGCCCGTCAGACCATTGAACGGCAAACCTCTGCAGCTTTCTGTTATAGCCAATGGATTTACATCTTATCGATTGCATATTGCCGCGGCAACCTTGAAAGCCATGTCGGCGTAAGGCTGATCACGTCCGATGCCGGCTGGATGCTCCACCCTTGCTTCAGAGGGGCGCAATACGATCACCACCGGCGCCGGCGGCGACCCGATTGGGACGCCCGGTATATTGGTGGGACACTCAGTCCACGACAACGCGATAGGACGCCGTTAGACTTCGTGACGGATGCACTGGAGCACCGTGTCCTCGAGCGCATACGTACTGGTCCCCCTCGATCGGTATCGCTCTCACGACAGCACCAGGAGGGCTGTGGCGAGGCAGTCTGATTGTCCACCTGATGGTTCACGCCGCGCCGCCGGGTTTGCAGTCATCGGCCGAAACGCCCGGCGCGGCCGGCAAGCTTGTGGGCCGTGAAGCATTTTAGTGGCATCGGCGACAGCGTCTTCGACCCTGTAAAGATTTTGTGAGAGGGAGGAGCCCGCGAGCACCGCGCGCCCGCGGCGCCGAGTACCGGAAACGGCTTCTGGGCTGTTCACTGGAGACGGTCGCTGGGCCATGTCGGGATTGGAGCATCGGATGAACGGTCGGATCACCACGAAGTCGATCAAGCTCGCCTTGCAGGGCGGCGGCTCGCACGGCGCCTTTACCTGGGGTGTGCTCGACCAGCTGCTCGATGACGAGCGGCTTCACATCGCCGCGGTCAGCGGCACCAGCGCCGGTGCGATGAACGCGGTCGCGCTCGTCGACGGCATGGTGCGGGGCGGCCCGGCCGAAGCGCGCAAGAGCCTGGAGCAATTCTGGTCGGCGACCAGCGCTGCGGCCCAATCCAGCCCGATCCGGCGCTCCCTCTTCGACGTGTTCATGGGAAATTGGAGCCTGGACGCGTCGCCGACCTACATCATGATGGACCACCTTACCCGCCTGTTTTCTCCCTACGACCTCAATCCGATGAATTTCAATCCCTTGCGCGAGGTCGTGGCCAGGTGCATCGACTTTGACCGGGTCAACGACGCTGGCGGCCCGAAATTGTTTTTGGCCGCCACCAACGTCCGCAGCGGCAAGCCCAAAATTTTTCGGCAGCCCGAGATTTAACTCGACTGCGTCATGGCGTCGGCTTGTCTACCGTTTCTTTTTAAAGCCGTCGAGATCGATGGCGAGGCCTATTGGGACGGCGGCTATATGGGTAACCCGGCGCTTTTTCCGTTGGTCGACGAATGCGACGCTGGCGACGTCGTCGTGGTCCAGATCAACCCGTTTTACCGCCCGGACGTTCCGCAGTCCGCGCGAGACATTCAGAATCGACTGAACGAGATCACCTTCAACACCAGCCTGCTCAAGGAATTGCGCTCGCTCGCCTTCTTGTGGGAGATCATCCACTATGAGAACCTCGAGCGCGAGCGCTTCCGTGACGTGCACGTCCATGCGATCTACGACGAGAAGACGATGCTGGAGCTCGGCGCGTCCAGCAAGGTCAATGCCGAATGGGCCTTTCTCACGCATCTGCGGGACTGCGGCAGAAAAGCCGCGCGGGACTGGCTGGCGCGGCATTATGACGATATTGGGGTTCGCAACACCCTCGACCTGTCCTGGATTTACGACGAAAGCCTCAAGCCGGCGCATCTGCCGGAGGGAGCGGCGCGCAGCGCTGCGGTCAAAGAGGCCGCCCGATGACGCTAGGGCGGGCGCACGCCGGCGAACGCGCCCGCTCAGAGACCGCTAGCCGATTGCCGGTCGGATCCGGCGACGCGCGGCGCCGACGCGACCGGTCGCGTTCGCCGTCGGGGTCTTGCCCGCGAGCAGGTGACCAAACTGAAGAGCGTGTGACGAATGGGACTATTCGGTATCCTGCTCGGGCTCGCGCTGCTCGTCTGGCTGGCCTATCGCGGCTGGAGCATTTTGCTGCTGGCCCCTGCAGCCGCGCTGATCGCCGCCGCGTTCGCCGGCGGGCCGCTGCTCGCCTATTGGACGCAGACCTTTATGGACAGCGCGTCGCGGTTTGTCGCGCAATTCTTCCCGCTGTTCCTGCTCGGCGCCCTCTTCGGCAAGCTGATGGAGGACAGCGGCTCGGTCGCGGCGATCGCCGATTTCATGACGAAACGATTGGGGCCGCAACGCGCGGTCCTGACCGTCGTGCTGGCGGGCGCGCTGGTCACCTATGGCGGCGTCAGCCTGTTTGTCGCGTTCTTTGTGCTCGTCCCGATGGCGCAGGCTGTGTTCCGCGCCGCCGCCATTCCCAATCGGCTGATCCCGGCGGCGATCGCTTTGGGCACGTCCACTTTCACGATGTCGGCGCTGCCGGGAACCCCGGCAATCCAGAATGCGATCCCGATGCCGTTTTTCGGCACGACACCCTTGGCGGCACCCGGTCTCGGCATCATCGCGTCCGCGATCATGCTCGCCTTTGGCCTGTGGTGGCTGGGCCGCGCCGAGGCCGCGGCGCGCCGCAAGGGCGAAGGCTTTGGCAGCACCGCCCCGGCTACCGTCGACACGGCGGCCGAAGACGAGACGGTGCGCCAGCGCGCCACCACCGCGCATGAGTTTGACCCCCGCGAGGTCCATCACGGCCGCCCGAGCCGGGAGCCGCCGCCGATCGGCCTCGCTGCCCTGCCGCTCCTCGTGGTGGTAAGCGTCAACGTCCTGATGACCTTGGTGGTCCTGCCGCGCCTCGACGTCTCGTTCCTGGCCGAGGAACGGTTCGGCGCGACCTCGCTCGCCGCCGTGGGCGGGGTGTGGTCGGTGGTGACGGCGCTGCTGGCCGCGATCCTGACGGTCACAGCGGTCAATTGGCGGCGCCTGCCGGGAGTGCGTGAAACCATCGATTTCAGGGGCGAACGCGTCGGTGCTGCCGATACTCAGCGTGGCGAGCCTCGTCGGCTTTGGGGCGGTCGTCGCCGCGGTGCCGGCATTCGCCATCGTGCGCCACTGGGTGCTGTCGATCGAGGGAGGCCCGCTCGTCTCGTTGGCGGTTGCGACGAACCTGCTTGCCGCTCTGACCGGCTCGGCCTCAGGCGGTCTGACGATCGCGCTCGACGCGCTGGGGTCGACCTACATGCGCCTGGCGGCAGAGCACGGAATTGACCCGGCGCTGTTGCATCGCATCGCCGTCATGAGCGCCGGAACGCTCGACAGCCTGCCGCAAAACGGCGCCGTCGTAACCTTGCTCGCGGTGTCCGGGTCGACCCACCGTGAAAGCTATTTCGACATCGTCATGGCCGCGATCGTCGGGCCGATTATCGCACTCGCCGTGGTCATCGCACTCGGTTCCGCGCTTGGTTCGTTCTGAAGCTCCCGGCTCATGATTGGGGGCTCGCACAAATCACTTTTGCACCGTCTGACAGAAAGGGGAAACATGACCTTCAAGGGATGGATAGCGGCTGCGGCAGTGGCATTGCTCGCACCGAGTGCGGCCAACGCCGCGACCGAAGCAAACTTCGACCTGAAGTCGACAGGCGATTTGGTCGAGCTTTGCAGCGCAACGCCCGATAACGGGGTGGGGACGGCGGCTCTCAACTTCTGCGAGGGCTATATCCACGGCGCGGTCACGGTTGAGATGCTCAACATGGCCCCGTTGCGCGGCCGAAAGCTGTTCTGTTTGCCTAATCCGCCGCCGGCCCGCGCCCAGGCGATGAGCGACTTTGTCAATTGGGCGCGCGCCGTGCCGGATCGTGCGACCCAGTCTCCTACCGACGGACTATTCCACTTTTTCAGCGAGCGCTATCCGTGTCCGTGATCGCACTGATCCAAATCATTTCGGGGGATTCGATGAAAAAGGCTTTGGTTTTTGCCGTGCTCGCTGTTACGGCCGTCGCCTGCGCCGACATGACCCCGACCCAGCAGCGTGCCATGACCGGCACGGCCGCCGGCGCCGGCGTCGGGGCGATTTTTGGCGCCATCGGCGGGAATGCGGGCCTTGGGGCGGCGGCCGGTGCGGGAGCCGGTCTGCTCGGCGGGCTGCTCGTCGACCAGTCGCGCCAGTCCCAGGACCGAGCTTTCCAACAAGGATACGCCGCCGGCCGTCGCCGGGGCTGAGCGTGGGCGGGAGCGGTCGTTGCGGTTTCCCCGCGCCGACCGCCGCCTCGCCGACCGCTGTCCCTGCTACTGCACGACCCTGCCCCGCAACCGGGTGTATTCCTCATTGGAAATGGTGCCCGCATTTTTCAGCCGTTCGAGCTTTTCGATCTCGTCGGCGGCGCTGAAGCCGACGATGTGGCGAAGCTCGTCGCGGGCGTGCTGGGCGCGCTGGCTGTTGCGCTCGGCCATCCCGCGGCTTTGCGAGATCAGGTAGATGAACACCCCCAGATAAGGAAATATGACCAGCACGATCACCCAGATCGCCTTGGCCACACCCGATATGTCATGCCGGCGGAACAGGTCGCTGATCACGGTGATCAACAGCCAGAACCACAGCACGAATACGAAAACGGCAAAGACGTCGAGCAGAAAGTTGCCAAAGCTGAAACTGCCGGCCGTCAACATGTTGTCCTCCTTTGCTTGTCTGTCAAAAATGAGCGAGATCGCCGTACTCTATGAAACCGGCACGCGCTCGGTGCCACTCAACCGCAGGCCGCCGCCTGGATCGGCCCCTTGGTCGCCGCCGGGATCGATCGAGAACTGGTGGATGTGAAAGCTGCCGCGATACCCGTGCGCGCTGCCGCTGCCGAGCGAGGTCGACGGCGCCGAGCACAAGACGATGTTGCCGCACACGCCGATCCAGTCGCGGTGGCGGTGGCCGTGGAGCACGACAACGCGGTGCGCGTGGGGTGCGAGTGACCGCCACCAAATCCGATGCGTTGACCAGCGCCAGCCCGATGCGCTCGCGCAGGCTGACCGAAACCAGCGGATATTCGACCACCTGGTGATGGAGCAGAACGAGCCACGGGTTGCCGCGTGTTCTGCAGGATCAGCCGCAGCGCTTTCAACTGCGACGGGCCGACGACGCCGATCGCGTTGGTCAGCGCGAAATGGCTGCGCGCGTTCGAATTGAGCAGGATCACCCCGTAAGCGATTCACCCGGCGCCGGCGGTTCCACCAACGGAAAGATCGCCTCCCACACCTTGGTCATCTCGCGCCGTCCGCGCATTGTCCCGCGACCGGCCAGTTCGCGCAGCAATTCGGCACGCTGACCCTGACGCAGAAAATCTCTGAGGGAAGGCCCAAGCCCCCGGACGCCGATCGACGACATGCAAGCGTTCGCCGGCCAGCGTGTCGAGCGCCAGCACGACGCGGAGCTTGCGCAGCGACTGGCCGGCGCTCCACGGCAGATCGATGCGGCCCGGATTGGTGCGATCGATGATGTTGACATCGTGGTTTCCCGGGACCAGCAGCAGATCCGCCGGCGGAGCTCGGGACAGCCGCGCAGAAGGTCGAGAAACTCCGCCCATTCGGCCCGGGTTCCGGCATCGGTGATGTCACCGGTCATCACCACGCGGTCCAACGGCGCCGACGCATGAATCTCGCCGAGCCTGCGCAGGGCGCTGCGAATGACCCGGTTGCCGCGCGGACCGTTGGTCCCGGCCTCCATGCGATAGCCATAGCGCTCGCCGACGATATGTAGGTCGGACAAGTGGGCAACCCGGATGACCGACGGGCCGGGCTGCGACGAGTTGGGCCGCGGCGGGCCGGGCGCCCAGTCGAGCACCGCGCCGTTGAGGGAAAGCTCGCGCCATATCCAGTAAAGACTTTCGATCGCGGCGGAGATGCCGAGGATTACCGCGGCGTTGCCGAGCGCCGCGGTTGCCAGCGGCTGCCATCGAACATGCATGATGTCGACGAATTGGAGGCCGTATGAAAACTCGACCATGGCGGCGACGAGCCAAGCCGCCGGCGGTGAACAGCAACGGCCGCGATCAGAGCGCACACCCGGCGGCTGAGATCGAGCTGTTCGAGCGGTCATCGACCGGTCGCGAAATTTTTCCGCCGCCGCGCGCAACAATTCGCGCAACACGACGAAGATCGGCAGCACGAGGCTGTAGTGGAGATGCCAGAAATTGTTCCACGCCACTGTCGACGAGCGGGCGGCCGATCCAAAAGGCGACGGCGGCCAGGACCAAGAAAACGACCGGTGTCACGATCAAGCTGCCGCCGGCCAAGGCCGGTGCATGGAGTATCAGCCGGGCATAGGCGATCACGACCGAAGGCGCGATCCCGATCAACAGAGCGGGAGCGACGAAAAGAGCCAAAAAACCGATTGGCGCCTTGAGATAATTGAATTCCAGCGCGGCCGAAAAGACGAGGCTGCGCAGCCCCCGGCCGTGCGGGTTCGTGCGGTCGTCGTCATCGTCGCCGCGCCGCAGATCCCAAATCCGCAACTCGCTTCCCCCCGTGGCCGATGAGTGTCGCACGCGCCATCCGACCACTTTAACAGCATCTGAGAGGCGGTGCATTTTTGCGAGCCGCGGGGTTTGCGGGGGAGTTCCACGCGAGATCTGTCGACGTTGCACGGCGGCTCGAACCTCGCACCGGGCCAATCGCGCGCAAACACCCTGGACCGCCGTTTCGGCTAAATGAGATAACGCTTGCGCTGTTGTCCGGGAAGGATGCGCCGATGAAGATCGTCAAGGTCGAAGACTTGCATTGCGACGCCGGCTGGCGGGTCAATTCGTTTCTCAAGATTACCACCGACGAGGGCATCGTCGGCTGGTCGGAATACATGGAAGGCTATGGCGCGCAAGGGCTGACCGGGGTCATCTTGAAGCTCGCCGAGCGCTTCCTGATCGGACAGGACCCGCGCCCGGTCGAGCGTCACAGCGCCCTTCTCTACGCCGCGACCCGGCAGGCCGCCGGCGGCGTCAACCAGATGGCGATCGCCGCGATCGAGAACGCACTGGTCGACATCAAGGCCAAGGCGTTGGGCGTCCCGGTCTACGAGATGCTGGGCGGCCCGGTGCGCGACCGGCTGCAGGTCTACTGGTCGCATTGCGGCACCTACCGCGCGCGCCACGCCGAGCGCATCAAGGAATGGGCCGGGGTCGACCCGGTGCGCACGCTCGACGACATCGTGGCACTCGGCGAGGAGGTTCGGCGCAAGGGCTTCAAGGGGCTCAAGACCAACTTGATCCGCTTCGACCGCGACAAGGCCTACATGTACGGCCCCGGCACCGGCAACCAGCCGGGGTTTCCCGAGCTCAACGTCGACCACCGCATCGTCGATGCCGCGGTGGCGCAGCTCGAGGCGTTCCGCCGGGGCGCCGGCCCCGATGTCGGGCTCCATCTCGACACCAACTTCAACTACAAGATCGACGGCTACATCAAATTGGCGCGGGCGTTGGAGCCGCTCGATCTGGTGTGGCTCGAGATCGACCTCTACGACCCGGCCGGCCTGGCGTTGATCCGCCGCTCGGCCCGCACCCCGATCTCGTCCTGCGAGTTGCTATACGGCAGGCGCCAGTTCCGCCCGTATTTCGAGAACCAGTCGGTCGATTACGCGATCATCGACGTGGCCTGGAACGGCATTCTCGAATCGCTGAAGATCGCGGCGATGGCCGACGCCTACGAGGTCAATGTGGCGCCGCATAATTTCAACGGCCATCTGGGCTCGCTGATCAGCGCGCATATGTGCGCGGTGGCGCCGAACTTCAAAGTCATGGAGATCGACATCGACGACGTGACCTGGAAGGACGACATCGTCACCGTCCCGCCGGTAATCAAGGACGGCGAAATGCTATTGCCGAACGGCCCCGGCTGGGGCGCCGACGTCAACGAGGAGTTCGTGCGCGCCCACCCGCCAAGGCGGTAGGAGGCGAGCGGTGCGAGGTTTCGCACCGCCGGCCTCGGTCGATCGGGATCAAAGGCCAAGCTCGGAAAGGCCCGGGTGACCGTCGGGCCGGCGCCCGAGGGGCCAATGGTATTTCCGGTCGGCTTGGTTGATCGGCAGATCGTTAATGGAAGCGAAGCGGCGCTGCATCACGCCGGCAGCATCGAATTCCCAGTTCTCGTTTCCGTAGGAGCGGAACCAGTTGCCGCTGTCGTCATGCCACTCATAAGCGAACCGCACGGCGATGCGATTATCCGCGAAGGCCCACAGCTCCTTGATCAGGCGGTAATCGAGCTCTTTTAGCCATTTGCCGGTGAGAAAAGCGACGATCGCGGCGCGCCCATTGATGAATTCCGCTCGATTCCGCCAGCGGCTATCCTCGGTATAGGCCAGTGAAACTCGATGCGGATCACGGCTGTTCCAGCCGTCTTCCGCCATCCGGACTTTAGCGGCGGCGGTTGCGCGCGTGAACGGCGGAATGAGTGCAGTCATTGACAACCTCCCCTACCTTGTGTGTGAGCCGGTGATCGGACGTTTGGCGACAGCGTCGGCGCCAAATTAGGCGATTTGTGCCCACAATAATGCCCGCGTCGGGGCGGGAGCAGCCTGACGGATGGGCGCAGACCCGGATCTTCGCATCTCGGCGTCGGCCGGGCAAGGCAGGATCGATCGGCAGCCGACACGACAAGCG
This sequence comes from uncultured Alphaproteobacteria bacterium, assembly GCA_963775525.1. Taxonomy (GTDB): domain Bacteria; phylum Pseudomonadota; class Alphaproteobacteria; order ATCC43930; family CGMCC-115725; genus AP-15. The sequence goes on along the minus strand of CAVZJF010000067.1, from coordinate 94,752 downwards.
TCTTTACTGACCTTGGCGTGACTTGCGCGGCGGGAAGGCGTTGGGCGGGAAGGCGTTGCGGCGGGGTGCCGAAAGGCGCACGCTGTCACCCAGCATCTGTGCGCAGCGGGAGGAACAGCGATGAGCGACAACACCCAGGACCTGAACTTTCTGCAGGGCGTCAAGGTCGTCGATTTCACCCAGTTCGAGGCGGGCACGACCTGCACCGAGGTGTTGGCCTGGTTCGGCGCCGAGGTGGTCAAGATCGAGAACCCGGGCCGCGGCGATCCCGGCCGCCGGCTGCGCCCCGGCAAGCCCGACGACGACCCGTGGTACTTCCACCAGTTCAACGTCAACAAGAAGTCGCTGGCGATCAATCTGAAATCGCCGAAGGGGCTCGAGATCGTCAAGGACATGATCAAAAAGGCCGACATCGTCGCCGAGAACATGGCGCCGGGCACGATCGAGCGCCTCGGCCTCGACTACGACTCGGTCAAGAAGATCAACCCTCGCATCATCTATTGCCAGATCAAGGGCTTCGGATCGGGCAGCCCGCATGAGAAGGGCCTCGCCTTCGACATGATCGCGCAGGCCGCCGGCGGCCCGATCAGCGTCACCGGCGAGCCCGACCGCCCGCCGGTCAAGCCCGGCCTCTCCTTTGGCGACACCGGCACCGGCATGCTGATGGCGGCGACGATCCTCGGCGCCCTGCACGAGCGCAACCGCACCGGCCAGGGACGGCGGCTGCAATTGGCGATGCAGGACGCGATGATCCACTACATGCGCACCTGCTTTTGCGACGATGGCGCGCACCGGCAAGCCGGCGCGGCGCAACGGCGCCAAATCGGGCGGCGGCAACAACGCGCCGTCGGGGCTTTACCCGTCCAAGGGCGGCGGCCCCAACGATTACGTTTACCTGACCACCAGCCGGGCCAACCCCGAGCACTGGTCGCGGCTGATGAAACTGATCGGGCGCGAGGAACTGATCGAGGACCCGCGGTTTGCGACCGGCGACGACCGCGTCAAGCACGAAAAGGAATTGGACGCGATCATCGGCGAATGGACCCGCCAGCACGACAAGCGCGAGGCGATGGAAAAGCTGATCGCGGTCGGCGTGCCGTCGGGTGCGGTGTTCGACACGATGGAATTGCAGAACGAGCCGAGCTTCGAGGAGCGCGGCCTGATGCAGACCGTGCACCACCGCAATGGCGACTACAAGATGGCGACCTGGCCGGTGCGGATCGACGGCAAGACGGTGCGGCTGAAGCCGTCGCCGGCGCTTGGCGGCGACAGCGCCGAGGTATTGCACAACTGGCTCGGCATCGCCGCCGGCGAGGTCGAGGGCTTGCGCAAGGACGGCGTGGTCTGAGAGCCGACTGCATTACCCTACCCGCCTCACTGCCCCCGGCACCCCTCCCGCTATGCGGGAGCGGGTGGACCGGGCCCGTCAGGGTCTGGTGGGTGAGGACTGCTGGCAGGCTTTAGCGCAGAGGCCGATGCGCCTGCGGCTTTATGAGAACTACCGGTTTGTGCTGTATGCGCCGTTCTATGCGGCGCATGCGACGGGAGCCTATGCCGCCGAGGGGCTGGAGGTCGAGTTGTCGGCGTCGCCCGGCATGGGCAAGGCTGAGCAGGCGCTGATCGAGGGTGCGGTCGACGTGCTGTGGGCGGGTCCGATGCGGGTCATGAAGCACCATGACGGCGATCCGGGCTCGCCGCTCGTCTGCTTCGCCGAAATCGTGTGCCGCGATCCGTTCTCGATCATCGGCCGTTATTCCAATCCCGCCTTTCAGCTCGCCGATCTCGCCGGAATGCGTTTCGCCACGGTCAGCGAGGTGCCGACGCCGTGGCTGTGCCTGCAGGAGGATTTGCGGCAGGCCGGGATCGACCCCGCCGGGCTGGACCGCATCGGCGACCGCAGCATGGCGGAAAACCTTGCGGCAATGCGCGACGGCGAACTCGACGCGGTCCAACTGTTCGAACCTTTCGTCGAAACGGCGCTGTCGGCGGGGACGGGCCATCTTTGGCATGCCGCCAGCGGTCGCGGCCGCACGACTTATACCGCGTTTGTGACCACCCGCGAGCGGTTGCTGCGCGATCCGGAGCCTCTGCTGCGCATGGTGCGCGCCATTTATCGTACGCAGGAGTGGTTGCGCGCCAATCCTCCGGCGACGATCGCCGCAGCAGTCGCAAGCTATTTTCCAATGCTCGACCACAGCGTGCTGACGGGCGCGCTGGCGCGTTATCAGGCGCAGGGCGTGTGGGGCGACAACCCGGTGTTGCCCGAGGGCGGATTTGACCGGTTGCGCCGCGGGCTGGTTTCGAGCGGCTTCATCCGTCGAGCCGTTCCTTTTCCGATTGCGTCGACAACACGCTGGCGCTGCACGCAATCGGCGGGCACCGATCCGCAGTTGCGCGAGGATTAACCAAGACTGAACGGTCCGCCGCCGAGGGCTCGGCGCGGCCATTTCTTGCTCTCGCGCGGCCCAATACTGACGGCCGCCGCCAGCGGGCGTGATGTATCATTGTAGTGGTTGCTCAGGATTCGACATCGGAATGTAATAATTTTTCCGAGCACGGTCTTTTATCGTAGCTGCCATTTGCCATTTATTTTCGAAACGCTCGCGCAGTGCGGCCTGGGGGAACAGCGGAGGGAGAAGGGAAGATGGCAACCTTGGACGAAATCGGACGGGAAAAGCAGCGGCTTGCCGACCGGCTCGCACGCGTCGACGCCGACCGCGCAAAGCTGGCCCAGCAATTGGAAGAGCTGGAAATCGCCGAGCGGGTGATGTCGCGGTTCGGCATGGCGCCGCCGGCCGAGCGACGCCGACGGGGGCGGCCGGCACGAATCGCGCCGGCGGCCGGCGCCGGAGACCGGCGGCAGCGCGTAATGAGCCAAGCCCACCAACGTGGTGTCATTGAGCGATGCCACCATAAAGGCGGTCGGGGCGCATGACGAAGGCGCCACCGCCGCCGAGATCATGACCTACCTGTCGCGCGAGCTGGGCATGTCGGTGCGGCCGAACCATCTCGGCATCGCGCTGCAGCGCCACCGCCGAGCCGGGCGGCTCGAAAATCGCAATTCCGCTGGTTTTTGCCGCACTCGACGCAAGCGACCCTGCAATCGGCAATGGCGGGGTAAGCTCCAAGGGGTCGTGCGCGCCGACGGCGCGGCACCCGAAGCAGTCGTCCGCGCCGACAAAACCCGCGCCGCAAGGTGACTTAGCTTTCGCGAGGCTGACAGGCGCCGCGAGCGCATGCCGGAACTGCTTGGAAAGCTGAGGTATCGACGCATGCCTGCGCTATATGTCCGCCTGCATGGGCGGTGTCCGGCCTCGATCGCGCCGTCAACCGGGTACAAGCGATCGGGCTCAGGGTCCGCTCTGAATGGGACGAAGTAAAGGGTAGTGGGCGTGCGACGGCTGTTTTCCCGACAAGATCATTCCTGGAGCCAGACGGTCGACCGGCTCGACCGGGTTTCGCGAACAATGAACCCCCTGTTGTTTTTTGTAGCGGTGTCGCTCGTTGTTCTGAATTTGGCGTGCGTTGTTAACCTGATCGATTGGCGGGATCTTCCGCAACCGCCCGCAGCGTCCGCCGCGGCGGCAGCGCCGGCTTCCCCGACATCGGCGTCGATCCCAGGGCAGAGGCGCCCGTAGCAGTCAACTCTCGCATGGCCGCCTCGCCCGATTAAGCTCGCGACCGCGTCTATTGCGGCGTCGAGAAATTGGGCCGCGCTCCGATGGCGAGCCGAACCTGCGGATCGGTCGGGCACGGGATCCTGCGAAACAGGTCGGGTGTCACTGGCCGCACCTCATGACCGGCGAACTTCCAGCCCGTCGGTCAGCGCCGACAAGGTGCGCACGACGCCATTGACCTGCGGCTTGCAGGCGTCGGTTACCAGCGCAATCTTCACGATCAATTCCGAAAGGCCGCCAAGCGTCGTCCGCCGCTACTGTCCGGGCGGGTCGGTAGAGGCCGGGGTCATCGAAGCGGTCGCCGCGTCCGGCGCGCCCGTCGAGTGCCGAAAGTCGAGCCAATCGAAGTAAATGGCTGCTTGAATAGCACCGTCCACAGGTAGTTCATGGTGTATTGGAACGCGACATGAAAAATCCCTTCGGCGGCAAGCCGCCGTCCCGAAGAAAACGCCGGCAGCGCAAACGAGAATTTGACGGCGCCGATTTTACTTAAGCGCCGCGCCAGCTCGGTATCTTCGCCGTAAAAGCTGAAAGTGGAATTGAATGCATCCGCGGCTTCGAGAGCGCTTTTGCGGACGACGAAATTGCCGCCCTGCATCATCGAGCCGGCGCGAAAGACAAACCGCACCAGCAAATACCCGATGAACGCAAATCGATAGAAGATCGCGGCCACCGACCCGCGCCGTTTCGACAGGTCGTAGTGGACGAACGGCCCGCTGAGCGCCGCCAGACCGGGATGGCGGGCGAACACGGCGAGCACCGTGTCGAGCCATCCCGGGGGCATCATCGTGTCGGCGTCGATATTGGCGATCAGCTGCCCGCGGGCGGCGAGACATCCCGCCCGGCGGGCCTGCACCAGCCCCCGCTGCGGCTCGTCGACGATCGCCACCCCGCGGAAGCGCCGAGGCGATCTGCCGCGTGCGATCGGTGCTGTTATTGTCGACGACGATAATTTCCGCTGCGCATCCGGCACGGGAAGTCTCGGCCAAGATTGCGTACAGGCATGAGGCGATCAACGCCTCTTCGTTGTAGGCGGGCACGACAAAACTGACGGTCGCTTCGGACATCGCTGCTCCCTCCGCCAATCGGTCGCCGACCGCGTCCCTTGTCACTGCCGCCCGTCACCGCAGTTTCGCAGTCATCCTCTTCCTCTTGCTCCAGCTCGAAATCGGCCTCAATGCCGAGCGGATCGAACGAGCGATGCGCGACCCATCGGACCAGTTCCAGCTGTCCCGTCGAATTGCTCGACGAGGGCGGTGCAGCTCTCGACCCAGTCGCCGCTGTTGCAATAAAGAATGCCGCCATAGTCGCGGATCTCGGCGTGGTGGATATGGCCGCAGACGACCCCGTCGACGCCGCGCCGGCGGGCCTCGTCGGCCACCAAGTCGCCAAACGAGACGATGTATTGCACCGCGTTCTTGACCCGCCGCTTGAGATAGGCCGACAGCGACCAATAGGGATAGCCGAGCCGGCGCCGCGCCGTGTTGAAATGGCGATTGAGCCACAGCGTCAACGTGTAGGCGCCGTCGCCGAGCAAGGCCAGCCAACGCGCCTGGGTAACGACGGCATCGAACGCGTCGCCATGCATCACCAGCAGCCGGCGGCCGTCGGCGGTGACGTGGATCGCTTCTTCGAGCACCTCGACGCCGCCGAATTGCAGCCGCGTGTAATCGCGCAGCCATTCGTCGTGGTTGCCGGGGATGTAGATCGCGCGGGTGCCCTTGCGCACCATGCGCAACAGCTTTTGGACGACGTCGTTGTGCGTCTGCGGCCAATACCAGGATTTCTTAAGACGCCAGCCGTCGATGATGTCGCCGACCAGGTAGATCGTGTCGGCGTCGTTGTGACGCAGAAAATCGAGGAGAAATTCCGCCTTGCAGCCGCGGGTGCCGAGATGCACGTCCGAAATCCAGATCGCGCGGTAGCGGCGCGGGCGCTGGGTCCGTCTCACGCCGCTCGCCCGCGATCGACAACGGGGCATATATCCGAATAGCACCAGATCTGCGCCGGCGGCAGATTTAACCAGACCCGCCCGACCTCATGGCCGGTAACGCCCAACGGCTCCATTGCCAACGGCGATCGGAACGCGTTGGTCAATTGGATAAACCGTCCCCCCGATCCCAGTCGATCGAGACATGGACGGACGACGTCGTATTGCTTGCGCGCCGAGAACCACTTGATCGGAAGGCTGGAGACGACGGCGCAAAGCTGCCGGCCGCATATTGCGGGATGCTCGCCAATGCGCGTCGCGTCACTCTCGACCACCAGGATTGCCGGGAAATTCCGGCGCAGGATCGCGGCCAGGCTGGGCTCACGCTCCAGGGCGATAATGCGCTCGGGCGGGCAGCCGGCGCGGATCAGGCCGCGGGTCAGGCTTCCGGTGCCCGCGCCCAGTTCGAGGACCGGCCCTGGCCGCGACAGATCGACCTGGGCGGCCATCGCATCGGCAAGGCGCTGGCTGCTGGGATTGGCGGCGGCGATCCGCAAAGGCTTTTGCACCCAGAGAGCGAAAAACACACTTGCATCTGTAGCCACGATTTTCCCGCTATGGCGTACGTCAAGATACCTTCTAGTCGTGGTGTGTTACAGTTTTACGAGAGCTAGATATTGAAATTGCGGTCGTAAAACCGTCATCGAGCCCTGTTATTTAGCAGCCGACGGAAGACGGGAGCAGGTAATGGCGGCCAGCCGAACCGGAGGAGTGCGCGCGCAGCGAAAAGTCTTCGCGGCGACCCTTGCCCGCTTGATCGACAGCAGACAATTCAACCGTCGAGCGCGCGTCGGCGGTCCGGTGAGATTACCGCTGCTCGCGCGGTTCGCCGCGCGCGACCGGGTACGGGTCCCGGATCCCGTGTCGGTCGCGGTGTTCGCCATCGACCGGGTCGGGCCGGCGGCGGTGCGCGCCTGCGCTTGCGGCATGGAGGTTCGCATCGCCGTCGCCGACGAGGCGACAGCCGCGGTTATTCGCGCGGCACTGGTCGAAACCGCGCGGCGGCGCCCGACCGACCGTCTGATCCGGGTCGTGATCGATTGAAAAACTGTTAGTTAGGCCGGAGACCACACCCGCATTAATCGCGGCCAGGCGCGCGGCGCAGGCGCAAGGCTTGCGCGCGGTCTTTGCGACTAATGCGCCTCGATGTCGAGGGCGTAGCCGGCCGAGCGGACCGTGCGCACGAGGTCAATGTCGCCATCGGCGTTGAGCGCCTTGCGCAGGCGGCGGATGTGCACGTCGACGGTGCGGGCTTCGACATAGACGTCGCGGCCCCAGACGGCGTCCAACAGCTGTTCGCGCGAAAACACTCGCCCCGGGTGCTGCATCAGATGTCGCAACAGGCGAAACTCGGTCGGGCCAAGGTGAATCGGCTTGTCCGACGCGCGACACCCGATGAGCGGCAAGATCCATGGTGACGTCGCCGAACTGCAGCGTCTCTTCGGCGGTGTTCGGCTGGGCGCGGCGCATCACGGCGCGCAGCCGCGCGGCGAGCTCGCGCAGGCTGAACGGCTTGGGGATGTAGTCGTCGGCGCCGCTGTCGAGACCGCGCACCCGGTCGGCCTCCTCGCCGCGCGCGGTCAGCATGACGACCGGCAGGGTGCGGGTCTGCGCCGAGCGGCGGATCTGGCGACAAACCTCGATCCCCGAGACCAGCGGCAGCATCCAGTCGAGCAATACGATGTCAGGCCTGTGCTCGGCGATGCGCACCAGCGCTTCTTCGCCATCCGCGGCCTCGCTGACCTCGAAACCCTCCTTTTCGAGGTTGTAGCGCAGCAAGGTGACGAGCGGCGCCTCATCCTCGACGATCAACACGAGCGGCTTGGTCATGCCTCGGTCCGCCCCGGGTTCGGCAGTTCCAGGCTCGAATTGTCGCCCTTCGGGCGCTTTTGCGTCAGCGGCGTGCCGTGCACCAGATAATAAAGATCCTCGGCGATGTTGGTCGCGTGGTCGCCGATCCGCTCGATGTTCTTTGCGATGAACAAAAGATGGGTCGAAGCGCCGATGTTGCGCGGGTCTTCCATCATGTAGGTCAGGAGTTCGCGAAACAGGCTCGCATACATCTCGTCGAGCTCCTCGTCGCGCATCCACACCCCATAGGCCTTGTCGGCGTCGCGGGCGACGTAGGCGTCGATCACGTCCTTGACCAGCAGCTCCGCCAGCCGGGCCATGCGCGGCAACGCATAGACCGGCTGCACCGGGGGCGACTGGTCGAGGATGATCGAGCGCTTGGCGACATTGGCCGCGTAGTCGCAGATCCGTTCGAGGTCGCTGGCGATCTTGATCGCGGCGAAAATCTCGCGCAGGTCGCGCGCGACCGGCTGGCGCAGCGCCAGCAGCCGCAATGCCAAATTGTCGAGCTCGTGCTGCAGCTGGTCCACCTTGGCGTCGCCTTCGACGACGCTGGCGGCGAGGTCGCTGTCGCGCTCGACGACCGCCTCGATCGCCGTGGCGAGCTGGCTCTCGGCAAGGCCGCCCATCTCGGTGATGATGTTGTTGAGCCGGCGCAGCTCCTCGTCGTAACCCTTCATCACATGTTCTGAAGACATCGAAACTCTCCTCCGCCTCAGCCGAAGCGCCCGGTGATGTAATCTTCGGTGCGCCGCTCCCTAGGACGGGTAAAGATGGTTTCGGTCTCGTCAAACTCCACCAGCTCGCCCAAATACATGAAGGCGGTGTAGTCCGAACTGCGCGCCGCCTGCTGCATGTTGTGGGTGACGATGGCGATGCAGTAATCGGACTTCAACTCGGCGATCAGTTCTTCGATTCGCTGGGTCGAGATCGGATCGAGCGCCGAGGCCGGCTCGTCGAGCAGCAGGATCTCGGGCTTGACCGCAATCGCGCGGGCGATGCACAGCCGCTGCTGCTGTCCGCCCGACAGGCTGAGGCCGCTCTGATTGAGCTTGTCCTTGACCTCGTCCCACAACGCGGCGCGCCGCAACGCGGATTCTATGCGGTCGTCGAGCTCGGAATGCGCCAGCCTTTCGTACAACCCGATGCCGAAGGCGACGTTGTCGCGGATCGACATCGGAAACGGCGTCGGCTTTTGAAACACCATGCCGATCTTGGCGCGCAGCAGATTGAGGTCGAGCCCCGGCGACAGGATGTTTTCGCCGTCGACCAGAACCTCGCCGGTGGCGCGTTGGCCGGGATAAAGCTCGTAGATGCGGTTGAGGATCCGCAACAAGGTCGACTTGCCGCAGCCGGAGGGGCCGATAAACGCGGTCACGCACTTGTCCTGCAGCGGAAGGCTGACGTTTTTGAGCGCGTGCGTCGCACCATAATAAAAATTGACGTTGTGGATCTGCACCTTTTGCCGCGTAGCCGGCGCTGCGTGCGGATGATTTGGGGTAGGCGCCGTCATCTGCGTCGCGACCGTCGAAGTTGGGCTCATGGCTTGAAGGTGCTCCAAGAGGCGAGCAGACGCGCGCCGATATTGAGGCAGAGGACGGTGACCGTGATCAGCAAGGCCCCGCCCCAGGCGAGGGCTTGCCAATCGTTGTAGGGGCTCATCGCGAATTGAAAGATGACGACCGGCAGATTGGCCATCGGCGCATTCAAATTGGTGCTCCAGAACTGGTTGTTGAGCGCGGTGAAGAGCAGCGGCGCGGTCTCGCCGGCAATGCGCGCGACCGCTAGCATCACACCCGTCAGCATGCCCTGGATCGCCGCGCGGTAGGAGATCATGACGATCACCTTCCACTTTGGCGCGCCGAGCGCCGAGGCCGCCTCGCGCAGCGCGTTCGGCACCAGGTTGAGCATGTCCTCGGTGGTCCGCACCACGACCGGGATCACGATGATCGCCAGCGCCAAGGCTCCGGCCCAAGCCGAGAAATGGCCCATGCGCACGACCATGATCTCGTACACGAAAAGCCCGATGATGATCGACGGGGCGCTCAGCAGGATGTCGTTGAGAAAGCGCACGACCTCGCCAAAGCGGCTGCCTCGGCTGTATTCGGCAAGAAAGGTTCCCGCCAGAATCCCGGTCGGCGTCCCGATCAAGGTCGCGATCAGGGTCATCGCGAGGCTGCCGAAGATCGCGTTCAACAACCCGCCGCTGCTGCCGGGGGGCGGGGTCATCTGACTGAAGAGCGCCGGGGTGATCGCGGCAATTCCGTTGGACACCAGGGTCCACAGCACCAGCACGAGCCACAGCAACCCGAAGCCGGTGGCGGCCACCGACAATCCCATGACCACTGCGTTGGCGAGGCGCCGGCGCGCGTAAACCGGCATCGGCTCAGCTCCCCGCCTGCTTTTGCAACCGCAGCAGCAGGATTTTGGCGATCGCCAGCACGATGAAGGTGATGACGAACAGGATAAAGCCGAGGGCGATCAGCGAGGACACGTAAAGATCGCCGACCGCCTCGGTGAACTCGTTGGCGAGAGCCGCCGAGATCGTCGTCCCCGGCTGCAGGATCGACAGATTGATGCGATGCGCATTGCCGATGACAAAGGTCACGGCCATCGTCTCGCCGAGCGCGCGGCCGAGTCCGAGCATGACGCCGCCGACGACGCCGATCCGGGTAAACGGGAGGACGATTCGCCATACGACCTCGGCCCGGGTCGCCCCGAGACCGTACGCGCTTTCCTTCAGCATCGGCGGCACGGTCTCGAACACGTCGCGCATGATCGACGAGATGAACGGCAGCACCATGATCGCCAGGATGAAGCCGGCGGTCAGCACCCCGATGCCTAGCGGCGGGCCGGCGAACAGCACTCCGATGCCGGGTATCTGTCCAAGGGTGGCGATGATCGCCGGCTGGATGTGTTCCTGCACGAACGGGGCGAAGACGAACAGGCCCCAAATCCCGTAGATAATGCTCGGGATCGCGGCGAGCAGCTCGATCATCGTCGCGAGCGGGCGTTTGAGCCAAATCGGGCAGATTTCGGTGATGAAAACCGCCACCCCGAAGGCCACCGGGATCCCGACCACCATCGCGACCGCCGAGGTGACCAGCGTGCCGTAGATCGGTCCGAGCGCCCCGAACTTGTCGGTGACCGGGTTCCAGACCGCGGTGAACAGAAACCCGATGCCAAATGTCCGCAATGCCGGCCACGCACCCGTGACCAGCGCCACCATGACCCCGCCGAGGATCAGCAGAACCAAGCAGCGCGAACAAAAAGGTCAGATGGCGAAAGAGAAAGTCGCCGATCCCGCCGCGCCGACGGCGGATCGCACCGGGGCGCACGGCGACGATGTCAGCGGTCACCGATCGATCTCCCTGCGGTCGGAGCCGGGTGCGCGGCTCGATTGTCCGGGGTCAGGACGCGGGCCCGGTCCACACCGGCTTGCCGTCGGAGCCCTTGACCTGCTGGCGCCAGGCATCCTCGACCAACTTTACCACGGCCGCGGGAATCGGCACGTAATCGAGACTTCTCGGCCAGCTGGCCGCCGTTGTGATAGGCCCAGTCAAAAAAGTCGAGGACTTGGCGAGCGGTCTCGGGCTTGGCCTGATCCTTGTGCAGCAAGATGAAGGTGGCGCCGGTGATCGGCCAGCTTTCTGCGCCCGGCTGCCCGGTCAGCAGCTGGTAGAAACCGGGGGCCTTCGTCCAGTCGGCATTGGCCGCGGCTGCCTGAAACGCCTTGCTGTCGGGGGCGACGAAAGCGCCCGCGCTGTTGCGCAACAGCACATAGGGCATCTTGTTTTGCAGCGCATAGGCATATTCGACATAGCCGATGGCCCCGTCGGTGCGTGAGCTCAAGGCCGCCACGCCTTCATTGCCCTTGCCGCCGATGCCGCTCGGAAACTCGACCGAGGTGTTCTCGCCGACCTGGCTCGCAAATTCCGGATCGACGCTCGACAGATAGTGAGTGAAGATGAAATTGGTCCCCGACCCGTCGGAGCGGTGGACCGGTGCGATCGCCTTGTCGGGCAAAGTCAGCCCCGGGTTCAGAGCGGCGATCGCCGGATCGTTCCAATTGGCGATCTTGCCGAGATAGATCTGGGCCAGGGTCTTGCCGTCGAGCTTGAGCTGACCGGCGCCGATCCCCTTGAGATTGACCACGGGAACGACGCCGCCCATCACAGTCGGGAACTGCATCAGCCCGCCGTTGGCCAGCACGTCGGGCTTGAGCGGCATGTCGGAAGCGCCGAAATCGACCGTGTTCGAGGTGATCTGCTTGATCCCGCCGCCCGACCCGATCGATTGATAATTCATCTTGACGCCGGTCTTGGCGGCATAGGCCTCGGCCCATTTGGCGTAGACCGGGTAAGGGAAGGTGGCGCCGGCGCCGGAAATCTCGGCGGCTTGCGCGGCCAAGCCGAACGCCGCGGCGACAACGGCGCCGAGGAGGGCGGTAAGGACTGACTTCACGGTGTTTCTCCTGGGGCGCGGAGTGAGAGAAGCCTTTTGTTAGCGGGGCACCACCCGCATTTTTATGACGCTTGCGTTGCATTTTTATGACAGCTGTTGGCTTCTTGCGTCCTGACAAGGACGCCCCGGAACCCTCGGCCGCGAGATCGGCATGCGCAGCCAAGTCGCTCGGTCACGCTGCAGATGACCCCGCGCCGGCCAATTTCGCGCCGGCACGCTCCTCACTTTGCTCCGGCGGCTCCCGTCGAGCCGCCGGAGTATGGGCGCAAAAACACCGTAAAGACCGAACCTTCACCCGGCGTGCTGTCGATTTCGAGAAACCCGCGATGGCGATTGACGATGTGCTTGACGATTGCGAGCCCGAGCCCGGTGCCCCCCATTTCGCGGGAGCGCGCGGTGTCGACGCGGTAAAACCTCTCGGTCAGCCGCGGCAAATGCTCGCGCGCGATGCCCTCGCCGCAGTCGCGGACGGCGATCGAAACAAACGCAGGAGGACCGCGGCCGCCGGCCGCCGGGAAACGCTGCACAGCCCCCGAGCCGACGGTGATTTCGGTCCCGTCGCGGCCGTATTTGATCGCGTTGTCGAGCAGGTTCTGGAACAATTGGGCGAGTTCGTCGCGATCTCCCTGAACATCGGGAAGATCGGGCGGAAGAGCGAGTGCTATACGCATGCCGCGCTCGCCGGCGCGCAACTCCAGCGTTTCCGCGAGATGCTCCAACAGCGCTGCGACAGCGACCCGGCCCTGCGGCAATACGTGCTCGTTCAGCTCGATGCGCGACAAGGACAACAGGTCTTCGACCAGCCGGGTCATCCGCGTCGCCTGCCCGCCCATGATCGCGAGAAAGCGGTCGCGCGCTTCCGCGTCGTCGCGCGCCGGCCCACGTAGGGTTTCAATAAAACCGGTCAAAGTTGCGAGCGGCGTGCGCAGCTCGTGGCTGGCGTTGGCGATGAAATCGGCGCGCATCTGTTCGGCACGCTTCAGTTCGGTCACGTCGTGCAGCGTCAGTACCGCGACGGCGCCGTCGAGCGCGGGGTGGTCGATGCGGGCAAACCGGGCGCGCCACTGCCGTTCGAGCGGCACCGTCAGGGTAAATTCAACAATCCGCGCCGGTTCGCCGCGCAGCACCGCGTCTGCCGCCGCCAGAACCCCCGGATTGCGCAATGCGGCAGCGAGGTCGCAAGGCGGCGAAAGCGAGCCGACCAGTGCGGCCGCGGCGGTGTTGGCGCGCACGATCCGGCGTCGTTCGTCGAGCAGGATCAGCGGGTCCGGAACCGCCGCAATGACCGCCTCTGCTGCGGCAAGGCGGGTCTCGGCATCTCCCGCGCGCCCCCGCCAGTCACGCGCCAGCCGCAGCAGCGCCAGCCGGCTGTGCTCGACGGCACGCCTCAGCCCGAGAGCAGGCCCCGGTGACGCAGCCGCCGGCGACGGTTCGGCCGAGAGGTCCGCGACCGTGTCGCCCAAGGCGCCGATGGCGAAAGCCAACCGGCCGGCGACGAGCCCTGTCGCGACCACGATGGCGGCGCCCAGGACGACAGCCGGTCCGGGGCCGAGAACGCCCGCCATGGCGAGCCCGGCCAAAATCACCAGACCCGGCGCGGCGACGGGCGCCGCGAGCGTCACGACCCGCACGAGACCGGCGGCGCGACGCGTGATCATGCCGCGATCCGGGCGCGGCCACGCCTGAAGTCAGCGGATCGCGTCGTGCGCCGACAGCGCGGCGAGGTTGACGAGCTCCGACACGGTAGCGCCGATATTGACGATCTGAACCGGCCGGTTGAGGCCCATCAGCAGCGGCCCGACGACGGTTCCGCCGCCGACATGCGGCAGCAGCTTTGCGGTGATGTTGGCGCTGTTGAGGCCCGGCATGACCAATATGTTGGCGGGACCGCCGAGCCGGCAGAACGGGTAGAGCTGACGCATCAGGCGGCCGTCGAGCGCCACGTCGGGGCTCATCTCGCCATCATATTCGAAATCGGGCCGGCGCCGGTCCAAGAGTGCGACGGCCTGGCGCACGCGCTCGCAATCGGGCCCGGTCGGGTTGCCGAAATTCGCGTAGGAAAGCAATGCCACACGCGGCACCAGCCCGAATTCGCGCGCCTTTGCCGCCGCCTCGGTCGCGATGTCGGCAAGCTGGGCCGGGCTCGGCGTCTCGTGCACCAGCGTGTCGGCCAGCAGCAGCGGCCGCTCGCGCCCGAGCAGGATCGTCAACCCGAACATGACACAGTCGGCTTTGACCTCGATCACCCGCGATACCTCGTCGAGCACGTCGAACGAATTGCGGGTCACGCCGCTGACCATGGCGTCGGCGTCGCCGCAGGCGACCATGCACGCCGCGAACACGTTGCGGTCGAGGTTCACCTGACGCTGGCAGTCGCGATAGAGCATGCCGTAGCGCTGCTGCCGCGCGTAGAGAAAGTCGGTATAGCGTTTATTGTTTTGCGACAGGCGCGCGTTGTGGATTTCGAGGAGATCGGCAGAGGCGAGCCCCATCGTCGCCATTGTCGCCTTGATCCGCTCCTCGCGCCCGATCAGCACCGGGGTGCCGTAGCCGCTGCCGGCGAATTGCACCGCGGCGCGGATGGTCTTTTCCTCCTCGCCTTCGGCGAAGACGACGCGTTGCGGATTGGCCCTGACCTTGGCAAAGATCATTTCGAGCCCGGCGGCGGTCGGGTCGAGGCGGCCGCGCAGACTGCGCTGGTAGGCGGGCATGTCGATGATCGGCTTGCGCGCCACGCCCGAATCCATCGCCGCCTTGGCGACTGCCGCGGGCACCGCCCAAATCAGCCGCGGGTCGAACGGCGCCGGAATGATGTAGTCGGAACCATAGGTCAGCCGCTCGCCGGAATAGGCGGCGGCGACCTCGTCGGGCACATCCTCGCGCGCCAGCTCGGCGAGCGCCTCGGCGGCGGCGATCTTCATCGCGTCGTTGATGGTCGAGGCGCGCACGTCGAGGGCGCCGCGGAAGATGTACGGAAAACCGAGAACGTTGTTGACCTGGTTGGGGTAATCGGACCGCCCGGTGGCGATGATCGCGTCGGAGCGGACGGCGCGCACGTCTTCGGGGGTGATTTCGGGATCGGGGTTGGCCATCGCGAAGACGATCGGCTTGTCCGCCATCGAGCGGACCATTGACTGATTGACGGCGTCCTTGGCCGAGAGCCCAAAGAACACGTCG
Organism: uncultured Alphaproteobacteria bacterium; assembly: GCA_963775525.1. GTDB lineage: Bacteria > Pseudomonadota > Alphaproteobacteria > ATCC43930 > CGMCC-115725 > AP-15. The sequence goes on along the minus strand of CAVZJF010000067.1, from coordinate 79,593 downwards.
GCGCCTTCCATCGCTTCGGCCAGGGTGCGGGCCTTGGTCTCGACCGCATGCGCCGATTTCCATTGGTTCATGCCGTCGGTGCGGCCGCGATAGATGACCCCTCGGGTGTCGCACAAGACGACGTTCTGTTGCGGCAACCCCATCGTCTTCAGCAGTTCGACGCAGGCGATCGAGGCGGCGCCGGCGCCATTGATGACCATCCTCGTCTGATCCAGCGAGCGGCCGGTCAGTTGCAATGCGTTGATCAGCCCGGCGGAAGCGATGATCGCCGTGCCGTGCTGGTCGTCATGGAATACCGGGATGTCGAGCAGCTCGCGCAGCCGCTCCTCGATGATGAAGCATTCCGGCGCCTTGATGTCCTCGAGGTTGATGCCGCCAAAGGCCGGGTGCAGATAGCGCACGCAATTGACGAACGCGTCGACGTCGCGGGTGTCGATTTCGAGGTCGATCGAATCGATGTCGGCAAAGCGCTTGAACAGCGCCGCCTTTCCTTCCATCACCGGCTTGGCGGCGAGCGCGCCGAGATCGCCGAGGCCGAGCACCGCGGTGCCGTTTGAGATCACCGCGACGAAATTGCCCTTCGACGTGTAGTCGAAGACGGCGCTCGGATCCCGCTCGATGTGCAGGCACGGAAAGGCGACGCCCGGCGAATAGGCGAGCGACAGGTCGCGTTGCGTCGCCAACGGCTTGTGCGGTGCGATCGAGAGCTTGCCGGGGCGACCGCTGGAATGAAACGACAGGGCTTCGTCTTCGGTCGTGCGTATGCTGCCGGTGTCCATGCTTATCGACGCTCCTCACCAAATCGAGCCCGGTCGACAACGGCCGACGGCTTGTTGGCCGGTGTGAGTTTAGGGAGCGTGCTCGGCAGCGTCAAAGCCGTGCTCCGCGGATCGCCGACGGCGCGGGTCTATGCGCTTGAAATCATCGTGTGGATCGCCGTTACTGATGGCGATGATCGATGGCAAAAACGTCCGGCCTCCCGCATCGACATGTGGCGCACGCTGTCGCGAGCTCAGGCCGCGCCCGGCGCGCGACGGCGTTCCGGCATCGCCGCTTGCGGTCTGACCTGGTCGAACGCCACCGATGATCACGGAATTCGGCGAAGAGCGCCAACGCCGGCTCGTTCTCGATTATTTCGGCGGCGACTCGCGGCTTCGGCTGCTGCGGCGGACGCCGACCTTTGGTTCCCCGGTCTTTGTCGTCGATTTCGATCGCGGGGCGCGACATTTTCGCACCCTGGGATCGTTCGGCAGCAGCATCCAGGTGACCGAGCAGTCGAGCATGGACCTGCTCTACCCGGCGCGCCTCGTATTCCATTACGAGCGGCTGATGTCGCTGGCTTTTGCGATGTGCCGGCAGACGGTCACCGCACTGCTGCTCGGCGTCGGCGGGGCCGCGATGTGGCGTTTTATGCACGCGTATGTGCCGGACTGCGCGCCAACCTTGGTCGATGCCGACGACGCGGTCGTCTCGATTGCCCGGCGCTGGTTTTATCTGACGCAGACCGTCACCGTGGAACCGGCGCAGCAATTCGTCGCCGCGACGGCCGCGCGTTTCGACGTCGTGCTAGTCGATCTTTATAATTCCTCGGGACCGTCGGACAGCAACGAGCTGTTCTGGACGCGGTGCCTCGATGCGCTCAACCCCGGCGGCGTTCTCGCCAACAACTGGGCCGATTTTTCGGTCAACCCCGCGGTGCGGCCGATGGCGGACGCGCTCGCCGCGGTCGCCCAGGCGCGCGGTCTCGAACCGATATACGTGACCCGGCGCGGCTTTCGCGACAACCTCGTGCAATACGTGCCGACCGAGCCCGGCATCGATGCCGAGGCCATCACCGATGTCCACGCGCGCTTTGTATTGCGGCATCGCCCGCCCGACCGCGGCCGCGGCATCCTTGAAAACTGCGTCGTGACCACGCGCTTTCCGATCGACTAGACTCACTTCCGCATGACGAAAGGACGCTGACATGCCGAGCATTGATCACCATGGCGCTCACATCCATTACCAGGAGTTCGGCCGGGGATTCCCGATCCTGACCTTCGCGCCCGCCGGCCTGCAGTCGGTGATCGAGGTGTGGAGCCAGCCCTCGGCGCCGATCAACCCGACGACCGAGTGGGCGGCGAGCTATCGCGTCATCGCGATGGACCAGCGCAACGCCGGCGGACAGACCCGCGCCCCGATCACGGCGCAGGACGGTTGGGATGCCTACACCGCCGACCACATTGCCGTGCTCGACCATCTCGGCGTCGACAAGTGCCATCTCTACGGTCAGTGCATCGGCGGCTCGTTCATCATCAACATGCTCAAGCATCACCCTGAGCGGGTTCAGTCCGCGGTGCTGGCGCAGCCGATCGGCCGTGTCGGCGCGATGGCGCCCGGCCGCCCCGCCCGCTTCGACGGCTGGGCCGAAACGCTGAAGGACCACCCGGAGGCCACCCCGCCGGTGCTCGATGCGTTCTGCCGGAACCTCTACGCGCCGGGCTTTGTCTACTGCGCCGACCGCGACTTTGTGAAAACGATCAAGACGCCGTGCATGGTGCTTGGCCGGCAACGACGAGGCGCATCCCTGGCCGATCTCCGAGGAATTGTCAAAGCTGCTGCCGAATTGCGAGTTTGTCGCCGAGTGGAAGAGCGGCCCGGCGCTTACCGCGGCCAGGGCGCGGGTCAAGGAGTTCTTCGCCAGCCACACGCCGCCCCGCGCCTAGCTCCGGCATGCTCCGGGCGGTCGTGGGTTCGCGAGATCTCTGCAGTGGGGACACCCTGATGCCAGCACCCTATGAAAAACACCGCGCCCAGCTCAAAGCCATCCTGCTGGCTTGGGATATGACCGAAGACAACGCCGAGACCACGGCCGACATCCTGTCGTGGGCGGATCTGCACGGCGTCGACAGCCATGGCATGTCGATGATCCCAGGCTATGACCGGCTGCGCCGCAGCGGCCGGGCGAACATGCAGGCGCGGCCGCGGATCATCAAGGAAACGCCGGTTTCGGCGCTGGTCGACGGCGATGGCGGGCTCGGCCATGTGCCCGGACGCTTTGCGATGCAGGTGGCGATCGACAAGGCCAAAGCGGCCGGGATGGCGATCACGGCGGTGCGCAACTCGGCCCATTTCGGCGCCACCGGCTACTATACCCTGATGGCGGCGCGCGACGGGCTGATCGGGATGGCGTGCACCAGCGCCTCCAGCATCCAGGTGGCCCCGACCTTTGGCAAGGAGGCAAAGCTCGGCACCGACCCGTGGTCGTTTGCCGCGCCGACCGCGAACGGCGAGCCGTTTTTGCTCGACATGGCGACGACGACGGTGGCCGCCGGCCGCATTCGCAACAAGGCCAATGAGGGGCTGCCTTGCCCGCCCGGCTGGGTGCTCGACAAGGACGGGCTGCCCAGCACCGACCCCAACGAGGCGCGCGAGAAGGGCGGGTTTCTGACCTCGCTCGGCGGCTCGCCGGAAAATTCGAGCTACAAGGGCTACGGGCTCGCGGTCATGGTCAACATCCTCGGCGCATGCCTGTCGGGCGCCACCTTGATCACCGACCCGATGGCCGGAAAAAAGCCGCAAGGCAACGACATCGGCCACTGCTTTATCGTGATCGACCCCGCGCTGTTCCGCGACCGCGACGAATTCGCCGCCGATGTGAGCCGATTTGCGACGATCTGCGGGCGACAAAGCCGATCGACCCGGCGCAGCCGGTCATGGTCGCGGGTGACCCGCAATGGAACAACGCGAAAAAGCGCATGGCGGAAGGAATCCCGGTCGGCCCGGGGTTGCTGAACCAGATACGGCAGGTCGCCCAGGCCTGCGCCGCACCCTGGCTGCTGGACTGAGGAGGTTGGACATGGCTGAGCCGCATGGACCGCTGCAAGGCGTCAGGGTCGTCGCCTGCTCCACCGCCCAGGCCGGCACGGTGCCGTACATGTTGATGGCCGATCTCGGCGCCGAGGTCATCAAGGTCGAGGTGCCCGAAATCGGCGACAATTCGCGCGGCTCGACCGTGCTGCCGGGCATGCCGAGCACTTATTTCGAGACCAACAACCGCGGCGTGAGGAGCGTCACGCTCAATCTGAAAACCACGGAGGGTCGTGACATCCTGCGCAAGCTGGTCGCGACCGCCGACATCTTCGGGCAGAACTTTCGGCCGGGCGCGGCGGAGAAAAACGGCTTTGGCTATGACGAGCTGAGGCAGGTGAACCCGAAGCTCGTTTACGTGTCGGTTTCGGGTTACGGCCCCAAAGGGCCGCATGCCGACCTGCCGGGCACCGACTCGATGGCCCAGGCATTGGGCGGCGTCGCCGAGGCCTATTCGACACCGGGCCAGCCGATGAAAACCGGCATCGTCTCGGTCGCCGACGAAACCTGCGCCATTCTGGCGTTTGGCGGGGCGCTCGCGGCGCTGACCCACGCGCGCAGCACCGGCGTCGGGCAGAAAGTCGACTGCTCGCTGCTCGGCGGTCAAATCCGGCTGATGGGCTGGACCCTGACGACCGCGATGTGGCGCAACCGCGACCCGGTCACCGGCCAGGCCCGGATCACCGGCACGCCGCAGCGCCCCGGCCTCAGCGCCAGCTTCAACGACCGCGACGGCAAGCCGCTGGTGTTCCAGCTCAACGGCGCCCGCAAATGGCATGACGCGATGGAGGCGCTCGGGTTTTACGAAGCGCTCGAAACCGCCGGCTTTGGCGATCTCGGAATCGTCATCACGTCCGAGGAAAAACGGGCGACGTTGCTGCGCCTGCTGGACGAGCTGTTCGCGACCGGGTCGCGCGACGACTGGGTGGCGCGGCTGCGCGGCGCCGACATCGTCTCGGCGCCGATCAACACCCTGCTCGAAGCCTCCAACGACCCGGATGTGCTGGCCAATGGCTATGTCACCGAGGTCGACTACCCGCAATACGGCAAAAGGCTGAAGGTGCACGGCTCGCCGTGGCACTTTTCGGAGACGCCGGCCCAGATCGGCGTCGCGCCTGAGCTCGGCGCGGACAACGACGAAATCCTCGCCGGTCTCGGCTACACCCCGGCCCAGATCGAGGATTTCCGGCAAAGAAAGATCGTCTGACATCGCCGAAGACGGGAGTTTCAGGGTCACGGCTGCGCAAAGGCGTGGGAAGCAATCGACCCGGGTTCGTGCAATCCCGCCAATGCGACCCGAGCCCGGGCAAAACCATTGCGGGAGGCGCGATTTGGCGTTAACCCGTAAATCCTCAAAGCGCGGCAGGCGGCATCGATTCTCGGATGGCGGGCAATCTGGTTCAGGGCGCGGTCTTCACCGTCATGGTGGTGCGCGCGGGATTGTTGCGCGACCCTGGCTTCGATGCGGAATTGGCCGAGCAGGTCAGGCGCAGCCCACGTTTTTTTCTGAACGCGCCGGTCATCCTCGATCTGAAGGACGCGGGCGCCTATCTGGCGTCGGCCGAGTTCGCCGAAGCCAAGGACATCCTGCGCCGACATACCCTGACCTTGGTCGGGGTGCAGAACGCGCTCCCCTCGCAGGTCGAGGCCGCGTCCGCTGCCGGTCTCGCCAGTTTTGCCCCGAATTCGACCCAGCCGCGCCGGCAGCCCCCGCAGGAACAGGCTTCGGCGAGCCCGCCGCAGCACCGCACAGCCACCGCCACCGCCATCCTCCCCGTCGAGCCGGGGTGCGCCGGCGGTCAAAACCCGGCTCGTCACCCAACTGGTGCGGTCGGGGACGCAGATCTACGCCCGCGACGCCGACCTCGTCGTGACCGCCGCGGTCAGCCCCGGCGCCGAGATCATGGCCGACGGCAACATCCACGTTTACGGACCGTTGCGCGGGCGCGCGCTGGCCGGCGCCGCCGGGGACGCGCAGGCGCGAATCTTTTGCAGCCGGTTCGAGGCCGAGCTCGTCAGCATCGCCGGGCGTTACCTCGTCAGCGAGCAGATGCCCGCGGAAGAGCGCGGCTTTGCGGTGCAGATCGCGCTCGTCGATGACCGGTTGACCATCACCCGCAATTGACGCTCATGATGAGGCGAGCGGCGCTCGTCGAGCGCCGCTCGCAACGCCGCCGGCAGCCGGGTCGACGCCGGGCCGCCGCGGGGAAGGGGGAGGTCTTTTTGCCAGCGAAAGTCATCGTGCTCACCTCTGGTAAGGGCGGTGTGGGCAAAACCACCAGCGCCGCCGCGGTCGCCGCCGGCTTGGCATTGCGCGGCAATCGCACCGTCGTCATCGATTTCGACGTGGGGCTGCGCAACCTCGACCTGATCATGGGTTGCGAGCGCCGGGTCGTCTTTGATTTCATCAACGTGATCAATGGCGACGCCAAGCTCAACCAGGCGCTGATCAAGGACAAGCGCAACGACAATTTGTTTGTCTTTCCGACCTCGCAGACCCGAGACAAGGACGCGTTGAAGCGCGATGGGGTCGAGCGCGTGCTCGACGAATTGAGGGAAAGTTTCGACTACATCATCTGCGACAGCCCGGCGGGGATCGAGCATGGCGCCATCACCGCGCTCTACTTTGCCGACACGGCGATCATCGTAACCAACCCCGAGGTCTCCTCGGTGCGCGACAGCGACCGCATCATCGGCATCCTCGCCTCGAAATCGCGGCGCGCCGAAAACAACATGGACCCGGTCGAGGTTCATCTGCTGCTGACCCGCTATTCGTCCGGACGCGTCGAAAAAGGCGAGATGCTGGCGATCGACGACGTCAAGGAGATCCTGTCGATCCCGCTGCTCGGCGTCATCCCGGAATCGGAATCGGTATTGCGCGCATCGAACACCGGGACCCCGGTCGTGTTCGACGAGGGCAGCCCCGCGGGCCAAGCCTATCTCGATGCCGTCGCCCGCCTCCTGGGCGAACAGCGGGAGCTGCGCTTTCTAAAGCCCGAGCGCCGCAACTTTTTCCGCGGCCTGTTCGGTAGGGCGTGATGCGGCTCATCGATTTTCTGTTTCCGGAGCGCCGGAACACCGCCGCCATTGCCCGCGACCGGCTGAAGATCGTGCTCGCTCATGAGCGCGCCAGCCGCGACGGGCCGGACTTCCTGCCGGCCTTGCAAAAGGATCTGCTGGACGTTGTCGGCCGCTATGTCGAGATCCGCGGCGACATGCTTCGGGTCAATGTCGGCCGGTCCGGCGAAACCTCGATGCTCGAGATCAATGTCGAGCTCGACGGCGCCAAGATCAAAACCGCCAAGAACGGCGCCGCGCCGGCGAAGCCGGCTCCGATCGCGGTGCCGAAGCCCGATCCCGGCTCGCACCCGCCCTGGGTAAAGCCCGGATGATCGCGGCCCGGTCCGCAATTTGTTCGAAGAGCTCGCCGGCGTCAAAATCGGCAAAAGGAGAATGACATGGCGACATATGTGCTGATCCACGGGGCGTATCAGGGCGGCTGGATCTGGCAGCCGACGGCGACGCGCCTCAGGGCGGCGGGGCATCTTGTCTATGCGCCGTCGCTCGACGGCTGCGCCGAGCGTCGCCATCAGCTGCGAGCCGGGATCACCGTCGAGACGCAGGCCGCCGAGATCGCCGAGCTGATGTTTTATGAGGATTTGAACGATGTCGTGCTGACCGGCACCAGCTCCGGCGGGATGGTATTGTGCCGGGCCGCGGAGCTGGCGCGCGAGCGGGTCGGGCGGGTGGTTTTTGTCGACGCGCTGGCGCTGCTGGACGGCGAACGGGTGGCCCAGATCGTCAACCGTCCGACGCCGCGCGTCACCACCGCGCTCTCGGTCGGGCCATCGCGGGAAGACGCCGAAAACCGCAGCTTTGCGGAGCTCGACCCGGCGGCGCGCGCCTTCGCGCTCGCCCGCTATACGCCGCATCCGATCGCCGCGATGGAAGAGCCGGCATCGGTCAAGACGTTCTGGACGCAGAAATGGCCGGCGACGGTCATTCGCTGCCGCAAGGCCGCCAACCCGGGCGAGGCGCACCAGCGGCGCACCGCCGAAAAGCTCGGCGCCAAATATCTCGAAATCGACACCGGCCACTACCCGATGCTGTCCGATCCGGATGTTCTGGCGCCGCTGCTGACGGCCGGCTAAAGCGGGGAGGGTCGCTATCGGCGGCCTTCAACCGGCTTTAAGCTACAGCTTCACCTCGCTGACCTGGATCACCGGCGCTATATCGGTGTAGTTGGGAATGTCCGCCATGATGGCCTGCGCGTGCGGGCCAAAGGCGGTCTGAAATGCTTCGACCGAGTCGAAATAGAGATGGCCCATCGCGACATAAGCGGGCCGCGATCCGGGGGTGGCGCCGCCGAGGCCATGTTCGACGGCGACGCTTTTGCACGCAGCCCCCAGCTTCTGCTGAACCATGGGTATATGGCTCGCGCAGTAATAAGCCATGTCGAACTTGCTGCCCTCCTGGTTCGGATAGAAGACGCTCACCTTGATCATCCTGGTCTCCTTGTTGTGCAGCTGGGAGGCGAAGGGCGCGCGGATGGCTGATCAAATCATTGTCAGCAGGCGGCCGTAGCCGGGGATCGGCCGGCGCACCCCGGCCAGGCGCAACGCCTGCCACATCATCGCCGAGGCGCTCGAAATGACCGGCTTGCCGAGATCCTGTTCGAGCGCTTCGAGCACCGGCAGGGTCGGCATGCCGGTCCCGGTCAGGAACACCGCCTCGGCCTCGGCGCAATCGACCAGGCGCCCCAGCCGATAGGCGCGCTCGGCGGTCTCGTCGTAGATGTTGGTGACGCCCTTCAGATTGTCGAAGCTGACGACCTGGAGGCCGTGAGCTTCGAGATGCGCCTTGCCCTGCAGCGTGGTGTCGCGCGAGTAGGGCGCGCCCAGCGCCAATTTCCGCACCTCGAGGCTTTCAAGCGCTCGTAGAACCGAACCGAAGGCGGTGACGACGCGAGTGCCGGTCGATGCTTCGAGCCTGGCGATCAGCTCGGCTTCGCGCTCGCGGCCGAGGTGATAGCTCGTCGCGGTATGGGCCAGCACGATGACGTCGGGTTCCACCAACGCCAGCATTTCGGCGGTGGCGCCGATATTCTCGACCATCATGCGGTTGCGCTCGGTCTGGCCGTCGAGCGAGCCGGTCGCGCCGTGGGCGACCATGCGGTTGAAATGGAGCGAGACGCCGGCCGGCGCCAGCGCCATCATCTCGGGCTCGACGGTAGGGTTGCCCGGCGGCACCAGAAACCCGAGCCGCGCCCGCCATCCGATCATACTCGCCCCCGCGACAGGTTCAGCTCATGCCGGAGACCGACAAGGCCTCGATCTCGTACATGATGCGGACCTCGCCCGGTTGGCGAAACGGATATGTGTCCTTGCCGAGATATTTTTTGGCGAGCGAGTCGATATGCGCGTCGGCGCCGGTCTCGGTCGCACTGGCGACGCGGCCGCGGATCTGGACATAGCGATACGCATTGTCCGGATCCATGATCGCCAGCGCCACCGGGACTCCCGGCTTCAGGTTGCGCGCCTTGACCCGGCCCTTGGCGGTGTTCACCCGCACCTTGCCGTCAACGTAGTCGAACCATACCGGCGTCACCTGCGGGGTGCCGTCGGGCATCACCGTCGCGAGCTCGGCGAACGCTTTTTTCTGCTGCATCAGATCGAGATAGTTGTCGGGTATCGCCGCCATTTTGTCGTCCTCCTCGTTGATCCGAACCCGCCACCGAATGCCCGGTGAGGTTAGCCGTGTGCGAACGGCGGGCCAGCGCCCTCGTTCCGCTTCGAACCTCTTTATGGTGCGCTCTGGGGCCAGCGTTTCATCAGGGTGTTCGAGGGAAGGGTTTCGTCGACGAGCTTTTTGGCGGTCTCGACGCCGGCGACCGGCAGGCCCTTCGGGTCGAGCAGTCCGATCTGCACCAATACGCTCGCCTGATCCCAATAGATGTGCTCGTGACAGAGCTTGCCGCCGCGAAAGCCGACGATCGCGACGGTCGGCACCTCGACATAGCGCCCGGTGGGCGGCACTCCTGGCAGCATAAAGTCGATTTCGGTGTCGTGGGTAAAGCAGAACAGCATCTCGTCGACGACGCGGTCGGCGCCGACGGTGCGCGAAATCGGCACCAAACGCGTGTCCTTGGGCAATTTCGGGATGAAGTGATTGGCATAAAACCGGGCGAGGTCGCGTGCCCCGACGCCACCGGTCATGACCGGGACGTGGTTGACGTAAGGGGCGCCGACCATCGTCGCCATGGTCGCGTCGACATCGCGGGTTTCGAATTCGTAACGGGTATGCGCCTCCCACAGCGCTTCGAGGTCGTAATCGCGGCCCGATCGCCCGCCGCAAGAGTGCGACCGAGCGCGAATGCGCGAGGCCGGCCGCCGGCTTGTCGTAATCGCCGCCGTCAGGGCGGTTAAAGCCGTGCCTGGCACCCGGATAAGAATAGATCTGAACATCGGGGCGGCCGGCGAACGCCGCCCTCACGCGGGCAACCGCCGCGGCCGGGACGTAATCGTCGATCTCGGCGAAATGCAGGACTAGGGGGCACGCCATTCGGCCGACGAGGTCGGGGTCCGCGTCGATGCCGACGCCGTAATAGGCGACAGCGCAATCGACGCCTGCCTCGGCCGCGGCGCGATAAGCAAGACCCCCGCCGAGGCAGAACCCGACCGCCCCGATCTTGCCGGTGCATTCAGCGCGGGCGCGCAGCGCCGACACGGTCCGGGCGATGTCGTCGAGGGCGGCGTCGCGGTCGAATTGCTCGTAAAAGACGAGCATCCGCTGCCGGCCCGCTTCGTCCTGAGCGAGATCCAGCCCCGGCTCGATATGCCAATAAAGATCGGGGCAGATCGTCACATAACCTTCCTCGGCATATAAATCGGCCATGTCGCGCATATGCCGGTCGAGGCCAAAGGCAGTGTGCAGCAGCACGATCCCCGGCCCGCTGCCGGTCTGCGGCACAGCGAGATAGGCGCCAAATTCGCGGCCGTCCGCCGTTGGAATACGAATGACATCCCCGGACATCGCAGCCCTCGCCCTGGCGGTTTGCTCGCCTTCAAGGTACCGTCGAACAATCGCGGTGTCTTTAATTCCCGTCTTTAATTCCCGGGTTTCCAATTCCCGGATCGCCGATGCCTGTTCAGCCTGTTTTATCAGGTTGAGATCAGGCCCAACGTCCGCAAACTCCATTCCGCATGTGTTCAAAAGCACCGATGCCGCTACGCTACGATACGCTCATGGCAATTTTAGGGTTGTCGTCGATCGTGTCTATGGCGGCGCCGAGCGCAGATTGCCGCGCGATTCATATTGGCGGACCTGCAGCGAGCCGAGGACGCGATCGAGGTCGGCCGGTTCGACCGGGTGGCCGTCGCCGCGGCAGAAGCTCGCATGGATCACCCACACATGGCCGCCGCCCCAGCGCGGGCCGCGCTTTTCGAACGCCCGGCAATCGCTCGGGCCGAGCGAGAATTTGATGATGCTGACATCGCCGGTCTCGGTGAAATCCCGCCAGCTGAGACCGCTTCTCGTCATCTGGTTCATGTCGGGGAAGTCGTCCCGCAGGTCACTGTAGCCGCTTTCGACAAAGCAGGCGCGATGCTGGAAACCGATGCCGCTGACATAATCGGGGTCAAAGGTCTGGACGTCGGCTTCAACCCTAATGTTGCCGAGATCGGTCATGACCAGGTCGTGGGCGATGCTGCAGTTCGATATTTGGATCGACGAGGCCCCCTGGGGCGTGCCGAGCGCCGCCGGGCTCATTTGCGGACCGGTCTTGCATGTACCGGCGGTCGCGGCGGCGATCCGCGAGCCGGCGCAGGCTATGGTAGGCCATTTATTTTCTTCGACCCGCATGTTGCCGAGATAGGGGCTCCATTTCTTGAATTGGGGAGTGAGCGGCGGCGCTGTAACCGTGACTTCCGGCAGCCCGATATTCGCGTCGGCGGCGACGGCGGGTGTCGCGCAGAGTGCTGCCGCCATCTGCACAATGGCACCGGCGACGATGACGACCTCCCGCATCGCGAACTCCATTGACCTGCGGACGTTCTTGCCGGCAGCGCAAGCTGGCGCCCGGCGATGGTTCATGGCCGAGGGGTTCTACGCGCGCGAGAGTTGATATCGTCCCTGTCTGGCCTGTCGAGATGGTTCCCGCGGGGGAGGGGGGTGCGCGACCGGTTTCCCGATCCTGGTAAGGGAGGGTGGCCGCGACGACGCGACTGCTCTCCGTCAACGCCAGTCGTCGTCGACGCTCACGCGACGACGGCGCACGGGAGCGTCACAAACATCGCCACGAGCCGCGACCGGCCGGTGCGGAGCCGAATGGCGGGACCGTCGCGGCCGCTGCCGCCGAGCGGCCGTTCAGGCCATACGACCCTTGAGGAAAGCAACACCCGCGTCGAGCAGGCTGCTGCCCGACGGCACCTCGCCGTTTGGCGTCATGCCGTCGATCAGCTGGGGCAGATGCTGGGCGATCTGCGGCAGCAGCTGGTCGACCGGCAGCCCGGTCTTCGCTGCTATCTGCTGAACCAGGTCGCTGCCCAAAACGCCGTGCAGCGCGTCGGGGGCCACCGCCTGGTTCGCACCGGCGCCGACCCAGGAGGAGACCGCACCGCCCAATCCGGCCGCCTCGAATTTCTGGATGATGCCGCCGAGACCGCCCTCCTGGCTGCCCAGCGCGGCCACCAGCGCTTCGGGGACGCTGGTCCCGGCGCCGTCGCCCTTGCCGAGCAGCGCGCCGATCGTGTCGAACAAACTCATCGAAGCCTCCTCATTTGGTTGTCGCCTTAGGATTTGTGTTTTTTGTTGCAGTTTTGCCGGCGCGCGCACTGGCGGCATGAAAACCGGATTGATCGGCCTCCTTCTGACACATGAAGGCGCCGTGCTTGGTCTTCCCGTAATACCGGTCACCGCTGGGGTGATAAGCCTTTGAGCCGCTGAGATTGACCCAGACGATCGCGTCCCCCGGGCAATGGCCCTTTGCCGCCTGATCGGAGGAAAACTGATTGGCGGCGAGGCCCGGTGGCGCCGCTTTCGCAGCGTGGGACGAAGTGCCGGCAGCGGCGCGGGATCCCGCGGTTTGCGCCTGCGCCGGGAGCGCCAAGGCCAACAGCACAACCAAGCAACTTGCGATCGATTTCGACATCGCATTACCTCTCCCGACGCGGGTTAACCCTTTAAACAGGTACTCATGAATTGCTTGCGGGCATCACCCGTCAGCTTCTGCGAGCCGGCTTGAGCGTTGCACGTCGTCATCTTTTGTTGCTGCGGCGTCAGGGTCTTGGTGGATTTCCCGCTGAGACAGCTGCTCATGAAGGTTTTACGCGCGTCCCCGGTCAGCTTTTGCGAGCCGGCCTGGGCGTTGCACGTCGTCATCAGCTGTTGCTGCGAGGTCTGGGCGTGCGCGGGGCCTAGGGTCGAGAGCCCCAACATCAGGATCGACGCGCAGATTGTTACGGCAAACCTGTTCATCTCGTGCCTCCCGTATTCGACAATTGCGCCACGCTGTGGTGGGCAAGTTCCTCCGCGCGAGCATAAGTACAGAGGCGACGCCCCGTCAAATTCAACTTGAGCGAAACCATCCGTTGATCGCCCGGATGTAACTCGAACCCGGCGAATTCTCGTAAGAAATCCGTGCGAACCGGTCGCTTCCGCCGTCGATCGGGAGCGCCGCAGGCTCCCGTCGGAAGACGCCGGTCCCGCCGCTATACTGTCTTTTGGCCGCCTATGGCCTGCTTGATCAGCCCGACGATCACCATCAGGACGCCGCCCCCGACGCCGCCCGAGGCGATTTGCCCGATGATGGACCCGATGTCGAGGCCGCTTGTCCCGGCCGCGGCAGTCGCTCCGCCGCCAAGGCACGCGCCGATGATTTGCGCCCCGACACCGCCACCGATTACCCCCGCGATCGTGTTTCCGACCGCGCCCAGATTGTATTGCTTTAAGAGCGAGCCGGCGACATTGCCGCCGACGCCGCCTGAGATCAATTGAATGATCAAGCCGACGATTCCACCCCACATGTCATGCTTCCTCCTTTTGGCGTGTCCTGTCGCGGACCTTTCGGCACGATCGCCGAACGTCTCGCTGTCCTTGGCTCACGGCATATTGCGCGGCAGGCCGCCGTGAGAACGTCAACTTCGCCTGCTCGTCGAGTATGCGAGCGATTTGATTAAACATCCAGAGCCGGTCGCTGTCCTCACAAGACAATAGGCGCGCGGCAGCGTCTCGCCGCTGGTCTGCCCTCGGCAAGAAGAACGGATTTCGCGGAGCTGACGGCGGCGTCCCGCGTCTTCAGCCGGCGGCGGCGAGCGTCACCGGGGACCGTAAGGGTTCTTGCCCTGACGCAGCATCAGCCGGATCGGCGTGCCGGGAAGGTGGAACGCCTCGCGCAGCGCGTTGACGAGATAACGGCGATAGGAATCGGGCAGGTCGCTCGGCTTCGAGGCGAACAGCGCGAAGCTCGGCGGCCGGGTGTTGACCTGGGTGACATAGCGCAGACGCAGCCGGCGGCCGGCGACCAGCGGCGGCGGATGGCGCTCCTGGACGACGGCGAGCCAGCGGTTGAGGTCGGCGGTCGGGACGCGCTTGTTCCACACCGCGTCGGCGGCGACGACCGCCTCCATCATCGCCTCGAGGCCGTGGCCGCTGAGCCCCGAGACCGGCGCCAGGGTGACGCCGTGCACCTGCGGCAGGGATATTGCGATCCGCTCGCGCAATGCCCTGAGCGCGGCGTTGCGATCGGGCGACCGCGTCCCATTTGGTCGCCGCCAGCACCAAAGCGCGGCCCTCCTCGGCGACGAGCCGGGCGATTGTCAGGTCCTGCCGTTCGAGCGGCTGCAGCGCGTCGAGCACCAGAACCACGGTTTCGGCGAAACGCACCGTGCGCAGCGTATCGGCAACCGAGAGCTGCTCGATTTTGCCCTCGACCCGCGGCCGGCGGCGCATGCCGGCGGTGTCGACCAGGCGGATCGGCCGGCTCCGCCAGGTCCAGTCGACCGCGATCGCATCGCGGGTGATCCCGGCCTCGGGGCCGGTCAGCAGCCGGTCTTCGCCCACGAGACGATTGACCAGGGTCGATTTGCCGACATTCGGCCGGCCGACGATCGCCAGGCGCAGCGGCTTTGCCGGCGCGTCGGCATCGGTCTCGGGCGACAGTACGTCGCGGGAAAACGGCGCCAGCCGCTCGTAAAGCCCGGCCAGCCCCTCTCCATGCTCGGCCGAGATCGGCACCGGGTCGCCGAGGCCGAGCCGGTAGGCTTCGCCGACCCCGGCGAGTGTGGCGCGGCCTTCGGTCTTGTTGGCGACCAGCACCACCGGCTTGCCTGTCCGCCGCAGCCAGTCGGCGAAATGCCGGTCGGCTTCGGTGACGCCCGCGCGCGCGTCGATGACCAGCAGCGCGACATCGGCGGCGGCGAGCGCGCGCTCGGTCTGCGCATGCATGCGGCCGGCGAGCGAGGCCGGCGGCGCCTCTTCGAGCCCGGCCGTGTCGATCGCGCGAAAGCCGAGACCGGCGATCTGGGCTTCGCCCTCGCGGCGGTCGCGGGTCAGCCCGGGGGTGTCGTCGACGAGCGCGGCCCGACTGCCGACAAGCCGGTTGAACAGTGTCGACTTGCCGACATTCGGGCGGCCAAGGATGGCGACGGCAAAGCTCATCGGAGGGCGCCCCAGAGATCACGACGGGTCAGCGATAGGCGGACAGCTCGCCGTTGTCGGTCAATATATAGAGCGTGTTGTTGGCGATGACCGGGTCGACAAAGGCGTTGCCCGGCATTTCCTCCCGGCCCAGCGGCTCGCCGGTATAGGGCGAGACCGACAACGCCCACCCGTCGGACGACAAAACGATCAGCCGGTCGCCGCCCAGGACCGGGCCGGCCCACGCGATCGGGTCCTCCTTGTCCTTTTCGTTCTCGTAGCGCGGCAGCTGGCGCAGCCAGCGAACCTTGCCGTCGTTGCGCGTCAAGCAGACCAGCTCGTTGTCGTTCGACAAGACAAAGACGTAGTCGCCGGCGACCCAGACGCCGTGGCTCGAGCCGATATCCTGCTCCCAGACGCGGTCGCCGGTAGCGCAAGTCGATCGCCGCCATCCGCCCGCTGTGGCTCACCGCAAAGACCCGGCCCCGGTCGATGACCGGCCGGCCGCGAATGTCGGCGAGCGCCGAAACCGCGTCGGCCGCACCGCCGGAGGCCAGGCTGTCGGACCACAGGGCGCGTCCGTTTTCGACGGTCGAGCGCAAAAATCTCGCCCGACGAATAGCCCACGACGACAACTTCTCCCTCGACCGCGGGGCTGGCGCTGCCGACCAGTCCGGCGGTTTCCGGAATACCGTTGTGGACCCACAGCCGCCGCCCGTCATCGGCGGCGAGTGCTACCAGCTCGTTCTCGACGGTCACGGCGTAGACGCGGCCGTCGGCTACGGTCGGGCCGCTGCGCACCGGCGCGCCGACGCCGGTCTTCCAAATCATCTTGCCGTCCTTCGGATCGAGCGCCACGACGCGGGCGTATCCGGTCGCCACAAAGAGACGGCCTTTCCAAAAGGCGACACCGCCGCCGAACCCGTTGCCGTTATCGTCGGACGGCCTCACGTCGACCCGCCAGATCTGGTTCCCGTTCGACGCGTCGAAGGCGCTGACCTGCGAGGCGCCATCCATCGCGTAAACCCGGCCGTCGGCGACGATCGGCTGGGCCAGAACCTGGGTATAGCGCGAAGACCCTTCGCCGACGCTGGCCTTCCAGGCCTGCCTCAACGTGGCCGGCAACGCCAGATGCTGCATGGCATGGTTCGGGATAGCCGCCGGGCTGGGGCCAGTCGGGGTTGACCACCGGCTTGGGCAGGCTGATCGGCGACCTTCGCGACGGCCGGGTCGGGCTTCAGCTGGCGGTCGAGGCTCAGCACCGAAATGCGCTCGCCGGGCAGCGGCTGCTTTTTGCTGGCAAACCAGCTGCAGCCGGCGAGCGTCAGGCGCGGCGAGCAGCAATGCGGCAACGACAGCGTCGAAACATTAGCTGATGGAGACCGGGCTAGGAGGCCAGCGCCGCCGCCATTTCGGCGGCGCGGGCGCGCAAGCTGCGCGGCGCCGTGAGATCGTCGGCGAGACCCTTGTAGATTTCGAGCGCGGCTTTCTTGTCGCCGAGCTTCAGCTGGGCGGCAGCGGTCAGCTCCAGTGCCGTCGGGCGCCACGGGCTGCCGGCTGCGGTCAGCGGCGCCAGCCGCGCAGATCGCTGCTTTTGGGTCGGCGTCGAGGGTCTCCTGCATGACCGAGAAGCAGGACGGCGAGGTCGCGAAAGGTCGGGCTGACCCCGCTCTGCTTCGGCGATTCTGGTCATAGGCCGCGGCGGCTTTTTTGCGGTCGCCCGCCTTGGCCAGCAACGCCGCGTTTTCGAACGACGCCAGCACCGAATAAGCCGCCGCCGTCCTTGGCGATCGTCGCGAACACCGTCGCCGCATCGGCGGTCTTGCCTGCTCTCGCCAGCGCCAGGGCGCTCGAAAAGCGCGCGGATTGAGCCTGCCGCTCGGAGAGCTGATGGGCGCGCCACGCGGCGATCCCGCCGGCGACGGCCAGCGCCAGAACCGCGACCGCCGACGATGTAACGCCCATAGCGCGACCACAGCTTCAGCAGATTGTCGCGGCGAAGCTCCTCGTCGATCTCGCGGAAGATGTCGCTCACGCACTAGCCTCGGCCGGCCCTCGGTGCACAGCGGCTAGCATATCCGCTCGCCGGAGGGGAGACAATTCGCACGGCGGCGGGGTCGTGTCTCAGGCGGACGGGCGGCCGAGCTCCGCCTCGGGGCTTGTCTTGACAAGGACTCCCCATTCCGTGCCGTCTAGCCCTCGTCTGCAAACCCGGTTTCGACTATTTGTCGCCCATGCACGTTTATCGGAGCCATACCTGCGGAGTGCTCCGCCGCGCCGACGCCGGACGCCCGGCCCGCCTGTCGGGCTGGGTCCACCGCAAACGCGACCACGGCCATCTGCTGTTCGTCGACCTGCGCGACCATTACGGCGTCACCCAGTGCGTGATCGACGCCTCCTCGCCGCTGTTCCCGGCGGCCGACGCGCTGCGTCTGGAAAGCGTCGTTACCATGACCGGCACGGTCACCGAACGCTCCGCCGAGACCGTCAACCCCAAGCTCGACACCGGCGAGGTCGAGCTGACGATCGAGCGGATCGAGGTTCAGTCGGAAGCCGAGCCGCTGCCGTTCCCGGTCAACAGCCGAGGCCGACTATCCCGAGGAGATGCGGCTTGCCTACCGCTTTCTCGATCTGCGGCGCGAGCGGGTGCACGCCAACATCATGCTGCGCGCGCGAGGTCATCGCCTCGATCCGGCGACGGATGATCGAGCAGGGCTTCACCGAATTTCAGACGCCGATCCTGACCGCCAGCTCGCCCGAGGGTGCGCGCGACTATCTGGTGCCGAGCCGGCTGCATCCCGGCAAGTTCTACGCGTTGCCGCAGGCGCCGCAGCAGTTCAAGCAATTGCTGATGGTCGCCGGGTTCGACCGCTATTTCCAGATAGCACCGTGCTTTCGCGACGAGGCGGGCCGCGCCGACCGCTCGCCGGGCGAGTTCTACCAGCTCGATTTCGAGATGTCCTATGTCACTCAGGAGGACGTCTTTGCCGCGATCGAGCCGGTATTGCACGGCATTTTCGAGGAATTTGGCGGCGGCCGTCCGGTCACCCCGGCGCCCTTCCCGCGCATCGCCTATCGGGACGCGATCCAGCGCTACGGCAGCGACAAGCCCGATTTGCGCAACCCGATCGAGATGCGCGACGCGACCGGTGTATTTTCGCGGCTCGGGGTTCAAAGTATTCGCCAATCTGATCGACGCCGACCCGGAAATTCGGGTCTGGGCATTGCCGGCGCCGACGCGGCGGCAGCCGCGCCTTCTGCGACCAGATGAATTCCTGGGCGCAGTCGGAGGGCCAGCCGGGTCTTGCCTACATCTTCTTTCGCGGACGGCGAGGGCGCGGGGCCCGTCGCCCGCAATCTCGGGCCGAGAAGCGACCGAGGCGCTGCGCCGCGAACTCGGCCGTCGGCGACGGTGACGCGGTGTTCTTTGTCTGCGGCCTGCCGCGGCAGTTCGCGCCGTTCGCCGGCGCCGCCCGGCTGCGATCGGGGCAGCGAACTGGGGTTGACCGGCGACGGGGTCTTCGATTTTGCTGGATCGTCGATTTTCCGATGTACGAGCTGAACGAGGACACCGGGCAGATCGAGTTCAGCCACAACCCCTTTTCGATGCCGCAAGGCGGGCTTGACGCCCTCGAGCACCAGGACCCGCTCGACATCGTCGCCTATCAGTACGACATCGTGTGCAACGGCGTTCGAGTTGTCGTCGGGGGCAATCCGCAACCATCGCCCCGAGATCATGTACAAGGCCTTCGCGATCGCGGGCTACGCCGCGGCCGAGGTCGAAGCCCGGTTTGCAGGCATGCTCAACGCCTTCAAATACGGGGCGCCGCCGCATGGCGGCTCGGCGCCCGGCATCGACCGCATCGTCATGCTGCTCGCCGACACGCCGAACATCCGCGAGGTCGTCGCTTTTCCGATGAACCAGCAGGCCCAGGACCTGATGATGCAGGCCCCGGCCCCGGTCCCGCCCGAGCGCCTGAGCGAGCTGCATTTGCGGGTCGTCGCGCCATCCGAAAAGGGGCCGCGATCCTGATCCGGCCGGCCCGGCGCCCGCTCCGCCGCCGGTGTCGGTCTTCGCCGCTGGGCGACTAGAATTACGCTGCTATGCCACCCGGAGCGGGAAATGACCAAAAACAGGCCCGCATTGCGGTGTCCGGTCGCCAGGAGAAATTTGTGCCGATGATCGCGCGCCCGGTCCGCCTGGTCTTGCTTGCCGCGGGACTTGTCCTGTCGCTGGCGACGCCGCTCCAAGCGGCGGAAATCGCACCGCATCGCGCCCTCTACACGATGACCCTGGGATCGACGCGGAGCGATTTGGGTGTTGTCGGGGCGACCGGCGCGATGGATTACGAATGGGGCGAAACCTGCGACGGATGGACGATCGAGCAGCGCTATCGGCTCAAGATGCGCTATGCGGAAAGCCGCGACGTCGATGTCACCTCGACTTTTGTCACCTGGGAATCGAAGGACGGGTTGCGCTACCGGTTCAACCAGCGGCAGACCCGAAACGGCGAGCTCGACCAGGAAATTCGCGGCGAGGCGCATCTCGACGGGCCGGGGAAGGGCGGGGTTGCGGTGTTCACCAAGCCCCAGCCGCAAACTCTGAAATTGGCCCCAGGCGTGCTGTTCCCGAGCGCGCATACGATTTTGCTGATCGACAAGGCCAAGTCCGGCGCGACCTTTGTCACGCGTCAGGTGTTCGACGGTGCGACCGACGAGAACGCGGTCCAGGTTTCAGCGGTGATCGGCACCAAAGTCACCCCGGACCCGGTCGCGGCGAAATTCGGCCCGTTGATCGAGCGGCAGGGCTGGCGCGTCCGGCTGGCGTTTTTCCCGGTCGACGCCAAAGCCGAGGAGCCGGATTACGAGCTCGGCATGGATCTGCTGGATAACGGCGTCTCGCGCGACATGGTGATCGACTACGGGGACTATTCGATCCGTGCCAAGCTCGACGACATCGAAGCGCTCGGCAGGCCCGGCTGTTGACGCGTGTCGTCAATTCAGCCAAATGATCGCAGCGGCGAGGTGGACGGCGGCGAGGAAATTTTGCGCAGTCTTATCGTAGCGTGTGGCGATTGCGCGGAACTGCTTGAGTTTGCAGAAGAAGTTTTCGATCAGGTGGCGCTCTTTGTAGATATCGCGGTCGAAGTCGCGGGGCGCGAGGCGGTTTAGCCGCGGCGGGATGACGGCGGCTTTGCCGGCGCGGGCGAGGGGTTCGCGGACGCGCGCGTCGGCATCGTAGGCCTTGTCGGCGATCAGCCGATCGGCCGCGATCTGCGGCAGCAGCGCGTCGGCGCCGACCAGATCGTGGGTCTGTCCGGCGGTCAGCAGAAAGGCCAGCGGATTGCCTAGCGCGTCGACCAGCGCATGGATCTTGGTGCTCAGGCCGCCGCTACTACGCCCGATCGCCTGATCGTCATGTTTTTTTGGGAGCGCCAGCGCTGTGCTGATGCGCCCGCACGATGGTGCTGTCGAGCATCGCATACTCGTTGTCGGCATCGCCAGCGAGATGTACGAAGATTTTTTGCCAGACCCCGGTTTTGGCCCACCGGCTGAACCGGCGATGGGTATTCTTCCAGTCGCCCAATCGCTCCAGCAGATCGCGCCAGGGGATGCCAGCGCGGTAGCGATAGAGCACCGCTTCGACGAACCGGCGATTGTCTTCGGCGGTCGCGCCGACATGGCCGATCCGCCCCGGCAACCAGTCCCTGATCCGCTCCCATTCGTCGTCACGCAGTCCATATCGGGTCATAGGTCAGCCTTTTGTCAAAGCCGACCTTTCATTGATCACACAATTTCCAGTGTAGGTAAACTCGTTTTACGATCTATACCTAATCAACAACTCGTATTACGGGTAGGCTTGCAATAATTGACGACACGCCCTAAGACACTAGCAGGGTGCGGAAATAAGGCTGTTTATCGGGCTTTCCCGGCTCGATTTGCTCGAAGGCGAGGGTTTTGGCGGGGTCCGGTTGATCGCATTTGCAGCCACCTTGTCCGATCCGAGGCTCGGCCGCGGCAGCGAGGATAGGCTCATGCAGCCGTCAGCAGCTTGGGCAACCGGATCAGGTTGCAGGCGGCGGCGGTCAGGGTGAAGGTCCAGCCGACACGGGGGTTGCCGCGGTGCCGCGTTTTGCGCAGTCCGCCGCTGGTTTTGATCCAGCCGAACGCCTCCTCGATGCGCTTGCGGATACGCTGGCTGACGGCGTAGCCGGGGTGTCGGGTGGTGCGCCGGTCGATCGCCGAGCGGCGGTTGGTGAGGTTTTGCGCCACATGCGGGGTCACCCTGATCGCGCCCAGCCGTTGACGAAGTCGGCCACGTCGTACGCCTGGGAGGCGCCGAGGGTATGCGGTGGCGGCCGTCGAGGCGGCCCAGCATGTTATCGCGGCCTCGCGCTCGGCGGTGCCGGTGGCGTGGGTCAGCGTGGCATCGACGATCAGGCCGTGCCGGTTCTCCATCAGCAAATGGCCCATGTGGCACAGCCGGGCTTCCTTGCCGCGCCCCTTTCGAAACAGCCGGGCATCGGGGTCGGTGGTCGAGGCGTGGGTGTCGTTGCTGCGCTTCTCGGCGTGAAAGTCGCGCTCGGCATTGCGACCCTTGGGTGCGCCATCCTCGGCCGCGCCATCGCCGCGCTCGCCGCCGCCCCGCGGTGTGAAGCTCTTGATGCTGGCCCAGGCTTCGATCAGCGTGCCGTCCACCGAAAAATGCTCGTCCGACAGCAACGTCTTGACCACCGGCTGGTTCAGCACCCGCGCCAGGAACTTGGCGGCGACATCGCCCGCCAGCAGACGTTCGCGGTTCTTGGTGAAGACGGTCACGTCCCAGATCGGCGCGTCCATCCCCAGCCCGACAAACCAGCGGAACAGCAGATTGTAGTCCAGCTGCTCCATCAATTGACGCTCCGAGCGCACCGAATAGAATGCTTGCAGCAGCAACGCCCGCAGCAGTTTCTCCGGCGCGATCGACGGCCAGCCGATCGGCGAATAGAGCGTTTCGAACTCGCTCGACAGCCCTTCCAACGCCGCGTCCACGATGACTCGGATCGCCCGCAGCGGATGATCCGCCGGGACCCGCGCCGCGCAACTCAGATAGCTGAACAACGCCGCTGTGTTCAAATCCCCACCGCGCATCGGATATCCCCATATCTCGTCACGCAGCCCAAATTCTACACCATATCCGCCCTTGATCTCGACCTATTTCCGCACCCGCTAGTCGCGGTTGCGCCGACCGGTACGCGAGGTGTGCTCCGCCGCGAGCGCACCGGCGGCCGACCCGCGGCCGCGCCGCAGCGCATCGGCGCCCATCCGGTGGCGAATGGCGTCGACCGCCTGTTCGAGCCGCCGCGGCCGGCCCAGCTCCCGCTCGAACAAGGTCGGCATATCCGCCTCGCGCGCATCGCCGAGCATGTCGGCGCCGATTCCGATCAGACGAAAGCGGGTGGCGCCGTCGGCCTCGGCCGCGAGCAGCAGCGAGGCAATTCGGAACATGGTTTCAGCGAGCTGTGTCGGATCGCCCAGGCGGCGCGAGCGGGTGCGCAGTGAAAGTCGCTGGTCTTGAGCTTCAAGGTGACGGCGCCCGCGGCGAGCGACGCCTCCTTGAGTTGCGCTGACACGCGCTCGCACAATGGCCACAGAATCTGCGAGAGCGCCGCCGCCGCGGCCTCGTCGCGGGGCAATGTCGTTTCTGCCGAGATCGAGCGGGCGGGGGTGTGCGCAAGCACGGCGCGGTCGTCGATCCCTTGCGCCAGGCGGGCGAGGTGCGCGCCGGTCCGGCCGTAGCGCACGGCCAGCTCGCGCTCGCCGAGGACGGCGAGCTGGCCGATCACGGCAATCCCGTCGGCGGCAAGCCGGCGCTGCATTGCGGCGCCCACGCCCCACAGCAGCGACACCGGCTTGTCGGTGAAAAAAGCCGGCGCGTCGCTTCGGTCCAAAACCGCGAAGCCGCGGGGCTTGTCGAGATCGGAGGCGATCTTGGCGAGGAATTTGCTGTCGCTGAGCCCGATCGACAAGGTGATGCCCAGTTCCTCCTCGATGCGGCGGGCGAGGGCGGCCAACAACTGCGCCGGCGCGGCGCCGTGAACCGCCTCGGTTCCGGCCAGGTCGAGAAAGGCTTCGTCGATCGACACCGGCTCGACGAGCGGGGTCAGCCGGCGCATTTCGTTGCGCACGGCGCGGCCGACCTCGCGGTACTTCGCCATGTTCGGCCGGATCACTTCGGCATCGGGGCAGGCGTCCAGGGCCTTGAACATCGGCATTGCCGACCGCACGCCATAAAGCCGCGCCACATAGCAGCAGGCGAGCACCACGCCGCGCCTGCCGCCGCCGACAATCACCGGGCGATCGGCGAGCTCCGGCCGCTCGCGCTTTTCGACCGCGGCATAGAAGGCGTCGCAATCGACATGGGCGATCGCCAGTTGGGCCAGCCTCTCGTGGCTGACGAGCCGCGGCGACGCGCATTGCGCGCAGCGCCCGTTCGGCGCCCGCCGCGCCGGCAGCGCGCCGCAGTCGCGGCACAAGGTCGTCATCCCGGCGGGTCCGGCGGCCACAGCCAGGCCGCACCCCGCACGCCGCTCGAATCACCGTGAACCGGCGCCAGCAGGCGGGTGTCGACGCGGTCGGAGAAGACGTACCCCGCCCAGCGCCGCGGCACCTCGTCGTAGAGCGCGCCGATCGCCGACAATCCGCCGCCGAGCACGATCGCGTCCGGGTCGACCAGGTTGACGACCGTGGCGAGGCCGCGGGCGAGCCGGTCGACATAGCGCGCAAGGGTGGCGCGGCAGCCGCTGTCGCCGCTTTGCGCGGACCGTACGATCTCGGGCGCGGCCAAATCCCGGCCGCCATGTCGACGGTGGTCGGCGGCCATCCCCGGACCCGACAGAAACGTCTCGATGCAGCCCGAGCGGCCGCAATAGCAGGCGGGCCCGGGCATCTCGTCCGGCGTCGGCCACGGCAGCGGATTATGCCCCCATTCGCCGCCGATCGCGTTGGCGCCGACCAGGATCTGCCCGCCGGTGACGATCCCGCCGCCGACGCCGGTTCCGAGGATCACGCCGAACACGGTCCGGCAGCCGGCCGCGGCACCGTCGGCCGCTTCGGACAAAGCAAAGCAATTCGCGTCGTTGGCGAGGCGCACCGCGCCGGCCCAGCGCCGCTTCGAGGTCGCCCTGCAACGGACGGCCGTTCAACCAAGTGGAGTTGGCGTTCTTGACCAGGCCGGTCGCCGGCGAGATCGCGCCGGGCATGCCGATCCCGACTGACGCCGGCGCGCCGATTTTGCCGCTCGATCTCCATAATCATCGAAACAATCGCCGAGATCGTCGCGCGGTAGTCGCCGGCCGGGGTGGGGATCCGACAGCGCAGGCGGATCGCTCCCGCGGGATCGACGGCGGCGCCTTCGATCTTGCTGCCTCCGAGGTCGATGCCGATGCGACAGGCCGCCCTCATCAACCCGACCTTTTTACCGAGAGGGAGCAGAACATCGCACGCGCTCATCAATTCTTAAATCGCCGCCGGTAAAACCCGCACGATCGGGCGGCCACGCGACGGGGCGGGGCGGTCGTCGTCGACCAGCGGCTCCGGTGCGGGATCAGGGACTTTCGAGGCCAGCAAAGCATGACCGGCAAAATTCCACCACCGAAAGCGGCCGGTGAACCGTCGCAGCGGCAGAAAGTGTTGATCGTCGAGGACAACGAACTCAATATGAAGTTGTTCAACGACCTCCTGACGGCGCATGGCTACGAGACTCTGCAAACCAAGGATGGCATCGAGGCGCTGGCAATGGCGCGCCGGCACCGCCCGGATTTGATCTTGATGGATATCCAGTTGCCGGAGGTCTCTGGCCTCGAAGTCACCCGATGGATAAAGGAAGATAACGAGTTGAAGCTGATTCCGGTCATCGCGGTTACCGCTTTTGCCATGAAAGGCGACCGGGAGAAAATGAGAGACGGCGGCTGTGAGGATTACATTGCTAAACCGATCTCCATCACCAGCTTTCTACAGACTGTTGAGCGCTTTCTTTCGTGATCCGCGCTTAGATGCGTAATCCTTCAGCGTGAGGGCTCCTCATGTCTGGGCGAGTGTTGGTCGTTGATGATCTCGATATCAACGTCAAGCTGCTCGAGGCCAAGCTTTCGGCCGAGTATTTTGACGTCCTGACCGCCTTTAACGGGCGCGCGGCTTTGGAAATCGCGGCGGCGGAATTGCCCGATGTCATCCTGCTCGACGTGATGATGCCGCGCATGGACGGCTTCGAGGTTTGCCGCCGGTTGCGGGCGAACCCGCGGACCGCCGATCTTCCGGTCGTCATGGTGACGGCTTTGTCGGACGCGGCCAACCGGCTGCGCGGTCTGGAAGCCGGCGCCGACGATTTTTTGACCAAGCCGGTCAACGACACAGCCCTCTTCGCGCGGGTGCGCTCGCTGGTGCGGCTCAAGCGGATGATGGAAGAATGGCGGCTGCGCGACGAGATCTGCGGGCGCTTTGGCGGAGGTGAGCCGGCGCCCGACCTCGACGACGGGCCGGCGCGCGTCCTGATCATCGAAGAGGACGCGAACGCCGCCGCCAAAATGGTCGAAACCTTGGCGGTCACGCACCGGGTGACATCGGTTGCCGGCTATGCCGAGGCCCAGTCGAGCCTCGACGCCACGATCGACTTGGTGATCGCCAGCCTGACCGCCGCGGACGGCGACGCGCTGCGCTTTGTCTCGCAGTGCCGGGCGAATGACCTGTATCGGCAGCTGCCCTTGCTGCTGATCGCCGCGGAGCGCGACCTGCCCCGTCTCGCCAAAGGTCTCGACCTCGGCGCCAACGACTATCTCGTCCGGCCGGTGGACCGCAACGAGCTGTTGGCGCGCACCACCATCCAAATTCGTCGCAAACGGCTGCAGAACCGCCTCAACGACAATTATCGCCGCAGCCTGTCGCTGGCGCTGACCGACGAGCTCACCGGTCTGTACAACCGCCGCTACCTGCTCGCTCACCTCGACGAGCTGATGACGCGGGTCAACGGCGCCGGCGCCGGCGTCGCGCTTTTGATGTTCGACATCGATCATTTCAAACGGATCAACGACACTTACGGCCACGCGGCAGGCGACGACGTGCTCCGCCAGATCGCGACGCGCGCGGTGGACAGCGTGCGCACGGTCGATCTCGTGGCCCGTCTCGGCGGCGAGGAATTTGCCGTGGTCATGCCCGAGACCAGTCTTGCGATCGCCGCCACGGTGGCGAACCGGCTGCGGCTGGCGGTGGCGAGGGAGCCGTTCCGTTGGCCCGCCGGCGGCCAGCGCCTTGAGGTCACCGTCAGCATCGGCGCAACGACGGCGATCGCCGGCGGCGATGATCGCGATCAGCTCCTCAAGCGCGCGGACGACGCTCTGTACGAGGCGAAGTCGGCCGGCCGAAACTGCGTCGTCGCCCGCGCGCCCGAATCTTTCCGCCGCCTCGACGGTCTGGCACCGCCGCCCGCACAAGTTTTGGTTTAATCGGAGGCCCGCCGCCGCCATGGGCGGAACCGGAACCCTCATTTCCCGGTAACAGGGTATATCCTTCGCAGCCGGCCGGGGCTCCGTGCTCTCCCGGCCCGCGGGATTGCATAGCGAGCGGTGCAGAGTTGTCGGAACCTCCAGCCGGAGCCGAGACGTTGTCTGCGTCACCACGGGACACGTCGCCGGCTGCTCAATTCGAGCAAATGAACCTCCTTGCACACCACGCACCGGACGGCGACGGACTGCCGCAGCCGGCCGATCGGCGCCGGCTGGCGCTCGGCTTCGAGGATTGGGGCGAGGCGCTCGCCGCGGCCGGCGACGATCCCGACGCCCGCACGGCGCGCGATTGGAGCGGGACGCCGTCCGGCAAGCGGCTGCTCGGAGCGATCTTTGGCAACAGCCCGTTTCTGAGTGGGCTCGCGGTCAAGGAATGGCGATTTCTGACCCGGCTGGTCGCGGCGGGCCCGGAGCCGCTGTTCGCCGAACTCGCCGCCGCGGTCGAGGACCATGCCGATAGCGGCGAAGACGCGCCGGCGCTGATGCGACGGCTGCGGGTCGCCAAGCGCCGCACGGCGCTGCTCGCCGCCGTCGCCGAGCTGGCCGGCGCCTGGTCGCTCGAACAACAGACGGGGGCGCTGAGCCGCTTTGCCGACGCAGCACTCGGTGCGGCGACACGCTACCTGCTGCGCGCGGCGGCGGCGAAAAAGCTGGTCGCGCTCGCCGATCCGGCGGATCCGGAGGCGCGACAGCGGGCTGATCGTGCTCGGCATGGGCAAGCTCGGCGCCGGCGAGCTGAATTATTCGAGCGACATCGACCTGATCCTGTTTTTCGACCCGGCCAAGTCGCGGGTGGCGGCGCGCGACGGGCGTCCAGCCCTTTTTCAGCCGGCTCGCGCGCGATCTCGTCCGCATTATCGAAGAGCGCACCGGCGACGGCTACGTCTTCCGCACCGATCTGCGGCTGCGTCCCGATCCGGGCTCGACCCCGCTGGCGATGTCGGTCGCGGCGGCGTTGGCCTATTACGAGAGCGTCGGCCAGAACTGGGAGCGGGCGGCGTTGATCAAGGCGCGCCCGGTGGCCGGCGACCGGGCCGCGGGCGAGCGGTTTCTGCGCGAATTGCGGCCCTTATATCTGGCGCAAGAACCTCGATTTCGCGGCGATCCAGGACATCCACTCGATCAAGCGCCAGATCAACGCGTATCGGGGCGGCGGCCGCATCGCGGTCGAAGGCCACGACATCAAGATCGGCCGCGGCGGCATCCGCGAGATCGAGTTCTTCGCCCAGACGCAGCAACTGATCTGGGGCGGACGCATCCCCGAATTGCGCGTGCGCTCGACCTGCGAGGCATTGCAGCGGCTCGCCGAGGCCGGACGCATCGATCCGGCGGTGGCATCGGCGCTGACCGCCGATTACCGGTTTCTGCGCCGTCTCGAGCACCGGCTGCAGATGGTCGACGACGCGCAGACGCATCGCCTGCCCGATGACCGCGACGGGATCGCGCACGTCGCGGTGTTTCTCGGCTACCGCACAGCCGAGGCGTTTGCCGCCGATCTGACCGCGCATCTAAGCTCGGTCGAGCGCCACTACGCCGAATTGTTCGAGCAGGCGCCGAGCCTCGCCGGACCCGGCAACCTTGTGTTTACCGGCGCCGAGGACGACCCCGAGACCTTGGCGACGTTGTCGCGGCTCGGATTTGCCGATCCGTCAGCGGTCGCAGCCGCGGTGCGCAGCTGGCATCACGGCCGCATGCGCGCGACCCGCAGCCAGCGGGTGCGCGAGATCCTGACCGAGCTGGTGCCGGAATTATTGCGCATCTTCGGCGCGACCTCGCACCCCGACGAAGCATTACGGCGCTTCGACCATTTCCTGTCGCGGCTGGCGGCCGGGGTTCAGCTGTTTTCGCTGTTTCAGGCCAATCACGGGCTCTTGGCGCTGGTCGCCGACGTAATGGCGGGCGCGCCGCGGCTGGCCGACCAACTGGCGCAGCGCCCGGCCCTGCTCGACGCGGTGCTGAGCCGGGAGTTTTTCTCGCCGTTGCCGGAACAGGCCGGGCTCGCCGCCGATCTCGGCCAGGCGGTGGCCGGTGCGGGCGATTTCGCCGACACGCTCGACGCGCTGCGGCGCTGGGCCGGCGAGCGCCGGTTCCAGGTGGGCGTGCAGCTGCTGCGCCGCGCGCTCGACGGCGAGGCGGCAGGCAAAGCGCTGGCCGACATCGCCGAGACCGCGCTCGCCGCGCTGGTCCCGGCGGTCGAGGCGGAATTCGCGCGGCGTCACGGGCAGATACCGGGCGGCGCCTTTTCGGTCGTCGGCATGGGCCGTCTCGGCAGCCGCGAGATGACGCTCGCCTCCGATCTCGACTTGATCCTGATCTTCGACGCCCCGCCCGACGCGTCGCTTCCGACGGCGCGCATCCGCTTTCCGTCTCGGCCTACTATGCCCGGCTGAGCCAGCGGCTGATCGGGGCCATTACCGCGCCGACCGCCGAGGGGCCGCTCTACCCGGTCGACATGCGGCTGCGGCCGTCGGGCTCGTCCGGGCCGATCGCGTCGAGCCGCGACAGCTTCGAGCGTTACCAGCGCGAAACCGCCTGGACCTGGGAGCACATGGCGCTGACCCGGGCCCGCATCGTCGCCGGCGACGCGGCGCTCGGCCGGCGCGTTGCCGACATCATCGAGGCGGTGCTGCGCTCGCCGCGCGACCCGCAGCGGCTGGTCGGCGACGTCGCCGACATGCGGCGGCGGATCGCCGGCGAACATCCGCGGCCTTCGCCGTGGGACCTGAAGAACCGGCGCGGCGGGCTGATCGACCTCGAATTCATCGCGCAATACCTGATGCTGCGCGA
Source organism: uncultured Alphaproteobacteria bacterium (assembly GCA_963775525.1). Lineage (GTDB taxonomy): Bacteria > Pseudomonadota > Alphaproteobacteria > ATCC43930 > CGMCC-115725 > AP-15. Next base: position 49,783 of record CAVZJF010000067.1, on the reverse strand, counting down.
GGCCGCCACGGCGCCGCAGGTATTGCGCCGCGCCACCGCCGACGCGTTGCGGGCGCTCGGCGAGGCGGGCGCGCTGCCGCCGGCGGCCGAGCGCGAGTTGACGGCGGCGGCGGCACTGCTGCGGCATGTGCAGGCGCTGCTGACCTTGGTCGATGAAGGTGCCGCGCGCGACGCCGCCTTCCCGGAGCCCGACGCGGCCACGCTTGCGCGCTGCGCGGGTGCGGTTGACTTCGCCCAGCTCGACGCGGATATCACTGCCGCGACGGCGCAGGTCCGCCGCTGGTATCAACGCCTGATCGAAGAGCCGGCGGGGCGCGCCACGCCCAAAACGGCGGAACCGGCAGGAGACAGCGCAGGATGAGTATCGATCCCGGCCAAAAGGCCCCCGATTTCACCTTGCCGACCGACGGCAACGGCAATGTCACGCTCTCGAAGCTCGCGGGCAAAAAAGTCGTGCTGTATTTCTACCCGAAGGACGACACCTCGGGCTGCACCGCCGAGGCCTGCGGCTTTCGCGACTCGTTCCCGGATTACGGCGGGACCGGCGCGGTCGTGATCGGCATCTCAAAGGATTCGGTCGCCTCACACGACAAATTCAAGAAAAAGCACGATCTGCCGTTTATCCTTGCCTCCGATACCGCGGGCGAAGTCTGCGAGAAATACGGCACCTGGGTCGAAAAGAGCATGTATGGCCGCAAATACATGGGCATCGACCGCAGCACCTTTCTGATCGACGGCTCGGGCATCCGTTCGCGGCGTCTGGCACAAGGTGCGGGTGCCGGGCCATGTCGCCGAAGTGCTGAAAGCGGCGCAGGCGCTCTGATCGCCGCGACCCTTGCCGCCGGCGCGGCCGCGATCCTCGCCACGCCGGACCCGGCGGCCAAGGCCGCGGCGAGCCTCGCTCTGGCGGCTGCCTGGACCGAGGGGACGATGCCGATCGGCGCTGCCGCGCCGCCGTCGCGCCCGGCCCGGCCCGACCGTCCGCTGCTGCGCCCGCCGCGCGACATGCCGAAGCGCCGCCGAATTTCGGCTCGCAGCCGGCCGGACGGCGCTGCTGCATGCGCTCGCCCATATCGAGCTGAACGCGATCGATCTTGCCTGGGACATCGATCGCCCGCTTTGCGGGGATCGGCCTGCCGCGCGCTTTTTTCGACGACTGGGCCGGGGTCGCCGCCGAGGAGGCGCGCCATTTCCTGCTGCTCTCGGCGCGGCTCGCCGATTTCGGCGCACGCTACGGCGATTTGCCGGCGCATGACGGGCTATGGGAAGCGGCGGCCGCCACCGCCGGCGACCTGCTCGCCCGGCTCGCCGTCGTGCCGCTGGTGCTGGAGGCGCGCGGGCTCGACGTGACGCCGGAGATGACGGTGAGGCTGGAGCGCGCCGGCGACGCCGCAAAGCGCCGCGATCCTGCGGCTCATCTACCAACAAGAGATCGGCCATGTCGCGATCGGGCGGCGCTGGTTCGATCGCTTGTGCCGCGCCCGGGGCCTCGTCCCCGAACAGGTTTTTCACGATCGCGTCAGGCGCTTTTTCAAAGGCGAGCTGAAACCGCCGTTCAACCATGCGGCGCGCGCCGCCGCCGGCTTTCCGGCCGCGTTATTACGAACCCTTGGCCAAGCCGGGCGACGGCGGCTGCCTCCCGATCGACTTGCGCGGCGATCTTCGGCCGCTGCGGCATGCTCGGGCGCGGCGCCGCCGGCAGCGGCGCTCCGCCTCTTCATTGACGAGCGCCGGCGTTCGGCTTCTTCGCTGACGACGCGGGCGAGTTCGGGCTGGCGGCCGAGCAGCTGGCGGAAATCGACGATGTCGAGGGTCAAGCAAGGTGCAGGGCTGCACCGCGACGATCGTCGCGTTGCGCGGGCCGCCGGTCAGCAACGCGATTTCGCCGAAAAACTCGCCGGGTCCGAGCCGGACCGTCCGCGGCCGCAACCGCACCTCGACCTCGCCCGAGGCAATGAAATACATGCAATCGCCGCGCTCGCCGCGGCGCACGATGACCGCCCGCGCCGGGTAGTCGCGCGCGCGCAGCAGGCGCGCGACATCGGCGATGACCGAGGCGCCGACGGTTTTGAAGAACGGCACCTTGGCGACGAGGTCCCAGGTCCGCAGAAACTCGCGCCGGCGCAATTCTTCGGCATAGCCGCTGGCGAGAATACCGGCCCACAGCGCGAAAACCAGGATGCCGCTGACCATGACGACACCGGCGAGAACCCGCCCGGCCGGGGTGATGGGCGTCACGTCGCCATAACCGGTGGTCGTCAGGGTCACGATCGCCCACCACAATGCCTGCGGGATCGAGCCGAACAGCTCCGGCTGCGCGTTGCGCTCGAGCAGGTAGGCGAGGCTGGCGGCCGCGAGCAGCACGATGCCGAAGGCCAGCAGCACCGACAGCAGCGCATGGCGGGCGCGGCTGATCACCCGCTGCAGGCTTGCCAGCCCCGGCGAATAGCGGACCGGCTTGAACACCCAGACAAAGCCGTAAAGGCTGGCGTATTTCGGGCTGAACACGATGTCGAGCACCCCGGGCAGCGCCCCGAGCAGATCGAACAACCCGCTCCCGGACGTCATCCAGGCGAGCCGCGCCTGCCAGCCGCGGCGATGCGCCGCCGGCGCGCCAGGCGCCGCGGCCAGCCGCACCAAATACTCGGCGAAAAAAAATGCGCAGACGATCTGGAACCCGGCGTCGAGGAACGTGTGGTAGCGCCTCGCGCCAATCGGCCACCGTGTCGGCAAGCATGATCGCGATGCCGAGCAACGACCATCGCATGATGGGCAACACGAAAGGCCCGCGCGGCGCTGCCGGAGGTCTCGGGTTGCAAGATCGGGTAGAGCCGCTCCCAGCTCATGGCTCATTGTAGAGGTGTGGCGCCCCGGCTGAAATAGACCCGCCCCGCTCGGCGATGCGTCATTCTCGTGGCGCTGGGAAGTCAGCGCCGGATCGCGCCGCCGGTTCAGCCGCTCCCGAGCGATGTTTCGCATCCGGGCCGTTTCCTGTTATAGGGGCGCCGTGGCAGTCCTCCCGACAAGCCGTGGTAGTCCTCCCGGACAACCGGCGCGCCGTATTTGCCTATCTGCACGACATTGCGATGGCGGCGCTGTCTTTCGCAATTTCACTCTATCTGCGCATCGGCGGGGAGGTTGTCGGATATCAGCCGCACCTGACCGCGGTCTACATCGTCAGCTTTACCCTGATCGCGGCGGTCGTCTACCGGCTGACGGGGCTCTACCGCGGCATCTGGCGCTACGCCTCGCTGCCCGACCTGTACAACATCGCCCGCGCGGTCAGCCTGACGATTCTCGTGTTTCTGCCGGTCATGTTCGTCCTGACCCGGCTCGAAGCGCTGCCGCGCTCGACCCTGTTGATCAACTGGTTCGTGCTGACGGCGTTGCTTGGGGCCCCGCGGCTCGCCTATCGCCTGTTCAAGGATCGCGGGCTCGACCACGTTCTTGAGCGCGCCAAGCATCAGAGCGTGCCGGTGTTGCTGATCAGCGCCAAGGACGGCGCCAACACCTTCATCCGCGAGATGATGCGCAACCCGCGCGCGGTCTATCGCGTCGTCGGCGTCCTTGCCGACACGCCCTCGCGCGTCGGCCGCGAAATCTACCGGGTCCCGGTGCTGGGCACGATCGATTCGCTCGAGGCTGTCGTCGAGCGGCTGGACCGCCGCGGCAAGCGCCCGCAAAAGCTCATCATCACCGCGCAAAACCTGCCCGGCGACCAGGTGCGCAGGCTGCTCGACCGCGCCGACGCGCTGGCGATACCGCTGGCCCGCCTGCCGAGGCTGACGGATTTCCAGCGCAACCTCGACACGCCCGAGCATGGGCCCGAGCACGCGCTGGAGCCGATCGCGCTCGAGGATTTGCTGGGCCGCCCGCAGGCGGTGCTCGACCGCGCCGGCATGTCGCGGCTGGTCGACGGGCGCCGCGTCCTGGTCACCGGCGCCGGCGGCACGATCGGCGCCGAGCTGTCGCGCCAGATCGCGGCATTGTCGCCCGTCCCGGCTGGTGCTGTTGGACAACAGCGAGTTCTCGCTTTACGCGATCGACATGGAATTGCGCGAGCGGTTCCCGCAACTGCCGCGGGTGACGCTGCTGCGCGACGTGCGCGACCGCGCCCAACTTGACGCCGTCCTCGCCGCGGAGCGACCCGAAATCGTCTGCCACGCGGCGGCGCTGAAGCATCTGCCGATGGTCGAGGCGAACCCGGTCGAGGGGGTGCTGACCAACATTGCCGGCAGCCGCAACGTCGCCGAGGCGGCGCGCGCCTTTGGCGTGTCGACCGTGGTCATGATCTCGACCGACAAGGCGGTCAACCCGACGAGCGTGATGGGCGCCAGCAAGCGCGTCGCCGAGAGTTTCTGCCAGGCGCTCGACCTGCACGAGGCGCGGCGCGCCGGCGGCGGCACGCGCTATGTGACGGTGCGGTTCGGCAATGTCTTGGGCTCGACCGGTTCGGTCGTGCCGCTGTTCGCGCGCCAGCTCGCCGCCGGCGGGCCGCTGACCGTCACCCATCCCGACGTCACCCGCTTTTTCATGACGGTGCGCGAGGCGGTCGAGCTGGTACTGCAGGCGGCGGCCTTGTCGCCCGGGTCCGACGCACCGCCCGACTGCCGGACGACGCGGCACGATCTGCGTCCTCGACATGGGCGAGCCGGTCAAGATCGTCGATCTGGCGCGAGCAGATGATCCGTCTCGCCGGGCTGCGCCCCGACCGCGACGTCAAGATCGAATTTGTCGGCCTGCGCCCCGGCGAGAAATTGCATGAAGAGCTGTTCCATCGCGGCCGAGCCGCTGATGCCGACGCGCAGCCCGGCGATCCGGCTCGCCGCGCCGCGCACCGCCGACTACGCGGTGCTGGCCCGCTCGATCGACGAGCTCGAAGAAGCCGCCCGCAGCCGGCGCGAAGAACGGATGCTGCAATTGCTCGAACGGCTGGTTCCCGAATACCGGCGCGCGCCGCCTGAGCCGCACGCGGCGACAGCCTCGGCACGGCTGACCCGCGGCCGCCGCATCGCGTCGCGCCATGCGAGGAGAGCCAATCGAGCCAATCTCTTTGCGCTGCCCCGGAGTATCTGAAACAAGATAAGCGCCTATGGAGAGTGCTCGGACGATGTACGTTGGATGACGCCGTGACGGAAATGGAGCCGGCGACACACGTACGCTCACCGGCCCTTTCTATTTGCCGCATAACCGATCTTACGGAAAATTCAGTGTCGTTTCACGCTTGGCAAGCGAGGTGTGTCTTTGCCGAGACCGATACCGAGACTCAATTCAGAGGGTAATTGCTCAATAGGAATAAGGATTTTGTTGTCGGTGACGAATTTCCCGTCTTCAAGCTCTGCGTACGAGGGAAACCATTTGCAGTCTTGCGGATGGAATTCGTAAACAATTTCCTTTGGGGCGACCCCTGCGTTTTTTTTCATCTTTGCCACGAACTGTGCCGCTTGTACGGCAGCACTCGGCAGGGCCTCAAGCGCTGCATAGTGGCGCTTCACATCTTTATCCCGCCACAGAAAGGAGACTTGGCAACCATCTTGAAACGATTGAATTGATACGAGCGGATTTTTCAGCTCGGGGTTTTCTCAAAAAGGGTTCGCAACCAATGCTTAATCGCAGCGTAAGCGTCCTTTCCAGCCTCGGTCGCAATAGTCTTAGTGAAGGGATTCCAGACAAGGGCAATGTAAGGTAGCCCTAAGCGTATCAGTTCCTGTAGTGCGTCAGCCGCATTATGAGACAATTCTGTCCGCTCGACGCGTAACGGCGCGGTGTGAAGCACATCTTCGAGCCATGCCGGGTCAATTTCTCTCGGATCGGTCGCGAACTGGATCCACGCTTCGGAGAGCGCAGGAAGGGACGAGGGAAGCGATACGGCCGCCGCTGGGTCAAACCCAAGATCGCGAAAACTGAGGCGGGCACCTCCGGCATAATATCCGACGATTGCCGCTATGAATGTCGCGCCGTCCGAACTGGTGAACACTTCAGCCGTGAGAACTTTACCAAGCGGGAAACCCGGATCATGTCCCTTAAGAAGCGGAAATCCATTGGTGTTGATGTCCGCTACAAGCGCCTGTGGATCGACGGGAACCAGTTGCTCGCCGTCCGGCCCGGTTGTATCCACCCAAATCACTGCACTCGCGGTTTTGCCGAACGCTGTATTGCCCGCATAAACCGCGTTTACTTGGTCTGTCCACGCGACGGCGTCTGGGTTTTCTGCTATTAGTCTAGGATGATCAGGCATGAGTTAGTTCCACTCAACGCATTCCACCCGACACAGAAAGCCGGGGTCGGAGACTTCTCCGCTTCCCTATATCTTGTGTCGGCTCGCGATTTGCGCAAGTTGGTGATTGCCGCATAAGCCCCATTATGACAAATATTTTCAGGTATTGATAAGGTAATTATCGTATCGTCCAATTTTCCTTCCGCATATGCAGTATCGACCAAGCCTGATAGCAAGGCCAGGTTAGCATCAATACTTTACCGCGAGCGGGCCGATTTGTAATTTCTTATTACCTGCCGCTCGCGCCGTAATTGCCGGGCTCAGGAGCGTTGCGGCTCGCGGCTCAGCCCGTTTGCCGCCAGCGCGTCGATATAGGCGCGCCAGCGTTGCTCGTACTCGATGCCGAGCTGGTGGAGATAGCTCCACGAATAGATGCCGGTGTCGTGCAGATCGTCGAAGACGATGCGAACGGCGTAGTTGCCGACCGGCTCCAGCCCGATGATGCCGACATGGGCGCGGCCTGGAACCAGCGTCTTTTGTCCCGGCCCGTGGCCCTGCACTTCGGCCGATGGGCTTTCGACCCGCAGATATTCGGCCGGCAGGCGAAAGCTGCTGCCGTCGTCAAAGCTGATTTCGAGCTGCTTTTCGGCCTTTTTTAGCCGGAGCTCGACCGGCCAGCGCGTCGTCCCGCCCGCGCTCACCGCAGCCGCTCAGGACGACGGCAGCCTTGGTCGGTCTTTTCGTCGTCGCGCAAGCGGGCGCGCCTCGTCGACGAGCATGATCGGGATGCCGTCGCGGATCGGATAGGCGAGCCCGGCCTCCTCGCTGATCAGCTCCTGCGCGTCGCGATCGTAGCGCAACGGCGCCTTGGTCAGCGGGCAGACCAGGATTTCGAGCAGCTTCGGATCGATTTCCGACGATCCTTCCATCCTTTCCTCCGGCCGGTCGCCCTGCGCTCGTCAGTGGCGGGCGCCGCCGCCTTCGCTCGGGCGGTTCATCGACCGCCATCTCGACGATCGCGGTCAGCAGCTCGCGCGCGCTCGGTCGAGATCGCCGCGCCTCCAGCAGGGCCTGCTTTTCGCTCGGCTCGAAGGGGCAGACCATCGCGATCGAGGTGACCAGCCGCTCGCCCGGCACCGCGGTCGATCGCGTCCCATTCGGCCTTGATCTGATGCCTGTCGAAATAGGCGCGCAAGCCGCGGATCAGCCGCTCGCGGTCAAAGCCCGGCCGGCGCGGCTTCCTAGGTCGCCGGCAAACTCGTCCCATTGCGGCACGACCCGCCGATAGCCGCTGTGCAGCGGCAGCTCCTCGCGGATGCGAAAGCGGCAGAGCCCGGTCAGGGTGATCAGATAGCGCCCGTCCTCGGTCTCGGAGAAAGAGGTGATGCGGCCGGCGCAGCCGGTCGGGTAGACCGGCGGGTTGCCCGACGCCGGCTGGTTGCGGGTCGCTCGGCTGGACCATGCCGATCAGCCGGTCGCCGGCCGAGCGCGTCGCGGGTCATCGCGAGATAGCGCGGCTCGAAGATGTTGAGCGGCAGCTGCCCGCGCGGCAGCAGCAGGACCCCCGCCAGCGGAAAGATCGGCAGGGTTTCGCACAACGCGAGTGGCGCCGGGCCGCTCGCTCATCGGGTCCCTCCCTTATGAGAACATCAGGGCCGACAACCGCCGCCGCGCGCTCAAGGTCAACGGATCGGCGGCGCCCATGACTTCGAAAAACTTGACGAGCTGCTTGCGCGCCGCCTGCTCGTTCCATTCGCGGTCGCGCTTGTAGAGGCTCAGCAACTCGTCGATCGCGGCCTCGCGGTCGCCGGTGCCGAACAGTGCGGTGGCGAGCTCCAGCCGCGCCTCGTGGTCGTCCGGGTCGCGCGGCAAGCCGGGCGCGCAATTTGCCGGCGGACGCCCATCGCGGTCTTGGCCTGCTCGGCAAGGTCGAGCGCGGCGCGCGCCGCGGCGATCTCGGCATGGCCGGCATTCTCCTTGGCGCACCCGGTCGAGCAGCTGGCGCGCCTTGGCGAGCTCGCCGCCGCGCGATCAGCGCGCGGGCGAGACCGGCCTGGGCCTCGATATTCTCGGGCTCGCGCTGCAGGACCTGCGAGAAGACCGCGCCGGCGCTGCCGTGGTCGCCCTGCTGCGAGCGCTTCCTTCGCCATCGCCAGCGCTTCCTCGACCGGCGACGGGCCGCCCTTGCCGCCGCTGACGCGCTGCACGAACTGCTTGACCTGGCTTTCCGGCATGCGCGCCGACAAAGCCGTCGACCGGCCGGCCGTCCTTGAACGCGTAGACCGCCGGGATCGACTGGATGCGCATCTGCTGCGCGATCTCGGGGTTCTCGTCGATGTTGAGCTTGACCATCCGCACCGCGCCGTTGGCGGCGCGCACGGCCTTTTCGAGCATCGGCCCGAGCTGCCGGCACGGGCCGCACCACGGCGCCCAGAAATCGACGATCACCGGGGTTTCGAACGAGCCGTCGACGACCTCGGCCATAAAATTGGCGGTGGTGACGTCCGCGACGGGGGTGGCAGCAGCGCCGCCGATCAAAGGTTCGCTCGGCATCGCTCTCCTCTTCCGAATTACCCCACAACATGGCCGCGCGCCGCCGGCGAAGGCAAGCGCCGGCACGACGGCGCGCTCGCCCGTACGCCTCGGCCCGGCGCGCTCAGCCGACCGAACGGCGTTCGATGCCGGCGAGGTCGACGATCCGCGGCTGGTGCCCGCAGGCTGCGATAAAGCGCAAGAGGTCGGCGGGCGAGATCGCGGTGGTCCGGTCGTTCGCCAGCGGATGGTAGTTCAGCGGGTCGTGGCTCAGCATCTCCCGGTCGAGCACCGGGGTGACGCGGTGCCCGCGTGTCGTTGACGAGGCGCAAACGGGGTGACGCTGCCCGGCCGCACCCCGAGGAGCGCATAAAGGTCCTCGGCGGCGCCGAACGAAAACCGCGGCGCGCCAAGCCGGACGGCGAGCTTGTTGAGGTCGACGCGGCGCTCCTCGAGCATGACCGCGAGCCAAAACCCGCCGTTCCTGTCTTTGAGAAAAAGGCTTTTGCAATGGCCGCCCGGCAGGCTGCCGCGCAACGCCGCCGCCTCGGCGACGGTAAAGACCGGCGGATGGGTCGCGGTGCTGTGCGCGATCGCCAGCGCGTCGAGCCGCGCGAACAGTTCTTCCGGGCGTCAGGGGTGCGGCGGACATGGTCGGACCATGCCGGCCGCGACCCGCGGCGGCAACCCTCGCAGACGCGGATCTTGCAAACCCCGCAACGCGTCGCTATCATGCGTGCGCCATGCCCGCCGCGGCGGGCAGCAGTGGAGCGCGGGCGTAGCTCAGGGGTAGAGCACAACCTTGCCAAGGTTGGGGTCGAGGGTTCGAATCCCTTCGCCCGCTCCAGATTTCTCTCAGGGAAATCAGTTGCTTAGAACGGTCCTTCGGGGCCGTTTTTTGCTTCCCCGACCCCAGCACGAAAACCGGGGAAGCAGGGGGGAAGCAGCAGAAAGCAGGAAGTAGCGGCCATTCGGCTACCTTCGGCATGTATGCGGTCCCCAAATCCCGGTTTTCCGCCCGCGCAGGACGCTGTGATGAGAACGGTCGCGTACCAGTGCGAAGGTTCACGCTGGGCGTCACCGGGCTTCCCCAAAGGCCGAAGTAAGGGCGATTTTGCTTCCCCGGGCGCTGCCCCGGCGCCGGCTGCGATGCGGCTACGAGGCTCATCGCTCAGCGCTCCCGCCTGCTAGCCGCATCGGGAGCACGAGCCGCAGGGAAGTTCGGTAACCGCACGAATCCATGCGCCGCATAGAAACCGGCTGCCGCCTCGTCCAGTGCATCGACGATCACCATCGAAGACCCGACCGTGCTGGCGCTCTCGAAGGCCCGCTGGAGCGCGTCGGCCAAGAGGACCGCGCCCAGACGCTGCCCCTGCCTGTCCTTTGCGACGGCCAACCGGCCGATCAAGGTGGCGCTCACCAGCGGGTAGCGCGGGACGTGCTTGCGGGCTATCTCCGGCACATCGCCTTGGGAGATCGCCATGGCGCAAAGGGTATAGTAGCCCAGGACGCGGGTTGGCTCGCTGATCTCGCTCAAGATGAACACGGCATTCGCCTTCCGGCGCACATCCTGGCCGGCCTGGGTCTTGAGATAGCGATCCAGGCTCTCCACCCCACAGGTAAAGCCGCCCCGGTCGTGCTCCTCCCCGAGCAGCCCGATCCGAAGATCCTCGGATGGCCGTTTCGCCATTCACGGCACGACCCGGCGCCTATGCTCCGCAAACGCCCGCTGGAGCCGTTCGCTCGGCGCTGGTGGATTGACCAACGCATCGAAAAAGACAGCCCGATCCCGGTCGGACAGAACGAGCGTTTCGTGCTCCGCGATCGTCCGGCGGGCAGCGTCCGTCAGGGCGGTCATGCAGAAATCGGTCAGCTTACGCCGTTCCAGCTGGGCCGCCCGCTCGATCAGAGCTTTGGTCGGCTCGTCGACGCGAAACCCGAGCCGCTCTTCCCGAAGTCGCCGGTCGTGCTTTGCTGTCGTGGCCATGGGCACCTCCGGTCTAACATGTACGTCTATTGGACTAACTTTTCAAGGCATAATCCTCCGCGTTCACGGACCTTGCAAGCGATGCAAGACCATCGAAGATAGCCCCGGAGATCGCTACGCGCTCGACCCGGGCGAACGGCACTGGGACATCCTGCGCGGTCTCGTTCGCGACGGACAGGCTGCCGGTCCGCTGGTCATGGACGCCGTCCTCGCCGCATCGCGCTCGAACTGGCGCCACGGTCAGCACGACGGATCGCGACTTCTCGCGGTTTTCCAGGCTCAAATGGACAAATCTTCTCGCGGGGAGCCGCTGACCGAATGCGAGGAGTGCTAATTTCGGAATCTGGACAGTAGGGCCAGCTCTCATTAGACCCTGCCTCACTCTTAAAACGGTGGACGATATGAGCGGAGAGGAAATGCCAGCGGAGATGACCGACGGCTTTCACCTGGTGGTGGAGGCGCTGAAGCTGAACGGGGTCGACACGATCTTTGGGGTGGCGGGGATCCCGGTCACCGACCTGTTGCGGTTGGCGCAGAATGAGGGGATCCGCTACCTCGGCTTTCGCCACGAGCAGTCGGCCGGAAACGCGGCGGCGATCGCCGGGTACCTGACCCAGAAGCCGGGCATCTGCATGACGGTGTCGGCCCCCGGCTTTCTGAACGGGATGGTCGCGCTCGCCAACGCCACGACCAACTGCTTCCCGATGATCATGATCAGCGGGTCGAGCGACCGCGCGATCGTCGACCTCGAGCAGGGCGACTATGAGGAGATGGACCAGCTCGCCGCCGCGCGGCCCTACGCCAAGGCGGCCTACCGCGTCAACCGCCCGCAGGACATCGGCATCGGCATCGCGCGGGCGATCCGCGCCGCGGTGTCGGGGCGTCCGGGTGGCGTCTATCTCGACCTGACGGCCGAGGTGCTGGGCTCCGCGCTCGATGTCGAGACGGCGAAGAAGTCGCTGATAAAGGTCGTCGACCCGGCGCCGCCGCAGCCGCCGGCGCCGGAAGCGGTGGCGCGCGCGATCGAATTGCTGGCGAACGCCCAGCGCCCGCTCGTCATCCTCGGCAAGGGGGCGGCCTATGCGCGGGCCGACGCGGAGATCCGCTCGTTTGTCGAGACGACCGGCATTCCGTTCCTGCCGATGTCGATGGCCAAGGGCCTGCTGCCCGACGACCATCCGCAATCGGCCGCCGCCGCCCGCTCGTATGCGATCGGCCAGGCCGATGTCGTGATCTTGGCCGGGGCGCGGCTCAACTGGCTGTTGTCGCACGGCCGGCCGCCCTTGTGGTCCGCGGGCACGCGGTTTGTGCAAATCGACATCCAGGCGACCGAGATCGACAGCAACCGGGCGATCGCCGCCCCGGTCGTCGGCGACATCAAATCGGTGTTCGCGGCGTTCAACGCGGGGATGAAGCCGGGCCAAGTCAGGCATCAGGCGGGCTGGATCGACGAGATCGGCAAGCGCAAAACGCAGAACGTCGAGCGCATGGCGGCGCGGCTCAACGCCGATCCGAGCCCGATGAACTTTTCCAGCGCCTTGCGCGCCGTGCGCAACGCGCTCGCCACCCAGCCCGATGTCTACATCGTCAACGAAGGCGCCAACACGCTCGATTTCGGCCGCAACATCATCGACATGGACAAGCCCCGCCACCGGCTCGACAGCGGCACCTGGGGGGTCATGGGGATCGGCATGGGCTATGCGATCGGTGCGGCCGCGGTGACCGGCAAGCCGGTGGTCGCGATCGAGGGCGACAGCGCCTTCGGTTTCAGCGGCATGGAGATCGAGACGATCTGCCGCTACGAATTGCCGGTGACGACGGTCGTCTTCAACAATAACGGCGTCTACCGCGGCGACCCGGCCGGCACCGCCTATTCGCCGACCGGCCTGTTGCGCGACGCGCGCTACGAGAAGATCATCGAGGCGTTCGGCGGGGCCGGCTACCACGTGACCGACACGCCGGCCTGACCAAGGCGCTGACCGATGCGCTCGCATCGGGCAAGCCGGCATTGATCAACGCCGTCATCGACCCGACCGCCGGCACCGAGAGCGGGCATATCCAGAGCCTCAACCCGCGCAGCGCCGCCACTCGGGCGACATGACCGAGGCAGCCCACCCGTGGATCGGGCCGCTCGAAGTTTCCGGTTATTCGGGGTGACCATACCGGCGAAGGCCGGCGCCGATGGCTGAGATGGGTCCCGGCCCTGCGCCGGGATGGACGAAATTGAAGGGGCCTGCTGACGAGCACTAGACCTGCGCCAAGAGCATCGTCGCAGCGCCCCGCTTCGCCCGCCTCCTGTCGCTGAAGCGGGCGGAACGGACCGGCCACATTCAATCGTCTTGGCCGGGCTCGGCCATCCACGAGCTGCGGCGGACATCTTGCCGCTTTGCGTGGATGCCCGGCACAAGGCCGGGCATGACGATCATAAGCTGAGACTGAATTTACGAACGCGTCTCAGCGCGTGCGTCCGCGTCTGAGGGCTGAGCTCAGCGCAGCGGCGAGAACGACGACGGGACGACGAGCATGTTCTCCTGCTTGATAAAGACGCCTCGCGTCGCCGGCGGCCATGCGCCCGCCGCGCGGGCTTCGTCGCGGACGCGGAACCGCTCGGCGGCGTCCTTGTAGGCCCAGATGTGGATCCACTGGTTCAACGGGCCGAGCTCGGTGTGGCCGGCTGCGGCGAGCGGCGAGAATTTGACCCGCCCCTCGATCCGCTCGGCCCACTTCTCGACCACGGTCGGCGCCGAGCCGGGCAGCATCGTATAGGTGCGGATCTCGTAGAGGTTGCCGTGCTGGCGCGGGGTGAAGGCCGGGCAGAACGGGGCGGCGACGACGATCTTGCTCTCCATCTCGACGATGAATTCCTGGATCTTCGGCGGCCAGCCCGGGATCGACTGCGAGCGCACCCGGGTGCGGTGCTGCAGATCGTCATAGGGCCAGATGTGGATGATGTGGTTTAACGGTCCCACCTCGGTGTGAAAGAAGGCGCCGAGCGGCGACACCTTGACGCGTTCGGCCAGCGCCTCGCCAAAGCGCTTTTCGGCCTCCGGCACCGACCCCGGCTGCAAGCGGTAGGTGCGCATCTCAAAGATCATCGACCTGCTCCCCAATTGAGTTTCGCGCCGGCATTCTAGAGGCGCCGGGATGCAAGTCAAACCCGGCGCCGGGCCTCGGCCGCTGCCGTTAGCGGGCGTTGCGTTAGCGGGCCTTGCGGCGGCCTGGCGACCGAAATGTAATTTTGACCGACAGACGTTATTTGTAAGAATGTCTTAAGGAAGGTTTTGCAGCTGCTCGGTCATAAGCCGGTAAAATCCGTCGGCGTCAATTTCGGCCATGAAGTTCGCGTTCGCCTTGCGGCCGGTCACACCCCACCAGTCGACGACGGTCATGCCCGAGGTCAGCGGGCTCGCGGTCTCGACCGCGACATTGACCCGTCGGCCCTGGAACAACCCCGGGCGCAGCAGACAGCCGATCACGCACGGGTCGTGCAGCGCCGTGCCGCGCTCTGCGAACCGGCTGGTGCGGGCCGTCTCGAAGTCGCCCAGCAATGCCGCGACAGCCGGGCCGCAACGGTTGGGGAGAGCGCGCAAGGCCGCGATCCGCGCCGGCGTGCTCAGCACCCGATGGGTCACGTCGAGCGGGATCATGGTCACCGGGACGCCGCTGTCGAGGACGATCGCGGCGGCATGCGGGTCGACATGGATGTTGAATTCGGCGGCGGGCGTCACGTTGCCGATCTCGAACCCGGCGCCGCCCATGACGACGACCTCGCCGATCCTGCCGGCGATGTCCGGCGCCTTGACCAGCGCCATGGCGATGTCGGTCAGCGGCCCGAGCGCGCACAAGGTCACGGCGCCCGGCTCCGCGGCGCGCACAGCCTCGACGATGATAGTCGACGCCGTGCTGCGCCTGCAGCGGCATCGCCGGCACCGGCAAACCCAGCCGGTCGCCCAAGGCGTCGCCGTGGATGTCGGCCGCCGTCGCCAGCGGACGCAGCATCGGCCGCGCGCAGCCGGGATAGACGCCGAGATCGGGCCGTCCCGCCAACTCGCAGACCCGCCGCGCGTTGAGCCCGGTCTGCGCCAATGGCAGGTTGCCGGCCACCGCTACGACCCCCAGCACCTCCAATTCCTCGGGCGAGGCCAGCGCCAACAATATCGCCACCGCGTCGTCGATGCCGGGATCGGTGTCGATGATGATTTTGCGCGGCGCCGTCATGGCAACTCCTCCCCGGTCTCGGTTGCTATTCTGACCAGAATAGGCAATATATAGTCCGTGATAAAAGGAGGGGCAAATGGCAGCATGGCAAATTCAACAAGCCAAGGCTCGTCTCAGCGAGGTGATCGAACGGGCGTGCCGCGAGGGCCCTCAAACAATCACCCGTCATGGAGCGGAACGGGCAGTCGTGCTGTCGATCGACGATTATCGTGCGCTTCTCGCGCAGCGGCCCGATTTCAAGGCGTATCTGCTGGGTGGTCCAAAAGTCGACGACTTTATGATCGAACGCGACCGCGATGCCGGCCGCCCCGTCGATCTTTGACCGATGGCAACGGGCTACCTGCTGGACACGAATGTCGTTTCGGAAACTCGCAAGACCCGCCCCGCTCCCGGTGTGACCGCCTTCCTCCAAGCCGCCGGTACAATGAATTTGTTCGTCAGCGCTCTAACCCTGGGCGAGCTTCGCAAGGGGATTGCAGCCCGGCGCCGTATCGATCCGGTCATGGCCGAGCGGCTCGGAATTTGGGTGGACGGCATGGAAACAATCTTCGCCGACCGCGTCTTGCCTGTGGACGCTGCCGTCGCACGGATCTGGGGTGAACTGTCGGCCGATCGTCCCGTGCCGGTAATCGACACGCTGATAGCGGCCACCGCGATTGCCGGCGGCCTTACCCTGGTTACCCGGAATGTGCGCGATGTCGCCGCCACCGGCGTGGCGCTGCTCGACCCGTGGGAAAGCTGAGCGCGGCCGCAAGGCTCAGCGGCGCAGCACCATCAGCTTTTTGATCTCGACGATAGCCTTGCCCGGGTTCAATCCTTTGGGACAGGTGCGGGTGCAGTTCATGATCGTGTGACAGCGGTAGAGGCGGAACGGGTCCTCAAGCGCGTCGAGCCGCTGGCCGGTCGCCTCGTCGCGGCTGTCGGCGATCCAGCGATAGGCCTGCAGCAGCACCGCCGGGCCGAGATAGCGCTCGCCGTTCCACCACCAGCTCGGGCACGCGCCGGTGCAGCAAAAGCACAAAATGCACTCCCACAGCCCGTCGAGCTGTTCGCGCTCCTCGACCGATTGCGGGAATTCGCGGTCGGGCGGCGTCGGGCTCGAGCTCTTCAGCCACGGCTCGATGGATTGGTACTGGGCGTAGAGGTGGGTCAGGTCGGGGACCAAATCCTTGACCACCGGCATGTGCGGCAGCGGGTAGACGCGCACCGGGCCGCGGATGTCCTCGATCGCGTTGAGGCAGGCGAGCGTGTTGACCCCGTCGATGTTCATCGCGCACGAGCCGCAGATGCCCTCGCGGCACGAGCGGCGGAAGGTCAGGGTCGTGTCGATCTCGTTCTTGATTTTGATCAGCGCGTCGAGAACCATCGGCCCGCACTGGTCGAGGTCGATCGCAAAGCTGTCGATCACCGGGTTTTTGCCGTCATCGGGGTTCCACCGGTAGATCTTGAACTCGCGCACCCGCCTTGCCTCCGGCGGCGCCGCGACGGTTTTGCCGGGGCCGGGCTTGGAGTTTGCGGGCAAGGTGAACTCAGCCATTGAGGGTCCCTACCAAAAGTGCGCTCAATAAACCCGGGCTTTGGGCGGGAAGACCTGCACTTCGTTCGACAGCGTGTAGAGGTGAACCGGGCGGTAGCCGGTCTTGACCGCACCCTCGCCGTCGAGCCAGACGATCGTGTGCTTGAGCCAGTTCGCGTCGTCGCGCTCGGGGTAGTCCTCGCGCGCATGGGCGCCGCGGCTCTCGGTGCGGTTGGCGGCCGAATGCATGGTCACGACCGCCTGCTCCAGCAGATTTTCGAGTTCGAGCGCCTCGGCGAGGTCGCTGTTCCAGATCATCGAGCGGTCGCTGATCCCCAGATCGGCAAAGCTGTTCGCCACGCCGTCGATCTTTTCCACCCCCTCCTTCAGCACCTCGCTGCTGCGGAACACGGCGCAATTGCTCTGCATGACGCGCTGCATGTCGAGTCGGATCTCGCCGGTTTTACGCGGGCCATGCGAGTGCCGCACCGCGTCGAGCCGGGTAATCGCCTCCTCGCCGGCATCGCGCGACAACGGCTTTTGCGACGTGCCCGGGCGGACCATCTCGGCGGCGCGGTGGGCGGCGGCACGGCCGAACACGACGATGTCGAGCAAGGAATTGCAGCCGAGCCGGTTGGCGCCGTGCACCGAAACCGAAGCCGCCTCGCCGATCGCCATCAGCCCGGGCACGGTGCGCTCGGGGTCGTCGGCGGTCGGGCTCAGCACCTCGCCGTGATAATTGGTCGGGATGCCGCCCATGTTGTAATGCACGGTCGGCAAGACCGGGATCGGCTCGCGGGTCACGTCGACCCCGGAAAAAATCCGGGCGGTCTCGGTGATGCCGGGCAGCCGCAGATGCAGCATCTCCGGCGAGAGGTGCTCGAGATGCAAGAGGATGTGGTCCTTCGCCGGACCGCAGCCCCGCCCCTCGCGGATTTCGATCGTCATGGCCCGGCTGACCACGTCGCGCGAAGCCAGGTCCTTGGCGTGCGGCGCGTAGCTTTCCATAAACCGCACGCCTTCGCTGTTGGTCATGTAGCCGCCTTCGCCGCGCGCGCCCTCGGTGATCAGGCAGCCGGCGCCGTAGATGCCGGTCGGGTGGAACTGGACGAACTCCATGTCCTGCAACGGCAGTCCGGCGCGCAGCACCATCGCGTTGCCGTCGCCGGTGCAGGTGTGAGCCGAGGTGCACGAGAAATAGGTGCGCCCGTAGCCGCCGGTGGCGAGGATCACCAGATGCGCCTTGAAGCGGTGCAAAGTGCCGTCGGCGAGGTCCCAGGCCATGATGCCGCGGCAGGCGCCTTCCTCGTCGGTGATCAGGTCGAGCGCGAAATATTCAACAAAAAACTGGGCTTCATGCTTTAGGCACTGCTGGTAGAGCGTGTGGATCAGCGCGTGCCCGGTGCGGTCGGCGGCGGCGCAGGCGCGCCGGGCCGGGTCGCCGTCGCCGTAGTCCATCATGTGGCCGCCGAACGGCCGCTGATAAATCCGCCCCTCCTCGGTCCGCGAGAACGGCACGCCGAAATGCTCGAGCTCGATGACCGCCGGGATTGCATTCTTGCACATGTATTCGATCGCGTCCTGGTCGCCGAGCCAGTCGGAGCCCTTGACCGTGTCGTACATGTGCCAGCGCCAGTCGTCCGGGTCCATGTTGCCGAGCGCCGCCGCGACCCCGCCTTGCGCCGCCACGGTGTGGCTGCGCGTCGGAAAGACCTTGCTGATGCAGGCCGTCTTGAGCCCGGCGGCGGTGCAGCCCAAGGTCGCGCGCAGCCCGGCGCCGCCGGCGCCGACGACGACGACGTCATAAATGTGGTCGGTGATTTGATAGGCGGGCGCCACAGCACTACTCCCAGATTGGCTAGCTTGCGGCTCCAAGCGCCAGGGTCAGCACGGCGACGATGCCGGCGACCGCGAGCGCGATGCAGGCCAGACGGGTTAGGATCACCAGCCCGAGCCGCGCGAGCTCGCCGTGAACATAATCCTCGATCACGACCTGGAGCCCGAGCGAGGCATGGTAAAAGGTCGCGACGAACAGCAATACCAGCAGGATCGCCGGCAGCGGGCGGCCGACCCAGTCTTGAACCGTGTCGAGATCGGCGCCGACCAGCTGGATCACGGCGATCACAAACCACAGCACCAGCGGCACCAGCGCCAACGCCGTAATACGCTGCGCCAGCCAGTGCTCGACTCCCTCCTTCGCCGAGCCGAGCCCGATCGCGCGTCCGAGCGGCGAGCGCATCCGGGTCGGCGGCGCCCCGCGCATGCGCGATGTCGCCATCTAACGGACCCAGTGCGAAATGCCGGCGGCCCAGGCGACCGCGGTCAGGATCGCGGTGGCCCCGACGACAACCCAGCCGCCGATATAGGTCGATCTGAGGTCGAGGGCGTGGCCGGTGTCCCAGACGAGGTGCCGGATGCCGTTGCACAAATGATAGAACAATGCCGCCGTCCAGCCGAGCAGCAGGATGACGCCGAGCCACGAGCCGAGAAAATCCTGGAACCCGTCATAGGCTTGCGGGCCGCTCGCGGCGGCGACCAGCCACCACACCAGCAGGATCCCGCCGACGCCCAGACCGACACCGGTGGCGCGGTGCAGGATCGACATGACCGAAGTGAGCTGCCAGCGATAGATTTGCAGGTGCGGCGACAGCGGCCGCTCGACGGATTTCATTCAAATGCCTTCTTTCGCAGGCTCGTCTTCTCCTGCGTCCCTTCCCCCGGGAACTGGTTCGGGCGTTGGCGTGACGGCGACCGGGCGGCGGGAGTGGGGGGCATCGCATCCTGGCGAATATGGCGTTCGCGTGGCAATCGGCGCGGCGCGCGTGACTTAGACCCCGTGCCGGAAGGTGTCAACGGAGGCTCGCCGCACCCGGCGATGTCCTGCCGTCGGCGGCTACGGTGCTGCGCGCTTCAATCTGGTGGATCGCCGCGGTGATCGCCAGCACGCGGCGCGCATCCTCGACATGCAGATTTTCGACGAGCCGGCCGTCGAGCAGCACGACGCCGTCGCCGCGGAGCTCGGCCGCGGCATGGGCCGCGATGACCCGCCGCGACCAGGCGACTTCCTCGGCGCTTGGCGCAAAAGCGGCGTTGGCCGCTTCGACCTGGTTCGGATGGATCAGGGTCTTGCCGTCGAAGCCCAGCGTTCGGCCCTGACGGCAGACAAAGGCGAACCCCTCTTCGTCGGCAAGATCGAGATGGACGCCGTCGAGCGCCGCCAGCCCGCGGGCGCGCGCGGCGAGCAGAACGAGTCCGAGTGCCGTCATCAGCGGCGCGCGGTCGGGCGTGTGCAGCGCATGCAGGTCCTTTGTGAGATCGGCGGTGCCGGCGACCAGCGCCGCGAGCAGCGGGCTCGCGGCGGCGATCGCGGGCGCTTCGAGGATGCCGAGCGGCGTCTCCAGCATGCACCAGACCGCGAGGGTCGACGGCGCGCCCGCCGCATCGAGGCGTGAGGCGGCGCGGCGCACCTGGGCCGCGCTCTCGATTTTCGGCAGCAGCACGGCATCGACCGGCATTCGGGCCGCGGCGGCGAGGTCAGCCTCGCCCCACGGCGTGTCGAGCGCGTTGACCCGCAGCACCAGCTCGCGACCGCCGTACCCGCCCGCCGCGAGCGCCGCGGCCACAGCCGTTCTGGCGCTGTCCTTGGCGGCCGCGGCGACGGCGTCTTCGAGGTCGAAGATCAGCCCATCGGCGGGCAGGCTGCGCGCCTTTGCCAAGGCCCGCGGGTTCGAGCCGGGCGTGAACAGCACGCTGCGGCGGGGGCGAAATTCGGGCGGCAGGGGCGGCATTCCTTCCAACGGCGGCCCAACGGCGGCGCCGACGCCGACATACGCCCGGCAGCGGCCCGCTGTCGACCCTGCCCATCCCATGGCCATGGCATGGATCTTGCGGCTGTGTGCGGCGGGGAGGAGCGCCGGCACGGTACCTACAGACTGGAGTATCCGTCGATGGCCGCCTCTCCGGCCGCAGCCCCCTCTCTCGCGTTTACCCGCCGGTCGCGGCGGCGAATGCCTGGACTGTCGCCGGGGCTGCTGGCGCCGGCCGCCCAGCTGCTGCCGTCACTGCTGTTCCTGGCGTTCTTCTTTCTGCTGCCGGCGGCGACGCTCGTCGCGTACAGCTTTTTGACGCAGTCGGCGCAGGGCACGGTGGGGCTGCCCCTGACCCTCGCGCATTACCGGCACTTTTTCGGAACCGCGCTCTATTCGCACGTTTTGTGGACGACGCTGCGGATCAGCCTGTGGACGACGGCCGCGGCGACGGTGCTGGCCTATCCGGTGGCGCTGGTCATGGTGCGCACCAGTGCTATGGCGGCGCGCGTCATCACCATGATCGTCATCGCGCCGCTGATCGTCAGCGTCGTCGTGCGGACCTATGGGTGGGAGGTGATCCTCGGCAACGGCCCGACCGGGGTGCTGAACTGGCTGTTGCTCGCCACCGGGCTGATCCACCGGCCGCTGCGGCTGCTCTACACCGACACCGCCGTGGTGATCGGCTCGCTGCACGTGTTTTTTCCGCTGATGGTGCTGCCGCTCGCCTCGGCGCTCGGCAAGATCGACCCGGCGCTCGACGACGCCGCGACGACGCTCGGCGCCGCCGCCTGGCGCCGGTTCCGCCGCGTCACCCTGCCGCTGAGCCTGCCGGGGCTCGCCGTCGGCGGCACCCTGGTATTTTCGCTGACCGCCGGTTCGTTTGTGACGCCTGCCATTCTCGGCGGCAGCGCCGCGCAAATGTTGGGCATGCTCGTCGACCAGCAGATCCTGACGGTCTACGACTGGCCGTTCGGCGCCACCGTCGCCACCGTCCTGGTGGTCATCGTGCTGGCGGTCAACATCGCCTCGATGCGCCTGCTCGACCGGCGCAGAAAGCGCGGCGCGCGATGAGCAGCCGGTTGTCGGGGCCGATCGCCTGGCTGCTGCTGCCGGTGACGGCGGCGGTGCTGATTTTCACCTTGGCGCCACTCGTCGTGACCATCGCGATCTCGTTCAACGACACCGCCTTTGTCGTCTTCCCGCCGCGCGGGTTTACAATGAAGTGGTACGGGCAGGTGCTGCGCGATCGCGAATTTCTCGACTCGCTCGTCTTCAGCACCGAGCTGGCGCTCACCGCGACGGCCGGCGCGTTGCTGCTCGGTGTGCCGGCCGCTTTCGCCGTCGCTCGCGGGCAGTTTGCCGGACGTGAGGCGGCCGCGGCAACCTTGCTCTCGCCGCTGGTCTTTCCGGTCCTGATCACCGGCGTCGCCCTGCTGCAGCTGTTCTCGCTGCTGCGCTCCGACAACACCGCGCTCAATCTGTTCGTCGCCCACGTGCTGGTGACGATGCCCTATGTCGTGCGCACGGTGACGGCGAGCCTGATGCTGGCCGACACCACGCTCGAAGAGGCGGCGCGCACCCTGGGGGCGGCGCGCTGGCGCGTCTTTCGCCGCATCACCGTGCCGCAGATCGCACCGGGCCTCGCCGCCGGCGCGCTGTTCGCCTTCATGGTGTCGTTCGACAATTTTCCGATTTCGCTGTGGCTCGCCGACGCCCAGCACAACCCGGTCCCGCTGTTGATCTTCCAGCGCATCGCCAATTTGTTCGAGCCCTCGCTGGCGGCGATTTCGACCTTGCTGATCCTGTTCGCGATGGCGGTCGTGCTGGTGGTCGAGCGGGTCGCCGGGCTGCGCCGCGGGCTGGCGATGTAATCCCTCGCAAAGGAGTGAAGCCTTGGGCATCAAAATCGGACGGCGCGCCGTGCTCGGCGGTGCGGCGGCGCTGGCGGCGCCGTTTGTGATTCCGCGGCGCAGCCGTGCGGGCGAGCGCTCGATCACGGTCGGCATCTACACCGGCAAGCAAGGCGACCACGTCCGCCACCAGATCATCCCGGCCTTCGAGGCCAAGCACGATTGCAAGGTCTACACGACCCTGGGTGTGACCCTCGAACAGATCGCGATCATGCGCGCCACGCGCAACACGCCGCGCTACAGCGTCATGTTCGTCGACGACATCGGCGTGCCGCTCGCCAAGGGCGAAGGGCTGATCGAGAAGCTGCCGCTCGACGAGATCCCGAATGCGCGGCGACTGCTGAAGCGGTTTCTCTACTACGACGGTTACGGCGCCGCTTTTGCGATGTCGACCGCCGGCCTGGCCTACGCCACCCAGACGACCAAGCCGCTCGCGAGCTACGCCGAGCTGTGGGAGCCGAAACTCAGCCAGCGCTTTCTGATGGAGACGCCCAAGGCGACGCAGAGCCTTTATCTGCTGATTGCCGCGGTGACCCTCGCGACCGGCAAGCCCTATGCCCAGGCGCAATACCTGATCGACCAGGCATGGCCGAAAATGGAGGCGCTGAAGCCGAGCGTGCTCAGCATTTTCGAAAACGAGACCGCGGTGACCCAGATTTTGCAGGGCCAGGCCGACGTCGCCGGCATCTTTTATTCAAAAAGCGTCAATCCCTACAACGCGAAGGGTGCGCCGGTCGCGATGTGCTACCCGCGCGAAGGGACGTTCGCCGGGATCAACTGCCTGACCTTGGTCAAAAACGCCCCCGACCGCGAGCTCGCCATCGCCTTCATCGACTGGATGCTCGACCCTGGCGTGCAGCAGGGCCTGGCCGAAGCGAGCCTCGCCGCCCCGACCATCAGTGGCCTGGAGTTCAAACCGGATGTCGCAAAATACATTGCCTATCCCGAAAGCAAGATGGACGAGATGGGGATTTTCAGCCCCGACTGGAACTTCATCAACCCACTCCGGCCAAAGCTCCTCGAACGGTACAACCAGGTTTTCGTCTCCTGAGGGCGGCCCGGTCCTCGGGATCGTGCCTACTTCGATGATCGCCCAGGCCTCGATGACCGCACCGCCCTCGGTGACCGCACCGGGGCGGCAGCGCTGCGCCTGCGCGAGCTGACCCGGCTGTTTCGCGAAACCCGGGCGGTCGACCGGCTGTCCTTGGCGATCGAGCCGGGCAGCCTGGTGGCGTTGCTCGGCCCCTCGGGCTGCGGCAAGACGACGACCCTGCGGATGATCGCCGGTCTCCTCGACCCAAGCGCTGGCGAAATCTTGCTCGACGACCGGCCGATCACCCGCCTGCCGGCGTATCGCCGCAATATCGGCATGCTGTTCCAGAACTACGCGCTGTTTCCGCATATGAATGTCGCGGAAAACGTCGGCTTTGGCCTCGAAGCCCGCGGCGTCGGCCGTGACGCGCGGGCGGCGCGGACAGCGGCGGCCTTGCGGCTGGTGCAGCTCGGCGACTACGGCGCGCGCCTGCCGGCGCAGCTTTCCGGCGGCCAGCAGCAGCGGGTGGCATTGGCGCGCGCGCTCGTGATCCAGCCGGCGTTGCTGCTGCTCGACGAGCCGTTGGGCGCGCTCGACAAGAGCTTGCGGCAAAGCATGCAGGTCGAGCTGCGCGCGTTGCAGCGGCGGCTCGGCATCACCACGGTCATGGTGACCCACGACCAGGACGAGGCGCTGACGATGGCCGACCGGATCGCGATCATGCGCGACGGCCAGCTCGAGCAGACCGGCGCGCCGGCCGAAATCTACCAGCGGCCGGCCTCGCGCTTTGTCGCGAGCTTTCTCGGCGCGGCAAACTTTTTCCGCGGCCGGGTCGACCGGGTGGGAGAGGGATCGCGCATCGCCGTGGACGGCGGCGCCCTGCTGACGGTCCCGGTCTCGCGCCCGCTCGGCAGCCCGGTCACGGTGGCGTTGCGCCCGGAGGCGGTGACCGTCGAGCCGCTCGCTGCGGGCGAGCCGGGGCCGCCCCCCAACAGCGCCGACGCCGTCGTCGAGCAAATCGTCTACCACGGCTTTGTCAGCCACCTCTACCTGCGGCTCGGCAACGGCGAGCCGCTGATCGCCTACCAGCAGAACCAGGGCGCCGACGCGTCGGGCCCCGCTCTCGCCGCCGGCATGCGCGTCCGCGCCCGCTGGGACGAGGCCAGCAATCATCTCGTCCGCGATTGACCCTTAGCGCCGCAGCCGCGCCATAACCGGTTGCGGCAGCACCGGGCCGGCGTGCATTGTCGCGCCGGATAGCGGCGATGGGGAGGTTGCGCGGCAATGGTCGAGACCGGCCGGGAGCTGGAACGGGTGGACCGGGCGTTCTGGTCGTGGCTCGGCTTTTGGGTGCAGTTTCTGCTCCTCGGCCTCTTCGTCGTGATCGGCGCCTTCGCCGCCAGCGGGGCCGCCGAGCCGGGCGACTACGCCGCCGGGATCGTGCTGGTCGTCGGCGCTGCGGCACTCGCGTTTTTGCGGCTCAAGCAGCGCTTTGACGGAGGCCCCCCGGGCTGGCGCAGCTTTCTGTTCGTCGACAACATGAAAAGCCTTGTGGTGGCGATCCCGCTCTTCGCGGTCATCGGGCTGGTCGGCCTGTTTATCGCCAGCGCCTGGCCCTCCGGCAGCCTGCACGACGGCGGGCTCGCTCTGTTCGTGGTCAGCGGCGTCATCGTTTTTTTCGACATAAAGCAGGTTTTCGACCGCATGAATTCGCGGAAATTCGTGAGATACCGGCGGCGCCAAAAATCGTTTGAGGCTACATTCGTCGCCTAAGCGTCGGCCGGTACGGAGATGAGCGCAGTAACGTCCGAGCCCCACGCAGGCGCCGAGGACCCAGGCGCTGAGCACAGCGTCGAAGCGCCATCCGGGAAAGGGCGCGGCGGCGAGAATTTCCCCGTCGGGTCATGGTTGATCCGGCGCGACCTGCGCGCCCATGTCCACGCCTTCTACCGCTTCGCCCGCAACGCCGACGACGTCGCCGACAACCCGGTGTTGACCCCGGCCGACAAGATCCGGCGGCTCGACCGGATGGCGGCGGTGCTCGACGGGGCGGCGCCGGGCGAGTATTCGCCCTCCGCCGCGGCGATGCGGCGCAGCCTGCTCGCGACCGGCGTGACCGCGCAGCATTGCCACGACGTGCTGCGCGCGTTCCGCCAGGACGCCGAAAAGCGGCGCTATCGCGACTGGGACGAACTGATGGATTATTGCCGCTATTCGGCGGCCCCGGTCGGGCGGCAACTGCTCGACCTGCACGCCGAGAGCCGTGCCACCTGGCCCGCCTCGGACGCGCTCTGCGCCGCCTTGCAGGTGCTGAACCATTTGCAGGATTGCGTCGAGGATTACCGCCGGCTCGACCGCGTCTACCTGCCGCTCGACGACCTCGCCGCCGCCGGGATCGGCGTCGAAGCGCTGGCAGAGCCGAACAGCGAGCCCGGCCTTGCGGCGGGTGCTCGACGTTCTGCTCGACCGCACCGCCCTTCTGGTCGGGGACGCGCGCGGGCTCGCACCCGGGGTTGCGCGCCGGGGCTGCGCCGCGAATGCGCGGTCATCGTCGAACTGGCCGCCCGCCTGCTCGCCCGCCTGCGCCGCGGCGACCCGTTGGCCGAGCGGGTCGGGCTCGGCAGATGGGATTTCGCTGCCGCCTTGGTGAAGGGCGTCACTGCGCGGAATGCGAAAGTGAGCGACGCCGCTGTCGACGCCGTCGCCGGCCCGCCCGACGACGCGGCGCTGCGCGAAACCATACGCCAGCGGGTCGAGGCCGCCGGCACCTCGTTCTATTGGGCGATGCGCGTGCTGCCGCAGGATCGGCGCGACGGCATGTACGCGGTTTACGCCTGGTGCCGCGAGGTCGACGACATCGCCGACGGCGACGAACCCGTCGCGCGCAAGCTCGCCGCGCTTGGCCGCCTGGCGCGACGAGATCGCCGCACTCTATGCCGGCCAGCCGCGGCAGCTCGTCGCCCGCGCGTTGCATGAGCCGATGCTGCGATACCAGCTGCGGCAACAGGATTTCCTCGCGGTCATCGACGGCATGGAGATGGATGCGCGCGAGGACATCCGCGCCCCCGAACTCGCCACGCTCGACCTTTACTGCGCCCGGGTCGCGAGCGCCGTCGGTCATCTCTCGGTCCATGTCTTTGGCGACCCGAGCCCCGCGGCGCATCGCGTCGCCGAGGCGCTTGGCCGGGCGCTGCAGCTGACGAACATCCTGCGCGATATCGACGAAGACGCGCGTCGCGGCCGGCTTTATCTGCCGCGCGAGATCCTCGACCGCCACGGCATTCGCAGCACCGAGCCGATGGCGGTGCTGCGCCATCCGGCATTGCCGGCGGTCTGCCGCGAGCTTGCCGCGATCGCCGAAGGGCATTTTCACGCCGCCGAGCAGGCGATGACGCAGTGCCGGCGCCGGGCGATGCGGCCCGCCGCGGTGATGGGCGCGGTCTATCGCGCCACGCTTGCGCGAGCTGCTGCGCGGCGAATGGCGCGACCCGGCCGCGCGCGTCGCCTTGTCGCGCGCCGCGAAGCTGTGGCTGGTGCTGCGCCACGGCTTCCTATGAGCGGCGGATCGGGCAGCGGCTGGACCCATGTCGTCGGCGCCGGGCTTGCCGGGCTCGCGGCCGCGGTCACCCTGGCCGCGGCCGGGCGAAAAGTGCGGCTCTACGAGGCGAGCGGCCATGCCGGCGGGCGCTGCCGTTCCTATTTCGACGCCGAGCTCGGCTGCCGCCTCGACAACGGCAACCATCTGCTGCTCGCCGGCAATCGCCGCGCGCTCGACTATCTCGAGCGGATCGGCGCGCGCGGCACGGTCGACGGCCCCGAGGACGCGGCTTTCCCGTTTGTCGACGTGGCGACCGGGCAACGGTGGGTCCTGCGGCCGAATCGCGGGCGATTTCCGTGGTGGATCTTCCGGCGAGGCCGGCGGGTCCCGGGTTCTCGCGCGCGTCGATTATCTCGACATGCTCGCCTTGCGTCGCGCCGGTCCGCAGGCGACGGTCGGCGAGGCGCTCGACCGCGGGCGCCCGCTGTTTCGCCCGGTTGTGGGAGCCGCTCGCCGTCGCCGCGCTCAACACCGGCGTCGACGAGGGGTCGGCCCGGCTGTTTTGGCGTGTCCTTGGCGACACCCTCGGGCGCGGCGGCGCGGCATGCCGCCCGCTGGTGCCGCGCGACGGCCTCTCTGAGACGTTCGTCGACCCGGCCCTTGAGACTTTGCGCAGTCACACCGCGGAGCTGCATTTCGGCGCTCGGCTGCGCGGCCTCGATTTCGCCGGCGACCGGGTTGCCGCTTGGCGTTCGACAGCGGTTCGGTCGAGTTGGGCGACGAGCGACGACGCGATCCTGGCGACGCCGGCGGCGACGGCGGCGCGCCTGGTGCCGGGGCTGGTCGTGCCCGATCTCTATTCGCCGATCGTCAACGCGCATTTCCGCTATGCGGCGCCGCCGGGATCGCCGCTTTTTTGCGGGGTAGTCGGCGGTGCGGCGGAGTGGATCTTCCGCAAGCGCGACGTGCTGTCGGTTACGGTCAGCGCCGCCCGGCGGATCGTCGACCACCCCGCCGAGGAACTCGGCGAGATGTTGTGGCGGGACGTCGCGACGGTCTATGAAATTCGGGGGATCGCGACCCCGCCGGCGCGCATCGTCAAGGAACGCAGGGCGACGTTTCTTGCCAGCCCCGAGCAGTTGCTGCGCCGACCCGCGGCGGCGACGCGATGGCGAAATCTGTTGCTTGCCGGCGATTACACCGATACCGGGTTGCCGGCGACGATCGAGGGCGCTATTGCCTCGGGGCTGACCGCCGCGCATCTGGCGCTCGATCCCGCGCGCCGAAGGCCGTCGCCGGCGAAGGCGCGCGGCAGGCATTTTCCAGCCGGCGCGAATTCGGGAAATCAGCGGGAACGGCAACACGACTTCTCATGAATGACGGCAGCATCGGAGCGATCGCGGCGGGACGCAAGCCGCCGCCCGGCGGCGGCCGTGCCGGCGTGCTCGACGATGCGATCGGCCGCGCCGTCCAATCTCTGCTGGCTGCCCAGCACGGCGACGGGCACTGGCTCTTCGAGCTCGAGGCCGACGCCACCATTTCGTCCGAATACATCCTGTTGCAGCATTATCGCGGGCGGGTCGATCCCGCGATCGAGGCCCGCATCGCGGCATTTCTGCGCGCCCGGCAGGGCGAGGACGGCGGCTGGCCGCTGTTTTACGGCGGCAAGCTCGACCTCAGCTGCTCGGTCAAGGCGTATTTCGCGCTGAAGGCGGCCGGCGACCCGGCCACCGCGCCGCACATGGCGCATGCCCGCGCGGCGATCCTGGCGCTCGGTGGAGCGCGGCGCTGCAATGTCTTCACCCGCATTCTGCTCGCGCTCTTCGGCGAAGTGCCGTGGCGCGCGGTGCCGATCATGCCGGTCGAGATTATGCTGCTGCCGCAATGGTCGCCGTTCCACCTCGCCAAGGTTTCGTATTGGTCACGTGCGGTTCTGGTTCCGCTGCTGGTGCTGATGGCGGTGCGGCCGCGCGCCCGCAACACGCAGCGGGTTACGGTGCGCGAGCTGTTTGTCGAGGACCCGGAGGGGGTGCGCGATTGGATCGCCGGGCCGACGCAGTCGCCGCTGGCGACAGCGTTCGGGTTGCTCGACCGTCTGCTGCGCGCGGCCGAGCCGATGTTTCCAAAAGGCTCGCGGCAGCGGGCGATCGACAAGGCGGTCGCCTTCGTCACCGAGCGGCTGAACGGCGAGGACGGTCTCGGCGGCATCTACCCGGCGATGGCCAACTCGCTGATGATGTTCGATTGCCTCGGATATCCGGCCGACCACCCGGCCTGCCGGACCGCGGAGTCGGCGATTCGCAAGCTGCTCGTCCTCGACCCAACGCGCAGCTATTGCCAGCCCTGCCTGTCCCCGGTGTGGGATACCGCACTCGCCTGCCACGCGCTGATGGAGACCGACGACCCGCGGCTCGGCCCGGCGATCGAGCGCGCGATCGAGTGGATCGCCGGCAAGCAGGTATTGGAGGTCGTCGGCGACTGGGGGGTCGCGCGACCCGGCTTGCGGCCCGGCGGCTGGGCCTTTCAATATGAGAACCCGTATTATCCCGATGTCGACGACACCGCCGCCGCCGCCCTGGCGCTCGACCGTTTCGACCGGGAGCGCTGGCGGCCTGCTGTCGGCCGGGCGGCAGAATGGATCGTCGGCATGCAGAGCCGCAACGGCGGCTGGGGCTCGTTCGACGCCGACAACACGCATTACTACCTGAACCACATCCCGTTTGCCGACCATGGCGCCCTGCTCGACCCGCCGACCGCCGATGTCAGCGCCCGCTGCCTCGGGCTCCTGGCCCAGCTCTGCGATCGGGCGAACGACGGCGCCGCCGCCGCGGCGCTCGCCTATCTCAGGCGCGAGCAGGAGCCCGACGGCAGCTGGTTTGGCCGCTGGGGCACCAATTACATCTACGGCACCTGGTCGGTGCTCGCCGCCCTCAACGCCGCGGGCGTCGATCCCGCATCGCCCGAAATCCGCCGCGCGGTCGGGTGGCTGTGCGCCCGTCAGCGCGCCGACGGCGGCTGGGGCGAGGGCGGGGAATTGTACTGGCCCGACATGCCGCGCGGCGAAGCGCCCTACAGCGCGGCCTCGCAGACGGCCTGGGCCGTGCTCGGTCTGATGGCCGCGGACGAGGCCCTGAACCCGGCGGTCGCCCGCGGCATCGCCTATCTGGTCGAGACCCAGAACCGGGACGGCGGCTGGGACGAGCCGTGGTACACGGCGGTCGGCTTTCCGCGCGTGTTTTTTCTGCGCTATCACGGCTATCGCGCCTATTTCCCGCTTTGGGCTCTCGCCCGCTATCGCCGCCTGACAAGCGCCAACCCGCGACGGGTGCCGTACGGTCTCTGACCGTGCCGCGCCTCCAATGCCTCAGCGTTAGCGAGCGTTGCCGAAATCGGTTAGACAATCGGGCTGGCATGGAAACAGGCGGTTTACCCGCTCGCCTTGCGCAGAAACGGGGGATGCCGACCCTGCCGACGACGGTGCTGTGCGCCTCGGGACTTGCGGCTGAAGCCCGGATTGCGCGCGCCGCCGGCTTTTCGACGGTGGTCGGCGCCGGCAACCGGGAGCGCACCGCCGCGCTCGTCGAAAGCGCGGTCCGGCAGGCGCACTGCCTCGTCAGCTTTGGCGTCGCCGGCGCGCTGGCACCCGAGTTGCGGGCCGGCGACATCGTGATTTCGACCGAGGTGGTGTCCGCTGACGGCCGTTGGCGGGCGGAGGATCCGTTTCGGGCGCGCGTCGCGCGGCTGACGGGCGAGACCGGCGCGATCGCGGGGCCGGTATTCGGCGCGAGCCAAATCATCGCCACCCCGTCCGAGAAAAGACTGACCTGGCAAGCAACCGGCGCGGTCGCGGTCGACCTCGAAAGCGACATCGTCGCCCGCATCGCCGCTTCGGCCGGGATACCCGTTTGTCGTGGTCCGCACGATCGCCGACACGGCCCACCGCGAGCTGCCGCCGGCGGCGCTGATCCCGCTCGCCGATGACGGGACGCCAAGGCTGGCGCGGGTGCTGGCCTCGGTGCTGCGCCGGCCGCGGCAAGTCGCGGCGCTGATCGGTGTCGCCCGCGAAACGCGGACGGCGCTGGCGGCGCTAGTGCTGCCCGCCCGCGCTCTGCACGGGCTCGTCGCGACGGCCTAGCCGCGTCATCGCCGCGGCGACGTGCTGCGAGAGCACGTATTCGGCCGGGCGCTGCCGGTCGAGCGGGATTTCCGGCGCCATCTCGCCTTTGGTGCGCACCCCGCGCAGCGCCACCCCCAGCGCCTTTAGCGGATGGCGCACCGAATCGACGACCGCGGTCGCCTCGTACCCGCTGTGGACCATGCAGTCGGCGCATTTTTCGTAATTGCCGGTGCCGTAGGAGTCCCAGTCGGTTTCTTCCATCAATTCCTTGAAGGTCTCGACATAGCCCTCGCCGAGCAGGTAGCACGGCCGCTGCCAGCCGAAGACGTTGCGCGTCGGATTGCCCCACGGCGTGCAGTGGTAGGTCTGGTTGCCGGCGAGAAAATCGAGGAACAGGCTCGACTGGTTGAACGACCAGCGCTCGCGGCGGCGCGCGAAGATGCCGCGAAACAGCTCCTTGGTGCGGCGCCGGTTCAGGAAATGGTCCTGGTCGGGCGCCCGCTCATAGGCGTAGCCCGGCGACACGGTGATGCCGTCGATGCCGACAGCACTCACCTCGTCGAAAAAGCGAGCGACGCGGTCGGGCTCGGCGGTGTCGAACAGGGTGGCGTTGATGTTGACGCGAAAGCCGCGCCGTTTCGCCAGCGCGATCGCCGCGACCGCCCGGTCGTAGACCCCGTCCTGGCAGACCGTGCGGTCATGCTCTTCACGGTCGCCGTCGAGATGGACGGTCCAGGCGAAATTCGGATGCGGCTCGAATTGGTCGAGCTTTTTTTCGAGCAACAGCGCGTTGGTGCACAGATAGACGAATTTCTTGCGGCCGATGATCCCTCTGGCGATGTCGCCGATGTCGCGATGCAGCAGCGGCTCGCCGCCGGCCAACACCACGATCGGGGCGCCGCATTCGTCGACCGCGTCGAGGCACTCGGCGACGCTCAGACGCTGGTTGAGGATCGCGTCGGGATAGTCGATCTTGCCGCAGCCGGCGCAGGCGAGATTGCAGCGGAACAGCGGTTCGAGCATCAGCACCAGCGGGTAGCGCTCGACCCGGTGCAGATGCCGCCCGAGCACGTAGGCTCCGACCCGGATGGTTTGGCGCAACGGAATGGCCACGAGATGTCCTCGTCAGAAATTGAAATTGAGGGGGATGTCAGCCGGCGGCGTCGTCGGCGAGCTGCGCCGGCATGCGGAAGCGGACGTTTTCGGTGACCCCCGGCAACTCTTCGAGCTCGATCGGCGTCATTTCGCGCAGCCGGTCGATCAGCGCCTCGACCAATTCCGCCGGAGCCGAGGCGCCGGCGGTGATGCCAACGGCCGAGGCCCCCCTGAGCCAGCGGCCGTCGAGGGCCGCGGCGTCCTCGATCAAATAGCTCGGCACACCGCTTTCGGCGGCGATTTCCCGCAGCCGGTTCGAATTCGAGCTGTTCGGCGCCCCGACGACCAATACGACATCGACGACACCGGCGAGCTCGCGCGCCGCGCGCTGCCGGTTTTGCGTCGCATAGCAGATGTCCTTGGTGTCGGGGCCGACGATCGTCGGAAACCGGACCTTGAGCGCTTCGATCACCGCGCGTGTATCATCGACGCTAAGTGTCGTTTGGGTGATAAAGGCGAGCTTGTCGGGGTCGGAGACCTGCAAGCCAGGCACCTCTTCCGGGGTCGAGATCAGATGCACCCGGCCGACAATCCGGCCCATCGTGCCGACGATCTCGGGATGGCCGGCATGCCCGATCAAGATGATCTCACGGTTCTGGTTGGCGTAGCGCTGGCCTTCGATGTGCACTTTCGAGACCAGCGGGCAGGTGGCGTCGATGACCGGCAGGCCGCGGGCGCCGGCGCGCTCCTCGATCGCGCTGGCGACGCCGTGGGCGCTGAAGATGGTGACGCTGCCGGGAGGCACTTCATCGATCTCGTCGACAAAATGCGCGCCCTTTGCGCGCAACCGCTCGACAACATGGCGATTGTGAACGATCTCATGACGGACGTAGATCGGCGGGCCGTATTTTTCGAGCGCGCGCTCGACGATCTCGATCGCCCGTTCGACCCCGGCGCAGAAACCTCGCGGCTGAGCTAGCACGACCCGCATGATCTCGCCTCGTCACCTGACAACGGCAGGCCCTGCCCGCCAACGCACCGGATTATATGGAGGCGCGCTGTCGCCGTCACAAATTGCACGTGCCCGCACCTGCGACCCGGTCGCCCGGGTTGGCGTTCGGCGGCGACCCGCGGCCCCCCATTTCCCGGCGCGCTGCGTTTCCCGGCGCTGCGGCGGAGCGCGGTGGAGCGCGGTAAATGAGCCTGACGGCGCCGATCGCTGTGGTGCTGCTCGCCGGCTGGCTGTGTCTTGCGGCCCAGGTGGTCGCGGCGCTGCGCTTCGCCCGGAGGCCGCTGCCGACAGCGGCGGAGCAGCCGCCGGTTTCGGTGCTGAAGCCGCTGCACGGCGCCGAGCCCGGGCTTTACGAAAACCTGCGGTCGTTTGTGGATCAGGATTATCCCGCGGTCCAGGTCGTGCTCGGCGTCAACGACCCGCGGGACACGGCGCTCGACGCCGCCGACACGCTGATTCGCGCGTTTCCCAAGGACGACATCGACCTGGTCGTCGACCGCCGCATCCGCGGGAATAACCAGAAGGTCTCCAACCTCGAAAATATGCTGCCGGCGGCGCATCACGACCTCCTGGTGCTGGCCGACAGCGACATGCGCGTCGACCGCCGCTACCTCGCCGCGGTGACCGCACCGCTCGCCGACCCCCGCACCGGCGTCGTCACCTGCCTCTACAAGGGCGCCTCGACCGGCGGATTGTGGTCGGATCTCGGGGCCTTGCAGATCAATTTCGGGTTTCTGCCGAACGCGCTCTTTGGTGAGGCGCTGGGCGTCGGCGGCGGCTGCTTTGGCGCCACGATCGCGCTCAGGCGTGCGACCCTCAGCCGCATCGGCGGTTTCGCGCTCGCTGCGCGACGAGCTTGCCGACGACCACCGAATTGGGGAGGCAGTTCGAGGCGCAGGGCCTCGGGCTCGTCCTGTCGCCCTACCTCGTCGAGGCCCAGGTGCACGAACCCTCGTTTACCGCGTTGTGGCGCCACGAGCTGCGCTGGGCGCGCACCGTGCGCGGCGTCGCCCCGGCCAAATACGCGGGCTCGGCGGTGACCCATCCGCTGGCGATCGCGCTCGTGGCCGCCGCCGGCGCCGGGTTCAGCCTCGTCCCGACCATTCTGCTCGCCGTCGCCTGCGCCGTCAGATGGGCCGCGGCGGGCATCATCGCGCGCGCTCGGGGCTCTCGGTCACCAGGCTGTGGCTTTTGCCGGCGCGCGACGCCTTGTCCTTCGCCGTGTTTGTCGCCAGCTTCTTTGTTCGGAAAGTCTTCTGGCGGGATCAGAATTTCCAGGTTGAGGCGAGCGGCCGGATCAGCGCCGTCGACGGAGAAAAGTTTTCATGATGAAGACCTTGTTTCTGCATCCGCCGTCCTTTGACGGCTTCGACGGCGGCGCCGGCTCGCGCTACCAGGCGCGCCGCGAGATCCGCTCGTTCTGGTATCCGACCTGGCTCGCCCAGCCGGCGGCGCTCGTCCCCGGCAGCCGGCTTGTCGACGCGCCGCCGGCGCGGCTGCGGCTCGGCGACATCGTGCCGCTCGCCGCCGATTACGAGCTCGTGGTGCTGCACACCTCGACCCCGTCCTTCGCGTCCGACGTCAAGGTGGCCGAAGCCCTCAAGGACGCCAACCCGCGGCTCAAGATCGGCATGGTCGGCGCCAAGGTCGCGGTCGAGCCCGAGGACAGCCTCAAGGCTTCGTCCGCGCTCGACTTTGTCGCCCGCGAGGAATTCGACTTCACGATCAAGGAAGTCGCCGAGGGTCGCGGCTTCGACAGGGTCGACGGTCTCAGCTATCGCGGGGCGGGCGGTGCGATCAGCCACAACCGCGACCGCGCGGTGCTCGAAGACATGGACCAGCTGCCTTTTGTCAGCGAAGTCTACAAGCGCGACCTCAAGGTCGAAGACTATTTTATCGGCTACCTGCTGCACCCCTATCTGTCGCTCTACACCGGGCGCGGCTGCCGCTCGAAATGCACCTTTTGCCTGTGGCCGCAGACCGTCGGCGGGCATCGCTACCGGGTGCGCAGCGTCGCGCACGTGATCGAGGAAATCCGTCTCGCGAAAAGCTGGTTTCCGCAGGTAAAGGAGTTCTTTTTCGACGACGACACCTTTACCGACGACCGCCCGCGCGCCGAGGCGATCGCCCGCGAATTGGGCAAGCTCGGCGTCACCTGGTCGTGCAACGCCAAGGCGAACGTGCCGCGCGCCACCCTCGAAATATTGCGCGA
Organism: uncultured Alphaproteobacteria bacterium; assembly: GCA_963775525.1. GTDB lineage: Bacteria > Pseudomonadota > Alphaproteobacteria > ATCC43930 > CGMCC-115725 > AP-15. Next base: position 14,587 of record CAVZJF010000067.1, on the reverse strand, counting down.
CAACGGGCTGCGGCTCTTATTGGTCGGCTATGAAACCGGCAATCAGCAGATCCTGAACAACATCAAAAAGGGGATGCGGATCGACATCGCCCGCCGCTTTACCAAGGATTGCCACGAGCTCGGGATCACGATCCACGGCACCTTCATCCTCGGCCTGCCCGGCGAGACCAAGGAGACGATCGAGGAGACCATCCGCTTTGCCGGCGAGATCAACCCGCACACGATCCAGGTGTCGCTGGCCGCACCCTATCCCGGCACCGAGCTCTATCGGCAGGCGGTCGCGAACGGCTGGCTCGACACCGGCCATGCCGAATTGATCGACGAGCGCGGGGTGCAGATAGCACCGCTGCACTACCCGCATCTGTCGCACACCGAGATTTTCGAGTCGCTCGAAACCTTTTACAAACGCTTTTACTTCCGCCGTCAGAAAATCGCCTCGCTGGTCGCCGAGATGCTCCGCAGCCCGCAAATGATGCGCCGCCGCTTGCGCGAAGGTGTCGAGTTCTTCCACTTCCTGCGCCACCGCGAAATGGCCGGCTGAGCGATCTTTGCAATCGCTATTTCTGTAACGCGAAGCGCCAGGAAGAAAGAGAGCCGACACTGCCGGCTCTCCTCGTGATCCTGGCGAAGGCCCCCTTGCCTCAATACCTTTCGTATTGGGTGGGGGACGGCGGCGTCAGCTTTCAGCGCCCATCCTCCGAAGAGACGCGGTACGGGTCGGGGACGACGTTGTTATGCGTCGCATTAAGCGCATCGTTGTCCTGCTCGTCGACACAGACGAAGCTGCTCGCGTCGTTCGTGCTGCCAGTGCGGGTGTAACGCGCCACCTGCGGGTAGGGGCACAACGGTCGGGTTTCGACGACCTGGCCACTCGAATTTTCGAGCGACGCGGTAATTTGCTTTGGCGCCACTCCGCTCTCGCGCCATTTGACCACCGCGTCGAATGCATCGAACAAATTCGGTCCGCCGGCTCCAGCGCCGCCGCAGTGGCCCATTCCCGGCACCATGAACAGGCGGGCGAAGTCTTCCACCGCCTTCCTGCGTCCGCCGTTGCGCGGGTCTTGGAGTACATTGTTGTAGTAGTTCACCGTATCCTGCGTGGGAATCTGCTGATCGGCCCACCCATGCGTGATGATGACCTTGCCGCCGTGGGCGGCGAATGCGGAGAGGTCAGGATTGTCCGAAGCGCCGGTGCTGGTCCAGCGCTGTTCGGAGAAACGGAAAAGTTGCTGATAGGTGGGATAGTCGATGCCCAGCACGTTGAAACTCGGATTCTGCTCCAGCCAATCCTGGATCCAAGGTCCTCCAACATTGTGCGGAATAATCGCTGTGGAGCTGGTACCGGCAACGCTCGAGAAAGCGGCGCCCGGCTCGATCCCGAACCACAACCGTGGTCCGGTTGGTTGGCCTTGGTAGCCGACCTCGCGCGGGCCGTACCAGATCATTTTGATGACTTTGGCCTCCCTGGGCGTGAGGCAGGTCCCGTTGGTCGGCGCGCCTGGGCGACCGCATTGTAGGACCGCCGGGTCGAAATTGCATTCACGCGGATCGTCTATGATGGGATTGCCGAGCGCCGTGACGTCGGTGAAGCCACCCACCTTATTGCAGGCCGCGTTTGCCGCAGCGGCAACTCCGGCGAACGTCGTCTGCGGAATGCCTGCACCCCCGATCTCCTGCTCCATCACGATCGCCGGCCAGACCTGGGCGTCTGACAGCCGATCGAAGTCGACCGCGGGCGACCCTGCCCAAATGCCGTCATAGTCGTCGGGGTTGTCCTGTGCCTCAATGAGTCCCTGGCGGCCGCCGGTCGAGCAGCCGTTCCAATATGAGTAGAGCGGCTTTGCTCCATAGAACTGCTGGATGATGTATTTCGACTGTAGCGCCAACTCGTGCAGCGAGCGGCTGAAGTAGTCGATTGCGAGCCCGTAATTTATAGAGTCGTTGGCATTGAGGACGAAGGCGCCGCCAGCGCTGCTGGGGTGTCCGGTGTCGGTCGAAGCCGTGGCGTAGCCGGCGTTGAGTGCGTTAACCAGCCCCGTTGGTGTCGATTGCACCGATGCCTTTGCCGAGATCGTTCCCGCGAACCCGCCACCGCCGACGCCCTCGTAGCGCTGGTTCCAACTGGTCTCCGGCAGCCAAATTTCGATGTTGATGGCCGAAGGCGTGAACGTGCCGTTGTCGTTCGGCACAATGATCGTAACGCGGCAGAAAGTCTGATTGACGGCATTGCTTCCGGTTAGTGCCAGCGTTCCCGCATTATCGAGTAACGTGATGGTCGCCCCGGGCGCCACGTCCGAGGCTCCCGAACCATTGACCCCCGAAGTGTTAAATACCGCCTTGTCCGGCAGCGTTGCATTCGTCAACTGCTGACAGCGGCTTGGGCTTGCCTGTGCATTTGCTTGCGTCGCAGCATAAAGGGATGTCAGCGACGCCGCCGCAATAAGTCCAAAAATTTTGGTTCGTCTACTCATGCCGGTGCTCCTCCCATGTGCTGTTCCGGTATTTTAACCGGAACGGTATGTGCTGCCCCGGATCACGCGGGATGGCTCGACCGTTTGTCAACCAGTAATTGGACGCCAGGGAGGCGTGCAGAAGTCAAGATTTTCGAAAATTCGTTGGCCCTCAGCCGATCAAGGGGTTACGGGCGCCATAATATACAACCTAAACTCGTTCGCCCCGCAATCCAGTGGATAACACCTGACAGATCGCGCCCACCTACCCCGTCATACCGGCCCACGGGTCCGCGCGGCGCGCGGCCCGAGGATGAACTCGGGCTGGTATCGACAGCAGAAATGGATCCCGGCCTGCGAGGGTGTGAAGAAATCCCAAAGCATGTCATTCCGGGTTGCGGGCATCGCCCGTGAGCCCGGAAGCCAAGCACACGGCGTTTTGCGATACCGGCGAGGCGCCGTTTTCATGTTGGGGTGGACGGCCCCTACGGCATCGAATGTGCCAGGCTGAGATGTTTCGACAACGCAGCCAAGGGAGCCGTCCGAATGACGATTATCAGAATTGGTTTGGACACGTCCAAGCATGTCTTTCAGGTTCATGGGTTGACGAGAGCGAGCAGGCGGTGCTGCGGCGGCAGCTGCGGCGCGGCGAGATGACAAAGTTCTTTGCCAAGCTGGCGCCGACGCGGATCGGCATCGAGGCGTGCGGCGCCTCGCATCACCGGGCGCGGGTGTTGCGCGGCCTGGGGCACGAGGCGGTGCTGCTGCCGCCGCAATAGGTCAGGCCCTACGTCAAGCGCGGCAAAAACGACGCGATCGATGCCGCAGCGATCTGCGAGGCGATGAGCCGCCCGAGCATGCGCTTTGTGCCGGTCAAGACCGCCGCGCGGCAGGCGGCGCTGACGATGCTCGGGGTGCGCGATCTCTTGGTCAAGCAGCGCACCATGCTGATCAACGCGATCCGAGGGCATGCCGCGGAGTTCGGCGTCACCGCGGCCAAGAGCCTGCCCCGAGCGAAGGCCGGGGGGCCCCAGCATGTCGCCGAGCTGCTCGAGCGCCTGGCCGCCGCGGACAGCGTGCCGGAGCTGGCCCGCGAGATGCTGGGTCTGCTGGCGGGCCAGATCGAGGCCTTGAACGCCAAGCTGAAGGCGATCGAGGCGCGACTGATGGCGTGGCACCGACAGGATCAGACGAGCCGGCTGCTGGCGACGATCCCCGGGATCGGACCGATCGGCGGGGTCAGCTTCGCCCTCAAGGTTCCCGACCCCAAGGCCTTTCGCTCGGCCCGGCACTTTGCCGCCTGGGTCGGCATCACCCCGCGCGAGGGTTCGACCGCCGGGCGACAGCGGCTCGGCCGGATCAGCAAGCAGGGCGACGAGGAGCTGCGCCGGCTGCTCGTGCTCGGCGCCACCGCGGTGATCCGCGCGGCTCAGCGGCGGGTCGAGCCCGCGAGCCAAGGGCCAGCCAACACCGCCTCGCCCTGGCTTATGGGATTGCTGGCGCGCAAGGCCAAGAAGCTGGCCGCGGTCGCGTTGGCCAACAAGATGGCCCGCATCATCTGGGCCATGATGGTGAGCGGCGAAGTCTATCGGCGTCCGCAGCAGGCCTGAGCCCGCCGACCACCGGCATCGAGCAGACCTGGCACTGGCAAGGACAGCAGCAGCAAGATGGCAATCGGTCGATCCGAGGATCGGGACAACCCGTGGAACCCGTTGGTGCTCAGACATCACGTTCATGTTTGGGACCCGATCCGCGCAACCCATCTGGGCCAGCGGTCAGTCGACCGCACCACAAAGGCCCGACATATGACCGCAACCGACCAGACCCGTCGCAGCTGCCACGCCCTTGCGAGACCGGGGCCGTCCACATATGGGTTCCGGGCCCGCCAAGAGGGCGTCCCGGAATGACGACGTTTGGCATTTTTTCACACGCTCCTGCGCCGGGAGGCGACCAGAAGAATGCGTCAATTTCGATTTTTTCACGGCCCCGAAGGCCGGAACCCACAACTGAGGTGGATACCGCCCTTCGCCGCTATGACGATGTGTCGCGTGGCCCTGAAAATCGGGCCTTTGGCATCGCGTTCACTCGGCGCCGCCGCGGCGGTGCGAAAAGCCCTGCTCCTGGCTGGTGACGAATTCGAGCAACGCGGCGCGGCCTTCCTCGTTCTGCCGGCGGGCGCGCAGGATCGCGTCGCCGATCTGGCTCGGGTCGTCGACGCGCTCGCTCCAGCCGCCGAGGTCGCGGGCGATGTTGGCGTAATTGCCGCCGAGGTCGCGGGCGCGGTAGCGTTCGTGCGACAACTGCATCGCGTGGGTCTCGATCGCCATCGTCGAGTTGTTCAACACGATCGTCGTGATCGGGATGCCGCAGCGCGCCGCGGTCTCGAAATCGAGCCCGGTCATGCCAAAGGCGGCGTCGCCCATGAAGTTGACGCAGAACTTGTCGGGGGCGGCGATCTTGGCGCCGATCACGAGGCCGAGGCCGGTGCCGAGCTGGTGCGACTTGCCCCAGCCGAGATAGCCGCGCGGCCGGGTCGCCCGGTAGAACGGGTTCATCTGCTCGCGCGGGCTGCCCGAATCGTGGGTGACGATGGCCTCGGCCGGGTCGACGACGCGCATGAACTCCGAGATCACCCGGTAGGGGTTGATCGGGCGCTCGTTCGAATGCAGCTTTGGGTGCCAGCGGGCGAGCCACTCCTCGCGCTTTTGCCGCGATCTCGCCGGCGATGCCGGTCGAGCGCTCCTTGGCGCCGAGCCGGTCGCGCACCGCCTCGATCAACTGGCCGAGCACGAGCTTGGCGTCGCCGAGAAGCCCGAGGTCGGCGGCAAAGGCCTTGTGCAGGTCGCGGGTGTCGTTGGTCGCGTGGATGTATTTCTTGCCGGACGGGAACACCGGGGTGGCGATGCCGTGGCGGGTAAAGCTGCACCCCACACCCAGCACCAGGTCGGATTTGTGCAGGACATGGCGGCCCGGCCCGGTAAAGGTGCCGCCGCCCGGCCCCAGCGCCAGCGCGTGGTCCTCGGGAAACGCACTCTTGCCGTCGAACGTCGTCATCACCGGCGCCTGCAGCAGTTCGGCCAGCCGGCGCAGCTCGTCGGTCGCCTCGGCGTAAAACACGCCCTGCCCGGCGAGGATCATCGGGCAGGCGGCGTCGAGCAGCATCTTTGCCGCGTCCTCGATGTCGCGCTCGTCGGCGGCCGACCGGGTCGAGCGCACCGGGCGATGCGCAGCCGGGTCGACCTCGACCTCGATACCGGTGACATCGGCCGGCACCTCGACCATGACCGGGCCCGACCGCCCGTTTTTCACCTGGGCGAAGGCGCGCCGCATGATGTTGCCGATCTCGTGCGGCAATTGCACCTCCTCGACCGATTTGGTGATCGAGGCATAGGTGCGCGACGATTTGAACATCGGGAACAATTGCGCGGTTTCGCGCGGGTGGCCGAGCGGCAGGAACACGACCGGGGTCGAGTTGGAAAAGGCGGTGGCGACGCCGGCAAAGGCGTTCTCGGCGCCGGGGCCGTATTGCATCGCAAAGACGCCGGGCGGGCGTCCGTTCGACACCCGCGCAAACCCGTCGGCCATGTGGACGCCAACCCGTTCCTGGCGGCAGATGACCGGTTTGATGCCGACCGCGGCGGCGGCCTCGATGATCGGCGTCGTCGGAAAGCAGAACAGGGTCGAGATGCCTTCGCGCTTGAGGATCTCGGCAATCACCTGCATCACCTGCATCGCTCGTTCCTCCCGATGGATGAGATTGGCGTCAAGGTTTTGGGCCGCGCCGCGAGATTTCGCTGGGTCGGCGCTGTTTCGGCGCTTCGGCGGCCGCGCGGAGATGTTCGACGGGCCCAGCCGTGCTCCGTCAATGCAGGGCGGCATCCGGCGACGCGCCGCCGGTATCGGTCGGGCGCTCGTGACAGACTTTCTCGCAAGGCCTCACGTCACCGGGGTTCTCGCGCACGCACACGCTGCAGTCGGGCCCGGGCGCGTTGGCATTGGCCGTCGTCGAAGGCGCGGGGCCGGCGCATCCGAGAAGAAGCGCACTCCCGGCGATCAGCAGCAGCGACAAGCGGTCCATCGGGCGAGCATGGCGAGCGCGGAGGCGATTTGTCAAGGCAGCCCCGGCCGATGGCGGCGCCGTCCGGCGAGCAGTCCCGGGCACGCAAAATGCCCGGAGACTTTCGCTGGGAAGGCGGCCGCCCCTCAACCGGCGTGCTCGCCGCCCGCCGCGAGCCCTACCTTGGTGCTCGGGCGCCGGGAGACGGCCAGGGCGGGGCTCGGTTGTCGTCAGCCCGGCTCCAAGACGTGGATGACGCGGCTGGCGATCATTTCGCGGGTCTTGGCGGCATAGGCGGCCATATGCGGCGACGCGCCATGCGCCTTCAGCGCGTCGAGGCTCTCCCATTTCTCGATCACGACAAAGGTGTCGGGGCCAAATTTGGTCTGGATCGGACCGGCGCCGTCGGCATCCACCGCCGGGCCGTATTCGACGCAGCCTTTTTCGGCGTGAACCGCCGGCATGTTGGCGTGAAACGCTTCGAGGACCTTGTCGCGCATGCCGGATTTGGCGGTGATGACGGCGACGACGTGGATCATGGCGATTGCTCCTTATCAGAGGATGCGTTCAAAGACGCTGTGGTGACGCGCGGTGCAGTTCGGGCGGATTTTCGTGACCCAGTCGCCGAAAGCGCCAGCCTTTTCCCAGGCCTCGCTCTTGAGCACGTCCGGCGAGTTCGATCTCGTACATCGTCAGATAGCGCTGCATGCCCGGCACGGTCGAGTGCTCGAGCCGATAGCGTCCCCCGCCCCGAACCCCTGGCACTTTCGACAGCGAGGGAAAGTGCTCGGTGTCGTAGACGCGGTTGAACTCGGCTTCGTGCTCGGCCGGAATATCGAGCTGGACGACAAAGATATGCGACATGGCGATTTTCCTCCTCGACGGCGTCCCGCTCGGGACGGTGGCGCATCACCCGATTTGGCGGAAGACCGAATGCTGACGGTTGGTCGTGTGGGGGCGGATTTTGGGCTTCCATTCGCCGAGATCGGAGGCGTCGGTCCAAGCCTTGCTGTTGATCACCTCGGCATTGTCGCATTCGTAGACCGCCAAATAGCGCGGCATGGTCGGGATCGTCGAATGATCGAGGCGATAGCGGCGGCACGAGCGCACACCGGGGACTTTGAGGATCGTCGGCACATGGTCCTCGTCGTAGATGCGGTTGAACTCGGCTTCGAGCTCGGCCGGGATGTCCATTTGCACGACATAGACGTAGGTCATCGGCGCTACCCCTCGGTTTGCTGACGCGCTGACCGACAGATTAGGGCAAAGCCGGGCGCCTCTCGACAGGTTTCACGAGGGCGCGCGCCGCCTGCGGCAACCCGTGTGCGCTCATGTCGCGGCACGCCGCCTACTACGAAGGTACTAGTCGATCCGTCGTGTACCGAGCCGGCTAGACTCTATTTGGACGCGATAAGACTTTGATCCCCACCACGGTCATTTCATAGCGAAAGGGATCGAAAAATTCGGGATTTCCTCTGGTCTTGTAAAGACGATCTTGAAATGGTTAAATCCGCGCCTATTTCTCGCCCACAGGACCGCTTTCGGCTCATTATCAGGTCGTACCCTTTGCGCCTGCACGCCGGAGGTCGAGCAACACGCAGCCCGGCGCGCAAAACCGTCGCCGAATGATTTGGGCCGAGGAGTAGAAAATGTCGAAAATTCCGCAGGGCGAATGGAACGCCATTGCGGCACGCTATCAAAACGGCGAGTTGATCAGCAGAATTGCGCGGACCTATGGCTGCACGCCGCCCGCGATCCACTACATCCTCAAGCGCAACCGCCAACGGCCGGCGGAAACAGCAGCGCAACCGCCGCAAATACGACCGGCGGAAGCGGCCCATCCGCAGCTGGTCCGCGCCAACCGGGCCGAGCCGACCGCGACAGCCGCGGCGCCTGCCGCGCAGCTCGCCAACGGTGCAGCGGGTTCGAGCTTGCTGCGCGCGACTGCACCCGGTCCGACGCCCGATGCCGGGACTGGGGAGCGGCCTGCCTACAGCGCGACGATCCCGGCGGCGCCACCGGCGCGACCGGGGTTCCTCGATCCCGCCGAAAAGCCGGCTCATCGCGCCGCCAACCCTCCTGCGGAAACTCCGGGCTTGGACAGCGAGCTTCACCTTCGCGCCGAGACCGCAATCGAAATTTTCCGCTCGAGCTTTGACGCGGCGCTGGTCGAGGGGTCGCCGGGCGTGCGCGAACGGCTGCGGCAGGCCGCCACCGATCTGATGCGGGTGGCGGCGCGCACGACGATTGTGCTCGATCGCCTCGACGCGGCCGGCGAACGGTCGGCGCGCGCCTACGACTACCCGCGTTCGGCCCATGCCGGCGAAGAATACGGGAAGCTCGGGTAGCCGCCGCACCCAGCGGCCAGGCGCCCGGCGCTCCGGCACCCGGCGGCCAGACACCCGGTGGTCAGACTGGGCGCGTTCCTTTGAGTTGGGTGCGGTGCATCAGCCGGCGGGCTGACGGGTCAAATGCATCGCGGCGGTGCATTGCGCAGCGGTTGTCCCACCAGATCAAGTCGCCGACCCGCCAGTCCTGACGCCAGGTAAATTTCTCCTGCGTCGTATGGTCCCACAAGAGATCGAGCAGTTGTTCGCTGTCCGCGACGCTGTGGCCGAGAACATAGGCGTTGATCCGCCGGCCAAGAAACAGCGCCTTGCGGCCGGTTTCGGGATGGGTGCGGACGAGCGGCTGGTGCGCGCCCGGCACCTTTGACAAATCGGCGACGGTCTCGAACCCTTTATGCGCTTTGCCGCTGCTCGAATGGGTCGCCGCGTGGATCATCGTCAACCCGTCGACCCGCCGTCTTGTTTCCTCGGGCAGGTTTCGTAGGCGGCATACATATTCAGAAAATAGGTCGACCCGCCGGCGCTCGGAGGCGGCGCCTCCAGCGACCGCAACAGGCTTGCCGCCGGCGGCACGTCGACAAACGAGCTGTCGGTGTGCCAGAACGCCTCGCCGTCGCCGAGGCCGCCGATCGCCTTGCCGTTTTCGATGATGTTCGAGATCACCGAGATTTCCGGCGGAACCTCCTTGCGGCGGCCGGCGGTCTGGGTCTCCACCCCGTACTGCTTTTGAATGAGCGCGGCCGGGTTGAATTCCAGCTCGCCGAACTGGCGGGTGAACGCCATGTGCTGCTCGTCGGTCATCGCCTGATCGCGAAAGCGCAGCACCAGATGACCGAGCCAGGCGGCGCGGATCGCGTCGCGGGCGTCGGCGGAAAGCGGCTCGCGGATGTCGACGCCGCGGATCTCGGCGCCGAGCCCGGCCTCGAACGGAACGACTTCGATATTCATCCGCGTTACTCCGCCGCCATTGCCTGGACGCCGAAATCGTTGATCGACACGCGCCAGTGGACGCGGTCTTCCTCGGGCGGGTAGTCCCCGGCGGCCTTGTGGTACGAGCAGCGGTTGTCCCAGATCACGATGTCGCCCTTGCGCCACACATGGTGGTATTCGGCGTCCGCGGTGATCATCCGCTCCTTCAACTCGGCGATCAGCTCGTCGCCCTCGGCATCCTCGATCCCGACCAGGCTGACAATCTTGCCGGGATCGAAGTACAGCGACTTGCGCCCGGTCTCGGGATGGGTGCGGACGATCGGGTGGTAAACCGGGGTCCAGTCCTGGTCCTCGGGATTGAGCAGCCTCGCCTTGCCGCGGCGCCCGCCATAGGAGAAGGCGCCGATGACCCCGTCGAGCCGTTCCTTGATCCGTTGCGGCAATGCGTCGTAGGCCGCATAGGCGTTCGCGAACAATGTGTTGCCGCCGCGGCTCGGCACCGCCAGCGCATAAAGCTGGGTCGCCTTGAACGGGGCCTGGTTGTAGGCGCCGTCGGTATGCCAGCCTTCCGCGCCACGGCGGTAGATCTCGTCGCGCAACTTGCCGTCGGCGTCGAATTTGTCGACGCCGAGCATCGTGATCTCGGGATAGTCGGCGTTGCGCGTCGATTTCGACGGATGCGGCACGACCGGCCCAAAGCGGCGGCTGTAGCGCAGGAAATCCGGAATTGTCAGGTCCTGGTCGCGCACCACCATGACGTTGTAGTCGAGCCAGGCCTGGTAGATCGGCGCAAAGCCGTTGTCGTCGAGGGTCCTCACGTCAACCCCGGTCACCTCGACGCCGATCTGCGGGCCCATGCGGCGAATCTCGACCATCGCTCATTCCTTCCAAAGCAGCAGCGCAGGTTCCGCCCCGCCTTCCAACGGTGTCAACCGGGAGAATCGCGATGGTTGTCATGCGCGCGCAATGCAGCGCCGCCGCCGCCCGACGGCCGCGTTCAGAGAATAAAAAACCAGGGTGCGAGCCGCGTCGGTGGCCCCCCAGAACAACAGAGTGGCGTGCCGGCGCCGACGATGATGAGCGCTATGTCTACGCCATAGCCCTATGAGCCGGCGCATCAAGCGGCGGCGCGGCGTTCCGAGATCGCTTTGAGATCGCCAATACCACCGGTAGAATGTGGGCTTGCGGAACATTATGTGTGCTCGGGCGGCTCCGGGTGCTGAGTGAGGCAGCATGGCGTCGCGTCCCTACCTTAACCATCGAGGTCAAGAACTCCTCGCGATATTCAAGGATGGTTGGGAGGACGCAAGAACCCTCAAGGCGCTTCGTGCCGAGCTTGTTCACCGCAATACACCATCTATGCGCGACCTTCGAACTCAGGTGGACGAGGCTCTGGCTCAGTCCCAGGCAGCCCCTGCGATGCCGTCCGCCATACGCCCCGCGCTGGGCGGCCAGCGCCAGCCTGAGCTACCTCTGGATGCTGGAGGAGCAGTCCCACCAGATCGGTGCAGCACGCCATCCCGATCGTCCGAAGTCTGCGGCCCCCCGTCACGAATTACCCAACTCCGCTGACAGCGATGGGACGGACGATCCCATAGGGGCAGTTCGGGGAAAAGTCGGGTCCATCCGGCCCTGTGGCGCGATTACCGGTGTGCCAAGCCGCTGGACGTTTCCAGACAAGCGTGACTTTGAGATCGAGGTTGGCAAGAACGCTACGCGGGTTGAAAGGTTCGTCGCCGCACTCCGTGCGCTGGTTAAGGACATGCGGCGGCGTGGCAGCGGCATGCGTACCGTGACTTTGGAAAATGGTGAAGCAGTAGCGCTGGACGGGCGCGAACGCGGCTACCGCTTCCCATATGACGGCGACGCTGAACTGTTCGAAGGCGCGAAGGTCACTATCGCAATCGGCAATCGGACCTGTGATGGCCGAATCGTCTCGGTTTCCAATCAGTGGCTTGTCGTGTCGTTCGACGAGGACCTCGGCTCTACCATCGGCGCCTGTGTGTTGCGCATCGACAACACGGCGATGATCGACGCACTAGCTGATCGGCTGGACAAAGTTCGCAGCGGCGAGGCGAAGCTGAATCTATCTCTTGCCGATGATGTTCTGGACAATCGTGAAGCACAGATTTCAACAACAACGATCAAAAATCCGCCGAAATCGGACCGCAAGCTGAACGCTCAGCAGATGACGTTCGTTGAACAGTCAATTGCGAATCCTGTTACTTATCTTTGGGGGCCTCCCGGCACAGGCAAGACGCGCTCTCTCAGCACACTGAATGAATTTCTGTTCGACGCTGGTAAGCGTATCTTGATTTGTTCAAATACAAATCAGGCTGTTGACCAAGTCCTTCTAAATCTCTGCAACACACTCACAACCACGCACCCGGCCCTCGACACCGGGAGAGTGCTTCGGATCGGCAGGACCGATAGTATTCCGCCGGAATTCAGGGAATTCATCACCCTGGACGGCATTGTGCGGAGGAAATCGGTCGACCTTCAGCGACGCAAAAAATTGCTGGAGGAGGAGATCCAACGCCTCCGGTTGTCTACTGATTCGGCGCACCGAATTTTGAATTCTTTCAAAGATTTGGATGACACGGAGCGCGAGCGCCAAGAGCTGGTTCACCAGCGCGCGGCACGCGCGAAGGCCGTCGCTGACGCGGAAGCCGTTGAGCAGAATGCATCGAAGTCCGCCGCCAACTTAGAACGCGAACTCGCTGAGCGCCTTCGGGCAGGCGTTGTGCGCCGGTTACTCATGCGCTCCGAGGCGGCTATTCGGGCCGATCTGACGAGGGCAAACGCGCAAAAGGAGGACACCGCGACGCAGCTTCGGTCTCATCATCTCGCTCTAGAGGACCCAGCGCAGTTGGCGAAAGAACGAGAGGTTGCGGCGCGCCACGGAAAATTGACGGCGGCATTGGGCGACCAAAATAGGGTTACCGCGAAGCGGCAGGTGGACGAAGCTGAAGAAAAAATCGCGCCTACGTTAGGAGAAATATCTCATATTAACAAGACTTTGGAGGAAATTGAGAAATCCGTGGTCGCCGAGGCAAGAATAATTGGCGCGACTGTGACCAAGACCTACCTGACGTCCCAGCAGTTCACAAATTTTGATGTTGTCATCGTCGATGAAGCATCCATGGTTATGTTGCCAGCAGTCTACTATATCAGCGGTCTAGCCAAAGAGAAGGTTATCGTATCCGGCGACTTTCGCCAGCTATCGCCCATTGTACCGACCGAGCAAGCGGCCATCCAGGAGGTCATCGGTTCAGACGTTTTCCAGGCTGCGGGAATCACCGAAGCGGTGAAAGCGCAAAGAAAGCCTAAGCGGACCGTCATGTTGACGGATCAATACCGTATGAATGAGGCAATCTGCCACATGATTTCCGGGCGGATGTATGCTGGACGTCTGAAAACCCAGATTAATTCCAGAATTCAGAAACATGCTCCTCCGTCACCGTTTAGCGGTTCCCTGACGGTCATTGACACGTCGCCAATTCAACCTTTCGTAAATAGGCACGGCTCGTCACGCTACAACCTGATGAATGCCTTGGCCGTACGGAACCTCGTGCGGCATTTCCAAAAAACTGGCTTCGCAGCGACGGAGAATACCGGCTCTGATGATCAGGGCCACTTGGGAATATGCACTCCCTTCGCGGCTCAACGGGACGTGCTGAAACGTCTGACGAGCGGAAACGGCGTGATCGTCGGAACTGTGCACCACTATCAAGGCAACGAGAAGGTCGCGATGATCATCGACGTTCCCGATAGTCTCGGGGAACGCTACGTCAGCCTGTTCGCGCAAGCTGGAAGTCCAGAGGATTCCGGCACCAAATTATTCAATGTCGCGGTGAGCCGGGCTAAGGAACACGTGATCTTCGTCGCTAACCTGGATTATCTAGATGCGAAGCTTCCGGCTGATGCCTTCCTTCGTGATCTACTCCATGAGGCCTCGACAAAAGGACGGATTATTGATGTCCGCGACGTCCTCGCGATGTGGCCTATCGCTGATGACCTGAAGCGCATTGGTCGCCCATTCGAACTCGATCCAGAAACACTGCGTTCAGGCTTGTTCAGACAGATGGACTTCGAGGCCGTTTGTGGTGCCGATATCGAACGAGCGACCGAGGGGATCGCAATCTATTCGGGGTTTGTCACACCACAGCGCGTTGCCGCCTACGAGTCGCTTTTCCGTCGGAAGCTTGCGGAGGGTGTCAAGATTCGCTGTGTGACCCGCCCGCCGACACGAAATGGGAGCATCCCTGCTGACTTGGGTCGCGATGCGCTGGACGGGCTGGAAGCGATGGGATGCGTCGTCGATACCAGATGGGACATCCACGAGAAGGTTGTCATCATTGATGACGAGATCATCTGGTTTGGTTCACTGAATCCACTGTCCCACACCAACCGGACGGACGAGATGATGGCGCGCGTTATGGGCAAGCCTGCCGCGCTACAGTTGTCGGCATTCATGGCGGTCACGACCAGCGTCAGCCCGGACAAGGCTGACGGGCTTTCAGTCGTCGGCGAGAATCCGCGTTGTCCGGATTGTGGCCATCGGACGACTTACCGCCTGGGCAGCTACGGCCCCTTCTGGCAGTGCGAAGACGACTGTGGTTGGAAGCAGAATGCCGCGCAGACAATCAACTCAAAGGCACCAGCCACGGGCGCAGAAAGGCTTCCTAAAACGGGCGCGCCGTGCCCGATTTGCGGCGGACCGACCGTACTCCGGCATGGGCCTCATGGGCATTTCTACGGATGCGGAAAATATCCCGCATGCAAAGGAGTTGTGAAGGAAG
>CAVZJF010000066.1:0-58977 GCA_963775525.1 uncultured Alphaproteobacteria bacterium | reverse complement strand
CTAGAGGCTGATCCGGCGGACGCGGCTGCCGAAAAGCGCGTGACGCCTTTGTCTCGACGCGATTTCGACCCTATAAACCGGCGGTGGAGATCGGGCGGGGGCGGCCGAGGCCGAAAAGCGATGCGGAAACGGGCACTGTGGACGGGGGCCGCCGCCGGGGCGATCGCCGGCGCCGGCCGTCGGGTTCTCGGTTTTGCCTTTGGCAAGGCGATCGCCTTCACCTATGCCGTGATCGTCAGCGTCGTCGCCAATGTCGTGTTCGATTTTGTCCGCGAGCCGCCGCGCAGCGGAGCGCCGGACCCGATAACGGCCGCCGCGGCCAAACACGCCGACGGCCCTGCGGCGCGGGCGGCGTTGCCGGCCCCCGCGACAATGACCGCTGCCGCGGTCGCGCCGATTGACACTACCGTGCCGACCGCCGCCTCGCCGCGGACACCTTCGGAAAATTCGCGGCCGGGGCCGGGCAGCGGCGGTCTTTATTGATGGAACTGAGATGATCGACATCGCCAAGGCGCAAAAACATATCGACCAGTGCTGGGGCGACGAGATCGTCCCGACCTTGGCCGAATACATCAAGATCCCGAACAAATCGCCGGCGTTTGACCCCGATTGGGCGGCGCACGGCTACATGGACGAAGCGGTGTCGTTGTTCGAGCGCTGGGCGCGCGCCAAATTGCCCGCGCTGCCGGGCGCCACGCTCGACATTGTCCGGCTGCCCGGCCGCACCCCGCTCATCCTGATCGACGTGCCGGGCGACGGGCCGACGGCGATACCGACACCGTGCTGCTCTACGGCCATCTCGACAAGCAGCCGGAAATGACCGGCTGGGCCGACGGGTTTGGCCCGTGGATGCCGCGGATCGACGGCGACAAGCTCTACGGCCGCGGCGGCGCCGATGACGGCTATGCGATCTTCGGCGCGCTCAGCGCGTTGCTGGCGCTGCAGGAGCAGGGCATCCCGCATGCGCGCTGCGTGATCCTGATCGAGGCGTGCGAGGAATCGGGCAGCCACGACCTGCCCTATTACGTCGACCATCTGGCCGCACGGCTCGGCAACCCGTCGCTGGTGGTGTGCCTCGATTCCGGCTGCGGCAATTACGACCAGCTGTGGCTGACCACCTCGTTGCGCGGCATGATCGCGGGCACCCTCGAGGTGCGCGTGCTCGACGAAGGCGTGCATTCGGGCGACGCCTCGGGCGTGGTGCCGTCGAGCTTCCGCATCATGCGCCAGCTGCTGTCGCGCCTCGAAGACGAGGCGACCGGGGCGGTGCGTCCGTCCGAGCTCTATGCCCAGATCCCGGCCGAGCGGATGGCGCAGGCGCGCAAGCGCCGCGGCGGCATTGGGCGACACCGTCTACACGAATTTCCGTTCGCGCCGGGCATGATGCCGGTCGCCGACGACCTGACCGAGCTGGTCCTGAACCGCACCTGGCGCCCGCAGCTGGCGGTCATCGGCATCGACGGTCTGCCGAGCCCGGGCGACGCCGGCAACGTGCTGCTGCCCTTTACGCGTGCGCAGCTCAGCCTGCGGCTGCCGCCGACCTTGGATGCCGAGGGTGCCGGGCAACCGGTTGCGCGCCCTACTGGAAAAGAACCCGCCGTATGGCGCGCAGGTCGAATTCGCTCTCGGGTCGAGCGCCACCGGCTGGAACGCGCCGGCATTGGCGCCGTGGCTCGAACAATCCCTGATGCGCGCCTCGCAGGCCGCGTTCGGGGCGCCGCCCGCCTATATGGGCGAGGGCGGCAGCATCCCGTTCATGGCGATGCTGGGCGAGAAATTCCCGCTGGCGCAGTTTGTCGTGACCGGCGTGCTCGGCCCGCATTCCAACGCGCACGGCCCGAACGAATTCCTGCACATTCCGACCGGCCGGCGCGTCACCGCCGTCATCGCGCAAGTGCTGGCCGACCACCATGCCCGACCCGCCGCGTAGTTACATCAGCACACGCGTAGTTACATCAGCAACATTCAGGCCGCTCTTTTGACTTTCGAGTTTCGGTTACACGTAAAACACGGTTGATACTTCCGCCATTCCCGCGAAAGCGGGAGCCAGGGCCGCGATGCTTCAACGGCTACCCGGGACCCCCCGCTTTCTTGTTGTGTCCCGTAAGATTGGCGCGGGGGCGGCGGAATGAAATCGCCGAGGTGAGCGCTTTGGTGAACGCGGTCCCGCCTCAGTGGGTGACGAGGCGACGCTCGACGGCGGCGGCCTTGATCGCCTTTTGCAGTTTTTCGAAGGCGCGGACCTCGATCTGGCGCACGCGCTCGCGCGAGATGCCGTATTGCTGCGACAGATCCTCGAGCGTCGTCGGGTTGTCGCGCAAGCGCCGCTCGGCGAGGATGTGGCGCTCGCGGTCGTTGAGATGCGTCATCGCCTTTTCCAACAGGTCGCGGCGCAGCCCCAGCTCCTGCCGGTCGGCGAGCCGCGTTTCCTGGCTCTCGCTTTCGTCGACGAGCCAATCCTGCCATTCGCCCTCGCTGTCGCTGCGCAACGGCGCGTTCAACGAATGGTCGGGGCTCGCCAGCCGCCGGTTCATGCTGACGACGTCGGCCTCGGGCACGTCGAGCTCGGTCGCGATCTTTTTCAGATTTTCGGGCGACAGGTCGCCCTCTTCCATCGCCTGCAATTGGCCCTTCAATTTGCGCAGGTTGAAGAACAGCTTTTTCTGCGCGGCGGTCGTGCCCATTTTGACGAGCGACCACGAATGCAGGATGTATTCCTGGATCGCGGCCCGGATCCACCACATCGCGTAGGTCGCGAGGCGAAACCCGCGATCGGGATCGAAGCGCTTGACCGCCTGCATCATCCCGACATTGCCTTCCGAGATCAGCTCGGAAAGCGGCAATCCGTAGCCGCGATAGCCCATCGCGATCTTGGCGACGAGCCGCAGATGGCTGGTGACCAGGCGGTGCGCGGCCTGCGGGTCCTCATGCTCCTTCCAGCTTTTGGCGAGCATGTATTCCTCTTCCGGCTCCAGCATCGGAAACTTGCGGATCTCCTGGAGATACCGCGTCAGGTTTCCTTCGGAGGAGATGGAAGGGACCGAAAGGGTGGCCATTTTAACTTCGTTGCTCCGATTTGGTGCTTTGGTCGTCGGTAAACGCTACAGCACGCAGTGTCGTCCCGCGCCGTCGGGACCGACGCACATACCCTAGTAATATAGTAAGGTTTTGTCCAGTTTAAAATCGCTCTAAATCGATAAACAGCTCGTGAAGGTCGGGGGGCAGCGGGCTGTCGAACGTCATGAACCGGCCCTCGACCGGATGGGTGAAGCCGAGCCGGCGGGCGTGCAGCGCCTGCCGCGGAAAGCCGGCGATCCGCTCCCCGACCTCGCCCGAGCGGGCGACGGCGCGGCCGGCGCGGGTGCCGTAGACCGGGTCGCCGATCAGCGCATGGCCGACATGCGCGAGGTGAACCCGGATCTGGTGGGTGCGGCCGGTGGCGAGCCGGCATTCGACGAGCGCCGCCTGCGTCCCGAAGGCGCGCTCGACGCGGTAGCGGGTCAGCGCCGGGCGCCCGTGCCGTCGCCGACGACCGCCATCTTTTTGCGGTTGACGGCGCTGCGGCCGATATTGCCGGCGATCTCGCCCGCGGCCGGGCGCGGCACGCCCCAGACAAAGGCGGCGTAGGCGCGGTCGATTTGGCGCGCAGCAAAATCGCGCGACAGCGCGTGGTGCGCCGCCTCGGTCTTGGCGGCGACCATCAGCCCGCTGGTGTCCTTGTCGAGGCGGTGGACGATGCCCGGCCGCCGCACCCCGCCGATGCCGGCGAGGCTGGCACCGCAATGCGCGACCAGCGCGTTGACGAGAGTGCCGTCGGGATTTGCCGGGTGCGGGATGGACGACGAGGCCTGCGGGCTTGTCGATGACGATCAGATGTGCATCCTCGAAGCGGATGTCGAGCGCCAGCGGCTGCGCCGCGGGCGCCGCATCCTCGGATATCGGGGAAGATCACGACGAAGTTCTGGCCGGGCCGCACGCGCTGGGAGGGGTCGCGCAACGGGTCGCCCTCGCGCACGACGGCCCTCTTCGATCAGCCGTTTGAGGCGGGTGCGCGACAGCCCCGGGAGATGGTTCGCCAGCATGCGGTCGAGGCGCATCCCGTCTTCGCCGGCTCGGCGCTGACCCGGCCGAGCCGGCGGCCGACATCCCGGCGTCATTTCCGGCCGGTCTTTCACCGCGCGAGGGAGATCGGGCCGTTGCGGGCACTGAAGATCGTCGTGGTCGTGATGGGCATCATGCTGGTCGTCGGTTTTGCAGCACTGGTCGCGGTCATCGCCGGCCGGGTGTCGGGCGGCGGGTCGAGCGGAGACCGCCGGCCGTCCGTTCCCGACGGCCGCGATCGAGATCCCGCGCGGAGCGCGGATCGAGGCGATGACGACCGCGCCAAATCGCCTGATCCTGGACCTGGTCTTGCCCGATGGCGAGCACGAGCTCGTGGTCCTGGATCTGGCGTCGGGCGCGCGCCTCGGCACGATCGAATTGCACCCGGCCGGGCCGTAGGCGGGGAGCATCCTGCGATCAGCGACCGCCCGTTCGCGCCCAGGCCAGCAGGCGATCGAGAAATTCGCCGCCGGCGGCGAGTTGGGCGCGGGTGATGTATTCGTTCGGCTGGTGCGCTACGTCGATCGAGCCCGGACCGCAGATCACCGCGGGAATGCCGGCCGCCTGGAACAGCCCGGCTTCGGTGGCAAACGCGATCGTCGTCGCCTCGTTGGCGCGGGTCAGCTCGCGGGCGAGCGCCTCGGCCGGCGAGGCCGGGTCGGGCACCAGAGGCGGGACCAATGCTGCGGTCTCGGTCGTGACCGCGGCGGCGGGATGGACGCGGCGCATGCGCGGCAGCAGATCGCTCTCGATGAAATCTTCGACCCGCCGCCGCAACGCCGCGTCGTCCTCGCCGGGGACCGCGCGAAACTCCCATTCGAAGACGACAGTCGCGGGCGATGATGTTGACCGCCGTACCACCCTCGATCCGGCCGATGTTGAAGCTGGTATAGGGCGGGTCGAAGCGGCTGTCGGCGCCGCGCCGCCGCCCGGCATTCGGCGGCGATCCGGCCGATCTCGCCGATGATCTCGGCGGCGGCGGCGATCGCGTTGACGCCGCGCTCGGGGGCGCTCGAATGCGCCTCGTGCCCGGTGACGCGGGTGCGCAGAAACTGGATGCCCTTATGGGCGTTGGCGACGCGCATCTCGCTGGGCTCGCCGATGATCGCGAGACGCGGCCGCGCCACACCTTGCGGCAGCGCGCCGATCAGCCCCGGCACGCCGAGGCAGCCGACTTCCTCGTCATAGCTCAGCGCCAGATGCAGCGGAGTTGCGAGCGGCCGCGCCAGAGCGTCGCGGCACCGAGCGCCAGCGCCAGCGCGATGAACCCTTTCATGTCGGCGGTCCCGCGGCCGTAAAGCCGGCCGTCGCGGGCGTCGAGCCTGAACGGGTCGCTGTCCCAGGCTTGGCCCGCGACCGGCACGACGTCGGTATGCCCGGAGAGGATGACGCCGCCGCGATCGCCGGGGCCGATCGTCGCGAACAAATTCGCCTTGCTGCCGTCGGCGCTGCGGGTCAACGCGCTGGCGACGCCGTGGCTGTCGAGATAGTCGGCGACCCAGTCGATCAGCGCCAAATTCGACTTCGCCGAGACCGTGTCAAACCCGACCAGCCGTTCGAGGATCGCGACCGCGTCGAGGCGCACCGTCAAATCCGCCCCGCCGGCTCAGACGTTGTCGGGCTTGGCGCTGCCCGGCGTCCCGACCATCGCCAACACCTCGCGCCGGGTCGTCGGGTCGCTGCGGAACACGCCGAGCATGCGGCTGGTCACCAGCATCGTGCCGGGCTTGTGCACGCCGCGCGCCGTCATGCATTGGTGCGCCGCCTCGATGACGACCGCGACCCCCTTGGGCTGCAACACCTCGTCCAAGGTGTTGGCGATTTGCGAAGTCATCTTTTCCTGGATCTGCAAGCGCTTGGCGTAAACGTCGACGAGCCGCGCCAACTTTGAGATGCCGACGACGCGGTTGTTCGGCAGATAGGCGACGTGAACCTTGCCGATGATCGGGGCGATGTGGTGCTCGCAATGCGACTCGAAGCGGATGTCCTTCAGCATGACGATTTCGTCATAGCCGTCGGTTTCCTCGAAGGTGCGCTGCAGCAGCGCCACCGGGTCCTCGTCATAGCCGCTGAAAAATTCGCGGAAGGCCCGGACGACGCGGTCGGGCGTGCCGAGCAGACCTTCGCGCTCGGGGTCGTCGCCGGCCCAGCGGAACAGGGTGCGGACCGCCTCCTCGGCCTCGGCACGGCTCGGCCGGCTCACGGCGGATGGACGGGAATGCGGCTGGGAGACCGACAGCGACGGAGCGAGAGCAGGCGACATCAATTTTTCTCGTTTTCTGGGTCAGAAGGGTTGGGATCTGGGTGAGAAGGGCAGCGGCCGGCCGGCGGAGTCGAAAAGGGCTGGTCCGCCGCCTCTAGTTCAGCCGCACCGGCTGGTGCGGGCTGTCGAGCGAAAAGGCGGGGATGTGAACCGAGAAGCACTCGCCGGCCCGAGTCTCCATCTCGTAGCTGCCGACCATGATCCCGGACGGCGTCGGCAACGGCGTTCCGCTGGTGTACTCAAAGCTTTCGCCGGGGCCGAGCACCGGCTGCTCGCCGACGACGCCGGGTCCGCGCACCTCCTGCACCTGGCCGCGCCCATCGGTGATTTTCCAGTGGCGTCGGCGGAGCTGGACGGTTTCGGCGCCGCGGTTCTCGATGCGCACGTGGTAGGCCCAGACATAATGGCCTTCGGTCGGCGAAGACTGATCCTCCAGATAGAACGGCTTGACCGTGACGCTGATCGATCGGGTGGTTTCCGAATACATGGCCGAATATCCTCGCTCTGCAAGCCGGAGGGCCGCCGGCGCAGCCGTTATCGAAATCGGCGCGAACAATGTCGGGCGCGCACCGGAAAGGTCAAGATCGCCGCGGCGCCAACAGCTCGAGCACGCGCTCGTCGACCTCGCGTCCGCCGTGGGCGCTGATCGGCTGGATGCAGACATGGTCGGCGCCGGCGTCCCAGTGCTCCTTGATGCGGGAACGGATGGCGGCTTCGTCGCCCCAGGCGACGATTGCGTCGACAAAGCGGTCGGAGCCGCCGCCGGCCATGTCGGCATCGGTGAAACCCTGCAGCCGCCAGGCGTTGACGTAATTCTCGAGCTGCAGATAGTGCGACAGCGCGTCGCGCGCCGCCCGGCGCGCCGTCGCCGGATCGGTTTCCAGCAACACCCAAACCTCGGGCGCCAGGATCTTGCCGGGGCCGAGGATGTCGCGCGCTCGCGCCGTGTGCGCCGGGGTCGTGTTGTAGGGGTGCGCGCCGTCGGCAAGCTCGCCCGACAACGCCATCATCCGCGGGGCGAGCGCCGCGACCACGGTCGGCGGGGTCTCGCGCGGCGGCGATGCCTGATAGGGCGCCTCGCGCATCGCTTGCAGATAGGCGCGCATCGTCGCCACCGGCTTGCCGTAATTATGGCCGCGCAGCCCCTCGACCATCGGCCGGTGCGACACGCCGACGCCGAGCAGGAAACGCCCGTCCGACTGCTCGGCGAGTGCGCGCTGGCCGTTCGCCATCGCCATCGGGTCGCGGGCATAGATGTTGGCGATGCCGGTCGCGACGACGAGTTTTTGCGTGTTGGCGAGGAGCCAGGCGGAATGGACGAGCGCGTTGCGGCCGCGGCTTTCGGGCAGCCACAAGCGCCCCGTAGCCCCAGTCCTCGACCCGCTTGGCGAAGGCCGCACCCGCCGCGGCGCTCATCCGATCCATACCTACCCAAACGCCGAGCCTGCCGAGTTCCATCGCCGAGCACTCCTGTCCGGACACATGTTCACGCAGTGTGAATCGCGAACGGACCGGCGTCCAGTCCGCTCCGTTTACAAGCCACGCAGGGTCAGATGGTCAGCGGCGGCAGGTCGATCCAGCGGCGCTCGCGGTTGCTCTGATAGCACGCCTCGGCGAGCTGCACGCCCTTGGCGCCTTCGATCAGCGGCGACGGGAACGGCCCGTCCTCGGCGACGTGGCGCAAAAACAATTCCCAGCCGGCGCGGTAGCTGCCGCGGAACGGCTCGATATCGGGCATTTCCTGCCACTGCTCGTCGAACACCATCGCCTGCGGCCGCTCGGGATCAAAAAACGGCTTTGGCGTCGCCGCCAGCGGCTGGATGAAGCAACGGTGCAACCCGCACACCGCCGAGCCCCGACTGCCGTCGACCTGGATCTGCAACAGGTCGTCGCGCTTGACCCGGCTCGCCCAGGACGAGCTGATTTGAGCCGGTATCCCGCCCTCCAGTTCGAACAAGGCGAACGCGTGGTCCTCGACATCGACCGCATAAGAGCGGCCGCTTTCGTCCCGGCGCGAAGGGACCGCGGTCGTGCAATGGCACGACACCGAGCGGATTTCGCCGAGCAGGCGGTCGAAGACGTAGCGCCAGTGCGCGAACATGTCGAGGACGAGGCCGCCGCCGGTCTGCTTGCGGTAGTTCCAGCTCGGCCGCTGCGCCGGATAAAGCTCGCCGTCGAACACCCACCAGCCGAAATCGAGCCGCACCGACAATACCCGCCCGAAAAAGCCAAGATCGAAAAGCTTTTTCAGCTTTTGCAGGCCGGGCAGAAACAGCTTGTCCTGGACCACGCCGTTCTTCACCCCGGCGCGATCAGCGCTGCGCGCCAGGTCGAGCGCTTCGTCCAAGCTCCCGGCGATCGGCTTTTCGAGGTAGACGTGCTTGCCGGCGGCGATCGCCGCCGCAGCGCGCTGCGGCCGGCCGCCGGTCGCCGACGCGTCGAAATAGATCGCGATTTCGGGGTCGGCGAGGCAGGCGTCGCGATCGGTGCTCCACTTCAGCCCGCCCTGCGCCGCCGCCAGCGCCGCGAGCTTCTCCGGGTTGCGGCCGAGCAGCACCGGCTGCGGCATCAGCCGGTCGCCGTTGCCCAGCACCAGACCGCCCTCGCCGCGGATCGCCATCAGCGAGCGCAGATGCTGGGTCGTGCCGAGCCGCCCGGTCGCCCCCTCGATGACGATCCCGATGGTCCGTGTGGCCATTTCCTCTCCGAGTATTTGCCAAGCGTCGGTTACTTGCCGAGGCAGAAGTCGCGGAAGATGATGTCGAGCAGGTCTTCGACATCGACGATGCCGGTGATGTGGCCGAGGCTGCGCAGCGCGAGGCGCAAATCCTCGGCGCGCAATTCGGGGAGGTGGCGGCGAGGGCGCGGCCGAGCGAGGCGGCGGCGTCTTCGAGCGCGTGGCGGTGGCGGGCGCGGGTCAGGAGCGGCGCCTCGATATGGTAGGCCGCGGCGATGCGGGCGCCGAGCGCGTTCAGCAACGCGTCGAGGCCTTGGCCGGTCAGCGCCGAGATCGGGAACGGCGCCGCGGATCGGCCGTCATAGCAGCCTGTTCTTGCGTCTTGGCCGGGCTTGTCCCGGCCATCCACGTCTTCTTCAGGCTCCGCACCTCCCGTCGCCGTCGCGTGGATGCCCGGATCAAGTCCGGGCATGACGATTTCGCGTTGCCTATCGCGCGGGTCAGCTGGGTCGACCAGGTCGATCTTGTTGGCGACGCGGATCGTGTCGGGACCCGGCCACGCCGCGGCGCCGACGGCGTCGGCGGGATGGCGCGCGTCGAAGACGAAGAGCCGGATCTCGGCTTCCGCGGCGCGGCGCCGGGCGCGGCGCAAACCTTCCTGCTCGACCGGGTCGGCGCTGTCGCGCAGCCCCGCGGTGTCGGCGAGCACCACCGGGTAGCCGGCAAGGTCGATCGCGACCTCGACGATGTCGCGCGTCGTGCCGGGGATCGGCGAGGTGATCGCGGCCTCGCGCCGCGCGATGCGGTTCAGCAGACTCGACTTGCCGGCGTTGGGCGGGCCGACGATCGCGACCATGATGCCGTCGCGCAGCCGCTCGCCGCGCCGGCCGTCGGCGAGGTGACAAGAGATTTCGCCGGTGAGCGCGCGGATCTCGCCCAGGATGCGCTCCTCGATTGCCATCGGCAGGTCTTCATCGGGGAAGTCGATCGCGGCTTCGAGATGGGCGAGGATGCGGGTCAGCCGCCCTGACCAATCGCGGTAGAGACCGCCCAGTTCGCCGTCGAGCTGGCGCAGGGCCTGGCGGCGCTGGGCTTCGGTTTCAGCGGCGGCGAGGTCGGCGATCGCCTCGGCCTGGGTCAGGTCGAGCTTGCCGTTCAGAAACGCGCGGCGGGCGAACTCGCCAGGCTCGGCCAACCGCAGTCCGAGCCGGTGCAACGCCGCCGTGACCGCAGACAAAACGGCTCGGCTGCCATGCAAATGGAGCTCGGCGACATCCTCGCCGGTAAAGCTCGCCGGTGCGGGAAACCACAGGACGAGGGCGTCGTCGAGCGGCTCGCCGGTAGCCGGGTCGACCAGCCGGCGCCGGCGCGCCGACCGCGCGGGAGGGAGATTGCCGGCGAGCGAGCAAACCGCGCGCGCCGTAGCGGGCCCGGACAGGCGCAGCACCGCGACAGCGGCGCGCCCCGCCGCCGTCGCCGGCGCGAAGATCGTGTCCGTGTTCGCAAGCATTCCCTGGCACCCCTTGCCCGGACTTGGTCCGGGCATCCACGTCTGAGAGCGCGCTAGTGTGACCAAGGGAGACGTGGATGGCCGGGTCAAGCCCGACCACGGGGATATAGCGGATCCTCGCCTGAGAAGCTTTACCGCCGAAGCCGCGGTCAGTGCGCCGGCGGCTTGTCGTCGGGCTGCAGCATCAGCCGCTCGACGCGGCCGCCCTCGACCAGATGCGTCTGCACGATCTCGTCGACGTCTTCGGTCGACTCGTAACGGTACCACACTCCCTCGGGGTAGATGACCATGTTGGGGCCGAATTCGCAGCGGTCGAGACAGCCCGCGGCGTTGACCCGAATGTTCTCCACACCGGCCGCGCGCGCCTTCTCACGGATGTAGCCGCGCACCTTCTCGACGCCTCCCGCCACTTCGCCGCGGGCCAAGCAACAACCGCGTGGATGGCCGTCCGGCCGCACGTTGGTGCACATGAAGATGTGCCGCGTGTAGAAGAGCTGCGGATCGCCGGGTGCGTCTGCCATTGCGTTTCTCCGGGGTTGGTAGCGTACGGCGGAGCGAATGACGCAGACCGCCGTTCTGGGAGTAGAGTGGAAAGCCTAACCCGTCGCGGCGCCGAGAGCAATGCGCGCTCGGCGCGCGGCGCCCCGACAAATCCGCACGGCAGGAGCCGCAATGGACCGCAATCGCCTCGGCGAGGAGACAAGCCCCTACCTCCTCCAGCACCGCGACAATCCGGTTCACTGGCAATCCTGGAGCGAGGCGACGCTGGCCGCCGCCAAGGCCGAGGACAAACCGATCCTGTTGTCGATCGGCTACGCCGCCTGCCATTGGTGCCATGTGATGGCGCATGAGAGCTTTGAGGACCCGGCGATCGCGGCGCGGATGAACCAGCTCTTTGTCAACATCAAGGTCGACCGCGAGGAGCGCCCCGACCTCGACCAGGTCTACCAGCACGCATTGGCGCTGATGGGCGAGCAGGGCGGCTGGCCGTTGACGATGTTCTTGACCCCCGACGGCGAACCGTTTTGGGGCGGGACCTATTTCCCGCCGGAGCAGCGCTGGGGACGGCCGGGCTTTGTGCAGGTGCTCGAAGCGATCAGCGAGGCCTATGCCGGCAAACGCGCCGACGTCGCCAAGAACGTCACCGTGCTGCGCCAGTCGTTGCAGCGGCTCGCCGAGCCACAGCCGGGCGAGGCCGTCAGCCGGCCACAACTCGACCCGATCGCCGAACGGCTGCTGCGCGAGACCGACCAGATCAACGGCGGTATCGGCACCGCGCCCAAATTTCCGCAATGCGGCATTTTCGAGCTCTTGTGGCGGGCGTGGAAGCGCACCCGGCAGCCGGCCTACCGCGACGCCGTGCTGAAAGCGCTCGACGCGATGTGCCAGGGCGGCATCTACGACCATCTCGGCGGCGGGTTCGCGCGATATTCGACCGACGCGCGCTGGCTGGCGCCGCATTTCGAAAAGATGCTGTACGACAATGCCGAGCTCGTCGACCTGTTGACCCTGGTTTGGCAGGAGACGCGCAACCCGCTCTACCGACAGCGGGTCGAGGAGACGCTGGGCTGGGTTGAGCGCGAGATGCGCACACCGGGCGGCGGGTTTGCCGGCAGCCTCGACGCCGACAGCGAGCACGAGGAGGGGAAGTTCTACGTCTGGACCGAGGCCGAGATCGACGCGCGTGCTGGGCGACCGCGCGGGGTTGTTCAAGCGGTTCTACGATGTGACCACCGCGGGCAATTGGGAAGGCCACACGATCCTCAACCGCAGCGGCGCCCCGGCATTGGCCGACGAGGCGACCGAGCGCGAGCTGGCGGCGTGCCGCGGGCTGCTGCTGCAGGCGCGGGCGGCGCGGGTGCGGCCGGGCTGGGACGACAAGGTGTTGGCCGATTGGAACGGGCTGATGATCGCGGCGATGGCGAACGCCGGGACGGTTTTCGAACAGCCGGAGTGGATCGCGATGGCCGGCGCCGCCTTCGATTTTGTCCGCCGCGAGATGACGGCGCCGGAAGGGCGGCTGCTCCACAGCTGGCGCGAAGGCCGGGCGCGCCATCCCGCGAGCGTCGACGACTACGCCAATCTCTGCCGCGCCGCCTTGGCCCTGCACGAGGCGACCGGTGGCGAAGATCTCGTCGCTCAAGCCCGGCGATGGACCGAGGTTCTCGACCGCCACTATCGCGACGACGCCGGCAGCGCGTATTTTTTCTCGGCGGACGACACCCCGGCGCTGATCGCGCGCGCCAAGACCGCCGGCGACGCCGCCACCCCGGCCGGCAACGGCACGTTGGTCGGGGTCATGGCGCGGCTGGCGCTCTTGACCGGCGACGACACCTACCGCCGCCGCGCCGAAGCGATCGTCGCGACCTTTTCGGGCGAGCTCGGGCGCAATTTCTTCCCGCTCGCGACGTTGCTCAACAACGCCGAACTTTTGGCCGAGCCGGTGCAAATCGTGATCGTCGGCGAGCCCCTGGACCCGCTTTTCGCCGCCCTGCGGCGCGCGGCCTACGCCGTGTCGCTGCCCAACCGGGTAATGCTGTCAGTGATGCCAGGGCGCCAGTTGCCGGCCGACCACCCGGCCTGCGGCAAGGGTCTCGTCGACGGCCATGCCGCCGCCTATGTGTGCGTCGGGCCGGTTTGCTCGCTGCCGCTCGCCGACCCGGACAAATTGCGCGCCGACCTCGCCGCCAGACGCTGAGTGACGGAGCATCCGAACGCACTTTTCGGGAGGCAAGAACATGTCGGACTGGAGCAAGCTGCTGATCGGCGTCGATGTCAGCCACTACCAAGGCAAGCCCGATTGGGACAAGTTGAAGAGTGACGGGATCACCTTCGCCGTCATCAAATGCATCGACGGCGGGGCGATCGACGCCGAGTTCGAGTTCAACCGGCAGGCCGCAATCGACCGGGACATTCCGTGGCTGCCTTACGCCTATCTTCGCCCTGACGACAGCGCCGCGTCGGTCGCGACCTTTTGCGACGCGGTTGGCGAGACCGGCATTCCGGCGGCGTTGGACTGGGAGGCAAAAGACGTCCCGGCGAGCGTTATGGAGCAATGGATCGACGCCAGCCATACACAGCTCGGGCGCGCCCCGCTCGCCTATTACGGGCTCTATCCGCCGGCCCCGTTGACCCCGAAAATCCGACAGTGCGTGCGCTGGTACCCGCAATACCCGGGCAGCCCCACCGCCGACCCCAGAATCCCGCCATGGGATGGGCGAACCGCCGTAACCGACTGGTCCAAATGTTGGTTCATCTGGCAATGGACCGGCACCGGGACCATCCCCGGGATCGGCGGGGCGGTCGACCTCGATCGGTTGTCATGCTCCGCCGGAGTGTTTCTGAACTGGTACGCTACCGGCAATCTCCCGGCCATGGCAGCGGCTCCCCTGCCGCCTCCAGGATCGTTGCCGATCACGCGGACCTTGCGGCTCCACTCGACCGGCGCGGATGTCGCCGCGTTGCAGCAGCGTCTCTTGGATCTCGGCTTTGCCACTTCCGTCGACGGCATATTCGGGCCGCAGACCGAGCAGAGCGTGATGGCGTTTCAAGGGACCCGAGGTCTCGGCGCCGACGGCATCGTCGGGCCGCTCACGCTGCACGCGCTCGAATCGTAGCTCCCGACACGAGATCCGCCACTAACCGTGGAGAAGTGCAATGCCCTCCCTTTCCCTCGCCAGCCCGGTCGGCCGCCTCAGACTCGACGAGGAAGACGGCTCGCTCGCGGCGATACGGTGGGATGACAGCCTCGCCGCCGGCAATGGCAGCCCGCTTCTGATCGAGGCCGCGCGACAGCTGGAGGCTTATTTCGATCGCCGGCTGACGCATTTCGACCTGCCGCTGACACCCGTGGGCTCGCCCTTCGACCAGCGTGTGTGGCAAGCAATGCGGCAGATCCCGCACGGACAGACCCGCACCTATGGCGAGCTGGCGATGGAGATCGGCTCGGCGCCGCGCGCGGTCGGAGGGGCATGCGGGCGCAATCCGATCCCGATCGTGATCCCGTGCCACCGCATCCTGGCTCGCAACGGGTTTGGCGGCTACAGCGGCGGTGCCGGACTCCCGACCAAGCGCTGTCTTTTGGATCTGGAACGCGCCGGTCCGGGCGGTCTATCCTCGCAGTTCGGTGCCGACCGGCGGAAATCCGCCTCTTTGGCGGCACATCTGACCTGAAAGCGGGAGGAAAACGCCATGGTGCACGCGATCCGTTTCGAGAAGGCCGGCGGCCCCGAAGTCTTGTCGTGGCAGGAAGTCGATGTCGGGAAGCCGGGGCAGGGCCAGGTTCGACTGCGTCACACCGCGGTCGGGCTCAACTACATCGACACCTACCAACGCAGCGGGCTTTACCCGCTGACGATGCCGAGCGGGCTCGGCTCGGAGGCGGCGGGTGTCGTCGAAGAGGTCGGGCCGGGGGTCAGCGGGCTTCGCCCCGGCGATCGCGTCGCCTACGCCGGCGGGCCGATCGGCGCCTATGCCGAAGGCCGGGTCATGCCCGCCGACCGGCTGGTTCCGGTGCCGGCGCGCATCACCGACCAGCAGGCCGCGGCGATGATGCTGAAGGGCATGACCGCGTGGTATCTGGTCCGCCGCACCCATGTCGTAAAACCGGGCGAGACCATTTTGATCCATGCGGCGGCCGGCGGCGTCGGGCTGATCGTGTCGCAATGGGCAAAGCATCTCGGCGCCACCGTGATCGGCACCGTCGGCGACGACGAGAAAGCGGCGCTCGTCAAACGGCACGGCTGCGATTTCCCGATCGTCTACCGCCGTGAGGACTTTGTCGCCCGCGTCGCCGAGATAACCCAGGGTAAAAAGCTGCCGGTCGTCTATGATTCGGTCGGCAAGGACACGTTCTACAAATCGCTCGACTGCCTCGCGCCACTCGGCTTGATGGCGTCGTTCGGGCAGTCCTCGGGTGCCATCGGTCCGGTCGACATCGGCATCCTCGCCGGCAAGGGCTCCCTGTTCCTGACCCGGCCGACCCTGAACACCTACACGGCCAGCCGCGACGACCTGCTCACGGCGGCCAAGGAGCTGTTCGAGGTGGTCGAAAGCGGCGCCGTCAAGATCGCGGTCAACCAGACCTACCCGCTGCGCGAGGCCGCCCATGCCCACCGCGACCTCGAAGGCCGCAAGACCACCGGGCAGACGGTGCTGACGGTATAAGGCCGCGACAAGCCTGCGCCCTATGTCGACGCCGCGACGCGTGGCTGCGCAATGAAGTTGAAGGAGTGTTCGAAGAGCGTCGTTCCCGCGAAAGCGAGGTCTGCCGTGCCCCACCTTCGTACCGCATTTTGCCAATTATTGGAACCGCTGGATCGTCGGATCATCGCGCGCGCGGTCGCCATGCATGGCGGCGATCGCGGTGTGGGCGGCGGCGCGCGGGCCTGGACCTGCGAGCGCCATTTAAAGAGTTTGCTGTTTGCCCAGTGGGCGGGTTTGACCAGTCTGCGCGAGATCGTAGCGGGGTTGGGCGCGCACAGCCGGCGATTTTACCACCTCAACCTACGCGCGCCGTGTCGTTCGACGCTGGCCGAGGCCAATGCCGACCGGCCGGCGGCGGTGTTTCGCGACATTGCAACGGCGCTGATCCCAGTCGCCGCTAGGGCGCTGCGGCACGAGAGCGAAGCTTTGATCCGGCTGCTCGATGCGACGCCAATCCCGCTCAAGGGCGCGGGTTTCGCCTGGGCCGAAGCCACCGCCCGCACGCGTGGCCTGAAGCTGCATGTGCTCTACGATCCGCGCCAGCGCCGGCCGGTGTGGTTCGATGTCACCTCGGCCAAGGTCGAGGACGTGGTGGCCGGCCGCGGCGTGCCGCTCGAACCCGGTGCCACCTACGTCTTTGACAAGGGCTACAACGATTTTCATTGGTGGTCGACAATCCGTGCCGCCAGCGCTTTCTTTGTCACCCGACGCAAGCGCAACACCCATCGTCGCCAGATTGTCGAACAGACCGCGGCCGGCGCCGGCATCCTAGCCGACCGGCGGCTCAAGATCGGCCACCGCCAGCCGCGCGGCGGCGCCCCGATCAACCCGCTCTGGGAGGTCGAATTGCGCGAGATTGTCGTCGCCCGCCCCGACCAGGAGGAGCCGCTCTACCTGCTCACCAACAATCTCGAGCGCCCGGCCGTCGATATCGCGCGGCTCTATAAGGAGCGCTGGGATATCGAACTGTTGTTCAAATGGCTCAAGCAGAACCTCAAGATCCGTCGTTTTCTCGGGCGCAGCGAGAACGCCGTGCGCACCCAGATCTATGTCGCCCTGATTGCTTTTATGCTGCTGCGTATCCTGCATCACACCGCCGCTCGCGGCTTCAAGAACAGCACTGCCCTGCTCCTCACCCATCTCAAACTCGGCCTGTTCAGTTCCTTCAGCCTGCGCCAGTCCACGACGCCCCCGCCCATGCCGCCCACCTTGCGGCCACCAAACCCACAGCCATGTTTCGCCTTCCCATGAACCCCAACCCACCGCAAAATCCCGGACAGCAGTGCGCGAAAGCGGGAATCCAGAGCAAGCGACGTGAGGGTGCCCCCTCTTCCAGGCCGGGGCAGGCTCTGGGCCCCCGCTCTCGCGGGGTGACGACAGAAGTTTGATCTGAGCGACCTGTGCTGTAGCGAAACGCAAAAGCTCAGCCACCGGTAAGGCGGATTTGGATCCGCCTGTTGCCGCGGCAGAATGGGCCCCGGCCTTCGGGCGTGTGAAGAAATTGGCTCAGCTGAGAAGGCGTCATTCCGGGACGCCCCTTGGCGGGCCCGGAACCTATGAAAACGGCATCTTGCCGGTATCTCAAAACGCCGTGTGCTTGGGTTCCGGGCTCGCGGGCAACGCCCGCGCCCCGGAATGACCGCATCTCGTATTTCCTCACACGCTCCTTCGCCGGGGTGGCGGTGAAATTTACAGAATAGGTCCGCAGGTCAGATACGGCCTAGGTGTTCATGGCGTCGAAGAACTCGGTGTTGCTCTTGGTTTCCTTGAGCTTGTTGATCAGGAATTCGAGCCCGTCGACGGTGCCCATCGGCGTCAACACCCGGCGTAATACCCACATCTTCGACAACACGCCGCGATCGACCAGCAGCTCTTCCTTGCGGGTGCCGGATTTGGTGATGTCGATCGACGGGAAGGTGCGTTTGTCGGCAACCTTGCGATCGAGAATGATCTCCGAATTGCCGGTGCCCTTGAACTCCTCGAAGATCACCTCGTCCATGCGCGAGCCGGTGTCGATCAGCGCCGTCGCGATGATGGTCAGCGAGCCGCCCTCCTCGATGTTGCGCGCCGCGCCGAAAAAGCGCTTGGGCCGCTGCAGGGCGTTGGCGTCGACACCGCCGGTCAAGACCTTGCCGGATGACGGCACCACGGTGTTGTAGGCGCGGGCGAGGCGGGTGATCGAATCGAGCAGGATCACGACGTCGCGCTTGTGCTCGACCAGCCGCTTCGCCTTTTCGATGACCATCTCGGCGATTTGGACATGGCGCTGCGCCGGCTCGTCGAAGGTCGAGCTGATGACCTCGCCACGCACCGAGCGGGCCATGTCGGTCACCTCCTCCGGCCGCTCGTCGATCAGCAGCACGATCAGGTAGACCTCGGGATGGTTCGCCGGCGATGGCATGGGCGATGTTCTGCAACATCACGGTCTTGCCGGTGCGCGGCGGCGACACGATCAGCGCGCGCTGACCCTTGCCGAGCGGGGTGATCAGGTCGATGACCCGCGTCGTCAGATCGCGCCGCGACGGATCCTCGAATTCGAGCGCCAGTTTTTCTTCGGGGTAGAGCGGGGTGAGGTTGTCGAAATTGATGCGCTGCCGCAGCCGGTCGGGCTCGTCGAAATTGATGCCGCTGACCTTGAGCAGGGCGAAGTAGCGCTCACCGTCGCGCGGCGAGCGAATCTCGCCTTCGACCGTATCGCCGGTGCGCAACCCGAAGCGACGAACCTGGCTCGGGCTCACATAGATGTCGTCGGGGCCGGCGAGGTAGTTGGCTTCCGGAGAACGCAGAAATCCAAAGCCGTCCGACAGTACTTCGAGCACGCCGTCGCCCGAAATCGGCACGTCGTTCTCGGCCAGCTGCTTTAGTATTGCGAACAGCATGTCCTGCTTGCGCAGCGAGGACGCGTTTTCGATTTCAAGCTCTTCGGCGAATGCCAACAGCTCGGCGGGAGTTTTTCGCTTGAGTTCCTGGAGATTCATGGAGCTTCGCGGAAAGGGTGGGGCAAGGCTCGCCTGTCCAGGCGGATTCCTGCACAAACGATTTGCAGGATCTAAGGTTCAGGCGAGGGATGGCAGGGATTGGCGGAGAAAGGGCGGGTGCCGATTGGCCATTCCCCTTAGCCAAGGGAGATAGGCAAGTCAAATCCTATATCAAGGGTCTTGAAACTTCGTAAATACAAACATCCCAATCAAAAAGGCTTGACGACCACGAGCACGACAACGGCGATCAACGCCACCGTCGGCACCTCGTTGACGATGCGAAAAAAGCGCGGCGAATGCCGGTTATGGTCCTCGGCAAAGGCGCGCCGCCAGCGCGCCAGCGCGCCATGATAGGCCACGAGCCCGGCCACCAGCACGAGCTTCGCCCAGATCCACCCTCTATGCCAATCGACCGCGCCCGCGGTCCCGGCCAAGGTCAGCCCAAGGATCAAAGTCGCGGCCATGGCCGGGTTCATGATCCCGCGCAACAACCGGCGCTCCATGATTTTGAAGACATCGGATCGGTTCGAGCCCGCCGGCGCCGCCGCGTGGTATACATAGAGCCGCGGCAGATACAGCATTCCCGCCATCCACGCGATGACGGCGAGGATGTGCGCCGACTTTACCCAGGGATAGGCGGCGGCGAGCCAACTACTCAAACCGGCATCCCGGCGCAAGCGCAGCGGCCGCGCGCCTCGGAAGCCCCAGGCGGCGCTGACGAGGCGGCACTCGAACGGCGAACGAGCGCCGCGAGCGCGGCGATAAAGGCGGGCTCGACGCCGACGGTGGAAACCCGGCAATAGGCCGGGACGCCGCAGCCCTCGGCGATCCGGCGATAGTCGATGTCGAGCTCGACCAAGGTTTCCGCATGCTCCGACACAAACGAGATCGGCGCCACGACCAACGGCACGCCCTCGGCGCCGGCGCGGCGAATTTCGGCGTCTGTCGCCGGCCCGATCCATTCGAGCGGGCCAACCCGGCTTTGATAGCAGACCAACCAGTCGAGGTCCGGTCGAGCGAGTTTCGCAACGACCGCACCGGCCGTCGCCTCGACCTGGCTCGGATAGGGGTCGCCGGCGTTCACGATCTTCTTCGGCAGCCCGTGGGCCGTCAAAAGCAAACGCGGCGTCTTGCCGAGACTCGAGACCTGGTCGAGCACAGGCCGGATCAGCGCCGCCAGCGCCGCGACAAAGCCGTCTGCCGTCGGATAGCCGCAAATGGTTCGGGTCGGGCGGTCGAGGCCGTATCGGTCCGCCGCGCGACGCCAGGCGGCAAATGACGACGCTGTCGTCGTCGTCGAGAATTGCGGATAGAGCGGCAGACAGACGATCTCGTCCGCTCCCCACTCGGCGACCGCACGGGCCGCGGCGGCGCTCGTCGGCCGCCAATAGCGCATCGCGACAAATGCACGGTATTCCGGGCCCAACAGCGCCTCGAGCGCGCGCGCTTGAGCTTCTGTGTTAGCGACCAGTGGCGAGCCGCCGCCGAGTTGTCCGTAGATCGTGCGGGCGGTTCGCGCCCGGGCGCGCGCCATCAGCCGCGCCAGCGGCGCTCGCAGCACCCATGGCAGACGGATGATCGCGGGGTCGTTGAAGAGGTTGAACAGGAACGGCTCGACGGCGGCGAGCGAATCCGGGCCGCCCAAATTCATCAACACAACCGCGGTACGCGCCATCTCAGCCGGCAGCAATCGGGTCGCTCAGCGCCGCGGCGAGAGCAGTCACATGGTCCGGCGGCGTCTCGGTCAACACGCCGTGGCCGAGGTTGAATATCCAGCGTTCACCACCCATCGACCGCCGAAGCTCCTCGACCCCGGCCGTGAGCGCCGCCCCGCCGGTCAGCAGCAGCACCGGATCGAGATTGCCCTGGACGACGGCAAGCGGCCCGAGACGGCGGCGCGCGTACTCCGGCGGCACAGAAGTGTCGATCCCGACCGCATCGACGCCGGTCCTTGCGACATACTGCTCGTAAAGTACGCCGGCGCCGCGCGGAAAACCGATGACGGGGCTCTCGGGATGCCGGCTTTTCAACGCGGCAACGATCCGCCGCGTCGGCTCGATCACCCAGCGCGCAAACTCTGACTCGGGCAGCACGCCGGCCCACGTATCAAAGAGCTGAACCACCTCGGCCCCGGCGCCGAGCTGAGCCGCAAGCAGCGCGATCGTCTGTTCGGTCAACAAATCGATCAGCGCGCCGAAGCCGCCCGGATCGCGGTATGCCCAGCCCTTGACCCGGCGAAAATCCCGGCTGCTCCCGCCTTCGACCATGTAGGTGGCGACAGTCCAGGGCGCCCCGGCAAAGCCGATCAGCGCGGTTTGCGGACCGAGGGCGGAGCGCACGCGTTGAACCGCTTCGAGGACGGGTTCGAGCCGCGCGATGGCGCCGACGGCGTTCAGCCGCGCGACGCCGGCGGTGTCGGTGATGGCGTCGAGCACCGGACCTTCGCCTTCGCGATAGGACAGCCCCTGGCCCAGCGCATGAGGCAGCATCAGGATGTCGGAAAACAGGATCGCGGCGTCCATGCCGAACCGCCGTATCGGCTGCAACGTCAGCTCCGCAGCCAGGTTCGGGGTCAGACACAGCTCGACAAAATCGGCCGCGCGGCCGCGAACTTCGCGATATTCGGGCAGGTAGCGGCCGGCTTGCCGCATCAGCCACCACGGCGGCGGCGACAGCGTCTCTCCGGCGAGCACGCGGAGCAGCGGCTTGGTCGAGGCGCTCGCCGTCAAATGAGTTCTCCTCTCATCATAATAAGGTTTCTTAGATGGTGGTAGGTTGTAGGGACGACGAATTCCGGGGATTAAAAACCGATCCAGAGGTTTTGCACAGATCGGAGGGGTCGCATGGCGCGCGACGCGTCTCTGTGTATCAAATCCGGGAGAACGCGCTCGAGTGCGCGGCAAGGCCGCGATTGTGGACAACGTGAAAAGCAGGAAACACCCTGTGCTGGAATTGGACGATCCCCGGTTTTCCCGGTTCCGGCAGCGGTAGAGGCTCTTGCGCGGGAACGCTGTTGGAGAGTATGGCGGATCGGGGGTAGATCTTGGTCATGCTCGTTGACGGGCTGAGTTTTGTGGATGACGGTCGTGCCATGCACACCCTCCTGGGGATGATCGCGCCGGGGCGGGTCCGGCCTCGGTGACGCGGTTCCACCTGCACCTCGTTTCCAATTCGACCGGCGAGACCGTGCATTCGGTGGCGCGCGCCTGTCTTGTGCAATTCGACGACGTCCAGCCGGTCGAGCACGTCTGGAGCATGGTGCGCACCCGCAATCAGATCGACCGGGTCATCGCCGGCGTCGAGGCCAACCCCGGGGTCGTCCTCTTCACCTTGGTCAGCGACCAGCTGCGTCCCTTGCTGGAGCAGGAGTGCCGCCGCCTCCAGGTTCCGGCGATCCCGATCCTCGACCCGGTGATCGCGGCACTCGCATCTCATCTTCACCGCCAGAGCCGCGGGGTGCCGGGCAAGCAGCATTTGTTGGACAACGAGTATTTCGCGCGCATCGACGCGATGACTTTTGCCCTCAATCATGATGACGGGCAATCGAGCTGGGGCCTCGACGACGCCGACGTCGTGCTCGTCGGCGTGTCGCGAAGCTCGAAGACGCCGACCTGCCTCTATCTCGCGAACCGCGGTATCAAAGCCGCGAACGTGCCGTTTGTGCCGGGCGTGCCGCTGCCGCCCGAACTGCTCGACACCAAACGGCCGCTGGTCGTCGGCTTGACCAATGACCCTGAGCGGCTGATCCAGCTGCGCCGCAACCGGTTGAGCATGCTGCACAATGACGAAACCACCGAATACACCGATCTCGACGCGGTCCGGGCGGAGGTGCGCGAGGCGCGCCGGGTGTTCTCCGAACATCATTGGCAGGTGATCGACGTTACCCGCCGCTCGATCGAGGAGACCGCGGCGACGGTCATGAGGCTGCTGGCGCGGCGTCACGGCCTCGCCGAGTGACCGGTTGACCCGCGGCGCTGGCGCCCCGGCCCGGTTAAGATGGTTTTCAGGGCGAGCGGCGTGCTAGAAACAGCGTCATGAAAATCACTGGCGCGGCTCGCCTGGCCGGCATCATGGGCTGGCCGATCGCCCATTCACGCTCGCCCTCGCTGCATGGCTTCTGGATCGACGAGAACGGGCTCGACGCGGCCTATCTGCCGTTGCCGGTGCGGCCCGGCGACCTCGAAAAGGCGCTCCGCGCCTTGCCGCTTCTCGGCTTTCGCGGTTGCAACCTGACGATCCCGCACAAGCAGGCCGCGCTAAAGGTGGCTGACCGCGTCGACCCGCTGGCCCGCCGCATCGGTGCGGTGAACACGATCGTCGTGGCGGCGGATGGCAGCCTCGACGCCAGCAACACCGATATCTACGGCTTCGGCGAGAATTTGCGCGCCTGCGCGCCGGATTGGCGGCCGTCTTCCGGCGCCGCCGTCGTCCTCGGCGCCGGCGGGTCGTCGCGCGCGGTTGTCGCCGGCCTCGGCGATTCGGGGGTTGGCGAAATCCGGATCGTCAATCGCAGCCAGGCCCGCGCCGAGGCTGTCGCAAGTGATCTCGCCACCTCCTCGACCCGGATCTCGATCCATTCCTGGGACGTGGCGAGCGACGTGCTGGACGGCGCCGGGTTGCTCGTCAACACGACAAGCCTCGGCATGACCGGCGAGCCGCCGCTCGACATCGACCTCTCGCCGTTGCCGCGATCGGCGCCGGTCGCGGACATCGTTTACGTGCCGCTCGAAACCGGGCTGCTGGCGGCGGCGCGACGGCGCGGACATCCGGTCGTCGACGGGCTCGGCATGCTGCTGCACCAGGGCCGGCCGGGGTTTGAGGCCTGGTTCGGCGCCAAGGTGCGGGTGACCCCGGAACTGAGGGCCGCGATCGTCGAGACCCTGGCGCCGGCAACGTGATCGTCGTCGGCCTCACCGGCTCGATCGGGATGGGCAAAAGCACCGCCGCGGCAATGCTGCGGCGGATGAGGGTGCCGCTGTTCGACGCCGACCGGGTCGTCCACCAATTGCTGGCGCCGGGCGGCGGTGCGGTGTCCACGGTCGAAGCCGTGTTTCCCGGGGCCCTATCAGAAGACGGCGGCATCGACCGCAAGCGGCTGGGACAGCGGGTCTTCGCCGATCCCGCAAGCGCTCGGACGGCTGGAAGCCATTCTGCATCCGATGGTCGCCGCAGCGGAAAAGCGGTTTCTGGCGCAAGCCCGCGGTCGCCGCGCGCCGATCGCCGTCCTCGATATTCCCCTGCTCTACGAAAGCCGCGGAGCAGGTCGCTGCGATTACGTCATCGTCGTCTCGGCGCCCGTGCGGGTGCAACGCCAGCGGGTGATGCGGCGGCCGGGGATGACCGCGGCGCGGTTCGCCGCGATCGCAAAGCAACAGATGCCTGACGCCGAAAAGCGGCGCCGCGCCGATTTCGTCGTCTCGACGGGGTTGGACCGCGGCTTCAGTCTGCGGCGGCTGCGGGCGATCGTCCGCGGCCTGCGCGGCGCGGGGGCGCCGCCGTCCAGCCGCCGCCGGGCGCCGAAGAAACGTCGACTGGGGGGGTAATGCGCGAAATCGTGTTGGACACGGAAACGACCGGCCTCGACCCGCAGGCCGGCCACCGTATTGTCGAAATCGCCTGTGTCGAGCTGATGCATCACATTCCGACCGGCCGGGATCTTCATCGCTATGTAAATCCGGGCCGTGACATTCCGACGGACGCGCATGCCGTTCACGGTCTGACCAAGGAATTTCTCTCGTCACACCCGCCATTCGAAGCGATTGCCGACGAGCTGCTGGCCTTTCTCGGCTCGGATCCGCTGGTCATCCACAATGCCGAGTTCGACCTTGCTTTTCTGAACGCGGAGCTGGCGCGGCTCGGCCGCGGCCCGCTGACGCCGGCGCATGTCGACACGTTGACATTGGCCCGCCAGCGCTATCCCGGCGCGCCGGCGAGCCTCGACGCGCTGTGCCGGCGCTTCGACATCGATCTGTCGGCGCGCGCCAGTCATGGAGCACGGATCGACTGCGGGCTGCTCGCGGCCGTCTATCTCGAGCTGATCGGCGGCCGCCAGCCGGGTCTCGACTTCGCCCTGCTGGAAGCCGCCGCGGTCACCGCCATCCGCGTTGCCCGCGCGCCGCGGCCCCACATGCCTTCGACTGCCGAGCTTGCCGCGCACGCGGCGATGCTGGCGCTGCTTACCGAGCCGATGTGGCGCGCAGAGGCCTGAGGCTCAGGGGGCCTGAGGCTTAGGAGGCCTGAGGCTCAAACGAGCGGAGCGTCCGTCGGACCCGGCTGCTCGCGCGACTGCTGGTGGCGAAGCAGCTCGGCAAAGTCGATGGGATTGATCAGCAACGGCGGAAAGCCGCCGTCGCGCGTCGCGTTGGCGATGATCGCCCGGGCGAATGGAAAGATCATGCGCGGCGTCTCGACCAGAACCAGGTTGGCGACCATCGGCTCCGGCGCGTTGACGACCGTCACGACCGCCGCATAGGCAAGCTCGACCAGGAAGACGGGCTCGCCTTGGGCGTTGGCGTTGACATTGATCGTCAGCACGACCTCATAGGCGCCAGCGTTCAGGTTGCTCGCCCTGACATCGACGTTGATCGAGACCTCCGGCTGGGTCGCCGGCTGAAGCAGGCTTTGCGGCGCGCGCGGGTTCTCGAAAGACAAATCCTTGACATATTGGACGTTGACAAACATCTGCGGACCGTCCGCGGGTGGCGGCAACCCGTCGGTTTCGCCATTGCCTCTTCCGTCTCCCGCCATTTCCCTCTCCTGCGCCGATCTCGGTCCGGCTGGCTAGCATGGAACCGGAAGACGCATCAACTTTGCGTCCCCGCGTTTGCGACGTGGCGGATCGGGATCATCGGGCCTCTCGGGTCGGCTTAGTCAAAGCAGGGTCGTCGAGCCGGTGGTAATCGCCTTCGATGACGATCGGCGCAGCAGGATTGGCCCCGATCGCCGCCGACAATCGCCGGGCGAGCCATCGCCGCACGCCGGGGACCAGCAATGCCAGCGCCGCCGCGTCGCTGATAAAGCCGGGGATGATCAGTAGAATGCCGGCAGCCGCGCGCGCCGCGCCGTCGAACAGGCCGCCGCGCGCCGGCTGTCCCGCCATAACGCTGCGGCGCAGCCGGCGCAGGATCTCGAGCTGTTCCCGGCGTAGAACCCAAACCCCGGCCGCCGCACTTAAGAGCAGGAGCAGGAGGGTGCGGGCAGCACCGATCGACGCCGCGAGCTGGAGCGCGACAAAAGCTTCGGCCACCAAATACGCCGGCAACGCGAATCGGAGCAGCCTCGTCATGCGTCGGACCTGGGTTGTGCTTGCCGTGGCATCAGCGCGCCCCTATTTGACCCCAAGAGGATGCGATGACCGGCCGCCGGCCGTCGCGGGAGTGGCGGGGCGCGCTAGACGATGGGCGATTTTCAATATTTCGACATCATCCTGTTCGCAATGATCGCCGCGTTCCTTGTCTTGCGGCTGCGCAGCGTTCTCGGGCGCCGTACCGGAAACGAACGACGGCGCGAGCTCTTTGCCAAACGGCCGGCGCCGATCGCGGAGAAATCCGGTCCCGGCAAGGTGGCGACGCCCGATGCCGCGGACAAGGTCACCCCGATCACAACAATCGGCGCCAAGCCGGCCGACACGGTGGCCGACGGCATTAACCGCATACGTCGCGCCGACCCCAATTTTGACCCGTCGCAGTTTATCGACGGGGCGCGCATGGCGTTCGAGATGATCGTTACCGCTTTCGCCAAGGGCGACAAGGCGGGGCTGCAGCCGTTGCTCAGCGACGAGGTCTTCCAGCCGTTCGCGCAGACCATCGACGAACGCGCCGCCGCCCGCGAAACTGTCGAAACCCGGGACCTCAAGCTCGATGACGCCGAGATCGCCGAAGCCGACATGGCCGGGCGCACCGCGCGGGTCACCGTCAAGCTCGTCTCGCATCAGATCAGCGTGACGCGCGCGATGGACGGCAGCATCGTCGACGGCGATCCCGACCACCCGGTCGAAAAGACCGACTTCTGGACATTTGCGCGCGACACCCGAACCACCGACCCGAACTGGATGCTCGTCGCCACCAGCAGCGGCTGACCTCCGGCGCCGGCGGATATGGCCGGCGGCGGCGGTCGTCGTTATTGCCGCGGTTGTGGCGGTCGCCCTGCGCCGCGATGCCGGCCCGCCGCGGCTCGCCTTGACGCCGGTCGGCTTTGGCGAACTCTCCGGCTGGGCCGACGACGACCTGGCGGCGGCGCTGCCGGCTTTCCTGAAATCTTGTGCGCGGGTCTTCAAGGAACCCTCGGGCGGGGCGTTCGGGCCGGTCGGCAGCGGTGTCGGCTACGGGCGTGTCGAGGACTGGCTCGCGCCGTGCCGGACGGCGGCGGCGGTGCCGGCAAACGACAAGGCCGCGGCCCGGCGATTCTTCGAAAACGCGTTCGCGCCGCTGGCGGTCACCGATTACGGCGCCGCCGACGGCCTCTTTACCGGCTATTTCGAGATCGAGCTCAACGGCTCCCGCCGCCGGCACGACCGCTATCAAACCCCGATCTACCGGCGTCCACCCGATCTCGGGTCGGGTCCGCGGCGTTCACGCGCAGAGATCGAGGACGGCGCGCTCGACGGTCGCGGCCTCGAACTGTTCTGGGCCGACGACCCGGTCGATGCATTCTTTCTGCAGATCCAGGGCTCCGGGCGGATCCGCCTGGAAGACGGCAAGTGGTCCGCGTCGGTTATGACGGGCAGAACGGGTTGCCGTATGTCGCCGTCGGGCGGCTGCTGATCGAGCGTGGCGCGATCGCACGCGACAAATTGACGATGGCGTCGATCCGCGCGTGGATGCATGAGCACCCGGAAGCGGGCGCTGCATTGCGCCGCGAGGACCCGTCCTATGTGTTCTTCCGGGTCGTCAACGGCGACGGCCCGATCGGCGCCGAGCGCGTCGTGCTGACGCCCGGGCGCAGCCTGGCGGTCGATCGGGCTTACATTCCGTTGGGCGTTCCGGTCTGGCTCGCGGCTGACGAGGCGTACGTCCCGGACGCCGGGATACGGCGGCTCGTCATCGCCCAGGACACCGGCGGCGCCATCAAGGGCCCGGTGCGCGGCGACCTGTTTTGGGGCGCCGGCAGCGCCGCCGGCGACCGCGCCGGCGAAATGAACGCGCACGGCCGCGATTATCTGCTGTTGCCGCGCGCCGTCGCCGACCGCCTCGCCGCCGAAGCGGCCCGCCGCTAAGTCGACACGGCGCTGCGGAACGCGTCGAACACCGGCCAAAGCGGTTCGATTGATCTGATGGGTGCTTACACCTACTTTCGGTGCCCGAGGTAGAGACGTGGAGTGGCCATATGGCCGAGAAGCCGGCGCGGGTGGCGCTGTTTGTGACGTGCCTGGTCGACCTGTTTCGGCCGACGGTCGGCTTTGCCGCGGTCAGGTTGCTCGAACAGGCCGGCTGCACGGTCGAAGTGCCGCGGGTCCAGACCTGCTGCGGCCAGCCGGCGTATAATTCGGGTGACCGCGCCGCCGCCAAGGCGATCGCGTTGCAGGTCCTCGACGCCTTTGCCCCCTACGATTACGTCGTCGCTCCCTCGGGCTCCTGCGCCGGGATGATCCGCCGGCATTTCCCGGAAATGTTTGCCGACGACCCGGTGAACCTGACCCGCGCGGAGGAGCTCGCGGGGCGCACCTGGGAGCTGACCGCGTTTCTCGTCGATGTC
The DNA here is from genome assembly GCA_963775525.1 of uncultured Alphaproteobacteria bacterium. Taxonomy (GTDB): domain Bacteria; phylum Pseudomonadota; class Alphaproteobacteria; order ATCC43930; family CGMCC-115725; genus AP-15. Next base: position 30,550 of record CAVZJF010000066.1, on the reverse strand, counting down.
CGCGGGGTGGAAAAGGTCGCCGCGCAGTGGACAGGGGTGGCGACCTATCACGATGCCTGCTCCGGACTGCGCGAGCTTGGGGTCAGGGACCAGCCCCGCCGGCTTCTTGCCTCGGTCGAGGGGCTCGAGCTGCGCGAATTGCCCGGCGCCGAAATCTGTTGCGGCTTCGGCGGAACCTTTTGCGTCAAATATCCGGATATCTCCGACAAGATGGTCGGCGACAAGGCCGACGACGTCGCCGCGACCGGCGCTGACGTAGTGCTGGCCGGGGACCTCGGCTGCCTGTTGAACATCGCCGGCAAGCTGTCGCGCCAAGGCCGTCCGGTCGAAGCGCGGCACGTCGCCGAGGTGCTGGCCGGGATGGCCGGCGACGTGCCGCCGATCGGCGCGCCGCGCTGACGCCGATGGAAGCGACCAGCCGCAACTTTACTGCGAACGCCCGCGCCGGACTCGCCAACGACAATCTGCAGCAGGCGCTCGCGATCATGACGCAGCGCGGGTTTCCGCTGCGCCGTCATGAGGTCGTGGCGCGGCTTCCCGAGTTCGAGGCGTTGCGCGACATCGGGCGCGAGATCAAGGAGCACACCCTCGCCCATCTCGACTTCTACCTCGAGCTGTACGAGCAGAACGTCGTCGCGTCCGGAGGCGAAGTGCATTGGGCGCGCACGCCGCAAGAGGCGCGCGAGGCGGTGCTGCGGATTTGCCGCGCCGCCGACGCCAAGACCGTCACCAAGGGCAAGTCGATGATCGCCGAGGAGATCGGACTGAACGATTTCCTCGAACAGCACGGCGTCACCCCGGTCGAGACCGATCTCGGCGAATACATCATCCAGCTGCGCCATGAGCCGCCGAGCCATCTGATCGCGCCGGCGATGCATCTGGTCAAGGAACAGGTCGCCGACACCTTCCGCGGCGCGCATCGCGGGCTCGACCCGAACCGGTCGCTCGCCGAGCCGCGCCAATTGTGCGACGAGGCGCGCGCCGTGCTGCGACCGCGCTTTCTCGCCGCCGATGTCGGGATCACCGGCGCCAATTTCCTGATCGCCGAAACCGGCTCCAGCATCATCGTCACCAATGAGGGCAACGGCGACCTGACCCAGACCCTGCCGCGCGTCCACGTCGTGATCGCCAGCCTCGAAAAGCTGGCGCCGACGTTCGAGGACGCCGCCACCCTGCTGCGCTTGTTGGCGCGCTCGGCGACCGGGCAGGAATTCTCGTCCTATACGACGGTGTCGACCGGCCCGCGCCGGCCAGGCGATGTCGACGGGCCCGAGGCCTACCATGTCGTCCTGCTCGACAACGGCCGCAGCGAGATGCTGGGCGGCGAGTTTCACGACATGCTGCGCTGCATCCGCTGCGGCGCCTGCATGAACCACTGCCCGGTCTATGCCGCGGTCGGCGGTCATGCCTATGGCTGGGTCTATCCCGGCCCGATGGGAGCGGTGCTGACGCCGAGCCTTATCGGCATCGAGGAGGCGGGGCCGCTGCCCAACGCGTCGACCCTGTGCGGGCGGTGCGAGAGCGTGTGCCCGGTCAAGATCCCGCTGCCAAAGATGCTGCGCCACTGGCGCGAGCGCGAATTCGCGAAAAAGCTGACGCCGCCGGTGTGGCGGACCGGCCTGTCGGTGTGGAGCTGGGTGGCGCGCCGGCCGGCGCTGTATCACCTGCTGACCGAGGCTGCGAGCCGCGTGCTCGGTCGGGCCGGGCGCCGCCGCGGCCATTTTCGCAGCCTGCCGTTGTCGGGCGGCTGGACCGGGGTGCGCGACATGCCGGCGCCCGAGGGCCGCAGCTTTCACAGCCTGTGGGCCGAGCACGCCAAAAGCGCGGGCCGCCGGTGAGCCCGGCGCGCGGGGCGATCCTCGCCGGCATCCGCCGCTCGCTGAAGCGCGGACCACTCGACCCGCAACACGAGGCCGAGTTGCGCGCGCGGGTCGCGGCGCATCGCCGCAACCTTATCCCGAGGCGGGCGACCGCACTCGACCATGCCGGCCGGATCGACCTGTTCGTTGCAATGGCCGAGGAGGTTCAGGCTACGGTGGCCCGGGTTCCTTCACCGGCCGCGGTGCCGGAAGCCGTGGCGCGCTATCTTGCCGCCGAAAACCTGCCGGCCGAACTGGTGATGGCGCCCGACCCGAGCCTCGACGAGATCCAATGGGAGACGCGGCCGTTGCTGCATATCCGGCGCGGGCGGGCGGCTGCCGCGGACATGGTCAGCCTGACCCCATGCGTTGCGGCGATCGCCGAGACCGGAACCCTGATGCTGGCTTCCGGGGCGGACACGCCGACCACTCTCAATTTTCTGCCGGACACGCACATCGTTTTGGCCCATGCCGACCAGGTTGTCGCGAGCTACGAGGACGGCTGGGACCGGCTGCGCGCGTCCGCGGCCGGTCGCCAACCCGGTTCGGGTTTGCCGCGCGCCGTCAACTTTATCACCGGGCCGTCGCGCACCGGCGATATCGAGCAGCGCATCGTGCTGGGTGCACATGGCCCCCGCCGTCTCCATATCCTCGTCGTCGAAAATCGGCAGGACGTGAAGGATGACCAAGCGAGCGGGTAATTCCGCACCGGTGTTCAACGATCGGGCGATTTGGACCGAAGCGGTGCGCGACGTGACCCCGCTGCGGGGCCGCCGCGCCCTATCCCCGGCGCCGTCACCGTCCATCGACCCGCCGCCGGTCGCGGCGCGGCCGGAGGACGCCGCGGAGAGCCCGGAGGCCGCCGCCGATCCGGCCCCGCTGGGGCAGTTTGCCGGGATCGACCGGGCCAATGCCGAGCGGCTGAAACGCGGGCTTCACCCGATCATGGGGCGGCTCGATCTGCATGGCCGCACCCAGGCCGAGGCGCATCGCGAGCTCGTCGATTTTGTCGAGGCGTCGTATCAAGGCGGCCGGCGCTGCGTGCTGGTCATCACCGGGCGCGGGCTCGGCCCGGACGGACCCGGCGTGCTGAAAAGCGCGGTGCCGCGCTGGCTGGCGGAGGCGGCCCCGCGCCGCCGCATCCTGGCGGTGGCGGCAGCCCAGCCGCGCCATGGCGGGGCCGGCGCGCTCTACCTGCTGCTGCGGCGCCAGCGCTGACGGCAGACGCGTCACGACACACGTAAACCTTGAATTCGCGCGTTCATCCCGGCACAAACGGAAAGCATCCCCTTGTCGAAAATGCGATGCCGGACAACAGCGACCTGATCCCGCTCATCGAGCGCCTGCAATCGGCCCGCGTGCTGTGCATCGGCGACGTGATGCTCGACCATTATGTTTACGGCCAAGTCGAGCGGGTGTCGCCCGAGGCGCCGATCCCGGTTTTGAACATCGAGCGCGAGCTGAAGACCTTGGGCGGCGCCGGCAACGTGCTGCGCAATCTCGTCGCGCTTGGGGGCGCAGGCTTCGTTCATCTCGGTCGTCGGCAATGACGACGCCGGACGCGAGATCTGCCGCCTGCTCGAAGCCCAGGACGGCGCCGAGGTGCATGTCCTGGTCCAGCCGGCGCGCACGACGACGGTCAAGACGCGGTATGTCGCCGCCAACCAGCAGCTGCTGCGCGCCGACCGCGAAACCGCGGTCCCGCTCGACCCCTATATCCGCGAAGACTTGCTGCGGCTGGCGCGCGAGCTGGTGAGCGACCAGTCGGTGGTGATCGTCTCGGATTATGCCAAGGGCGTGCTGACCGAAGGGGTGGCGCTCGAAATCATCCGCGCCGCGGGCGAGGCCGGCGCCCGCGTCATCGTCGACCCGAAAGGCGGCGACCATATCCGCTATCGCGGCGCCGATCTGTTGAAGCCGAACCGCCGCGAATTGGCGCATGCGACCGGAATGCCGGTGGCGAGCGAAAGCGAGGTCATCGCGGCCGCACGAGCGTTGATCGAGCGCTGCGACTTTGCCGGCATTCTCGCTTCGCTGGGGCAGGAGGGAATGGTGCTGGTCGAGGCCGACGGCGCTGTCCATGCGCAGCGGGCCGAGGTCCGCGAGGTCTACGACGTCTCGGGCGCCGGCGACACGGTCGTGGCAATGCTGAGCGCGGCACTCGGCGCCGGGATGAGCGCCTTCGACGGCGCGCGCCTTGCCAACATCGCCGCCGGGATCGTCGTCGGCAAGGTCGGGACGGCGGTGGTTTACCCGAGCGAGCTTGCGGCCTGGATCGACGGCCACGACCTCTACAGCACCGACAAGGTGATGCCGCAGCTGCACGCGCTCGACCAGGCCGAGCGCTGGCGCCGCCAGGGGCTGAGGATCGGCTTCACCAACGGCTGCTTCGATCTGCTGCATCCCGGCCATGTCTCGCTGTTGAGGCAGGCCAAGATGGCCTGCGACCGGCTTGTCGTCGGGCTGAACAGCGATGCGTCGGCGGCGCGGTTGAAGGGCCCGACCCGACCGGTGCAGACGCAGGCCGCGCGCGCCGCGGTGCTGGCGTCGTTGGCCGCGGTCGACCTGATCGTGATCTTCGATGACGACACGCCGCTCGAGCTGATCCGGGCGATACACCCGCAGCTCCTCGTCAAGGGCGCCGATTATCGGCTCGAGGACGTGGTCGGCGCCAACCTCGTCAAGGCCGCCGGCGGCGAGGTCCTGCTCGCCGAGGTGATGCCGGGCTACAGCACCAGCGCCACGATCGCGCGCTTTGCCCGTTCGGTTTGACCGGGCCGCGGCAGAACTCACGCAGGGTCGAGGCGGCCAGCCTGCGGATCGAGCGAGCGGTGCAGGCGAATGGCGGCGATGCGGGCAAAGCGCAACGTCACGGCGCGCCGCCGGGCGGCGGCAAGCCTTGTGCTCTGGCCTTGGCGCAGCATGGCCGCACCAAACGCGTCCGCCACCATCAGGCCGCATTCCTCGGGGATCAGTATGGTCGGAAAGCCGCCGGCCACGGCGAAAACCAGGCGATCGGCAAATTCGCGATAGCTCGACCATTTCTGATCGGCGCGAAAATCCGCGACCGAGCTCTTGATTTCGACGATAACCAGCTCGCCGCCCGTGCCGAGCGCCAGAACGTCGGCGCGGCGCCCGTTGGCGAGCGGAAACTCGACCAGGCTCGCATAGCCGAGCTGGTGGAAGGCGCGGCAGACGCCGCGCGCGAGCGATGCAGCGCCGACGTTCCGGCGCTCGGCAAGGGGCGCGGGCTGGCCGACGGACGAAGGAGGGAACGGCGCGAAGGTCACGAGCGGATCGTAAGCGCTGCGAGTGGACGAGTCGTGTACGACGACAGGCCGGGTGCGATGGGCGGAGGCTATTGATGGCGGCGGCGAGCGAGCGCGGATTTCTGCGTCAGGCGTGGGGTCTTGCCTGGCCCTACTGGAAGTCGGAAGAGAAGAAATCGGCGATCGGTCTGTTGCTGGCGGTCATCGCGCTCAATCTGATCACTGTATGGCTGACTGTCCGCTTCAATTATTGGAACAACGATTTCTATAATGCGCTGCAACAATACAACTGGTCGGAGTTCTGGCGGCAGTTCGGAATTTTTGGGATGATCGCGTTCGCCTCGATCGTGGTCGGGGTTTATGCCTATTATCTGCGGGGTATACTGCATATCCGCTGGCGCCGCTGGCTGACCGAACGCTTCCTGAAGCACTGGCTCGACAACCAGGCCTATTACCGCATGCAGCTGAACCAGGCGGTGACCGACAACCCGGATCAGCGCATCTCGGACGACATCGACAGCTTTGCGACCTTGACCCTCGGCCTGTCGCTCGGCCTCTTGAACGCGTTTGTAACCCTGGTCTCCTTCCTGTCGATCCTGTGGGCGTTGTCGGGCGCGCTGAGGATCCCGCTCGGCGGCAGCGCTCATCTCACGATCCCCGGCTACATGGTTTTCGCGGCGCTCTTCTACGCTGTCGCCGGGACGCTGCTGACCCGGTGGATCGGCAATCCGCTGGTTCGACTGAGCTTTGACCAGCAGCGTTACGAGGCGGATTTTCGGTTCAGCCTGGTGCGGCTGCGCGAGAACGCGGAAAACGTCGCCTTCTATGGCGGCGAAAGCCGCGAGCTCGACACATTCCAGACACGCTTCGCGCGGGTCGTCGCCAATTGGTGGGGGATCATCCTGCGCCGCAAGAAGCTGATCTGGCTGACCTCCGGCTATGATCAACTCGCTATCGTCTTCCCCTTCATCGTCGCCGCGCCGCGCTATTTCAACAAGGTAATCCAGCTCGGCGGACTGATGCAGATCGCCTCGGCGTTTGGCCGGGTGCAGGATTCGCTGTCCTTCATCATCAGCTCCTACACCGAGATCGCCCAGTACCAGGCGGTGGTGCAGCGGCTCGACGGCTTCCGCGCCCGCATGGATGCGATCGCGGCGGAACGGCGCGGCGGTCCAGCCGATCGCGATCGACCGCAGCGGGAGCGGCGTCGAGGTCGAGAGGCTCGACCTCGATCTGCCGGATGGGCGCCCGCTCCACCAGGACCTGGCCCTCAAGGCGAGCCCCGGTGAGGCATTGATGGTGACCGGTCCCTCGGGCGTGGGCAAGAGCACGTTGCTGCGCGCGGTCGCCGGGCTGTGGCCCTATGGCCGCGGCCATATCCGGGTCGCCGACGGCGCTGCGTTGTTCCTGCCGCAGCGGCCCTATCTGCCGCTCGGGACCCTGGCCGACGCGCTCGCCTACCCGCGCGCCGCCGCCGAGCTGATGCCGCGACGGCCTCGCCGACGCTCTGCGTGCGGTCGGTCTGCCGCATCTGGTGGGCAGCCTCGACGAGGAGAGCAACTGGGCGCAGCGGCTGTCGATCGGCGAGCAGCAGCGCCTCGCCTTTGCCCGGGTGCTGCTGGCGCGGCCGGAGATCGTGTTCCTCGACGAAGCGACCTCCGCACTCGACGAGGCGGCGGAGATGTCGTTGTACCGGCTGCTGCGGGAAGCGTCCTGGCAGCCGACGATCGTCAGCGTCGGCCATCACGGGGCGCTGCGGCGCTTTCACGACACGATCGTCGACCTGTCGCCGCAGCCGGTCCCCCGAGCCGCTGCCGGATAAGCTGCCGAGAGTATAAGAATGAGCGACGCCGAAGACCCGCTGCGCGCCGTCCGTCTCGCCAAGCTCGACGGGCTGAGGGCGCTGGGGATCGATCCCTATCCTTACGAATTCGCGCGGACCGACGAGGCAGCCGACGCTCGAACGGCGGCATGCCGCGCTCGCTGCCGGCGCCGATACCGGCGAGCGGGTGCGCGTCGCCGGACGCATCCGCGCGATCCGCAACAGCGGCATGTTCATCGACCTGCACGACGCCTCCGGCAAGATCCAGGTCTTCTGCCACCGCGATTTTCTCGATCCGCGAGGGCTCGGCGCGGTGCGGCTGCTCGATATCGGCGATCTGATCGGGGTCGAGGGCCTGGTGCGCCGCACCCCGCGCGGCGAGCTGACGGTCAATGCGTCCGCGGTTTCGGTGCTGGCCAAGACGCTGCGGCCGTTGCCCGAGAAGTATCATGGGCTTGCCGATGTCGAGCTGCGCTATCGCCAGCGCTATCTCGACCTGATCATGAACCCCGAGAGCCGCGAGACCTTGCGCCGGCGCAGCCGGATCGTCGCCGCCTTGCGCAGCCATCTCGTCGCGCGCGGCTATCTCGAAGTCGAGACGCCGATGCTGCACACGATCCCCGGCGGCGCCTCGGCCAAGCCCTTTGTCACGCATCACAATGCGCTCGACATCGACCTCTATCTGCGCATCGCGCCCGAGCTGCATCTGAAGCGGCTGGTGGTCGGCGGGCTTGCCGACAAGGTGTTCGAGATCAACCGCTGCTTCCGCAACGAGGGCCTGTCGCCGCGGCACAACCCGGAATTCACCTCGCTCGAGCTGTACGAGGCCTATGTCGACTATTCGGCGATGATGAGGCTGACCGAGGAACTGGTCGCAGGCGCCGCCGAGGCGGTGCTCGGAACCCTGCGGATCGGCTATGGCGGAACCGAGATCGACCTGTCGCCGCCGTGGCCGCGGCGCGGCATGGCCGAGCTGGTGCGGGAAGCGACCGGCGTCGACTTCCTGGCGCTCGACGGCGCCGAGGCGGCGCGCGCGCGCGGCCGCGGCAGCTCGGCGTCGCTGTGGCCGGCGAAGCGAGAATTGGGGCCAGGCGCTCGAAGCGGTGTTTGCCGCGCGCGTCGAGGACAGGCTGATCCAGCCGACCCATGTCACCGGCTTTCCGCGCGACATCTCGCCCTTGGCCAAGGCCGACCGCACCGATCCCGCGCCTCGCCGAGCGGTTCGAGACCTACATCTACGGCTGGGAGGTCGCCAACGCCTTTTCCGAGCTGAACGACCCGCAGGACCAGCGCGCGCGGTTCGAGGCGCAGATGCAGGCGCGCGCGGCCGGCGACGAGGAGGCGCAGCCGCTCGACGAGGACTATGTGACGGCGCTCGAATACGGGCTGCCGCCCTGCGGCGGGCTCGGTATCGGCATCGACCGGCTGGTCATGCTGCTGACCGACAGCCCGTCGATCCGCGACGTGATCGCCTTCCCGACCTTGCGGCCGCGTTGACCGCGGTCAAAGGCAGCGGATCGTCCAGGTGGTGAAAACACCTTGCTGGTCGCGGGCCCGATCGGGGGTGTTGTTGCTGGCCGTCTCGTTCATAACCCGGTAACCGCCCGGACAAACCTGCTCGGCCACGCGCCGGTTCGGGGCGTCCGAGCCCCCGGGGATGGCGTCCGATTGGATCTGGTAGGTGCGGTAGTCGAGCTTGGTCAGGCTGGCGCCGGTGCAGGCGACCAGAGACAGCAGTGCCGTCAGCAACAGGATGCGCATTCCGGTCCACACAAAAGCGGCGACGCAGTGGCGATTGGTCTCGCCCGCGGGAGGTAAGCTAACCGTGACGGCGACATGGCGGCAAGACATGCGTATTTTTCATGTGACGACCCGTCGACCTCGGCTCCCGGTGACAGCAGCGCCGCCGGTAACCGCAAAGCACCCGCCGACCAGGGGTCGCCGCTTGCTCATGCTCGTGGCGCTCCTCGGCGTCGCGGCGCTCGCCGGATGCGTCCGCAACCCGACCGTCGGATCGATCTATGTCGCGCCGATCCCGCCGGGCGAGGCGCGGCTTTGGTTCTACCGGATCTATCTTCCGTCCGACACCCTCAACATGACAAAGGTGACGCTGAACGGCCGTTACGCCGGCTATGCCCAGTTGGGCGGCGCGTTTTACCGGGACGTTCCGCCAGGGGTCTATCATGTCGAGGTCGAGAGCTATGGCAGGGATTTCGACCAGTCGACGAATGTTGCCCTCGTCGCCGGGCAGGAAGCCTACGTCAAGGTTGATTCCTTGCGTAGCTGGGCGACCACCAACGGGTTTGGGTTTACCGCCGGACGCGACACGTTTTACGCCCGGCTGATCTTCCCGCAGACCGCCCGCGCCGAGATCGCCCAGAGCTTTTTCGACGGCGGCAGCTAAGGCCGCCGCGATGAGGCGCGATCAGAAGTTCTCCAGGTTCAGCACTTCGCTGTCATAGTCGTAGGCGAAGATCTCGGCGTGCCGGCCCCAGTCGATGACGGTGTCGAGCACCCGTTCGGCCTCTTCTTCAGACAGGTGATCCTCGAGCTCGCGCAGAAAGCGCGCGGCCGGCGCGCTGTGGCCCGGGCGCTCGTCGAGAATGCGCCGGATATGGGCGGCGAGCGGCACGTGCTTCAGCACGGCTTCGGCAAAGAGCGGCTTGCGCGCCAACATCTCGGCCTCGGCATAGGCGCGGCCGAGCGGCGTCAGCTCGATGTCGCCGTCGCTGACATGCGCAAAGCCGAGGAGCTGCAAGGTCTCGATCAGTGGAAACAGCTCGTCCATGACGAGGCTTTCCTCGTAGGCGAGATGAGGCAGGTCGGCGCGGCCGTGGTAGGGCGCCTCGCTCAAGGTGTCGATCAGGCCGGAAAGCCGCGGCACCCCGGCGTCCGGCAGGCGATAGCCGATGCCGACGGTTTCGGGCTTGACGCCGCGGCGCCCGTCGCGGCCGGTCTCGGTCAGCAACGTGTAGACCCGGTCGACAATCTGGCGGATCGCGGGGTTTTGCATGTCCCGCGGCCGCGGCTGCGCAATCGGGATCTCGGCGCGGATGCGGCCGGGGTCGCTGCCGAAAATCAGGATGCGGTCGGCGATTTCGACCGCCTCCTCGATATTGTGCGAGACCAAGACGATCCCCTTGGTCGGGATGCGGCGGTCGTCCCACAGATCGAGCAGGTCGCCGCGCAGGGTCTCCGCCGTCAGCACGTCGAGCGACGAGAACGGCTCGTCGAGCAGCAGAATATCGGGGTTCACGACGAGCGCGCGGGCAAAGCCGACACGTTGGCGCATGCCGCCCGACAGCTCTTTGGGATAGGCGTTTTCAAACCCGTCGAGGCCGATCAGGTCGATTGCCGCGACCGCCTGCCGCCGCCGTTCCGCGCCGCCTACGCCCTGCGCCTCGAGGCCGAGCTCGACATTGCCGAGCACCGTCAGCCACGGAAACAGCGCATAGCTCTGAAACACCATCGCGATGCCGTGCGCCGGCTCGGTCACCTGCTTCCCGCGATATTCGACTGCGCCGTCGCTCGGCGGTATCAGGCCGGCGAGGACGCGCAGAAAGGTCGATTTGCCCGAACCCGACTTGCCGAGAATTGCAACGATCTCGCCATACTGCAGGTCGAAGTCGATATGGTCGAGCACAAGCCGGCTCAGATGGTCCGGCATCTGGTAGGTTTTGCAAACGGCAGCGGTGCGCAGCAGCGCCGTGGTCGCCGGGGTTTCGCCGATTTGCAGCGCGGATCCTGCCGCGATCGGCGCCGCCGTCGCGGTGGTTTCGCTTTGTCCACTGTGCATCGTCGCTTCCTTCACGCTGAAGCTTTTGTCAGTCGAGTCGCAAACGTTCGGCGGCGACATCATAGAGCCGGCGCCACAGCAGCCGATTGAAGGCCAGCACGTAGAGGCACAGCACGCTGATCCCGAGCGCGATGCGGGCGCTGTCGCCAGCCGCGGTGGTCCGCGCGATATAGGCGCCGATCCCGGTCGCCGTCAGCACCGTGTTGCCCCATTGAGCGACCTCGGCGACGATGCTGGCATTCCACGACCCCCCGGCCGCGGTGACGGCCCCGGTCACATAGGCCGGAAAGATCGCCGGCAACATGACCCGGCGCCACCACAACAGCCGCGCGACGCCGAGATTTTGCGCGGCCCGGCGCAGTTCGGCCGGCAATGCCGTCGCCCCGCCGATGACGTTGAACAGGATGTACCACTGGGTGCCGAGGATCATCAGCGGGCTCAGCCATATCTGCGGGTTCAGGTGAAAGCGGACGATCAGCAGCACCACTGGCGGAAAGAACAAATTTGCCGGAAATGCGGCCAGGAACTGGACAATTGGCTGGACCCGGTCGGCAAGCCGCGGGCGCAGGCCGATGGCGACCCCGATCGGGACCCAAATCAACGATGCGATCGCGATCAGCACCAAGACGCGGATCGCCGTAATCAGGCCCAGCACGAACACCCAGCCGATCTCGGCGGCGTCGACATGCGCGCGGATGTAAAAGATGATCCACGCCGCGGCGGCGGCCGAGAGAACCAGAACCGCGAGGTTGAACAGGCGCTCGAAGATCGGCCGGGGCCGCCGCTCCGCCATTGGCGGGCGCAGCCGGCCGAGGCCGGCGAAGGCGCTGTCGATCCCGCGATTGACTTCGAGCAGCCCCGACTGGACCAGCTCGATCAATCGGGCGCGCTGCAGCATGATCAGAAACCACGGCCGGACGTTGTCCTCGTCGGGCGCGGTTTCGGGCTGAAACTTGCGCGACCAGGCGATCAGAGGCCGAAACAGCAGCTGGTCGTAGAGCAGGATGACGACGAACATGACCAGCACCGCCCAGCCGATCGCCGCGCAGATCCTCCTTCTCGATGGCGGTCGCGATGTAGGAGCCGACGCCGGGCAGCAGGATCGTGTGACCGGCGACGGTGATCGCCTCGGAGGCGACGACAAAAAACCAGCCCCCCGAGACCGACATCATCATGTTCCACACCAGGGACGGGATGGCGTGCGGTACTTCGAGCCGCCAAAACCGGCGCCATGGCGAGAGATGGTACATGCGCGCGGCTTCGATCAGCTCGCCCGGGACGGTGCGCAGCGACTGGTAGATGCTGAACGTCATGTTCCACGCCTGCGACGTGAAGATCGCAAAGATCGCGGCGCATTCGACGCCCAGCAGCCGGCCCGGGAACAGCGCGATGAACCCGGTGACGGTGATCGACAGAAACCCCAGGATCGGCACCGACTGGAGGACGTCGAGCAACGGGATCAGGATCTTTTCGGCCTGGCGGCTTTTCGCCGCGAGCGCGGCATAGGCGAGGCTGAAGACGAGCGAGGCGACCAGCGCCCAGGCCATGCGCAACACGGTGCGCAGCGCGTATGCCGGCAGCGCCCACGGGTCGAGGCTGATCGACAGCGGCTGGCCCAGCTGATAGCGCATGCTCATCGCCGAGCCGCCCCAGGCGACCAGCGCCAAGAGCCCGAGCACCAGCGGCAGCGCCACAAGGTCCCAGATCGTCGGCCGCAGCCGCAGCGGCCAAGCTACGAGGGGCAGGCCCCAGCGCTGTTCCATGCCCCCTCTCGGCTCTCGGTTGATTGTCGCGGCGAAGCCTACCTCTAACCCAGCCGCCGGTAGAGGCGAAGGGTTTAATCAACAGCGCATCCGCAGCGGCTGCTCTGCCCGCGCGAACCGCACCGGCCTTGCCTCCGAGGGTACAACACGATTATTGCAGATTGCCGATCTATGGAGGCGCGCGTGACTATTCTCGATCTCGACCGGCTGTGTGCCGCACCGCTCGAGCATGACCCGTTCGATTTCGTTGTGGTCGAAGATTTCGTCCGGCGCGAAGCGTTGCCCGCGCTCGTCGCCGATTTTCCCCCGATCAGAGCGGCGGGCAGCTATCCGGTGCAGAGCGTCAAGCACGGGCCGGTCTTTGGCCAGCTCGTGGCGGCGTTGACCAGCCGCGAGCTCGGCCGCGCGATGGGCGACAAATTCGCGGTCGACCTCGGCAGTCGGCCGACCCTGCTGACCGTCCGCGGCTTGGGCGACGGTAAGGACGGGCGCATCCACACCGACTCTGAAAGCAAGATCATCACGGTGCTGCTCTACATGAACCCGGTCTGGGAACATGCCGAAGGCCGGTTGCGGCTGTTGCGCGGCCCCGACGACCTCGACGATTTTGCGCGCGAGATAACCCCGCTTGCCGGCACGATGCTGGCGTTTCGGCGCAGCGCTCATTCGTTCCACGGCCATCGCCCCTATTTCGGCCCGCGGCGGACATTGCAGCTGAACTGGGTGCGGGACCACGCCGTGGTCCGGCGCGAGCTTGGGCGCCACCGCTGGTCGGCGCGGCTTAAAGCCCTGAACCCTTTTCTGGGCATGCCCTGAGGCTCTATCCCCACCGAGAACCCTGACCCGCCAAGAGCCCCGACCCGCCAGGAGCCCCGACCCTCCGGGAACCCTGACCCGCCAAGAGCCCGGCTCGCCGGTTCCGCATCGCGAACCGCTGATCCTCGGCAGCCCCGCAGAGCAGATGGCGAGACCAGTGGTCGTGCGCAGGGCATTGCCGATGTCCCTGATGCGCGAGCGTGGCCGGATCTCGAACCTCAGCCGCTCTCGCGCATCGGGCTAGCTCTGATAAAGGCCATTGCGGCGTATAATAGGGCTCCTCGGGTCGCCATAATGGCTAAATCCATCGTCAATAATACAACAGCTTATCGGATTATGTTGCATCTTGGCCACGCTGAGACGAAAACAACACGTCGGGGCCACGGCACGCTTGATCGAGGGCTGGGCTTCAATATCATGGCGCGAGAGCCCAACGCGTGTCTTTCGCTCGGCTGACCGCAACCACAGAGTTCTCGGGGGAGCAATGACCAGAAAACGGAACATCCGGACGGTGGGGGCGATCGGCGGCTTGACCGCCGTGGTCGCGTTGCTGACGGGTCTACCTACCGCCAAGGCCGACGAGCTGTCGGATCTGCGCGCCAACCAGCAGCTCATGCAGCAGCGGATCGACCAATTGGCCCAGGCCCAGGCCCAGGCAGGGCCCGGCGCGCCTGGCGGTTACACCACCGGCGGCAGTGGTCCGGTTCCCGCCTTCGGCACCGCGCCGATCCCGGGCCAGGCCTTGGCCGGGGGCAGCTTCCCGCGGTCGTTTCTGATCCCGGGCACCGATACCTCGATCCGCGTCGGCGGCTTTGTCGATGTCACCATCCTCGACTTTCTGCAGGGCGGCGGCGGCGTCCCCGGCAGCAATTACAGCTCCAATTCCGGCCAGAACGGAACAATCGGATCGCTGCCGCTGGGTGGCCGGGTCGTTCCCGGGCTCGGCTTCACCAACCCCAGCGCGGTCGCCCGCGCGCCGACCCGCAACAACGGCGTCCTCGAGTTCAGTCCGAACCAGTCGAGGGTCAACATCGAGACCCGCACCCCGACAAGCTGGGGCGAGGCGCGGACGTTCTTTGAAATGGACTGGTCCGGCTGCGACAATTTCAGCTGCCAGACCTTGGGGCAGGGCGGCGGCAACAGCCTGGTGCCGCGTCTGAGATACGCTTACGGCACGTTGGGCGGGTTCCTCGCCGGCCAGGCGATCTCGAACTTCTCCGACGCCGACGCCGACACCGAATTGATGGAGTTCGGCGGCAATTTGGGGTCGACCGGCGGCATGCGCATCCCGCAGGTGCGCTACACCCTCGCCGGGCCCTACGGCAGCGCCTTCTCGGTCGCGGCTGAAAACCCGTACACCACTCTGATAACCCCGGGCGGCGTGGAATCGAGCGACCTTGCATTGTCCGGCACCGGGACTGCGACCACCCCGGCTCAACAGTCGGCTCCGCTGATCTGCAACGGTGTGCCCTGCACCGGGACAAACGGGACCGGCGTGAATGGGACCTCGACATCGGCCACCACGCAGGCGAACCCGGCGGTGATGAAAGCGCCGACCCTGACCGCCGCCTCGTATTGGTCGCAGCCCTGGGGGCATGTGGACTTGTCCGGCGTCTTGCGCTTTTACGAGGTCGCCGACGGCACCAACATCAGCCAGCAGTATATCGGCTACGGCGGGCACATCGCCGGCGACGTGAAGCCCGGCTGGTTGGGCTATAAAAAAGACGACTTCTTGTGGAGCTTTGTCGCCGGCGACGCGATCGGCGACTACGCCAGCGGCGGTGAAAAGACCTTGTTCCCGCTGGCGACCAACTTCACGGTCACCACCGCGTGCGCGACCCCGACGGCGAAGTGCACGGGCCAGTTCGCGGCGTCGAACATCATCACCAAGCCGGTCTTTGCCTACAGCGCGCAAGGCGGCTACCAGCATTGGTGGACGCCGACCCTGCGCTCGACGATCGCTGCCGGCGTCGCCCAGCAGGACGTCTCCTCGCAGCTGATCGGGCCGACCAGTGCGGTCGCGACCAACAAGGAGCTGTGGAGCGCTTACGTCAACCTGGTGTGGAACCCGGTCGCGTTCATCACCACCGGCGTCCAGTACATGTATGGCCACCGCACCGTCGTCGCCAACCTCAGCGGCAAAGAGAACGTGCTGATCTACAAGTTCCGTGTAGCGTTCTAATAAGAAAACAACACAGCTCGGCCTGAAGGCCCTCCGGCGACGCCGGGGGGCCTTCTCTTTTTTTATCGTCGGCTCTTTTTCGACTGCGCGTCGTCGGATTTAAATCCTGGATTACCCTTGCGTTAACGGCTTGAGCCGTGATGCCAGTCGGAAGTTTTATCCCGTCTTCGCCGGGCATGTCCCGGCCATGACAAAGCGGGTTAACGGTGGACCATGTGAATGCGTCTACGCGCTGGCACTGCCGCGCGATCCCCTAATAGAGAGAAATTGGAGCGCGCTCCTGACCAGGGCGCGGTCTTTGTTCACATTTCTGGGGAAAGGGGCGCGGCGTTGCCCGGTCAGTAATTCGAGATCTCGACCAGGTTCTGGTCCGGGTCGCGGATATAGACGGATTGGATCGTGCCGATGGCGCCGGCCCGCGGACCGGGCCCGGCGACGGTGGGCACGCCGCATTGCGCGAGATGCGCGATCACGTCGGCCAATGGCACGGTGGTGATAAAGCAAAGATCGCCCGAGCCCGGCGTCGGCTTGTCGGCGACAAGACCAGGGATCCTGTCGGCGGGATGCAGGTTGATCTTTTGGCGGCCAAAGTTGAGCGCGGTGCGTCCCTCGCCGAAATGCACAACCTCCATCCCCAATACCCGCGCGTAGAACTCGCAGGTGCGCTCGATATCGGCGACTGTCAGGACGAGGTGATCGAGGCGGTCTATCTGCATCGGGGCCTCCAGGGTGCGCCCCAATTCTGCCACGGCCGTTGTCGCGCCGCCAGCATCCCCGCTCAGCGCGGCGCCAAATCGGCGACGGCGGCGCCAAGGACATGGCCGTCGGCATCGTGCAGAATGGCCGCGACGCGGTCGGCGCGCCATGGCGTCGGCGCGGCGATCGTCTGGCCGCTGCCGGGACGAGTGATTTCGGCGAAGCCGCGCACGATGTCGACATGGGCCAGGGTCCGTCCTGCGTTTTCGCCGTTTTTGACGGCGCCGACGCGGCGGCGGTCGAAAGCGATCAGCACGACCGAGCCCGTTGCCGCCTCGCCGCCCGGCCCGAGCGTTATCCGCGCCCCGCCGCGGTCGACGGCGAGCGTGACCGGGACCGTGGCTGGCGACTTGGCCGCGTCCGCGAGCGCGCGCTCGACCTCATCCCGGTCGGAGCCCACCGCCTGCCACCGGCCGTCGACGACCATTTGCGGCGTGTAGACCGAGCCGGCCCCGAGGGTCCCGGCGTAACGTTGCTGGCGGGCGGTCGCGGCGGCGCTCGAAAACGGGTCCTTCCAGCCGAGCCGGTCCCAATAATCGACATGAAACGACAATGCCAAAACGCCCGGCCGCATCGCCAGCTCGGCCAGCAACGCATCGGCCGGCGGACAGGACGAGCAGCCCTCCGACGTGAACAGCTCGACGACAACCGGCCGCTCCGCCGCCCTTGCCGGTGCGATGGCGGCTACCAGGGACATGACGGCGACGAAAGCGCGGGTGGTGACCACGAGGCGACACTACCGCATCGCGGCCGCGGCGCCTTTCAACATCGCGTGAATTACGCCTGCTTATGCCGGCTGCCGTTTCGCGCGTTCGAGACGCCACCACGCTTCGAGGACACAGGCGACCGACCACGCTTGCGCCGGGCAGCCGCGGGGCGTGTGCGGCGGGTCGCCGTCGAAAATCTCGCTGACCTGGCCGAGCCCGGCATCGCACAAATGGTCGCCGATCGGCTCCAGAAAGCGCTGCGCCGCCGCCGCGTCGCCAAACACACTGAAATGCGCCAAAGCCCAGGGGCCGAGCAGCCACGCCCATACCGTGCCCTGGTGATAGGCGCCGTCGCGTTCGCTCACGGCGCCGATGCAGGCGGGTCGGTAAGCAGGCTCGCCCGGTGCGAGCGAGCGCAGCCCATAGGAGGTGACCAGCCTCTCGCCGCAGCGCATCACGACCGCCCGCCGGGTGGCCGGGTCGAGCGGGCTGGCCCTCAGGCTGACGGCGAAAATCTGGTTCGGCCGCAGGCTGGCGTCGGGGGTCCCATCCGGGCCGTCGATGACGTCGTAGAGGCCGTTGCCGTCGGGCCGAGCAAAGCGCTGAAACCCATGCCGCGCGCTCGCCGCCGCCGCGCGGTAACGGTCCGCGGACATGCCGAGACGCTCGGCCATCCCCGCCATCGCAACCAGCGCGTTGCACCACAGCGCGTTGATCTCGACGGGCTTGCCGATCCGCGGCGTCACCACCCATTCGCCGACGCGCGCGTCCATCCAGGTGAGCTGGATGCCCGGCGCGCCGGCGTGTAGGAGGCCGTCGGCGGGATCGACCCCGATGCCGTAGCGCGTGCCCCCGAGGTGCCAGCCGACAATGTCGGCCAGCACGGGAAAGGCGCGGCGCAAGGCAGCCTCGTCGCTGGTTGCCTCGACATAGGCGCGCCATGCCTCGACAAACCACAGGCTGGCGTCCGCGGTGTTGTATTCCGGCACGGCCCCGGCGCCGGGAAAGACATTGGGCAGCATGCCGCGATCGACAAAACGCGCGAAGGTTTCAAGGATAAGCCGAGCGGTGTCGAAGCGTCCGGTCGCAAGACACAGCCCCGGCAGCGAAATCATCGTGTCGCGGCCCCAATCGCCAAACCACGGATAGCCGGCAATGACCGATTGCCCCTCCGGCTGGTCCGGCAGCGGCCGGGCGAAGAGGAAGGCGTCGGTCGCCAGCACCAGCCGCATGACCCAGCCCGGCGCTGTCGCGAACACCGGGTCGGCGGCAATCGCGCGCTCCAGCACCGCGCGGTCATGGGCGCGCCGGCGCTCCAATGCCGCATCGAGATCGTGGGTCGGCCGCGGGGCAAGGCCGGCGGCGAACCCGACCCATTTCCCCGACGGCAGCGGCAGCTCGAGATCGCCGATGTGAAGATGCGAGTCCTGCGCGTCGAGGCCGCGCTCGTGCTCGACCGGCAGGTAGAAGTCGCGATACCATTCGTTGTTCGGAGTAATCGTGGCGTCGGCCGCCGCGATATTTAGAGCGAACCGGTCCGCTGCCGTCATCGTCAGCGTTGCGCCGTCGACGACGATTTGCGGCGTGAAGCCCTCCGGCCAGGTTCCGCCGTGGTGGTCGCGGCCGTTGGCGAGGAGCGCCACCAAAAGGCGCGGCGCGGGATCGCCGGTCTCGCCTTCCAGCCGCCAGGCGACGTAGACCGTGTCGGCGCCCGGCTCCATCCAGATCCGCTCTTCGACGATCCGGTCGCCGACGGCAAAGCGCCACACCGGGATAGTGCCGTCGAGATGGAAGCTTTCGAGCGCCAGATTTCCGGCAGGCGCCACCGCGCCGCTGGCCCAACGATTGGTGAAGAGCGGCAGCGACAGGCCGTCGGCGACGAACCGCGCATCGGCTTTGGCGAGGGTCAGCACACGCCCGAGCGGCGGCTCGACGGGTGCGACCAGCAGCCCGTGATAGCGTCTCGTCAGGCTCTGCGCGATGGTGCCGCCGGCATAGCCGCCACGGCCGTTGGCGAGCCACCACTCGCGTCGCTCGGCTGCCGCGAGGTCGCCGCAAACGGCGCGGCCAAAGCGGATCGCCGCCAGCCGGGCGGGGCGTCCGGCGCCACCGTCCATGCTCGTCAGCGCGCGCCAACGGGCTCGGGCAGCGCCTCCTCCGCGGGTGGCGGCGGCGCCGCCTGGGCCGTCCCGGCGGTGGGGTAGGTGCGCAGCAGCAGCGCTACCAGCGCGCTCCATCCGGTCTGGTGCGAGGCGCCGAGGCCACGGCCGGTGTCACCATGAAAAAATTCGTGAAACAGCACATGGTCGCGGAAATGCGGATCGGTCTGCTCGATCGGCGAATCGCCGAAGACCGGCCGCCGCCCGGCCTCGTCACGCAGAAAAATCAGGCACAGCCGGCGCGCGAGCTCGGCCGCGGCCTCGCCCAGATGCATCAGATTGCCCGACCCGACCGGGCATTCGACCTTGAAATCGTCGCCGTAATAGCTGTGAAACCGTTGCAGCGATTCGATGATCAGAAAGTTGACCGGAAACCAGATCGGCCCGCGCCAGTTCGAATTGCCGCCGAACACGTTCGATGCGCATTCGCCTGCCGAATACTCGACGCTGATCCGGTTGCCGGCGTGCTCGAACACATAAGGGTTCTTTTCGTGGAACTGCGACAGCGACCGCACACCGTAATCGGACAGAAATTCGGTCTCGTCGAGCATCCGGCTCAACAGCCGCTTCATCCGATGGCCGCGCAGCAGCGACAGCAGATGGCGCTCGCCGGCGCTGGGGTCGTGCCAGCGCGAGACCAGCTTGGCAAGCTGCGGCCGGTGGTCGAGGAACCAGCGCAGCCGCGCGGTGAAAGCGGGAAGCCGCGCAAACACCGAGGCGTCGAGCACCTCGACCGCGAACAGCGGGATCAGCCCGACCATCGTGCGCAGCCGCAGCGGGATCCGCTCGCCGTCGGGCAGGTGCAGGACATCGTAATAGAACTCGTCGGCCTCGTCCCACAATCCGATGCCATCGCCGCCAATATTGGTCATCGCTTCGGCAATATATAAGAAATGCTCAAAGAATTTAGTGGCGATGTCTTCATAAACATGGTCGTCGAGCGCCAGCTCGAGCGCGATGCGCATCATGTTGAGGGCGTACATTGCCATCCACGCGGTGCCGTCGGATTGATTGATCGTGCCGCCGGTCGGCAATGGCGCGCTGCGGTCGAAAATGCCGATATTATCGAGGCCGAGGAACCCGCCCTGGAAAATGTTCCGCCCCTCGACGTCCTTGCGGTTCACCCACCAGGTAAAATTGACCAGGAGCTTGTGGAAGACGCGTTCGAGGAAATTCTTGTCCCCGCGCCCGCCGTGGTGCTCGCGGTCGATCTCGTAAACCCGCCACGTCGCCCAGGCATGCACCGGCGGGTTGACATCGCCAAAGGCCCACTCATAGGCCGGCAGCTGGCCGTTGGGGTGCATGTACCATTCGCGTCGCAGCAGCACGAGCTGGCTCTTGGCGAATTCCGGGTCGATCATCGCCAGGGTCACACAGTGAAAGGCGAGGTCCCACGCCGCGTACCACGGAAACTCCCACTTGTCCGGCACCGACATGATGTCGGCGTTGTTCAGGTGGCGCCAATCGGAATTGCGCCCGTGCAGCCGCGATTCCGGGGGCTTGGGCTGGAGCGGGTCGCCGTCGAGCCATTCCGGAATGTCGAAATAGTAGAACTGCTTTGTCCACAGCATCCCGGCGAGCGCCTGGCGCTGGACCAGCCTCACGTCCGGATCGTCGATGCCGCGTTGCAAACCGGCGTAGAATTCGTCGGCCTCGGCCCGACGTTGGTGAACGATCCCGTCGAAATCGTCGAATACGGACGTCTCGTGTTCGCTTGAGAGCCGCAGCCGCAGCCGCGCACTGCCGCCGGCCGGCAGGTTCAACTGGTAATGGGCCGCAGCTTTGGTCCCAAGCTGTGCCGGGTTGACGGCGTTATGGTCGCCATTGACGACATAGTCGTTGATCCCGTCCTTAAAGTACCCGGACGCTTCCATTCCCCACAGCCGGCGGGTGTTGGTCTCGTTGTCGCAAAACAAGAACTGAGGGTGGCCGTCACAAAGGAGCCGCATCGCCGGCAACTCCGGGTGATCGACGGAAATTGAATTGCCGCCGCGCACCAGCAGCCGCGGTCTCATCGGATCCGGTTTCCAGGACCAGATGTTGCGCGCCCACAGTTGCGGCAGCACGTGCAGCGAGGCCGGGTCGGCCGCGCGATTATGCACGGTAATCAGCATCAAAATGTCATCGGGATCAGCCTTCGCATATTCGATCTCGACATCGAAATAGCGGTTGTCGGCAAATATGCCGGTGTCGATCAGCTCGAATTCCGGCATTTCCTTGCCGCGCCGCCGGTTCTCCTCAACCAGCGCGGTGTAGGGGAAGGCTTCCTGCGGATACTTGTAAAGCATCCGCATGTATGAATGAGTGGGCGTGGCGTCGAGGTAGTAATAAAGCTCCTTTACGTCTTCGCCATGGTTGCCTTCCGAATTGGTCAGTCCGAACAGCCGCTCCTTGAGGATCGGGTCCTTGCCGTTCCACAGGGCGAGGCCGAGGCACAGCAGCAATTTGTCGTCGCCAAAGCCGCCGATCCCGTCTTCGCCCCAGCGATAGGCGCGGCTGCGCGCGTGATCATGCGGCAAATACTCCCAGGCGGTGCCATAAGCGCTGTAATCCTCGCGCACCGTGCCCCATTGCCGGTCGCTGAGATAGGGTCCCCAGCGGCGCCAGTGGTTGACCTTGCCGACCGCCGCCAGCCGGGCCGCCTCGGCCGTCGATCCGCCTGCTCCGTTCGCCGCCATTGTCCGGTTTCCTTTGCGTGTGCCGGTGAGAGTATTGCGCGCCGCCGCTGTGACCAATGACTTTACGGGAAGCGCGATCAGCTGTTCTTAAGATAATCGGATACCACTTCGCCGAGGCCGAGCGTGAGGTCCGTTACATAATGGCTGGCGCGGCACGGCGAGATGCGTCTTTCGCCGCGCAGGGTCGGGTGTCGGTCATGGAGCCGGAATTTCGTCTGCTCGGATGGGTGCGATTGCCGGCATTATAGCGACGGTTCCGGCGCGTGTCGGCGCGTGTCGGCTCCGGGCAGCGCAGGGGAGGATGTCGATGAGCGGCAGACCGCTTCATTCCGCGACGATTGCGGCCCAGGCGCTGGGCTGGACCGATGCCGCGACCGGCGCCGTCGTGCTGCCGGTGCATATGGCCACCACCTTTTTGCGCGATCCCGACAACCAGTACCGCCGCGGACGCAGTTACGGGCGCGCCGACAATCCGACCTACGACCAGCCGCAGGCGCGTGTTGACCGCACTCGAAGGCGGCGCCGACACGTTGCTGTTCTCGTCGGGGATGGCCGCCGCCGCGGCGGTCTTCCAGAGTCTGCCGCGAGATGCCCATGCCGTCGCACCGCGGGTCATGTACTGGGGGCTGCGACGCTGGTTGAAGAACTTCGCCGAAGGGTGGGGGATCGAGGTCGATTTCGTCGACGCGACGTCGCTCGACGCGTTGCGGGCGGCGCTGCGGCCGGGCCGCACCCGGCTCGTCTGGACCGAGACCCCGGCCAACCCGCTGTGGTCGGTGACCGACATCGCCGGCGCCGCCGAACTCGCCCATGCCGCCGGCGCGCTGCTCGCGGTCGACAGCACCGCGGCGACCCCGGTCCTGACCCGTCCGTTGGCGCTCGGCGCCGATCTCGTCATGCATTCCGCGACGAAATACCTGAACGGGCACAGCGACGTGGTCGCCGGCAGCCTGACCACCGGCAGCAAGGACGAGTTCTGGGAGCGGCTTTGTGCGGCGCGCAGCGGCGGCGGCGCCATCTTGGGAAGCTTTGAGGCCTATCTGCTGTTGCGCGGCATGCGCACCCTGTTCCCGCGGGTCGAGCGCGCCTGCGGTTCGGCGCAGCATATCGCCGAGGCGCTGGCGGCCCATCCCCGGGTCGCCGAGGTGTTGTATCCCGGCTTGCCGAGCCATCCCGGACACCCGGTTGCGGCGCGCCAGATGAGCGGCGGTTTTGGCGGCATGCTCAGCATCCGCGTCAAGGGCGGCGCCGAGGCGGCGATCGCCGCGGCCGCCAAGGTCGAGGTTTGGCAGCGCGCGACCTCGTTGGGCGGCGTCGAGAGCCTGATCGAGCACCGCGCCTCGATCGAAGGCCCGGACAGCCCTGCGGCACCCGACCTGCTGCGGCTTTCGGTCGGGATCGAAGACCCCGCCGACCTGATCGCCGACCTCGAATTGGCTTTGGCCGAGTAAGATCCGCACTTGTTCATATATGACACCGATTAATTTAACCTAAAATTTGAACTAAATATGAGAACCAAAACAGCTGATCGAGGTTGAGTTTTCCGCCTACTGAAATATATCGCTTATCCGAGGTATTTGATGCTGTTTCAGCTCAGCGAGCTTGGCCCGTGTTGTTGCGTCTGTTCAGATTGGGTATCTTGGTCGCGCTGCTGGGGTGGGCGGTCGAGGCCGTCGACTTGTCGCAGTCGGCAAACGCGTTCTTCCAAACAGCACTGGCGAATTGGGACCAGTCGTTCGGACGTTGAAGTCGCGGCGGTCTCGCTACAGCATGCCGAGCTCGAGGCGGGCCTCTTCGCTCATGCGTTCCGGGGTCCAAGGTGGGGTCCAGACGAGCTTGACGCGCACGTCGTCGACGCCGGGGACGCCGCGGATCGCGGTCTCGACCTCGCCCGGCATGCTCGCGGCGACCGGGCATGACGGCGTCGTCAGGGTCATCTCGACATAGACGAGGCCGCCCTTTTTCGCCATCAGCTCGTAGATCAGGCCGAGCTCGACGAGGTCCATCGGGATTTCGGGGTCGCGCACGGTCTTCAGCGCTTCGAGCACCGGTCCCATCAGCGCCGGGTCGTCTTCGCCGCCCTCCGGGCGCTCGACCTCCGTCGGTCTCGGCCGCCGGCGTCTCGGGCCCAAAGTCGAACGGGTCGCGTTGCGTCATCCTTGCTACTCCGTTTTCACCGCGCCGCCGTCGCCCTTCAGCGCGGCTTCGAGCGCGTGCCACGACAAGGTCGCGCATTTGACCCGGGCAGGATAGGCCTTGACCCCGGTCAAGGGCTCGAGCCGTTCCATCTCCTCGGCCAAGGGCCCCGCGAGCGGGCTTTCTTCGCCGCCGGTCACACGCGCGTGGAAATGTGCGAACAGCTCGCGAGCCTCCTCGACGGTCTTGCCCTTCAGCACCTCGGTCATCAGCGAGGCGGCCGCGGTCGAGATCGCGCAGCCCCGCCCCTGAAACGCGACATCGGCGATATGGTCGCCATCCAAGGTCAGAAAGACGGTGACCCGGTCGCCGCACAGCGGGTTGTGGCCCTGCGCCTTATGTGTCGCTTGCTCGATCGCGCGGAAATTGCGTGGACGGCGGCCGTGGTCGAGAATGATGTCCTGGTAAAGCTCGCGAAGATCCATCAGCGGAACATCTCCTGGGCGGCGTCGATCGCATCGGCCAGCGCGTCGATGTCGCTCTCGTCGTTGTAGACGCCGAGCGAAGCGCGGGTCGTGGCGCCGAGGCCGAGCTTGTCGAGCAGCGGCTGGGCGCAATGGTGCCCCGCCCGCACCGCGACATGATGGCGGTCGAGCACTGTCGCCACGTCGTGCGGATGTATTCCGTCGAGATCGAACGACAAGATGCCGAGCCGCCGCTGTCCGGCGCCGACCAGCCGCAGCCCCTCGATCCGCGACAGCCGGTCGACGCCGTAGCCGGTCAGCGCCTCTTCATGGTCGAGGATATTGCCGCGTCCCAGCCCCTCGATGAAATCGAGCGCCGTCCCCAGTCCGATGGCGCCGGAAATGTCGGGGGTGCCGGCTTCGAAGCGGTGCGGCGGCTCCTGATAGTCGGTCTTCTCAAAGGTGACGTTCAGGATCATGTCGCCGCCGCCTTGCCAGGGCGGCATTGCCGCCAGCAATTCGCGGCGGCCCCACAAGACGCCGATCCCGGTCGGCCCGTAGGTCTTGTGCCCGGAGAAGGCGTAAAAGTCGCAGCCCAGCGCCTGCACGTCGACCGAGAGGCGGGGTGCGGCCTGGCAGCCGTCGACGAGGACGCGGGCGCCCACCCGATGCGCGAGCTCGACGACCGCCTCGATCGGCACCAAGGCGCCGGTGGCGTTGGCGAGATGGGTGATCGCGACAAGCCGGGTGCGCGGCGACAGGCGCGCGGCAAAAGCGGCGAGGTCGAGCCCGCCGGTCGCGTCGATCGGCGCCACGACGATGCGGATGCCGACCCGGTCGCGCAACAATTGCCACGGCACGATGTTCGAGTGATGCTCGAGCTCGCTGATCACGACCTCGTCGCCGGCTTCGAGAAAGGCGCCGCCCCAGCTCTGGGCGACCAGGTTGATGGCCTCGGTGGCGCCGCGGACAAAGACGATCTCGCGCAAATCGGCGGCGTTCAGAAAGCGCTGCACCTTGACCCGCGCTTCCTCGAACAAATCGGTCGAGCGCGCGCTCAGCCGATACACCCCGCGATGCACGTTGGCATAGTCGGTGCGGTAGTAGTCGGCGACCCGGTCGATGACCTCAGCCGGCTTTTGCGCGCTGGCGCCCGAATTCGAGAAAGACAAGGCCGGGGTTGTTGGCGAAGATCGGGAATTCACTCCTCAGCCGGCGCGGGTCGAACCCCCTCCCTAACCCTTCCCCGCTCGTGGGGGAGGGGAAGGTGGGGGCAGCGGGATCAACAACCCGCGGGATGGCCGTGGTCATTTTTATTCCTCCAACACCGCGAGGCGGCGGGCGAGCCGGTTCAGCAGATGCTCGCGCACCCCTGCGGGCTCGACGATTTCGACGGCTTCGCGAATAAACGCCTCGATCAGCATGTGCCGCGCCTCGTCGCGGGGGATGCCGCGGGCGAGCAGATAGAACAGCGCCGCCTCGTCGAGATCGCCGACCGCGGCGCCGTGGCTGCATTTGACGTCGTCGGCAAAGATTTCGAGCTCGGGTTTGGTGTCGATCGCGGCCCGCGCGCCGAGCAGCAGATTGCGGCTCAGCATGTGCGCGTCGACCTTTTGCGCGCCCGGCCGGACCGTGATCCGCCCCTGAAACGCGCCATGCGCGCGGCCGGCCGCGACCCCCTTGAAGATTTCGCGGGTCTCGCCGCGCTCGGCCAGATGGTCGACCGTCGTGACGATGTTGACCTCCTGACGCCGCGACGCGACATAGGCGCCGTAAAGCCCGCAATAGGCGCCCTCGCCATTGCTGCGCACCACCGCCTCGTGCCGCAGCGTGCCGCCGCCGAGCAGCAATACGAAGCTCGTGAGCCGGGCGGCCGGGCCGAGGGCGGCGTCGAGGGCGGCGAGATGCAACGCGTTGTCGGCCTCTTCGACCAGTGCGACACGGTCGAGCGCGGCGCCGGCGGCGAGGCGCACGGCCAGCACGTCGTTGCGCCAATAGCGGCCGGCGCCGGCGAAAGTCTCGATCAGACGAACCCGGCTTTCGGCACCCAGCGAGACCAGGCTGCGGGTGTGCAGCGACGCCGGCATTTCGCCGGAAGCGAGGTGCACGATTTCGATCGGCTGCTCCAGAACCACGCCGGGAGCCACTTCGAGGATGAAGCCGTCGGTAAAAACGGCCGCGTTCAGCGCCGCAAAGGGCTGGTCGGGATCGTCGGAAAATGCGTCGAGCGCGGCCTCCACCGATCCCGGCCGCGCGCCGACGGTTTCGCGCGTCGAGCGCAGGAAGGTTCCCGCCGGCAGCCCGTCGGCTGCCGATAATACGGCGAAAAACAGCCGTCGACGAGAACCAGGCGAGCGGCGGCGCCAGCGACACCGAGCTCCGCGAGCCGGCTTGCCGCGCCGCCCTCGCCCTGCGCGGTCGTGGCGCCGGCCGGTAGCAGCGGCGCCTCAGCGAGCGGGCGCAGGTCGAGATAGCGCCAAGCTTCGCCGCGCCGGCTCGGAAAGCCTTGCTCGGCAAAGCGCGCGAGTGCCCGCCGCCGCCGGCTGGTGAGCCAGTCGGGCTCGCCGGGGCGTATCCGGGCGGCGGCGTCGAGATAGGGCCGCGCCTCGGGTTTGACCGGGAAATCGACGACGGCGCTCATCGGCGGTCCCTCGTCGAAGTCACGCGGCGTCGCCGAAGGCGCCGTAGCCGCGCCGCTCGAGCTCGATCGCGAGCGACTTGTCGCCGCTTTCGACGATCCGCCCGTCGTGCAGGACGTGGACCCGGTCCGGCTCGACGTAATCAAGCAGGCGCTGGTAATGGGTGATCATGACGATCGCCCGGTCGGGGGCGCGCTGCCGGTTGACGCCTTTGGCGACGACGCGCAGCGCGTCGATGTCGAGCCCGCTGTCGGTCTCGTCGAGGATCGCGAGCCGCGGCTCCAGCATCGCCATCTGAAAGATCTCGTTGCGCTTTTTCTCGCCGCCGGAAAACCCGACATTGACCGCGCGCTGCAACAGATCCTCGCTGATGTCGAGCTCCTTGAGCTTGGCCCGCACCGCGCGCAGGAACTGGCCGGCATCGAGCTCGGGCTCGCCGCGGTGGCGGCGGCCGGCGTTGAGCGCTGTGCGCAGGAAATACATGTTGTTCACACCCGGGATCTCGACCGGGTACTGGAACGCCAGGAACAGCCCCTCGCGCGCCCGCTCGTCAGCCGGCATCGCCAGCAGGTCGCGGCCGAGATAGGTGACGCTGCCGGCGGTAATTTCGTAGCCGTCGCGGCCGGCGAGCACCGCGGCGAGCGTCGATTTGCCCGAGCCGTTCGGCCCCATGATCGCATGCACCTCGCCGCTGCCGACCGACAGGTCGACCCCCTTCAGGATCTCGCGCCCGTCATCGACGAGGCGCGCGTGCAGGTTGCTGATTTCGAGCATCCGCCGGCTGGCCTCTAAGTTCTGTCGCGCTTTGCCCGGACTTGATCCGGGCATCCACGTCTTGGCGGCGCAACGTCCCTACCGAAGGAAGGCGTGGATGGCCGGGTCGAGCCCGGCCAAGGCGAACGAAGGATGGAACAGCTCATCTCGGCTCTCACCCGACGCTGCCTTCGAGACTGACGGCGAGGAGCTTTTGCGCCTCGACCGCGAACTCCATCGGCAGCTCCTTCAGCACTTCCTTGCAGAAGCCGTTGACGATCAAGGACACGGCGTCCTCGGCCGAGAGCCCGCGCTGGCGGCAGTAGAACAGCTGGTCGTCGCTGATCTTCGAGGTCGTCGCCTCGTGCTCGACCCGTGCTGTCGGGTTGCGCACTTCGATGTAGGGAACCGTGTGCGCGCCGCAGCGCGCGCCGATCAGCAATGAATCGCATTGCGTGTGGTTGCGCGCCCCCGCCGCCCGCGGCTGCACCCGCACCAGCCCGCGATAGGTGTTCTGGCCATGCCCGGCCGAGATCCCTTTCGAGACGATTGTCGAGTGCGTGTTCTTGCCGATATGGATCATCTTGGTCCCGGTATCGGCCTGCTGGCGGTTGTTGGTGATCGCGACCGAATAGAATTCGCCGACCGAATGGTCGCCCTCGAGCATGCAGCTGGGGTATTTCCAGGTGATCGCCGAGCCGGTCTCGACCTGGGTCCACGAAATTTTGGAACTGGCGCCGCGGCAGGCGCCGCGCTTGGTCACGAAATTGTAGATGCCGCCCTTGCCCTCGGCGTCGCCTGGATACCAGTTCTGCACGGTCGAGTATTTGATCTGCGCGTCCTCAAGCGCGATCAGCTCGACGACCGCGGCGTGGAGCTGGTTTTCGTCGCGCTGCGGCGCGGTGCAGCCTTCGAGATAGCTGACATAGGCGCCCTTGTCGGCGACGATGAGGGTGCGTTCGAACTGCCCGGTCTTGGCGGCGTTGATGCGGAAATAGGTCGAAAGCTCCATCGGGCAGCGCACGCCCGGCGGATATAGGCGAACGAGCCGTCGGTGAACACCGCCGAATTCAACGCGGCGAAAAAATTGTCGCTCTGCGGCACCACCGTGCCGAGATATTTTCGGACCAGCTCGGGGTGCTCGCGCACCGCCTCGGAAAACGAGCAGAAGATGATGCCGAGCTTGGCCAGTTCGCCCTTGAAGGTCGTCGCGACGGAAACGCTGTCGAACACCGCGTCGACCGCGACCCCGGCCAGCAACTCCTGTTCCTTGAGCGGTATGCCGAGCTTTTCGTAGGTGCGCAGCAGCTCGGGATCGACCTCGTCCAGGGATTTCGGCCCGCTGTTCTGCTTTGGCGCGGAATAATAGGTCGCCGCCTGATAGTCGATCGGCGCGAGGTTGAGCTTGGCCCAATTGGGCGGGGTCATCTTTTGCCAGGCGCGGAATGCCGCGAGCCGCCATTCGAGCAGCCACTCCGGCTCGTCCTTCCTGGCCGAGATAAAGCGCACCGTGTCCTCGTTGAGGCCCGGCGGCGCCTCGTCAGCTTCGATGTCGGTGACAAAGCCGTATTTGTAGCCCTCCTGCGACAGCGCGCGGACGGTATCGAGAGTATCGATCGAAGCAGTCATGAGATTCTTCTTGGCTCGTCAGTTCGGAGCAGGATGGGTGACGGCGGCAGGCCGGTGCGACACAAAGGCGGAAGGGGTCAGCATCGCGTCGAGCGAAACCGCCGCGAGCGCCTGCTCGACGGCGCGGTTGATCGCCGTCCAATGCGGCCGGGTCGGGCAGTAGTTGGTGCGCGCGCATTCGGCGACGTGGACCGAGCACTGTGTCAGCCCGATATCGCCGTCGATCGCCGCCACGACCTCGGCCACCGAGATCGACTGCGCGCCGCGCGCCAGCCGATATCCGCCGGCGGCGCCGCGCGTCGCCAGCACCAGGCCCGAATGCCCCAGCGCCTTCAGGATCTTGGCGACCGTGGCGCGGGGTAGCCGGGTCTCCTCGGCGACCGCCGCGGCGGTCAGCTGCCGCTCGGGATCGGCCGCGAGATGTGTCGCGACGATGACGCCGTAATCCGCCAGTTTGCTGAGGATGATCATGACACGAGGCGATCCAGGCCTGCCGCGAGCAGCCCAATTCGGACTGATCTGGTACGCAATAGATCGTCGTTGACGGGGGCTTGGTCAACCCCAAAAGCTGTCGCAGGCCGGCAACCGGCTCGCAGGGGTCTCGGTTACCCCCGTCGCCCCCCGGACGTGACCGCCGCGAACGCGCCGGGGCGCTATTGCTTTCGGGTAGCGGCCACCCTAATCCCAGGCCGGAACACCGGCAACGGCCGAAGGACGGGCAAGTTGGGCGACACGATCGAGCGGGCGCTCGCCGAGATCAAATTCGACCGCGACGGTCTGATCCCGGCGATCGCCCAGCAATACGACACCGGCGAAATCCTGATGGTCGCGTGGATGGACCGCAAGGCGTTGCGCGCGACCCTGACCGAGGGCCGCGCCTGCTACTGGTCGCGCTCGCGGCGGAAATTATGGCGCAAGGGCGAAACCTCGGGTCAGGTGCAGCTATTGCGCGAGCTGCGCCTCGATTGCGACGGCGACGCCCTTCTGCTGCTTGTCGACCAGCACGGCGTGGCCTGCCACACCGGCCGGCGCAGCTGCTTTTTCCGCGCCTGGCGCGAAGGCGGCTGGGCCGTCATCGCCGAGCCCCAGATCGACCCGGAAAAGCTCTACCCGGGCGCCGGC
>CAVZJF010000065.1:0-102340 GCA_963775525.1 uncultured Alphaproteobacteria bacterium | reverse complement strand
GCCCGGAGGCGGTGATGGCGAGGCAATGATGGCGATCGACTATCGGCAGGCGATCCCGAACAATGTCGGGCTCGCCGACAACCGCGCGTTGCAGCGCGCGCTCGAACACTGGCAGCCGCGCTTTCTCGACTGGTGGCGCGACATGGGGCCGAGCGGGTCGCACGCCCATGAGGCTTATCTGCGCACCGCCGTCGCCGTCGACGCCGAGGGCTGGGCGACATACGGCATGGTCAGAATGCCGGAATACCGCTGGGGCATCTTTCTCGCCGACCCGGTCTCCGACCGCCGCATCGGTTTTGGCGATTCGTTCGGCGAGCCGGTGTGGCAGCAGGTGCCGGGCGAGCACCGCGCCAATTTGCGCCGGCTGATCGTCACCCAGGGCGACACCGAACCCGCCTCGGTCGAGCAGCAACGCCTTCTCGGGCTGAGCTGCCCGTCGCTCTACGATTTGCGCAACCTGTTTCAGATCAACGTCGAGGAAGGGCGCCATCTGTGGGCGATGGTGTACCTGCTGCACGCCTATTTCGGCCGCGACGGCCGCGAGGAAGCCGAGGAATTGCTGTCGCGGCACTCGGGCGACCCCGACAAGCCCCGCATTCTCGGCACCTTTAACGAGCCGATCGCGGATTGGCTGAGCTTTTTTATGTTCACCTATTTCACCGACCGCGACGGGCGCTATCAGCTCAAGAGCCTGGCGGAAAGCGCGTTCGACCCGCTGTCGCGGACCTGCCGGTTTATGCTGACCGAAGAAGCCTACCACATGTTCGTCGGCCGCACCGGGATCACCCGCATCGTCAAGCGCACGCTCGAAATCATGAGGGCGCTGGGCAGCGAAGACCCGGCCGACATCCGCGGCGCCGGCGCCATCGACCTCGGGACCCTGCAGCGCTACGTCAATTTCTGGTTCAGCTCGTCGCTCGATTTGTTCGGCGCCGAGATGTCGTCGAATGCGGCGACCTATTTCGCGACCGGCATCAAGGGCCGGCCGGACGAAGCTCAGTTCAGCGACCATCTGGCGCTGGGTAAAGGTCTGTCCGTCGACATGCCCGATCGAGGGGGTGGGGTTGGCTCGCAGCAGGTGCCGATGCGCAATGCAATGAACGAGGTGACGCGCATCGCCTACATCGCCGATTGCGAGATCGGTTTTCGCCGCTGGAACCGCCTGATCGCGGAGGCCGGCTATGATTTCCGACTGGCCTTGCCGAGCCCGCGCTTCCGTCGTTCTGTCGGGGCATGGGCCGCGACCCGCACCGACCCGCAGGGAAACCCGATCGGCGCCGAGGAATGGGCGACGCGGCATCGCGACTGGCTGCCCGGCGACGCAGACCGCGCCTTTGTCAACTCGCTGATGCAGCGCGTGACCGAGCCCGGCAAGATGGCCGGGTGGCTCGCGCCGCCCGAGATCGGCATCGACAACCTACCCGCCGCCTACGAATACGTCCGCTTGAACTGACCCGCCATGAGTGGCGAGGTCGGCCGACGCCCCTAGCGAGCGCGATGCCGAGCCCGGCCGCCGTAATCTTGTAGCGATACTGTCATCTAACTCAATTAGTGGTAGGCTGATCGAGTGTTGGCTATGGCTGCGGGAGGCGCCGGATGGGAAAGCGCTGGGCAAATGCGTCATCGGTCATCCATCTCGCCGAGGCCGGCTACACAATCTCGCCGGTCGTCGAGGGCGAGCGCGAGCAGAGCTGGCGCCGCAAAATCCGCCCGCAGAGCGACGGCCAGCGCCGGCTGATGGCGGCGATCGGGGGGCATAATCTGACGATCGCGCTCGGCCCGGCGGGGACCGGCAAGACCTATCTCGCGGTCAGCGCCGCGGTCGACGCGTTGATGAGCGGCGCGGTCGCGCGCATCGTGCTGACCCGACCGGCGGTCGAGGCCGGCGAAAGCCTCGGCTACCTGCCGGGCGACATCAACGCCAAGCTCGCGCCCTATCTGCGCCCGCTCGACGACGCGCTGAACGAGCGCCTCGGCGGCAAGCGGCTCAAGCAGCTGATCGGCGAGCGGGCGATCGAAATCGCGCCGATCGCCTATATGCGCGGGCGCACCCTCAACAACGCCTTCATCGTCATCGACGAGGCGCAGAACTGCACCTACGGCCAGATCAAGATGCTGCTGACCCGGCTCGGCGCCAATGCGCGCATGGTGGTGACCGGCGACCCCGACCAGAGCGACCTGCTCGACGGCCTCTCCGGTCTCGCCGAAATCGCCCGCCGCCTCGAGCCGATCGTCGATGTCGCGGTCGTGCGCCTGGGCGACACCGACATCGTGCGCCACCCGCTCGTCGCCGAGATGCTGACGGTGCTGTGAGCCGAGCTGCTCCGCTCGCAGACGGGTGTTGACGCCGGCTGCCGTGCCGCGCTTATTGCGGCAATGGGCGAAGTTGGCCGAGAGGAGCCGTAAAGATGACCGCGCAGCCGTTCCACGGGGTGCTGGTTCCCGTTCTGACGCCGTTTACCGCTGCTGGCGACCCCGATGCCGGACGCCTTGTCGCCTTCTGCCGCTGGCTGCTTGGTCAGGGCGCCAACGGGCTGGCGATCTTCGGCACGACGAGCGAGGCCAACTCGATGTCGCCCGCCGAGCGGATGGCGTTGCTCGACCGCCTGATCGACGCCGGGATCCCGGCCGAAAAATTGATGCCCGGTACCGGCGCCTGCGCGATGAGCGATGCCGTCGACCTGATGCGGCATGCGGTCGGGCATGGCTGCGGCGGCGTTTTGATGTTGCCGCCCTTTTATTATAAGCCGGTCAGCGATGACGGCATCTTCGCCTTTGTCTCGGGCGTCATCGACAAGGTCGCGTCCGCGGCATTGCGCGTCTATCTCTACCACATCCCGCCGGTTGCGGTGGTCGGCTACTCGCCCGACCTCGTCGGCCGCTTTATCAAGGCGTATCCGCAGACCGTCGTCGGGCTCAAGGACAGCTCCGGCGACTGGGGCAACACGGCCGCACTGCTCGACCGCTATCCGGGGTTTGCGGTTTTTCCGGGGTCCGAGGTGTTTCTTCTCGACGCGCTGCGCAAGGGCGGCGCCGGCTGCATCACCGCGACCGGCAACATGAACGTGCCCGGCATCGCCAAGATTTACGCCAATTGGCAGGGGCCGCAAGCTGACGCGTTGCAGGCCGAGGCCACGACCGTGCGCAAGGCGATGCAGGCTTATCCGATGGTTCCGGCGTTGAAGCGGGTCGTCGCCCATTTCCACAACGACCCGGCCTGGGCCGCGGTGCGACCGCCGCTGCTGTCGCTCGACCAGGCCCAGTCGGCGGCGCTGATCGGCGATCTCGCCAAGATCGGCTTTACGCTCGGCGAGCGCGAGCAGAAGGCGGCATAACGGGCGGGAGACCGGCGATGGCGCTGGAACGAGCCGCCGCCCGCACCCCCGAGCGCGAGGCCTTTTACGAAGAAATCGGCGCCGGCAACCTGGCGCCGCTGTGGGAGCGGCTGCACGGGCTGGTGACCCCGCAACCGGTCACCCCATGCCTGCCGACGATCTGGCGTTACCGCGACGTGCGGCCCTATCTGATGCAGGCGGGCGGGCTGATCAGCGCCGAGGAGGCGACCCGGCGGGTGCTGATCCTCGAAAATCCGGGGCTCAAAGGCCAGACCTCGATCACCCATTCCCTGTTCGCCGGATTGCAGCTGATCCTGCCCGGCGAGGTGGCCCCGGCGCACCGCCACACGCAGTCGGCGCTGCGCTTTATCATCGAGGGCGACGGCGCCTACACCGCGGTCGACGGCGAGCGCACGACGATGCGCCCCGGCGACTTTGTCATCACGCCGTCCTGGACCTGGCACGACCACGGCAACGAGACCGAGGAGCCGATGGTGTGGCTCGACGGGCTCGACATTCCGATCGTGCGCCTGCTCGACGCGAGTTTCGCCGAGCCGGGCGAAGCCGAGGTTCAGGCCGTGACCCGGCCCGAGGGCGACAACGCCGCCCGCTTCGGCAACAACCTGCTGCCGGTCGACTGGCGGCCCGCGGTCAAGACCTCGCCGGTTTTCAATTACCCCTATGCCCGCTCGCGCGCATCGCTCGACGTGCTGAGCCGCAACGAAGACCCCGATCCGTGCCACGGGCACAAGCTGCGCTACGTCAACCCGGCGAGCGGCGATTTTGCGATGCCGACAATTGGGGCCTTTATCCAGTTATTGCCCAAAGGCTTTGCGACCCGGCCCTATCGCTCGACCGACGGCACGGTTTACGTCGCGGTCGAAGGTGCTGGCCAGACGCGGGTGGGAGACCAGGTGTTCGACTGGGAGCCTCACGACATCTTTGTCGCGCCGAGCTGGGCGAGTGTCAGCCATCAGGCCGCGAACGACGCCGTGCTGTTCAGCTATTCCGACCGGCCGGTGCAGGAAAAGCTCGGGTTGTGGCGCGAGCAGCGCGGCAACGCCTGAATCCGCTCGTCTCCCTGCTCGGAGGCGCCATATGGATGTGATCATCGTCGGCGCGGGGATCGGCGGGCTGACCCTGGGGCTGGCGCTGCACCGCGCCGGCATTCCCTGTCGTATATACGAGGCCGCTTCCGCGATCGAGCCGGTCGGGGTCGGCATCAACGTCTTGCCGCACGCGACCCGCGAGCTCGCTTCACTCGATCTCGAGGCGCCCTTGGCGCGGATCGGGGTCACCACCGCAGAAGCCTGCTTTTTCAACCGGTTTGGCCAATTGGTGTACCGCGAGCCGTTGGGAC
The DNA here is from genome assembly GCA_963775525.1 of uncultured Alphaproteobacteria bacterium. Lineage (GTDB taxonomy): Bacteria > Pseudomonadota > Alphaproteobacteria > ATCC43930 > CGMCC-115725 > AP-15. Next base: position 97,645 of record CAVZJF010000065.1, on the reverse strand, counting down.
GGGCGGCGGGCTATGCCGCACCGCAATTCTCGATCCATCGCGGCGATCTGCAGCAGGTGCTGGCCGACGCCTTTGTCCGCCGCGCCGGGCCCGGCCATCTCGTCACCGGCTGGCGCTGTGTCGGTTTCTCGCAAGAAGCCGGGCGCGCCACCGTCCATTTCGAGAACGCCGAGACCGGCGAGCCGCTGCCCCCTCAGCATGGCGCCGTCGCGGTCGGCTGCGACGGCATCCATTCGGCGATCCGCAAGCAGCTCTATCCGAACGAGGGCGCGCCGCTCTATTCCGGCTACAACATGTGGCGCGGGGTGACCCGCTGGCCGCCGTTTCTGTCGGGCGCCACGATGGTCCGGGCGGGCTGGCTCGCCACCGGCAAGATGGTGATCTACCCGATCCGCAACAATGTCGACGAAGAGGGCCGCCAACTCGTCAACTGGGTTGCCGAAATCGAGACGCCGCAGCATGCGGCGCGCGACTGGAACAGGCCAGGCCGGCTCGCTGATTTTGTCGAGGTGTTCAAGGATTGGCGCTTTGACTGGCTCGACGTGCCGGCGATGATCGGCGCCGCCGACATGATCCTCGAATTTCCGATGGTCGACCAGGACCCGCTGCCGCGCTGGAGCTTCGGCCGGGTGACCTTGCTCGGGGACGCCGCTCATCCGATGGTTCCGCGCGGCTCGAACGGCGCCGGCCAGGCGATCCTCGACGCCCGGGCGCTGACCGACCGCCTGTGCGCCGGCGAAGATCCGGTCGCGGCCTTGCGCGCCTATGAAGGCAAGCGGCTCGAAGCAACGGCAAATGTCGTGCGCGCCAATCGTTCGAACCCGCCCGATGCAATCCTGCGCGAGGTTTACCTGCGGACCGGCGACCAGCCCTTCGACGACATCGACAAGGTGATCAGCCGCGAGGAGCTGGCCGCGATCTCGGACGGCTATAAACGCGTCGCCGGTTACCACCGGGAAAGCTTAGCCTACTAAAGATGAGGAGCGTCCTGGCGGCGTTGACCTTCGCCGCGGCGCTGGCCGCAACCGGCGCGCATGCCGCGTCGCCGCCGGCCGCGGTCGAGGCCGAGCATGGGATGGTGGTCACCTCGCAGCATATCGCCTCCGCGGTGGGAGCCGGCATCCTCACGGCCGGCGGCAACGCGATCGATGCCGCCGTCGCGGTCGGCTACGCGCTGGCGGTGGTCGAGCCGTGCTGCGGCAATATCGGCGGCGGCGGATTCATGACGATCCACCTCGCCGACGGGCGTGACACATTTATCAACTTTCGCGAAACCGCTCCCGCGGCAGCGACCGCCGGGATGTACCTCGACGCGGCCGGCAAGCCGGTTCCCGACCGCAGCCGCCGTGGTTATCTCGCCGCCGGCGTGCCCGGCACCGTGATGGGGCTCGACCGCGCCGCGCGCGAATACGGCACGATGCCGCGCGCGGCTCTGATGGCTCCGGCGATTTCACTCGCCCGCGCCGGCTTTGTGCTGACCCGCGACGACACCGACCTGCTCGACGCCAAGGCCGACTATGTTGCCCAAGACCCGGAGGCGGCGAAGATTTTTCTGCGACCCGACGCCAGCCGCTATCAGCCCGCTGACCGTCTCGTCCAAAAGGACCTCGCGACGACCCTCGAGGCGATCGCCGAAAATGGGCCGGAAGCCTTTTACAAAGGGTCGGTCGCAGCAGCGGTAGAGAAGGCGAGCCGGGCCAATGGCGGCATCCTGACCGCACATGATTTTGCCGATTACACCACGACCGAGGGGGCGCCGCTCGCCTGCACCTATCGCGGCTATGTGCTGATCTCGGCTCCGCCGCCGAGTTCCGGCGGGACGACAATCTGCGAAGTCCTGAATATTCTCGAGGGCTACGATTTAAAGACGCTGGGCCTGCGCTCGGCCCGCTCGGTCGAACTGCTGACCGCGGCGCTCGGGCGGGGCTATGCCGACCGCAATACCTTTCTTGGCGACCCGGCCTTTGTCGCGAACCCGCTCGACCGGCTGTTGTCGAAGGGCTATGCCGCCGGCATCCGGGCCGCGATCGACGCCGGCGCCGCAACCCCGGCGGCAGCGCCCGCCGGCCCGCGTGAAAAGGCCGAAACCACCCACTATTCGGTTGTCGACGGCACCGGCAACGCCGTCGCCGTGACCTACACGATCAACGGCTATTTTGGCGCGGGGGTGATCGCGCCGGGGACGGGCTTTCTGCTCAACAACGAAATGGACGATTTCACCGCCAAGCCCGGGGCGCCGAACCTCTACGGCCTGGCCCAGGGAGCGGCGGACGCGATCGCGCCCGGCAAACGGCCGCTCTCCTCGATGGCGCCGAGCCTGATCGAAAAGGGCGGCCATGTCGTCCTGGTGCTGGGCAGTCCCGGCGGCTCGCGCATCATCACGACGGTGCTCGAAACCATCATCAACATCATCGATTACGGCCTGTCCCCGGCTCAGGCCGTCGAGGCGCCGCGCCTGCATTACCAGGGCCGGCCGGACACGCTGTTCTACGAGCGCGGCGGCCTGCCGCCCGAGACGATCGCGGCGCTGGTCGACCGCGGCTACGCGCTCGCCGCGCAAAAACCCTGGGGCGCCGTCGAACTGATCGCGGCGGAAAAGGGTAAGCTTTACGGGATCAGCGACAGCCGCCGCCCGGGCGGGGCTGCGATCGGCAATTGAAGCGGAAGCTGAGCATGCGTTTTTCGCCGCGCGTCGAGAGATTTTCGGGACCGGGCTCCGGCGCCTGGGGCATTCAGCAGGAAGCCGCCCTGTTGCGTGACAGCGGCCGCGACGTGATCTTTCTGACGGTCGGCGATCCCGATCAGCCGACCCCGGCGCCGGTCATCGAGGCGACGATCGACGCGCTGCGCCGCGGCCGCACCGGCTACGCGCCGACGATCGGCTATCCCCGGCTGCGGGCGGCGATCGCGGCCCGTTTCGCCCGCCGCACCGGCCAGCCTTGCGCCGCCGAGAATGTGACGGTGACGCCGGGCGCCCAGGGCGGGCTCTATTGCGCGCTGCAATGCCTGGCGGGTCCCGGCGACGAGGTCGTCGTGCCCGAGCCGCTCTATGCGACATATGAAGGCGTCGTCGCGGCGAGCGGGGCGGAAATGGTCATGGTGCCGTTGCTCGCCGAGCGCGGTTTTCACCCCGACCTCGACAGCATCGCCGCGGCGGTGAAGCCGCGCACCCGGGTCGTCTGGATCAACAGCCCGCACAATCCCACCGGTGCGGTTTACACGCCGGAAGAGATCGCCGGCATCGCCGAAATCTGCCGCCGGCGCGATCTGTGGCTCGTTTCGGACGAGGTCTATGAAGACCTGGCCTTTGCCCGCCCGCATCTGAGCGCGTGGTCGTTGCCCGGCATGGCCGAGCGCATGGTCTGCGTCTCCAGCCTGTCGAAGTCGCATGCGATGCCCGGGTTTCGCCTCGGCTGGATCATCGGGCCGCCGGCCTTGTCGCGGCATCTGTTCCCACTGCTGCTGTCGATGACCTATGGCAGCCCACCCTTTATCCAAGAGGGCGCTCTGGCGGCGCTCGACAGCGAACTGCCGGAAGTGGCGGCGCTGCGCGAGGACTACCGTCGGCGCGCCGCGCTGATGGCCGGGATCCTCGCCGCCGCACCGAATTGCCGGGCGATGCTGCCGGAAGGCGGCATGTTCGTGCTGCTCGACATCCGCGGCACCGGGATGGCGGCCCGGCAATTCGCCGCCGCCCTGCTCGAAAGCGCGGGGGTCGCCGTATTGCCTTGCGACGCTTTCGGGCCGAGCGCCGCCGGACATCTGCGCATTTCGCTGACCGAGCCCGACCCGCGCCTCGCCGAAGCCGGGCATCGCATCGTCCGTTTCGCCCGCGCCCTGCCCGGTGCGCAACCGCCGCCGGGTTAGAGAGCAGATTTCGACCAGGTTGCCGCGCTGTCATGGCGAGGCGCCTACGGGTCCGGCTGCGCCGGCCCGTGGACTTGCAATGACGACACTGGAAGTAATGGTCCAATAAGATTGGAAACTGCTTTAGCTAGCGCTCAGACGCAATCACATGGTTCAGCAGCAAATAGCCGTAGGATAGGCTGAGCCTTGCGAAGCCCATCGCCGCCGCCGCACCAGATGGGTTTCGCTGCGCGCTCAACCCATCCTACAGGGCTACACGGCGATGGGGCTGATCGTCCGTATGCATCTAAGCACCAGACTGGCTAGCCGGAAGGAAGCTGGATCAGCAGCAGCGCGTTGATCCCCAGAACGAGCGCCGTGGCGCCGATGGCCACGGCGCTGACCAGCCGCGAGTTGGTCAATTTCCCCATGACCGACCGCTTGCCGGTGAACAGCACCAGGGTCACCAGCGGGACCGGCAACACAAAGCTGAGGATGACCTGGCTGACGACGAGGACCCGGGTCACGTCGGTGACGCAGGCGGCGACGACGATGGTCGGCAGCATCGTCGCCGCGCGGCGCACCCACAGCGGAATGCGCCAATCGACGAAGTCTTGCATGATAACCTGTCCGGCCATCGTGCCGACCACCGAGCTGCTCAGCCCGGAGGCGAGCAGCGAGGTCATGAAGATCGCCGCGGACATGCCGCCGAACAGCGGTCCGAGCATGCGATACGCATCTTCGATGCTGGGCTCTACCGCGCTGTGAGCGATAGGCGCGCCGGCTTTGCCGAACGTCGCCGCGGAGACGCACAGGATCGCCATGTTGACCAGCCCGACCGCCCCCAAGGTCAATCCGATGTCGATGTTCGACGCCCGCACCAACCGCCGCAACGCCGGCGCGCCCTCGGCCGGCAGGCGGTTGCGCGCGACGCTCGAATGCAGGAACACGGCGTGCGGCATGACCGTCGCGCCGACGATGCCGGCCGCCAGCACGACCCCGTTTGGGCCGCCGAAAGACGGGATCGCCGAGTGATAGAGAGCGGCATGCCAATCCGGCGAGATCAGGCCCATTTCGACGACAAAGCAGACGCCGACAATGATGATCAGCGCCGCGATCAGCGCTTCCACCGCGCGACAGCGCCGCTCGTGCGCGGCAAGGACGGCCCAGCTCAGCGCGCCGGCGATCACCGCGCCGGCGAGCAGCGAGGTGCCGACCAGCAGCGCGCACCCGAGGCTGGCGCCGAGCAGCTCGGCGAGGTCGGTTGCCATGCCGCCGGCCTCGCTGACCACCCAGAGGATACAGGTCAGCGAGGGCGGGAGGTGCTCGCGGCAGACCCGCGGAAGGCTGCGGCCGGTGACGATGCCGAGCTTTGCCGACAGCGCCTGAAACAGCATCGCCATTGCGTTCGCGACCACCACGACCCACAGCAGCTGGTATCGTTGCGTCGCGCCGGCGGTGATGTTGGTCGCGAAATTGCCGGGGTCGAGATACGCGACCGAGGCGATAAACGTCGGGCCGGCAAACGCCGCCACCCTGCGCGCGGCGGCGCCCCGCGCGGCGCTGCGCGGCGATGTGGGCCTGGCGGGGGCGAGGAACCGCTCCGCGCTCGGCGGGTCGATAAAGACCATCAGGTCCGCGCCGGCCCAGGATTGTCGCGCGGCCTACTTTGCAGCGGGTCGCGCCGCGTGGCCAGCGCCGCGCGCCGGGCCGCGGTGCTCGTCGTCCGGGTTCTTCACCTCCAGCGGCAAGCCCCCTTGCGGCTCCGGTTTTTCGACGTAGCGGAACGCGGGCTCCGAGTTCCACGGACCGCGAGCGTCGAGCGGGCCGTCTTTGGACAGGTTGAAATAGAGATCGACGGTCTCATCCGGCCGTACGTTGCCGAACATCGGGTCGGTCAGCTTGCCGAGCGATTCGAGCGCTTTCATAAACATTTGCGTGTGCGAAATTTCCCGCGTCAGCAGAAAGGTCAGCGCCTTTTTGCTGCCCGCGTCGGGCGACAGTTTGATCAAGGCCTCGTAGGTCTGCCGCGCGCCGGCCTCGGCGGCGATGTCCGCCCGCAGATCGCGGACCACGTTGCCGCCCTCGTTGACGTAGGCCGAGGTCCAGGCCTGCCCCTGGCTGTCGACGAGGTGGGGCCCGATCCCCCGCACCGCGAACAAGGTGCTTCGGTAGGCTGCATCCTTGGCGGCGCCGGCGGCCTTTTCGGTATGCTGCTCGATCATCCGGCCGACCATTTCGAGATGGCTGAACTCTTCGATCGCGATGTCGTGCAGCATGTCGCGGATCGCTTTGTCCTCGACATGAAAAGATTGGGTCCAGTAGGTCAGCGCGGCGCTGAGCTCGCCGGTCGCTCCGCCGAATTGTTCTAACAACATTTGAGCAAATTGCGCGTCAGAGCCGTCGACCTTGACGTCGAACATCAGCTTTTTGTCGTGATAGAACATTGGATATCCCCATGCTGAGAGCGCCGCCGCCTTGGCGAGGGCATACGCTCTGAACAGGAGGGCGGCAGCGAGGTTCCCGCTTCTCCTTATTCGTGACTATCAATCATTCAATGCGCGTGGAGCGCGGGAAACCGGTCGAGCAGACCTGTCGCCGGAACCCCGCGCCAATCCTGATGTCGAGTGATCGTCTGGTCGACGGGAAGTAATGGTTCAATGTGATCGAAAACGCTCTAGATATCCGCGGGGTCGGCGATCGCCACCGCAAGGTGTTCGTAGGCCTCGCAGGTGGCGCCGCAGATCTGCTTGATCGCTTGCAGCTGGGCCTCGGCGCGCGGGACGTCGCCTTTGATCAGATAGGCCTCGCCGAGGTATTCGCGGACCTGCGCGTAGTGCGGGTCGAGCGCCACCGATTTCAGGTAATAGCCGATGCCCTCGTCGAGATGGCCCAATTTGCGGGTCGCGTAGCCGCGGTAGTTGAGGGCGATCGCCGTATTCGGGTTCTTCAGCAGGTCGAGCGTCGCGAGCGCTTCGTCGTAGCGCCGGGCTTGGATCAGCGCGTAGGCCGTATCGGTTAACGCCTTGTCCGGCAGCACCCCGTTTTCCGCCTTCACGCATTTTTGACTGCGGCTGTCCCAGGCCTCGCCCTTGCCGCAGGCCGGCGTATCCGACCTGTCATTTCCGCCCCACCGCCGCCGTCGGCGAGGACCGGGCCGGCTGCGAGCAGGCAAAGCCCGAACGCCGCCGAAAGGACCGTTCCAACACTCATGACTTCCCCCTTGTTCGCCGCAAGGACTGAAAACGCATCGCACCCGGCATCATCCGCCTGGCACGGTGTCGACTCAACGACCGCTGCGGATGCGCTTTTATTCCGCCCCCGCCGAGGCGGCGATGCGCAATGGGTGCGCCGGATAGACGCCGAGAATTTTCAGCTCGCGCGAGAAAAAGGCGAGTTCTTCGAGCGCCAGGGCGAGCGGCCGGTCCTCCGGATGGGCCTCGACGTCGGCATAGAATTGCGTCGCCGTAAACACGCCGCCGACCATATAGCTTTCGAGCTTGGTCATGTTGACGCCGTTGGTGGCGAAGCCGCCCAGCGCCTTGTAGAGCGCCGCCGGCACGTTGCGCACGCGGAACAGAAAGGTCGTGACCGAGGGTGTCTCGCGCGGCGGCCGCATCGGCTCGCGCGACATGATCATAAAGCGGGTCGTGTTGTGCTCGGCGTCCTCGATGTTTTTCTTGAGCGACACCAGACCGTAAATCTTTCCGGCCAGTTCGGAGGCGATCGCCGCCACGGTCGGGTCGCCCTGGGCGGCGATCTCGGCTGCAGCCCCGGCGGTGTCGACGGCGACCACCGGCTCGATGCCGAGCTGGCGGATCAGCTTGCGGCACTGCGACAACGCGTGGACATGGCTTCTGACCGTGCGGATCTGGCCGAGACTGGCGCCCGGCACCGCCAACAGATGATGGTTCACCGGCTCGAAATGCTCGCCGATGATGTGCAATCCCGAATCGGGCATCAGGTGGTGGATGTCGGCGACACGGCCGGCCACCGAATTTTCGATCGGGATCATCGCCAGCCGGGCGCGGCCTTCGCGCACCGCGCCAAAGGCATCCTCGAACTGGTTGCACGGCAGCGTCGCCATGTCGGGAAAGACGCGCCGGCAGGCGAGATCGGAATACGCCCCGAATGCCCCCTGAAACGAGATCGTTCGGGCTGGGTCTGACGGTTCGAGCTTTTTTTCGGCCATGGTTTTATTGCTGTCGTTGCATCAGGCGGCGGGCGCGTTCGAGATCGGCCGGCGTGTCGACCTGAACTCCGAGCTGCGCGGCGTCGATCAGGCTTACCGAGATGCGCATCCCGGCTTCGAGCGCACGCAATTGCTCGAGCCGCTCGCGCTGTTCGAGGACTCCTCGGGGCAACCCGACAAACCGCTCCAACGCAGCGCGGCGATAGGCGTACAGCCCGACATGCTCGTAATGCGGGCCATCGCCCCACGGCACCACGGCCTTGCTGAAATAGAGCGCGCGCGCCGGCAGAGCCGGGTCCGAGAACCCGGCGACGACCTTGTTGACACTGGGGTCGGCGAGGGCGTCGTCATCGTCGATAACCGCCGCGAGGGTGGCGATGTCGGTTTCCGCGTCGGCGAGCCCCGCCAGCGCCACCCGGATTGCCGCGGGGTCGAGCATCGGCAGGTCGCCCTGGACGTTGACCACCGCGTCGTGCCGGCGTTCCGGGTCGAGGCGCGTGATCGCCTGGTGGATGCGGTCCGAGCCGGTCGGCAGCTCCCGATCCGTCAGCACGGCGCGGCCGCCTGCCGCTTTGATCGCCGCCGCGATTTCCTGGTCGCCGCACGCGACGACGACCGGCGCCACCCCGGCCGCCACCGCCCGGCGCCAGACGTGCACGATCATCGGTGCGCCGGCAATCTCGGCGAGCGGCTTTCCCGGCAGCCGCGTCGCCGCGAGCCGGGCCGGGATCACGATGACAGGATTTCGGGGAGCGGCGCTCACAGAGTGTCTCGGCACGTATCGGGCAGCGACAACATGCCCGGTTCGGGCAATCGCCGAAAGCGTGATAATTCATTTGAGTTGTCGGGGGGAATTCGATTTCCTGCCGGACCCGGCACGGTGGGAAAGGGCGTCGATGTCGTCTTTTGAGTGGAACAAGGTCATTGCCTCGGTGCTGACCGCGATGATCGTCGCGATGGTCGCCGGGATCCTGTCGAACATGCTGGTCCAACCTAAGCCGCTCGAAAAGCCGGTATTCGTCGTGGCCGGGTCGCCCGCGACCTCCGCTCCGGCCGAGCAGGCGGCCGCCGCGCCAAAGCTCGAGCCGATCGCGCCGCTGCTGGCCAAAGCAGACCCCAAGAGAGGCGAAGGGCTGACAAAGGTTTGTCAGGTGTGCCACACCTTCAACAACGGTGGACCCAACAAGATCGGCCCGAATTTGTGGGATGTCGTCGGCGGCCCGATCGCCGAGGGCCATGCCGGGTATCCGTTCTCATCGGCCTTGGAGGCCGATAAAGGCCAGAAATGGGATCCGGAGAAGCTCAACGAATGGCTCAACAGCCCGCAACATTTTGCGCCGGGGACCAAAATGACCTTTGCCGGGTTCCCGAAGGCACAGGACCGCGCCGATGTCATCGCCTATCTGCAAAGCCTGAAATAGGCCCGACACAGGTTCGGCCCGCTGTCCGCGACCGATAACTACATCGCACTCGCAGCCGACTTGGCCGATGCGGCCGGTATGGCGATCCGGCCTTATTTCCGCACCTCGCTCACGGTCGTCGACAAGTCCGACCTGACGCCGGTTACAGCCGCCGACCGCGCCGCCGAAGAGGTGATGCGCGAGATGATCGAACGCCGGTTTCCGGATCACGGAATCGTCGGCGAGGAATTCGGCGGGGTGCGTGAGGATGCCGAATTCGTCTGGGTTCTCGACCCGATCGACGGGACAAAATCCTTTATCAGCGGGGTGCCGTTGTTCGGCACCCTGATCGCGCTGACCCAGGCGGGCCGGCCGATCCTCGGCGTCATCGACCAGCCGATCCTGCGCGAGCGCTGGCTTGGGGCCAGCGGTCGGCCGTCGACGCTGAACGGCGGCGCGATCCGCTGCCGCGGCTGCCCGGGCCTCGCCGCGGCCACGCTGTTCGCCACCACGCCCGACATGTTCCACGGGTCGGACGCCGCCCGTTTCGCGCAGGTCTCGGCCGCGGTCAAGCTGACCCGCTTTGGCGCCGATTGCTATGCCTACGGGCTGCTCGCCGCCGGTTTTATCGATCTCGTCCTTGAAGCCAGCCTCAAGCCCTACGATTTTTGCGCGATCATCCCGATCGTCGAAGGAGCGGGCGGCATCGCCACCGATTGGCGTGGAGCGAAACTGGGCCTCGCCTCTGACGGCCGCGTCCTCTTCGCGGGCGACCGGCGCGCGCACGCGGCGGCGTTGGCGCTCCTCGCCGGCTGAGCAGGTCGCGAGGCGCATCAGGTCGCAAGGGACATCAGGTCACAAGGACATGGCGCATGCGTAGAGTGACGGCAATCGCGGCTGCCCTCTTTTTGCTGGTGTCGGCGCGGGGTTCATCGGCAGCTCCCGGTGAAGGCATGTCGCTGTTCGGCGACCTCAAATACGGTCCCGGCTTTACCCATTTCGACTACGCGAACCCCCAGGCGCCCAAAGGCGGCGCGATGCGGTATTCGGCGATCGGCACCTTCGACACGCTGAACCCGTTCGTCGTCAACGGCGTCCCCGCGGCCGGAATAAGCCTGATCTTCGATACCTTGTCCGCTTCCTCCGAAGACGAGCCGGCGAGCGAATACGGGCTCGTAGCCAAGACGATAGACCTCGCCCCCGACAAGCTGTCGGTGCTCTACACCCTGCGCCAGGAAGCGCGATTTCACGACGGCACGCCGATGACGCCGGCGGATGTGATCTGGACCTTCGAGGCTTTGCAAAAGAAAGGACTGCCGGCGTACCGCGAATATTACGGCGACGTGACCAAGGTCGTTCAAGAAGGTGATCGCGGCGTTCGTTTCTATTTCAAATCGGCGAAAAATCGCGAATTGCCCCAGATCCTCGGCCAAATGCCGGTGTTGTCAAAGGCGTATTGGTCGGGTCGAGATTTTGAAAAGACGACACTGACCGCACCGCTCGGCAGCGGCCCCTACGCGATACAGTCGATCGACCCCGGCCGCTCCATCACCTACAGCCGGGTCAAGGATTATTGGGCTGGCGATCTCCCGGTCAACAAGGGCCGCTATAATGTCGACACCATTCGCTATGACTATTATCGCGACGCGACAATAGCGCTCGAAGCGTTCAAGGCCGGGCAATACGACGTGCGGCTCGAAAATTCGTCCAAGGACTGGGCGACCGGTTACGACTCCCCTGCCGTGCGCGCCGGCCTGATCAAGAAGGAGCAAATCCCGAATGGCTTGCCGAGCGGCATGCAGGGGTTTGGCTTCAATCTGCGGCGGCCGATCTTTCAGGACCCGCGGGTACGCGAGGCATTGGCCTATGGGTTCGATTTCGAATGGTCGAACAAGAACCTGTTTTACGGCGCTTATCAGCGCACCCGCAGCTATTTCGACAATTCCGAATTGGCCGCGACGGGGATGCCGCAGGGGCAGGAACTCGAGATCCTCGACAAATTCCGCGGCCAGATTCCCGACCTCGTGTTCACCGCGGAGTACGACCCGCCGAAATACGACGGTTCCGGCAACATTCGCGACGGGCTGCGCAAGGCGCTGAAACTGTTGATGGATGCCGGGTGGACCTTCAAGGACGAAAAGCTCGTCAACGCCAAGACCGGGCAGCCTTTCGAGTTCGAGATCCTGCTCGACAACCCGCAATTCGAGCGGATCGTGCTGCCGTTTGCCGACAATTTGAAACGCATGGGGATCACCGCGCGGGTACGCACCGTCGACCCCGCGCAATATGAAAAGCGGATGGAGACGTTCGATTACGACATGACCGTCGTGCTGTTTCCGGAGTCGCTGTCCCCAGGAAACGAGCAGCGCGAATATTGGGGTTCGCAGGCGGCCGACGAGCAAGGCAGCCGCAATGTGCTCGGCATCAAAAGCAAGGTCGTCGACGCGTTGGTCGAAGAACTGATCCAATCGCCGGACCGGGCGAGCCTCGTCGCCCACACCCGCGCGCTCGATCGCGTGTTGCAATACGGCTATTACGTGATCCCGAACTTTCACCTGGCGGCGTACCGCGTCGCCTATTGGGACAAGTTTCGCCGCCCCGCGGTCCCGCCCAAATACGCGGTCGGCCTCGACACGTGGTGGGTCGATCCCGGCGCCGAAAAATCGGTCGAAGCCAAAAAGGGCGAGGTGGTGAAGAAGTGAGGATCGGCGCGGTGCCAGCCCCCACCCTGCCCCTCCCCCGTGGCCACGGGGGAGGGAGGGACCCGCGTCAGCGGGAGGGTGGGGGCCGGCACGGCGCCGGCCAAGGGCCGCGCCGCAGATGATCGCCTATGCGATCCGGCGGGTGTTGCTGATCATTCCCACCCTGTTTGCGATCATGGTGGTGAATTTCGTGATCGTGCAGGCGGCTCCCGGCGGACCGGTCGAGCTGATGATTTCGCGCCTCAAGGGCGATTCGGTCAGCGCCACCGAGCGCGTCAGCGGCGGAACCGGCGAGATCAAGGCGCCGACCGCCGCCAGTACCGCCGCGAATTCGCGCTATCGCGGCGCCCGCGGCCTCGACCCGGCGCTGATCAAGGAGCTCGAAAAGCAATACGGTTTCGACAAGCCGCCGTTGACCCGCTTTGCGCTGATGATGCGCAACTACCTGACCTTCGACTTCGGCAAAAGTTTTTTCCGCGACCAGCGCGTCGTCGATCTGATCAAGGCCAAATTGCCGGTGTCGATCTCGATCGGGTTGTGGACCACCTTGATCACCTATCTGGTGTCGATCCCGCTCGGCATCAGGAAGGCGGTGCGCGACGGCAGCCGCTTCGACGTGTGGACGAGCGCCGTCATCATCGTCGGCTATGCGGTGCCGAGCTTTCTGTTCGCGGTGCTGCTGATCGTGCTGTTTGCCGGCGGCAGCTATCTGTCGATTTTCCCGCTGCGCGGGCTCGTCAGCGACAATTGGGCCGCGCTGTCATGGCCGATGCGCATCGCCGACTATTTCTGGCATATCGCCTTGCCGATCACGGCGTTGGTGATCTCCGGGTTCGCCACCCTGACGATGCTGACGAAGAACTGCTTTCTCGACGAGATCAACAAGCAGTATGTGCTGACCGCGCGCGCCAAGGGGCTGACCGAACGCCGCGTGCTCTATGGCCATGTGTTCAGGAACGCGATGCTGCTGGTCGTCGCCGGCTTTCCGGCGGCGCTGGTCGGGATTTTGTTCACCGGGTCGTTGCTGATAGAGGTGATCTTTTCGCTCGACGGCCTCGGCTTGCTGGGCTTCGAGGCGGCGATCAGCCGAGACTACCCGATCATGTTCGCAACACTTTACGTCTTCACGTTGATCGGATTGCTGCTGAAGCTCGTTAGCGACCTGACCTACATGCTGATCGACCCGCGCATCGACTTCGCCACCCGCCGCGCGTGACCCGATCGCCGCCGGCAGTTTCGATTTAACAGGCAGTCAGAGCAAAACGCACCACCCGCGCGAACGGAGCTTAGCGCACCTCGATCAACGTTTCCCCGAACGCGACCAGCCGCTCTATCTCCGGCAGCAAAGGCATCAGCCATCTTTGGAGAGCCGAGTTCGAGCAATTCCCGACCCGTAGCCACACGACGGTCGGTCCTGCCGGCGAGCGCAAGCGTCGCACAGCAAAGTCTTCGTCTTTGGTAAAGATCAGCGAGCCATCGCGGACCGCGTAATCCCAAATCGCCGTATCGGGAGCATCGTGCAACCCGATTTCGGCGACGTGACAGGCTTGGTGACAGATTGAATTCAATAGTGAACTGAGACCGGGCGGTAATTGAGCGTCGATCAGGATCTTCACTGATCAGCCGCGACCAGAACCGGATGGTCCGATTCGTCGGCCGCGTAAGAGAGGCAGGCGCGTATATCTTCCGCCTCCAGGTAGGGAAAATCGGCAAGTATCTCTGACTCGCTGATCCCTGCCGCCAGCAAATCTAGGACGTCCTTGACACGGATGCGCATGCCGCGAATGCATGGTCGGCCGCCGCATTGATCGGGGTTGAAGGTAATCCGCTCCATCACCTGAGACTATGATTTTCCGGGATCGTCGTAAAGATCGCGATCGCGCCTTTGGCCTTCACGCGCGCACGACCGAGCTCTAATCTGCTGATGTCCCTCTTGGAGCGGCGACGATGAAAATCCGACGCCTACAACCTCGATTTCGCACCGCATCTGTGGCGGGCGCGCCGGCGTTTGCCGCAGGGCTGCACGTCGCCACGGCGGCGCCGGCCGGGTTCATCGTCGAATATTCGCTTGGCGCCAACCCTCTGCTGCACAATCCGAGCGAGGAGTTCTTTCCGGTGCATGGCGGAATAATCGACATCCACGAACAGCCCGGGCTTGGCATAATCATGCGCGAGGATTATTTCGTGGCGAACACGGTGCGGTCGTGAAGGCGCTGTTTCTCGGCGGGGTTGCGGCCGACACCGCCCGCGGCATCGCGGCGCAATTGCCTGCCGCGCTGGAAGCCGGCATTCTCGACGACCCGATCGACCGCGCCCGGTTGCCGGCGGCGGCGGCTGAAGCTGACATCCTCGTCAGCAACCATTGGCTCGCCGACTATCCGCCGGCGCCAAAGGTGCGGCTGGTGCAGTCGGTGGCGACCGGGGTCGATTTGTTCAACCTGGCGGCATTGCCGGCCGGGGTCGCGGTGTGCAACGCCTTTGGCCACCAGACCGCGATCGCGGAATACGTGGTGATGACGATGCTGGCATTGCATCACCGCCTGTTCGAGATTTCCGGCGAGTTTCGCGACCGCGCCTCGTGGCGCACCAGCTGGGTGGAGAGCGGGGTCCCCCACGGCGAAGTGCGCGGCTCGACCTTGGGCATCGTCGGCTATGGCCGGGTCGGACGCGAGGTCGCGCGCCGGGCCGCTCCGTTCGGCTGCCGTATCCTCGCCGCCAACCGCACGCCGCGCCCGATCGAAGACGGGGTCGAGCGCCTCTACTCGCTCGCCGAGCTCGACCGGATGCTGCCCGAATGCGATACGGTGGCGCTGTGCGCGGCGCTCGGGCCGGAGACGACCGGGCTGATCGACGCCCGCCGGCTGGCGCTGATGAAGCCGGGGGCGTTTCTGATCAACATCGCGCGCGGGCAGGTGATCGACGAGGATGCGCTTTTTGCCGCACTGCGCGACCGCACCATCGCCGGCGCCGCACTCGACGTGTGGTGGCAATATCCGAACGCGGCCGAGCCCGGTCGCCGCGGCTCGCGTCACCCGTTTCACGAATTGCCGAACGTCATCGTCACCCCGCACAATTCCGGCTGGACCGCGGGGATGGTGCGGCGGCGGTGGGACGAGGTTGCCGACAATCTCGGCCGCTTCGTCCGAGGCGAGCCGCTGATCAACATCGTCACCGCTGGAGGTTGAGGAAATCATGTATTTACCGGCTTGTTTTGCGGCGTCCCGATGAAGGCCGTGTTTTTGGGGACGCTCGCCGCTTCGCAAGCGGCGCCGATTACCCGCTTCATCAGCGCGGACATCCGGACCGAAATCGTCGACGACGGCGATCGGCCGCGCGTCGCCGCGTCGCTTGCCGATGCCGACATCGTCCTGACCGGGGCGTGGCGCAGCGGCTACCCGCCGGCGCCAAGGCTGCGCTTGCTGCAGGTGCCGCTGGCGGGGACCGACGGCATCGACGTAGCGGCCCTGCCGAGAGGCGTCACCCTGTGCAACGCCTATGGCCACGAGGCGGCACTCGGCGAATTCGCGATCATGATGATGCTTGCCTGGCGGCATCGCCTGTTCGACATCGCGACCTCGTTTCGCGGCGGATCATGGTTTTGGAGCCCGACGGTCGGCGGGCCGGTTCGCGGTGAAGTCGGCGGCCAGACCGTCGGCGTTGTCGGGCTTGGCCATATCGGGCATGAGGTCGCATGGCGCGCCGCCGCCCTCGGCTGCAGGGTGCTGGCGGTCAACCGCAGCCCGCGCGAAAAGCCGCCTGCGGTCGAACGTGTTTTTCCATGGGCGGAGCTCGATCGGATGCTCGGAGAGTGCGATACGATCGTGCTGTGTTGCGCGCTGACGCCGGACACCGCCGGGTTGATCAACGAGCACCGCCTCGGGGCGATGAAGCGCGAGGCGTTTCTGATCAATATCGCACGAGGCCCGATCGCCGACGAAGACGCACTCTACCGCGCATTGCGCGACGGCGTGATCGGCGGCGCGGCGCTCGATACCTGGTGGCGCTACCCCAGCGCCGCCGATCCCGAGCCGCGGCCCTCGCGACACCCGTTCCATGAATTGCCGAACGTGATCATGACGCCGCATTGCTCGCCCCGCACGGATGGGACGATCGAGCGGCGCTCGCGGGATGTCGCCGCCAATCTCGACCGTTTCGTCCGCGGCGAGCCGCTCGAAAACGTCGTCGCCACGACCTGACGGGGGACCATCATGACCGACGACATCGCCTTTCTGCCGGCCACGCAGCTGATCTCGCTCTATCGCGACAAGAAATTGTCGCCGGTCGAGGTGCTGGCCGAAACCCTGCGCCGGCTCGAACGCTACGAGGGCGCGCTCAACGCCTTTGTGCTGTACGACCCGCAGACGGCGACGGCGATGGCCCGCGCCTCGGAGGCGCGCTGGCATAAGGGCGAGCCGCAGGGGCTGCTCGACGGCGTGCCGGTGGCGATCAAGGACACGTTGCTGACATCGGGCTGGCCACGCCTTGTCGGCTCGCGCACGATCGACCCGAACCAGGCCTGGGACGAGGATGCCCCGGCCACAGCGCGGCTGCGCGACGCGGGCGCGGTCTTGTTCGGCAAGACGACGACGCCCGAATTCGGCTGGAAGGGTGTCACCGACTCGCCGCTCACCGGTGTGACCCGCAACCCCTGGGACCTCGAGCGCACGCCTGGCGGCAGCAGCGGCGGCAGCGCCGCCGCGGTGCTGGCCGGGATCTGCCCGCTGGCGGTCGGCACCGACGCCGGCGGCTCGATCCGCATCCCGGCCTCGTTCAGCGGCATCTTCGGGCTGAAGCCGACCTTCGGACGGGTCGCGGCCTATCCCCCGGGGGCGTTCGGCGACGTCGCCCATGTCGGGCCGATGGCGCGCACCGTCGACGACGCGGCGCTGATGCTCGACGCGATGAAAGGGCCGGATTCGCGCGACTGGTACAGCCTGCCCGATGACGGGGTCGCCTATCGCGACCGGGTCAAGGAATTCTCGCTAAAAGGCAAGAGGATCGCCCTGTCGCCGACGCTCGGCTATGCCGAGCCCGAGCCGGCGGTGCGCAGAGCGGTCGAGCGCGCCGCCAAGCTCTTCGCCGAACTCGGGGCGACCGTCGAGCCCTGCGACCCGTTCGCCGAGACGCCGCAGCCGGTGTTCGAAACGCTGGCCCTTGGCGGGTTCTGGGCGTTGTTGCGGGCGCAGACGCCGCAGCAGATCGCGGTGATGGACGAGGGCCTCGTCGCGATGTGCCGACGCGGCGAAGCGGTGACGCAGGAGCAATATGTCGATGCGATCGGCAAACGGGTGGCGCTCGGGGTACGGCTGCGCCAGTTTTTCGACCGCTACGACCTGCTGCTGTCGCCGACGATGCCGATCCCGGCGGCTTACGCCGACCCGCGTGCGGATGGCGCCCCTAATCCCCACAACAGCTGGAGCTGGGTTGCCTATACGTATGCCTTCAACCTGACCAAAAACCCGTCCGCCTCGATCCCTTGCGGGTTCGACGGCGGACTGCCGATCGGGTTGATGGTCACCGGGCCGCTGTATGGCGATCTCGCGGTATTGCAGGCCTGCCGCGCATATGAAGAGGCCGCCGGCGCCGCTTGGCCGGGCTCTGGGCTGGAGGCACGGCTCGCCGCCATCGCCGCCACCCCCAACGACGCCGTCGCAGCCAAACGCTGGCCGGCGCGCCGATAGCGTTTATCCGCTTGTCGATTCCGCGGTTGCATCGGCGCGCTTGCGTCGCATATTCGCATTCGACAGAGATCGAGGGAGAGCGCGATGGCGAACAAGGAGCAGAAACGCACGAGCCGCGAGGCCAAAAAGCCGAAGCAGAAAAAGAAGGGCGCCGGCAAAAAGCCGAGTTCCTCGCCGGCAACTCAGGCCTGAGCGGCTCGCGTCCCGCCCTAGACGGCAGCGGTTGACCCGGCCACGATCCGCTGCACGTTCTCCGGCGCGTAGTATTCCGGGATCGGCACTGTGCCCCCGAGCGTGCCGAAATAACGGTCGCGCTCGACCGGATTGTCGCGCAGCGCATGAAAGAGGGCCTGCATGTCGGCTGGCGGCGGCTCCAGGGCAGCCATATTGACGCAAAGGTCGTACATCGGCCCGAAATGCTCGTCGCGTAAGCGCTGATACGCCGCCAGTGCTTCGCCGATCGGCCGTGCGCCGGACAGTCCGGCATGCACCGCCTCGGTCAGCCATTCGGCACTACAGAACGCATCCGAAATCCCCTGCGCCAGGACCGGATCCTTGTGGTAGCCCGCGTCGCCGACCAGCGCCCAGCCTTCGCCGAAGGGCGTGCGAAAGAAATTCGGCAGATCGCCCATTGCCCTGATGCGCTCAACCCGAACGCCGCGCCGAAAGGCCTCGGCGAGAATGGGAACCTGCCCCAGCGCTTCGAGAAGGTGATGTTCGAGTCCGGCGCGGACGAGCGGTAGCTCGTCGCGGGGAAACACGATCGGCGTAACCGTCAGACCGTCATTGGTCGGAAAGCTGATCACGAGCCGCCGCGGCAGCGGATGGATGCCGGGTATATGGGGGGCGACGCCGCGCCAATAGGCGTAGCAAACACAAGTAAGCACCGGGCGCGCGTTGTATTCGGCGGCGCCGGCCAGCCTGGCGACGAGCGAGTTGCGTCCGTCGGCGCCAATGACGATGCGCGCCGCGTCGGTCGCTTCCACGCCGCCTTTGGCCCGGCCTTGTATCCCGCTCACGCGAGTTCCGGAGAAGGTCAGCCCAGTGACAGCGAAACCCTCTCTGATTTCCGCTCCGGCTTCGGCCGCGGCGTCGAGCAGCAATTTGTCGAGCACGGTACGGCGCGGGGCGCACATCTCGCCGACCCCGTCGGATGGCGGCACGTTGCCGGTCAGTTGAAACTCTCCGAGGTCCAGGCCGATCGTGCCGACGACGGGGCAGTTCGTCGCGAGCACGCGCTCCAACAGCCCCCAGCGCTTCAGGCAGGCCACCCCCGGCGGCCAGATGAAGTGCGTCGAAACGGTGTCGCTCGGGAAGCTCGCCCGATCGACGAGCAAGACCCGATGGCCGTGCCGCGCCAAGAGCATAGCGGTCGGCGCGCCGGCGCAGCGCGCACCGACCACGATCGCGTCGTACATCGCCCCTTTCCCCGCCGGTTGCCGCCGGCCTCGATCATCGCCTCTGGCGGCTTCCACAAATGTGAACCGGATCACACAGCCCCGCGAAATCGCGTGCACATCGACCCAATTCGCGCTTCACCGCGGCAGCCCATTCGCTGTCGCCGCCGCCAATCAGGCCGACCGGTCACGGGGACATCGGCGCCCGCAACCTCAAGCGGCGTCCCGCGCCCGGGCGGGCGGCAGGAAGACTCATCTCGAATCGGTGATGGCCAGGCGCAGGCCCGAGATCAGCAATTCGCGGTTCTCGGCGTTGCGGAACCACGAGGCGTCGGTCATCACCTCGCTGGTCATCCCGCGCAGCCGGTCGACGACATCATGCGCCTCGTCGAGCCGGCCCATATGGGCATAGCAGGCGGCGAGAAAGCGCTGGCTGTTCGGGTGACGCGGGTGATCCTGCATCCACAGCAGCAGTTGTGCCTCGGCTTCGGCGAAACGTCTTTTAAAGAAATTGGCCGCACCGAGCACGTGATGGTGGCCGCCGAGCCGGTCGCGCGGGCTGAGCCGAAGCGCGGTCTCGACATGCTCGATCGCGCGGTCGGCGTCGCCGGCCCATAGACCGACGACCCCGCTGATAAACCAGCCGCGCGCAAAGTTCGGGTTAAAGGCGAGGGCGCGGTCGGCCAGGGTCAGCATCGTCGAGATGTCCTCGCCGAGCGCCGCCAGCGCGTAGGCGGCCTCCGCCAGCACTTCCGGATCATCGCCCGCCGCCTGCAATGCCCGATGGGCGCGCTCGATCGCCTTGTCGCGCCCGGCCCGTGCGTCCTCCACCCAGCCGTTGGCGATCAGCTGCATCGGCAGATAGGCGGCCAGCGCCAGCGCGGGGCCAAAATGCGGGTCGCGCACGATCGCCTGCTCGAACAGCGCCAGCGCCCGGATCGCCGCTTGCTTTTCAAACGAAAAACAGTCCGGCAATGCCCGCAGATAAAGATCATAAGCCGTCAGGTCCTGCGTCGGCCGGGCATTGGATCGTCGAATCTCCACCGCCTCCAGCGCCGGCTCGATGACCGCGGCAACGCTCGCGGCAACACGATCCTGAAGCTCGAATATGTCGCCCAGGGCGCCATCGAAATGATCGGCCCACAAATGCGCGCCGGCGATCGCGTCGATCAGCTGCGCGGCAATGCGCACGCGGCCGGCGCCCTTTCGCACCGAACCTTCGAGCAGATAGCGCACGCCGAGCTCGCGTCCAATCTGCCTCACGTCGATATTGTGACCCTTGTAAATAAAGCTCGAATTGCGGGCGATGACGAACAGCCAGCGGATGCGGCTGAGCGCGGTGATGATCTCCTCGACCATGCCGTCGGCGAAATACTGCTGCCCGGGGTCGTCGCTGAGATTTTCGAACGGCAAAACCGCGATCGACGGCCGCCCAGGCAATAAGAGACCGACCCCGGCCTCGCCCGGATGTGTCGTCTCGTCGTGGGTTTGGGTGACGGGCGCCGCAAACCGGTAGCCGCGGCCGGGGATCGTCTGGATGCGGCTGCGCTGGGTGCGGTCGAGATCGAGAACGCGGCGCAACGTCGCGACCTGCATCGTCAGATTGGCTTCCTCGACCGCCGCGCCGGGCCAGACCGCTCCCATGATGGCGTCTTTCGCCACGACATCGCCGTGGCGCTCGACCAGCAGCCGCAGCAGATCAAAAGCGCGCGAGCCGAGCAACACCGGTTCGTCGCCGCCCGTGGCATCGAGCCGGAACAAACCGCCGGGTTCGAGCCGAAAACCGTCAAACAAAAAGCTGCCGTCGAAACCACGCCGGTCCATGGGCGTCTCCGAGGGCGACAATGTCGTGATGCGTCAACCATAATCTAGCAGTGCTGCGCGTCGCGCGCGAGCCTGGTGGCGGCTATGCGCTTTCGAATTTTTTGCGAAAATTTGGACGATTTTGGACTGGGCTCGTAGCCGCCTGGCTGGCGAAGGCGGAGTATCCGAGGCAACAACAAGCCGGCGTGAATTGTTGCGCGACACCGCCCCGCTCCAGCGGAGCACAAAAAACCCTAACCCCAGGAGGACGAAAATGCCTCAACCCCCACCCCTCGGCCATGTCGGTCAATTCAAGATCGGCACGCTCAATCCAGGCGCGCCATTCCTGAACGCAGTCCTGACCGTACCGCAGAACAGCAATTCCGTCACTGGCACCGGTCTGCTGACCCAGGCGATCAGCCCGCCGTTGCGGGCGGAGACCGCTTTTCATGGATTTGTCGAAGTATTGGTCATGGGTGGACAAACAATTCAGGTCTTTACCCTACAGGGCGTGCCATTCCTCCCGATAGTTGGCCCGCCCTATGTCACCCATCTCTTGATTTCGCTGAAAGAGATTTGGGGCAACGAGGGAACCGCCACCTATACCTATGTCGACGGCTCCAGCTCCGCAAGCCATGAGGTCAAGAACGTACCAGTCACGGTGAAGTGGCTACTGCAGGAATAGGGCGCCTACCCGGTCCGGCAGAGCCAGTAATCGTTGGCCAGAGGGCCGGGGCTACTTGAGTAATTCCACAATTACTGAACATGAAAGGCGCGAGACATGTATCAATGCTCGAAAATTGCCGTAAATAATCTCGGAGGCTATGTCATGAGCTTCTCGATTTAATGGCTGGACTCCAATGGCGAATTGCACACTACAGAATGGAACAGCGGCAACTACCCGATCGACCAAAGTCGTACCAGCCCGGAGTTGGGATCGATCGGTGTCCCCTCTAATGCAATAGCAGTAACACCTTACGTACATGCATATTGGGGGAACTCTGCGGACGGAACGCCGTATGTACAATACGTCCCAGGTTCGCCCAACGTGGCGACCTATAATGCGACGGGTACGACGCTCGACGTCCACGTTAATTTGGTGCAGTAGCCGTCGCTGCGTCGTGACTGGCGGCGAGCAGCTCGAATGAATTCGCCGCCATTTCCCTGTCCAGATAGGATAGGTTCGCTTAATGTTCTTGCCTCGGATTCCGGCAACCACTGAGGGGGGATCGGATGGCGGGGCTGCTGGATATGGCCATGAAAGGGGTTAAGCCGAGCCCGACCATCTTTGGCAGACGCCTTCTGCCCCATCTGCTTGGCGGCGCGATCGCCAGCGCCGACGAGGATGACGACGAGATCGACGACACCGACCCGGAGGACAAGCAATGAGCGGCAGTGGATCGAGCGGCCCCAGCCAGGTTTTGATCATCCGTCACGGGGAAAAACTCGGCTCTGCCGACAACGACGCCGAGGGCGGGCCAAACCTGTCGCCACGCGGCTCGGCGCGGGCAGCGGCGCTGCCGTCGCTGTTCGTTCCGGTCACGCCGCAAACCGACTGCGCGCTCGCCGCCGCCGCAGGTTCGGTGACTGGCATCTACGGCCAGGTCTCCATTGAAGGCAATGCCCCACGCTTCTTTAAGCCGGCTTTCGTCTTCGCGACCGAGGCCTCGCACCAGAGCAACCGACCGGTCGAAACCGTCTCGCCGTTGCTCGCTGCGTTCAATCTGCCCCTCGACGACAGCCATTCCGACGACGATTACTGTAAGGTGGCGCACGACATCCTGACCCATTCGAAATATACCGCAGCGGTCGTGCTGGTCTGCTGGCATCACGGCAAGATCCCGGCGCTTGCCGAGGCACTTGGTGTCTCTCAGCCGCCGTCTTGGCCCGGCACGGTTTTCGACCGGGTCTGGCGGCTGCTTTATTCAGGCGGGACGCCGTCGCTGGCAAATTTGCCTCAACAGCTACTCTACGGCGATTTTACCTCCTGATCAAAGCGCGTTAAGAGCGGAACTCGCAGGCCGAGTTCCGCTGGCCCGAGGAAGGCGAGCGCTCCAAACAACCATCGGCGAAGGCGGATTGAGCGGTTCCCCCAACACAACGATCGAGCATCCTGGGTTGGCTATTGAACTGCAGTCCTGGCATGCAGCCGGTGTGGTATAGGCAACCCAACGCCGCGTGACGACGAAAGTATATAACCGAGAAGGCCCTCCGAACGGTCGCCTTGCTCGGGCCGGCCGCGGTTATTCGGCGGCTTTGGCCGGGGCGGCGGGGGCCGGTTCGAGTGCGGCTTCGGTGACTTCCTCGACGCGCTCGGCCCAGCGGAAACGCAGGCTGTTGCGGGCGCTTTCGGGGATGTCGTCGTAATCCTTGCGGTTGCGCGCCGGCAGGATGACATTCGAGAGCCCGGCGCGGGCGGCGGCGACCACCTTTTCCTTGATGCCGCCGACCGGCAACACCAGCCCGCGCAGGCTGATCTCGCCGGTCATCGCGGTGTCGCTTTTCACCGTGCGCTCGGTCAGCAATGAGACGAGCGCGGTATACATCGCCACCCCGGCCGAGGGGCCGTCCTTGGGGATCGCACCCGCCGGCACGTGGATGTGGATGTCGCTCTTCTCGAACATCGCCGGGTCGAGGCCGATCGACGACGCCCGCGCCTTGACCAGGCTCAGCGCCGCCTGGGCGCTTTCACGCATGACCTCGCCCAATTGGCCGGTCAGGATCAGCCGTCCGCCACCCGGAAAGCGGGTCGCCTCGATAAACAGGATGTCGCCGCCGACCGGGGTCCAGGCGAGGCCGGTGGCGACGCCGGGAACGCTGGTGCGCATCGCCACCTCGCCCTCGAAGCGCGGCGGCCCGAGGATTTCGGCCAGATCGTCCGGCTCGATCCGGACATGCTCGGCCGATCGCTCGGCGACCCGCATCGCCGCGCTGCGCAAGGCCGCGCCGATCTCGCGCTCGAGCTGGCGCACGCCGGCCTCGCGGGTGTAGTCGCGAATGATCGCGCGCAGCGCCTCGTCGCTGAGCTCCGCCTGCTCGGCGGTCAGACCGTTGGCCTTGAGCTGGCGGGCCACCAGATAGCGCCGGGCGATCTCGAATTTCTCGTCCTCGACATAGCCGGGGAGGTCGATCACCTCCATGCGGTCGCGCAACGGGCCCGGGACCGTGTCGAGCACGTTCGCCGTGGTGATGAACATGACCCGCGACAAATCGAACGGCACACCCAGGTAGTTGTCGCGAAAGGTCGAATTCTGCTCGGGGTCGAGCACTTCGAGCAACGCCGAGGCGGGATCGCCCTGGATGCCGCGGCCGAGCTTGTCGATCTCGTCGAGCATCATCACGCAGTCGCGCGCGCCGGCCCGGCGGATGCCCTGGATGATGTTGCCCGGCAAGGCCCCGATATAGGTGCGGCGATGGCCGCGGATCTCGGCCTCGTCATGCGTGCCGCCGAGGCTGACCCGGACGAATTTCCGCCCGGTGGCGCGGGCGATGCTTTGACCGAGCGAGGTCTTGCCGACACCGGGCGGCCCGACAAAGCACAGGATCGGGCTGCGGCCCTCCGGGTTGAGCTGGTGGATCGCCAGGTTTTCGAGGATGCGCCGCTTGACCTTGGCGAGCCCGAAATGGTCGGCGTCGAGGATGCGCCGAGCCTCGCCGATGTCGATCGGCTTGCCGGATTCGATCGACCACGGCAGTTCGATCAGCCATTCGAGGTAGGTGCGCGCCATCGAGTATTCGCCGGCGGCCTCCGGCATCCGCTCGAGGCGAGCCAGCTCCCTTTTGGCATGCTCCTCGACCTCGGCCGGCATCTTGGCCTCCGCGATCTTTCTCGTCAGCTCGGCGATCTCCTGGCTTTTGGCGTCGTCGCCTTCGCCCAGCTCCTTCTGGATCGTCTTCATCTGCTCGCGCAGCAGGAATTCGCGCTGGCGGTCGTCGATCTTTTCCTTGGTCTGCTCGCTGATCTGGCGCGACAGCCGCAGCACCTCGGTGCGGTAGGCGAGCATCGCCGACACCCGTTCGAGCCGGCTTTCGATGTCGACGGTTTCGAGTATCTCCTGCTTTTCGGCCGGGGTGATGTCCATAAAGCCGGCGATCAGATCGGCGAGCGCCGCGGCCGAGGGGGCGGATTGCACGGCGTTGACCAGCTCGACCGGGGTTTGCGGCAGCAGCTGCAACACCTCCATCGCCTGGTTGCGCAGGTTGAGCATCCGCGCTTCGATGTCCTTGCTGCTGGCATCGGGCTCGGTGATGCGCTCGACCCGCGCCACCAGAAACGGGTAGCCGTCGAGAAAATCGAGGATGCGAAAGCGCCGCTCGCCCTGGCTGATCACGTGATGCTGGCCGTCGGGGCTCGTCACATAGCGCAGCACGTTGGCCTCGGTGCCCATCCGATGCAGGTCGATCGCGATCGGGTCTTCGGTCGCCGGATCGCGCTGCAATACCAGGCCGATCGGCCGGTTGAGCCGGATCGCCGCCTGCGCCGCCGCGATCGAGCGCTGCCGGCCCAAGGTGACCGGCAAGACCGTGCCGGGAAACAACACCAGGCCGCGGGTCGGAACCAATATCAGCGCGTCGGCCGGAAGGGTCGGAATCCCGGCCAGCGCCTGTTCGATGGAACCGGAAGGCGGCGGAGGGGGGCTTCCGCGGTGCGCAATTCGTGTTCTTCTACGGGCATACCAAAAAATTCCTTGGCAAAAGTCGCGATGGCGGTCGGTGCGCGCGTCACAGCTTGTGGAGCTGCACCATCAGGCAGCCATTGGCGAGGTGCCGTCCCGATATCTCGAACCGCGCCGGCGGCAATTCGATCCGTCGTTGAAAGCGGCCATGCGGGATCTCCAGGCGGTGAATCCGCGCATGCGCCATTTCCGGCGGCAGCGGGCGCTCGCCGCTGACCATCAGAACGCCGGCGCTCAAGGTCACCTGAATCTGGTCGACCTCGACGCCGGGCAGCGCAATCAAGATGGTCAGCGCGTCGTCGGTTTCGAAGATGTCGCATGGCGCTTCCCAGTACGGCGTCGCATGCCCGCGGTGAAAGAACTGACGGTGGAGCCGCTCTGCGCGTTCCATCGCCTCGCAGGCTTGTGCCCACATCAACGCTTCCAACTGTCGTTCCGGCATCATTGGCTCCGAACGGGGCGGCCCCGCCGGGTCATTGCCCGGCGACGCCTGTTCAGGGTGATATAGTTACGCCGCGACGCTCGGGGAGGCCGAAACAGCGCAATCTGCGGGCTAATGACCGTCGCGCTAGGCGCACGGCGAGAAACCGGGTATGTGGCTTTTGGTGAACTATCAGCAGGGGCGACCGGTGGCGGAGATCAGCGCAAAAACCAAGGCTTTTGTCGACGGTGTGGCGGCCGAGGCGACGCGGATCGAGACCCCTTGCGGCGACGGCAGGATGGTCTGGCGTGTCTGGGGCGCCGGCCCGCCGCTGGTGCTGCTGCATGGCGGCTATGGCTCGTGGATGCATTGGGTTCGCAACGTGCTGCCGCTGGCGCGCGCATTCACCGTGATCGCCCCCGATTTGCCCGGGCTCGGCGAGTCGGCGACCCCTCCCGAGCCGCACACCGCCGAGAGGCTGGCGCGGATCATCGTCGATGGCCTCGACACCGTGCTGCCGCGCGGCGAGCGGCTGCACCTCGCCGGGTTCTCGTTCGGCGGCGTCCTGGGCGGGCATGTCGCGGCCGAGCTCGGCGACCGTGTGCGCGGCTTTACGATCGTCGGCTCGAACGGGCTCGGCCTGCCGCGCCAGCCGACCGAGCTGGAGCGCCAGAAGGCGGGCGGGACCGTCGAAGAGCTGCTCGCCGATCGCGAGGTACAATCTCGGCGTGCTGATGATCGCCGACAAGGACAAGATCGACGACCTCGCCGTCTATATCCAATACTTGAACGCGCCGCGCGGCCGGGTCAGGAGCCGCCGCTTTTCGCGCACCGACACGCTGCTGCGGGCGCTGCCACGCGTGACGGCGCGGCTGTCCGGCATCTGGGGCGGGCGCGACGCCGGCGCCTATCCCTATCTCGACGAGCGCAAGCGCGTGCTCGACGACATCCAGCCCGAGCCGCGCTTCGAAATCATTCCCGGCGCCGGCCACTGGGTCGCCTACGAATCCGCCGACCAGTTCAACCCGCTCCTCGCCGAAATCGCAGCGCAATGCCGGAGTGAATCGCCATGACGACCGACAACACGACTTCGCTCGCCGGCAAGGTCGCCGTCGTAAGCGGCGGCAGCAGCGGCATCGGGGCGGCGAGCGTGCGCTTGCTGGCGGCGGCAGGGGCTCGGGTTGTCGTCGGCTACAACAAGGGCGTCGACCGGGCGGCGGCGCTGATCGCCGAATTGCCCGGCGCCGGCCACAGGGCGATGCGTCTGCCGCTCGAGGACACCGCCCAGATCCGCAAGGTGGCGGCCGCGGTCGGGGACGAATTCGGCCGCGCCGACATTCTGGTCAATTCCGCCGGCTTTACCCGCATGGTCGCGCACCACGATCTCGAAGCGCTCGACGACGATTTGATCGACGCGGTGCTGACCGCCAATGTGCGCGGGCCGTTCGCGACGATCCGGGCCTTTGTTCCGCTATTGCGCGCATCTGGCAACGGGGTGATCGTCAACATCTCATCCGGAGCAGCGCAGCATGGCACCGGCAGCTCGATCATCTACGGCGCGTCAAAGGCCGCGCTCAACACGATGAGCATGGCGCTGGCGCGGGTGCTCGGCCCCGAGATACGCGTCGTCGTCGTCGCCCCGGGCATGGTCCACACCGGTTTTGTCCCCGGCCGCACCGAAGAGATGATGGCCGCGGCGGCGAGGGCGACGCCGTTAAAGCGCGCGATCGAAGCGCAAGACGTGGCGCTGGCGGTGATGGCCAGCGTCACCCATCTGACGCATACGACGGGTTCGATCATCACCGTCGATGCCGGCCGCCACCTGTAATGGCAGCCTTGCGCGGTCGAATGCGGGTGAACTTCGCCGGGCGGCCTCACATATCCGGTGCTGCGGCGCCGGCCTCCGGACGCCGCAAAAACAGATCGGCCGGGAAGACAGGCGCTGACGCGCCGGGAAGAAGCGTTATGGGCACGATTGCGCGGCAACGCGACATCATCGACAGGCGGGTGCTGGCCGACGAATTGTCCGCCGCCGCCCGCTCGATCAAACCGCCGAGCCTCGACCGCGGCCCGCTGGTGGCGCCGTTGAAGGCGGCGCTCGCCGCCGGCCGCGACGAAATCCGCCGCCGCTTTGAAGAAAGCGGCAATGGCGCGGCGGTCATGCGCGAGCAGTGTTTTCTGATGGACCAGCTGATCCGCGCCCTCTTCGATGTCGTGACCGGCGAAATCTACCCGCTTCCCAACCCGACCTCGGGCGAACGGCTGGCTTTGGTCGCGGTCGGCGGCTATGGCCGCGGCGAGCTGGCGCCCTACTCCGACATCGACCTGCTGTTCCTGCTGCCCTACAAGCAGACGCCCCACACCGAGCAGGTGGTCGAATCGCTGCTCTATTTGCTGTGGGATCTCGGCCTCAAGATCGGGCAGTCGACGCGCTCGGTCGAGGAATGCCTGCGCCAGGCCAAATCCGATCTGACGATCCGCACCAGCCTGCTCGAAGCGCGCTATCTGTGGGGCGACGAGGACGCTGTTCCGCGAGCTGCAAGCAAACGCTTCGACGGCGACGTCGTGCGCGGCAGCGCGGCGCAATTCGTCGAAGCCAAGCTCGCCGAACGAGACGAGCGCCACCGCCGTGTCGGCGACAGCCGCTACAAGCTCGAACCCAACGTCAAGGAAGGCAAGGGCGGGCTTCGCGACCTGCACACCTTGTTCTGGCTCGCCAAATACATCTACCGCATCGACGACGTCGCCAAGCTCGTCGATTTGGGCGTGCTGTCGGCCGAGGAATTGCGCCGCTTCGCGCGGGCGCAGAACTTTTTGTGGACGGTGCGCTGCCATCTTCATTACCTCGCCGGCCGCGCCGAAGAGCGGCTGACCTTCGACCTGCAGACCGAGATCGGGCAGCGCATGGGCTACACCGACCACGCCGGCAGCCGCGGGGTCGAGCGCTTCATGAAGCACTATTTTCTGATCGCCAAGGATGTCGGCGATCTGACCCGCGTCTTTTGCGCGATCCTCGAAGCCGACCAGAAGCGCAAGCGCCGCCTTTCCTGGGTGCGCTGGGGCATCGGCCGGCGCGGCCTCGACGGCTTTGTGCTCGACGGCGAGCGGCTGACGATCCCGTCCGAGGATTTTTTCGCAAAGGACCCGGTGGCGCTGATCCGGCTGTTCCATGTGGCGCAACGGGCCGAGCTCGACATCCATCCGCGCGCGTTGCGCCGCGCCGGCCAGTCGCTGCGGCTGATCGACGCCAAACTGCGCGATGATCCCGAGGCCAACCGGCTGTTTCTCGAAATCCTGACCTCGCGCAAGGATCCGGAAACGGCACTGCGGCGGATGAACGAGGCCGGCGTCTTTGGCCGCTTCATCCCCGATTTCGGGCGTGTCGTGGCGCAGATGCAGTACGACATGTACCACCACTACACGGTCGACGAGCACACGCTGTTCGCGATCGGCATCCTGCACGACATCGAAAGCGGAGGGCTGAAGGACGAGCTGCCGCTGGCGACCGCGCTTGCCGGCGACGATCGTTTCACGCCGTGCGCTCTATCTCGCGGTGCTGCTGCACGACATCGCCAAGGGCCGGGGCGGCGACCACTCGGTTCTCGGCGAGCGCGTCGCGCTAAAGCTCGGCCCGCGGCTCGGACTCACCGCCGAAGAAACCGAGACGGTAGCGTGGCTGGTGCGCTGGCATTTGCTGATGAGCGGCACCGCCTTTAAGCGCGACATCGGCGATCCGCAGACCATCGCCGATTTTGTCGGCGCCGTGCAGTCGCCGGAGCGGCTGAAGCTGTTGCTGATCCTGACCGTCGCCGACATTCGCGCGGTCGGCCCGCAGGTGTGGAACGGCTGGAAGGCGGCCCTGTTGCGCGACCTTTACCACCGCGCGGTCGAAGTCATGTCAGGCGGGCTCACCGTCGAGGCGCAGGATGCCCGGGTCGCCGCGCGCCCAGGCCGCGGCGCGCGAACAACTGCCCGATTTCAGCGAGGCCGAGTTCGCGGCGTTCGTCAAGGCGCGGCTACCCGTTTTACTGGCTGTCTTTCGATGCCGACACCCACGCCCGGCATGCCCGGCTGATGCGCGAGGCCGAGGCGAGCGGCGCGCCGCTGGTGGTCGAAAAACGCGTCGACGCGCAGCGCGCGGTGACCGAGATCACGCTCTACACCGCCGACCATCCGGGCCTGTTCTCCCGCATCGCCGGGGCGCTCGCGGTCAGCGGCGCCAACATCGTCGACGCCCGGATCATGACGATGTCGAACGGCATGGCGCTCGACACCTTCTGGGTGCAGGATCTCGGCCGGCCGCGCCTTCGACCGCCCGGACAAGCTCGCCCGGCTCGCGGTCGTTTTCGAGAATGTGCTGACCGGCGATCTGAAGCCGCATCGCGAACTCGCCCGCCCGCCGGCGTTTCCGAGCCGCACTGCAGGTCTTCACGGTGGCGCCGCGGGTGCTGGTCGACAACCAGGCGAGCGCCTTGCACACGGTGATCGAGGTCAACGGCCGCGACCGGCCGGGCCTGTTGTTCGAGCTGACGCGCGAACTGACCCGGCTCAACCTGCAGGTCTCGAGCGCCAAAATCTCGACCTACGGCGAAAAGGTCGTCGACGTGTTCTACGTCAAGAACCTGTTCGGCCATAAGGTCGAGCATCCGGCCAAGCTCGCCGAAATCCGCGCCACGCTCGAAGCGGTGCTGGCCAAGGGCAACGACGCCGGGTCAGCCGTCCTTCCGAAAGGCCCGGCCGTCGCCAACCAGCCGAAAAGGTCGCTGCGGAGTAGCTCCGTTCTGTCGGGTACTGGTCTACTCGCGCAAATCTTCGAAGAATTCTTTGACGCGGGCGAAAAAGCCTTCGCTTTCG
Organism: uncultured Alphaproteobacteria bacterium; assembly: GCA_963775525.1. Lineage (GTDB taxonomy): Bacteria > Pseudomonadota > Alphaproteobacteria > ATCC43930 > CGMCC-115725 > AP-15. The sequence goes on along the minus strand of CAVZJF010000065.1, from coordinate 66,673 downwards.
GGGTGGGTCCGGCCGCTTTCGCCTTCCTTTTCGAATTCGCGCAGCAATTCCTGCTGGCGCTTGGTCAGGTTGACCGGGGTCTCGACCACCGCCTCGATGAACATGTCGCCGCGCAACGACGAGCGCAGCACCGTCATGCCCTTGCCGCTGAGCCGGAATTGATGGCCCGATTGGGTCCCGGCGGGCACCGTGACGCTTGGTCCGGCTGCCCTCGACGGTCGGCACCTCGATCGAGCCGCCGAGCGCCGCCGTGGTGATCGAGATCGGCACCCGGCAATGGATGTTGGCGCCGTCGCGCTGAAAGATCCGGATGCGGCGCCACCGTGATGAAAATGTAGAGGTCGCCGGCCGCGGCGCCGCGCACCCCGACCTCGCCTTCGCCGGCGAGACGGATGCGGGTGCCGTCCTCGACCCCGGACGGGATGTTGACCGACAAGGTCTTTTCGCGGCGCACCCGGCCCTGGCCGGCGCAAGCGCGGCACGGCTTTTCGATGACCCGACCGGCGCCCTGGCACGCGGCGCAGGTGCGCTCGATCGTGAAAAACCCCTGCTGCGCCCGGACGCGGCCGCGGCCGTGGCAGGTCGGGCAGGTGACCGGTTTCGAGCCCGCCTCGGCGCCGCTGCCGTTGCATTGGTCGCAGGCGACAAGGTTGGGCACGCGAATCGTCGTCTGCTTGCCGCGAAAACTCTCCTCGAGCGTGATTTCGAGGTTGTAGCGCAGATCGCTGCCGCGGCTCGGGCCGGCCTGGCCGCGCCTGCCGTTGCCCATGAACTCGCCGAACATCTCGTCGAAGATGTCGGCAAACCCGCCGGCAAAGCCGAAATCGCCGGGACCGCGCGCGCCCCCCTGCTCAAAGGCGGCATGGCCAAAGCGGTCGTAGGCGGCGCGCTTTTGGTCGTCCTTGAGGACGTCGTAGGCTTCGCTGATGTCCTTGAACTTCTGCTCGGCGCTCTTGTCGCCGGCATTGCGGTCCGGGTGATATTGCATCGCGAGCTTGCGATAGGCCTTTTTGAGGTCGTCGGGGCTGGCGGACCGCGAGACGCCGAGAACCTCGTAATAATCTTGCTTTGCCATGCTCGACGGGGGTTCGCTTTAGAGGGTTAGCCGCCGCAAATCACCCCGGCGAAGAGCCGCCGGGGTGACCGCAGTTCGATCGATACTGGACCGCGGCGCCGGATTACGCGGAGCCGCGCTTCTTCTGATCGTCGACCTCCTCGAAATCGGCGTCAACGACCTTGTCGCCGCCACCGCCGGGCGCGCCGCCATGCGGCCCGCCGGTCGGACCCGAGCCGCCGTCGCCGGCCGCCGGCCTGCGCCGCCTGCTCGGCCTTGTAGAGCGCCTCGCCGATCTTCATCGAGACCTGGGCCAGCGCCTCGGTCTTGGATTTGATCTGCTCGGCGTCCTCGCTGGCGAGGGTGTCCTTCAGCGCCTGGACCGCCTGCTCCACCGCGTCGCGGTCGCCTTGCGGAATTTTCTCGCCGCTCTCCCGCAAGGTGCGCTCGGTCGTGTGGATCAGCGCGTCGGCGTTGTTCTTGGCCTCGACCAGCTCGCGGCGGCGCTTGTCCTCTCCGGCATGCGCCTCGGCATCCTTGACCATCTTCTCGATATCGGCTTCGGACAGGCCGCCCGAAGCCTGGATGCGGATCTGCTGCTCCTTGCCGGTCGCCTTGTCCTTGGCCGAGACCTGGACGATGCCGTTGGCGTCGATGTCGAAAGTGACCTCGACCTGCGGCATGCCGCGCGGCGCCGACGGGATGCCGACCAGATCGAACTGGCCGAGCAGCTTGTTGTCGGCCGCCATCTCGCGCTCGCCCTGGAAGACGCGGATCGTGACCGCGGTCTGGTTGTCCTCGGCGGTCGAGAAGGTCTGGCTCTTCTTGGTCGGGATCGTCGTGTTGCGGTCGATGAGGCGCGTGAAGACGCCGCCCAGCGTCTCGATGCCGAGCGACAGCGGGGTCACGTCGAGCAGCAGGACGTCCTTGACCTCGCCCTTCAGCACGCCGGCCTGGATCGCCGCGCCGATCGCCACGACCTCGTCCGGGTTGACGCTGCGATTGGGCTCCTTGCCGAAGAACTGCTTGACCGCCTCGATGACCTTGGGCATCCGGGTCATGCCGCCGACCAGGATCACCTCGTCGATCTCGGAGGCCTTGAGCCCGGCGTCCTTCAGCGCGTTGCGGCACGGCCCCATCGTCCGCTGGATCAGCTCTTCGACCAGCGCTTCGAGCTTCGCCCGGGTCAGCTTGATGTTGAGATGCTTGGGACCGTGCTGGTCGGCCGTGATGAACGGCAGGTTCACGTCGGTCTGCATCGACGAGCTGAGCTCGATCTTGGCCTTCTCCGCCGCCTCCTTCAGTCGCTGCAGCGCGAGGCGGTCGTTGCGCAGGTCGATGCCTTGCTCTTTTTTGAACTCGTCGGCGAGGTAGTCGATGATGTTCTTGTCAAAATCTTCGCCGCCGAGGAACGTGTCGCCGTTGGTCGACTTGACCTCGAAGACCCCGTCGCCGATCTCCAGCACCGAGATGTCGAAAGTGCCGCCGCCAAGGTCGTAGACCGCGATCGTGCCGCTGCCCTTGCGCTCCATGCCATAGGCGAGCGCCGCGGCGGTCGGCTCGTTGATGATGCGCAGCACTTCGAGCCCGGCGATCTTGCCGGCGTCCTTGGTCGCCTGGCGCTGGCTGTCGTTGAAATAGGCGGGGACCGTAATGACCGCCTCGGAAACCGTCTCGCCGAGATAAGCCTCGGCGGTTTCCTTCATCTTTTGCAGAATGAACGCGCTGATCTGCGAGGGAGCGTATTTCTTGCCGCGGCTGTCGACCCAGGCGTCGCCATTGTCGCCCGGGATGATCTTGTACGGGACGAGATCGACGTCCTTTTTGACCATCGGGTCGGTAAAGCGACGGCCGATCAGCCGTTTGATCGCGAAAAACGTGTTTTCGGGATTGGTCACCGCCTGGCGCTTTGCGGCCTGGCCGACAAGACGTTCGCCCGAATTCGGTAAATGCTACCATCGAGGGGGTGGTGCGCATTCCCTCGCTGTTCTCGATCACCTTGGCGTTCTTGCCTTCCATTACGGCAACGCAAGAATTGGTCGTACCGAGATCGATACCGATGACCTTACTCATGGACACCTCATTTCAGAAAGCAGGACCGGGCGGCCCGGGGAAGCACCGTCCCGATCCCCCGGGAAGTGGTTGATCAGTCATCCCCTGACTTTGCAGGGTTATATATGTTAGCGATCATAGGGCTACAACGGCTCGGCCGGGTTCGGCCGGTGCTCGGCAGGCGTTGCCGGCTGCTTCGAAACCCCGACCATGGCCGGGCGCAGCAGCCGGTCCTGCAATACGTAGCCCGGCTGCAGGACCTCGACGATCGTGCCGGTCGGCTGGTCCGCGCGTTCGGCTTCAAAGATCGCCTGGTGGAAATTATGGTCGAAGCGCTCGCCCCGCGGGTCGAGCCGGCGGATGCCGTGCCGCTCGAACACCGACAACAGCTCGCGCTCGGTCGCCGCCACGCCGGCCAAGAGACTGCGGGTGCGCTCGTCCGTGACCTCGGCCTCGGGCAGGCTGTCGAGCGCGCGCCGCAAATTGTCCGCCGCGGAAATCAGGTCCTTGGCAAAACCGGTGATCGCGTATTTGGTCGCGTCGTCGCGCTCGCGCTGGGCCCGGCGGCGGGTGTTCTCGGTCTCGGCCAATGCCCGCAGCAGCCGCTCCTTGTGGTCCGCCAATTCGGCTTCGAGCATCTCCACCCGCGCCTCGGGCGAGGTGTCGACGCCGTCCTCGGCGTTGTTGTCGCCAGCCGCCTCGGCCGAGGCCGCCGCCAGGTCGCGGTCGTTTGCCGTGTCGTTCACCATCCGTCCTATCCGATGAGGCGCCCGATCACCTTGGCGGTGTAGTCCACCATCGGGATGATCCGGGCATAGTTGATCCGGGTGGGGCCAATGACCCCGATCGCCCCGACAACCTGTTCGCGGCTGTTCTGATAAGGGGCGATCAGCATCGCGCAGCCGGCCACCCCGAAGAGGCGGTTCTCGGCGCCGATGAAGATTTGTACTCCTTCGCCCTGCTTGCTGGCGTCGAGCAGGCGCAGCATCGTCTCTCTCGTTTCGAGCATTTCGAAGAGGCTGCGCAGCCTTTCAAGGTCGGTGAGCGCGGTAACGTCGTCGAGCAGGTTTGCCTGGCCGCGGACGATCAGCGCGCTGCCGTTGGCGTCGCCGGCCCAGTTCGCGAGCCCGGCGGCGACGAGTTTCGAGGTCAGCGCGTCGAGCTGAACCTGGTGCGAGTCGATCTCTCGCTGAACCTCGTCGCGAGCTTCTTCGATGGTGCGGCCGACCAGCCGCGCGTTCATGTAGTTGCCGGCCGCGACGAGCGATGACGGCGGCAGACCGAGCGGCACCTCGATGACGCGATTTTCAACCAGCCCGTCCTCGGTGACGAGGACGACGAGGGCGCGGCCGGGACCCAGGTGAACAAACTCGATATGCTTCAACGGCCGGTCCTGCTTCGGCGCGACGACCACCCCGGCGCAATGCGACAGGCCCGACAAGGCGCTGATCGCCTCTTCCAGCGCCTGCGGCAGGCTCATGCCGCGCGCGGCGCAGATGCTCTCGATGTTGCGCCGCTCGTCCTCGGCGAGGCTGCCGACTTCGAGCAGGCCGTCGACAAACAGGCGCAGTCCCGCGTCGGTCGGCATCCTCCCGGCCGAGGTGTGAGGGGCATAGAGCAACCCCGCTTCCTCGAGGTCCGCCATGACGTTGCGGATCGTCGCCGGCGACAAATTCTGCGCCAGCAGGCGCGACACGGTGCGCGACCCGATCGGCTCGCCGGTGGCGACATAGCCGTCGACGATAAGGCGAAAGATCTCGCGGCTGCGCTCGTTCAGCTCGTTGATCGGGGAAAGGACGGCGGATCGAGACATGAAAAGATGAGTTCACCAACGATGATCCGGCCCGCCAGACAAAGGCCTTGCCGGAAAAGCCCTGCCGAGGCCGCGGCCGCACCGGTCGGCGATCGCCTGCCGGTACCGGCAAAATCTGGTAATGCCGACCGGCGCCGTCAACTCGCGGTACCGGCGCCGCTACGGCGTCTGCTTGAATGTCGCCTGGAAGCTCTCGCCCTTTGGGTTGATCCAATGCCCGACCATGTCGACGAGGCCGGGCCGAAATGCGTATTGACTGCCGTCGGAGTTCTGAAAACGCAATTCGTCGCCGCGGATCACGCCGGTGCCGTGCAACACCCCGCCCGGTATGGTCGAGCCCGATCCTTGGGGGCCGTAGACATAGATGATCGACGCGGCGCCGTCCGCCGTCACGTCCTGCACAATCAGCGCGGCGCAGGTTCGCACATCCCACGCCGCGTCGCTCCAAATACCAAGAAAACGGCGGTATTGGTCCGGCGCGGAGGAGGGACCGGCCAGTCGATAGCTGACGTTCTGGTCGCAGAATACGCGGCCGGGTGGCTCGGGAGACTGCGGCGGTTGGGCAGGCGGAGACTGGGGCGGCGGCTGCGGCTCGGCTTCCGCAGGGGGCGGGGCGGCGGGCGGCGATACGGCCTGCGCCCTTGCCTCCGCGGCGGAGAGCAAGCTCAGGCACAGCATGACAAAAATACGACCGGGCATAACGGCACCAACCGGAGACAAGCGGCGCAGGCTTGTACGGCGAAAGCCGCAGCCGCGCCAGCCGGCTCGCGCTGAGGGGCCGGGCGCCGAAGCGAAGGCGCGAGCGCCTATGCCGGATGCGCGTCCGCCGCAGCGACGCGGAAGTCGGACGCAACCCCATATGGCGGCCGGTGCAGGCCGGCGGGCGAGATCGTGAAAATCTCGTAGCCGGTCGCGGTAACGCCGACGGTATGCTCGAACTGCGCCGACAGCGAGCGGTCCTTGGTCACCGCGGTCCAGCCGTCGCTGAGGATTTTCACCTCCCAGCGGCCGACATTGATCATCGGCTCGACGGTAAAAAACATGCCCTCGCGCATGACCGGCCCGTCCTCGGGAAGGCCGTAATGCAAGATCGACGGCGCGTCATGAAAGATGCGCCCGACGCCGTGGCCGCAAAAATCGCGCACGACCGAATAGCGGTGACCCTCGGCATAGCGCTGGATCGCGTCGCCGATGGCGCCGATGTGCAGCCCGGGGCGCACGACGGCGATGCCGCGCATCATCGCCTCATAGGTCACGTCGACGAGCCGCTTTGCCTTGACCGGGATCTTGTCGCCGACAAAAAACATCCGGCTCGTGTCGCCGTGCCATCCGTCGAGGATCACGGTCACGTCGATATTGAGGATGTCGCCGTCCACAAGCCGCCGGTCGCCCGGGATCCCGTGGCAGACGACATGATTTATCGAGGTGCAGATCGATTTTGGAAAGCCGCGATAATTGAGCGGCGCCGGGATCGCGTCGTGGTCGACGATGAACCCGTGGCACAGCCGGTCGAGCTCGCCGGTGGTGACGCCCACGCGCACATAGGGCGTGATGAAATCGAGGGTCGCGGCGCCCAGCACGCCGGCGCTGCCGCATTCCCTCGAACGCCTCCGGTCCGTGGATCTTGATCCTGCCGTCACGCGTCTCGCCAGGGGGAAGCCCGGTGACGGGGTCGCGCTGCAATTCGGGTATGCTTCGCATCGTCAATCAGCGGCCGCGCCGCGCCTCCGGTAACAATGGCGCAAACGTAGGGTCTCGTCCGCGGCGCGGCAACCGTGTAGTGGACTGTGCAGCGAACCCGGGCGATTGTGCCCGCCGGCACATTTGCCTGACTCGGCGCATTTGCCTATGAAGGCAATGCCCGCCAGCTGCCGACGAGGCCGAGAAGAAGCATGACCGACGACAATCCCAAATCAGGCACAGCCGCCGCCGATCCGCGGGTCGTCACCGCCTGCGTGTTGATCATCGGCAACGAGATCCTGTCGGGCCGCACCCAGGACGAGAATCTCGGATTTCTTGCGCGCGGCCTGAACGAGGCCGGGATTCGGCTGCGTGAGGCGCGCGTCATCCCCGATGTCCCGGACGTCATCGTCGCCACCGTCAACGACGTGCGGGCGCGCTTCGATTACGTCTTTACGACGGGCGGGATCGGCCCGACCCATGACGACATCACCGCGCAATGCATGGCCGACGCCTTTGGCGTGCCGCTGATCCTGCACCCGGACGCCAAGCGCCTGCTCGAAACCCACTATCCGCCGGGTCAGCTCAACGAGGCGCGGCTGCGCATGGCGAGGGTCCCCGAAGGGGCGACGCTGCTGCCCAACCCGATTTCGCGCGCGCCGGGGTTTCAGATCGGCAACGTCTTCGTGCTGCCCGGCGTCCCCAACATCATGCAGGGCATTTTCGAGCAGCTGCGATACCGCCTCTCCGGCGGCGACAAGGTGTTGAGCCGCAGCGTCAGCTGCAAGCTCGGCGAAGGCGCCTTGGCCAACGAGTTGTCGGCCTTGCAGGACCGCTATCCCGATGTCGAGATCGGCTCCTACCCGTATTTCCGGCGCGGCGATTTTGGCGTCACCCTGGTATTGCGCGGCACCGACCGGCCCCGGCTCGTCGCCGCGACCGAGGACGTAAAGGTGCTGATCCGGGATTTGGGCGGCGACCCCCAGGAGGGGCTCGGCGAAGGCTAGGCGGCGGCCCGCAGCGGACGTGGCGAAAAGGTAGACGCAGCAGACTTAAAATCTGCTTCCCGCCAGGGAGTGCGGGTTCAAGTCCCGCCGTCCGCACCACCGATGTCAATCATCTTGCGCTCCTACGCTCCGGCTCCGCCAGCGCCACGCACCCTCACGGCGGGTAAGCGCCGGGTAAGCGGGGTCTGATCCGGGGACGCTCCCCATATCTCCCCCCTTCTTTATTTTCTCTCAGCATTGAAGAGATAGGCGACCGTCCCCAGCGTCCCCACCGTCCCCCGCCGTTGATATCATTGCGGTATTCGGGGACGGTGGCAAAAATTCGCGACCGTCCCCACCGTCCCCCCAGTGTCCCCTGAGCCTGCGCGCGCGCCCAGTCCCCGAATCCGGCCGCGAGCGCGCGCAGCGCGGTGTGCAGGAAATGCCGTAATGTTTGATGTGGTTAGCTCATTGCCCGGCCGCCGGCGCCGCTCGCGCGCCGGGCGTAATCCGTTGTTTGCTGCGCCTTGACATCATCAGACCCCGTGGGGTGCGGGGCGGACCCGGACCGGCGAGGCGGTCAGTCCGTTTCGTCGAGCTCGGCGGGAGGGCCGAGCAACCGCTTGATATCGGCCTCTAATTTGATCAGCCGGCCGTGCTTGTGCGAGCGGATGTCGAGGTCCATGGCGACCCCCTGATTGGCCCAGGCGGTTTGCGCCCGGCGCAGCGCGCCGCGCACCCGGTTCTCGTTCGATGGCCACCAGCGCTGCTTGCGGTCGCCCTCGGCCGTGGGCAGCTGGTCGAGCAATTTTTTCGCGGTCCCGGTCCAGGCCACGACATCGTCCTTCATCGTGCGCTCCTCCGGCGCGCCGCGTTCTCGGGCGGCTCGGGCAAGCCGATATCGCGCCCGATCCGGGCCAGCTCCTTGACAAAGGTCAGGATCAGCGCGGCGAAGCTGTCGCCCTCGAAGACCACCGTCAGCGCGGTCTCGCGGTTTTCCTTGTACGCCCGTATGAAGTCGTGGCCGGTCCAGCCGAGACGCATGCCGCGCGCCGCCAGATAAAGCTTATGAAATCCGCCATCCGAAAGGTTTCCGGCGGCTCTTCGTCGGCATGCCGCAGGGCGCTCGCTACGGCATCGAGGAGCGCGCCGAAAATCCGCGGCCGGGCTTCCTCGAATTCGGCGTCAACTTCGGCCTCGCGGCGGTATTTCTCGACCGTGGGCGCGGTGACGACGATTGCGCGCGAGGCCAGGTCGCCCCTGACGATCGCCTCGTTGATCGCCGAGAACGCCTGCGGGCGCTTGTAAAACCGCCGGTGCGTGTCCTCGTCGGTGTAGAGCTTCTTTTTCGAGTTGCCGTACCCGGTCGAAGTTTCGGACATTAAATCCGAAACCGTGGGGCTGATGGTTGACACATTGTCATAAACCACGAGCCAGGAATCTTTAAGTTGCGGCCCGATGTCGTCTTTGCCGTTGGGCAGCCTCTCCACTTCGACTTCGTTGGGGTCAACGAGCGCTCGCGCCCGTTTGAGGGCTGTGGTCTTGATCGTACCCTCGCCGCCGTAGATGGCAAGCACCGGCTGCGCGACCTCGGCGCCCTGAAAACACCCGACGAGAAAGGCGACATACAACATGAAATCATCGTCGGACTTGAACGGCAGAAAGCTGCGCAGCTCATCGACCGACCCGCCCGCCTCGGGCTCGGGGAGCGCCAGCATCGACGGCGAACGGATGAATTTGACCGGCGGCCGGTCGATGATAGTCCGGCCGAGCGCGGTGATCTTGATCGCGCGCCAACGGTCATCGCCAAGATCGACATAGATCGCGTCGGCGCGGCGAGCGACGCGCACCGCCGGCCGGAATATCGAACCCTCGGAGGCAATGGCGTCGAGGTTGGCGCAAGCGTCGTTGACCGCAGATCCCGGCGTGCTGCGGTCGCTGGCGCGGCGATGCCGGTTGATCAGCCATTTCTTGAACCGCGCCGACAGGATCGGCCAGTTCTCGTAATGGTCGCCGATCGGGATCGTGGCATAGCCTTCGCCATATTGGTTTTGCCACAGCTCGCCGCCGGCCGCGGTGGCGAGCCCAACCAGGATGTCGACGATGCGCTCGCGGCGCGGCTTGGCGCCGGCCTCGCCTTCACCCTCATCCTCATCGGCGCCGGCATCGCCGGCCGGGTCTGCGGCGATCTTGGCCGTGGGGCTGCTGACAAGGGCGATGGCGCGGGCCTCGGTCCCAGCCTTCGGCCAGCGCATCGGCGGCATCCCAGCCGGGTTTGACACCCTCCGGCGGGGCCAGGATCGTGATCGAGGCGGCGCTGCCGGCGAGACGCTTCCTGACCGCCTCGGCATACTTGCCGCCGGGCTCGTCGGCGTCGGGCCAGATCACCACCCGCCGGCCGGCGAGCGGCTTCCAGTCCGCGGCGGCGGCGCCCTGCGCTCCGTTCGGCGAGGTGACCGCGACATGGCCGGGGAGCAGCTCGGCCGCGGCATCGGCCGCCTTCTCGCCCTCGCAGACGATGACCGGGCGATCGGGATATTTCGCCAGACGGTCGAGCCCGTAGAGGGGTCGCGGCGAGGGCCACGATTTCTAGCCGCCATTCGAAGGACGGCGGCAGGCCGGCGCCATCATTGCGGCAATAGGTGAGGGGCGCGAATCCCTTGCCGCCGTCTTTGAGGGCGAGCCGATAAATATAGCCGAGCTCCCAACCTTTACTGTCGCGGTAGGTATAGATTGCCGAAGGCGTGCCGTGCTTATAGGGCTGCGCCGGCGGCGGCGGCGCGATCTTTGGCACCGGGACAATGACCGTCCAGCCGTCCTTCGCCGGGGTCGGCTTTGCCGCCGGCGCGCTTCTCCGGCGGGCGCCGCCGGCGCGGCAACGGCTCGAACGCGTCAGCCATCGTCGAGCCCGAGCATGACGGCCAGCTTGCGCGCGGCTTCGAGCTGGCCCAGCGCGAACAGGTAGGCGGCCAGGCTGACCGGATCGCCGCCCTTGTCGCCGGTGGCGAAATCGGCCCATCGTCCGGTGTCAAGGTTGACCCGGAACGATCCGAGCTTGCGGTCCGCCCGCGCGGGTTCAGCGCGACATATTCGGCGCCCGCGCGCCGGCCACCGGGGAGCCAGCGGCCGAGGATCAGGTCGGTAGCCGCCCTGAGCGCGGCTCGATTGATTTCGGCGAAATCGATTCGCCGGCCGGCCTGGCCATGCATGCGCCTCCGGGCCGGGGTCGGAGGTCGAGCGGCGGCGCCTGGTCGTCCATCCAGGCGATCAGGTCGCGGCGCCGGTAGCGGATCGAGCGCAGCTTGCCGAGCCGCAGGAAAACGGGGCCGGCGCCGGTGAGGCGCCAGTCGTCGAGGGTCCGCGTGCCCTGGCCGAGGAGATAGGCCACCTCGGCCGGAACAGGAGCGCATCGGGATCGGTCGGGATCACGCGCCCGCTCGGCGCATCGGCGTACGCGGTTCGAGCGAGGCCGGGGTGTGCCTCGGGCTGGGTTTCTTTGTGGTTCACGTTAGTCCTGCTCCACTGAAGTGCGGTGCGGACCGGTGCGGCGGGGTCGCGTCCCAACAGAGGGGGGTCCGGTGGGATTTTTTCCGATAAGCGCCGCCGGCGACGGCCGCCGTGGCGGCTCAGCTCTTGCGGCGCGCCTGGCCTTGCGGGAGAGCGGCGACCGTCTCGGTATTTGCCGGCCAGGGCGCCGGCGATGCGGCTCTCGACCTGGTCGCTCAGCTTCCGCAACGGCTCCGGCGTCCCGATTACATAGCGGGCCGCCATCGCCATCGTCTTGTGGCCGAGCTTCTGCTGAGCAAAAACACGTTGCCGCCGGTCGCGCTGCCAAAGGTGCCGACGCCGCGGCGCAAATCATGCAGTCGGATATCGGCGAGCCCGGCTTCTTCCGCAATCGCGACCCACGCCGCTCGAGCCGTGTCGCGCCATCAGCGGCAGCCCGGGGTCGATCGCCGTGAAAAACCCAGCCGTCGGCGGCTGCCTTCCGGCCGGCGGGCCTCAAGCAAGGCGATGACCGCGGCCCGATCGGGTGCTCCCGCGCCCCGGTCTTGCTGTCGGGCAGGTTGCAATTCGCCTGGCACCGAGGTCGATTCCGCTCCCAGCGCAACGCCAGCGCCTCACCGAGCCGGCAGCCGGTCAACGCCAGAAAGCGAATCGCCTCGCCGATGCCGGGATCAGGTCGCCCCGGCCTCGGCCGCGTCGATCGCCTGGCCGATTCGCGCGAGCTCCGTCATCGTTGTGATACGCTCGCGTTTGCGCTCGGGATAGCGCTCGATGCCGCGCACCGGGTTGGTGTGCTCGGGCCGCCATTCCCAGATCTCGGCGAGGGCGAACATCTTCGACAGCACCGCTAAGCGCATGAAATTGCGCCTGTCGCGGCGTATTGCCGCCGCGGTCGCGGTGCAGTCGGGCAATGTGCTCGCGCGGTCACTTCGGCACGACGTAGAGCCTGCCGATCGCCGGGGATGATGTCGCGGCGGACGATGCGGTGAACTCTCTCCGGGTCGAGGCCTTGTTGCACTGCTCGACATGCTCGCGCAGATAGCGCCCGGCGAGGTCGGCGACGGTCGGCGCCTCGCGCGCCTGGCGCCGTTCGGCGGCCGGGTCGCGCGCCGTGCAGCTCGACCCCGGCCAGTAATTCGCGGGCCTTCGCGCGCGCCTCCGCCGGCGTCAGTACCCCATGCCGGCCGATCGTCAGCCGCTTTGAGCGACCGCGCTTGTCGCGGTATTGGACCAGAAGGTCTTGACCCCGGGGCTTCACCCGCAGCCCGAAACCCGGCAGATCGTCATCCCAATAGATGACGTCATTGCCGGTGGTCTCGATCGTCTTGATGGTGGTGAGTGACAGCTTCACATCGTCGTCGGGCTCGGGGTCGCGCGCAACAGACTGTGCCGCCGGCGCATCGCCGCAAGCTGCTTCAGCATCGGCCGCCTCCGACATTGATGCGCTGCCCGAACGGGCCTTTCTGAAGGCTCGAAGCGTGAGCCGGCCAGGGTCAGCGCCAGCCGGATGAGCTGCACCGGCGTCGGGTCGTTGATCGGCGGCTTGTACCGGTGACCATAGAGGCTGTGCCGCAGCGCGCGGCGTGTGAGCCATCGCCCATCGGCTTCCAGCAACAAGACGAACAGCCGGAAGGTCGTCGCCGCCAAGCGGCGCCGCGCGCCGGCGACGATGATCGCCCGCTTTTTGATGTCAATGTCGGGGGCGGCCCATGGCGGGGCCGCTTCCTGGCTCGGGGCTCATGGCGCGACCCCGCCATCGAGAATGCGGTCAATGTCGTCGAGCAGGCTGAGGGTGAGCCGGCCCGGCCGGTCCTCGGCATTGGCGTTGGCAGCGGCATTGGGCGACGGATCGCCGGCGCCGGCAAACCCGGCGGTGGCGCGGTCGACCGCGATCGATTTTCGCAGCGAGCGCACCCGCGCGCTGAATGATCGGCTGAAGGGCGTGCCCGGCGGCCCGGCGCGGCGGGCCTTGCTCGACCAAATCGCCCAAAGCCTGAGCGACGACCAGGCCGCGCGCGACAGCGGCGGCAGCGACATCGGCGACGCCCGGCGTTGCGGGTGAACGCGCCCAAGCCCTGCCATTTGCGGCCGTTCGGCGCGCGCGGCGTTGGGGTGACGCCGCCGCCGCGCCAGCCGATGGACCCCGCCACGGTGCGCCAGGCGCTCGCCGGGCTGCATGGCGCGCAGCCCACGCCAAGCTCGACGAGATGTTCGGCATGCCCGGCGGAACCGACAGCGCCAGCGGCGAGGCGGCGTGATCCGCAACCGGCACAGCGTCCCGCCGGGCAATCCCGACAGCGCGGTTGAAGCTGCGCTTTCGCCTACTCGGCGACGGCCCAAGCTCCTGTCTCACATTTTGGATGTGCGCAGATTGACGACGGCGTCGCGGCGGCGTTAGCTTCCGGAGTCGGGAATGTCGGGGGCCCGCGAAGGATCGCACCCATGCCTATGCCGCAGACCACCGCAATCCGGGTCACTTATCGGTTGATCGACGGCTTGCACGTCTACACCTCCGATGACGTGTACGGCCTCTATGTGGCGCACAGCGACCCGCAGCGAGCCTTTGAAATGGTGGCGGCGTCCTTGCGGCGGCTGATCCGCCTCAACGAAAACGTAGAGTGCACGGTCGAGCCGGCGATGACTTATGCCGAGCTGATGCGTCAAGTGCATCATCCCGATCAGCCGCAGTGCCCGAAACCACCTCGCGCAGCTTTCTCTTGCCCGCGCCGCCTGATCATGGCCATGCGCCACTTCAGCCAGGCGGAGTTCTGGCTGGAGTTGGAACGGCGCGGGTGCCACCGGGTCAGCGAAGAAGACGATCTCGGCACGTTTTGGCTCGGCCCTAATCGTCGCCATTTCCAGGTGCCCCCGCCCGACAGCGACGGCAGATATCCCGATTGGCTGTTCGACGATTCCGATCCGCCAGCATCGCTTGCCGCCGCCCCGCCACTGATCAGCGCGTGCCGGCGTTGCGGGCACCCGACCTGCTCCACTGACGCGCCGGCCCGCGAGCGCGGGGCGCCTGATGCAGGGAACGGCGGCGGACGGCACCATTGGCACCCGGCGGCGGTTTCTTCCGCGCACCAGCGGCCTCCGCAGGCGAACTCCGGGCACCATCGATCAGGGCGCGGAATTCTGTTGCGTTCGGGCGGAAGCCAGGCGCAGCATGAGCTGGCGGCGCTCAATACGCCATGGCAAGAGCGGTTTCGTCCCCCCGGCAGCGGGCGGTGTCACCCTTTGGGCTGGGGGTGCGAGGAAATAACACCGGGGCAACTTCTTGGTAGGAATAACTCCGCCCTTGAACTTCTTGCCAGGTATTGAGCCCCCGGCGCCCGCCCGCAGCGGGCGATGGCCTCGATAGCCAGAAGCAAGAGGACACCCCGCTGTCCACGATCCCCGAAATCGGTCCGGCGCCGTTCGCGCCGGTCGACCGCGTGATCCACCGGCCGCGCCCCGCGGCGTCGAGACTGTCGAACTGGTCGAATACCGCGGCGAAGGCTGGGGCGGGTGGTACATCCGCACCCGCCAGGCAATCGCCGCGCCCCAGATCCAGGTGCGGCGTTACGACCGCGCTGAATTGTTCGACCCCGCAGCCGGCGCCGGCGACCGGGCGGATCTTGCCCGGCGGCTGCCGGCGGCAGCTGCGACGGCTCGGCCGCGCCGCCGGCGGGGTTGCCCTGGTGGTGCTGGTGCTCAGCGTCCTGTGGGGCGTCTTGGTGGAGCTGCCGTCATGACCGGCGGCGCAACGCGCCACCTTCCCGGACGACCTTGCGCACGGCCGCGGCGGCACTGGCGTTGCGCGATTTGCTGTGGTTTCATCGCCACCTGGCCGCGGTCAAGCTCTATGACGAGGCCGGCTTGCTGGCATGGACCGCGCCGGCGCCGTCGGCCGCCGAGGTCGAGAGCAGCTATGCCATGCTGATCGAGACCTTGGTCGCGACCGAGATCGACAGCGCGGTTGGCCAGGTCGCGGTCTTGCGGCTCGTCGAGCATATCGTCAGCGACGCCGCACTCGAGCGCGGCCCGCTCGCGGCCGACGAGATGATGGCGGCAACAAAATTGCTGCAGCGGCTGCGGCAACTGGCGGACACGGCGGTGCTCGGCGAGCTGGTCGGCGCGCTATGCTCGGCCGCGACGACCCGGCCGCACCGAAACGGTGTCGGAAACCGCTATGCCGGCGGCCCCCGCGCCGCAGCGCCGGCAATCGCTGTTGCGGCTGATCAACCGCTGGCACCAGCTCAGCGACGCGTTCGACAAAGCGCCGATGCTAATCCGGGCGAGCTGCTGGCCGATCGCTATGACGTCGAATGCCTGATCGGCGAGACCCGCGCGCGCGGCGACGCCGAGCTGATCGCCAAAGCCGGCGCCTTGCGGCGGCTGATCGAGCAGGACCAACTGCTCGCGCGCCGCAAAGCGAGCCGAGCCGCGGAACCGGCCCTCGGCCAGCCCCTCGGTCAATTCGATCGCCGCGTCGTTGTCGGTCAGATGCGGCATGTAGCGCACCGTGTCGGCGCGCAAAGCTTCGATATCGGCCGCGCTCATGCCGGCCGTGGTGAAGACTTCGAGGCCGGGAAAGCGCTCGCTCAACCCGGCGATCTCATCGGCGATCTGGCGCTTGACGATCGGCGACAGGCTCTTGCTGTGCAACGCCGCGCCCAGCTCGAGGACGCGGTCCTGCGCCGCGTCGCGGCCGTCCGGCGCCGAGCTGCTGCGCGCGCTGTCACCTGGGGGCGCCGCCGCGGGCTGGGTCGCCCGCTCGGCCAGCGCGGCGATCTCGGCTTTCACCGCCTCGTGCTGCGGATGGGCCTTGTCGAACCGGGCCGCGTGCAGGTCGCCGCGTATCAGCGCGTAGTCGAGAAGCGCCATCGCCTCGGCCGGGTTCGCCTGCTCCGGGTCGAGCTTTCCTTGCGCGCCCAGCACAAAGCTCAGAAATCCTTCGCCGAGCGGTTCGCGCCATGGCTCGGGCGAGCCGTCCTCGCGGGCCGGATGATCCGCGCTGAAATATTGCACCAGGTCGCGGTAGGCCGCGACCTCGCGGTGCTGCGGATGGCGGCGATCGCGCAGCGCGGCGCCGATCTCGGGGATCCCGGCGGCCCATTGCGAGAGCGCTGCCGCTTCGGACCTGCTCAACCCGTCGAGATGGCGCAATTCAACCGGGGGCGCCGGGTGCCCCGCGGCGATCGCGGCAGCGATGCCGGCCTCGATGTCGCGGACCAACAGCGCCGCCAGCGCCCGCGTCGGCTTGCGCGCGGGCATCTACGCCGCCTCGGCCGGCTCGGGCGCCAGCGCTTCGCCCAGGTCGGGCCGCAGGCCCAGAAATCGCCTTCCGCGGTAATCGACGATTCCATGCGGCTCTTGGCGGAGGAAGATCGAGATCGAGGCGAGCGCGGACCGCGCTGCGGCCTCGGTCTTGAAGGCCGACGTCAAGGGGAGCACAAGCCAAAGGTCGTCGATGAGCGGCAGCACGACCGAGGACGTCTTGCGGGCCTTCGAGCCGCTCGTGGCACGCCGCCGCCTCGGCTTCGGTCGAAGATCGGCGCGGTGTCGTCGAGCAAATCGCCGATGAACTGTTGCAGCGGCCGGCGCCCGAGCTCGCCCGGCTCGGGCTGCAACCCGAGCAGGTTGTTGTCGGTATGCCATGCGCTGGCCGTCCGCGGTGACCGTCGAGCGTCGCTTTGATCAGGAAATGCCGCGCCAACGCCGACTTTGCAGCGCGTGCAGCGTGAGCCGCACGGCCCGCTTGATCTGCTGCGAGCACGCAGCGCTCACCGCGGCATGCGGCGCCGACGCAGCTCGCTCGCGGATCGCGCGCCGCCGGCTCCCGCCGAGCTGCGCCGACGGCCGGGCTCTCGCGTCGCGCACCGCCGCTGATCGGCGGCGAGCATGCGCGCAACGGCCGTCTGCCTCGGCCGCCGTGCGCTCTCGGCGTCGCGATGCTGCTCGGCAAGCTGCCGCCGCGGCGTTCGCTGCACCTCGGCTTGGCCTGCGTCCAGCTCGCGGCGCTCGAGTTCGCCGAACCTCGGCGAGCCGGTCTCGCCGCGCAACAGCCGCGCAGTCCTGGCGCCGAGGGCACGCGGCGTCGCGCGGCGATCCCCGCCTCGTCACCGATGATCCAGGCCATCGACGGCCGAAGTTCAGCCAGCTAGCGCCGCGCCGTGCTCGGCAAGATGGCGTTTCCGTCATCAAGCCGATCCTTCGACCTCGGATCAATAGCAGCCCTTCGATGTCCGGCTGCGGCGAGGCCAGCCGGCCGCGCCCGGCGATGGTCGGTATCCTCATGGTTCCGCGCTCACGCCGTGGTCCGGCGATGTGATCGGCGTGGTACCGGCACAGACCTGCGCTCGCCTTGCCGCCGGGCTGCCGCACCCGGCGAGGGCGCACATCGCAAGCGGCGCCTCCGGTATGCGACCCGTCGCGGTGAGCGGGGTTCCCACAGAACGCATGCCCGCTGATCACCCTGGTTGCCTCGGCCGTGCACCCGACCGCTTCACATGTTTGCATGACCCTTCCCTCCTCTCACATTTGCAAATCGGCCAACCGGTGCAGGGTCCTCGGTCAGCCCGTCGATCGCGGTGGCGATCTCGCGCGCCGCCTCGCAAGGTGGCCCAGACCTGCATGGCGACGGGATCGCCGCCCTCGGCGCGCCGGGCGATGGTGTCGCCGGTCGCGCCATCCTCTTCGGGGAGCACCCGGATCGGCCGTCATGCGACCGCGCCGCGGCCATAGGCAGCCGTCAGCATGGTTGTTCCCGGCGCCACCGCGGCGGGCTCGGCGCCGAGGATCGCATCGAGGTCGGCGCCGATAGCGCTTTCGGCCTCGGCAAAGCGGCGGATCACCTCACGCAGCGCTGCGGCTGGCGTGATCCCTTGCCGTTCGAGCCGGCGTTGCAGGCTGCCGATCTGGCTATCGAGCCCGCGGACCGCATGAAGCTGCGCGACGCGCCGCGGCGCGGCCGAGGCGAGCGCGTGCCGTTCGAGCGCCTGGCCCAGCCGCATGACCGCGCACAAGGCGAGCGCCGGCGCCGTCATCGGCAGTCCCGACAAGGGCCAGCCCGGCGCCAGCGCGACAAGCCTCTCGTGCCGCAGACCGCGGCGCTTCGGCATGCTGGGCGCGCGCGATCAACTCGACGATGCCGGCCGCCGCTACGTCGCCGAGATTTTCACCGCCCCGCTCGAACGCCTCGGCGAGCGAGGACGCCAGCCGCCCCAACGCCCGCCCTTGGCGCACGACATGCCGGCCGCCGCCATGGCTGACGAGCCGCCGCCCGACCGCCAGCGCCATCGATGACACGACGCCGTGCATCGCCGCCAACGCGTCGAGCCGATCCCCCTCGGGGCCGAGCGTGCGAAAGTTGGTCGCGTCCATGTGCCGAGCATGGACGCGTCACCACTCTGGTATAAGGGGGGGTACTAGCCGGATCGCTGTGCCGCTTCGGCGTCGCTTCGATCGAGGATCGCCGCAATCTCCGGCAGCGGCGCCACATCCGCGAACTGCGGCGCGTTGTTTAACACCGTCTCGACAGCCAACAGCGCCGCCTCGCGCGGCGGCAGCCAGCTTTCCAGGCGCAAGCGCCGATACCGCTCCTCGACGTGGTAGGCGGCGCTATCGTAGTGGCGCCGCGCGGCGGTCTCCGGTGTCACCCGAACGGTAGTGAAGGCTGCGTCGGGAAGGACGAACGGATCATCCTCCTCGGCTGCCGGCCCCGGCCACAGCGTGGCTTTGGTCTTGTCGAGCCATAACGAATTCTGGTGCGCCGCTTTGGCGGCGTCGATCCTCGCCATGTGGTCGTCGAACACCTTGGCCGCCTTGATGTGCTTATCGAGCGCGGCGCTTGCCATGGGCTCGGCGGCCCGGAACCTCTTGATGCGCTCTGCGGTGTAGGCTGCGCCGCGCCGTGTCATCTCCGCGGCAACGTGCGCCGCCGCGTCCTCGAGGCGATAGCCGGCGTGCGCCAACGAAGTCGTCACGAGCGCAGCCGCCAGGCAAAGCTCGTCAAGCTCTTTGTACGCGATCCGGGGGGTTCGGCCGCCCTTTGCCCGGCCGGCGATGCTCAGCTCGGGCACCTCTTTGCTGCGGCCGGTGTCGATATACCCCACCTTCGTCTTGCCCTCGTCGAATGTGGGCCGCGGCAGCGGGGTCAAGATCGGATCGACCCGGCCGCGGTCGAGATCAGCGAGCGCGTCGAGCACATCGTCGGCCGCCTTGAGATTGGGTGCGACGACCCCAAGGTGCTGGGCGAGGGTCAGCGCCGCGCCGAGCTGCCACCGCCCGGCCTGGCGGGCGCTGAACTTGCCGCTGGCGACTGGGCCGCCCCACCGGCGATCATGACTTTGAGGTCGAACGCCAGTGCCTCGAACCGCAAATGATCCTGCACGACGGCACTGAGTTGCGGCAACTCGGCATCCACGTCGATCCCTACCACCTGGCCAGAAACCGCGCGATCTCGGCCACACCTTCCGTGGCCTTGCGGCTGTCGGGGTCTGTCTGAGCCGCGATCTCGCGCAGCCGGCTACGCAATACCGCCGCAGCGCCCGCGTGATCCAGCGCCGTCGCGATGAGCGTGCGGATCTCTGCTGCCGTCAGCCCATGATCGGGGATCGGGATGGCGCCATCCGTCATGTCTTGCCCTGCATCGCCCTGCAATTGCGATGGTGACGCGCGGCGAACCGGGTGCAGGTGTTTCCCGGCGTGTTCGGTCGCGAGCCTAGCCTCGCGCCAGATATTGTAGCTAATTCCGCCATCACTCGCAACGGATGGTGCGGCCCCGCGCCCCTCCGCTTTGCCACCCCGCGCCCCAGACCCCTTGGTCTGCGACGCCGACACCCGAAGCCTGCCCAACTCGACCAAAAGCCCACCGACAGGGGAGTGACGGGCGCGCGCTGGCAAAACCCGAGGCACCCCCTCCCGATCGGCCAGCCGGCGGAATTTTGCCCGATAGAGGGCGGCGCCGCCGGGATGCGGGCGCTGCGCTCAGGGATGGTCCGGGTGTCGCAATAGGTCTTGCCTGTGCGCGAATGTCGCATAATGACGCAATAGACTTGCTATTGCTATTTGCGACGCGTCGATTAGGGTCATCTATAGACCCGTGTGCGACACGCGGGGCATAGGAGAGCGAAGCCATGAAGGTTGGATACGCGCGCACCAGCACGGTGGATCAGGTGGCAGACCCAGAGGCGCAGATTGCCGAGCTGAAGGGGCTCGGGTGCGAGCGCATCTTCCAGGAGCAGATCAGCAGCGTCGCGCCGCGGACGCAGCTCGAACTGGCGCTCGATTACCTACGAGATGTTGATGTGCTGTATGTGACCAAGCTCGATCGCCTGGCGAGGTCGAGCCGCGATCTGCTCAACATCCTCGACCTAATCAAGCGTAAGGGTGCACACCTGGTGGTCGGCATTCTCGGCTCGCTTGATCCGGAGAGCCCTACCGGCCTGCTCCTGCTCACGGTCCTGGGCGCCATCGCCGCGTTCGAGCGTGAGTTCATGATCGAACGGCAGCGTGAGGGTATCGCCAAAGCCAAGGCCGAAGGCAAGTACAAGGGACGGAAACCGACCGCTCGCGCACAGGCTCATGAAGTGCGCCGCTTGGCCGCGGAAGGCGTCAACAAGGTCGAGATCGCCCGCCGGCTCGGCATGCACCGCGCCAGCATTTCTACCGCGCTCTGCACGCCGCTGCATGAGGCTCGGCACGCGCGCAAGCGCTTGGCAATGCTTCTGTTTCAGCTCTGAGGCGCTGTGCGATCACGTAGGCAAGCGCCAAAAAGGGGGACGGTGGGGACGCTCGCGGGGACGGTCGATTTTCGACCGTACCCCCTCGCATCTCATTGATATCGCCCGCCGTTTTGGGTGAGGGACAGTGGGGACGGTCGATTGTTGCCCAAAACTCCACAACTGCAGCACTTCTTTCTTTATCGCATCTGCGCCGCCCTCTCGACGCGCGGGTAAGCAGATAATCTGTTGCGACTGTACCCCGCTCCCCGCTCGCTCCAGCCGCAGACAGACAGTGGGTTGGGGTAAGCGTGGGGTAAGCAGCGCGCGCCGCAATCCATCGTTTGCCGTCGCAAGCCATGCGCGGCCGCTCAACTCTATCCTGTTCATCTGCCTTGCGTTTTCGCATCCTGTCGCATGCCGTACGCAAGCTGCCACGTAGCACCTTTTATCCGACTTAAAATCTGCTTCCCGCCAGGGAGTGCGGGTTCGAGTCCCGCCGTCCGCACCACCGAAATCGGCTGCGGCATGCGGCTGCCGCGCGGCCATATCTGCTGGGCCGGGCGTCTCATGACCGGCGCCGGGGCGCGCGGCGGCCGATGGCGAGGCCGATCGCCAAACCGGCCAACAGCGCGACGCCGAGCCGAAACGGGTCGACGAACGCAATAAAGCGCGTTCCGGCTTCGGTGATTTCGATCACCCCGACCGGCCGGGCGCTCATGCCGGCGCCGCCGCCGCTTCCGTCCGGCGGCGCCGCGGTTTTCTCGTCCCCGCCCGCGTCTTTCCGGCTCGCGTCCTTGCCGCCCGTGTCCTTGCCGCCGGCGCCATAGCCGTACCCGATGCGGGCGACCGGGATCACCGTGCGTCCCGCGGCGGTGACCGGGTCGCCGTACAAGTTGCGCACGCTCGCACCCGCCTGGAGGCGATCGCCTAACGAGCGCAGCATCTTCGAAACCCTCGCCATCAGCCGGCACCTCTCATGTCGTCGGAATGAAACGACCGTCTATTCAGATTTATCCGGGATGCACCAGGCATTCGCGCCGCATAACGTCACACCACCGCGCCATCGAAGCGACGCATCGGGAATCGGGACCGAGGCAAAAACGTGGCATGGGGCAAGGTGGGGTTGATCGCATTCCTGTTTCAAGGAATGGATGGATCAGCGTCCACAAATGATCGGAGAAACAATGGCGATCGTGCCGATGGTCCCGATTGGCCGGGTAACAACACTCGACCGTTCTATTATCCTGACCGAAAGAGGAATGTCAGGTTCCGGCGGTGACGACTTCCTCTGTGGCCATTGCGGTTCTCAAATTCTGTCCGATTTCGATCCGTCGGCAATGCGGGGGAACCCGGTCTATCAATGCGGCTTTTGTGAAAACAACAACGATCTTCCCTTTGCCGCCGCCGACAGCCGCTTTTGGCCCGCCCGTTGACGCAGACCCGCGACGACGCTTGCCGGCCGCTTTGAGCCGCCGCGCGGGTGTGCCGCCGCCCGTAAGCAGCCTCGCACCGGCGCCGGGTCGGCGAGTTACCGGCAAGATGCAGCCGCTCGACACGTCGCCCGGTCCGTGTTTCTTTGGCTGATGCAGCGGACGCCGCCGTCAAAGAACCCCCACCATGCCCGAGCGCTATGATTTGGTGGTGATCGGCGGCGGGCCGGGAGGGTATGTCGCGGCCATCCGGGCGGCCCAGCTCGGGCTGCGGACCGCATGCGTCGATGCGCGCGGCAGCCTCGGCGGAACCTGCCTCAATATCGGCTGCATTCCGTCCAAGGCATTGCTGCAATCCTCGGAGAAGTATGCCGAGACCAGGCAAACGCTGGCGGAACACGGGGTTAAAGTCGGCGAGGTGGCGCTCGATCTCGGCCGGATGATGGCGCGCAAGGACCGGGTGGTGAGCACGCTGACCCGCGGCGTCGAATACCTGTTTCGCAAGAACAAGGTCGACTGGCTGAAGGGGTCCGGCCGCATCGTATCACCGGGCCGGGTCGCCGTGCACGGCGGCGACGGCGGCGCGCAGGAGGTCGAGGCCGGCGCGATCGTCGTCGCCACCGGCTCCGAAAGCACGCCGCTGCCCGGAATAACGATCGACGAGCGGCGCATCCTGTCCTCGACCGGCGCGCTGGCGCTCGATCGCGTCCCCGCCCGGCTGGCGGTGATTGGCGGCGGCTACATCGGGATCGAGCTCGGTTCGGTATGGCAGCGTCTCGGCGCCCAGGTCACCGTGATCGAGCTTCTCGACCGGATCGTGCCGACGATGGATCGTGAGCTCGCGACCGCGTTGCAGCGGGTGCTGACCCGCCAGGGCATCGCCTTCCGGCTCGGCGCGAAGCTCGCCGGCCTGCGCGAGACAGCAGATGCCGTAACGCTCGACCTCGAGGGCGACGAGCGCCAGCAGGTCGAGGCCGACGCGGTGCTGGTCGCGGTGGGCCGGCGACCGTTTGTGGACGGGCTCGGGCTCGACGCGCTCGGGGTCGCGTTCGACGCCCAGCATCGGATCGCGGTCGATGATTGCTTTGCCACCAACATCCCCGGCATCTACGCGATCGGCGACGTGATCCGCGGGCCGATGCTGGCGCACAAGGCCGAGGAGGAAGGGATCGCGGTCGCCGAACGCCTCGCCGGCCAAAAGCCGCACGTCAATTACGATGCGATCCCGGCGGTCGTCTACACTTGGCCCGAGGTCGCCTCGGTCGGCAAGACCGAAGAAGAATTGACCGCCGCCGCGATCGCCTACCGCATCGGGAAATTCCCGTTCACCGGCAATCCGCGCGCCCGCGCCAACGGCGACACCGAAGGGTTCGTCAAGATCCTCGCCGAGACCGCGACCGACCGGGTGCTCGGGGTGCACGTCATCGGGCCGGATGCCGGCACCTTAATCGCCGAAGCCACCCTCGCGATCGAATTCGGCGCCTCGGCCGAGGACATCGCCCGCACCTGCCATGCCCATCCGACCTTGAGCGAGGCGGTCAGGGAAGCCGCTCTCGCCGTCGACGGCCGCGCCATTCACATCTGAGCGGCTGTTCGGGGAGGTCGCAGCTTCGACGTTCCCGCTGCTCACGATTGATTAAGGATATCGTAAGTAAAAGCCCGGAAGTTTGCTGTTGCTGCCATGCACAACCGCCATTAACCTTAACTTGCCGGCACAGCCTCCAGCGTCCACGGCTTACCAGCTTCATCTATGGCAGTTCGGCGGAAAGGGGAATGAATGCCAACCGAAAGCCATTCCAACCTGTTCGTTTTTCATCAGGCGATTTCCGAACAGGGCCGGCTGTGGTGTGGCGTCACCGAGAACCATGGCTGGGAGACCGACGCGCCGGTCCCCAATACCGGCATGACCGCGTCGCCGGCGGCGGTCGAGTTCAACGGCAAAGTATATTGCTTCCACCAGGGTTTCGCCGCCAACGGGACGCTGTATTACAACATCTATGACGGCGTGCTGTGGCAGGGCGACACACAAGTCCCGGCTACCGGCATGTCCGAAGGGCCGTCGGTGGTGGCCTATAATGGCCGCCTCTATTGCTTTCACCAGGGATCCGGAGATAACGGGCAGCTCTGGTACAACATACTCAATGCAGACACCTGGGCGGGAGACGCGCAGGTGTCGAATACCGGGATGTCGAAATCTCCGTCCGCTGTCGTCTTCAACGGCCAGATATACTGCTTTCATCAGGGCTCGGGCGAAAACGGCCAGCTCTGGTACAACATCTTTCGACATCAACCGCGGCTGGCTCGGCGACAACCAGGCGCCCGATACCGGCATCAGCAAGTCGCCCGGCGCTGTTGTCTTCAATGGCCAACTGTATTGCTTTCATCAGGGCTCGGGCCAGAACAGCCAGCTCTGGTACAATGTTTTCGACGGCACCGCAGCTGGCTCGGCGACCGGCAGGTGCCGGGCAGCGCCCTCAGCAAATCGCCGAGTGCGGCGGTGATCGACGGCCTGCTCTACTGCTTTTACCAGGGCCCCTACGAAAACGGCGGCCTCTATTACAATATCTTCAACGGCAGCCAGTGGCTCGGCCAGGCTCAGGTGCCCGATACCGGGATCAGCGAGTCGCCCGGCGTCGTGCACACCGACCTGCCGCCGGTGCCGAGCGTCATCGTCGCCGCGAACCCGGGCGAGACCCGCGTGGCGGCGTTCGACGGCTGGGGCACCTCGCTGTGCTGGTGGGCCAACCAATATGGCGGCGTCCAGGGCGAATTTGGCGCGCCGATGCTGGCCGACCTGTTTTTCGGCAGCGGCGACGTCGAGGCGGGCGGGCCGAGCGTCCCGCTCCAACCGTTCTCCCCGGGCTCGGCATCAACATCGTGCGCTACAACATTGGCGGCGGCGGCAACGGCGCGCAGATCGACGACAACACCAAGGAGCTGATCTCGCCCAACAACCAAACCGGCAACCCGCACTACATGACCGGGTTCTGGAAGAAATGGGGCTCTGACGACGGCAATGTCGACGACCCGCAATACTGGGACTGGACCGCGGACGCCAACCAGCGGGCGATGATGACGATGGCGCGAGACCGCGGCGCCAATGTATTCGAATTCTTTTCGAACGCGCCGCCGTGGTGGATGTGCGGCAATCATTCGGCCTCGGGCGGCACGGCCCCGGTGGTCAGCAATTTGCAGGACTGGAATTTCAGCCAATTCCCGCGCTATCTGGCGACGGTCGTCAAATACGCCCGCGACCATTGGAATATCGACGTGCGCTATGTCGAGCCGTTCAACGAGCCGACGCCGGGCGTATGGCTGTTCTATATTCCGACCATGGGCTATGCCAGTCAGGAAGGGTGCAATTTCCCCTATCCCAGCCAAGCGACGATCATCAACAACTTGCATGACGCGCTCGGCACGGCGGGTCTTTTGCCGACGGTGGGAATTGCCGCGTCCGACGAAACCGGCGTCGGCGAGGCGCTGGCGACCTTGACGGCTTTGATCCCGTCCGCCGGCCAACCGCTGACCAAAATCAGCAAGATCAACGTGCACGGCTATTCGGGCACGGACACCAGCCCCTACCGCGGAACCTTGCGCCCGAACTTGCGCAACGCGGCGCGGGCCGCCGCCCCCGGCGCCAAGATGTGGATGTCGGAGTTCGGCGACGGCGACGCCTCGGGGATGACGATGGCCGCCAGCATCATGCTCGACATGACCGAATTGCAGCCGAGCGCCTGGGTCCAGTGGCAGGTCATCGACCCGTCTTGGGGGTTTTTCGCCGGTCCCGACAAGGGCGGGGTCATCGGCGCCGTCTACGCCAAATATTATGTCTTCGCGCAGTTCAGCCGGCACGTGAAAGAGGGCTGCCGCGTCATCGCCAACAGCGACCCGAACAGCATCGTCGCCTTTGACCCCGGCGCCGGGAAACTGGTGATCGTGACCCTCAATTTGGATCGGCCGCGATGGGTTTCCTACGACCTTTCGGCGCTGGCGCGTCTTGCCGGACCGGTCGACCGCTGGGAGACCACCACGGTCGGCGGCCACACCGCGAAGGGCTACGTGCACGCCACCGACACGCTGCTGAACGGCAAGGTCTTCAGGTTCCGCTGCGAGGCGAACTCGGTCTACACCTTCGAAATCGGAGGCGTCGTTTTGTAGCGCACGTGCCCGGCGCGTCGCGCCCCGTCGCGAAACGCGGCCGGCTCAACCGGCGGGGGCGCCCGTCGGCTTGTCGCCAAGCCGCAGCAGCGGGACAAAAAGAAAGATCACCGCGGTCGCGGCCGCCGAGACGATGATCAGCGGCGCCAGCCGGTTGTCGAAGGTGTGCTCGTAAAGAAACGAGCCGATGTTGTTCGACAACGCCGAAGACAGGTTCAGCAGCGACATCAGCGCGGCAAACGCGAACCCCTCGGCCCGCTTCGGGCAGTAATCGGCGGCCAGGCTCAGGGTCGCGACAAAGGCGACCATGCCGGCCGATCCCGCTGAAGAAATTGACAAATCGCGGCGCTGACCTCGCTCGCCAGCAGCAGAAACGCCGCGGTCGTCACCGTGCCGAGCAAAATGCTCAAATTGAGCAGCCGCCGCGATGTCATCCGTTGAGGAATTTGCGATACAGCAGCGCGCCGACGATCCAGCCGACCGAGTTGATCGCGCCGAGGATGCCGATATAGTCCTGCGAAAATTTGAGCTTGTCGGTCATGTAATAATAAAGCGGCAGCCCAAACCCCGGATTGAGGTAATAGAGAAATAGAAACAGTCCGATCAGCCACAATTCCCTGTGGGTGAACGTCGCGAGCAGGCCGCGAAATGTGCTTTTCAGCTCGGCGAGATCGAGGCGGCTCGGGGTCTCGTCGATCAGAAACAGCGTGCCGAAGATCGCGGCGAAGGGCGCCGACCGCGATGACCGCCGCGGCCGCATGCAATGCGCCGCTCGGCGACAGACGCGCCACCAGTTCGCCGCCGAGAAAGGCGCTGACGACGGCGGCGATGTTGAACCACAGCCATTGCTGGTTGACGAAGGCGTCGCTGCGGTTCAGCCGCTGGCCGTTCTCGACCAGCACCGCGCCGCACAATGTGCTCGATATCGCCATCGCATAGGCGGTCACCAGCAGCACCAGGATCAGCGGTCCGGGCGCGGTGAGCCGCGTAACCCAGAAATAGGCGACGGCCGCGACGGCATTGGCGAGGATCAGGTACGCTTTGCGGCGATAGCCGAACAGCGGCACGAAGTCGGAGACGATCCCGTAAACGGGCTTGATGATCCACGGCAGGTTGAGCACGGTCAGCCAGGCGGTCACCTGGACCGGGGTCCAGCCATAGACCTGCTTTCAGAAAATAATTCAGCGGCTGGGCGATCAGTCCGCCGGTCTGGCCCAGGCCCTTCGACGACATAGACGAGCGCAAAAAACAGCATGAGCCGGCTGATTTGCCGGCTCTCCGGCGGCGGCTCGGCGACGCGCGCCGCGGCGGCTTCGCCCACGATCCGACGGGAGGCGGCAAGCGATTTCCTCTCGACCGGCCGCGCCGAGGACAACCGTTAGCTCCACGCGGCTCATTTGACCGCGACGATGACCTCGATCTCGACCGGGATGCCGCCCGGCAGCGAGCTCATCCCGACCGCCGAGCGCGCGTGCCGGCCATGCTCGCCAAACACCTCGACAAACAAATCCGAGCAGCCGTTGACCACCTTCGGATGGTCCTCGAAATCAGGTGCGGCGTTGACCATGCCCAGCACCTTGACGATGTCTTCGACCCGATCGAGATCGCCGCCCAGCGCCTCGCGCATCGCCGCGATCAGCACCAGCCCGACCCCGCGGGCATGCCGGTATCCCTCGTCGACCGACATGCCGGCGCCGAGCTTGCCGCGCGGCATCCTGCCGTCGATTTCGGGCGGCCCTTTGCCCGACAGGTACAGCAGATTGCCGACGCGCTTGGCGTGGACATAGTTGCCGAGCGGTCCGCCGATCGCGGGCAGGGTGATCCCCAATTCCTTCAGCCGTTGCTCAATCGCCATCGCACCGCCTCGCTGTTCCGGTCTTACGCAGCATAGCCAAAACCGCGATTCGCGACATTGCGCTTCGACACCGGTCATAGCGCGGCACCGGGAACCCGCCGAGGGGGCCGCAGGTGCTTTGCGATCGCCTCAGGACGAGCCGTTTTCGGTCAAGCCGGCGCGGCGCAGCGCCGGGAAATAATTGGCCTCGGCCAAGGCTCGGATCTTGGGGTTGTCGTACCAGATCGATTTTTTGACCGCCGCCAGGCTCGCATAGCCGGTGCCGAGCCGCTGCGCCTCGGCGAGCTCCTCGCCGGCGCGCTTGGCGTCGCCCTTGGTCGCGTAGGCCGCCGCCAGATAGGCATGGACGAACGGCAGCCGGGCATTCTCGCTGCGCGCCCGCTCCAGCGCCGCGAGCGCCTCGTCGGTATTTCCTTGCAGCAGCTGCATGACCCCGATCCGCCCGTACCACGCGGCGATGCCGGGCTCGTGCGGGCTCAGATGGATCGCCTGCTCGATATAGGGGATCGCTCCGTCGATCGACCCGGACAGAAATTTGCACCAGCCGACATGGGCGTAGGCCGGAGCGCGGCTGCGGTCGAGCGCGATCGCGGTCTCGTATTCCGGGATCGCCTCGCCGCAGCGCGATTGCGCGCGCAACACCTGGCCCTTGACGTAATGGGCGATGCGCGCTGTTCGGCGCCGCCGCCAGGGCGCGCGCATCCAGATCCTCGGCTCGGTGCAGATCGAGATCGGGAAAATCGCTGAGCTCGTCGAGCACGCGCACGACCAGCACCGCGGCGAGCCAGGCCTGCGCGTCGGCCGAGCTGGGATCGAGCGCCAGCGCCGTCTCGAAATCGCGCACCGCTTCGTCGTAGGTCTCGCGCGAAATCGGCTTTGTCATCTCGGCGCGGCCGCGCAGGATGTAGTCGAGCGCATCCGGATGGGTGATCGGGCGGGCGGCCTCGGCGATCGCCAGCTGGGATTGCAGTGCGCGGGCGACGCGCGCGGTGATCTCGTTCTGCAGCGCGAACAAATCGCCGAGGTCGCGGTCGAACCGCTCCGCCCAGAGCTGCGCGCCGGTTGCGGCATCGACCAGCTGGACGTTGATCCGCACTTCCTTGCCGGAACGCTGGACGCTGCCTTCGACGACATAGCGCACGCCGAGCTCGCGGCCGATCTTGCGCGCGTCGACCTCCTTGCCCTTGTAGGTAAAGGCGGTGTTGCGGGCGATCACCACGCTGCCCTCGATCCGCGACAGGTCGGTGGTCAGATCGTCGGTGATGCCGTCGGCGAAATATTCCTGCTGCGGATCGTTGCTGAGATTGGCGAACGGCAGCACGACCATGGACAGCCGCGGCGCCGAATAGGTCTGCTCGTTGCCGGCGACCAGCGAGCCGGCCCGCAGCCACCACGCAGCACCGCGCCATGACCAGCGCCAGCGACGGCGACGGCGACAACGCCGAAAACAGCAGCGTCGCCCCAGCGGTCCGCGGGTGACGGCGGTCGAAGCCGGCGCGTGGCCAAAGCTCTCGTCGACCTTGAAGGCGCGCACCGGCTCGGCGATGTTCTTGACCTGCTGCTCGCCCAACGTCGTAAAGGCGACCGGCAGTCGGCTGCCGATCTGGTCGCGCACCGCGCCGGACAGGCACACCCCGCCGGGTTCGGCCAGCGCCTCGAGCCGGGCGGCGATGTTGACGCTGTCGCCGTAGAGGTTCGATCCCTCGACGATCACGTCGCCGACATGGACGCCGATGCGAAACCGCATCTGCTCTTCGCGCGGGCCGGCTGGCGTTTTCCTGGGCGATCGCCTGCTGCACCGCGACGGCGCATTCGACGGCGTCGACGGCACTCGCGAAATCGGCGATCACGCTGTCGCCGGCGGTGTTGAAGATGCGGCCGTGATGGATCGCGACCAGATGGTCGAGGATCACCCGGTAGGCTTGCAGCCGGCGCAAGGTGCCGACTTCGTCGACGCCCATCAGCCGGCTGTACTCGGCGACGTCGGCGGCAAAGATGGCGGCGAGCTTTCGTTCGACCGCCGGGCTGTCTACCACCAGCGTCCTCCTCAACGACGCTCCCTCCCAACCATCGGGTTTGGCGGACAGACATAGCATTTATTCGGCTTGTTGGCCCAAGTTCCCGCCGGGAAGCGAACGAAACCCGCGGCTTTGTTTCCGCGCGCACGCCGGCGCATCCCGCCGGGGCCACCGGTCGGGGCGGCGGGCCGGCAATGCGTCGCTGCGCTCGGTGGCTCGAGCGCGCCGTTAGGCAGAATCCCGGCGCGCTCTACCCGGTCAGAACAGCACCGACGGCAGATAGGCGCCGGCCGGCTCGTTATAGAGGCCGATCGTCATCAGGGTCATCTGATGCACCAGCCGCAACCCGTGCTGCAGGCACCAGCGGAACAACTCGCCGTTGCGCGTCGGCAACAGGAAGCCGCCGTGCTCAAAGCCGGGAGCGGCACCGATCAGCGCCTGCAGGCCCTGGTTGGTCTCGGCCACCGCATGGCCGAAAAAAGCGATCTCGCTGGCATAGGCGGTAATGCTCCTCAGATGCTCGACGACGCGCGCCGTCCCCTGGCTGACCGCATCGCGCAGCTCGCCGTCGCGATCATGGCCGTGGATCCGCCGGCAGAGCGCATTGCAGGCGGGGATGTCCGCGGCTTCGCCGGGCGGACGACATAGCCGGGAAACGAGATGCCGATCCGCGGCCCTTCCATTTTCGAGCACGGCTCGCGGCTGTCGAAGCCGAGCTTTGTGTAGAGGCACAGCGAGCGGTTGTGATAGGCGGATTGCAGCAACCTGATCCCGGCGGCGCCGCGCGCGTTCGAGCGCTCGACGACCGCCAGTCATCAACTGCCGGCCGATCGACTGGTTTTGCACCGCCGGCGCGACGGTGATCGGGCCGATGCCGGCGATCGTGCCGCGCTCGTCGACAAAATTGCTGCCGACGACCGTCCCGTCCTGTTCGGCGACGACCGAATAAAATCGCGGATGCGACAGCAGGGTTTTCATCAGCCCGACCGCGGCGTCGGGTGACGGAAAATCCCACGGAAAATTGTGCGCGCTGGAGATTGCCTTGAACGCCTCGAAGGCGACAGTCACCGCAAGCTTCGGCATCGGCGGGCGTGCCCGGCCGCAGGATCACCGACATCGCGTTCCCCCATCGCTCCTTTAGAGCGATCCATAGCACATACCCGGTAAATAAGTCGGCAAGCACAGCCAGTCTCGGCGCGCTTGCTCTCGGCGCGTCATCGGCCGATTATCGTCGCCGGTTGCTGGTGCTGCGGCGCAGCGCAGTTCGGCGGCGATGGAGAGGAGATAGGCGATGCTGTCACCCGAAGACAACGAACTGATCACCCGCGTCGGGCCAGGAACGCCGATGGGCGAGGTGTTGCGCCGCTACTGGATCCCGGCGCTGATGACCCGCGAATTGCCCGAGCCCGACGGCGAGCCGGTGCGGGTGCAGTTGCTCGGCGAAAAGCTCCTCGGGTTTCGCGACAGCCAGGGCCGGGTCGGTCTCGTCGACGAGTTCTGCCCGCATCGCCGCGCCTCGCTGTGGTTCGGGCGCAACGAGGAGAGCGGGCATGCGCTGCGTCTATCACGGCTGGAAATTCGACGTCGACGGCAATTGCGTCGAGCAGATGAACGAGCCCGAGCCGTTCTGCCACAAGGTCCGCCTGACCGCCTATCCGACGGTCGAGATGGGCGGCGTCGATCTGGGCCTATATGGGGCCGCGCGACAAGATGCCGGCACCCCCGGCCTTCGAATGGACGCAGGTGCCGGAAACCCACCGCCACGTCTCCAAAGTGTGGGAGGAATGCAACTGGCTGCAGGCGCTCGAAGGCGGCATCGACACCTCGCACGCGCCGATCCTGCATCGCACGATCACGCCGAACACCAGCCGCCCCGGCATCCCGGTGCAGGGGCCGTTTGTCCGCGGGAGGGCGCCACTGCTCGAAGTCGACGTCACCGATTACGGCTATCGCTATGTCGGCATCCGGCCGCTCGACGACGACAAGACCTATGTCCGCTCCTACCATTTCGTGATGCCGTTCACCCAGATCCGGCCGCAGCAGCTGGGCCGCGCGATGGGCGGCGGCGACCGCACCAATATCGCCGGCCACATCTGGGTCCCGATCGACGACGCGAACTGCATGGTGTGGAACTGGATGTACAGCTTTGGCGAGCAGGGGCTCGGCGACGACGACCGCATGGAGCGCGGCAACGGCAACGGCCCCGACTATGTCGAGCAGTCGGGCGAGTTCCGCTCGTTCCGCAACAAGCGCAACAACTGGATGATCGACCGCAAGGTCCAGAAGCACGAGACCTTCACCGGCATCGACGGCATCAACACCCAGGACCGCGCGTTGCAGGAAGGGATGGGCCCGGTCGTCGACCGCTCGAAGGAGCATCTGGGGCCGGCCGACCGCGCCATCATCGCGACCCGCCGCCTGCTGCTCAACTCGGTCAAGACGGTGCAGACCGGCGGCAACCCGCCCGGCACCGACACCAGCTACTATTCAGGCGCGCGCGATCGAAAAGATCTTCCCGCGGCAGGAAACCTGGCGCGAGACCGTGTTGCCGGAGATGTATGCCGAAGACGCTACCGGTCGCGGCAAAGTAAGCGCCGACTTTTTAAGTAGTCGCTAACCCCGAGCTGCGAACTTCCCAGCGGTGCCGGCATTCCTCGCCGTCGCCGCCGGGAGGGTCGAGGGTATAGCGTCAGCCAACCCATACGCGCCGGTCTTCGGGCGAGCGGCGGCACGGTCTTGGCGAGACCGGCTGCTGCCGTCCTGGCCGCTGATCGTCGCGCTGCTGGCGCTCGGCGCGGGCACTGGCGCAGCCGGGCGCGCTGCTGCACGATCCCGATACCTACCTGCACATCGCCGCCGGGCGCTGGATGCTTTTCGCATCAGGCGCTGCCGGCGAACGCCCCGTTCTCCTACACCTTTGCCGGGGTGGCCTGGGCCGCGCCCGAGTGGCTCGCCGAAATTGTGCTGGCGGCGATCTACCGCGCCACCGGGTGGAGCGGGCTGGTGCTGGTTACGATCGCCTGCTTCGCCGATCAGCCTCGGGCTGCTGACGCGGTTTCTGCTGCGCTCGGCGAAGCCGTTTTCGGCGCTGATTGCGGTCGCCCTCGGGGCCGCGATGGTCGAGCCGCATTTGCTGGCCCGGCCGCATATCCTGGCATTGCCGCTGCTGGTGCTGTGGTCGGGCGCTCTCTTTGCCGCCCGCGACATCGGAAAATCGTCCGCCGTTTCGGCTGCTCCCGGTCATGACGTTGTGGGCCAATCTGCACGGCAGCTTTCTGTTCGGCCTGGGCCTTGCCTGCTATCTCGCGGCGGAGGCGGCTGCTTGTCCGGCCCGCGCGCGCGTCGAGGTGCGGCGGTGGGGCCTTTTTGTCGCTCTTGCCATTCGCCGCCGCGCTCGTGACGCCCGAACGGCTTCGCCGGCCTGGTCGAGCCGATTCCGGCTGATGGCGATGCCGGCATTGCAATCGTCCTTTATCGAATGGCGCGGCCCGATTTCCAGCAATTCCAGCCGCTGGAAATCTGGCTGCTGGGGCTGATCGCGCTCGGCCTGACGACCGATATCCGGCTGCCGTTGCCGCGGGTGCTGCTGCTGTTGGCGCTGTGCCATATGGCGCTCGCCCATAGCCGGCACGCCGATCTGCTCGGGCTTGTCGGACCGCTCGCCGTGGCCGGATCGGTGGGCCCGCAGCTCGCCGCGCGCATTCGCGCGCATCCGCTGTCCGCGCTCGGCCGCGCCGCTGCCCGGCTCGCCGAGCCCGCAGCACGCGCCCGCGGTGGCGCTCGCTCTTGTCGTGGCGCTGGCGATGAGCCTGCCGTTGCTGGCGCGGCCGATCGCGCGCGCCGACGACCCGGCGACGCCCGTCATCGGCGCTCGCCGCCGCCGCGCGCCTGGGGCTGTCCGGGCATGTCTTCAACAGCGAAGGGTTTGGCGGCTATCTCGTCTTCCGCGGCATTCCGACCTTTATCGACGGGCGGATCGAGATGTTCGGCAATCGCCTTTCTCGCGCGTTATCTCGACGCCGCGAACGGCGACGAGCACGTTCTGCGCGATCTGCTCGATCGCTGGGACGTGCGTTGGACCTTGCTGACGCCGGATCAACGCCGCCGTCGGCCTGCTCGATCATCTGTCGGGTTGGCGGCGCGTCTATACCGACGCGCGCGCCGTCATCCATCGTGCGCGACGGCGGCCAGCCGGCGAACCGCCGCGACCGGCTCTACCCTGGCCGGCCAGCCGCGGCCGGCCTAGCCGCCGCCCAAGGGCGTCGATTTCGGCGTCTTCCGGAAAACGCCCGAGCTGCTTTTTTGAAAAGGCGAGCTTGCCGTCGACGGTGATCTCGAACACACCGCTCGTCCCCTTAACGAGCTCGACCTCGGCGCCGTACTTTTCTTCGAGTCGCGCCCTCGCACGGAGGGCTCTGGGTAAGTAGTTTCAAGGAACGCAGTATTCGATCCTGACCTTCATCGCGTGAGCCCTTGGCGAGAATGCGACCGCGGCACTGTACCATATCCGCGCGGCGGTCGGCCATTATGCTCGCTCGATCACCTCGATCGCATATAACGGCATCGGATGATCCGGGTCAGCGGATCACCACGGCCAGCGCCGAGCCGCTTCTGCATCGTCTTCTCGATGCAGTTTCTTCGGATTGGGCCCGGACGAGGCCGAAGCGGTGCGGCTCAGCCTGCGGGTCGCCTTGTGGGCGATGCTGTGGAGCCTGCCCTTTGGTCTCGCGGCCGCGCTGGTGCTGGCGCGCGGCCGGTTTTGGGGAAAAAGCCTGCTCGACGGCTTTGTCCATCTGCCGCTGGTCATGCCGCCGGTCGTCACCGGCTATCTGCTGCTGCTGTTGTTCGGCCGCAACGGCCCGCTCGGCCGCTTCTTCGCCGCAATTCGGCATCGTCTTCGCCTTTCGCTGGACCGGTGCGGCCTTGGCGGCGGCGGTAACCGCGTTTCCGCTGATGGTGCGGGCGATGCGGCTGTCGCTCGAAGCGGTCGACCGCCGGCTCGAAGAAGCCGCCGGCACCCTGGGCGCCGGCCGCGTTTTCGCCTTTCTGCTGGTGACGTTGCCATTGATGACGCCGGGGATCGTCGCCGGCATGGTGCTGTCCTTTGCCCGCAGCCTCGGCGAGTTCGGGGCGACGATCACCTTTGTCTCCAACATCCCGGGCGAGACCCGGACCTTGCCGCTGGCGATCTACACCCTGACCCAGACGCCGGGCGGCGACCCGGCCGCGCTGCGCCTGACCGCGGTTGCGGTAATCCTGTCGCTGCTGGCGCTGCTCGCCTCCGAGCTTCTGGCGCGGCAGATCGGCCGCCGCATTTCCGGCGATTGACCGCGTGCTCCGCGGTCGACATCGAGCACCGTCTCGGCGGCCTTCGCGCTCGACATCCATTTCGCCAGCGGGCGTGGCCTGACGGCGCTGTTCGGCCGCTCGGGCGCCGGCAAGACCTCGGTCGTCAACGCCATCGCCGGGCTGATCCGGCCGCAGCGCGGGCATATCGCCGATCGACGGGACGGTATTGCTCGATACCGATCGCGGCGTCTTCGTTCCCGGCCCATCGCCGCCGGATCGGCTACGTCTTTCAAGAAGGCCGCCTGTTCCCGCATCTGACCGTGCGCCAGAATCTGATGTTCGGGCGCTGGTTCGCGCCGCGCGCCGGCGCGCGCCGGCCCGGTTCGACGATATCGTCGAGCTGCTGGGCATCGGGCCGCTGCTCGCCCGCCGCCCGGGGCGGCTGTCGGGCGGCGAAAAGCAGCGCGTCGCGATCGGCCGCGCATTGTTGGCCAGCCCGCGCGCTGCTGCTGATGGACGAGCCGCTGGCCTCGCTCGACGCCGCGCGCAAGGACGAGATCCTGCCCTATCTCGAGCGCCTGCGCGACGCAAGCCGAAGTCCCGATCGTCTATGTCAGCCACGCCGCCGCCGAGGTCGCGCGGCTCGCCACGACGATCGTGCTGATCGCCGACGGGCGGGTGCAGGCGGTCGGGCCGGTCGCCGAGATCATGGGTCGCGCCGGGCAATACCCGCTCGCCGGCGGCTTTGAAGCGGGCGCGGTGCTCGCGGTCACGGTCGCCGCGCATGATCAGCACTGGGGGCTGACCGAGCTCGCCGGCGGCTTTGGCCGGCTGACGGTGCCGCGCCTCGACCTGCCGGTCGGCAGCGCCGTTGCGCGTGCGCATCCGCGCCCGCGACGTGATCCTCGCGACCGATCGGCCGAGCGGGATCAGCGCGCTGAACGTGCTGGCCGGCACCGTCGAGGCGGTGGCGCCGATCGGCGAAGAGGCGCTCGAAGTACAGCTGCGGCTCGGGGCCGGAGCGGCTGCTGGCGCGGATTACGCGGCGCTCGGGCGACGCCCTCGGATTGAGGCTCGGACGCCCGGTCTTCGCGCTGGTCAAGACCGTCGCGATCGACCGCCGCAGCCTCGGCCGCGACAGTGCGGCGGCGGATTTCGGGGAAGAACTGGAAGTCTTCGACGGCTGACGGTCAGCCGGTCCGCAACGGGATCTCCTTCAGCCCGAACGACCCGATCGCGGTCAGCGCCGAAATCACCGTCGCGTAGAAAAACACATGCGTGAACGCGGCGCGCAGGATACTGCGCCAGGCCTTCCATCAGGCCGGAGTTGACCGCCTCCGCCTGGTCGAGATGAAGGAGGGCGATCCCGGGATTGTCGCCGAGCACCGCATGACCGGGCACCGTCATCGCGCCGGCGTTGAGCTCGCCGACAAGGAGCGCCGTCAGCAATGCGACACCAAAGGCGCCGCCGATCAGGCGAAAGAACAGCAGCACCGACAAACCGATGCCGGTGTCGGCTATATCGAGCGCGTTTTGGACCGCGACGACGACCGGCGACAGCTGAAACCCGAAGGAGAGGCCGAGCCCCAGGTCACCGCTGTGTCGAACAGCGTCGATCTGCCGAGCCCGTAAATCGCGAGCGCCGCACAGAACGCGGTCATCGCCACCGCCCCCACGATCGGAAATATGCGGTAGCGTCCGGTCCGGGTCACCAGCTGCCCGGCGATGAACGAGCCGAGCACGGTGCCTCCGGTCATCGGGATCAGGCGGATGCCGGCCTGGTTCGCCGCCAGCCCCGAAACCAGCTCGAAATCGAGCGGCACCAGGATGATCAGCGCGATCATGACCATCGAATTGGAAAACGCCGTGGCGCTCGCGACGGCGAAGACGCGGTTCATGAACAGGCGCAGCGGGATCATCGGCTCGCGCGTCTCGCGCTGGTGCACGATCAAGCCGCCGAGAAACACGAGCCCGACCGCAATCGGCAGCAGCACGTCGGCGCGGCCCCAGCCGCCGGCGGATGCGACCCGGCCGATCCCGATCAGGATCGGCGTCGTCGAGGCGATGATCAAGGCCGCGCCGAGCCAGTCGATGACCGGTTGGCGCCGCGGCCGGGGCAGCCGCCGCAGATTGCGGTTGCACAGAACCAGCGCCAAGACGCCAAACGGGATGTTGATCCAGAAGATCCAGTGCCACGACAAATAATCGGCAAAGAACCCGCCGAGCACCGGGCCGAGCAGGTTCGAGACCGCCATCACGCTCGAAAAATAGCCCTGGTACCGGCCGCGCTCGCGGGGCGGGATGACGTCGGCGACTGCCGCCTGCGACACCGAGCGCAAGCCGCCGCCGCCGATGCCCTGGATCGCGCGGGCGACGATCAGCTCGATCATCGTTTGCGACAATGCGCACAGCACCGACGCCAGCAGAAACAGCGCGATCGACACCAGCAAGATCGGTCGCCGGCCGTACAGATCGCTGAGCCGGCCATAAATCGGCGTCGTCACGGTCGAGGCGACAAGATAGGCCGAGACCACCCATGACATCAGCGCCCAGCCGTTCAGGTCCTGCGCCATCGTCGACAGCGAAGTCGCGACGATCGTCTGGTCGAGGCTGGCGAGAAACATCGCCAGCATCAGGCCCGACAGGACCGAAACAATCTCCCGTCGCGACAGATGGAGCGTGGCGGATTGGGCTAACTGCACCATGAACGGTATTTCGGCGGTAGGTGCTCCGTCAGTACAAGCCGATCGAGCTGCGGGCAACAGTGCTGCGGCATTTGGGGGTTGCGCTCTCTGCTGATCGGCGCAAATGCTCGGGAAGAGGCCGGAGGCGGGCGATGGACGGATCTGAAAACCAGGCAACGCAGTGGCAGGACGCGCTCTACGAGCTGCTGCGCCAGCACAACGTCACGCAATTCGCCTATGTTCCCGACGCCGGTCATCAGCTGTTGATCGATCGTTCTCTCGCCGACCCGAAGGTTCATTCGATAGCACTGACGACCGAGGAAGAGGGCGTGGCGTTGCTTGCCGGCGCCGACCTCGGCGGGGTGCGGGGTGTCCTGCTGATGCAGTCGAGCGGCGCCGGCAACTGCATCAACATGCTGTCGTTGATCAAGGGCGGCCACTTTCCGTTTCTGGCGCTCGTCAGCATGCGCGGCGACTTTGGCGAAGGCAATCCGTGGCAGTTCCCGATGGGCCAGGCGGTCGAGCCGGTGCTGGGCGCGATGGGCGTCATCTGCCTGCGCGCCGAATGCCCCGAAGAGGTTGTGCCGACCGTCGACGCGGCATTGACCATGGTGTTCCAAGGCGGCAACGCCGTCGCCGTGCTGCTGACCCAAAAGCTGCTCGGCGCCAAGCAGTTCTGATTTGCCCGAGAATGACTCCAACTCTACCGCCCCCTCCCATTCCCGCCGCCCTCCCATTCCCTCCCCCGCCCCCTCCTTCCATTCCGGCCCCCGCTCCCCCCCATTCCCTCCCCCGCTCGCGGGGGAGGGTTAGGGTGGGGGTGACCCAGGGGTAGGGGTGACGCAGGGGTGGGACTGAGGTGAATTGAGGAAGATCCGATGGCAATCCCGGACAACATTCGCGAGATCGTCGCCGAGGCGGTGGCTGCCGGTTTCGTCCTCGACCGCTGCGAGGCCGTCCCGGCATTGATCGGCCGGCATCAGGATTTTCTGATCGTCAGCGGCCTCGCCGGAGCCGCCAGGGACGTGGCGGCGCTGACCCGTGACGGCGCCCACGCCTATACGATGGCGGGGGCGATGGGCGGCGCGGCGATGATCGGCCTCGGTCTCGCCTTGGCCCGCCCCGAGAAGCGCGTGCTGGTGGTGACCGGCGACGGCGAGCTGTTGATGAACCTCGGTGCCTTGTCGACGATCGCTGTCATGAACCCGCCCAACCTCGCGATCGTCTGCGTCGACAACGGTCATTACGGCGAGACCGGCTATCAGAAAAGCCACACCAGCCTTGGCGTCGACCTCGAAAAAATCGCCGCCGGCTCCGGCATCAAGGCGACCCGCACGGTCGCCGCCGAAAACGAGATCGCCGACGGCGCCCGCCTGCTGCGTGAGGGAAACGGCGCCGCCTTCGTCGTGTTGCGGGTCAAGCCGACCGAGCCGCCCGCCTACAAACGCAACATGGACCTCGCCGCCTGCCGCACCCGCTTTCGCACGGCATTGTTCGGCGCCGGCTGAACGAGAGGCGGCGAGCCCCCACCCTAACCCTTCGCCGCCAGCGGGGGAGGGAATGGGTAGGAGCCGGTGAAGGCGGGGCGGCGCTTTTCGAGAAAGGCGCGCACCCCCTCGACAAAATCGTCGGTCGCGGCGCAGATGGCGAAGTTTTCGGCTTCGCGGCGCAGTTGCGCGTCAAAGGCGTCGCCGAGGCTCGCCTGGATCAATGACTTGGTGCGGGCATAGGCTTCGCTCGGGCCGGCCGCGAGCCGCTGCGGCCAACGCATTGGCCTCGGCCGTCAGCTGCTCCGGCGCGACGAGGCGGTTGACAATGCCGAGCGCCAGCGCGCGCGGCGCGTCAAAGCGGTCGCCGAGCAGCATCAGCTCGGTGGCGCGCTTGAGGCCGACGATCGCGGGCAGTGTCGCGGTCATCCCGCCATCGGGGCTGGTGCCGAGATGGACGTAGCCGCAGGCGAACACCGCGTCCTCGGCGGCGAGCGCCAGATCGGCGGCGAGAACGAGGCTGAGCCCGAACCCGGCCGCCGCCCCCTGCACCGCCGCGACGACCGGCTTCGGCATGTGGCGCAGCCGGACCAACAGCGGGTGCAGCGCGTCGACCGTCCGATAGAGATCCTGGCGCCGCTCCGCCGCGGTCAAGCCGATCAGCTCCCCGAACATCGTGATGTCGCCGCCGGCGCAGAAATGGGTGCCTTCGCCGCGCAACAACACCGCGCGCGCGGTGCGGTCCTCGGCGGCTTCGGCGGCGGCCGCGGCAAGGGCGGCGATCGTCTCGCGGTCGACCGCGTTCAGCAGTTCCGGCCGGTTGAGGCGGATTTCGAACACCGCCCCACGTCGCTCGACGATCACCTTCGGCATCGCTCGGCTCCCTCGCCCGCTTCGGCTTATGATCCGACGCGTTTCACGAGCTGGAGGATAGCATGGCGTGGACGATCCTGCGCGGCGGCCGGGTGCTCGACATCGCCGCCGGCACCGCCGATTTCGCCGACATCCTGATCGAGGGCGACACGATCCGCGAGATCGGGCCGCCGGGCTTGGCCGCGCCCTCCGACGCGGCGGAAATTTCCGCGCGGCGCCGGCTCCTGCACCCCGGTCTCGTCAACGCGCATACCCACGGGCACGGCAATCTCGGCAAGGGGATGGGCGACCGCTGGACATTGGAGCTGCTGCTGACCGCGGCCCCGTGGATCACCGGCAACCGCACCCTCGACGACCGCTATCTGTCGACCCAGCTGGGTGCGGTCGAGATGGTCATGAAGGGCTGCACCGCGTGCTACGATTTGTCCTTCGAGTGGCCGTTGCCGACCGCCGACGGGCTGGCGCTGGCGGCACAGGCCTATGCCGATGTCGGGATGCGCGCGGTGGTGGCGCCGATGGTCGCCGACCGCAGCTTTTTCGAGGCGATCCCGGGCTTGATGGAGGCGCTGCCGGCGGCCTTGCAGGCGCGCGCCGCCGAATTGCGCCTGCC
Source organism: uncultured Alphaproteobacteria bacterium (assembly GCA_963775525.1). Classification (GTDB taxonomy): domain Bacteria; phylum Pseudomonadota; class Alphaproteobacteria; order ATCC43930; family CGMCC-115725; genus AP-15. Next base: position 25,470 of record CAVZJF010000065.1, on the reverse strand, counting down.
GCCGGCCGAGGCGACGATCGCCGGGATGCGCGCCGCGCTCGCCGGCTGGGCCTTCGACCGCGACTTGGTGCGTCCGGCGGTGGCCCCCACCATTCCACACCATTGCTCGGATGCGTTCATTCGCGGCTGCGCCGATCTCGCGCGGGAATTTGAGGTCCCCCTGCACAGCCATGTCGCCGAGTCGAAGGTGCAGGCGGTGACCGGGATCCGGCTCTACGGCCAAACCCAGACAGCGCATCTCGACGCGCTTGGCGTGCTCGGGCCGCATTTTACCGTGGCGCATGGCGTGTGGCTCGATGATGACGACATGCGCCGGCTCGGCGACCACGGCGCCTCGGTCGCGCACAACCCCGGCAGCAACATGCGGCTCGGCGGCGGGCTCGCCGACACCCGCGGCATGCTCGATCGCCGGGTCAATCTTGGGATCGGCACCGACGGCGCCAATTGCTCCGACAATCAGAACATGTATGAGGCGATGCGGTTGGCCTCGCTCGCTTCGAAAGTGCAGGGGCCGGACTGGCGGCGCTGGCTCTCGACGCGCGAGGCGGCGTTGGCGGCGACCGAGGGCAGCGCCCGCGCGCTCGGCTTTGACGGCCGGATCGGGCGGATCGCTCCCGGCTACAAGGCCGACATCGTGATGCTCGACCTCGACCACCCGAACTGGCTGCCGCTGAACGACCCGGTCAACCAGCTCGTCCATACCGAAGACGGCACCGCGGTCGCAAGCGTCATGATTGGCGGCCGAATGGTCGTCGACAACCGCCGGCTGGCCACTGTCGATCTCGCCCGGCTGAGCCAGCGCGTCGAGGAGGCGCGCGATCGGCTTACCGCCGCCAACGCCGACAACCGCCGCCTCTACGAGGCGCTCGAACCGGTGGTCGGCAGCCATTGCCCGGGCATGGCGCGCACGCCCTACCACATCCACCGCTATGGCGCGTCGCTCGACCGCTGACCGGCGACCGATAGTGCGAGCCGGCGCGAACATTGACCGCCGATGCTTGATCACAGCGCCGCCGCTCGCCGCGGCGAGGATCAGGTCGCGCGGATGTCGACGTCCTTGGTCTCGCGCAGGAACAGCACGCCGACGACCAAGGTCATCGCGGCGATCACGATCGGATACCACAACCCGTCATAGATGTTGCCGGTGGACGCCACGATCGCAAAGGCGATCGCCGGCAAAAACCCGCCGAACCAGCCATTGCCAAAGTGATAGGGCACCGAGACCGAGGTGTAGCGGATGCGGGTCGGAAACATTTCGACCAAGAGCGCCGCGATCGGGCCATAAACCAGGGTCACATAGACGACCAGGATGACGAGCAGCAGGATCACCATGCCGTGGTTGATCCGCGCCGGATCGGCCTTTGCCGGGTAGCCGGCCGTCTTCAGCGCCTCCGTCAGGGATTTGGCGAAGGCCGCGACCTTTGCCGGGGCATCGGGCCCTTTCGCGGCGACGCTCGGGATTATGGTCTGCCCGACCTTGATTTGCGCCGCCGTTCCCGATGGCGCGGCCTGGTTGCCGTAGGGAATGCCGCGGGTGACGAGGGCGCTCTTCGCGACGTCGCAGGAGCTGGTGAATTTCGACGTGCCGACCGGGTTGAACTGCAGCGAGCATTCCGCCGGGTCGGCGACGACCACAACCGGGGCCGAGGCGACGGCGGCTTCGAGCGCCGGGTTGGCGTAATGCGTGATCGCCTTGAACAAAGGCAGATAGGTGATGACCGCCAAGAGGCAGCCCAGCATGATGATCGGCTTTCGGCCCACCCGGTCCGACAACCAACCGAACAAGATGAAGCCCGGTGTGCCGATCGCAAGCGCCGCCGCGGTCAGCAGGATCGCGGTCTTGGGATCGACCTTCAGCGTCTGGGTCAGGAAAAACAGGGTGTAGAATTGCCCCGCATACCACACCACCGCCTGTCCCGCGGTGCCGCCGAACAAGGCCAGCAATACGAGCCGCAGGTTGCCGCGCCGGGCGAGGGACTCGGTCAGCGGCGCCCGCGAGATCCCGCCCTCCGCCTTGATGCGCTGGAACAGCGGCGATTTGTTAAGGCGCAGCCGGATGTAGACCGAAATCGCGAGCAATATGATCGACACCAGGAACGGGATGCGCCAGCCCCATCCTTCAAAGCTCTCCGGGCTGATTGTCTCGCGGCAGGCGAGAATCACGAGCAGCGACAAAAACAGGCCCAAAGTGGCGGTTGTCTGGATCCATGAGGTGTAGAAACCGCGTTTCCCATGTGGCGCGTGCTCGGCGACATAGACCGCGGCGCCGCCATACTCGCCGCCCAGCGCCAAGCCTTGCGCCAGGCGCAGCGCGATCAGGATCACCGGCGCCGCCAGTCCGATTGCGGCATAGCCGGGCAGCAGACCGACCAGAAAGGTCGATAAGCCCATGATCGTAATCGTAATCAAAAAAGTGTATTTGCGGCCGACGAGATCGCCGACACGACCGAAAACCAGCGCGCCGAACGGGCGAACGGCAAACCCCGCGGCAAAGGCGAGCAGCGCGAAAATGTAGCTGGCGGTCGGGTTCACCCCGGAAAAAAAGACCTTGCCGATCGTCGCCGCGAGCGAGCCGTAAAGATAAAAATCATACCACTCGAAAACCGTGCCGAGCGAAGAGGCAAAGATGACGGTGCGTTCCTCGCGCGTCATGCCGCCGCCTGTTACGCCGCGCTCGACCGCCGACAAGTTCGCCATAGTTCCCCCCCTTTCCGCTCATGCCGCAAGTTGCGGCTGGGCTCGCTTCGCCAAGCCGAGTTTCCCGGCAGACGATCGGGAGGGATAGCCTAAAGCACGAACGCAGGTAAGCGAGATTCTGGCGGCGGCTAGCCGAGTTGCGCCTTTGGCTGGTTCAAAAGCGCGCGCATCGACTGCGGGATCGGTTCATCGAGAACGTGATCGTAGAGAGCGTGGAGCAGCTCTTCGCCGTTTGTCCTGCCGTCCAGGAAGGCTGCGATCCGCGCCTCTACGGGTCGCGGCCCCGGTTCTGACTTACCGTAACGGCACCGCACATTTGCAGCCATGTTCATCGGATTGCTGATGTAGCTCATAACTCTTCTCTACCGGGTATCCGTTAACGAACTCGATGCGTTCGTGTCAAGCTGATGACACAAGATCAACAGTTTGTAACAGGAGTTGATCCAACCGGAAGCGCACTCTCGATATGCGGTTACCGCATGGAACTTTTTCCGCCGGCGAGCACAAGCCTGTCAAATCGGCGCAGCGCCTCGACGGCCGGGGAGGCAGCGCCTAAACTCGGCCAAGCTGAAACCGGGAACGGCGCCAAGGGGATTTAGAGTGAAACGCCTGACATTGCTGATCGGCGCAATTTTGCTCGTCGCGGCAGGCATGAGCGCCGCGGATGGCGCCGAGTTGCAGACGGTCAGGTTCGGGACCGACTGGAAGGCGCAAGCCGAGCATGGCGGCTACTACCAGGCGATTGCCACCGGCATATACAAGCGCTACGGCCTCGATGTGAAACTGCAGCAGGGTGGGCCCCAGGTAAATCAAGCGCTGCTTCTCGCGGCGGGGCGGCTCGAGTTCAATATCGCCACGAATTCCTTTGTCCCGCTTAATTTTGTTGCCCAGAATATTCCGATGGTCGCGGTCGCGGCGATGTTTCAGAAGGACCCGTCGGTACTGATTGCCCATCCGGGGCAGGGGGACGACAGCTTCGCCGCCCTCAAGGGCAAGCCGATCATGATCGGCGCCGACACACGTATCGGCAGCTGGATCTTTCTGAAGCGCAAATTCGGTTACACCGACGATCAGATCCGGCCCTACACCTTCAGCGTCGCGCCGTTTCTGGCCGATCCCAAGGCGATCCAGCAGGGCTATTTGTCGAGCGAACCCTTTACGATCGAGGCGGCGGGGGTGAAGCCGGTCGTGCTGCTGATCGCCGACGCCGGCTATTCGAGCTACAGCTCGCTGATCGCGACATCGACCAAGCTTGTTCGCGACAACCCCGACATGGTGCAGCGCTTTGTCAAGGCCAGCATCGAGGGCTGGTACAGCTATCTTTACGGCGACCCGGCGCCGGGGAACGCGTTGATCAAGCGCGACAATCCGGAGATGACCGCAGCGCTGCTGGCCTACGGCATCGCCAAGATCAAGGAATATGGCATCGTCGACAGCGGCGACGCCAAGAAATACGGCATCGGCGCGATGACCGAAGCCCGGTGGCGCGACTTTTTCGAGACGATGGCCGCCGCCGGCGTCTACCCCAAAGACATGGATTTCAAAAAGGCGTTCACCCTCCAATTCGTGAACCAGAAAGTCGGGATGCGACCCTGACCCCGCCGATCGTGTCGTTGCGAGGGGTCGGCAAGCGTTTCGCCTCGGGCGTCACCGCGCTCGATCCAATCGATCTCGATATCGGCCGCGGCGAGTTTTTGAGCCTGCTCGGCCCGTCCGGCTGCGGCAAGACCACGCTCCTGCGCATCATCGCCGGGTTGAGCGAGCCGAGCGAGGGCAGTCGAGAGCTGGCGCTCGGCCCTGGCCGCGGCGACGCCACCACGGCGCGGATCGGGTTTGTCTTTCAGGATCCCACCTTGATGCCGTGGAGCACGGTGCTGGGGAATGTGCTGTTGCCGTTTCGACTGGCCCGCCGGCTCGGACCGGAAGCGCGCGAGCGCGCGGCCGCCGAACTCCGTGCGGTCGGGCTCGCCGGCTTTGAGCGCGCCTACCCGCGCCAGCTGTCGGGTGGAATGCGCATGCGCGTTTCGATCGCCCGCGCGCTGGTGACCGACCCCGAGCTGCTGCTGCTCGACGAGCCCTTTGCCGCACTCGACGAAATCACCCGGATGGCGCTCAACGACGATTTGCTCAGGTTGTGGGAAGGTCGCCGGGCGACGGTCGTCTTTGTGACCCACAGCGTCTTCGAATCGGTCTACCTGTCGACCCGCATCGCGGTCATGACCGCGCGGCCGGGGTGCGTTGCCGCCGATCTCGCGGTCGATCTGCCGCAGCCGCGCGAGCGGTCGTTGCGCGCCACACCGCATTACGCCGCGATCTGCACCGCGGTGTCCGGGCATCTGAGCCGGGCGATGGCGGCCGAAGGGGCGGTATGAGGCGGCGCGGGCGGTTCTGGCATATCGCCGCACCGCTGATGGTCGGCATTGTGCTGCTCGCCTTGTGGCAAGCGGTCGTCCATGTCGCGGATATCCCGCCCTATATTCTTCCAGGGCCAAGCGCGATCGCGCAGGCATTGTGGTCCGACGGGCCGAGCCTGCTGGGCTCGCTGCTCGTCACCCTGCGGGTCACGCTCGCCGCGCTCGCCGCCGCGGCCGTTCTCGGCGGCGGCATAGCACTGCTGTTTTCACTGTCGCGCGTTTTGGCGCTCAGCTTTTTTCCTTATGCGGTGATCCTGCAGGTGACGCCGATCGTCGCGATAGCGCCATTGATCGTCATCTGGGTGCAGCAGCCGTTTCTGGCGCTGCTGGTTTGCGCCTGGATCGTCGCCTTTTTCCCGATCGTCTCGAACACCACGATCGGGCTCGACAGCGCCGACCGCAACCTCCTGGCACTGTTCCGGCTTTACGGCGCCACCCCGGCCCAGACCCTGCGCTATCTGAAATTGCCGACGGCATTGCCGTATTTTCTCGCCGGGCTGCGGATCAGCGGGGGGCTGGCGTTGATCGGCGCCGTCGTCGCGGAATTTGTCCTCGGCACCGGCGGCGCCAAGACCGGGCTCGCCTCCCGCATTCAGGAAGCCAGCTTCCGCCTGGAGACCGCCCGCTCGTTCGCGGCGCTCGTTCTGCTGGCGGCGACCGGCATCGCGATCTACCTGGTCATCGACTTTGTGTCGCGGCTGCTGCTGCGCCATTGGCACGAAAGCGCCATCGAGGAAGAGGAGGAGTAATCCGCCACTATCGGCGTTTGCCTCCTGCTCTCACCGGCGCGGGGATCTCTCGCATGCAACCCGAACGCGCCGAAACCTACCCGCGGCCGACAAACGGCATTTTGGTCGCCATCACGGTCAAGAACTGGACGTTGGCTTCGGGGGTCACGGTCGACATGAAGACGATGGCGCGGGCGACGTTTTGGACGTCCATCGTCGGTTCTTCGATGACCGCGCCGTTCGCCTGCTGCACGCCGCGCTGCATGCGCTGGGTCATCTCGGTCAAGGCGTTGCCGACGTCGATCTGGCCGCAGGAGATGTCGTATTTGCGGCCGTCGAGCGAGGTCGACTTGGTCAGCCCGGTGATCGCGTGCTTGCATGAGGTGTAGGCGACCGAGTTCGGCCGCGGCACATGCGCCGAGATCGAGCCGTTGTTGATGATCCGCCCACCCATCGGGTTCTGGTCCTTCATGATCTTGAAGGCTTCCTGGGTGCACAGGAACGAGCCCGTCAGGATCGAGTTGACCACCGCCTGCCAGCGCTCGAAAGCCAGTTCCTCGATTGGTGCGGCGGCGCCGAACCCGGCATTGTTGAACAGCACGTCGAGCCGGCCATAGGTCTGCTTGGTCTTGGCGAACAAGGCGCGCACCGAGTTGGGATCGCCGACATCGGTCGGCACGCCGAGCGCCTTGCCTTGCAACCCTTCGATCTCGCCGACCACCGCCTGCAGCGGCTCCGGCCGGCGGCCGGCGACGACGACCGCAAACCCTTCCCTGGCCAGCGCCAAGGCGGACGCCTTGCCGATGCCGCTGCCGCCGCCGGTAACGAGCGCCACCTTGCCGTTCGAATTCATCTTGCCGTTCTCCTGCTGCGGACCCGAATGTCTCCGCGCACGATATCAGCTTATCCGGCACGCGCTCCAGCGGGTATCGCCAGAATGGCGCAGCGGGCTGGTCTCGGCATCGGCGAATTCCCGTGAACCGGGAAAAAAACCGGGAATTTTTCGATTCCGCCGGTATCGGATCGGTTTCCCTCCGACAATAGGGTTGTAATATCAATCCCTTGTGGTCGAATTCCCGTTGCCGCCGAACCGGGAATTTGTTCCGGCCGAAACGGGAAAGAAATCGCTGAAACCGGGAATTCGGAGCCCGGCCGGCGAAAGCTGCCATCGCCATCTCCTCGGCTTTGTTTTGCGGCTCGCCCAGCGCCGCGATCGGTTCGCAGGATGCCAGGCGAATTTGGCAATTTTAGGAGTCCCGAAGAGCACCGCTGGGGTCTCGCCGCAAGCGCGGGCCGGCCGAGCCGCGTGTCGGGCGACCTTGAAGCCCGGGCGGGCGGGCAGCATCCAAATCGCTTAAGGACGGGCGTCACTTCCGTGTAAGATTACTCACCGGAGGCTTTCTGCCGTGGATATTGGAAATTGGCTGCGGGGTCTTGGGCTCGCTCAATACGAGCCGGCCTTCCGCGACAACGATGTCGACGCCGAGGTGCTGCCGCGGCTAACCGCCGACGATCTGCGCGAACTCGGGGTTACGTCGATCGGGCACCGCCGCCGCCTGTTGGATGCTGTCGCGGTACTGACCGAGGGTATGCCCAAACCCGCCGCGATGGCCGCCGCCCCCCTCCCTAACCCTCCCCCGCGAATGGGGGAGGGAAGGGTGGGCGCCGACGCCGAACGGCGCCAGCTGACGGTGATGTTCTGCGATCTGGTCGGCTCGACCGCGCTGTCGACCCGTCACGACCCGGAGGATCTGCGCGAGCTGATCGGCGGCTACCACCGCGCGGTCGCCGAGGCCGTCGCCGGATTTGACGGCTTTGTCGCCAAGTACATGGGCGACGGCGTCTTGATCTATTTCGGCTATCCGCGAGCGCATGAGGACGACGCCGAGCGGGCGGTGCGCGCCGGGCTGGCGGTGATCGAGGCGGTCGGCCGATTACCGGCGCGCGAGGATTTGCGCGTGCGGCTCGGCATCTCCACCGGGCTCGCCGTGGTCGGCGACCTGATCGGCGAGGGAGCGGCACAGGAGCGCGGGGTCGTCGGCGAGACGCCGAACCTTGCCGCCCGGCTGCAGGCGCTGGCCGCGCCGGACACGGTGGTCATCGCCGAAGCCACCCGCCGGCAGCTCGGCGGGCTGTTCGAGCTCGCCGATCTCGGGCCGCAAGCGCTTGCCGGATTTGCCGAGCCTCAGCCGGCGTGGCGGGTCATTGGCGAGAGCGGGATGTTGAGCCGTTTCGAGGCGCTGCGCTCAGGGACGACGCCGCTCGTCGGCCGCGGCGAAGAGCTCGAGCTGCTGCTGCGCCGGTGGGAGCAGGCGAAGACCGGCGAGGGGCGCGTGGTGCTCGTCGCGGGCGAGCCGGGCATCGGCAAGTCGCGGCTCACCGCCGCGCTGTCCGAGCACATCGAAGCCGAGCCTCATACCCGCCTGCGCTATTTCTGCTCGCCGCACCACCAGGACAGCGCCCTCTATCCTTTCATAGCTCAACTCGAACGCGCCGCCGGTTTCGCTCGCGACGACACGCTCGAAGAGCAGCCCGCCAAACTGCGGGCGTTGCTCGCACCGGGCATGCCGGATGACGACGATATCGCGCTGTTGAGCGAGCTCTTGTCGTTGCCAAGTTCCGCCGCGGACCTCAACCTCAGCCCGCAACGCAAACGGGAGAAGCTGTTCCAGGCATTACTCAACCCGCTCGAAGCCGAGGCGCGGCAGCGGCCGGTGCTGATGGTGTTCGAGGACGCTCATTGGATCGACCCGACCTCGCGCGAATTATTGGACCTGATCGTCGACCGGGTGCGCCGGTTGCCGGTGCTGCTGGCGATCACCTTTCGCCCGGAATTTCAGCCGCCTTGGGCCGGCCGTGCGCATGTCGCGAGCTTGGCGCTCAATCGCCTCGGCGAACGCGACGGCGAGGCGCTGGTGCAAACTCTGGCCGGCAATGCCGCGCTCACTTCCGATATCGTCGCGGAGATCGTCGGGCGCACCGACGGGGTGCCGCTGTTTGTCGAGGAATTGACCAAGGCGGTGCTGGAAAGCGCCGCGCAGGGCGACCGGGTCGCCGCGGTGCTGGGGACGGCGTCGCTTGCCGCGCTGGCGGTGCCGGCGACCTTGCACGCCTCGCTGATGGCGCGGCTCGACCGGCTCGGGCCGGCGCCCAAGGAGATCGCGCAGATCGGCGCGGTGCTCGGCCGCGAGTTTGCCTACCAGCTGATCGAGCCGGTGGCGCAGCGCGACGAGCGGGAGCTGCGAGCCGCATTGGGTCAGCTCAGCGATGCGGGATTGCTGTTTTGTCGCGGCACCGCTCCGCACGCCTCCTACCTGTTCAAGCACGCACTGGTGCAGGACGCCGCCTACTCGACCCTGTTGCGCGGCCGACGGCAGGAATTGCACGCTCGCGTCGCCGCGGCGCTGGAGCAGGATTTCGCCGACATTGTGGAGCGCCAGCCCGAACTCCTGGCGCATCATCTGAGCGCCGCCGGCGAAACGGAGCGGGCGATCGACGAATGGCTGAAGGCCGGCCAACATGCCACGACGCGCTTAGCCCATCTCGAAGCAATCCGCCATTTCGAGCGTGGCCTGGCGGCGCTCGCGGCATTGCCCGAGGGACCGGCCCGGAACAGCCGGGAAATCGAGCTGCAGTTGGCCCGAGGCCTGTCGTGGTTCACGGCCAACGGGTTCGAGGCGGCCGAGGCGGCCGAGGCCTATACGCGCGCTCGCGAGCTGGCCGAGCGGCGGGGCGATCCCCGCCAGCTGTTCTTGGCGGTCTACGGCCTTTGGCAATCGGCCAACGGCGCCGGCATGATCCTCGACTGCCGCAGATTGTCGAACCGGCTCCAGCAACTGACCGCGGCCAGCACGGACGACGAATTGCGCTCTGCAGGCGCACCACAGCGCCTGGGCGACCTGTCTGTTCGCCGGCGAGCCGGCGGCGGCGCGCGAGCACTCCGAGGCAGGGCGCCGGCTCTACGATCCCGAACGGCACCGCCTCCACCGCCAGCTCTATGGCGGGCACGATCCCGGCACCTGCGCCCGCCACTTTAGTGCGCACGCCCATTGGCTGCTCGGGTATCCGGACAAAGGCTCGGCGCTTTGCCGCGAGGCATTGGCATTGGCCGAGCGCATCGCTCACCCGTTCAGTTTCGCTATATCCCTGCAGTTCGACTCGCTGCTTCACATCGAGCGCGGCGAGCCGGGATTGGCGCTGCAACAGCTCGATGCGGCCGAGGCTCTCGCCGCCGCGCAACGCTTTGGCTTCGTGATGGAACCACAGCTTCTGCGCGGCGCGGCCCTGACGGCGCAGGGAGCTTTCGAGGAGGCTGCCGCTTGCTTGCGCGAAGGGCTGGGCCGGCGCGGCGCGACCCGGCTGCGATGCTACGGCCTCGCCAGGTTGGCCGACACCCTGACGCGGCAGGGCGAGCACGGCGCGGCTTTTGCCGCGGCGAGTGAGGGACTGAGCATCGAGGAGAAGACGGGCCACCGCCAGTGGGAGGCGGAACTTCACCGCCTCAAAGGCGTCGCGTTGTCCGGTCTCAACCGGATCGAGGAAGGCGAAAGCGCCCTCGAAGAGGCGCTGCGCATCGCGCGACGCCAACAGGCGAAGGCCTATGAGTTGCGCGCCGCGACGAGCCTCGCGCGGCTTTGGGGCGAGCACGGCCGGCGCACCCAGGCGCGCGACCTGCTGGCACCGGTTTACGGCTGGTTCACCGAGGGCTTCGATACCGCCGATCTCAAACAGGCAAAGGCGCTGCTCGACGAGCTGACGTGAGCGGTCCCTAACCGCTATCCTTGTCCGACCAACGGATTGACCACCGAGAGGCCGGCAAAGCGGCTGAAGTCGCGGTCCGCCGACCACAGCTCGCGCACCCCGTGCTGCCGGCACAACGCCGCCACGCGCGCGTCATGAACCAGGGCTCCGGTCACCCGGCCGCCGGCAAGCAGCGCACACAAGGTCGGCCAATGCGCCGCGGTCTCGGTCAGCAGCACCAGTGTCGGCGATTCGAGCCAGGCGTCGACCTGATCCACCGCCCGCGCCTGCGGCGTCGGCGGCGCGTAGATCCGCGGATGTGTTACAATCGCAAGGAACTCGTGCAGGCATGGCCAGGGAATTGCCCAGACCGCCGGTCCTTCGGCGAGTTCCGTCACGCGCCGGAACGCGGGTTCGTGAAAAGGCGAATCCTCGCGATGGGCGTAGACGAGAATGTTGGTGTCGACGGCAATCACGCGCCGCGATCCCTGTAGATCAGATCGCGCAAGGTGTCCCACGACGCCTCGCGAAAGCTCGGGCTGCCGCCCGTGGCCCTTGAAGCTTGCCCGGCGCAGCTTGAACGGCGCGCCACGCTTGGTCTCGGCGACGACGCGATGAAGCCCACGCTCCACGAGTGTTCGCAGAGTGACGCCTTCCCGCGCCGCGAGCTCGCGAACTTCATGCAACAGCAAATTGGAGATCTCCACGGTCGTCTTCATGGAACCCTTCTCTATGGGTTTACTTATATGGGCACCCATATGCCATACTCAAGTTCTGAGGCCGTTGAGCGGCAGTACAGATCATTGAACGGACAGGTGAGCGCTGGCTCGACGCGGAGCTGTACCGGCACAAAGGCCAGCTGCTGCTGCGGCAGGGGCAGTCCGAGGCCGCCGAGGAACTGTATCGCAAAGCCCTGCGCATCGCCGAGGAGCAGGAGGCCAAGCTCTGGGAATTGCGCGCCGCCGTGAGCCTCGCCCGGCTTCGCCGCGACCAGGGCCGCCGCGCCCAGGCACGCGACCTGTTTGCGCCGGTCTACGGCTGGTTCACCGAGGGCTTCGACACGGCGGATCTCAAGGAGGCGAGAGTGCTGCTCGACGAGCTGACCTGAGCAGGTGCTAGGCCGCTTCGCTGGTGACGACGAGGCGGCGCCCGAGCGCCCGCAACGCGGCTTCGACATGATCGAGCCGGACGGGGCGCCGGCCGTCGAACAGGCGTGTCACCTGTGCGGGTTGCCAGCCGAGCCGGACCGCGAGCTGCTCTTCCCCAAGCCCGGCGTCCCGCATTGCCCGGTAGATTTCGAGCTTGGCGGCAGTCGGCGCCGGCAGATGGACGGCCGGGCGCAGGCGATCTCCGGTCGAGAGCGACGCCGGCCTCGGCACATCCTCACCATGAGCGATCATGCCGAGCACCGCTTCTTCAAGCATGTCCTCGGCCTGGGCGAGCGCCTCTTGCCAGCTCGCGCCGTAAGTGGCTGCGACCCCAGCTTCTGGGAAGGTCACGGTAAAGCCGCCCTCCGGCTCCGGCTCGAACAAGGCGGGATAGGCAAAATCCTCGCGTGGTTCCTTGTTCTTCATCCCACCTCCTACCGGATATCGTCGGGACGCAAGCCAAGTTGGCGGAGGATCGCCCGGAGCGTCCCGGTCGCGATCTCGCCGCTTCCTGTCGGCACCATGGCGAACCGGCTGCCCAGCCGTACCATGACGTGACCGCCCTTGCCACGGTTGGGATCGACGGGCGGCACCCAAGCGTCGGAGCTTCCGAAGAAGTTCTCGGCTGTTCATCAATGTCGTTATACGTCACGTTGTATCAAGCCTCGTTCAGCTTTCAGGCCGTCTCGCGAGACCACGCGAATGCTGCTGGGCGCTTGCTGGTTGGGCAAGGTCCCAATTTATACCGTAGGTTGGGGACAAATTCCGGAGGAGTCCCGATGACCGGCGTCATCGAGCTGAACGGGCGGCGGTACCGCAAGCCGGACCGGCCGGTGGTGGTGATCTGCGTCGACGGGTTCGACCCGGCTTATGTCGAGCGCGGGATCGGCGACGGCATCCTGCCGACGATCGCGGGTTTTGCGCGTGACGGGTTTCTCGGGGCGGCCGACGCGGTATTGCCGACCTTCACCAACCCGAACAACGTCTCGATCGTGACCGGGGCGCCGCCCGCGGTGCACGGCATCGCCGGCAATTACTACCTCGACCGCGAGACCGGGCAGGAGGTGATGATCACCGACGACCGGCTGATGCGCAGCGAAACGATCCTCGGGCTGATGTCGCAGCAGGGCGTCGCCACCGCGGCGGTCACCGCCAAGGACAAGTTGCGCCGGATGCTCGGGCATGGCCTCGACGGCGTGTGCTTTTCGTCGGAATGCGCCGATGCCGCTGTCGAGGCGATGGTCGGGCGCGCCCGGCCCGACATGTACTCGGCCGATCTGTCGTTGTTCGTGCTCGACGCCGGGTTGCGGCTGCTCGCGTCGGGCGCCGCCCGGCTGCTTTATCTGTCGCTCTCCGATTACGTCCAGCACGGCCATGCGCCGGGCGACCCCGAGGCCGACGCGTTTCATCGCGCCCTCGACGAGCGGGTGGCGCGCTTTGTCGAATTGGGCGCGGTCGTCGGGCTCGTCGCCGATCACGGGATGAACGACAAGCCGCGGGTGATCTTTCTCGAGGACGAGCTGACCCGGCGCTTTGGCGCGGGGGCGGCGCGGGTCATCTGCCCGATCACCGACCCGTTTGTCCGCCATCACGGGGCGCTCGGCTCGTTTGTGCGCGTCTACGCCCGCGACGACAGCGATATCGCGGCAATGATGGCGGCGAGTGCCGCATTGCCCGGTGTGGCCGGGGTTTTCGACCGCGCCGCGGCGTCGGACCGGTTCGAGCTGCCTTACGACCTCGAAGCCGATTTTGTCGTGCTCGGCGACGCCGCGACCGCGATCGGCGCCGCCCGCGCCGAGCACGATTTGTCGGGGCTCGCCGGCCACCGCCTGCGCTCGCATGGCGGAGAGGGCGAGGCGCGCGTGCCGTTCATCCTGTCGCGTCCCTTAAGCGCGGAATACCGGCATCGCGCCGAAACCCGGCGCCTGCGCAATTTCGACATCTTCGATTTCGCGCTGAACGGCGTCGTCTAGGTTCGGGCGGGTCGCAGCCGCCGGCTTGCCGGACGCGCCGTCGCCGCGCGCCAGGCGCCGGCGGCGGTGACTGCGAGCCCGATCGCCAAGACGACGACCGCCGGGCGAATCCCGGTCTGCAGCGAGAAGTCGGCGTCCAGCACCCGCAGCGGATCGGCGTGGAAGGCGAAGTGGAAATAGGCCGCTTCACCAAGCGCCGTACCCGTTGCGGCGGCGAGGCCGAGGATGCCGACCCAGGGCAGCGGCAAATGTCCGCGCGTCCCGAACCGCCACAGCAGCAGCCGGTAGCCGAGCAGCCAGGTAAGCAGCCCCGCCATGACCGTCGGCTGCCATTGGTCGAGCTTGGACTGAAAGCAGAAATGGATGACCGCAAGCACGCCGACCGCATAGACGAGCCGATGCAACAATTGCCAGCGCTTGCCGCCGAGGCGACGGATCATGCCGTCGGTCGACGTCGCGGACAGGGCCGCGAGGCTCAATAACGCGGCAAACCCGATCGTCAGATAAATCCGCAGCACGATCTCGCTCGCGACCTTCTCGAGATCGAACTTTTGGCTCGCGGCATAAAGCGTAAAGTGGATCAGCACATAAGCGAAGGCGCCGACCCCGATCATCCGCCGCACCAGGATGAGCCGCGGCGCCTGCAGGATCTGGCGCAGCGGCGTCACCGCCAACGCCAGAAAAATCAGCCGGATGGTCCACAGCCCGATCTGGTGGATCGCCTCGTTCAACGGCCGCGCGCCGAGCAGCCCGAGGCCATAGGCGAAGGCCACCCAGATCGCCGGCACGAACAGCGCGCAAAAGACGACCAGTTTCAGCGGCGAGACACGGCCGCTGTAATCGTTCCACGGATACATCGGCAACTCTCCGGCGCCGGCGCATCCTCCCCTACATCGGCGGTTTGACGCCGTCTTTCTCGGCGTAAAGCCGGTTCGCAGTCAAGCTGCCGTCGGGGTGCTTCAGGGCAATGACAAAGACGGCGACACCCGGCTTCAGCAGGCTCATATCGCCCGGTGCGGCGGCCAGCACCGGCACGTCGGGGCCGACGCTGTACTCGGACTCTCCGCCCTTAAAGGTGACGTGCAGCACCGTGCCCTCGGGGGCCTGGGTGACGGTGCCGACCGTGGCGTTGGTCATCACGCTGTCGGGTGAGAGATCCCACGCGAATTGCCTGCCGCCGTTGGGCTCTGCCTTGGGGAAGATGCGCACCTCGATTGCGTGGATCTTGCCGTCCTTGTCCTTGATTCCGGTCGAGGCGACAAAATCGCCGGGCTTGATGTCGGCAAGGCTTCTCTTGACCAGTATCTGCACTGCGGCATCGGGCGCCAGCGCTACGGTCGTGACCTGACCATCGCGCTGTTTGACCGACAGGGCCTGGCCGTCGAGCTTGTCGACGGTGCCGCGGATGCGGGCCGGCGCGCCGGCCGGCGGCGCTTGGGCGAATGCCGGCGCCGTCAACGCCGCGAGCAGGACAAAGGCGAGTAGCGATCTTGAACGCATGACCGGGTGCCTCCCACAATTTGTGATGGTGGTTGCAACCCCTCACAGGTGGCGCATACGCGTCCGGCGCGCATCTCACATTTCGGTGACCGGGTGGTGGCGCCCGCGGCTGGGCGGCGCTAATTTGCGCGGGCCTCCCCGATCGCCGAAAGGACGGCGCCAGTGCGAGCTGTCTGCGCCAGGAACGGCGACCTCTACTTGACCGATCAGCGCGAGAAAGGGACACACCGATGGCGGCGGATGCGCAGAACTACTCGCTCGAGGAGATGGACCGGCAAAGCCTGTTTCACCCGGCGACCTCGATCGCCGAGCATCTGAAGAACGGGCCGACGATCATCGCCGGCGGCTCGGGGGTGCGGCTCAAGGACAGCCGCGGGCATGATTTGATCGACTGCGGCGCCGGGTTGTGGTGCGTCAATGTCGGCTATGGCCGCGCCGAGCTGGGGGCGGCGGCGGCGCGGGCGATGGCCGATCTCGGCTATTATCACACCTTCGCGTCCTATTCGAACGAGCCGATCATCCGTCTTGCCGACCGGGTCCTGACGTTGTTTCGCGAAAAAGCCGGCGCCGGGCATCTCTCGAAGGTCTTCTTTGGCACGTCGGGCTCCGACGCCAACGACACCAATTTCAAATTGGTGCGCTATTACAACAATCTGCGCGGCCGACCGCAGAAGAAGAAATTCATCTCGCGGCTCGGCGCCTATCACGGCCTGACCTACGCCGCCGGCAGCCTGACCGGGATCAGCGGCTTTCATCAGGCCTTCGACCTGCCGGTCGAGGGCGTCTTTCACACGTCGTGCCCGCATTTCTACCGCTTCGCCGCGCCGGGCGAGACCGAGCCCACCTTCACCGGCCGCCTGATTGCCGATCTCGAAGCGCTGATCGCGCGCGAGGGTGCCGACACCGTTGCCGCCTTTATCGCCGAGCCGATCATGGGCACCGGCGGCGTCCTGGCGCCGCCCGAGGGGTATTTCGCCGGCGTCCAGGAGGTGCTGGCGAAAAACGACATCCTGTTTATCGCCGACGAGGTCATCACCGGCTTTGGCCGCACCGGCACGTGGTTCGCGACCGGGCTCTACGGTTTGAAGCCCGACATGGTCACCTTGGCGAAGGGCATCACCAGCGCCTATTTCCCGCTCTCCGCCTCGCTGGTTTCGGAAGACATGTGGTCGGTGCTGCGCGAGGCCTCGCCCAAATACGGCCCGGTCATGCACGGCTTCACCTATTCCGGCCATCCGGTCGGCGGTGCGGTGGCGATGGCCAACCTCGACATCATCGAGCGCGAGGGCCTGGTCGACAATTCGGCTGTCACCGGGAGGTATCTGCGCGACCAGCTGCGCGCCCGTGTCGGCGACAACCCTTATGTCGGCGATATCCGCGGCGAGGGGTTGATGGTCGGCGTCGAATTCGTCGCCGACCGGGAGAAGCGGCGTTTTTTCGACCCTCAGACCCAGCCTCACCGCATCGTCGCCCGCAACGCGTTCGACGCGGGCCTGCTGGTCCGCGCCCTGGGTTTCACCGACACGGTGTCGTTTTCGCCGCCGCTCTGTATCGCCACGAGCGACATCGACCAGGCGGTCGACGGCTTCGCCCGCGGCCTCGACCGCGCGATGCCCGAATTGCGCCGGCTCGCGCAATAATCGCGGGCACGAGCGAGGTGCGGCCCTATGGCGGGTTGCGCCAAGGCCGTTCTAGCGAAACAATGCAGAAAAATCAGGAGGAAACCCCGTGGCCGAGGATTTTGCCCTACCCAGCGCCGGCCGGCCGGCAACGACGATCGCGGCGCGGATGGATCGTCTGCCGCAGACGAACTTTATGCTGCGCTTCATCATTCTGCTGGCGATGGGCGCATTCTTTGAAGTCTACGACAACGGCCTGACCACCTATATCGCGCCCGGTCTGTTCAAGGCCGGCATCATGGTGCCGACGACCAGCGGGTTCTTCGACATCCACGGCTTCGCGAGCCTGATCGCCGCGACCTTTGCCGGGATGTTCATCGGCACCCTGCTGCTGAGCCCGCTGTCCGATTATTTTGGCCGGCGGACGATTTTTACGTTCGCGCTGATCTGGTACTCGCTCGCGACATTGATGATGGCGATGCAGTCGACCGATGTCGGCCTGGTCTGCTGGCGCTTTATCGCCGGCATCGGGATCGGCGTCGAGTTCGTCACGATCGACACCTATCTCTCCGAGCTGGTGCCGGTAGAGCGCCGCGGCGCCGCCTTCGCCTTTGTTGCGACGATCAGCCTGAGCGCCTATCCGATGGCGGCGTTTTTCGCCTTTTTGCTGGTGCCGCGGGTCCCGCTCGGCGTCGACGGCTGGCGCTGGGTGGCGCTGATCGGCGCCGGCGGCGCGATCATCGCGTGGTGGTTGCGCCTCGGACTGCCCGAATCGCCGCGCTGGCTGGCGCAGCACGGCCGCCACGCCGAGGCCGACCAGGTGGCGCGGATGATCGAGACCCGGATCGAAGCGGAAACCGGCCGCCCGCTGCCCGCGGCGCAGACCATCGCCGGAGAGGTCGAGGAAGCCCAAGGATCCTACGCCGAGATCTTTCGCCCGCCCTATCTGAAGCGGACGGTGATGCTGGTCATTTTCCAGCTGTTGCAGACGATCGGCTATTATGGATTTACGAGTTGGGTTCCGACCTTGCTGCTTGCGCAAGGGATCAACATCACCAAATCGCTCGCCTATACCTTCATCATCGCGATCGCCTCGCCGGCGGCGGCGCTGGCCGCGACCCAGTTTGCCGACCGGTTCGAGCGCAAGTGGCAGATTTGCGGGGCGGCGGCGGCGATAGCGGTGTTCGGCCTCTGTTTCTCACAACAGAAAGGCGCCGTCGGGATCGTTATCTTCGGGTTGTTGATCGCGTTTTCGAATACGATCTTCGCCTATTCGCTGCATGCCTATCAGTCGGAGCTGTATCCGACCCGCATCCGCGCCCGGGCGGTCGGCTTCACCTATTCGTGGAGCCGGTTCAGCACGATCTTTGTCGGCTTTTTCGTCGCCTTTTTCCTCAGACATTATGGCACTATGGGTGTCTTCCTGTTCATCGCCAGCGCCATGGTCGCGGTCATCGTAGTGATCGCATCGATGGGCCCGCGCACGACAAACCTGCGGCTCGAGGCGATCTCGCGCTGACTGCCGTGCTCAAATTGACCTTGTAAAGCAGGTCGCTCATCCGTCATTGCCGCGAAGGCGTGAACCCAGTGCGCCAGGATCGAGCAGGTCGATCCCGGTACGTGCTTCGAGACGGCTGCTCCGCAGCCTCCTCAGCGGGCCAATGAGGTACGCTATCGATATGCCTCGCCCTGAGGAGCCGCCGTAGGCGGCATCTCGAAGGGTGGCGGCCAGCGACGCAGGCGAGTTGGGTTTCTTATCCCGCGCCGAAGCAGTGCTCCTTGCCGGGGAAGCGGCGGGCGCGGACGTCGGCGGCATAGGCTTCGGCGGC
Source organism: uncultured Alphaproteobacteria bacterium (assembly GCA_963775525.1). Lineage (GTDB taxonomy): Bacteria > Pseudomonadota > Alphaproteobacteria > ATCC43930 > CGMCC-115725 > AP-15. The sequence goes on along the minus strand of CAVZJF010000065.1, from coordinate 6,822 downwards.
GGCGGAGATCAGCGGCGCCAATTCGGCATAGCGCTTGACGAAACGCGGCGTGAACTCGGTGAAGACGCCGAGGACGTCGTCGGTGACGAGGATCTGGCCGTCGCAGGCGGGCGAGGCGCCGATCCCGATCGTCGGCGCCGGCACGCTTTCGGTGATCGCGCGCGCGACGGGCTCGATCGTGCCCTCGATGACGATCGCAAAGGCGCCGGCCGCGGCGATCGCGGCGGCGTCGGCGGCAACCCGGTCGGCCTGATCGCGGCCGCGGCCCTGCACCTTGAACCCGCCGGCGGCGTGGACCGATTGCGGCATCAGCCCGACATGGCCCATCACCGGCACCCCGCGCCGGGTCAGGAAACGCACGGTCTCGGCCATCTCCTCGCCGCCTTCGAGCTTGACCGCGGCGCAGCCGGTCTCGGCCATGATACGGGCGCCATTGCGGAACGCCTGCTCGGGCGATTCCTGGTAGGCGCCGAACGGCAGGTCGACGACGACGAGCGCTCGCGCCGAGCCGCGCATGACCGCACCGCCATGCGCGATCATCATCTCGACCGTGACCGGCAGGGTGCTGTCGAACCCGTAGACGACCATGCCCAGCGAATCCCCGACCAGCATGAAATCGACATGCGGGTCGAGCAGCCGGGCGATCGGCGCGGTGTAGGCGGTCAGCCCGACAATCGGGGCACCACCCTTGACGAAGTCGCCGATCCCGCGCCGCTTGACCCGGTTGGACGCATTCTTCGAGCCTTGACCATTGGTTTGCACGCTCATCCTCGTCTCCTTCGCCGCTGCGAATGTAGGACGGGATGCCGCCGAGTTACACTGCGCGCGACCTGCATCAGCTATGAGCCGAGGGGCTGACAACGATGACCGACGCGATCGAGCTTCCCGACCTCAAGCGCCTCGGCGCGATCGGCCAGCATCCGACGCTCCTGCGTGGGCTGCGGACATAATCAGATCTTGATACGTATCGCGTATCACACTAACTGACACGCACGGATGATCCGAACGTTCAAATGCAAGGACACCAACGAAATCTGGCACGGCCGAGCGAGCCTGAAATTTCCCCGCGAGATGCAAGATCGAGCGTTGCGAAAACTGCGGCAGATTGATGCTTCGCGCACTTTGGACGATTTGCGCAATCCGCCCGGTAACCGGCTCGAGACGCTGAAAGGAGACCGTGTCGGGCAGATGAGCATCCGGATCAACATGCAATGGCGCATTTGCTTTGTGTGGCGCGACGGAGATGCCGACGATGTCGAGATCGTTGACTACCACTGACAGCACGGTAACGGGCGCTGACAGCGCGGTGACCGGCGAGCTGCGCAATCCGCATCCGGGCGAAATCCTGAAGGAGGAGTTTCTGAACGAGATCGGCATCAGCCAAAACCAACTGGCGCGGGCCCTCGGCGTTCCGGGAAACCGCATCCACGCGATCGTCAATGGCGCGCGCAGCATCACCGCGGAAACCGACCTGCGCCTGTGCCGCTTTTTCGAGCTGTCCGAGGGATATTTCCTTCGTCTCCAGAACGCCCACGACACGCTCGCAGCCAAGCGCCGCATTGCTGACCAGCTCGCGCGCATAGAGCCCTACAAAGCCCAAAGAGCCGCGTGAACTGTCGCGGTCGGAGATTTTAGAACGACCTTCACGATGGAGATGGCCGATGGCTTTGTCTGATGCGATCGAGCTGCCCGACCTTAAAAGCCTCGGCGCGATCGGCCAGCCCTTGCGGCGCAAGGAGGATGAGCGGCTGCTGACCGGAAGCGGCCGGTTCAGCGACGATTTCACCCTGCCGGGCCAGGCCTATGCCGCGGTCGTGCGTTCCCCGCTTCCGCATGCGCGGATCGTAGGTATCGATATGCGGCGGCGCGAGGACGATGCCGGGGGTGCTCGGCGTCTTTACCGGAGAGGATTGCGCCGCCGAGGGGTTGGCGCCGATCCCGCACAGCCCGGTGCCGCAGACCCGCTACGACATGAAACTGACCGGGCCCGGCGGCGGCCCGATCTTTATCGGCCCGCAGATGCTGCTGCCGGCGGACAGGGTGCGCCATGTCGGCGAGGCGGTGGCGGTCGTCGTCGCCGACACCGCGGCGCAGGCGCAGGACGCCGCCGAGGCGGTGACGGTCGAATACGAGGAATTGCCCTGGGTCGCGCAGATCGATGACGCCCTCGTACCGGGCGCGCCTGTCGTGTGGGACGAGGTAGGGGACAATTTGCTGGTCGACACGTCGTTTGGCGACGCGGCGGCGACCGAGCGCGCCTTTGCCGTCGCCGACCACGTCGTCGAAATGGAGTTTCATGTCGGGCGGGTGACCGGTGTCCCGATGGAGCCGCGCGCGGCGCTCGGGCATTGGGACAGGGCGACCGGCCGCTACACCTTGTGGGCCGGCAGCGGCGGCGCGGTGCGGCAAAAGGCCGAGATCGCGACGGTGCTCGGCGTCCCGCCCGAGCAGGTGCGGGTATTGTCCTTTGACGTCGGCGGCAATTTCGGCACCCGCAACCGGCTCTATGTGGAGTTGGGGCTGGTGCTGTGGGCGTCGCGCCGGCTCGGCCGCCCGGTCAAATACACCTCGACCCGCTCGGAGGTGTTCCTGACCGATTTCCAGGGCCGCGACCTGTTGACCCGGGTGGCGCTGGCATTGCGCGCCGACGGCCGGTTTCTCGGCCTGCGCGCCGACAATGTCAGCAATGTCGGGGCCCGCTGCGCGTCCCTGTCGCCGCTCGGCAAGGGCTCGGCCTTGGTCACCGGCTCCTACGACATCCCGGCCGCGACCCTGCGCTCGCGCGCGGTCTTCACCAATACGATGCCGACCAACGCCTACCGCAGCTCCGGCCGGCCGGAGGTCACCTACGCGATCGAGCGGGTGGTCGACGAGGCCGCGCGCCGGCTCGGCATCGACCGGGTCGAGTTGCGGCGGATGAATTTGATCGGGCCACAGGCGATGCCCTACGCGAACGCCGTCGGCGCCAATTACGACAGCGGCACCTACGAGGCCAACATGGACCTCGCGATGCGCATCGCCGATTGGGACGGCTTTGCGGCGCGCCGCGCCGCGGCGCAAGCGCGCGGCAAATTGCTGGGCCGCGGCCTCGCGAATTACGTCGAATTGTCGATCGGGGCGCCGCGCGAGCGCACCGAGATCACGATCACCCCCGCCGGCCGCGTCGAGGTCGTGATCGGCACCGGGCCGAGCGGGCAGGGCCACGAGACCAGCTTTGCGCAGGTCGTCGGCGCGTTGCTCGCGGTCCCGGTCGACGCAATCGACATCGTCACCGGCGACACCGATGTCGTCAGTCTCGGCGGCGGCTCGCATTCCGGGCGTTCGATGCGCCACTCGGCCACCCTCTTCGCCAAGGCCGCACCCGAGTTGGTCGCCACAGGGAAAGCCGTCGCCGCCCGCCTGCTCGACACCGGCGCCGATCAGGTGAGGTTCGCCGACGGCCGGTTTTCGGCGCCGCCCGATAACCGCAGCTTCGATTTTCTCGAACTGGCGCGGGAGGGTGCGCGCCTCGGCGCCGAAGGCGAGATCGCCCTTGTCGCCGACAACGAGATGCACGACCCGGTGTTTCCGAACGGCTGCGCGGTGTGCGAGGTCGAGGTCGACCCCGAGACCGGCATGGTCGAGATCGCCCGCTATTCGGTCGTCGACGATGTCGGGCGTTGCATCAACCCGCTGATCGTCCACGGGCAGAGCCATGGCGGCATCGCCCAGGGCGTGGGCGAGGCGATGTGGGAGGAGTGTGCCGTCGACCCCGGCTCGGGCCAGCCGCTGGCGGGCTCGTTCCTCGATTACGGGATGCCGCGCTCGGACAACCTGCCGTCCTTCGCGGTCCGGATCGTCGAGGTGCTGTCGCCGACCAACCCGTTCGGCATCAAGGCCGGCGGCGAAGGCGGGTGCACCCCGGCGCTCGCCGTCGTGATCAGCGCGATCCTCGACGCGCTCGCACCCCTCGGCGTGCGCGACCTGACGATGCCCGCCACCCCGCTCAAGGTGTGGAACGCGATCCAGGCGGCGAAAACGGGAGCGGGGACCGCGCGTGCCGCAACCGCGGAAGGGTGAGCCGGTGCGCCGTCTCTATCCGCGCTTGGTCAGCACCGCCCACATGTTGTCGCTGGTCGCAAGCCGCCCGGTCAGCCCGAAACCGGTGTCGAACCCGGCCTTGGCGGCCATCGTCGAGAGAGTGTTCGGCGTGAAATAGTTGAGATGGTCGGGATAGCGAAAGCCGCACCATCGCCGCCCCATCACGCTGCGATTGAGCGAGCCGTAATTCGGCACCTTGACGACGGCAAAGCCCTTGGCGGCGAGCACATGCCACAAGTTTTGCAGCACCGGCAATGGCTCGGCTTCATGCTCGAGATAGGAGCGCAGGGACGCCGCCGCGAAAAAATTCGCGGGAAACTGCCGCAGCCCTTCGGCGCAGGGTGTGTTGACCGCATAACCGCCGCGGGCGCGGAACGCGCGGTCGGCGGTTGCCGCCGCTGCCGACGAGATTTCGATGCCGAACGGCGTGAACGAGGGCGGAAAGCTCTCCATCGCCTGGCCATCGCCGCAACCGAGATCGAGCACGTTCCCGCCGGCCGCGCGCGCCGCGATAAAAGCGAACATCGTGCGCTTGGGCAGGATGTGCATGCGGAAGCGCGTGCGCTTGCTCGCCTTGTATGAAATCGGCCGGATCTCGGCGCGGCGAGATTCTTCGATCTTGCTGGTGCGCTCCCAGGCCATCGTCTCAAACTGCATTTCGTAGCGTGGCGCGCGGTCGATGTAGACAAAGCCGCAACCTGGACAATGCCTGATTGCCCAGGGCCCGTGGGAATAACCGTTCGGCGGCAATTTGTCGTTGTCGCGGCCGCACAGCGGGCAGTCGCGACGACTGACCGGAATGGCGCCGAAATGCTCCGTCTCGACGGTCGCAACAGAACTCATGCCGAGCCCCCCTATCGATGCGCTATTACCCTCGACAGCTGTCCAAGGCTATAGCCCTGTGTCAACAGATGCGCGGGCCGGCGGCGCGGCGCAGGCGGTCGTTGATCGCGCTGCCGAGGCCGCGTTCGGGGATCGGCATGGCGGCGATGCCGGTGAAGGCGGGGTTGTCGAGTTGGCGCAGCATCGCGAACAGATTGGCGGCGGCCTCGGCAAGGTCGCCGGAGCGGCTGAGCCAAAGTACTTGGGCGAAGCCCGGTAGGGCGGCGGGGCCGAAGGCGAGGAGAGCCTCGCCGGGGCGGGCGTCGACGGCGTCGAGGCGCAACGGCAAGCTCGGCGCGTAGTGGCTCGCCAGCATCCCCGGCGACCGCAGCGGGCCGGCGGCGGCAGTGGCGATCGGACCGAGCGATGCGCTCAGCGCTTCGAGGGTGACGCCGCCGGGGCGGAGCAGGAGAGGGGCTTCGCCTGACAGGTCGAGCACCGTCGATTCGACGCCGACCGGGGTGCGGCCGGCGTCGAGGATCAGCGCGACATTGCCGCCAAGCTCGGCGCCGACATGCGCGGCTTCGGTCGGGCTGACCCGGCCCGAGCGGTTGGCCGAGGGTGCGGCGATCGGCCGGCCGGCCGCGCGCAGCAGCGCTTGCGCGACCGGATGGGCGGGCGCGCGGACCGCCACCGTGTCGAGCCCGGCGCTCGCCAGCAACGCCAGCCCGCTGGCTTTGCGGCGGCGCAGCACGAGCGTCAGCGGCCCGGGCCAGAATTGTGCGACGATGCGGCGCGCCCGAGCATCGAACTCAGCGAAAATCTCGGCCTCGGCGAGACCCGGGACATGCACGATCAACGGGTTGAAGCGCGGCCGGCCCTTGGCGGCGAAGACCGCGGCGACCGCGCGCTCGTTGGTGGCGTCGGCGCCGAGCCCATATACCGTCTCGGTCGGAAACGCGACCAGTTCGCCTTCGCGCAGCAGCCGCGCCGCGCGTTCGACCGCCTCCGGGCTAGCGGGGAGGATTGCCGCGGACACGGCGCCTCGCACCCCAAGGCCGGCACCGGAGAGCCGGCATTGACAATCCCGCCGCGCGCACAAAGTTTAGATCAATTCTAATAAACATCTCGGAACTCGGAGCTTTTGGAGGGTAGCATGGATTCGAAAACCAAGCTGACGACCGAAGCCGGCATCCCGGTCGGCGACAACCAGAACAGCCTGACCGCCGGCCCGCGCGGGCCGCTTTTGGTGCAGGACTGGCAGCTCTTTGAAAAGCACGCTCATTTCAACCGCGAGCGGATCCCCGAGCGAGTCGTCCACGCCAAGGGTTCCGGCGCCTACGGCACGTTGACCGTGACCGGAGACATCACCCGCTGGACCAAGGCCAAAATCTTCAGCCAAATCGGCAAGAAAACCGAGTGCTTTTGGCGCTTCTCGACCGTGGCCGGCGAACGCGGTGCGGCCGACGCCGAGCGCGACGTGCGCGGCTTTGCGATGAAGTACTACACCGAGGACGGAAACTGGGACCTGGTCGGCAACAACACCCCGGTGTTCTTTGTCCGCGACGCCTACAAATTCCCTGATTTCATCCGCACCCAAAAGCGCGACCCCAAGACCAACCTGCGCAGCCCGACCGCGATGTGGGATTTCTGGTCGCTGTCGCCCGAAAGCCTGCATCAGGTCACGATCCTGATGTCCGACCGCGGCCTGCCCAAGAGCTTTCGCAACGTCAACGGCTATGGCAGCCATACCTACAGCTTGATCGACAACGACAATCGGCGCTCGTGGGTCAAGTTTCATCTGAAGACCATGCAGGGCATCGCCAACCTGACCAACGCCGAGGCCGCCGCCCTTGTCGGCCAGGACCGCGAAACCCATCAACGCGACCTGTTCAATGCGATCGAAGGCGGCAATTTCCC
>CAVZJF010000064.1:0-9080 GCA_963775525.1 uncultured Alphaproteobacteria bacterium | reverse complement strand
CTATTTCGCTCTAGAACGGGATGGCTTCTTCGGCTTCGTCTCGCCCGTACGAGGCCGCCGATAGGTGAGCCGCTTTCCAACGATGCCGCCGATCGACTTCGCCATGCGCTCGGCATCGTTGACGCCAGAGCCCTTGCGTTCGTTGTAACGGTAGTCGAATTCGGCGAGGTAGCGCTTCAGATGCTGTTGCCGGACGTGGTGAAAGGTGCCGATGATCGCCGCGCTTCAAGATCGAGAAATAGCTTCTCGACCGTGTTGGTGTGCCAGAACGTCGCCGCGAACATATTCCTCGATCGAGTGGTTGACCGTCCGTGGCCGGCGAAATCCGTCCCGATCATCGGGTAGACCGGGGCGTCGTCGGTCATCAGGTACGAGCCTTGGCGATCTACATGGCGAAGATCGGGCGCAACGTCGCGGCGTTCACGCTCGGCACGTGAAATGAGCGCACGCGCCCATCGCGCTCAACCAAGGCGAACAGCCGCTTCCTTGGGCGGAACGTTGCCTTTGCGGTTCGCGGCCTTGCCGCCGACATAGGTTTCGTCGGCCTCAACGACCTTGTTCTGCGCCGCCGAGCGGTGCATCGATTTGGTTTCGCGCAGGACTTCGCGGATGCGGTGGCAGAGGAACCATGCCGTTTTCTTGCTGAGGCCGAGCAATCGCCCGATTTGCAGCGCCGACATGCCTTTCTTGCTCGCCATCATCAGGTGCGTCGCGGCGAGCCACTTGTTCAGCGGAACGTGGCTGCGCTCGTACAGCGTGCCGACGGTGACGGTGAACGGTTCGCGGCATGCATTGCACTGATAGAGGCCGGGTCGATGGACTTGCCCGTGCATCAGCGTCGCCTGATTGATGACGCCGCAATGCGGGCAGACCGGGCCATTCGGCCAAAGCCGGGCTTCAAGCCATTCGCGAGCGCTGTTTCATCATGGAAGATCGGATTTGAAAGATCGCTCACCGGCTAGCCCCTTGGAATACCCCTATAATCTAGGGATTGTGTTATGCTATGTCAAGGTGATAAGTGCCGGGCAGGCTGATAGATTGGGTCTTCGTATATCAAGGAATTGACGAGCGACACATTGTCGGCGCAGCACGGAGGGTGATTGTGCCGCGTGAAGCGATAGAGCCTGCAAAAGCTATTCTGGCGAAGCATTTTAAGCGTTCTAATCCACCGCCCGTGATTGCGATAGAGGAACTTTAGTGGGGTTCCATAATGTCTGACATCGTTAGCGAAGTTTTGAAATTGGTTGGCGGTGTTACCGCAATAGGGGCCACATCAGCGGCGTTTGCATTCGCAATGTTTCGCCTCTTCACAGCGAAATGGATAGAAACACGATTTTCAGAACGTCTCGAAGCATTCAAGCATCAACAGAATCAGGAGATTGAACATCTGCGGTTTCGTATTAACACGACGATGGATTGGAATGTAAAACTTCATCAGAGGGAATTTGATGTTTTACCAGAAACGTGGAGTTTACTTACAGAGGCATTCAATACTATCGAGCCCATTGCCCTAGGAATCCAACAGTATCCGGACCTCGATAAAATGTCGCCAGAGCGCCTTGATGAATTCTTAGAACAAAGCCCACTGATGGGGTCTCAAGAGGCAGAATTGAAAGGTGCGATCGACAAGGTGAGATATTACCGCGATGTTAAGGCGGCACATGACCTCAACAGAGCAATCTACTCTTACAACGAGTGTCACACAACGTTTTTGAAAAATGCGATCTTTTTATAGAACCGCTTAAAGCCAAATTTGCGGCGGTCGATGATATGTTGAAGCAAGCGATCATAGAGCGTCAGGTGCAACCTCATAAATTTGACATCGGGGTTACGCTGCACGAAAAAGGCCGGGCACTTCTCAAAGCGTTAGAACTGGACGTTCAAGGGAGGCTGTGGAGTTCCCAAGACAGCAAAACCGATTTTCCATAAGGCACCTTATCGGGCTTTTGCTCCTGATTTTCCAGAACGGCGGTTATCGGACTTTTGAGGTGCGGGACACGGGCTGAGACCAGAGGCTGAGCTTGCGGATACCTTCCGGGCTTCCCAAGTCCAGCTTGCCCAAGTTCACAATCCTAATTCGAGTCGCAGATGGATCAACTGTTCGGAGCAAATCTTGCTTGACCACCAACCGTACCCTCGTGGCGATGATCGCGAGCGGATCAACAGAGCGCGTCAAACGGCCGAGGCGCTGTTCACCCCGAAACGGCAAGTCCCCGAGCATTCGGTTTCGGGCTCCCCACCGGCCGCCCAATCGGCGCGGAAACCGCGTGTACTGGGAATCTCGCGGCCGGTGCTGAACCGTCTCGCGGAGGTCAAAGCACCGGTCAGCCCCGAGCCGCAGACGACGCGCGAGGTTCCGCGGTCGCAATTCCCTCGCATCCGTAGTTGGGTAAAATACGGCATGACGGCTGCCCAAGTCGCTGAGGTCTACGAGGCTGCCGTCGACGATATCGAGCGCATCCTCCGGAAAGCCTGACGGCGATTCGGCGCGCGGCCGCGGCGTTGCTCTGGCGGCCTCCGAAGAATGACAATTACTCCTCGCACCGAGAGGCCTTGTTCCGGCGGGCGGCTATGCGTCAGCCGTTACCTCCTCCCGGTCGTGCCCGAAGGCTGCCCGGGCAACGTCCAGGATGACTGCGGCAACCTGCTCGGGGACGATGTGATGGATCATGTGCCCGGCGTCGGGCACCTTGCGCAGCGTACTTTGCGGCAATTCCGCGCCCAGCCGCCCGGCCTGGCGGTCGGAGTCCACGATCTTGTCGCCGAGCCCCGCCACAATCCCCACCGGGATCGTTAGTTCGGGATAGTGCCCAGCCAGGCCTGCCGCTCCGGGGATCATCAGAGCGGTCTCCGCAGCGCTGGCGCGGATCTGAGACGGGCGTACCGCGAGCTCGAGCGGGAATTCGCTGGCAAAGCGCCCGGCAACCGGCGAGGGTGCGAACAGCTTGCGGTAGACCATCGGCGCCGTCAGCCGGCCGAGCAGAGGCGAAATCGTGTACCGCAGGATGGCGCCTAGCGCGGGCACGGCCGGCCATGACCCTAGAGCCACATCCGCGCGGACGCTCGGGAAGTAATAGCCGGATAGCAGCACCAGACCCGCCACATCCGCCGGCTCGTGCAGTGCCAAGGCGAGGGCCACGAGTGTCCCCCATGAGTGGCCGACGACAACGGCCTGCCTCACCTCGAGCCCGAGCAGCGCCTTGTGCAGCAGCGCAGCTTGCGCCGCCGCGGTCCAGATCCGGCCGCGCGGACGCTCGCTGAATCCGAAGCCGGGCCGGTCGAAGGCGATGACCCGGTGCTCTTTGGCCAGGAGGTCGAGGACGCCGCTCAGCACGAAATCCCGTGCCATTGTCCCGTTGCCGTGCAGCAGCACGATGACCGGCCCGGCGCCGCGTTCGATGTAATGCAGCCGAACCCCGTCGACCGTGATGAATTCGCCTTCCGGGGGGTTCCTGTGTTCGGCCCGTCTGGCGAGCGCGTGATTAGTCAATGCGGCGGCCGCCAGCACAGCGGCCCCGAAGCCGAGAACCCGACCCAACTTCACAGCCGAGGCCCTGCCTGGGGTGGTTGTCGGGCGAGCGCGCCAAGGCGGATGGTTCGTGACATGTCAGCTTTCTACTTCAGCGGAGCGAAGACGGCAGAGACGTTCAAACCCCTGGACCACGCCGCGAGCCCGTAGAACGTTGTGCGGTGCAGCAGGTTCCATGCAAGGCTCCGACCCATCCGCGTAGCGCCGCTGAACGATCAGGTTCCTCCATGTGATAACACTAAGGTTTCTGCGAGGTCGCGTGATCCCGGCAGCGGATGATGGGACGGATGGCGCGAACCTCGTTCGTTGAGCTAAACCGCCGGAGGATTTGGTAGGCCCGCGCCTCTGCCAAGCCGAGCCGATCGGGCGGCCGGTTGAAGTGCCTGGCGAATTTTGCCACGGCATGCACGTAGCAGGCGCTGGGTCACCGGCGACAGGTTGCGGATCTTCATGTCCTCGATCATGCGGCGGCGCAGCGGGTTCATCTCGGCCATCGGGGATCTCCTGGTTTAGGCTGCTTTGATGGCGAGATGGCAATTGAGCGTGCCCGCGTATCGCAAGGGTCTACCCAGGAAAGACATTTAGTGAGACATCATTTCCGTCTCGTTTGAGTTGATAAATTGAGTGCGAGACGGTAGAACAAACAGGTGCAGAGGTAAACGAGACGGTTCGCATACGGCTCGGCCATAGGCGAGTAATTACGAACCACAGGAGCCGGTGCACCCGTGACCGGGGCCGCCGGCAGCGCAGCCGAGTGACTGCGGCTGGCGTCGCCACGATGCCTAAACTGAGTTGGCGCCGGCGACCTGAGAGCGACGACAGCAACCTCAAAGCGATTGTAGCAGCGTGTCATTCCCGGAGAGTTATCTTTGGGATACAACCGAGAGTGATGAGCATGCCCGATCAGCCTGCAGAGGAAGCGACATGAGCGATCCGATCCCGTCCTGCTTCGATTGCGCCAACGCCCCGACCGAGCGCCTCGTCGAGATGTTCGTCGGCATCGCTCAACAAAGACGGATCAAGCTCGGGCAGAAGCCCGCGGAACGACCGGTCTTCCGCAAGCTTCATGGCGTCTCCCACGGCCGGCTCGAAATGCTGCCGGATATCCCGCCGGATCTGAAAATCGGGGTCTTTGCCCATTCCTCGCTCGTCGCTTGGGTGAGGTTCTCGAGCGACACCTCGCCGACCTCGCCCGACCTGCAGTCGACGCTGGGGATCGGCATCAAGCTCTTCGGTGTGCCGGGCCCTAAGGCGCTCGGCGAAGACGGCGACACCGCCGACTTCATCATGCAGAACTTTCCTGTCTTCTTCGTCGACAATGCCCAGGAGATGTGCGAGTTCACCTATGCGGGCGTGGTCGAAGGAGACTATCCGGGCTATCTCGCGCGGCACCCAAAGACAGCGCGCCTTCTCGACGAGATGCAGAAGGTCGAAGGCAGCGTCCTGACCACGACCTATTGGGCGATCCTGCCGTTCGCCGCGGGCGCGGGACCGGCGGTGAAATATCAGCTGCTGCCCGAGACGCCGCCCGAAAACATCCCGGACGACGCGCCCGATTATCTTGCAACCGACATGCGAAATCGCCTGCTGGAGCGGGAGTATCGTTTCCGCTTCATGGTGCAGCGTCGCACCAACTCTGCCACGATGCCGCTCGACGAGGCGACCGTGGAGTGGCCGGAGGCGGAAAGCCCCTATATCCAGCTCGCGACACTGGTGCTGCCGCGCCAGGACATCGCTGCCCGCGGCCAGGCCGAATACGGCCAGTCGCTAGCGTTCAACATCTTTCGGGTCCCACCCGAACAGGCGCCGGTTCCGGAATCTTCCATCGCCGCGGTGCGCAAGGCGGTCTATGCCGCCAGCGCGGCGACCCGCCACGAGGCCAATGGGCAGCCGCTGCGCGACGTTCCCCAGCCCCGCGTCCCTGCGCCTCCGGCCCCGGAACCGGACGATTGCGTGGTCAAGGCCGCGATCTATCCCTCAATCGGCATCGCCCGGGTCGGGAACAGCCCTGAGGAATATTTCGTCGGTCCCGAAGTGCCCGATCCGGTGCCGCTGCCGCTCGGCTCCTACCGCGATGCCGCACACCGCCTCAAACGCCAGGCCGCCCGCTTCCGCATATACGGGGTCAATGCCAAGGGTAAGATCGTGCGCGAGCTGACCGGCGGCGCCAGCGATGTCGAAATCGCCTGGACGGTGCAGCCCGCCAACACCAAGGCGGCCTGGTACGGCTTCCAGCTCGCGCTCGACATTCCGGAAGCCGCTTCGGCGCCGCAAACGACGCTGCGCAACGCCGCCATCGCCAACCGCGCTGGCCTTGCCATAACGCCAAGCGCCAAGACCGTCACCGGCGCGAACGCCGCGCCGGCAAAATTCGACGACGGCGCCTTCATTGGCACGCCGGTCTATCTCGGCGAAATCTTCACCGACGAGGCCGGGCGGCTGCTCGTGCTCGGCGGCCACGGCAAATCGGCATCCTGCGACGGCGGTCGGGCCATTACCTTCGCCAACAACGAAGGCTGGCACGACGATGTCGCGGATGGCCCGGTGACCGCGGAAGTCAGGATGAACGGAGCGCCGCTCGAAGTCATTCCCGCCTGGGTCATCGTCGCGCCCCCGAACTACGGTCCCGAGCGCAAATCCGTGCGTACGATGTGGGATTTAATGCGCGACGTGGCGATCAAAGCCGGCACTCTCGCGGCACCGGCCCGGCCGTCCTTTACCTGCGACATCCTGCCGATCTTCCAGCGGATGGCCGGACTGCAATGGGTCAATGCGGGTTTTGCCGCGGGCTTCGGCTGGGGTGGGGCATTCGATTTCACCTCGCCTGCGGCGGTCGCGAAGCTCAACGATCGCAGCCCCGCCAATCGCGAATACCGGCACACTGTGGCGCTGCAGTTCCGCCGCTTCGATGTCGATTCCTGGTCGCCGAAACCCTGGGCCTGGTTGTACGGCGACGCCATGAACATCCCGCCGGCGCCCACGCCGCGCCAATACGCGGCCCTGAGCGACTGCCAACTCGCCATGCTCGATCAGTGGGCGATGGGCGATTTCGAGGCGGACTACGACCGGGACTATGTGCCGCCTTCCAATATCGATCAGGTAGCCCTCGTTGATCAGGGCGATGTCCTGACCAAGGCCGCGCTGGAATTCTGCCTGGCCGACGCCTTCCACCCTGGCTGCGAGATGACCTGGCCGGTGCGCGCTGCGACGATGTACATGGCGCCGTTCCGCTTCCAGCATGCGCCGGCGGGGCGGATCGAGCCCAATATGGGCGAGATTCTCACCAGCGACGCGGTCACCATCCCGAACGGCCCGCTCTACGGCCAGATCCCGGGCGGCATCACCCGCTGGATGGCGGTCCCCTGGCAGACCGACACGGCGAGCTGCCGCTCCGGGTATGACAAAGCCTACGATCCCTATGTGCCGACCTTCTGGCCGGCGCGCGTGCCCAATAACGTCCTGACGCGCCAAAATTACGACATCGTCATGGATGCCGGCCGACCGCTTTCGGAGCGGCGGGTCGCCTTCGCCAACCGCGCCGCCTGGATCGCGCCCTTGGGCACCACCAGCTACACCGACCAGATCAACAACATGATCGCGCAATTCGATCATCTCGGCGTGGTCGAGGCCATGCCCGGCCCGGAGACCGGCGGGTTTCCGGCAACCATCGAGGTCGAGGACCAGCACCGGCCGATCCACGATGTTCTGACCGAAGGCGAGCGGCCCAAGCGGCTCGGCGCCCCGGCGCAGGCGCATATCGAAGTCCATGCCGGCCACCACATCACCGGACCCGAGATCGATATCTCGGGGATCGACAAGTTCCGGCGCTTCCCGTTGGGCCTGCCGGTGAGGTTCCGTTAGCGTCAATGGAAGCCGACGCGCTGATCGTCGGCGCGGGGCCCGCCGGAGCGACGGCAGCGCTCAATCTCGCGCCCTTCCGGCGTGTCGTACTGATCGATCGGCGGAATGCGCCGGCGCCGCGGATCGGTGAGTCGCTGCCCGGAGCGGCATGGCGGCTACTTACCGATATGGGGCTTTGGGATGGTTTTCTGGCCGACGGACACGCGTGCTGTCATCTGCATCGGAGCCTGTGGGGCGATTCCGAGCTGGTCGAGAAGGACGTCCTGCGCGACCCGGACGGGTGCGGCTGGCATCTCGATCGTGCCCGCTTCGAGGCGCGGCTGCGCGCCACCGCAATCGCCCGCGGCGCCCGAATGCTGGCGCCGGCTCGGCCGGCGAAGCTGGAGCAAGATGACAGCGGCTGGCGGGTTGCGATCGAAAGCAGCGGAGGGCCGGTGACCGTCAAGGCGCGGCTGCTCATCGATGCCGGCGGCAGAGAACTCGCGGCTTGTCCGCCAGTTCGGCGCGCACCGGCAATCCGACAGCCGCCTGGTCTGCGCCTGGATGGCCGATGCCAAGGCCGACCTGCCGCCGGGTCTCACCCAAGTCGAGGCCGAGGAAGAGGGCTGGTGGTACGCGGCGCCTCTGCCTGGAGGTGGAGGTGTCTTGGCCTTTCATACCGACGCCGATCGGCCCGCGGCATCTGAGACACGATCGGCCGACGGTTTGCTCGGGCGCGCGAAGCGATTGCGTTTACTCAATGAATTTGCGACGCCGAGCCGTTGGAGCGCACCGCGCGCAGGGTTTTGCGCCGCCTCCGGCAGCTGTCTGGAGCCCGTGGCCGGGCCAAGCTGGATTGCCGTCGGCGATGCGGCGCAGAGCTATGATCCGCTCGCGTCGCAAGGCCTCTTCAATGCCCTTTATACCGGTCTTGCGGCGGCCGAAAACGCGGATCGAGCTTTGTCGGGCGATAAGGCGGCCCTACCCGGCTATATTGCCGAGCTACGAAACATTCGCGCCGCCTACGAGCATCATGTTGCTGCCTGGTACGGCCTCGAGCGGCGCTGGCCGCAAAGCCCCTTCTGGCGACGGCGCCACAGTGCAGGCACGGACAGCGAGATATTCTGGTCGCCTCGTTCCACGCGAGACACGTAGCTCTGCGTTATCCGGGGTCACGTGTGTGGACATGGGGTAATCGCGGTGTCGGCGCCATAGCCGATGGTGCTGCGATCCGGGTGCTTGTGGCCGCTCAAATCGAGCATCGGAGGCAATTTGATGACCCATTATGTCGGCCTGGACGTGTCCCAGAAGACCACGGCGATCTGCGTTGTTGATGCGGAAGGTCGAAGGATTTGGCGCGGGATATGCGCCACCACGCCCGAGGGGATCGAGAGGGCCGTGCGCCGGTACGCGGGCGACGACGTACGCATCGGTATTGAGACCGGGCCGATGACGCCGTGGCTCTTTCATGGGCTCCGCGAGCGGGAGCCCGAAGTTCGCGAACTGAGCGGACCGCTTTCTGTCTATCTCGCCCGAAATCACCGACAGGCCGATTCGCGAGGAAGGTACATGGCGAAGCAACGACGCCGAAGAGGGCGGTGAGCTGAGGCGGTCGGCCGATGAGACACCACGCCCTCGCGCTGCTGCCGGGCCGCCTGGTCCCCCTGCGGCTGGCTGCGAACCAATTGCGAGGAAACATGATTGAAGGGAT
>CAVZJF010000063.1:0-38484 GCA_963775525.1 uncultured Alphaproteobacteria bacterium | reverse complement strand
ACGTAGCGCTCTCCCGCTGAGCTACGCGCCCTTGCCCGCGGGCCGGGATGGGGCGGGTGATAGCGAAAATCCGGCTCGCGAGGCAAGCGCGGCCCGGCCGCAATCGAGGAGAGTGCCGGATGACGGACGAACGACGGCGACGCAATCGTCGTTGAGCGCGATCTGATGGTAGCGCGCGTGACGGCGTCGGGCTGGCGACCGATGTTTACCGGCCGGCGAGGGCGGGCCGTTTCCCGTGCTGCTCGAACGCACGCCTTACGACAAATCGGCGGCGAGCCGCTCCGAGCGCACCGCCGCCGACGGCAGCGCCGCGCTCGCGCGCCGAGGTCGCGGCCTATTTCGTGCGGCACGGCTATGCCGTCGTCTATCAGGATTGCCGCGGGCGCTACCGTTCGGACGGCCGCTTTACGAAATACCTGAGCGAGGCCGAGGACGGCTTCGACACGCTCGCCTGGCTGGTGCGCCAGCCCTGGTGCAACGGCCGCATCGGCACCTTCGGCCTCTCCTATGCGGCGCACACCCAGGCCGCGCTCGGCTGTCTCGATCCGCCGGGGCTGGCAGCGCAGTTTCTCGATTGCGGCGGCTTCTCCAACGCCTATCGCAGCGGCATCCGCCACGGCGGCGCGTTCGACCTGAAGCAGGCGACCTGGGCCTACAACAACGCGCTCGCCGACGCCAAGGACCCGGCCGTCAAGGCGGCGCTCAGGCGCAGGACATCAAGGCGTGGTTCGCGCGTATGCCGTGGCGTAAGGGCGATTCGCCGCTCAGTGCCGCGCCCGAATACGAGGACTACCTGTTCGAGCAATGGTCGCACGGCGTCTTCGACGATTTCTGGAAGCAGCCGGGGATCTATGCGGAAGGCTATTACGACCGATACGCCGATGTGCCGGTCGTGCATCTCTCGGGCTGGTACGACCCCTATGCGCGCACCGCGATGGAGAATTATCGTCGGGCTGTCGAAGCGCGGGCGGGCGCCCAGTCGGCTGATCCTCGGGCCGTGGACCCATGGCGACCGCTCGTTGAGCTATGCCGGCGATGTCGATTTCGGCCCGGCGGCGCCGGTCGACGGCAACCTCGCAGAGGATTTCTTTGCCCTGCGCCGCGCCTGGTTCGACCGCTGGGTCAAGGGCGTCGCCAACGGCGTCGAGGCGGAGCCGCGCGGTGCGCGTCTTTGTGATGGGCGGCGGATCGGGGCGGCGCAACGCCGCGGGCCGGCTCGATCATGGCGGGTGCTGGCGCAGTGCCGCCGCCTGGCCGTTGCCGCAGACCCAATGGACCCGGTTCTACCTGCACGCCGACCGCAGCCTCGGCCCGGCGAAGCCGGATCCGCCGCGCCGCCGCTCGCATTCCGCTTCGACCCGCGCGATCCGGTGCCGACGATCGGCGGCGCCCTCAGCTCGGGCGAGCCGGTCATGCGCGGCGGCGCCTACGACCAGCGCGAGGGGCCGCACGTCTTCGGCGCGCGCGCGCCTTATCGGCCGCTCTGCGAACGCCCCGATGTGCTGTCTTTCGCGACGCCGCCGCTCGAGCGCGACATCGAGGTCACCGGGCCGGTCACGGTGCGGCTGTGGATCGCCTCCGACGGCCCCGACACGGATTTCACGGCAAAGCTGATCGATGTCTATCCGCCGAGTGCGGATTACCCGGACGGCTTTGCGATGAACCTGACCGAGGGATGCTGCGCCTGCGCTACCGCGACAGCTGGGAGCGGCCGTCACTGATGGTGCCGGGCGAGGTCTATGCGATCACGATCGAGCTGTTCCCGATCGGCAATCTGTTCATGCCGGGGCACCGGCTGCGGCTCGACATTTCGAGCAGCAACTTTCCGCATTTCGACGTCAACCCGAATTCGGGCGAGCCGGAAGGCTCGATGGAGCATCCGCGCATCGCCGGTAACCGCGTCTTTGTCGACCGCGGCCGCCCCTCGCACATCCTGTTGCCGGTCATTCCCTTAGGGTCCCGCGTTCGCCTGCGTTGCGGCAGCGCCTGCACGACCGATAATCTTGCGCCGAACCGCGGCGGAGGTCGGGTCATGCGGCGCGCTATTGCTGCTGGCGGCGGCTCCCTCGCGGCCGGCGCGGGCTGGACGGCGGCGAGGGCGGCGGGTCGGGAAACCCGACGAACGATCGTCTGCTGGCGTGCCGGAGGCGCAGCAGGCCAGGCGCTCGGCAACAGCTTCCACCGAGGTTGCGTCGGCGTCGCGGCTTTCCCGATGGGGGTGACCTCGACGGCAGCGCCAAGGGCTGGCCTATTGGAGCGTACGCTGCAAAAACGGCAAAAGCTTCGCCGTGCAGATCGCGCCCGAACGCAAAAGTCCGGCGGTCGTGGTCGATTGCCGGGTGCTGCAGGCACCGGCAAGGAATGCTTCAAGAAATTCTGAGATGCCGTCATGCGGTCGCCGCGCTCACCAATGCATCGGCTGGCGGCAGACCGAATACCACAGACCGAGATTCTTGTCCTTCCACTGCGGGTCCGCACAGTTCTTTTCGACCATCGCCGCCGATTCGGTGGCGCTCGCCGGCGCCACCGGCGTCGAATCGGAACAGGCCGCCAGGTACAGGCCAGCAGGGCGATAGATTCCGAATCTCATCGCCGCATCTCCTTGCGTCGAGAGCAGTCGGTCGATACCGAGGGCCGGCTTCCGTCGGCTGCCGGCCGCGCGCCGGGTCAATTCTCCAGCCCCAACTTTGGCGATTGCAAGGCGATGCTGCGGCGGCACCTTCGGCTGCCGGCGGCAGAGCCTGGCGGGCGGCAGGCCGGGCGGGCGCTGTGGCCGCGCCAAAAGTTTCGACGGCTGCCGATCGGGTTCGGCGACGCTGCGAGGGGGGGTAGAGCTTTATGAAAAACGACGACAGGCCGCGGAATTATCGCAAGGATACGCTGCTCACCCATCTCGGGCGCCACCCGGAGGCCCATCACGGCGCCGTCAATCCGCCCGTCTACCACGCCTCGACGATCCTGTCGGCGAACATGGCGGAGTGGGAGGCCAAGCGCGCCCCGGGCAAGCGTTTCGACGTGGTCCGCTACGGGCTGCTCGGCACGCCGACGACCTTCGCGCTCGAAGAGGCGGTGGCGGCGATCGAGGGCGGCTATCGCGCGATGCTGATGTCCTCGGGGCTCGCCGCGGTCACCGCACCGCTGCAGGCGTGCCTCAAATCCGGCGACCATGTGCTGATGGTCGATTCGGCCTACGGGCCGGCGCGCAATTTCTGCGAAGGGTCCTGACCCGCTGCGGCGTCGAGACGACCTATTACGACCCGCTGATCGGCGAAGGCATCGCCCGGCTGATGCGGCCCAACACCAAGGTCGTCTACGCCGAATCGCCGGGCTCGCTGACCTTCGAGGTGCAGGACGTGCCGGCGATCGCCGCGGTCGCGCACGCCGCCGGCGCCAAGGTGCTGATGGACAACACCTGGGCCACGCCCTAGCTGTTCCGCTCCTTCGAGCACGGGGTCGACGTGTCGATCCACGCCGCGACCAAATACATCGTCGGCCATTCCGACGTGATGCTCGGCGCGGTCATCACCAACGAGGAGATGTACGCCGGGTGCGCACGATGGCGGCCGATCTCGGCCATTGCGCCGGGCCCGACGACGTCTATCTCGCGCTGCGCGGCCTGCGCACCTTGAGCGTGCGGCTCGAGCGCCACCAGAGGAACGCGCTCGCCGTCGCGAGCTGGCTGCAGACCCGGCCCGAGGTCTCGCGCGTGCTCTACCCGGCCTTGCCCGAAGACCCCGGCCACGCGTTGTGGAAGCGCGATTTTCTCGGCGCCAGCGGGCTCTTCGGCGTGGTGCTGAAGCCGGCCTCGAAAGAAGCGGTCTACGCGATGATCGACGCGCTCGACCTGTTCGGCATCGGCGCCAGCTGGGGCGGTTTCGAGAGCCTGATCCAGCCGACCACGCCGGCGCGCATCCGCAGCGCCACGAGCTGGGAGGCCGAAGGCCCGACCCTGCGCCTCCATATCGGCCTCGAAGACCCGCAGGATTTGATCGAGGACCTCGAACGCGGCTTCCACGCGCTGCGCGCCGCCGACGGTTGACCATGGCACGGGCGGCGGGTTCACGACGATCGAATACCGGCTCGGACTGAGCGAGCTTCTGAAGGGGGGCGGGATGAGCGGGCGCGTGTTTGACGGGTTGAAGGTGATCGACTGCGCGAGCTTTATCGCCGGGCCGGCGGCGGCGACGGTGATGTCGGATTTTGGCGCCGCGGTCGTCAAGATCGAGCCGCCGGGGGCCGGCGACCCTTACCGCCGCCGCGCCCAGCCGCCGATCGGGCCGGGGCTCGCCCACAACCCCGGCTTTGTGCTCGACGGCCGCAACAAGCGCAGCCTGGCGCTCGATCTGCGCCAGCCGGAGGGCCAGGCGGTGCTGCGCCGGCTCGTCGCCGAAGCCGACGTGTTCATCACCAACTACCCGCCGCCGGTGCGCCGCCGCCTCGCCATCACCTACGAGGAATTGGCGCCGCTCAACGAGCGCCTGATCTACGCCTCGTTCACCGGCTATGGCGAAACCGGCCCCGAGGCCGACAAGCCCGGCTTTGACGCGACCGCGTGGTGGGCGCGCTCCGGGCTGATGCACCTGGTGCGCGCCGGCGAGGAGGCCGCACCGGCGCGCTCGCTGCCGGGGATGGGCGACCACCCCTCGGCGATGGGCACCTATGGCGCCATCGTGACCGCACTCTACCAGCGCGAGCGCACCGGCAAGGGCGCCTATGTCGGCTCGTCGCTGCTGGCGAACGGGTTGTGGGCCAACGGCTGCTCGGTGCAGGCGGCGTTGTGCGGCGAAAAGGTCGTGCCCCAGCCGCCGCGCGAACGCGGCGTCAACGCATTGCGCATCCATTACCGCTGCCGCGACAACCGCTGGATTTTGTTGTCGATCGCCGCCGACGAATGGCGCTGGGACAAGTTCAAGGCGTGCGTCGGGGAGGCGGTGCTGGACGACCCGCGCTATGCCACGGCGGCCTCGCGCGAGGCATATGTGCGCGAGCTGATCCCGATCCTCGACGACATCTTTGCCGCCCGCGACCAGGCCGAATGGCGCCGGATCCTCGACGATGCCGGGCTGATCTTCGGCATCGTCGCCGACATGGACGAGATCCACGAGGACGCCCAGATCCTGGCGAGCGAAGCGCTGGTGCCGTTTACCGACGGCAGCTCCCTGACGGTCAACAGCCCGTTGTGGATCGCCGGCCAGGAAAAGCTGCCGCCCCGCCCTGCCCCGGCCGTCGGCCAGCACAGCGACGAGGTGCTGCGCGAAATGGGCTACGCCGCGACCGAGATCCGCGCGCTGCGCGAGGCCGGCATCATCGGCTGAACCGGCTGGAACTGCGCCGCCCCTCACCCTCCCGCTTCGCAGCTCCCGCTGCCGCGGGGCGAGGGCTTTGGTTTTGCGCGCTCGACCAGTGCTCCCTCGCCCCGCTTGCGGGGAGAGGGTCGGGGTGAGGGGAGGCCGCGCCGATTTTGAGCCGGCTAATCGTCGATGACGGCGATCGCCTCGATCTCGATCATCGCGTCGGGGTCGGCGAGCCGGCTGATCTCGACCGTCGTCGAGGTCGGCGTCGCCGGGCCGAAATAGCGCATCCGCATGTCGGGGTGCTTGGAGAACGCCTCGTAATCGGTGACGAAGGTGTTGGTCTTGACGATGTCGGCGAGGCTGGCGCCGGCGGCTTCGAGACAGGTCTTGATGTTCTCGCCGACCTGCTCGATCTGGGCGCGCATGTCGCCCTTGCCGACGCACACCCCGTTGGCGTCGCGCGCCAATTGGCCGGCGACAAAGATCATCTTGCCGGCGCCGCTGACCGTGACGACCTGGCTGTAGCGCGCCTGGCCGTCGACCATGCGGACATGGATGCCCTTGGGCTGAATCTTTTCGCGCTTGATCGCCATCCTATCCCTCCCGTTTAACCCGAGCCCGGACGATCGCCATGCAGGAACAACCGTTTTCCTGCTCCGCGATCTTCGCTAGCATGCCGCGAGCGCTGTCCGCCGGGCTGCGGCCCGCAACAAGACCGGTAACCGAGCGAGGGTGCAATGTCACTGACCAATCTGCGCCACGGGATCTTTCTGCCGCCGTTCCACCCGAACGAGGAAAACCCGACCCAGTGTCTGGAGCGCGACCTCGAGCTGATCGCGTGGCTCGACAAGCTCGGCTTTCACGAAGCCTGGATCGGCGAGCACCATTCGGCCGGCTACGAGATCATCAGCTCGCCCGAGATCTTTATCGCCTTCGCGGCCGAGCGCACCCGGCACATCCGCCTCGGCACCGGGGTCGTCTCGCTGCCCTACCACCACCCGATGATGATCGCCGACCGCATCGTCCAGCTCGACCACATGACCCGCGGCCGGGTCATGTTCGGCGCCGGGCCGGGCCTCCTCGCCGGCGACGCGATCATGATGGGCATCGACCCGATGACCCAGCGCGACCGCATGGCCGAGGCGCTCGACGCGATCCTGCGCCTGTTTCAGGGCGAGATCGTCACCGAGAAGACCGACTGGTACACGATGGAAGGGTGCCGCCTTCACCTGCTGCCCTACACCCAGCCCTATCCCGAGGTGGCGGTGGTCAGCTCGAACACGCCATCGGGCGGGCGGCTCGCCGGCAAGTATGATCTCAGCATGATTTGCGTGGCCGCGACCAATCCGTTCGGCTACGAGGCGCTGGGGTCGAACTGGCAGATCGCCTGCGATGTCGCCGCCGAGCACGGGCGGGAAATGGACCCGAGCCGGCTGCGCCTCGTCGGCCCGATGCACATCGCCGAGACCCGCGAGCAGGCCTTTGCCAATGCACGCTGGGGGTTCGAGCGTTACCTCGGCTACGCCAACAACAACCAGCCGCGCTTTATCGTGCCGAAGGGCGAGGACCCGCTCCAATGGTTTGTCGAAAACCGCTATGGCGTATGCGGCACGCCCGACGACGCAATCGCGCTGATCGAGCGGCTGCAGGACAAGCAGGGCGCGTTCGGCGCTTTCCTGCATCAGGCGCATAACTGGGCCGATTGGGAGGCGACCAAGCGGTCCTACGAGCTGTACGCCCGCTATGTGATGCCGCATTTCAGCCGGGCCAATGCGCCGCGCACCGCATCCTATCAATGGTGCGGCGACAACCGCACCGAGTTCAGCGGCAAACGCCAGGCGGCGGCGAAGGCGATGTTCGACAAGCACGAAGCCGAGCAGCGCGCCGCCCGCGAGCTGGCCGACGCCGCCCCCGACATCGCCCGCCCCGCCCGCGGCCGCGAGGCCTGGTAGGATCCGCGGCGGCAGGCTCGCCTCCAGGCCGCGGGATCGCCGCGCGGCCGATACGATCCGCCCCCGATCAAGCAGCTCACTGTTATGGCGAGATTGCTTCGCTTGCGCTCGCAATGACGGCAATTGTGCTTGTCATTGCGAGGAGCGCCGCGACGAAGCAATCTCGGTCTGGTGATGCGACCCGATCGGAAACCGCTGTTAGCCCTCAATAGACGCGCTCGGCGGGCGGGAAGGCGCCGACCTCGTTGGAGAGCGGGTTGAGGTGGACCGGGCGGGTGGCGAGACGCGCGCCGCCGTCTTCGCCGCGCCAGGCGAGGGTGTGGACGAGCCAGTCGCGGTCGTTGCGCTCGGGGTAGTCCTCGCGGGCATGGGCGCCCCGGCTTTCGGTGCGGTAGGCGGCCGAGCGCAGGATGATTTCCGCCTGCCCGACCAGGTTGTCCAGCTCGAGCGCGTCGACGAGGTCGGTGTTCCAGGTCAGCGAGCGGTCGGCCAGCGCCAGATCGCGCAGCGCCAGCGACACTTGGGCGAGCTTCTCGATCCCGTTGTCGAGCAGCTCGGCGGTGCGGAAGACGGCGCAGTGATCCTGCATCGTCCGCTGCATCGCCAGCCGCAGCGCGCCCGCCGTGATCCCGCCGCGCGCCTGGCGCACCCGGTCGAACCGGGCCAATGCCGCGTCGGCTGCGTCGCGCGGCGGAGCCGGCTGGCGGGCATCGGGCTCGACGATCTCGGCGGCGCGCAATGCCGCCGCCCGGCCGAAGACGACGAGGTCGAGCAGCGAATTGGTGCCGAGGCGGGTGGCGCCATGCACCGACACGCACGCCGCCTCGCCGACCGCCATCAGCCCGCGCACCACCCGCTCCGGGTCGTTCGGGATCGGGTCCAGCACCTCGCCGTGAACATTGGTCGGGATGCCGCCCATGTTGTAATGCGCGGTCGGCAGGACCGGGATCGGCTCTCGCGTCAGATCGACCCCGGCAAAGATCTTCGCCGTCTCGGAGATGCCGGGCAGCCGCTGGCGCAGCATTTCGGGCAGCAAATGCTCGAGGTGCAGCAGGATGTGGTCCTTTTGCGCGCCGCAGCCGCGGCCCTCGCGGATCTCGATCGCCATCGCGCGGGCGACGACATCGCGCGAGGCCAAATCCTTGGCGTTGGGCGCATAGCGCTCCATAAAGCGCTCGCCTTCGCCGTTGGTCAGATAGCCGCCTTCGCCGCGCGCGCCCTCGGTGACGAGGCAGCCGGCGCCGTAGATGCCGGTCGGGTGGAACTGGATGAACTCCATGTCCTGCAGCGGCAGTCCGGCGCGCAACGCCATCGCATAGCCGTCGCCGGTGCAGATATGCGCCTGCGTCGTCGAGAAATAGGCGCGGCCGCCGCCGCCCGTCGCCAATACGACGAGCTGCGCGCGAAACAGATGCAGGGTCCCGTCGTCGAGGCGCCAGGCCAATACCCCGCGGCAAGCCCCGTCCTCCATCACCAGGTCGAGCGCGAAATATTCGACAAAGAACTGGGCGTTGTGCTTCAGGCATTGCTGATAGAGCGTGTGGATCAGCGCGTGGCCGGTGCGGTCGGCGGCGGCGCAGGCGCGCTGGGCCAGCCCCTTGCCCCAATGGACGGTGTGGCCGCCGAATGGACGCTGGTAGATGCGGCCGTCCGCGGCGCGCGAAAACGGCACGCCCATGTGGTCGAGCTCGACGACCGCCGCCATCGCGTTCTTGCACATGTATTCGATCGCGTCCTGGTCGCCGAGCCAGTCCGAGCCCTTGACCGTGTCGTACATGTGCCAGCGCCAGTCGTCCTCGCCCATGTTGCCGAGGGCGGCGCCGATCCCGCCTTGCGCCGCGACGGTGTGGCTGCGGGTCGGAAACACCTTGGTGACGCAGGCGGTGTCGAGCCCGGCGGCGGTGCAGCCGAGGGTCGTGCGCAGCCCCGCCCCACCGGCGCCGATCACGACGACGTCATGGGCATGCTGCTCGATCGGATAAGCCTGGGTCATCGTGTCCAGCCTTCGTCAGACCTAAACCCTGGAGCGTTCGTGGGCTCGACACAATTGGCAATCGGCGCAGGTTGCCTTCGCGCAATACGAAAGATCGCCAACGCCCTTAGCCCGGCAGACGAGCGCCGCGTCGGGCGCTTCGAGGCTATTGACCCGCCGCCGCGGATCACTAAATTCATGGTTTGTTCTACCGGGAGGTTTGATGTTTAAGCTGGCTGAGCGGCGCGTCGGCGATCACGATCTCTATTGCGGCGAGGAGGGGTTGTATCTCGGCCAGCGCGGCGCTGATCGAGCGCGACCGAACATCGCGGTTATCGCATCTCGGGACGCCGCTAGAAATCGAGGCATTGCTCGCCGCCGCATACGCGACCCCACCGGACCTCGCACCGCGCCTCCTGGCTCGCGGCATCGCCGCAGACTGCAGCGCCGGCAATCTCGCCCTGCGCCCGGAATCTCGAGCGCTTCAAGGCTCTTCGGCTCGCTGAAATCCCGGAAGATCGCATCGAACGCCTAGCCCAAACCGATACGCTGCTGAAGGCCAATTTCAATCCCGCCGAACCGACGTGACCGGCAAGGCCGCTGGACGATATCATTGACGAAGCGACGGCGGCGCGGCAGAGCGGCGGCGAAAATCTCCCGTCCGGCGAGCGGCAGCGCTCCGGCGATGTCGCGCGCCTGGGAGGATTTCCCGAACGCCGATTTTCGCAATCGTCTCGCCGATCGCCGAGAAATACGGCGAAACACGATAATTTCGGGTACGGCGAAGTGCTCGAACACACCGGCTCCAAAGGATAGCGCCACATCGCGCTCGGCCGGTATCAGATGACGCCTGCCGCCCTGCAAGGCGGCCGGCATGATGGATAGCGAATGGGAACTGGACCGGGAAATACGGCATCAATTCCCGCGCCGAATTCCTTGCTAATCCCGAGGCGCAGGAGAAGGCGCTCAGCGACTATCTCTCCGATCTCGACCGGCAGTTGCGGGTAAATGGCGCCTTCGCCCATATAGGCGAGACTATCGATGGCCTGAAGGCCCGCTTTCCGGTGACCCGCGGCGGCATCATCGCCGCCGCCCATCGTGAAGGTCCCACCGCGACAAGGGACTATCTGAGCCGCGTCGCGGCACATCGCCTTAGTGTCTGACTTAGTATTTGCGCTGGTTGTGTTGGTGCTAATCGCCGGACGAGGAGTTGCATTGAGGCAATATAACACCCAGGCGGCGGCGCTGGCGATCGACGCCTCGAAGTCTTTGGCGAGACGGCGGTTGCGGTTCAACGCAGGCCAAGGTGCGTTCGACCACCCAGCGCCGCGGCAGCAGCTGAAATCCGGGGGTCGCCGCAGCGCGTTTGACGATCTCGATCGACCAATCGCCGAATTTGACCAGCGCCGCACGCAAGTTGGGACCCTTGTAGACACTGTCGGCAAAGAGGTGGCGCAGCCAGGGAAACAGATCGTCGATGGCTTCGATGACGAGCCCGGCACCGTCGCGGTCCTGGATGTCGGCGGGATGGACCACGACACCACCAGCAAGCCGGAGGTATCGGTCACGACATGACGCTTGCGGCCCTTGATCTTCTTGGCGGCATCGTAACCCCGTGGCCCGCCGCTCTCGGTGGTCTTGACCGATTGGCTGTCGATGACCCCGGCCGACGGGCTCGGTTCGCGGCCGGCAACCCCGCGCGCTTGCAGCAGCAGCTCAAAATTGATCTGCTCGAACAAACCGCTGTCGCGCCAGCGATAAAAATACCCTTGCACCGTGGTGAACGGCGGAAAGTCCTTTGGCAGCATGCGCCACTGGCAGCCGGTTCGGGCGATATACAGGATGGCGTCCAGCACCGCGCGCAGATCAGTCCCCCGCGGGCGGCCCAACAGTTTGCGCACCGGCATAAAAGGCGCGATCAGCGCCCATTCCGCATCGATCAGATCACTTGCGTAGCGCGGCGCCACGCGGTCATACTTCGGACGAGTGATTTCGGTCCACATGTTGTCCCCCACTGCTTGCTCGACACAACCAGTGTCTCACAACATGCCGAAATCACTCAATTCATTTTCGGTCAGCCTCTTAGCAGCAAGGGCCTCGGCCTGAGCGCCAAAGAGCGCGCGATCGAAACGCGGATGCGCACGTTCTCGGATGCTCTCTATGAATAGCTGCGTCTTCCGCGTTGGTGAGTTGCTTCTTTTCTTAGGGTCCTGGGTGTTGTCGGGTAACCCCGGCGCGGCAGAACAGCTAAAATTTTCGAAGCTGCTATCAAGCCCCCAGATTCACTGCTTGGACAATCTGCTGGATGCCCCGGACCGGGGAAGCGAGCCCACCGAAAAACGCGAGCTGAAAACTGCTGCTCAAGTCGCTACGGCTACATTCGGGGACAATGGGCGGAAGCAATACATTTATATCTTCAAATCTTCTGAATTTTGCGAGGGTAACCGCTGCTTGACCATGATCGGAGAATTGAGCGGTGCTAATGGTGTCTGCCGCCCTCTCTGGGTTTCCGACAGTAATGGCTCGGTTGTCTTGATGCGTGAGCGCGACCACGGCTATCGACGCTTCGACAGCCCATGCGAAGCGCACTTCGACGGGCAGCGATACCAGTTGGTTCGCCAAACCTGCCAAACTCCTGTGATTTATCATTCGCCACCGGGGGCGGAGGAGCTATCGTTCTCGAAGCAACTGACGCCTGCCCAGCGGCAATGCTTGGATGATCTGTTGAGCACGCCCGACTGGGAAGGTGCACCCGCCGAGAACGAAAAACTGAAGGGCGACGCTCAAGTCGCCACCGCCACGCTCGGCAAAAACGGACGCCGGCAATATATCTACCTATTCGAAAACTCCGGGTATTGCGGAAGCGCCGGCTGCCTGATGATGATCGGAGAGGTGCACCGCCACGGCTGTCGGGCGCTTTATGATTATGACAGCGACGGCTCGTTCACGGTCTTGCGCGCGCGCGACGAGGGGTATCGTCGGTTCTGGAGCCCGTGCGAGGCCCATTACGACGGGCGCCAATACCAACTGCTCCACGAAAGTTGCCCAAACGCCGAAGTCCATCACTAGGACGTTGCAGGTCGTATTGCCTCGCAACCATCGGCTCGGCCTTCGCGACAGCCAAACACTGGGTTGGCGCCTCCCTTGACACAATCGGCAATCGGCGCAGGCTGCCTTCGTGACCGGCGAAAGGCGGTTTGACCAATGCGCTTTGATCTTGTCGACCTGAGATTGTTTTTGCATGTCGTCGAGGCCGGCAGCGTCACCCATGGCGCCGAACGCATGCATCTGGCGATCGCCGCGGCCAGCACCCGCATCCGCAACATGGAGGCGGCGCTCGGCATCCCCCTGCTGCACCGCGAGCGCCTCGGCGTAAAGCCGACCGAGGCCGGCCGCACCCTGGTCCAGCACGCCCGCCTGATGTTGCAGCAGGCCGAGCGCATGCGCGGCGATCTCGACCAATATGCCGAGGGCGTGCGCGGCCAGGTGCGGCTGTTGTCCAATACCAACGCCCTGACCGAATTCCTGCCCGAGCCATTGAGCGCCTTTCTGGCGGCATACCCGCAGATCAGCATCGATCTCGAGGAGCGGCTCAGCAACGAGATCGTCAGGGCCGTCGCCGACGGCACCGCCGATATCGGCATCGTCGCCGGCACGGTCGAGATGGCCGGCCTCGAAACCCTGCCGTTCCGCACCGACCGGTTCGTGCTCGTCGTCGCTGCGGCGCACGAGCTGGCGACGCTGGAACGGATCGCCTTCGCCGAGACGCTCGACCGCGATTTCGTCGGCCTCGACCGGACCAGCGCCTTGCAGCGGTTTCTGTCGGAAAAGGCCGAAGCGATCGGCCGCCGCCTCAAGCTGCGCGTGCAATTGCGCAGCTTCGACGCGGTCTGCCGGCTCGTCGAATGCGATGTCGGGATCGGCATCGTCCCGGCGACGACAGCCGAGCGTCACGCAAAAACGATGGCGATCCGCCGCATCGAGCTGACCGATGGCTGGGCCCTTCGCGAATTGACGATCTGCGTGCGGCGGCAGGCCGATTTGCCGGTCTACGCCCGCCAGCTGGTGCAGCACCTGGCCGCTCCCGATGCGACAATCGCCCGCTGCGGCGGTTTAGCCCGGTCTGCCGCCGGCGCGCCGTCTTCTTATTGTCATCGCGGCATTGCATGTTTGCGGCATTCTTTTGCGCGGCGCCTGAGCGGCGGCCGAGAGGGGCGAGGACATGACCGAGGGCACATTCGATTACGACCTCCTGGTGATCGGTTCGGGGCCGGCAGGGCAGCGCGCCGCGATCCAGGGCGCCAAGCTCGACAAGCGGGTCGCGATCGTCGAACGAAAGGCCGTCATCGGCGGATGCAGCGTCAATCTCGGCACGATCCCCTCGAAGACCCTGCGCGAGGCCGTCCTCGAGTTGTCGGGCTATCGTTCGCGAGAATTCTACGGGGCGTCCTACACGGTAAAGCAGCACATCACGGTGCAGGATCTGCTGTCGCGCACCAACAAGGTGATCCAGAACGAGCTCGACGTCATCCGCCATCAGCTGATGCGCAACGATGTCGAGCTGATCGTCGCGGCGGCGTCCTTTGCCGGCCCCGACACCGTTCGCCTCGATTACGTCGACGGCAGCGCCTCCCGCGTGGTCAAGGCCGGCAAAGTCGTCATTGCCGCCGGAACCGAAACCACCCGCGATCCGCATATCCCGTTTGACGGGAAGCAGATTTTCACCAGCGACGAAATTCTCCACCTGGACCGGCTGCCAAAGACGTTGGCGGTGGTCGGCGCCGGCGTGATCGGCTGCGAATACGCCAGCATCTTTGCCGCTCTCGGCGTCCGGGTAACTTTGGTCGACAAGCGCGACCGGCTGTTGCCGTTTGTCGACGCGGAAATTGCCGACGCGCTGTGCCATCATTTGCGCGAGAACCGCGTGACCCTGCGGCTCAACGAAAGCGTCCACAACCTGGAGGTGATCGAGGACGAGCACGGTGCCCGCGTCAGGCTGCACCTCGACAGCGGCAAGACCATCCATGCCGAGAAGGCGCTCTATTCCGTCGGCCGCACCGGCGCCACCGCCGCCTCAACCTGGGGCGCCGGTCTTGCTTCGACAGCCGCGGCCGCCTGCCGTCGACGAGCATTATCGCACCGAAATTCCGGATATCTATGCGGTCGGCGACGTGATCGGCTTTCCGGCGCTCGCCTCGACCTCGATGGAGCAAGGCCGTCTGCGGTCTGCCATGCCTTTGGGGTCCGGCGCGCAGCGTCCCCGAGTGCTTTCCCTATGGCATTTATGCGGTTCCGGAAATCTCGATGGTCGGCAAAACCGAGGAAGAGCTGACCGAGCCGCCATCCCCTACGAAATCGGCAAGGCCCGCTACGGAGATCGCCCGCGGCCAGATCCTCGGCGACATCACCGGGCTCTTTAAGCTGATCTTTCACAGCGAGACCCGCGAGCTGCTCGGTGTCCACATCATCGGCGAGGGGGCAAGCGAGCTGATCCATATCGGTCAGGCGGTGTTGTCGTTCGGTGGCAAGATCGATTACTTCATCGACACGGTGTTCAACTATCCGACCCTGGCCGAATGCTACAAGGTCGCGGCATTCGACGGGGTCAACCGCCTCGGCGTTTGACGCGGCAGGGCGCTCAGGCGGCTTCTTCGAGGGTCGAGCCGACATCGAGCGTGGTGGCGCGGCGCAGGTCGCGCGGCTGGCTTTCGTCGTGCGGGCGGCCGCGATGCATCGTCGAGCGGTTGTCCCAGATCACGAGGTCGCCGACCCGCCATTGATGGCTGTAGACAAATTCCGGCCGGGTCGCGTGCAGGTTCAGATCGTAGAGCAGGATGCGGCCGTCGGCGACCGGCCAGCCGACGACGTGCGAGGCGTGCGCCGAGAGATAGACCGTCTTGCGCCCCGAGCCCGCGTGGCGCCGCACCAGCCGCTGCCGCGACGGCGGGTATTTCTCGCGCTCGCCCGGCGCGAATTCGGTAAAGCCGATCTGACCGCGCGACCAGAAGATGTCGTGCTCGACGATCAACGGGTCGATCGCGTCCTTCATCGCATCGGGGAGCGCCTCGTAGGCGGCGCGCATGTCGGCGAATTCGGTCTCGCCGCCGCCCAAAGCGCTCGCCGGCGGCACCGCCACCGCGTGCAATATGCCGAGCACCACCGGCACCGGCATGTAGGAGGCGTCGGTGTGCCACAGCCGGTTGCCGAGCATGTCGAGCCGGCGCCGGTCAAAGGCCTGCGCGCAGATTGCCGTCCTCGTCGAGGTTGGAGATGTCGCCGATTTCCGGGTGCTTCAGCCGCCGCTTTTTGGCGTTCGCCGCCGACCGGCCGATTTCGAGCGGGCCGAACAACGCCGCAAAGTCGCGCAATCGGGTGTCGTCGAGCCGCTGGCCGCGAAACACGACGACGGCGTAGCGGTCGATCGCCTGCCAGATCGCGTCCACCGTCGCCGCGTCGAGCGGTGCGGACAGGTCGACGCCGTCCGCCTCGGCGGCAAACAGCGGATGAAGCTGATGGAATTGGAACGTCATAGCGATATTTCCTTCGCCGCGGCGCCGGCCGCAGCATCGCGCCGCCGGCCGCCCGAAGTCAATCGAGCGGGCTCACCCTCGGACGCCGTAAGCGGGCCCGTGCGCGGGTCGCGGGGCGCTTGACGCAACGGCGGCGGCAACGGAGACTCGCAACAGAACGAACAGGAGAAACCGCGATGCTGCCACGCGAGGACAACGAGCTTCTGACCCGGGTCGGCCAGGATACCGCGATGGGCGGCACGATGCGGCGCTACTGGATCCCCGCACTGCTCGCCCGCGAGCTGGACGCGCCCGACGGCGCGCCGGTGCGGGTGCGGCTGCTCGGCGAGGATCTCGTCGCGTTCCGCGACAGCGACGGCCATATCGGCCTCGTCGACGAATACTGCCCGCATCGCCGCGCCTCGTTGTGGTTCGGGCGCAACGAAGACGGCGGGCTGCGCTGCGTCTACCACGGCTGGAAGTTCGCGGTCGACGGCAGCTGCGTCGAGCAGATGAACGAGCCCGAGCCGTTCTGCCACAAGGTCCACCTGACCGCCTATCCGACGGCGGAATTGGGCGGCGTCGTGTGGACCTATATGGGCCCGCCCGAGCGCACCCCGCCCTTGCCCAAATTCGCCTGGACCGAGGCGCCCGCGACCCATTGCCAGGTCTCGAAGGTCATCCAGGAGTGCAACTGGCTGCAGGCGCTCGAAGGCGGCCTCGACACCTCGCATGCGCCGATCATGCACCGGCTGCTGACGGACGATTCCGGCCGCGGCGGGATCAAGCCATCGAGCGCCTATGTGCGCGCCAACCCTCCCGCCATTGTCGTTGACATCACCGATTACGGCTATCAATACGCCGGCATCAGGGCGCTCGGCGACGACGAGCAGCACATCCGCACCTACCATTACATCCTGCCGTTTCACCAGATCCGCGCGTCGCGGTCGCAGACCGGCAACCGGGTCGACGCCGGGCATATCTGGGTCCCGATCGACGACGAAACGACGATGGTCTACAACTGGGCCTACAGCGTCACCGGCCTGCCGCTCACCGACGAGGACCGGCTCGAACGCGGCATCGGCAACGGGCCGCTGCATGTCGACCAGACGAATTTCCGCTCGAAGGCCAACCGGCAGAACAACTACCTGATCGACCGGGCGGTGCAGAAAACCCTGAGCTTTACCGGCATCGACGGCGTCAACGTGCAGGACCGCGCGATCCAGGAGACCATGGGCGCCGTCGTCGACCGTTCCAAGGAGCATCTCGGGCCGGCCGACAAGGCGATCATCCAATTGCGCCGCTTGCTTAAGCAGGCGGTCGCCACCGCCGGCGAAGGCGGCACCCCGCCCGGCGTGCGGCCGAGCTATTACGATTGCGGGCGGCCGAAGCCGTCGTCCCTCGCGCCGCCGACTGGCGGACATTGGTCAGCGAGGGGCTGGCGCCGGAAGCGATCCTAGAGACGGTGTGACGATGGCGCAGAGTGCCAACGAGGCGGCGGTCCCGCGCCGCCATCAGATCCGCATGACGCCGCAGGAGCAGGCGGCGTTTCTGCACGACAACCCCAAATGCGCGCTCGCCACGGTCGACCAGGACGGGTTTCCGCATGTCGTGGCGATGGGTTTTTACGTCGAAGACGGCGTCTTTTACATGACCTCCTACGCCAAGGCGCAAAAGGTGCTGAACATCCGCCGCAACCCGCAGGTCGGGCTGATGGTCGAGACCGGCGGCGCTTACGCCGAGTTGAAGGGTGTGATGGTGCGCGGCGCCTGCGAGATCATCGAGGATGTGGAAACCGTCCGCGCCGTCATGAACCACCGCCGCGGCAGCCCCCAATCGGGCCGCCGCGGCTCGCTCGACAGCGCGCCCAAACGCGTCGTCCTCAAAATCACCCCGCACAAGACCATGAGCTGGGACCACAAGAAGCTCGGCGGCAGATATTGAGGCGCCCGGTCCCGAATTGGGCCTCTGCTTGCGCCGGCCAGCAAAAGCATTAGGTTTGGGTCGGGAGCAGTGAGACCGTATGCCGCTTCCCCGGGGAATTTGATGGCTGCCAAAACCAAGCCCATCCTTGGCGGGATCGACGAGGATGTCGAAGCGCGGGCGATCGCCGAAGCCGAGGCCGACATTGTCGTCGGGCGTGTCGTACCGCATGACGAGGTGGTCAAGTGGCTGCGCTCGTGGGGCACGGCTGACGAATTGCCTTGCCCCGTTCCCAAGCCCCGCTGACATCGGTCGTACGGTCCTTCTCGGCGCTCGCCGACCTTACGGGCATTCGCCGCTACATCGGAAATTTCAATCGCTATGCCGCCCGCGACATGGCCGAGCGGATCATCTCCGCCGGTAACAGTCTCTCCATCTTTCCCCATCGCGGCCGTCAGGTTCGTGGAACGGGACTACGCGAAGTCACCATTGCCCACCCTTATATCATTCGCTACCGCGTCGATCCTGACCGCGTGGTGATCCTGCGCGTGCGCCACGGCGCCCAGCGACCGACGCAGCCCTAGGCTCCGAAAGCGCGGCGCATCCGCCCCTTAATCTGTGCTAAAAATCGCTGCCATGCGACCCGACGATGATCCGATCCTCAAACGCTTTCGCGCCGCGCTCGATACGATATACGGCGAGCGGCTTGAGCGCGCCGTGCTGTTCGGCTCGCGAGCGCGCGGTGATGCGCGCGAGGATTCAGACTATGACGTGGCGGTCTTTCTGCGCGACATGGCCGACCGGTTTGCGGAGATGGATCGGCTGGCCGATCTTGGCACGGATATCCTCAAGGAAACCGGCGAGTTCATTCACGCGATGCCGTACCGCGCCGGCGCCTATGAAGAGCGCACGCCGCTGATGCTCGCGGTCCGCTCAGAGGGCGTCGATTTGTGAGGTCTGAGATGAGCCGATCCTGAGACGGGACTCTGTCGACACTCTGAGGTCTCGCTTGACAAAGGCCCGCGAATTTCTGCTGAAAGCGGAAGACATGCTTGCCGACGACTGGCCTGACGAGGCCGGGCGCGCGGCGTATCTCGCCGGGCCGGCGATGCGCGCGAGAATACCGTACTGGCAACCAAGCAATTGCCATATTTATGTCATAGGCTGCTTTCGTGTCCCGTTCGGGAGCCGGTCGGCAGTCGAGCATGAAGGGATTTTCAGCGCGGAGCCGTCGAAGATGACGGCGAGAGCCGCGGCCGATGCGGCGGGCTGGCGGTTCCTTGCGCCGGCCGCGAAGCCGTCCGACGCGACGGTACGGGGCGGGGCCTGATCTCGACCTGATAAAACAGGCAAAACAGGTTGGGCGACAAGCCGCCGGCATCGGGCGGCGAAGCACGCATGACCGCGATGCAGCCGGTTGCCTTACGGCCCTTTTGCCGGCGCGGCGGCGATCTGATCTAATCCGTTGGATCAAGCTCCACGACGGAGGTAGGACGGCGTCATGATCAAGCGGTTTCACGCGCTCTATGTCGGCCAGATCGCGCTCGACAATATCGGCATCGACGGCACCCCGGCGAACGACCGGCGCTATTCGAACGAGCGCCTGTCGGAAGTGTTCGAGACGGTGCGCGGCGTGGCGCGGGTCATGGACGAGGAAGGCTATTACGCGCTGTGGACCGCCGAGCACCATTTCCAGCGCGAAGGCTACGAGTGCCTGCCGAATTTGATCCAGCTCGGGCTGTGGCTCGCGACCCAGACGAAACAGCTCAAATTCGGCTGCGGCTTTAACATATTGCCGATGTGGCACCCGATCCGGCTGGCCGAAGACTATGCGATGGCCGACATCGTCACCGACGGCCGGGTGATCCTGGGCGTCGGGCGCGGCTATCACACCCGCGAGGTCGAGACCTTTGGCGCGCCGTTGCTCGACACCGACGCCAACCGCGAGATCTTCGAGGAAGGGCTGCAGCTGCTGCTGAAATGCTTCAACGAGGAGTCGTTCCGCCACCACGGCAAGTATTTCGAATGCCCGCCGAAGGTGCCGTATCGCGGCTACCAGCTCGACGAGATCACTTGTGTGCCGCGGCCGAAACACCTGCCGGTCGAGATGTGGATGCCGATCGCCAGCGGCCGGACCATCGACATGATGGCGCAATACGGCATCAAGGCGATGGTGACGTTGAACGGCGAAAAGATCCTCGACGACGTGGTCCGCGCCTACCACGCCGCCTGCCTGCGGCACGGCCGCGACGTGAAGCTCGGCCAGGACATGATCTGGGGCGCCGGGCTCTATCTCGCGTCGAGCCGCGAGGAGGCGATGCGCCGGGTCGAGCCGTCGCATGACGAGCGCTACAAATGGTTCGCGCCGTTCGGCTTTGTCCGCTATGCCGACGAGGAGGGGCGCACCTGGGGCACCCCCGGGGCGCCGTCGCGGGTGCCCTCGCTCGCCGACGGGGTGGCGCAAAAAGCCTGGTTCTGCGGCACGCCGCGGGACGTCATCGACGGCATCAAATCGATCGAGGCGAAGTATCCCGGCCTCGAAGACTTTATGATCCATTGGGCCGAAGGGCTGCCGCCCGACGAGTTCAAGGACCAGCTGCGCTGGTTCGCCCGCGAGGTGATGCCGGCCTTCAACCGCGGCTAGTGGTCCGATCGAAACGCTTGGTTCCCAAGCGTTTCTGTAAATCGGCCCACCATATTTAATAGGCTGGCGCGCGCTCAGAGCTTCTGGACTTCGACCGGGGTGCTGGGCGCGGGAACGGCCATGTCCGGGCCCGAAGGGCCGGCAGAGGGCCGGCGGCCCGGATCCAGGCGGCCCCGGCGGCTCGGACGCCCGGCGGCACTCCCGGTCGGACCTCGACATAGGAGACCACCCGCTTGACACCCGGCACGTTGCGTGCGAGGTCGGTCGCATGGTCGAGCTCGGTCTGGCTGCGCGCCGAGCCGATCAGGTAGACCGAACGGTCGACGGTCTCGACGTTGTAGTTGACCGAGCGAATGTTGCTGAACACCAGGTTCGAGCGCACCTCGACGTGATCCAGGCGTCTTTTGTCGAGTTCCACACCGATTCGCCCGGAGCCACCTCGATCTCGTCATAGACGGCGCGCACGCCCGGAATGCCCCTCGCGATGTCGCCCGCCTGGGCCTTTATTTCCGGGTTGGGCGCGGTGCCGGTCAGCAACGCGCGGCCTTCGTACACGGTCACGTTGAGGCTCGCCGCCATGTCCGGGTTGGCTTTGGCCAGCGCGGTCTGGATGTTGGTCTTGATCGAGAAATCGTTGGCGGTGCCG
This sequence comes from uncultured Alphaproteobacteria bacterium, assembly GCA_963775525.1. GTDB lineage: Bacteria > Pseudomonadota > Alphaproteobacteria > ATCC43930 > CGMCC-115725 > AP-15. The sequence continues at coordinate 17,544 of CAVZJF010000063.1, read as the reverse complement.
CCGACGCCGCGTTCCTGATTGGCGGCATAGCCGGCCCCGCCGGCCGCCGCGATCCCGCCGACGATCGCCAGCGGGCAGCCGCACAGGCTGTCGTCAGCCCGAACCGAGCACAAGCCATGATGCAGGACGATAAATCGACACCGATCACCCCCCGAGATACAGATGTCGGGTCGAATTGTCGGCTGGATCGGCGCCGTTTCCAATTGCCGTCTTGTGCGTCTTTTGAGGGCCGCCCCGGCGGACGCTTGAGGGTTGCGCCAAACTGCCGCGATCGCCGGAATATCTGCGATGAACAACGAGTTGGCGGCGGATGCCGGGCCGGTCGGCGGCTGCGCGCCGCTAGCCGTCGGTGCGCCAGGCGTCGGGCCAATGGCGCGGCAGCCGCTTGGGCGCGACCAGCATCACGTCGAATCGCACATCCAGATGCCGGCGAGATCGGGGCGCGACACCAGCAACGCTTCGGCCGCGCGCGCGATGCGCCGCCGCTGGCGCGGAGACAGCGCATCCGCCGCCACCGCGACCTCGCCGCGCGACTTGACCTCGACGATCGCCAAAACCTTGCCGCGCCGCGCGACGATGTCGATTTCGCCGGCCGGACAGCGCCAGCCGCGCGCGACGATATGCCAACCGCGCAGCCGCAAATGCCACAGGCACAGCCATTCCGCGAGCCGCCCGCGGCGCTCGGCGCGCTGGCGCCGCGCGGTGGTGTAGCGTGCGCGGCCGCGCCTCATCGGCGTTCTCTCGCGGATTGCCAACGCGCGGCGGTAGAGCGCGCTGCGCGGCAGGCCGGTCTCGGCAGCGAGCTTTGCCGCGCGCGTCGCGCACGCCGAGCTCGGCGACCGCCGCGCGCAACCGCCGGTCGATCTCGTCCGCGTCGGGCGGCCGGCGGCGGTTCGGGCGGGCCGACGACGACGACCGTCTCGCCGCGCGGCGGCCCGGCATTCGCGGTAGTGCTCGGCCAGCGCGGCAAGCGTGCCGCGGCGGACTTCCTCGTGCAATTTCGTCAGCTCGCGCGCGACCGCCGCCGGGCGCGGGCCGAGGATTTCCGCCATGTCGGCGAGGGCGGCGGCGAGCCGCGGCGGCGCTTCGTAAAAGATCAGGGTCGCGTCGAGCGACGCCCAACCGTGCCAGCGCCTGGCGCCGCGCCGCCTGCTGCCGCGGCAGAAAGCCGGCGAACAGAAACCGGTCGGGCGGCAGGCCGGACAGGATCAACGCGGTCAGCACCGCCGACGCGCCGGGTGCTGCGGTCACCGGCAGGCCCTCGGCGATCGCCGCGCGCACCAGCTTGTAGCCGGGGTCGGAGACCAGCGGCGTGCCCGGCGTCGCTGACCAGCGCCACCCGCTCGCCGCGCCGCAATGCCGCGAGGATCGCCGGCCGCGCCGCCTCGGCGTTGTGGTCGTGATAGGGTTCGAGCGGCGCCTTGATGCCATAGCGGGCGAGGAGCCGCGCGGTGACCCGCGTGTCCTCGCAATAGATGCGGTCGGCGCCGCGCAGCACCGCCAGCGCGCGCAGGCTGACATCGCCGAGATTGCCGATCGGCGTCGCCACCAGGTGCAGGCCGGGCGCCGGCGGCCGCATCGTCGTCGACGGCTTCGGCCGGGGTCGGGTTTACTCGGACCGGCACCACCGTTAGGCTCGCATCCCTCGCAATCGCCGCCCGAGGTCGCTTTTGCCGCGCTGGTGTCTCCCCCGCTTCGCCTCACTGTTGGCCGTCCTTGCCGCGTTCGCGGCTCTTGCCGCCTGCGTTCCGCCGACAGTACCGGCGCCGCTCTCGTCGCCGCAACCACCCTATGGCCCGCCGCCGCCGATCCCGGCCCCGGCGCCGCCCCGAGCCGCCGCCCCGGCGGGCCCGGCCAAGATCGCGATCCTGGTGCCGCTGTCGGGACCCAATGCCGGGCTCGGCAAGGCGATCCTCAACGCCGCCCAGATGGCGCTGTTCGAGACCGGCGGCAACCAGCTGACCCTGGTGCCGCGCGACACCAAGGGCACCGCCTCGGGCGCCGCCGACGCCGCACGTTCGGCGGTCGGCGACGGGGCGGCGCTGATCCTCGGCCCGCTGCTGGCCGGCGAGGTCGAGGCGGTCAAGCCGATCGCCCGCGACGCGCATGTCAACGTCATCGCTTTTTCGACGGTCACCGATCTCGCCGGCGGCAACACCTATCTGATGGGCTTTCTGCCGCGCCAGGAGGTGGTGCGCGAGGTCGCCTATGCCCGCCAGCGCGGGATGGCCGGTTCGCGGCGCTGGCGCCGAACACCCCTTATGGCCATCTGATGGCGGACGCGCTGCGCGACGCCGCCTCGTCGACCGGCGGCAGCGGTGACCAAGGTCGCGTTTTTCGACCCGCGCGGCGGCGACCCGTCAACCGCGATCGCGGTTTTGCTGCCCGCCGGCGCCACTCCGCCGCCGGGACCCGGCGACCCGGACCAGGCCGCGCCCGCACCGGCGCCTCCGCCGCCGGCGGTGCCGAATTTCGACGCGCTGCTGCTGCCCGAGGGCGGCGACCAGTTGAAGCAGATCGCCCGCAAGGTCGCCGCCGCCGGGCTCGACCCCAAGGCGACGCGGCTCCTCGGCAGCGGGTTGTGGGACGTGGCCGACATCGGCAACGAGCCGGCGCTCGACGGCGGCTGGTTTGCCGCCTCGCCGCCCGACGCCAGGCGCGATTTCGAGCAGCACTATCGCGCCACCTATGGCGGCGAGCCGCCGCGGCTCGCCTCGCTCGGCTATGACGCGGCGGCGCTCGCCGCGGGACTGGCGAGCGGCAAGAGCGGCCCGCCCTTCTCGCGTGAGGCGATCGTGAACCCGAACGGGTTCAGCGGCGTCGACGGGCTGTTCCGCTTCACCCCGGACGGTCTTGTCCAGCGCGGCCTTGCCGTGATCGAGGTCGAGCCCCAGGGCAACGTCGTCGTCAGCGCCGCCCCGCGAACCTTTCAGGACCTCGCCTACTGACGGCGACTTCCCGGTTTTGCCGGGAAGCGTCCGAGAGATAGAGCGGCGGCCGCCGGGTCACGCCAGCGCCGGGACGCCCTCGGTTACGGTTTCGAGCTGGCCGACGGTCTCGCGGCCGAACAGCAGCGGGATCAGGGCGCCGATCGCCACCACCACCAGAATGGTGCCGAAAAAGATCGCCGGCGAGCCGGTATGCGGCTCGATCAGGAAGGGCGCCAGGACCCCGGCGAAGAGCCGCGCGAACAATTCACCGAAGATGTGCCCGCGCCCGCGCAGCGCCGTCGGGAACTGCTCGGAGAGGTAGACCCGAGTGGCGGTGAAGGCCGACAGCACGGTGAAGCCGGTGATCAGCCCGCCCGCCACCATCACCACCGTCGCGTACGGCCCGGCGCGATGGGCCATCAACATCAAGATCAGGCCGGGCAGCGACCCGGCGAGCGCATAAGTGATCGTCCACCGCCGCCCGATGATCTCCATCAAGAACCCGGTGAATGCCTTTCCCGGGATGCTTGCGAAGTAAATCAGCGAGCTCAACCCGAAGCTGAAGGCGACGGCCGCACCCTGGTCGACCAGCGCCTTTGGCAGCAGCACGTAAATCAGATAAGCGGCGGCGCCGGCGCACACCCCGCTCAAAATCCCGACGGTTGTCCAGCGCAGCTGGCCCGGACGGAACAAGGCCCAATAGGGTGGAAGCTGCTCGCGCCCGGTCTGCCCGGGGTCGCCAAGGGCCTCGGCCAACAGCGGCTGCACGCGGCTCCCCGCACGCCGGATGATCCGGTTGAGGAGGTCGGCCGCCGCCCGGGGCTCGCCTTTGCGCAGGTGCCAGCGCGGGCTTTCGGGGATCACAAAATAGACCAGCACCGGCACGACGAAAAAGGCGAGCCCGCCCGGCAATGCCAGCAGCCGAAAGGCGGCGGGGTTGCCGGCGAGCAGGAAGGCGACAAACGGCAGCAAGGTAAACGCGCCCGCGAGCGCCATCTCGTAGATGGCGCCGTAGGTGCGCCGATGCTGCGCCGGCATCAGCTCGGCGGCGATCGGGAACGGCGCCGAGACCGCAAATCCGCCGGCAAGACCGGTCAGCAGACGCAGCCAGATCAGCTGCTCGGCGGTCTGCACCAGCGGGATCAACAAGGTGAAAAAGGTCGTGCCGGCGATGCCGATCTGCATCACCGTCTTTCGGCTCCAGTGATCGGACATTGCCGAAGCCATGAAACCGCCGACGCACAGCATGAAGGTCGGGCCGACGGCGAGCCAGCGGATGTCGGCCCCGGTCAGATGCAGCGGCCCCTTGGCCAGCACCAGCAGCAGGCCGGTCATCGACAAATCGTAGCCCTCGACAAACCCGACGAGGGCGAGCACGGCGATAAGCGTCGCGTGATAGGCGCTGAACGGGATGCTGTCGAGCTTGCGGCCGAGCACGAAGCCGGCGGCCGTCGGCGATCGCGCGATCGGGCGGATTTCGGCCATGGTGACCTCCCAGATTGGTCGAATCCGGGGGGCCAGTGCGGGCGCAAGACGGGCGAGGCCGGCGCGGTGTTCTTATTGAGCAGTCAGTCTCGGTGTGTGGTCGTCGCTAGCATACGCCTCGCGAATTCTGGCAGCCGCACGAGATGCCGCCGGGATCGACGTGTTGCTCCTGTTCGATGCTTGGCGGCGTTATATTCTCGCTCGCCTTGTCGAGCCCCATCGAGGCTCGGCAGTCAAGCTAACCGAAAGGCGCGAGGTTGTCACCCCGCCTAACGGTGCCGGCCGGCGGTCGCTTCGCGTTTCCGGCATGGCCCTCCGGACCGCGCGGCGCAATCAGCCCGCGCGGCGCGATCGTAACGAGAAGCCAAAACCCCTATGATCGCCGGCAACGGCGTGAGGCCGGTCAAGGGCCGGCGTTCGCGAGCAAGGGAGCCAACCATGACCCAGGACGCTCAGGGGCATCACCTCTCCGGCGCGACGCAGGCGGCCGTCACCGCGTACGATGACGCGGTACGGGCGTTCAACCTCGTCCACGGCGACGCCGTCGGGCTGTTCGAGGCGGCATGTGAGGCGGCGCCCGGCTTCGCCATGGGATATCTCGGGAAAGCCTGGGTGCTGGCACTGGCCAACGACCCCGGGCTGACGACCCAGGCCGCGGCGCTGGTCGAAACCGCCCGGCCGTTGCCGGCGAACGAACGTGAGCAGGCCCATCTCGCGGCGCTCGGCCATTTGGTCCAGGGTGCGCGGGCCGCCGCCGTCGCGGTGCTCGACCGTCACCTGATGCAATACCCGTTCGACCTGCTGGCGCATCAGGGTGCGGTGCTGATGGACGGGTTTCTCGGCCGTTTCCACTGGGTCCGGGACCGCTCGGCGCGGGCATTGCCGTTCTGGTCCAAGGACCAGCCCGGCTATGCCACTTTGCTGGCCTTCCACGGCTTTGGGCTGGAGGAAGCCGGCGACTACGCCCACGCCGAGGACGAGTCGCGCACCGCCGCCGAGCTCGAACCGTTGAGCTTCTGGCCGCATCACACCGTGGCGCACGTGATGGAGATGAGCGGACGCCCGGAAGACGGCCTCGGGTGGATGACGGCGCGCGAGGCGCTGTGGTCGACCCCCGGCCACCCCAACCAGGTCCACATCTGGTGGCACAAGGCGCTGTTCCACCTCGAGCTCGGGCAAGACGACGCCGCGCTGGCGCTCTACGACGGCCCGATCCACGCCACCCAACGCCCCCTCGCCCTCAGCCTCACCAACGCCACCGCGCTCTTGTGGCGGCTCGACACTCTCGGTTGCGAGATCGGCGAGCGCTGGCAAGAGCAGGCGGCCTTGTGGCAAGACCACGCCGACGGCAAATGCCTCGTCTTCGCCGACATCCACGCGGCGATGGCCGAGCTGCGCTCGGGCCGCGAAACGCTGGTCGAGCGGCGGCTGGCGGCGATGCGCGCGACCGCGGCGAGTGCGCTCGAAGCGGCCGGCCTCTACCGCACCGTCGGCATTCCGGTCGTCGAGGCCCTGGCGGCGTTCCACCGCGGCGCCTACGACCGGGCGGTCGAGTTGCTGCTGCAAACCCGTTTCGATCTATGGCAGATCGGCGGCAGCTACGCGCAACGCGACGTCGTCGACTGGACCCTGACCGAAGCTGCGGTGCGCGCCGGCCGGCGCGACGTCGCCCTGTCGCTGGCATATGAACGCCTCGCAAGCCGCCCGCGCAGCGCCCCGAACCGCCGCTTTCTCCGCCACGCCGAGGAAATCGCGGCTGCTCATGCGTAACGTGCCGGGCTCATCGGGTTCGTGCTCTTCTGATCCCAGGACGATACGGGCTGCTATGCCAACAGCTCTGCGACCCGGCTGACGAATTGTTCGGCGGTGTCGATCGCCGCGGCGGCGCGGTCGAGCGGCACGTCGGTATCAGGCCCGAGCCCGTAGTCGGCGATCGATTTGATGTCGTAGGCATGGGCCAGGAATTGACGCAGCTCGCGACCGAGCGTGGGTTCGTTTCTCGTCAGCCGGGCGAATTGGGCGTGCACGCCCTTGTGGGTTTTGGCATCTTTGCCGGTGCGTTCCGCGATTAACGCCTGCGCTGCGTGAAAGGCCGCGAGGTAGGCATTGCGGCCGGCATCTTCGCCTATTCCGGCGGCGAGAATAGTTCGAGCGCGGGTCAAGCACTGACGGGCCTTGTCGAGATGCTCCTTCGCTTCAGGCGTCACAGATCGATGCCGTCCCGGCGAATTTCCCGCATGAGGCAAGTACGATTTTCATAGGCGCCCGCCCGGTGGGGCATGGCGTGGATAAACGCGCCGTCCTCGTAGAGTATATCGGTGACGAGCGGGACGATGCGGTCGACCTCCTGCCAGCGGTCGGCGAGGCTTTTCAGAAACACCGCCACGTCGTAGTCGGAGTCCTCCCGCGCGTCGCCGCGCGCCCGCGAGCCGAACAGCACGACGCGCTCGATGCGCTCGCCGTAGAGCGTGTCGAGTCCGGCGCGAAAGCGCTTCAGAATCGGATCGGCGGCGGGCGAAGCAGGCATGGGCTTATGATGTCACGGCTCTCAGAAGCGTCAGACCACCACTACCCGCACGCGGGTGCGGGTAGTGGTGAGGGCCAACTATCGCACGGGCGAGAAGGCCGCCGGCATCAGCAGCTTGTTTTCCTGCCGGACCGGCCGCACCCCGGCCTGCGGCGGCCAGGCGCCACCGGGCTTGCGCGAATTCCTCACGGACCTTGGCGCGCTCGCCCAGATCCTTGTAGACCCAGGTGTGGACGAACTTGTTGAGCCCGCCGAGCTCGCTCGTCCAGCAGGCCGCCAGCGGAGAGAGCTTTTCGCGAGCCGGAACCGCCTTGGCCCACGCCTCCAAGACCTTAGGAATGTCGCCCGGGGCGTAGGTGTAGGTGCGCATCTCATAAACGTTGCCGCCGCCGTAATCCCGGCTGCCGAGCGCGTGCATGAACGGCGCCGGGTTCATGATCTCGGATTCCTGGGCGACGATCAGCTCGCCGCCGCCGGGCAGCGCCGCCCGGGCGGCGTCTTGGGCCAGTGCTGCGCGAACCTCGGTGCGGTGGCGCAGGTCTTCGTAGGGGTAGACGTGGACGACCTGATTGAGCGGACCGAACTCGGTGTGCCAGAAGGCCCCCAATTTGGAGTGTTTTTCCCGCAACGGCAGGCGTTTGGCATAGCGCTCTTCGAATTCGGCCACGCTCCCGGGGCGCAGGGTGTAGGTGCGGACTTCGTAGATCATCGGCGCATCCTCCAGGTGACAGGGTTAGGCGAGATGTCATGCCGGCGAACCGGCAATGCATTCTACGCGACATTTGCGACGGACGGCGCATCCGTCGTTGCGCCAGAGCAGAACGGCGCTGCGCCGCGATGTTGCGTCGCCGCGTCGGGCCCCTTCCGGCAGCCGACACCATTCGGATGGTCGCGGGCGGTCTTCTGCTGTCGCAGGCTCCACTGGCGCCCGCACGCGGGGTGGCGGTCAAATCCGCTCATTGTTAGACGCAACGAAATGACTGTTGAATGGTTTCAGACAAACGCCCATTTGACGGTAATCGTGTTTCGACCAGGGCACGGCTCTATGCGGTGTGCTCGCGGGCCAACCGAACGGCGCTTCCCGAAATTGAAATGTGATCTGACCCGGCGAGGGCGCCGGAGCAGGATTTTTTCTTAAGGAAGCTCTATGACTATCGGCACCGTGAAGTGGTTTAATACGCAGAAGGGCTATGGCTTCATCCAGCCCGAAGACGGCTCGAAGGATGTGTTCGTTCACATCTCCGCCGTCGAGCGCTCGGGGCTGGGACACCTGGTCGAAGGCCAGCGGGTCAGCTTTCAGCTCGAACGCGGCCAGCAGGGCAAAACTTCGGCGGTCGATCTTCAGGCCGCCTAGCGCAGAACCCGCGTGACGCCAAACCAGGCGTAACGCAAAAGGGCACGGGTGGCGCCGTCCGGCGGCACCCTTGCCGCGCTCTCTGGAGATCGCAATGCCACAGCACAAATTCCGCGTCGGCCAGGCGGTCGAGTTCTTTCCCGACCCCGGCGTCGACCGGGCCAGCCGCGGCCGCTACACGGTCGTGCGCCTGCTGCCGCTCGAGGGCAGCACCCCGCAGTATCGGCTCAAAAACACTGCTGACGGGCATGAGCGGATGGCCCGGGAAAACCAGCTGGGTCCGCGATAATCCGCCTTCCGGGAGGATCCGGCAGACCAGCCCCGCCGAGCAACCGGGAGAGGACGAGAGACATCGTGTTTGTACGTTTGACATTGGAACAGTCGCGCGACGGGTTGGTCGCGACAATCTCCGAGCACGATGCCGCCGGCAATGTCTCCGGTCCGCCGATGATGTTTCTGACGCGGACCAAGGACGAGGCCAAAAAGAAGGCGAGCGCCGTAGCCAAGGGCCTGGGACTGACCAGCTACCGGGTCATGGACAAGTCAGGTGCCGCCGCCCGGCAAAAGGCGACAGCCCCCGACCGCGCGCCCTAACGCCGGAACGATTATCGTTACTGGCTTTGCGGCACAGGGCTACGCGGAACGGGCCCGCCAAGGATTTGTCCCCGCGAGCCTCACTTGGCCTCAATCCCGCGCCGTGAGCGTTGATCCGGCCGAGCGCCGATGACAATGACGCTCGGCGGATCACGGGCTGCCGGTTATTCGGCGGGTTCCTTGGCAACCGGCGTCAGCTCATAGCGCTGCATCGCAAAGCTGATCGCTTCGTTCCAGCCGCGGCTGCGGATGTCGAGCTGCACGTCGTCGGGACCCAGATACTTCAAATTGTCGGCGTCGCTGATCGCCGCCATCGGGGTCGCTTCGGAGCGGCTCGGCTTGTCCATCGGGACCGGCGCAAAATTCGCGTCCCTCAGGGACTTGGCGGTCGCCTGCTCGTCGTCCACATAAAATCCGATGTGGTGGATCCCGCGGATGTCGGAGGTTTGTCCCAGGCCGAGCTTGGGAACGCCGGGCTCGCCATGCTTTAGGACGGCGAAATAGATGTAGCCGTCGCTGAGCCAGACACCTTTTTCACCGCTGTCGCCGGGCCGGCGATACAGCTCGGTCAGGCCGAAATGCTGCTTGTAAAATTCAGCGGTCTTTGCCGGGTCGTCCGTCGATATCGCGATATGCCTGATGCGAGCCATCCGCCATCTCCCTAAATGCCTGCGGGGTTCAGAAACGCAGCTATTGCTGTGTAGGCTTTCCGCGCGGCAACCGTCAATAGCACCCTCGATCGGCAAGACCGGTCGCGGCGGCCGTGGTGCCTCTGCTCCGGCCGCAGTGGGCCAGCCAATCCGCACGATTGAGGCGGGCCGGCTGACCCCGGAAAATTTGTCGAAAAGACGACATGTCAGTTTTCTGACAACACGAAATCCCGCATTCTTCGCTCGGCGGATGCGGCTCCTGTCGAGGGGAAGGCACATGCGATCGCAGCGACTGACCTTGATCATCTTTATCGGCATGCTGCTCGGCATCGCCGTCGGCTATGCCTGTCACGAGCTGTGGCCCGACCCGCAGACGGCAAAGACGATCGCCGGCTACATCTCGTTGTTCACCGACATCTTTCTGCGCCTGATCAAGATGATCATCGCACCGCTGGTGTTCACGACCCTGGTCGTCGGCGTCGCCCATATGGGCGACACCAAATCGGTCGGGCGCATCGGCGCCAAGGCGATGCTGTGGTTCGTCAGCGCCTCCCTGGTGTCGCTGCTGCTCGGGCTGATCATGGTCAACATCCTGCGCCCGGGCGACCACCTGAACCTGCCGTTGCCCGATGCCGGCGCCTCGACCAACCTCAACGCCGCCTCGCTGTCGCTGAAGGATTTCGTGGCCCATCTGGTGCCGAAGAGCGCGGTCGAGGCGATGGCCAACAACGAGATCCTGCAGATCGTCGTCTTTGCGTTGTTCTTTGGCGTCGCCGCCGCCGCCCTCGGCGAACGCGCCGCCGGCGTCGTCAAGATCATCGACGAGACCTCGCAGGTCATCCTGAAGATCACCGGCTACATCATGGGGCTGGCGCCGATCGCGGTGTTCGCGGCGATGGCGGCGACGGTGACGACGCAGGGCGTCGGCATCCTGGTGACCTACGGCAAATACCTCGTCGAGTTCTACTTCAGCCTCGGGGTGTTGTGGCTGGTGCTGGTCGGCGCCGGGCTGGTGTTCCTCGGCCGCAGCGTGTTCCGGCTGATTGCGCTGATCCGCGAGCCGTTTCTGCTCGGCTTCAGCACCGCCAGCAGCGAGGCCGCCTATCCGGTGACGATGGCGCAGCTCGAAAAGCTGCCGGTCAGCAAGAAGATCATCAGCTTCGTGTTGCCGATGGGCTATTCGTTCAACCTCGACGGCTCGATGATGTACTGCACCTTTGCGGTGATGTTTATCGCCCAGGCCTACAACATCGAGCTGTCCTTGACGCACCAGGTCACGATGCTGCTGATGCTGATGCTGACCAGCAAAGGCATGGCCGGGGTGCCGCGCGCCTCGCTCGTCGTCATCGCCGCGACCCTCGTCACCTTCCGGCTGCCCGAAGCCGGGCTGCTGCTGATCATCGGCATCGACCAGTTTCTCGACATGGGCCGCACCGCGACCAATGTGATCGGCAACAGCCTCGCCTGCGCGGTGATCGGGCGCTGGGAGGGCGAGACCGCGGAAACGCTCGCCGGGCAGGCGACGGAGGCGCAGGCGGCGTGAGCACGGGTGCCGCGCGCCGGCTCGCCGCGGCGGCGGTCGCGCTCATGTGCGTCGCCGGGGTGCTGGGCCTCGCCGGGGTGCTGGGCCTCGCCGCCCAGGCGCACGGGCAGGAGCTGACCGGGACGCTCAAAAAGATCCACGACAGCAAGACCGTGACCCTCGGCTACCGGGCGAGCTCGATCCCGTTCTCCTATCTCGACACAATCGGCGAGCCGATCGGCTACTCGATCGATTTGTGCAACGCCGTCGTCGCCGACATCCGCAACGAGCTCGAAGGCGTGGAGCCGAAAGTCGTCTACCGCAAGGTCACCGCCGAAGACCGCATCCAGGCGGTGCGCACGGGCGAGGTCGATCTCGAATGCGGCTCGACCACCGCCAATTTCGTGCGCGAGAAAGAGGTCGCGTTTTCGCCGGTCTTTTTTGTCGCCGGCACCAAATTGCTGGTCGCGCGCAATTCAGGCATCGAATCCTACCGCGACTTGCGCGGCAAGACCGTCGTCGTCACCGCCGGGACCACCAACGAGGCGGCGGTGCGGGCGATCTCGGACAAGCAGGGGCTCGGCGTCAACATCATCGTCGGCAAGGACCACGACGAGTCGTTCAGCCTGCTGGTCGAGGGCAAGGCCGACGCCTTCGCCACCGACGACGTCCTGCTTTACGGCCTGGTCGCGACGCACAACGCCGGCGACCGCTATCACGTTGTCGGCGATTACCTGTCCTACGACCCCTACGGCCTGATGTACCGGAAGGACGACCCGGATTTCACCGCGGTCGTCGAGGGCGCCTTCCGCCGGCTCGCGCAAAGCCGCGAGATCGTCCAGCTCTACAACCGGTGGTTTCAGACCCGGCTGCCGAGCGGCGAGACCCTCGACCTGCCGATGAGCCCGCAGCTCGAAGAAATCCTCCGCGTCGAGGGCGTCCCCGACTAAACGCGTTCAGTGCTTGATCTTTGAATAGGGGAGGATTGGCTCGCCGGCTTTGTACTGGTCGGGCCACAGCACTGTTTCGCCTTTGCCGTCGCGGAAATCGTCGACATTGTTGCTGGTGATGTTTTGGAACTGGATCGTCATGATCCGCGACTTCGCCCATTCGCCTTTTTTGCCAAAGGTCACGTCGCCGACCACGGTCTTGAAGGTGTGACTGCGGATGTAGTCCGCGATCTTGTCCTGGTCGAGGCCTTTAGACCCCTCGACCGCTTCGCCGAGCACCTGCAGATCGGCATAGGCCCAGGGTGCGAGGTAGTAGCCGAGCGGGTCGACGCCCTTGCCCTTGGCCTGCGTCTGGTATTCCTGCAGAAACTCCATGACCCCCGGGAAGCGCAGCGCCGGCGCCGGCAGCCACCAGTCGAAGGTGATGATGCCGTTCAGCATCGGTCCGAGCGAGGTCTTGATCGAGGTGCTTTGCGGCCCGGTCAGATTGCCGCCGAAGATTTTGGTGTCGAGGCCCAGCTCGTGGACGCTGCGGATGATGCCGACGCTGTCCGGCGGATAGGACGAGACGTAGACGACATCGGGGTTGGTTGCTTGAATGGCGCGGACGATCGGGGTGAAATCGGTTGTCGTCGGCGGGTAGTTGCGGTCGTAGACGACCTTGAGCCCGGCCTTTTTCAGGTTGATGCGGGCGCCGTCGGCGGCGTTGCGGGTGGCTTCGCCGTCGTCGATCGCGAGCGCTATCGTCTTCAGCCCGAGCTTGTCCTGCTGCGCCTTGACGATGTTGAAGAAGCCCTCCGAGATCGCCGGCCGAGGATCGGGTCCGACCGGCAGCATCGAGAAGTATTTCGGATACTGGAACTCCTCGTTGATGTCGAGCGCGAACAGCCCGATGAAATTCATGTTGTGGGCGATCACCACCGGCATCGCCGGCGCGGTCATATTGGTGCCGTAGCCCGAAACGACCAGGTCGACCTTGTCGACTTCGAGCAGCTTTGTGTAGATCCCGGGGACCAGCGACGGGTTGGTCTGGTCGTCGTAATAATCGAGCTTGACCGGGCGGCCGAGAAGCCCGCCCTTCTTGTTGGTGTCGTCGGCCCAGATCTGCATGGCGAGCAGGCCGGAGGTGCCGTTGACCGCGAGCCCGCCGGTCAACGCCATGCTGAAGCCGATGACGATCGGCTTGCCGGCCGGCTCGGCCGCCGGCGCGGCCGCGGACGCCAACATCGTCGCCATGGCAACGGCGGCTGCCGCGGTGGCCGCGGGCCGCCGGGCCGCTCTCTTACCGCCATCGATTTTGGCTTTGCCGAACATGCGTTTCCTCTCCCGAAATGCGCTCTGTGCCGGCATCACGGCGCAGCCGGCGATACGACCATTTCCGGCGCCCGCTCGGCAAGCCTCGAATTCGTGTTCTTTCGGGCGAGCGTTTACGGAGCCGCCAACCCGGCGCGCGGGCTCACCCTCGCTCGGATGACCGCCTCTGCGCCGCGACCTCGGCCCGCACGCCGCTGCCGGTCATCAGCATTTCCGCGGTATAGGCAATGATCGCGCTGATCGTGCAGACGACGGCAAAACCGAAGGTTGCAAACAGCACCGAAGCGATGGTGGCGTCGCGCAGCGCCCCGACCAGCAAGGTCAGCACCGAAGCGCAAGTCGCGGCAGCGCCAAAGGCGGCGAGCACCACAGCGGTGTCGAGCGCCAGGGACCGTCGGCGCAGCCGTGCGAGCTGCCGGGCGAGGATCGCGACCTGCTCGGGTTCGGCGCCCTCCATTTCCTTGGTGATCTGATCGACCCGGTCGGCGACGCGCGCCAGCCGCGTCGCGAACACGTTCAGCAATGCGCCGATGCCCGATAACAGAAAAACCGGCGTCAGCGCCAATTGGATGATGTGGGCGACGGTGTCGAGCGGGGAGACGGAGGTGATGATGCCGGGCATGGTGACGGGGTGGCTCGTGTGGTCGCGGCCGCGCGCCCATGTTGCTGGTGGTTCGGCTCGAGGGCAATTCCGCTGTCGTGGCGACTTGCTTTCGCATCGCTCGATCCGGGCGACTGCCGGGATCGGATCGCGACGGCGCGCTTCGGCTGCCTCCCGGACGGCGTTGGCCGGCCCCAGATATCAGAAGTGATTTTCGCCGTCCCGCTCTACGACGACAACCCGACCCGGCGCCCCCCGGTCGTCAACTATCTGCTGATCGGCCTGTGCGTCGGCGCGTTCCTGTGGCAGCTCGGCCACGATCAGCATCGGGTGCTGTTCGGCTACGGGATGATACCGGCGGTGCTGTTCGGATCGGCGCACCTGGCACCCTATCTGCACGTCGTGCCGGCCTGGGCGACGGTGTTCACCAGCATGTTCTTGCATGGCGGGTGGTTTCACCTGATCGGCAACATGCTGTTCCTGTGGATCTTCGGCAACAATGTCGAGGGCGCGCTCGGGCATTTCCGGCACCTCGTCCTCTATCTGGCGAGCGGCGTCGCGGCGGCGCTGATCCAGGGCTGGTCGGACCCGGGCTCGCATGTGCCGATGATCGGCGCGAGCGGCGCCATCGCCGGGGTGCTCGGGGCCTATGCGGTGCTCTACCCGCGAGCCAACGTGCACGTCTTTGTCTGGATCGTGATCTTTTTCCGCATCGTCAACGTGCCGGCCTGGTGCCTGCTCGGCCTGTGGTTTTTGATGCAGCTCGCGAGCGGACTGGAAAAAGCGCACGGTGCTCCGGGAGTTGCTTTTTGGGCGCATGTCGGCGGGTTCGTCACCGGCATGGTCCTCGTTACCGTGTTGCGGCCGCGCGGTACCCCGCTCCTTCAGCCGCAGCGCAGCGCCGTTTTCGCGACCGCCCCGCCCGGAGCGTTTGTTCGCAACCGCCCGGCGTACCGCGGCTCGGTGCCCGCCGCCGGCCACCCCAATCGCCGCCCGCGCGGACCCTGGGATCGCTGGTAATCCCGGACCGTGGGATGGCCGGTAATCAGCGCCCGGTAATCAGCGAATGGGCGGCGGCGTGACGCCGGCGGGCAGCGGCTCGCGCCCGGTCGCCTCGGGCTCGGATGGCGCCGGCGCGGACGGGTTCGCGGCCGGCGGGCTCGCAGTTGGCGGGCCAGCACTCGACGAACCGGGCGGAGCGCCGGCGCGGTCGAGATCGGCGAGCAGACGGTCGCTGACCCGCGGGTCGACCGGCAGATGGTTTTCGGCCTGGAAACGGATGATCGCATCGCGGGTCTGCGGACCGATCTCGCCATCCGCCGGGGCGGTCAGGAAGCCGAGCCGCTGCAGCGCCGTCTGCGCCATCGCGATCGGGCCGGCATCCGGGCCGGCGACGGCCGGCTGATGTGCGGCACGGCGATAGGCGAGCAATGCCCGCTCGGTCTTGGCCGACATCACACCGTTGAGCGGACCCGGGTCATAGCCGGCCCGGGCGAGCCGGGTCTGAAGATCGACGACCGGGTGCCCGGCGCAACACCCCCGGCCGCAACCGGCTCGGCGCTACCCGGCGCCGCAGCGCAAAGCGCCGCGAGCAACACGACAACGCCGGGAACGCAACTCCTCAAAATGCCTCTCCTGCCGGCGGAGCGCGGCTGTTGCCGGCGACGGTCGTGGAGCCGCTGGCGCGACTATGCCATAACGGCCGCCGCAGTGAACGGACGGTTGACATGGATCGATCCTCTCTACGGCGTCACCGGGCTGTGCTAGGGCGCGCGCGGTCGGCGCGGTCCGGTATCGGCGCCCGGCCCGGCGGCGGCATCGCTCGATGAGCGCAGCGCCTTTGAAGGACGCGGTCATCCTGGCGCCAAACGGGCTGGACCAGGGGATCGCGGCGCTTTCGGCCGAGCCGGTTTTTGCCGCGATCCTGGCCGAGGCGGGGCCGCCGCGCTTTCGCCAGCGGCGCAACGGGTTTGCGACCCTGCTGCACATTATTCTCGAACAGCAGGTTTCGATCGACGCGGCGGCGGCGATGCACCGACGGCTCAGCGAAGTGTGCAATCCGCTGACGCCCGGCGGGTTTCTGACCCTCGACGACGCGACCTTGCGCGCCTGCGGCTTCAGCCGGCAGAAGGCGGGTTACGCCCGCGGTCTGGCCGAAAAAGTCCGCAGCGGCGAATTCGACTTCGCCCGGCTCGCCGAGGCTGACGACGAGAGCGCCCAGGCGGCGCTGCTGGCGCTGAAGGGGATCGGGCGGTGGAGTTCCGAGGTGTACCTGCTTTTCGCGCTCGGGCGGGCGGATGTCTGGCCCGCGGCCGATCTCGGCCTGCAGCTCGCGGTCGCGGAGCGGCTGGCTCTCGACGCGCGTCCCGCCGAGGCTGAATTGCGCCATCGCGGCGAGGCGTGGCGGCCGTGGCGCTCGGTCGCCGCCTGCCTGTTCTGGCAAGCCTACCTGCACAAGCGCCGGCGGTCGCCGCCGATCCTGGCGGCCGAACTCTATGCCTGATCCGGAGCCGCGACAGCCGATGCCGAACATTCACTCGCTTTGCGTCTACTGCGGCTCCTCGGGCGCCGTCGCGCACCCGTTCCGCGCCGCGGCGAGTGAGCTCGGCGCGCGGCTTGCCGAGGCCGGGATCGAGCTGGTCTTCGGTGGCGGCCGGGTCGGGCTGATGGGTTTGGCCGCCGACGCCGCGCTGGCGAAAGGCGGGCGGGTGACCGGCATCATCCCGGGGCGCCTGCGCGACGCCGAATTGGCCCATCCCGGCGTCAGCGAACTCGTCGTCGTCGACACCATGCACGCGCGCAAGGCGCTGATGGCCGAACGGGCCGACGCCTTTGCGGTCCTGCCCGGCGGCATCGGAACCCTCGACGAGACTTTTGAGATCCTCAGCTGGAAACAGCTCGGATTGCACGACAAGCCGATCTTTCTGGTCGACATCGAAGGCTATTGGGGGCCGTTGCGCAGCCTTCTCGATCGCATTGTCGAGGGCGGCTTTGCCCAGCCGAAGACCCATGCGATGCTGCGCGTCGTCCCGACCGTCTCGGCGCTGATGACGGCGCTCGCCGAAGAGCCGCCGGTGACCCGCCGCACGGCGACGGATAGCCTCTGAGGACCAGGTTCGCCGTCTGGCCGCCGCAACCGGCTGACGGAACAAAACAATCGAACTCGGATCCGCCCCTATCCACGACAATGGTGGATAAGTCAGTGCAAAACCATTTGAAGAGGCGATTACCCGCCAAACATTTCAATCGCTCGATCGATTTGCCTGAAAATTAATCGGATTCGTAAGTGGTTGGGATACTTCGATAATCTTGCTTGTGACGGCTATGCTGGCTTCTCAGGTTGTAAACCATTCGTAACAACCTGTTGCGCCAAGGCATTTTCGGCGGTTTTCACGGCCGCGACCGCTGCTGTGCACAAATGCCGCGGGTGCGACGCCCGGATGCCCCGGGCGCCGGCCTTTGCCGGCTTGTCGAGCGGGTCCGCCGCCTCTATCCTCCGACCCCAGCAAAGGCCACGGCCGACAGCTCCCTCCGGCCGCATGCGAGGATGACAAGAATGGCGAAAATCAAGGTGGCTCGGCCGGTGGTCGAGCTCGACGGCGACGAGATGGCGCGGA
>CAVZJF010000062.1:0-42443 GCA_963775525.1 uncultured Alphaproteobacteria bacterium | reverse complement strand
GACATCGCCGATCCGGCTCTGCCTGGGCGCCGCCAGGACCGTCTTTGCCTGGTAACGATCAGCGCCGCCGCGCCGGGCGCGTTCCCGTTTCGCCGACGCGATATCGTCCGCGGGCGAATGATCCACGGCGCTGCCGATCGGGCGCCCCTTCACGGAGAAGAGCATGGCGCTGCGCATCGGATATCTGCTGCCGACGCGGGAAGCGGTCATGCAGGGCCGGCCCGAGACCGGGCCGCTGCTGGCGCTTGCCGAGCGGGCGGAGAAGCTCGGCTATGATGCGGTCTGGGTCGGCGATTCGCTGCTGGCGCGGCCACGGCACGACCCGCTGACCTTGCTCGCGGCGGTGGCGGCGCGGACCCGCAACGTGTCGGTCGGCACCGCGGTCTTTTTGCCGGCGTTGCGCAACCCCGTCGTGCTGGCGCATCAGCTGGCGACGCTCGATCGGATCAGCGAGGGCCGGCTCGTGCTCGGCGCCGGCATCGCCACCGATGTCGCCAACATCCGCGCCGAATTCGCCGCCGCGGGCGTGCCGTTCGAGGGGCGGGTCGGCCGCATGATGGAAGGCTTGCGGCTCGCGCGCGCCTTGTGGACCGGAAAGCCGGTCGATTGGGAAGGCCGCTGGCCGGTCAAGGATGGCGTCCTCGGCCCGACCCCGCATCGGCCGGCCGGCCCGCCGATCTGGCTTGCCGGCTCGGTGCGCGCCGCCTTTGAGCGCGCTGCGAAGTATTTCGACGGCTGGTTTGCAAACGAGCCCGATCTCGCGCGCTGGACCGCGCAATGGCATGAGGTGCAGCAGGTCGTCCGCGACGCCGGGCGCGATGCGGATCGGTTTGCGGCGGCGAACTATGTAACCTTGGCGCTCGACGAAGACGCGGCCCGCGCCGAGCAGCGGATCGACGCGTTTCTCGAAAATTACTACGGCCAGCCGGCGGCGGCGATGCGCAAGCGGCAGGCCTGCTTTGGCGGACCGCCCGCCGCGGCCGCGGCGTGGCTCCAGGGCTACGCCGATGCCGGCGCCACCGATCTGATCGTCCGGTTCACCGGCGACCACGAACACCAGCTCGACGCCGTCGCCCGGCTGCGAACCCAGATCGGCTGAAGCGCCGCCGGCCCCAGACAGCCCGGTGCTGTCGACGGAGCGCAGTCCGACGGTGTCCAGGCGATTTCGTCCCTGCGCGAAACCCGCGAAAACCCTCAATGCCCAATTCATGCGAGGCCAGGAGAAATCGGACCCTGAGATGGAGTTCGGTGGCCATTAATGCGGTTTTGTCTTATCTGTTCGCGCCGCTGGTGCCGTTAGTTTCAAGGACATCAAGGTAATGGACAACATGCGCTGCTCACGGCGAATTCTCTCCGCGCTCCTCGCCGGCTTTTGCATCGTGTTGGCCACGATCTGTGCTGGGCCGCATACCGCCAATGCGCAACAGTTGCCGGCCGCGAGTGTGGCGGCGCCACTCGCCCCGAGCCCGCCCAGCGGCGGCTTGCAAGTTATCGTCACACCCTATCTGTGGCTTGCTGGCATCAACACGGCGATCAACACCTCGCTGCCGCGCGCCCCTGTGGTCAATTCCAGCGTCGGCGCCTTTCAGCTCCTGGGCCACCTCGATGCCGTACCGTTCATGGGCTCGGCCGAAATTCGCGACGGGCCGTTCAGCTTGTTGGGCGACGTTATCCATGTTCCGGTCGGCACCAACATTACCACCCGCAACGTATTTTATCAGGGCGGAAACGCGGCGCTGACAACCAACACCGGCACCGCTCTGCTGCTGTATCACGTGATCGACCAGCCGGTTCAGTCGCTCGACGCGGGGGGTGGCTTTCGCGCCTGGGGCTTTACCAGCCAGCTGACCTTGAATGGCCGGCTGCTGCCGACGGCAAATGTGACGCGATCCGCCGAATGGGGCGACCCGCTCGTCGCCGCGCGCTATCACCGAGAACTTGGCAACGGCTTCGCGCTGACCGCATATGGCGATGTCGGCGGGTTTGGCGTCGGCGCCCACGCCGACTGGCAAATAGTCGGCACCGTCGACTACGCTCTGAAGTCGTGGGTGGCGCTTCGCGCCGGCTACCGTAGCCTCAATTTCAACTACACGGCGGCCGACAGCACTGGGTTCAACGTGCACATGAAAGGCCCGATCTTCGCCGCCAGCTTTCAATTCTGAGGCTCGCAGCCGTGGCTCCGGGTGTGGGGCGGACATATTTTTGACGTGGAAGGTTCACGGTCGAGGAGGCTCAACCTTGCGTTGGGGCGACTGATAGGATAATCGACCGTCTTATTTGCAGCGCGGGTAACGGGGTTGGAGCCATGACGATCGACAAGACGGTCGTCACCCCGGGCGAGGCTGATCGAGCGGCTCGGTCGGCCGAGCCGTTCCGTAGGCGGTTACGGCCGAATGAGGGGGCTCTTTTGGCAGGTGCGCCGGTTTGACAAGCAGCTTCGCCAGCCGGGCCTGCCGACCGGCCGCGATCGTCGTGGCGCTCGTGTGCAGCGGCTGCATGGTCGGCCCGGATTATAGCTCGCCGCCGGCGCCGGCGGCGGCGAAATTTCTCGAGGCGAACCAGCCTTCGGTCGAGACCAAGAGGCAAGACTACGAGGCGTGGTGGCGGGTGTTTCACGACCCGGTGCTCGACCGGCTGATCGCGATCGCCTATGGCCAGAACCTCGGCCTGGTCGCGGCCGGGACCCGGGTGTTGCAGGCGCGCGCCGAGCTCGGCGTGGCGATCGGCGATTTCTACCCGCAGTCGCAGCAGGCGACGAGCTCGCTGATCTACGACCGGCCGAGCCATGCCGACCCGACCGCGACCCCGCAAAGCCAGGTCTCCGGCTTTTGGCGCGCCTCGCTCGGCGCGTCGATCGATTGGGAGTTGGATTTCTGGGGCAAGTTCCGCCGCGCGATCCAGTCGGCCGACGCCGCCTATCTCGCCTCGATCGCGTCCTATGACGACACGCTGGTCACATTGCTCGGCGATGTGGCCACGACCTATATCGGCATCCGCACCCTGCAGACCCAGATCGCGATCGCCGAGGACAACATCGTCAAGCAAAAAAAGGCGCTCGCCATCGCCGAAGCGCGGTTTCACGGCGGCGTCGCCACCAAGCTCGACGTCTATCAGGCGGAAAACGTGCTGGGTCAAACCGAATTGGCGGTGCCGCAGCTGACCGCCCAGCTGAAGCAAGGGATGAACGCGCTGCGCGTGTTGCTGGGCATGGCGCCGCAACCGCTCAACGATCTGCTGCGCGGGCCGACGACGATCCCGGTCCCGCCACGAGACGTAGCGGTCGGCATCCCCGCCGATCTCGTCCGCCGCCGCCCCGACATTCGCGCGGCCGAGCTGGCGGCGATGGCGCAAAGCGCGCAGATCGGCGTCGCCGAGGCGCAGCTCTATCCGGCGTTCAGCCTGCTCGGGACCTTTGGCACGATCTCCGCCAACATCAACGGCAACAAGCTCAGCGACCTGGTGATGGGCAGGGGCATTACCTTCGCCTTCGGGCCTTCGTTTCAGTGGAACATCCTGAATTACGGCCAGATCACCAATACGGTGCGGGTGCAGGACGCAAAACTGCAGGAGCTGCTGGTCGATTATCAGAACTCGGTGCTGACCGCGCAAAAACAAGTCGAAGACGGGTTGGCGACGTTTCTCGAATCGCGCAAGCAGATCGACGATCTGCGGCGCAGCGTCGCCGCCGCGAACGCGGCACTCGGGCTCGCCTTTTTGCAATACCAGCTGGGGACGCGCGATTTCACGACGGTGCTGACGGCGGAGCAGAACCTGTACACGGCGCAGACCGACCTCGCCACCGCCGAGGGCAATGTTTCGACCGGGCTCGCTACGGTCTATCGGGCGTTGGGGGGCGGGTGGCAGATACGCGACGACCACGAGTTCGTGCCGACGCAGACGGTCGAAGAGATGCGCACCCGCACCAATTGGGGCGATCTGCTGCCGCCGCCGAACCAGCCGCCGCCGCCGGCGCCGGGGCTGCCGACCCCCGCCGACGTCAGCGCCAAGGTCCGGCCGCCGCAATGGTGAGAACGATATGAAGACGCCTTTCATTCGCAGCCGGATGGCACTCGCCGGGTTCGCGGCGGCGCTTGCCGTCGTCGCCGGCCTGAATGCCGCAAAGTTCTGGACCGCACAGGCGCAATTGCCTGCTGCGAGCGCGTCGGCCCCGGTTCCGGTCGTGCTGCCGAAGCTGCAATCGGTGACCAATTACGTCGAGATCACCGGCAACGCCGCGGCCGTCAACCAGGTCAAACTGCTTGCCCGCGTTACCGGCTATCTCGACAAAATCCACTACGAAGACGGGGCCTTTGTAAAAGCGGGCGATCTTTTATTCACAATTCAGCAGGCCCCGTACAAGCAGCAGCTCGAACAGGCCCATGCCCAGGTCATGACCGCCCAGGCGGCTCTCGTCTACGCCAAGACGGAACTCGCCCGGTACACGGCACTCGTCAAACAGGATGCGGCGACCCAGACCGAGGTCGACCATTGGAATTTCGAGCGGGCGAGTGCGGCGGCGCAATTGCTGAGCGCTCAGGCGCAGGTGTCGATCGACGAGGTCAATCTCGGCTACACCGAGGTGCGCGCGCCGTTCGACGGCATCGTCGGCAAGCATCTGATCGACCCCGGCAACGTCGTCGGCGGTGACGCCCAGCAGGCGGCGCTCGCCGACATCACCCAGCTCGACCCGATCTACGTCGTCGCCAATCTGAGCGAGCAGACGGTCCTCAAGATCCGCCAGAACCTCGATCAGCACCGTCTGACCCTGGCCGATCTGCACAAGGTGCCGGTCGATGTCGGCCTGTCCGACGAGCAGGGCTTCCCCCATCGCGGCATGATCCAATATGTCGCGCCGGCGCTCGATCCGGCGACCGGGACCCTGCTGGTGCGCGGCATCCTGCCCAACCCCGACCGGCTGATCCTCCCCGGGTTTTTCGTGCGCATGCGGCTGCCGATGGGCAAGGTCGACCGCAACGCCCTCTTGGTCCCCGACCGCGCGCTGCAGACCGACCAGGGCGGAACCTATCTGCTGGTCCTCGACAACCACGATGTGGTGCAGCAGCGTTATGTTCAGCTCGGGTCGCTGATCGGGGCGCTGCGCGTCGTCACCTCGGGCCTGGCGCCGGAGGACCGGGTCGTCGTCGGCGATTTGTGGCGGGCGACGCCGGGGACTAAAGTCGTGCCGCAGCCGACCACCATCGAGGCCGTCACGCGGGTCGGCCGGTCCGGGGTCGCAGAAATGATCTCGAAGTTCTTTATCGAGCATCCGGTCCTCGCGAACGTCCTGGCGATCGTGCTGGTGATCATCGGCGCCGTGTCGTTGCTGCGCCTGCCGATCGCCCAGTACCCAAACGTGACGCCGCCGACCGTGCAGGTCACGACCCGCTATCCCGGCGGCAGCCCGCAGACCGTCGTCAACACCATCGCCTTGCCGATCGAGCTGCAGGTGAACGGCGTCCCCGGCATGATCTACATGCAGTCGACGAGCGCCTATGACGGCACCTATGTGCTGACGGTCAGCTTCGACATCGGCAGCGACCCGAACATGGATCAGGTGCTGGTGCAGAACCGCGTGCAAAACGCGATGGCCCAGCTCCCCCAGGCGGTGCAGGCCCAGGGTGTCGCGATCCGCGCCAAATCCTCGTCGATCCTCCTATTCGTTACTCTCAATTCGCCGGACAAGTCGCGCGACGCGCTGTTTATGTGGAACTACGCGACGATCAACCTGGTCAACGAGCTGGCGCGGCTGCCCGGCGTCGGCAACGTCACGGTGATGGGTGCGGGCGAATATTCGATGCGGATCTGGATGGACCCGCAAAAGCTGTACTCGTACAACCTCGTTCCGTCGGACGTGATCCGGGTCGTCAGGCAGCAGAGCCAGGAGGTTGCGGCGGGCCAGGTCGGCATGCCGCCGGCGCCCGGCGATCAGGCGTTCCAGTACACCGTCGACATCAAGTCGCGGCTCGACGATCCCAAGGAATTCGGCGACATCATCGTCAAGGACCAGACCGCCCAGGGCGGGCGGCTGATCCGGCTCAAGGACGTTGCGCGCATCGATCTCGGCGCGCAGACCTATTCCCAGGATTTCAATCTCAACGGCAAGCCGGCGGCCGGGATCGCGGTCTACCAGACCCCGGACGCCAACTCGCTCAAGGTCGCCGCCGAAGTCGGCGCCAAGATGAAGGAGCTGGCGCTCCACTTCCCACCCGGTCTGGAATACAGCATCCCCTACAACACGACGATCTTTGTCAAGAACTCGATCAACGAAGTCTACAAGACCCTGTGGCAGGCCGGGGTGCTGGTGCTGATCGTGATCCTGCTGTTCTTGCAGAATTTCCGCGCGACCCTGGTGCCGGCGACGACGGTGCCGGTCACGATCATCGGCGCCTTCGCGGCGATGGCGGCGATGGGCTTCACGGTCAACCTGTCGACCCTGTTCGCGCTGATCCTGGCGATCGGCATCGTCGTCGACGACGCGATCGTCATCGTCGAGGGCGTGTCGAAATATATCGAGGAGGGCATGTCCGGACACGACGCCGCGATCCGGGCGATGAACGAATTGTTCGGGCCGATCATCGGCATCACCCTGGTGCTGATGGCGGTGTTTCTGCCGTCTGCCTTTGTCCCCGGGCTCAGCGGACAGATTTTCGCCCAGTTCGCGCTGGTTATCGCCGCGACCGCGTTGATCAGCGCGGTCAACGCCGCGACCTTGAAGCCGACCCAGTGCGCGCTGTGGCTGCGGACCCCCAAACCGGTCGCGCAGCGCAACTTCTTCTTTCGCGGCTTCGAGCATTTCTATGGGCGGGCGGAGAACGGCTATGCCGGGCTGATCGGCCGGATGGTGCGGCATGCCGGGGTCGTCGTGCTGATCGGGGTGGCGCTGGCGGTGGTCGCGGTGTGGGGCATCGCCCGGCTGCCGACCGCGTTCATCCCGAACGAGGACCAGGGCTATCTGATGATCGCCGCGCAATTGCCCGACGCCGCCTCGCTCGGCGCGGACCACGGCGGCGCTCGACAAAGCGACGAAGCTGGCGCTGGCCACACCGGGGGTCGACCAGGTCATCGCCATTTCGGGCCTGTCGGCGCTCGACAACTTCGCCGACCTCGCCAATGCCGGGGTCAGCTTTGTCGTTCTCAAGCCGTGGGACCAGCGCAGCAAGGCGACAAGGGACCGACATCCTGTCGATCGCCGAGCATCTCCAGAACCAGCTTAACGCGGCGCCCGACGGCCGGCTGTTTGTGCTGGCGCCGCCGCCGATCCAGGGCATCGGCAATGCCGGCGGCTTCCAGATGCAGACCTTGCTGCTTGGGCGGCAGCTTCGACTACCAAAAGCTCAGCGGCGCCGCCGAAGAGATCGTCAAGAAAGCCAACGCCGATCCCGGGTTGCAGCACGTCCTGACGACATTCCGCCCGGGCGCGCCCCAGGTCGCGGTCACCGTCGATCGCGACCGCGCCGAGACCCTGCGCGTGTCGGTCGGCGACGTGTTCTCCGCCTTGACCTCCTATCTCGGCTCGACCTATGTCAACCAATTCAACAAGTTCGGGCTCTCGCTGCAGGTCTACGCCCAGGCCGATTCGAAATTTCGCCTGAAGCCGGACGACTTGCTGAACCTCTATGTCCGCAGCGAAGACAACCAGATGGTGCCGATCGGGGCGGTGGCGCATCTGAGCTCGACCCTGGCGCCGCCGCTGATCACGCTCTACAATTTATACCCCTCGGCGACGATCGTCGGCGCACCGGCGCGCGGCTTCAGTTCGGGCCAGTCGCTGTCGATCATGGAAAGCATCGCGGATAAGACCCTGCCTCCAGGGATGTCGTACCAATGGACGGCGATGTCCTTTCAAGAAAAGCTGACCGGCAATCAACTCTATTATTTGTTCGGCTTGTCGGTGCTGCTGGTCTATCTCTGCCTCGCCGGCCAGTATGAAAGCTGGATCTTGCCGTTCGCCGTGCTGTCGGCGGTGCCATTGGCGTTGCTGGGGCCGGTCGTGGCGCTGACCAGCCTCGGCGTCGCCAACAACCTTTACACCCAAATCGGCCTGATCCTGATGATCGCGCTCTCCGCCAAGAACGGCATTCTGATCGTCGAGGTCGCGCGCGAAGGCCGCCTCGTCCACGGCAAGCCGATCGACGAAGCCGCGGTCGAGGCCTCGCGCATGCGCTTCCGCCCGATCCTGATGACCTCGTTCGCGTTCGGGATGGGCGTGCTGCCATTGGTGCTGGCGACCGGCGCCGGCGCCAATTCGCGCATCTCGCTGGGCGTGAGCGTGCTCAGCGGAATCATCGCCTCGACCTGTCTCGCGGTGCTGTTCGTCCCGTCCTTCTTTGCGGTGCTGCAGCGTTTCGACGAGTCGCGCAAGGCAGCGCAACAGCCGGCGCTCGCACCGGTCCATACGGGCACGGCCGAATAACGCGCGCCGTCCGCCGTTTCGAGGACCCGTCAACCCTGCAAGTGACTGGTGTCGTTCCACAGCCGGATCGCCGGCTCGGTGATGTCGTGTTCATAGCCGAGAATGCTGAGGCTCGCCGTGCTCAACACGAAATGGCGTCCGCCGGCCGCGGGCAACCCAAGCCAGCAAGCCGCGAAAACGCGCGATATATGTGCGCTCGAGACGACGAGCACATTGCCGTGAACCGCGCGGATATGGGCGACGACCCGGCTGGCGCGGGCCCCTATCTGGTCCGGTGTTTCGCCGCCGGGCGCGCCGTCGCGAAACAATCGCCAATCCGGCCGCTCGGTCAGGATCTCGGCGGTGCGGCGTCCCTCGTAATCGCCGTAATCCCATTCGGCGAGTTCGGGCTCGATCTCGGCGGCGCCGCCAAAGCCGGCGAGCGCGCAGGTTTTTACCGCGCGTTGCGAGGGGCTGGTCAGCACCTTGGCGAAGGTCAACCCCCGCAAGCGTTCGCCGAGCGCTCGCGCCTGACCCTCGCCGCGCTCCGTCAGCGCAAGATCGGTGCGGCCGGTGTGCTGACCTGAAAGGCTCCAAGCGGTTTCGCCGTGGCGCGCGAGGTAAATGACGGGAAGCGGGTCGGTCATGGTTTACTCCTGTCGAGGATGCCGCCGGATCGGCCAGGCCCAGCGGCGCCGCGCCGGCGCCACAGCCGCCCGCCTTCAACGATCTGCCAAACGCCGATTACCGGCAATCCGATCGCCAGGTCGCGCGCGCGCTTGACCAGCGAGAGCACCAGCGCGATCTGCGGGGTGAGGCCGAAGCCGGCGCCGATCAGCACATAGGCGGCTTCCTGGATGCCGACCGCGTTCGGGATGACGACCGCGAAGGTCCGAACCGCATAGAGCAGGCTTTCGATGACCAGCACGGTCTTGAACGGCAGGGGGCTGCCCAGTAGGCGGAGCGCGAACCACGCCTCGATCGTGCCCGCGACCCAACAAAACAGGTGGAGACAAAAGCCGGCCCACAGAGCGGGCTTGCGTTGGTAGCTGCGCCGCAACGCGTCGCGCAACGCCGCGGCGCCGGCGGCGGTGCGCTCGGCCCAGCCGCGGCCGAGAGCGCGGGCGAGACGATCGAAGAGGTTGAAGCCGCGCCGCTGAGCCGTGACAAACCCCAAAGCCGCCAGGCTAGCAGCAGCCAATCCGACGGTCAGCGGCGCCGTGATCGCCGAGCTCGGCCGAAGGCTGACGAGCAACGCCAAGCCGAGCGCGGTGTAGGCAAGCTTGGCGAAAAATTCGAGAGTGAGGTCGACGATCGTGCTCGCTGCCGCGACTGAACCGGCTATGCCGGCGAGCATCAGCGCCCGCGCGCCGAGCACACAACCGCCGATCGGAGACAACGGCAGCACTTCCGAACCGGCATCGCGCAGCAACCGAGCCGACAGGAACGCCCTAACCGGCGCGCCGGGCACCAAGCCGCGCCAGGCAATCCCCATCACCATGACTAGACCGAGATGGATCAGGCAGATCGCGGCAAATCCTCGCCAGCCGATGGCGAGAAACGAGCGGGCGACCGCACTTGCGCCGAAAACCGCGACAAGCGCCGCCATCACCGCCAACCCGGCGAGCGCGGCGACGATCGGCACCGCCTTCATGCGCATACTATCAATGCCGTAGTCCAACTGCGTCCCCGGACTGGTGCGTCGCACAGCCCCGAAGAGGTCTTGGATACAATGTTCGAGACTTGCAGCGGCCTTCAAACTCGCTCCGTCCGACGCGTACCTGCGGCGCGCCCGCAATGTACGCGAACCCCACGAGACGTTGATGCGCATCCGTCACGCGCTCCGCACTCGAATTGGCTCGGACACCCTGGTGCGCGGCTCGATACCACAGTGCACTCGGCCGGCGAACGCCAATTCACGGGGACGCGTCGGGATGCAGATCGAGGCGAAAGCGATCGGCCGGGCAGGGCGGCGTCGATCAGATCGAGCGAGGACGGGGTACGGTCGGCTCTATCGGCGCTTCCAGGTAAAGACGGACGACATCGCGAAATTCCACACCGCACCGACGATAGCGCCGGCGACGCCGGCCAGCCACCATGCCCGGTTCTCGGAAAAGACATAGGACGCCACGCCGACATTGGCGATCGCGCCGAGCCCGCAGATCAGATAAAAGGCCGACAATCCTCGCAGCATCGCGACGCCCCGAAGCCGCAGATCGCGATAGGTAAGCTGATTGTTGAGGAAGAAGTTCGAGGTCATTGCCACGACCGTGGCGATCGCCTGCGACACGGCGAAGCTGAACCCCAGCCGGTTGAGAGAAAGCCACAACACGGCGAGGTTGACGATCAGCCCCAGCCCCCCGATCAGAGCGAACAGCACAAAGCGGATCGGAATTGCGCGGCCGACCAGCTTGTCAGCCAGCAGCATGCCGTATTCCCAGGCCACGAGGGTGTCGAGCTTGCTTTCGCCGTGCTGCCGCTGGCGGAAGACGTAAGGCAGTTCGGCAACCCGGATCGGCTGGGGCGAGGAGGCCAGGAGGTCGAGAAGGACCTTGAACCCCTGCCCCGACATCCGGCGCAGCGCACGCTCGAAAACTTCGCGGCGGCACATGAAGAAACCGCTCAGCGGGTCGGCAACGTCCGTCTTGCAGATGACCCGCGCCAGCCAGGTGGCGAACCCGCTTATTCTGGCGCGGCCGCGGTCCCAAGCGCCGATCGCCGCCGCCGGCGACATACCGGCTTCCGATCACCAGCTCGGCTTCGCCTCTGTCGAGGATCGCCAACATCTGCGGCAACAATTGTTCGTCGTGCTGAAGATCGGCGTCCATGACCGCGACAAAGGGTGCGGCCGAGGCGAGCACCCCCTCGATGCAGGCGGTTGCGAGGCCGCGCCGGCCGATGCGCTGAACGCAGCGCACGCGCGGATCGCGGCGGGCGATGGCGCGCACGTGATCGGCGGTTCCGTCGCGGGAATCGTCGTCGACAAAGATCGCCTCCCACGACGAGAACGGCAACGCCGCCGCGAGAAGCCGCAGCAGCGGCTCGACGTTATCCCGCTCGTTCAACGTCGGTATGACGACGGACAGCAGGGTCGTTGCGCGCCCCGAAGATGGCTTGTCCAATGCTCGATCGAGAATTGCCGCATCCTCGGTCCGGCCGTCGCGAGCGAGGGGGTGGCGGCCGGTCCGTGTCGTCGAAGAATGGCTCGTCCGCCGGGGATTGCACGGTACTGATCTCGCCTCGGCAGTTTCAAGAAAGGGCTTGGTTGCGGCGCAATCAGGTCCAGGCGACAGCGCCCACCCAATTGTCACGAGCCGCCTTTAAGATATCGTTTCCGCGCTTCTGGCTCAACACTCGGTCCGCTGCAGCGACAACGCATGAGCATGGCAGTGTTGGCGTCAAAACGCTTACCGACCATCTGGCGGTTTCGCCGGCAGTTAGACTAGGGCGTGTCGTCAATTGAGCCAAATAATAGCGGCGGCGAGGTGGACGGCGGCGAGGAAATTTTGCGCAGTCTTATCGTAGCGTGTGGCGATTGCGCGGAACTGCTTGAGTTTGCAGAAGAAGTTTTCGATCAGGTGGCGCTCTTTGTAGATATCGCGGTCGAAGTCGCGGGGCGCGAGGCGGTTTAGCCGCGGCGGGATGACGGCGGCTTTGCCGGCGCGGGCGAGGGGTTCGCGGACGCGCGCGTCGGCATCGTAGGCCTTGTCGGCGATCAGCCGATCGGCCGCGATCTGCGGCGGCAGCGCGTCGGCGCCGACCAGATCGTGGGTCTGTCCGGCGGTCAGCAGAAAGGCCAGCGGATTGCCGAGCGCGTCGACCAGCGCATCGATCTTGGTGCTCAGGCCGCCGCGACTACGCCCGATCGCCTGATCGTCATGTTTTTTGGGAGCGCCAGCGCTGTGCTGATGCGCCCGCACGATGGTGCTGTCGAGCATCGCATACTCGTTGTCGGCATCGCCGGCGAGATGTGCGAAGATTTTTTGCCAGACCCCGGTTTTGGCCCACCGGCTGAACCGGCGATGGGTATTCTTCCAGTCGCCCAATCGCTCCGGCAGATCGCGCCAGGGGATGCCGGCGCGGTAGCGATAGAGCACCGCTTCGACGAACCGGCGATTGTCTTGGGCGGTCGCGCCGACATGGCCGATCCGCCCCGGCAACCAGTCCCTGATCCGCTCCCATTGGTCGTCACGCAGTCCATATCGGGTCATAGGTCAGCCTTTTGTCAAAGCCGACCTTTCATTGATCACACAATTTCCAGTGTGGGTAAACTCGTTTTACGATCTATACCTAATCAACAACTCGTATTACGGGTAGGCTTGCAATAATTGACGACACGCCCTAGCTGCGTCCCTCGGCATCCTGGCACGGTCAATCGCTGTTGTCTCGCAAGAGAGCCGGCGAATATGGGCGCCGGATAGCGAGACGGAACGGGTGTGCCGGCCCGACTGTGACGAATATATGGAACATCGGTTCGTATGTCGAACAGCTCATGATGTCAACCAAGCGCAATATTTACTGTTGATCGACCTGTTGATTCCTTTCGACCGGCGACGCGCCTTGGTCGACCGAAGGTCGGCGGTGGACAGGTCGCGCCGTTCTTGCGCCAAAGACGGTATCGAGCAGTTCCTCATTATGATTTGGCATTTCCGCGCCGAGCGCCTTGTCGAGCAGCCGGCGAACCCGGTCGACCTTGTCTTCCGCCGACAGCGACGGGGTCAGACACACGGAATAAGCTGCTTGGCTGATGTCGCGTAGACGGGCCGAATACATGACCTCGCCGCGAAAAGCGGCGGACATGCGCCCGAGATGCTGTTGCGTAATCCGGCCGAGATAGCTGCCGACCAGGAAAATGCGGGCCAAAACATACAGCGTCGTGCAGGCAAGCAAAATCCATCCGATGTTGAGCGCGAGCTGTGCGAGGCGAAAAGAGCGATCCACGGTAAAATATTGCCCTATTTCCAGTGCTGCGGCGTAGCAAATCAGCATGACCGTGATGCGGATCAGGTGCCTCCTGAAACGAACGACGAGATAGCCGAGGGGACTCTGCGAGTTGCGTTGACGACGGAAAAAATAGGGCCGGCTGCGATCGGCGAGCGCGAGGAGCACCGCCCCGACGGCAAAGCTCGCACCTTGTACCGTCGGCGAACTCAAATCGAGGCCACCAAAATCAGCCTCAGGCAGCCACATAATCGCCATTATCACGGCGGCCCAAACCCAGCCCGCCAAGCGAAGCGCCAGCATTTTACCTTCCACGAGGCCGCGCCGCCGCATCCATCGGCAGCAACCGGCGTTCCAGTTGTGCATCGATTTATGATCGATCGCGGTTAAAAATGCAAAAATGTCGGGCAAAGTAGCAGCGGACGCCGCATATAAAGCGGCCGGTAGAACAGGGGCTCGCGCAGCCTACCATTCCGTGGGGCGCGTGCGAGGGCCATGGAGCTATAGCAAGAGTTGTGTCAAGGCATGTTCGCTGCTATGATGGTTGGGCAGCGATTTTCAGGCGGATTGGTAAAGGCTGGCGATGCCTGAGCATCTCGCACGAACATTGGACCGACCCTCGGCTCGCCGCGGCGACTTGCCGCCGACCGAGGTTTGCGTCACGATCGACACCGAATTCAGCATCGGCGGCGCGTTCGCGGACCCTGAGCGGTACCGGCCGCTCAGCCGCGAGCTCGTCGACTGCGCGATCGACGGCCGCAGCGAAGGTCTCGATTTCCTGCTTCGCTTGCTGCGCGATTTTGGGATCTCGGCGACATTTTTTGTCGAGGCTCTGCAATGCTTTCTACTTCGGCGAGCGGCCGATGGGGCGGATCGCGGAACGCATCGCCTCCGAGGGTCATGATTTGCAGCTTCACCTGCATCCTTGCTGGTGGGGGTTTCGAAGCGAAAATTGGCGCTATTCGGCGGCGGAGGCCGACGCCTGCGCCGCCCGATCGGTAGACGAGCTGTGCGGGATGATCGAGTTTGGCGCCGCCCAGTTTGCGCGCTGGAAGCTGCCGCCGCCGAGGGCCCTGCGCGCCGGAAGCTTTTCCTGCGGTCCGGCCGTTCACCAGGCGATGGACAAGTGCGGCATCACGCTTGGTTCCAACATCGCGCTTGGCACCTATTATCCCGCCGACCCTGACTTCCACCTGCCCAGCGGCAGCCGGATGTTCGGCGGGATTCTCGAGGTGCCGGCACTCACTTATTCGGCGCCTCACCCTGCGGTGGGCTCTCGGCTGCGCACGATGGCGATTACCTCTACGTCCTCGCGCGAGATGGAGGCGTTGCTGTGGCTGGCGAGGGACGCGGGGATATCGCCGGTCGTCGTCCTGACGCATCCGTTCGAATTCGTCAAACGCACCGATTTCAGGTTCCGGCAGTTGCGACGCGATCACGTCAACCAACGGCGGCTGAACCGGCTTTTCGAATTTCTGGGCCGGCACGGCGCCGAATTTTCGGCAACCACCTTTGCGCGCTCCGGCGATGCCTGGATTGCCGCGGGAGGCAGGCCGGGTCGATTGCTGCAAACGCCGGCGCACTTGGCGCTGAACCGGCTGGGAGAAAACGCGATGAACACGCTGTTTTGGCAGTATTAACCGATATGCGCTGCCGGTCGGGCCGGCCCGCATGCGGAATTTCAGTTAATGGTCTCGCGTCACAGCCATCATTCATCCGACCGTTCGCGCCGATGATCTGTCCAGGAACAACAACCGCTAAAACCGGCATGTAGAAGATGGCAGTGACGTCCGTCAGGGCCTTATGCACAGGCTGCGACGTAGAGACGCCCGCATTTTTCCTTGCGATGATCTTCCCGAGCCGGTTTGTATGAACGAGCGCGCGCTGCGATGTGTATTGCCTCTGCGATCAAAGAAACAACGCGGTCGGGACAGCGACCCTACGCGGTCGGCCGGCGCGCTCGTCGAGGCGGACCGCCCCCGGTAGGCCGGCGGCCCAAGGCGCCTGGAGGCGCGGACGCCTTGCCGGATCCCGATATCGGGCAGCAGGTGCGATGACCGCGGCGGTCGTGGTCGGCGCCGACATCAACGGGCTCGGTGTCGTGCGCAGCCTCGCGCGCAAGGGCGTGCCGACGTGGCTCGTCGACGCCAACCCGACAGATCCGACGATGCGCACCCGCTATCCGACCAAAGTTGTGGTGTCCTCGCTTGCCGGCCGCGCGGTGATCGACGCCCTGATCCGGCTGCGCGCTCGCTTCGACGCCGATCCGGTGCTGTTCCTCACCCGCGAGGAAACCGTCGAGGCGGTATCGAGCCAGCTCGATCGCGTCGCGTCCTGCTACCGCATATCAATGCCGGAAGCGGGCCTGATGAACCGGCTGATGGACAAGGTCTGCTTTCAGCGGCTCGCACAAGAGAGCGGTTTTCCGATACCGCGCGCCGTCTGTTTCCGGCGGGTCGACGACCTTGCCGACATCGACGCCCCCGGCTATCCGTGCGTGCTCAAGCCGGCGGTGAAGACGCCGCGTTATGCCGCGCGATTTAAAAAGGCCTACAAGGTTGCAAGTCGAGCGCAGCTGGAGCAACTCGTCGGCGAAATTGACGGCGCCGCCGAAATGATCGCGCAGGAATGGATCGAAGGCGGCGACGGGCAGCTCTATTTTTGCCTGCAATACCGCGCTCGCGAGGCCGGTCGCGCGGTCAGCTTCACCGGCCGCAAGCTGCGCTCGTGGCCACCGGCGACAGGGGGGACGGCGAGTTGCGTGCCCGCGCCCGAGTCCGCATCGGAGCTGGTTCGGTTGACCGACGCTTTCTTTACCGCGGTCGGATATTTTGGCATCGGCAGCATGGAGTTCAAACAGGATGCGCGGACCGGGCGGTACCTGATGATCGAACCAACCGTCGGACGGACCGACTTCCAAGAGGAGATCGCGGCTTTGAACGGGGTCAACATACCCTACGCCGCCTATTGCGGCGAACTCGGCCGCAGCCTTCGACCAGCCGTTGGGGCCGCCCCGCCGGCCGCCTGGGCGGTCGCGCCGATCGACCGCTGGTCGAGCGAACGGCAGTCGATAGCGCGCAGCTTTCCGCGAGGCCTGCGCCGCTACGACGCAATCTGGCGCTTTGCCGACCCGATGCCGTGGGGATTTGCGGCGGCAGCGCAATTGAAGGCGCGGCTGTCGTCTTTTGGCCGCCGGCGATCGTGAGCACCGCCCGCGATTTCTTGGCGCGCCTGCGCGGCCGCGCCTCGGTCCTGCCGGAAGCGGCGCAGGCAATAGCGTCCGCCGACCGGAATGCCAGCGCACGCGCCGATCCCGGTCCGGACCGGGTTGTCGCCGAGTGTGTCGCCTGGCTCGGGCGAGCCCAGGACGCCTCGTCATCGGCCGACGGTGGGGTGGCGCGACACTACAGCGCGATCTCCGGCTGGGCATCGTCCTATCCCGAGACCACCGGCTATATCGTCCCGACGCTGCTCGCCTGCGCCGAGCGCACCGGGCAAAGCGACCTTGTCGACCGCGCCAGGCATATGCTCGACTGGCTGGTGACGATCCAGTTTCCCGAGGGCGCGTTCCAAGGCGGCGTCGTCGACGCCGAGCCGCGGGTGCCGGTCGTCTTCAACACCGGCCAAATCCTGCTCGGACTGGCCGCCGGAGAGCGTGCCCTGGGCGGCTACCGCGACGCGCTGCGGCGCGCGGCGGATTGGCTCGTCGCGGTTCAAGACCCGGATGGATGCTGGCGCCGGCACGGCTCTCCATTCGCACCGCCCGGGGAAAAGACCTACGACACGCATGTCGCATGGGGCCTGATCGAAGCGGAACGCGTGGTTCCCGGCGCAGGTTACGGCGAGGCCGCCCTTGCCAATATCCGCTGGGCGCTGACGCGTCGGCGAGACAATGGCTGGTTTGCCGATTGTTGTCTCAGCGACCCGCGCCGGCCGCTCACCCATACGTTAGGCTACGCCCTACGCGGCGTCATCGAGGGCTATCGATTCAGTGGCGAACCGGGATTTTTGACGGCGGCGCAACGAACAGCGGACAGTTTGCTTTCGGCGCTGCGTCCCGACGGCCGGCTTCCGGGTCGGCTCGATGGCCGTTGGCGCGCGGCGGCGGATTGGGTCTGCCTGACCGGGTCGAGCCAGATCGCAATATGCTGGCTACTGCTCTACGGGATCACCGGTGACATGGCGCTATCGGGAAGCCGCGCGGCGCGCCGACGCATGGGCGCGTCAACGGTGTCGCTCGACGGCCCGCCGGAACAGCGCGGCGGCGTCAAAGGGTCGTTTCCGTTCGACGGCGGCTACGGGGCGTTCGAGTTTCTCAATTGGGCAGCCAAATTCACCATCGACGCCAATCTCTTCGAGCAGCAGCTCGACGACAGTCGACCACCTTGCAATCGGGACCTTATGGCCGAACGGGGTGCATGATTTTGCAATCGGGTTTGGCCGTTTCAGCATTCCATATGGTTAATTTCACTCCTGCAGCCAAATGTTGCCGCGCCGAGACAACCGAAATCTCACTGTTGGTGGCATTTCGTTCCTCAGACGGCTGCGCAGCTCGTGCACATTCGGTAGCGCGTAGGTCCTGGCCGATCGACAACCCCGACAAGGATAATCCTTCAGCTGGTAATCGCACGATATCGCGGGAGTAAGCCACATGCGGGGATTGGCTGTCGGCATTGTTTTTTTTGGATTACTGCCATTCATTTTTGTGAGAGGCCCGTTTTTCGGAATCCTGATGTGGTTCTGGATCTCGCTGATGGCTCCTCAAAAGATCGTATGGAACAGCATGTTTGCGGTGGTTCCTTACGCCCTTGTCGTCGCGGTAGCGACGCTGATCAGCCTCGCGGTTTCGCGAGCCGAGCCGAAATTCCCACCTGCGAGCAAAACGACGGTTTTGCTTTTTCTCCTTATGGTGTGGATATCCGTAACCTCATGGTTCGGCATCGGACCACCGGATCAGATTTACGACAAATGGCAGCTTGCCGAAAAAATGCTGTTTATGACGATTGTCGCCTTCACCCTGACGAATTCACGCGAACGCCTCGACCAATTGATCGTCGTCTGCGTTCTTTCGATCGCGTTCTGGGGTTTTCGCGGCGGGTTGATTGCGATAGCGACCGGGGGTGCGGCGCACGTCTTTGGCCCCGACGGCTCGATGATCGGTGACAACAACGATCTCGGGGTGGCGTTGACGATGATATTGCCATTGATATTCTATATTCGTGAACGATACCGGCAGCCCAGGATCAAGTGGCCGATGCTGATATTGATTGGACTGACGGTTCTTGGCGATATTTCTACCTATTCACGGGGCGCGTTGATCGCCATGATCGCGATGGGCGCAACCTTGTGGATCCGCTCGCGAAAAAAGCTTCAGATTCTGCTGCTGCTCGTCGTAGCGGCGGTGGGCGTCTGGAATTTCGCACCGGCAGAGTGGACTGACCGGATGTTCACTATCGAAACCTACCAGAAGGACCCGTCGGCCGAAGGTCGGCTCTACATGTGGCAACGCAACTGGGCGTTGGCAAAGCAGAGCCCCATCGTCGGAGGCGGCTTTCATTGGTCGTATGACCCGGACCTGGTGAACAGACTGTTTGCGGGCAGCGATATACCCAAGTTGGTCACGCCTCTCGCCGCGCACAGCATCTGGTTTGAAATGCTTGGCGATCACGGTTTTGTGGGCCTCGGCCTGTTCATCGCCATCCTGCTGAGCACATTTCTCGACGCCCGTTGGTTGATCCGGCAAACCCGGCGCAACCCCGATTTGTTATGGGCGAACAATCTTGGGAGAATGGTGCAAGTCGCACTGGTGGGGTATTGCGCTGGGGGCAGCTTTTCCACTCAAGCAATGTATGACGGGCTCTACGCGATCGTAATTATCGCGGCAGTCGCCCGGCGGCTCGTCGCCGCCGAGTTGACGACCAGCAAGATAGCGACGACGGCAGGCAGGAGTTTTGTCGCGGCCGCCCAACCCGGCGGCACCCTCAAACCGCAGCCGGGCTGACGAGGACCCGACGGGACGGAGACAAGGCGACCTCTCAGAACGGCACGGTGCCTCGGACCACGGTGCGGTGCAGCACGCGTCGGTGCTTGTTCATCTCGAAATTCGCGACGGCGCGATGGAGAAGGCAACGGTTGTCCCACATGACGAGATCACCGACGCGCCACCGATGCGGGTAGACGAATTGCCGCTGCGTTGCGTGCGCCAGCAGCTCGTCGAGCAATGCGCCACCCTCTGCCGCCGGCAGACCCGCGATGTGCGACGCGTGATTGCCGAGGTAGAGCGCTTTCCTCCCGGTGTCCGGATGGGTGCGCACCAGCGGGTGGTCGACCAGTTCAGCCGTCTCGGCCCTCGCAACCGACGGATCAGCGGACGGGCCGCGACCGGCGCCCCAGCAAAACAACACGCGCAGCCCGCTAATTCGGCGCTGTAGCCCGGCCGGCAGAGCGGCATAGGCCATGGCCGTGTTGGCGAATTCGGTATCCCCGCCATGCGGAGGCAGTTCGATTGCGTAAAGCGTCGTCATCATCGGCGGCACGCGGTAATAGGGCTTGTCCGTATGCCAGTTATAGTTGCTGACAGAGGACGCCGATCGGTCGATCGGGTTGCCGTCGCCGTCGAGGTTGGAAATCACATGTGCGACCGAGTACCGTTTATTTACGGATTGACGAATTTTGTGACGCTCCACTTCGCCAAATTCAGCGGAAAAATCAAATTGTTGCTCGCGGGTCAGCACCTGATCGTGAAAGACGACGACATGATACTCGAGAAACGCGGCCAGGATCGCATCCTTCACCGCCGGCGACATCGGCAGTGACAGATCGACACCGTCGAGCGCCACCCCACCGGCCGGTGATAGGCGCGGCCCGGCGGTTACGACCCCATGGCGTTCGCCACCGGCCGCGCGACGCTCGGCGGCGGCATATGCTTGCGGGAAAGGCTCGGCCATCGACAAGGATCCAGCTTTGACGGAGTGTCAGGATGAAGCCAACCCTGCTACGCGGCAAGACCGTGCCGGCCCCCCAGCCCGTCGTCGCCGATATCGGCCGCGGCAAGAATGTCGGCATCACCTGCGCGCATTTCGGACCGATCCGATCGTCCCGTCGGCCGCTCGGCCACGACCAGGATTCCGGATGCCAGATTACGAAAACCACAACGCCAGAGAATCAAGTCATAGATCAGCATCAGACAGAATAACGGAAAAAACGAAGTGAAATACATGCTCTGATAATATGTCATTATGTAGCGTGGGTTTTGAAATCCATTTTGTCTAATCAACTGCCGTATCGCTGCATAATAGCAGTGGTCGTAGAACGCGACGAACCCATAATTGCCGTCTTCTATCCATTCCGGTAAAAAATAAGGGATCAAGCGCCGGACAAGCCAATTCGGCAGAATCTGGTTTAACAGTGCGAATGGTGCAAATCTACCTGGAAAGGTATGGATCATGGCGCCGCCGGGACGCAGGGCGCGGGCGCAGTTCTTGAAAAACGCCTCATTGTCGCGAATGTGTTCGACCACCGAGCGCGACACGACGAGATCGGCCGACTGGTCGCGAACCGGAAGGCCGTCCATCGCGGCGTCGCTGACCATTCGATTGTCGAGGTGATGATTTCGCCGCAACTGTTCCTCCGAACAGTCGAGCGCGATGATCAAATGCGCATCCGGCGCGGTGACGTGGCGGAGGAAGGGGCAGTTCTTGCCGCCGCCGACATCCAGAACCACCTGGCCCGGCCGGCGGTTGAGTATTTCTGCGACTTGGTGTCTGTAAAGCGTATGGGGATGCTGCTTGAACGCTTTCGGCAACCGAGCCTCGACAGCGAAGCTAAGTCGCCGGTTCAAGGCGAAGAAGCGCGATAATATATACATCTGCCTTCAGAGGATCAACCGCAACGAGAAACGATGTCGTCCCTATCTTTAGTTAACCATTCAATACCGCATATTCGAAACCCGTTGCAGCAAAATCACGCGACGGCGCTGGGGCATTTGCAAACCGGTCGGCGCTCCCCACCTCAGAAGTCGGTGCAACGGCCGTTGTACTGCCAATCCCCATACCGCGTCGGTTCGGGGCCCTTGGGGCCACCAATTTCCCGGGCCCGCGGTGACGGCGGCGACGGCACGGCCACAGTCGCCGGCGTGCCCTGCGTATCTTGTTCTCGGGTATCTCGGTCCGGTGACGGAGGATTAGGCGAGGGGCTTTTCATGAGCAAAATGTGGCAACCGCCCAAGAGATCTCAAGCAGCCCGATGCTGCGCTATACCGGAGAAAGGGGGAACCATCTACAAACGACGACGTTCGCCTGGTTGATTACAGGAACTGGGTCTCCACCGTCCCACCCTTTCACGTTTTAGAAGAACCTTGATGTTTCAGGAGCCGACTGCCCGAAATGTTGCGCTCGAGCTGATGGGTGCGGTGCTACGCCGCAAGCGCCCGCTCGATGACGCGATCGACGACAATCCCGCGATGCAATTGCTGTCGGGGCGCGACCGCGCCTTCGCGCGCCTGCTCGTCGCGACCGCGTTGCGGCGCCTGGGTCAAATTGACGTGCTCGTCGAGTCCTGTCTGACCACGCCCTTGGCGCCGCGGGCCGCGGTCGTCCACGACATTCTGCGCCTCGGCGTCGCCCAACTCCTGTTCTTGCGTACTCCGGCGCATGCCGCGGTCGCTACCAGCGTAGACCTCGCGCAGGCTCGCGGGTTTTTGTCGCACAAAGGGCTCGTCAACGCTGTCCTTCGGCGCTTGAGCATCGAAGGCCCAGAACTGGTCCGGGACCAGGATGCCGCACGGCTTAACACCCCGGGCTGGCTGTGGCGGTCATGGAGCGGCGCCTATGGTGAGGAGACCGCCCGGGCAATCGCCAACGCACATCTGAAAGAGGCGCCGCTCGACCTGACCTTGCGCGCCGCCCCCGAGGCTTGGGGCGACAAATTGCAGGGAATGCTGTTGTCGACGGGAACATTGCGGCGCACGGCAGGCGGGGCGGTCACGTCCCTTCCCGGCTATGCCGAAGGCGCATGGTGGGTCCAGGACGCCGCCGCGGCGTTGCCGGTCCGTTTGTTCGGCGATGTCGCGGGGCGGGAGGTCGTGGATTTATGTGCCGCACCCGGCGGAAAGAGCGCTCAGCTCGCGAGCGCCGGCGCGCGCGTTACCGCGATCGACCGCTCGACTCGCCGCCTCGATCGCCTTGTTTCCAATTTTGGCCGGCTCGCCCTGCCGATCGAGGCGATCGCAGCCGATGCATTGACCTGGCGCCCCGCCAAGCCGGTGGATTGCGTGCTGCTCGACGCACCGTGCACGACCACAGGAGCGATCCGCCGCCATCCCGATGTGCCGCACCTCAAGATGCCGGATGACGTGGCCCGCCTGTCGGTGGTTCAGGAGAACTTGTTGCGAGCTGCAATCGACATGCTGGTCCCGGGCGGGACGCTCGTCTATTGCACGTGTTCGCTCGAACCGGAAGAAGGCCCGCGGCGGATCGAATTGTTGATTCGCTCCGGCGCCCCTGTCGCCCGCCGAGAAATCGCCGCGAACGAGGTCGGCGGCAATCTCGATTGGATTACTGCGGAGGGCGATTTGCGCACCTTGCCTTGCCATTTGGCTGAATATGACGGGCTCGACGGGTTTTTCGCCGCCAGACTGACCAAAAACGACGCCGCGGCCTGACGACCGCGCCGACGGCTTGCGGCGCCGCGGGTTCCTTGCTACCAACAAACATGCGTTCGTTTGTCCGGCAAGCCGCTCGCAATCCGGGCCTTGTCCACCTCGGGCGCTGCTGTGTGCGGCCCGCGCGCGGATGAGAGAGGTCACCGGCAAGAGACAGAACAGATCGCCGACCGAGGATGTTGGCGGCGCCCGCCCGGGCACCCTAACGCGTATGCGCCGCAGCATGTTGCAGTCGCTGGCGACCAGACGCCTTTATCGTCGCACCTTGGTCGGCCGAGTTCCTGCCGGCGTCGAGGTGAAAATCGGCCAAGCGTGGCCGGGTGACCCAAAACGTGGCGGGGCGATCGTTGCAGGCGAAGTCGAACTCGGCGGAACGCTGGTGCGCAATCCCTCTCCGCGGTGGTTCCCTGTCGGCGCCGGAGAGCAGTGGTTGGCCTCTTGGCACGGCTTCGAGTGGATTTCCGACGTTATTGCCGCAGGGGCTGCGCCGCGCGACTTCGCGCGCGAACTGGTGCAGAGCTGGCTCGACGAAGAGATCGGTTGCAACTCCATCGCTTGGCGCTCGGACGTTTTGGCAACCCGTCTGTTCGCCTGGACGAGCCACTTTGACGAGATCGTAGCAGGCGACCAGAACGCTGAGCTGAAGCGGGCCCTTCTCGCAAGTCTCGCCGCCCAAAATCGCCACCTCGCCCGAACCGCGGCATGGGAGCTTGAAGGCGCTGCGAGGCTGCGGGCGTTGAAGGGGCTGATTGCCGGGACGGTCCTGCTCGGCGGTTCGGCGGCGCGATTGGCAAAAGCGCTGGCCGGGTTGGAGCGTGAGATACGGGTCCAGATTTTTCCCGATGGCGGTCATCGCTCGCGCAGTCCGTCGGTGCAACTGAAGGTCCTGCAAGACCTGGTCGACGCCCGGACAGTGCTGCGCGCCGCGAAGATCGAGACGCCGGATGCGCTCCAGGACGCTATCGAGCGCTTAGCGCCGATGTTGCGGTTGTTTCGCCATGGCGACCGCCGCCTGGCGCT
Organism: uncultured Alphaproteobacteria bacterium; assembly: GCA_963775525.1. Taxonomy (GTDB): domain Bacteria; phylum Pseudomonadota; class Alphaproteobacteria; order ATCC43930; family CGMCC-115725; genus AP-15. The sequence goes on along the minus strand of CAVZJF010000062.1, from coordinate 18,429 downwards.
GTTCAATGATTCGCTGGAGGAGGATGGGGTGTTGCTCGACCTCGTCCTTACCCGCTCAGAGACCAAAGGGCGCGCATTGGCCCATGCGCCCGACACCGGTTTCGAGCGCCTCCAGGCGGACAAAAGCCTCGTTGTCGTCGACACCGGAAGGCGGCCGCCGCCGGGTTTCGCCCTGGATGCTCATGCCGGCGCGCTGTCCTTCGAAATGGGCTACGGGCGCGACCGCATCATCGTCAATTGCGGCGCCTATCGCGGGTCCAAAGAGAGTTGGTCGCGCGTGGCTCGCGCGACTGCCGCGCATTCGGTGCTTGTTGTCGCCGACACGAACTCGGCAGAGATCCGGGACGATGGCGTGCTCAACCGCGCGCCGACCTCCGTCTCGTGTGAGCGGGCCGAACACGAAGGCCAGCAATGGATCTCGGCGACCCATGACGGCTACCGCGAACGGTTCGGGTTGATCTATACGCGTGAGTTGTTCCTTGCGGCCGACGGCGACGATTTGCGCGGCGAGGAGCGTCTGAGCGGGCGCCCTGGCGCGAGCTTCGCCGTCCGCTTTCATCTCCATCCCTCGGTGCAGGCCTCGCTGGCCGACGGTGAAACGGCGGCGTTGCTGCGCTTGTCGAGCGGTCTTTGCTGGCGGCTGCGTGCGGCCGGTGCGGCAATGACCCTCGGCGAGAGCATCTATCTGGGGTCGGGCGAGGCGCGCAAAACCCAGCAGGTCGTGCTGAGCGGGACCGCCGCTCCCGGCGGCACGTCGGTGCGCTGGGCGCTGCGCCGCGAGCACAACGAAACCGTTTCCGACTAGCTTGTGCGGGGTGGGCCATCTCGATATCGGCAATGCCGCCCTGGCGGCGGCGGTCGCCGCCGCGGCCAGCCTATCGTCCGGCCTCGCCACGCGGGCGCTGATCCCGCTGTTACGCCGCAGCAACGTGCTCGACCGGCCAAACGAGCGCTCCTCGCATGCCGTCCCCACGCCGCGAGGCGGCGGCATCGCCGTAATCGGCACGGTGCTGCTGATCTGGGTCGGCGCTGGCGCGGCAGGCCGGGTGACCCCGGAGATCTTCCTGGTTTGTCTGGCGGCGGGATTGCTGGCCGCGGTCTGTTGGATCGACGATTTGCACGGCCTTTCGCCGGTGACGCGACTGACGGCGCAAGCGGCGACGGTCGTGATCGGGCTGCTGGCACTACCCGAGGCCGACAACGCGGTCTTGGGCTGGCTCGGTTCGACAGCGTATTTCACGGCGCTCGGCCTGCTGTGGATGTGGTGGGTCAACCTCTACAATTTCATGGACGGCATCGACGGCATCGCCGGCAGCCAGGCGGCGGCGATCAGCGGCGGATTGCTGCTGCTGACCGGGTTGGGCAGCGGCGTCGACCCGACCGTAGCCCTGCTCGCCGCCGCGATCCTCGGTGCTTCGCTCGGCTTTCTGGCGTGGAACTGGTCGCCGGCGCGAATTTTTCTCGGCGACGTCGGCAGCGCGCCGCTCGGCTATCTGACGGGATACCTGCTGATCGGCCTGGCTACCACGGGGCGCTGGAAGGTCGCGCTGATCCTGCCGCTGTATTTCCTCGCCGACGCGACGATTACCCTGGCGCGTCGCCTGGTTCGCGGCGAGCGGGTATGGCAGGCGCATCGCCAGCACTATTATCAGCAGGCGGTCCGCCGCGGGCTCGGCCATGCCGCCGTCGTCAAGCGCGTGATCGCGGCCGATCTGCTGCTCGTCGCCTGCGGCTGGGCGGCGGAGAACGGTGCCGGCGGGCTCGCGCTCGCCGCCGCGCTGGCGGTCGTCGCGGTGCTGCTGGCGACGCTCGCCCGCGGCCGCTGAGAAGAGTGGCGAGTAGGCGCTTGTGCCGAGCCGGAGCCGATCCTATACCCCGCCGATGGACGCCGCGCCGCGCATGATCCGCCGGGCGCTGATTTCGGTCAGCGACAAGACCGGAGTCGCGGCCTTCGCCTCGGGGCTGGCGGCGCGCGGGATAGCCCTGGTGTCGACCGGAGGCTCGGCCCAGGCGCTCGCCGCGGCGGGACTGCCGGTGATCGAGGTGGCGGCCATTACCGGAATGCCGGAATTTCTCGACGGGCGCGTCAAGACGCTGCACCCGACGATCCATGGCGGCCTGCTCGCGCGCCGCGACCGGCCGGACCATCTTGCTGCGCTGACGCAGCGCGGGATCGAGCCCATCGACCTGCTGGTTTGCAACCTCTATCCTTTTGCCGAGACGGTCGCCGCCGGGGCCACCTACGAAGACTGTGTCGAGAACATCGACATCGGTGGGCCAGCGCTGATCAGGGCCGCCGCCAAGAACCACGATTGGGTCACCGTCGTCATCGACCCTGGTGATTACGATCGCGTTCTAGCCGCGCTGGAAGCGGACGGGACGGTCGGACCAAGTTTGCGGCGCGAATTGGCGCATAAGGCCTATGCGATGACCGCAGCCTATGACGCCGTGATCGCGCAGTGGATGGCGGGCCAAGAGGGAGACGCGCTCCCCGAGACCTTTGTCGCCTCCGGCCGCCTGGCAACACGGCTGCGTTATGGCGAAAACCCGCATCAGGCGGCGGCCTTCTATCGCTCTCGCGAGCCCAGGCCGGGCGTGGCGACCGCGCGACAGCTTCAGGGAAAGGAGCTGTCATACAACAACTATTCCGATGCAGACGCGGCGTTTGAGCTGGTCGCCGAATTCTCCGGACCGGCGGTCGCGATCGTCAAGCACGCCAATCCGTGCGGCGCGGCCATTGCGGGAACGCTGCGCGAGGCGTGGGACAAGGCGCTCGCTTGCGACCCGGTCAGCGCCTTCGGCGGCGTCGTGGCATTCAATCGGCCGCTCGACGCGGCAACCGCCGAAGCGCTCGGCCGGTTGTTTGTCGAGGTGGTGATCGCCCCCGGTGTCGAACCGCAGGCGGCGGCGAGGCTTGCTTCGCGCACCGCGCTGCGGCTTTTGGTGACCGGCGCAATGCCTGACCCGACGGCGGCGGGCATCACGTTTCGTTCGGTCGCGGGCGGAATCCTCGTTCAGGAACGAGACCGCGCGTCAATCGGTGCAGACGCACTGCGCGTCGTCACCCGGCGCGCGCCCAGCGAAGCCGAAATCGCTGATCTGTTGTTTGCCGACCGGGTGGCGAAGCACGTCAAATCAAACGCCATCGTCTTTGCCCGCAACGGCGCCACGGTCGGCGTCGGGGCTGGACAGATGAGCCGCGTCGACAGCGTGCGGATTGCCGCCGGCAAGGCGGCGGAAATCGGCCGCGCGGCAGGATCGGCAGGCCCGCCGACGGCGGGCGCGGTGCTCGCCTCCGACGCGTTCTTTCCGTTTTCCGATGGCCTCGAAGCAGCGATCACCGCCGGAGCGACAGCGGTGATCCAGCCCGGCGGATCGGTGCGCGACCCCGAGGTGATCGCCGCCGCGGACGCCGCCGGCGTCGCCATGGTGTTTTCCGGGATACGCCGCTTCCGGCATTGATCCTGGATCATGCCGGAAGGGCTGGCGACTTCTCCGCGATCCACCGGTCGGCGTTGTCGATCTGACTGTCCCAGCTGATCCGTCGGCGCCGCGGGACCGCCCCGGCGACCGCCTGTGTTTGGCCTCCCTACTCCGCGGCTTCACGCTGGCCGGGGCCGGGGGCCCAGCGCAAGATCGGCTTGCGGGCGGCGGCCGTTTCGTCGAGGCGGCAGCGCGGCGCAAACATCGGGGCGGCACGGAACCGGCGCGTGTCGCCGGCCCGGGCCGTCGCGGCCAACGCCTTTACCACTGTGGCGAATTCGTCGAGCGTGGCCTTGCTCTCGGTTTCGGTCGGCTCGATCAGCATCGCGCCGTGCACAACCAACGGAAAATAAATCGTCATCGGATGATAGCCTTCGTCGATCAGCACCTTGGCGAGATCGAGCGTGGTGACGCCGGCATCCCCGAGAGTGCGATCGTCGAACAGGACTTCATGCATGCACGGGCCGGGGAACGGCAGGCTGAGATCATCCTGCAGCAGCACGCGCAGGTAATTGGCGTTGAGAACCGCATCTTCGGCGACCTGGCGCAGCCCGTCGGCGCCGTGGCTCATCATGTAGGCGAGCGCACGCACGAACATGCCCATTTGCCCATGAAACCCCTTGAGCCGCCCGATCGCCTGACCGGTGGGGCCGCTGCCGTGCTCGACCAAATCAAGCCCATGCTCGCCATGCACCAGCCACGGCAACGGCGCATAGGGAGCAAGCGAGGCGGCCAAGGCCACCGGTCCGCTGCCGGGACCGCCACCGCCATGCGGGGTCGAAAACGTCTTGTGCAAATTGAGGTGCATGCAATCGATGCCGAGGTCAACCGGCCGCACCCGCCCGACGATCGCGTTGAAATTGGCGCCGTCGCAGTAGAAGAACGCGCCGGCGCGATGCACCGCGGCCGCGATTTCGACGATCTCGTCCTCGAACAGCCCGCAGGTGTTGGGGTTGGTCAGCATCAGCGCGGCGACATCGGGGCCGAGCCTAGCTTCGAGCGCCGCCCGGTCGACCCGTCCGCGGGCATTGGCCGGGATTGGATCGACCATGTAGCCGCAAGCGGCCGCCGTGGCCGGGTTGGTGCCGTGGGCCGATTCCGGCACCAGCACCCGTCGGCGCGGGTCGCCGCGCGCCTCGAGCGCGGCGCGGATCGTCATCATCCCGCACAGCTCGCCATGCGCGCCGGCGCCCGGCGACAATGCCACCGCCGGCATCCCGGTCAGGGTCTTCAGCCAATGCGCCAAGGTGTCGATCAATTCGAGCGCGCCCGGCACGGTCGAGAGCGGTTGCAGCGGGTGGATGTCGGCGAGACCAGGCAATCGCGCCAGTTTCTCGTTGAGGCGCGGGTTGTGTTTCATCGTGCACGAGCCGAGCGGGTAGAGCCCGCTGTCGATCGCGTAATTCTTTTGCGACAGTCGGGTAAAGTGGCGCACCACCTGCGGTTCGCTCAGGCCCGGCAGGCCGATCCTACCCTGCCGTTCGAGCCCGCCGAGGCGCGCGTTGACCGAGCGGCGGCTCCGGCAGATCGACGCCGCAGCGGCCGGGTGCGTCCTGCTCGAAGATCAACGCTTCCTCGATTTGCAATCCGCGATTGCCGCTGAAGGTCGCCGGCGGCGCCGGTGATTTTTCGGCCGGGTTGACCCGCAGCGCCTGGCTCCAATCGTTCACGACAGCACCTCCGCCAACCCTTGTGTAAACCGGCCCATGTCGTCCTCGGTGACGGTTTCGGTCGCGGCCACCAGCAGCAAGTCCGCCAGTTCGGGCCGGTCGGGGTAAAGCCGGCTGACCGGAATGCCGGCGAGAACGTCTTTGCCCGCCAGCGCCTCGACGACCGCCGCCGCCGGGCATGGCAGACGCAGGGTGAATTCGTTGAAGAAAGTGCTGTTGACGAGCCGTACGCCCGGCACAAGCTCCAGCCGTTCGGCAAGACCCACCGCGGCGGCGTGGTTGAGCCGCGCGAGCCGGGTCAGGCCGGCCTCCCCGAGCAAAGCCAGATGGATCGTAAAGGCGAGCGCGCACAGCCCCGAATTGGTGCAGATATTGCTCGTCGCACGTTCGCGGCGGATGTGCTGCTCGCGGGTCGACAGGGTCAACACCCAGCCGCGTCGCCCCTCGGCATCGACCGTCTGGCCGGCGAGCCGGCCCGGCACCTGCCGCACGAATTTGTCGCGGCTGGCGAAGAGGCCGAGATGAGGCCCGCCGAAATTGAGCGCGTTGCCGAGCGACTGCCCTTCGGCAGCGACGATATCGGCGCCCATGTCGCCCGGCGGCTTTACCGCGCCCAACGACAAAATCTCGGTGACCACGACGACCAGCAGCGCGCCCTGGTCGTGGCAGGTTTGGGCGAGCGCCGACCAATCGCGCAGCTCGCCCCAGAAATCGGGGTTTTGCACGACGACGCACGACGTGTTGCCGTCGACGAGCCGGGCCAGATGCTCGTCCTCTCCCGGTGTCGGGGGCTGCGCCGCAAGGCTAAAGCCGACAAACCGGGCGTAGGTTTCGCACACCTCACGGTAATGGGGATGGAGCCCGCCCGACAGCACCGCCTTTTTGCGCCCGGTGACGCGGTTCGCCATCATCACCGCCTCGGCGCAGGATGTCGCGCCGTCGTACAGCGAGGCGTTGGCGACCTCCATGCTGGTCAGCAGCGCTACCTGCGTCTGGAATTCGAACAAATATTGCAGCGTCCCCTGCGACACCTCGGGCTGATAGGGCGTGTAGGAGGTCAGGAACTCGCCGCGTTGGATCAGATGGTCGACCGCGGCGGGAACATGGTGGCGATAGGCCCCGCCGCCGACAAAAAACGGCACTGACCCGGCCGCGACATTTCGCGAAGCCATGCGGCCGATCGCGCGCTCGACCTCGATCTCGCCCAGCGCCCGCGGCAGATCGAGCAGCCCATCGAGCCGGGCCGCCGGCGGCACCTCGGCGAACAGCGCATCGATCGACGGGACGCCGATCGCCTTCAGCATTTCGACGCGGTCGGCCTCGGTCAGCGGCAGATAGCGCATCTAATGCTGCTCCTCGACAAAGCGCTGATAGGCGGCCTCGTCCATCAACTGATCGAGCTGTTTCGGGTCGGCGAGGCGCAGTTTCAGGAACCAGCCCTGCCCCATCGGATCGGCATTGACCTGGGCCGGGTCGGCGGCGAGCGCATCGTTGACCTCGACGACCTCGCCCGAAATGGGCGCATAGACCTCGCTCGCCGCCTTGACCAATTCGACAACCGCTACCTCCTTGCCCTGTTCGAGCCGCCGGCCGATCTCGGGCAATTCGACATAGACGACGTCGCCCAATTGCGACTGCGCGTAATCGGTGATGCCAATCACGGCGAGATCGCCGTCGAGCCGAACCCATTCGTGGTCCTTCGTAAAGCGTGGCGAAGTCATCGGCGGTTTCCTTTTACGGGCTCAGCTGCGGCGATAGCGGTGCGGGACAAAGGGCAGGCGGGCGACACGCGCGGGCCGCGCTGTCCCGCGTACGATAAGCGTAATAGCGGCGCCCTCGGCGGCGTGGGCGGGATCGACGTAGCCCATCGCCACCGGCGCCTCGACCGACGGTCCAAAGCCGCCGCTCGTCACCCGCCCGATCGTGGTGCCGCCACCGTCGACGATCGGAGTACCCTCGCGCGCCGGGGCGCGGCCGTCGGGGCGGATGCCGACGCGTTTGCGTGCCGATCCGTCGGCGAGTTGGCGCAGGATGGTCGCCGCGCCCGGGAATCCGCCTTCCGCGCGCCGCCTTTTGCCGACCGTCCAGCCGAGATCGGCTTCGACCGGGGTCGTCGTCTCGTCGATGTCGTGACCGTAGAGGCAAAGCCCGGCTTCGAGGCGCAGCGAATCGCGGGCGCCGAGGCCGACCGGCTTCACCTCGGGTTCCGCGAGCAGTCTTTCGGCCAAAGCGGTCGCGCGCGCCGCCGACAGCGAAATCTCGAAGCCGTCCTCGCCGGTGTAGCCGGAGCGCGTGACGAGGCATTGGTCGCCGGCGAGCATGATCTCGGCGGCCGTCATAAATGGCAACTGCGCGATGCCGCCGGCGAGGCGCGCCAGAACCACGGCCGCCGCTGGCCCCTGCAACGCCAGCAACGCCCGGTCGTCGAGCCGCTCCACCCTCGCGGCGCTGCCCAGCCGATCGCGCAGATGGGCAAAATCGGCGTCCTTGGTAGCGGCGTTGACGACGACGAACAATCCGTCGCCGAGCCGCGTCGCCATCAGATCGTCCCGGATGCCGCCTTGCTCGTTGAGGAGCAGCGTGTAGCGCATCCGCATCGAAGCAAGGCCGCGGATGTCGCCGGGAACCAAGGTTTCGAGCGCCGCGGCCGGGTCGTCGCCGGTCAGGCGCAACTGGCCCATATGCGACACATCAAACAGCCCGGCCTGGGCGCGAGTGTGCAAATGCTCGGCGAGGATACCGGCAGGAAACTGCACCGGCATTTCATAGCCGGCGAACGGCACCATCCTGGCGCCGAGCGATTGATGGAGCGCGTAAAGCGGTGTTCGCTTCAGCGGCGCAGCGTCTTGGGGGGGCACCGGCTACCTCCGACAGAGAGCGGACGCAACTGCGTCCCCTGTGCCCCCTCTGTCGTGGACCCTGAGAGATTTACCCGGGTCCTCACCCTGTCAGGGTGGGGCCGGGCTTACTCCTTCGGTGAGCGGCCGGGTACGAATCCCGCCCGCTGCTTTCCAGAGCGCCCTTCCGCCTGCGGTCCTTTTGCCTGAGAGTTTCCGGGGCGGTTGCTCCTTCGGCGCTGCACCTGTCGGCGCAGTCTCTCCCGCGGGCGTGCGATCGGCTCTGCCTCTGTAGCATCCCCCGTCGGCCGACGCCAGCGCTCTCATCCGGCGACGTGCCTAGGATTTGGTCAAGGCAAGAGCGGCCGTCGATCGCGCTCGGGGGCGATCTCGTCGATCGCGTGGGCGAGCTTGACGTCGAGTTCGCTGAGACCCTTCGACATCGTGGGTCGACAGCACGATTTCGACCCGATTGTAGACGTTGAACAGCTCTGGGTGGTGATCCATCTTTTCGGCCAGGAGCGCGATCCGCGAGATAAAGCCCCACGCCTCGGAGAAGTCGCCGAAATGATAGCTCTTGCGGATCGCGTCACGATCGGCGACCTCGACCCAGCCGTGCAACTCGTGAATCGCTGCATGCCGCGCTGCTCCGACCAGCCTTTCGACCATGTCACCCTCCGATTCTCATCGCCGTGGGACGAAGTGCGCGCTGATGCGGCCAAGGTCAAGCGTCGGGTGATCGCATGACCGAACGCACCCCGCCGACTCTCAGCGACATTGAGGCGCTTGCAAATCGCGCGCTAGGGTCGATCCCGCATCGGCTCAAAAAGCACCTGGGCGCCGTCGTGATCAGCGTCGAGGAGTTCCCTGACGAGGAGACCGAAGAGGCGATGGGCCTCGACAGCCCGTTCGACATCCTCGGCCTTTATCGCGGTGTCGCCCTCCCGCACAAAAGCGTCAGCGACCCGCGGCCCAACGTCGACATGATCTTTCTCTACCGCCGGCCGATTCTCGATTATTGGTGCGAGACCGGCGAAGACCTTGACCGCCTGGTGCGGCATGTGCTGATCCACGAAATCGGCCACCATTTCGGCTTCAGCGACGAAGACATGGAGCGGATCGAGGCGTCTTCGGACTGAGGACCGCGGCGACCCGCGCGCGCAGCCCGGGCAGCGCCTCGCTCTCGAACCACGGATTGGCGCGCAGCCACAGCACGGCGCGCCAGCTCGGATGCGGCAACGGGAAGGTCGCCGGCAGGAACTTGCGCCAGCCTTCGACCGCTCGCGTCATCGACACTGTTCGACATGACGGCAAGTGGTAGCGGATCGCATGACTGCCGACGAGCAAAGTCAGCTCGATTGCCGGCAACAGCGCGCGCATTTGCGCGTGCCATCGCGGTGCGCATTCCGGGCGCGGCGGCAGATCTCCGCTTTTGGACGCGCGGCCAGGATAACAAAACCCCATCGGCATGACCGCAACCCGGTTTTCGTCATAGAAGCTGTCACGGTCGATGCCGAGCCAGTCGCGCAGCCGGTCGCCGCTCCTGTCGTTGAATGACAGACCGGTCTCATGGACCAGCGTTCCCGGCGCCTGGCTGATGATCAACAACCGCGCCGTAGGCCGGCCGCGTACGACCGGGCGCGGGCCCAGCGGCAGATGCGCCGCGCACAGGGCGCAGCTGCGAATTTTCGCGAGCAAGGCGTCGAAATCATCGCTTTTGCGCCCGTGGCCTAGGTATTCGCGTCCTGCCCGCCTCCCCACGGCGGCCGTCCGGCGTCTCGCGCGTCAAGCTCCCGCAAGAAATCTCGGCTGCTCACTGCGCCAGCTGCTTGGGGTCGCTGAGCACGATCTCGGGCATGCCGCGCTTTTCTTGGATTTTGCCGGTTACGCAGACGCGCTTGCCGCGCAACGACGTTTCCGGGGTCCCAAACTTGGCCCGATCTTCGCCAAAGACCACGGCGGTGAATACCTGATCGGGGTACGGCTTTCCGAAATCCAGGAAGGTCGGCTGCGCTTGCAGGTCTGAGTTGAATTTAGCGGAGGCGACCACGCCGCAGACGGTGGCGGTCTCGCCGACATGGTGGGCCGCATCTTCCGCGTGCAAATCCGCCGCGTTGACCGGCAGCGTGAACAGCCCGTACATCGCCGACGCGGCGATCATCTTCATCACCCTCATCGCCATCTCCAGAGGCGCAACTTGCGGACGTGGTTCGCGGGCAGCGAAATCATCTGTTTCCGCGGCGAATATCCTTCTCTCACGATTGGTCCGCCGGTTGACAGCCAAAAGCACGAGGGCGATGTCGTCATGCGAGAATTGTTGGATACCGAAATAGCTCGCGCACGTGGCGCCGTCCGAATTGGTAATTCGCTCGCAGCCGGGCTATTTTTGTCGAAACCCGGCATGAGGAGGGCGAGGTGAGCGATACGCCGACGATGGTGGCCCTCGGCGAGGACTATCCCGAGCTGCGCGACTCCGTCCGCAAGATCTGCGAACGCTACCCCGGCGCGTATTGGCGCAAGCTCGAAGCCGAGCAGGCCTATCCGACCGAATTCATCGAAGAGTTGACGGCGGGCGGCTTTCTCGCCTCGCTGATTCCCGAGGAATATGGCGGCTCGGGCCTGCCGTTGCGGGCGGCCGCGGTCATCCTCGAAGAGGTCAACGCCTCGGGCTGCACCGCCAGCCAGGGTCACGCCCAGATGTACATCATGGGCACCTTGCTGCGCCACGGCAGCGAAGAGCAAAAACAGCGCTATCTGCCGAAGATCGCGTCCGGCGAGCTGCGCTTGCAGGCGTTCGGCGTGACCGAGCCGACGACCGGCTCCGACACGACAAAGCTCAAGACCCGCGCGGTGCGCGAAGGCAACCACTACGTCGTCAACGGGCAGAAGGTGTGGACCTCACGCGCCCGACACTCCGATCTGATGCTGTTGCTCGCACGCACGACGCCGGTCGACGAGGTCAAGCGCCGCACCGACGGGCTGTCGGTATTCCTGATCGATCTGCGAGAGAATCTGGGCCGCGGCGTCGAGATCCGCCCGATCGAGGCGATGATCAACCACAACACGACCGAGGTCTTTTTCGACAATCTGAAGGTGCCGCCCGACGCCTTGATCGGAGAGGAAGGCAAGGGCTTTCGCTACATTCTCGACGGCATGAACGCCGAGCGCATCCTCGTCGCCCAGGAATGCATCGGCGACGGCCGTTGGCTTCTCAAAAAGGGCATCGACTATGCCAAGGAGCGCGTCGTCTTCGACCGGCCGATCGGCCAGAACCAGGGCGTGCAGTTCCCGTTGGCGCGCGCCTTTGCCGAATTGGAAGCGGCCGACATGATCTGCCGCCGCGCCGCAGCGCTGTTCGACGCCGGCGAGGAATGCGGCGCCGACGCCAACATGGCGAAGCTCTTGGCGTCGGAAGCGGGCTGGCACGCAGCGGAGGCGACGATGCAGACTTATGGCGGCTTTGCCTTTGCCCGCGAATACGACATCGAGCGCAAATGGCGCGAGATTCGCCTCTACCAGACCGCACCGATCTCGACCAACCTGATCCTCGCCTATCTCGGCCAGCACGTGTTGGGAATGCCAAGGTCGTATTGAGACCAGGTGGCTGTGATGCGGCGAGCGCTGTTTCCCCGGTTGGCGGGAGATGTGCCCCGCCTCGACTTCGACGGAGGAGAGGGCCGGCCCGGCGGCAGCCGCGGCTGCGTGTCTTTGTGCCTGGCGGCATGACCGATTGACGGGACGGCGCCGATGAGTGATTTGCTGCGGGTCCGCCGCGACACGCCGATATCGACGGGAAAGACGCCATGACGACCCGCATCGCCTTGATCCACGCTGTCGCCGTCGCGATTGAGCCGGTCGACGCAGCATTCCGCGAATTGTGGCCCGAGGCCGAATGCAGCAACGTCCTCGACAATTCGCTGAGCCTCGACCGCGAGCGCGACGGAGAGCTGACAGCGGCGATGACCGGGCGGATCCTGGCGCTGGCCGATTACGGCCGCTCGACCGGGGCTGCCGGCATCCTCTTCACCTGCTCGGCTTTTGGCGAGGCGATCGACGCCGCCGCTTCCCGGGCGTCGATCCCGGTGCTCAAGCCGAACGAGGCGATGTTTGAGGCGGCGCTGACGATAGGGCGACGTGTCGGCATGCTGGCGACATTCGAGCCGAGCGTGGCGTCGATGGAGGACGAGTTTCGCCGGATGGCGGCAGCGCGCCGCTCCCCGGCGACGATCGAAACCTATTGCGTGCCGGGTGCGATGACGGCGCTGAAGGCGGGCGACGCGGCCACCCATAACACTCTGGTCGCGCAGGCGGCGCCGCGGTTTCGCGACTGCGACGCGGTGCTGCTCGCTCATTTTTCAACCTCGCGCGCGGCGCCGGCAGCGAGCGCGGCGCTCGGCCGCCCGGTCCTGACCAGCCCCGGAAGCGCTGTCGCCAAGCTCAAATCGCTTCTGAGCCGGGAGACGCGGAGATGAGCAGCTCGACCGCATTCGCCTCGCCAGCCTGACTATCGGATTTCTCTTTATTTCGCTCGATCCTGAAGCAGCCAGGTTCTCGCAGTGTGCGTCGGGTGGGCGCGCCTAAGATCCATGTCTGACAAATCACGACTGGGGGTGATTTAGCTGGGCGGCTTCATTGCAACGTCGAGCATGACATTGGGTAGTATTTCGCGGATTACGCTGCGCAGCGTCGCTTCGTCCTGTGCTATTGCGCAGGCAAGAAGTCGGCGAGAGCCGCGCCGCAAAACCCTGGCGGTTGCACGTCCGTCGCTACCAGGTCGGATCGTAGCAAATGCGTCGGCCGGCTCGATGCGCTTCAGGACACGCTTGAGAGCTTGGAGCCCATCTGCAGTTTCGACATCGTAAGCAGGAGCATCCGGACTGATCGGTTCCGCTTCCTCTTCGACCGCGGCGTCGATAGCCTCGACCGGGCGATAACGGGCCAAGGATTGATAAATCGCCCGGCCGGCTTCGGTATCGATCCGCGATTGCAGCTCCCAACTCTCGCCACGCGCCGACAGCTCCGTGATGAGCGCAAACAGGTCGTCGCTGTCCTCCTCGTGAGAACACGTCAAAAATGCCAAGCGGCCGTCATGCTCGACAACGCGGTCATCATCCTCGGCAAAACCTAGTTCGGCCAGCGCGTTGTCCAGCGCCCGGCGCGACGCGACCAAAAGCGTCGTCACATGTAGCCGCCGCCCGCTTTCCGCCGGTTCCTTTTCCGCCATCGTCATCCTCCGCATCGGCGCATTTGGCCGACAGCAATCTAGGCGGCGGCCGCCAATCCTGCGATCAAAATAAGCTTTGTCCGCCGTCTAGTCCGGCTGGGCCTCGCCGGCCCGGTTCAACCGAACGTCGCGGTCGATGTACACGCTCATCAGCAGGCCAAAGCCGAACATCACCGTCAGCATCGCGGTCCCTCCGTATGAGACGAGCGGCAAGGGCACGCCGACAACCGGGATCAGGCCGGTAACCATGGCTATGTTTATGAACACGTAAAGAAAGAAATTGGTGACAATCCCCAGACCAAGGAGCCTTCCGAAATGGTTACGGCTGCGCAGTGCAACGGCGAAGCCATAGGCGATCATCGCGGTGTACAGCGCGATTAGAACAAACCCGCCGATCAAACCGAATTCCTCTGCCAGCGTCGTAAAAATGAAATCAGTTTGCTTCTCCGGCAAAAAGCTGAGATGGCTCTGGGTGCCCAGCAAAAACCCTTTTCCGAACAGGCCACCCGAGCCCAGCGCAATTTTGGATTGGAGGATGTGGTAGCCCGCTCCGAGCGGGTCGCTGTCTGGATCGATAAATGTATAGATTCGAGTTTTTTGGTAATCTCGCAAAAATCGCCAAATTAACGGGATCGCAATCCCAGCAACCGCACCCATGGCGGCAAAAACCCTCAACCGAACGCCCGCGATAAACAATAACACAACTCCACTTATGAGTAGGACGACTGCGGTACCTAAATCAGGTTGCTTTAACACCAAAACTGTCGGGAAGGAAATCATAAGTAATGGAAATACCAGATAACGAAGTTTTTTTATGTCGTCTTCACCCAGATGATGAAAGTAGCGGGCAAGCGACAACATAAGCCCCACGCTCATCAGCTCGGACGGCTGCAGTTGTATGACCCCAAGATCGATCCAACGCTGTGCCCCCATTCCTACAAAGCCACGAAAATCAACAGCAATAACCAAAAGTAGTGATATGGTGTACACCCAGTACGCTATTCTAAACCAATGCCGGACACCGAGCAGAGCTGCACCTAACATCGGGATCAGGGCAATCGCGAAACGTGTCGTCTGCTTGATAGCCCAAGGCTGCATACTGCCGTTGGCGGCTGAATACAAAGCTGCGATGCCTATCGCTGCTACTACCGAAACCAGGAACACTAGGCTCCACCCGATGCCGAGAATTCGGTCAACGAGTTTCGTTTTCGCCGTCGATCGCCCGATGTCAGGAGAGAGCGCCACCAACCCTCACCCCGGGGGCGCGGGCGGTATCGGCTCGGAGGGTGGTGCGGTAATCAAGGACCGAGCCATCCTGTCCTTGTTGGGGGTTTGCCGCACCGGGTCGCGATGTTGCGCCTCAAGCAGCACGTCGCGGCAAATCGGTCCGGCGACGGCCGAGCCGCCGCCACCGTGCTCCACCAGAGTGGCGCAGACATAGCGTGGCGCGCCGACGGGGGCAAATCCGACGAAGAGAGCGTGATCGCGTTCCTTCCACGGAATTTCGGTAATCTTGCGCAGCCCATGATCACGTTCGTACTCGGTTATGCGTCGCACCTGAGACGTGCCGGATTTGCCGCCCATGGCCAAACCGGGCTCGGCGATGCGCGCCGCATAAGCGGTTCCCCCCGGCTCATTCACAACCGCATTCATGCCGTCGAGGACGAGAGCGAGCGCATCGGAATCGAGACCCAACAGCGGAAAGTCGGCTGACGCCCCGTCGCCGCCCGGCGGCATTACCCCGGATTTGCGGACGAAATGGGGTATTACCGTCCGGCCGGAAACAAGACGGGCGACCATCGTTGCAATCTGTAGAGGCGTAGCGAGGACCGAGCCCTGTCCGATGCCGGCGATCAGGGTCTCACCTTGCTGCCACGCGGTTCCCGTGGTGGCGAGCTTCCACTCACGGGTCGGAATAAGTCCGGATTTCTCGCCCGGGATATCGACGCCTACCGGGGCGCCATAGCCGAGTCGATGGGCCATCGCCGCGAGGCGATCGATGCCGAGCCGCCGCGCGGTTTCGTAGAAGAAAACGTCACAAGATTTCTTGATCGCGTCGCGCAGACGAAGCGTGCCGTGACCACCGTGCCGCCAACAATGGAACACGGCGTTGCCGAGTTGGATTTGTCCGGTGCAGGTAATCGTGGTCTCCGGGCTCAGCACGCCTGCCGACAACGCGCCGAGTGCTACAACAGGCTTGAAGGTCGAGCCTGGCGGATAGGTTCCGGCTATCGCCTTATTGGACAATGGATGACGAGGATCGGTCGTGAGTTGCTGCCAATCGGCAGGGCTGAGGCCGTTGGCGAAGACGCTCGGATCGAAGCTCGGGATCGAGACCAGCGCGAGAATCTCTCCGTTGACCGCATCGAGCAACACGCTTGCAACGCTCTGCTCGCCTTCGCAGCGTTGGGTTACAAACCGCTGCATCGCCATATCGATCCCGATGACGACGTCCTGACCCTGTTCGCCGTCGACCCGGGCGAGCTCTCGAACCACCCGGCCGAATGCGTTCACCTCGATTTGACGCGTCCCGGCGGTGCCTCGAAGCGTCAAATCTTGGGATTTTTCGATGCCGGCCTTGCCGATACGGAAATCGGGCAGCTCGAGCAGCGGATCTCCGTTGAGCTCCTGCTCTGAAACCGCCGCAACGTAACCGATCGTATGCGCCGTCGCTTCCGCAAAGGGGTAATTGCGGGTGAGACCCTGTTCGATGGAGATGCCCGGCAGTTCGGGTACGGCAACCTCAACTCGAGCCATTTCGTCCCAGCTGAGATTGTCGCGCACGACGATCGGGACGAAAGAATGTTTGCGTCGGATCTCACGCATCACCCGATTGCGATCCGCGTCGTCGAGCTCGATCAGCCCCGCCAAGGCGTCGAGCGTCGTTGCGATATCCCCCGCCTGTTCGGCGACGATGACGAGGTGGTAATCTTGGCGGTTGTCAGCCAGAGGCGTGCCGAAACGGTCGAGGATCCGCCCCCGCGGCGGCGCGACCAGCCGCAAATTGATACGGTTCTCGTCGGCCAGTACCTTGTAGCGGTCCGAATCAAGTACCTGAAGCTGGTATAATCGGGCGGATAGCGCGCCGACAAGCAGAGCTTGAGCGCTGGCAAGAATTGCCGCCCGCCGACTGAAAAGTCGGTATCTCTGTGCTTCCCGCTGAAAGCCGGTGCTCGACGGCGCGTCCCCGCGCGGCATCATCCTGCTCCGATCAGCATGCGCTGGGTCCGGCCCAGCAGAAAGCTCGAGATTGGATAGAGCGAAATCGTCAGCGCAGCGCGGAAGACACCTCCGCTGAAGCCGAGAAATTGGAAGGCGAGTAGGGAGTGAAGCATCCACGATCCGAGCATCGCAGCACCGGCCAGCAGCGTGAACCCGCCCCAGACGAAGGGGAACGTCCGGTTGATAAACCAGCGGCGACACCGTAGCACCGCGACCCGCGAGGCTAGAAACAGCAGCGGGGTCACACCCGGTGGTCCCCCGGACAAGAGGTCATAGCCGACGCCAATTCCAAATAAGGCCAAGGGGGGAAGCAGCTCTGGTCGATAGATCGTCCAATGATAGACCGCCATCAGCGCAAAGGCCGGCGTCAGGGTGACGTATCCGGGAAGATGTACCGGCTGAAGAGAGAGAAGCGCCCCGAGCAACGTCGTCGAGATCGGCAGCAGATGCGCCGCCAAACTCCCGCCGGGTTGCCGGGGGGCGGGTGCTCTCTCGGCCCTGAGCAGCATTTCTCCCTCAGCGGCGGTTAGCTCGGGCGGCGGTGACCGGTACGGGTCGCTGGTGAAGCGGCGAGGCCCCGCTACCGGCGCCGGCAGCCCATCAGCAAGACCATAATCAACGATCCGAACATACTCGACTTGATCCAGCCGGACGTAAGCTTCTACCCGAGGCAGCCCCCGATCGACCGTGTCAACGACCCCGACGGGCAGACCCGGGGGGAAACCCCGCCCTCCCCAGAGGTAACGATCCTGTCCCCGTTTCTAACTGCCGCGGCAGGGTCGAGGTAAGACAGGAAAGGATGCGCCGAATTGTCTCCCGCCAGGATCGCCCGCTGCCCCGAGCGCTCAACGATGACCGGAACGCGCGAATTCAGGTCGGTGATCAAGAGGATGCGCGCCGCCCGAGCTCCGACCTCATAAACTCGACCGACCAAGCCCTCGCCGGTAACCGCGGCCTGGCCGCGCGCGACGCCGTTGCCGCTGCCGGCGTTGACCATCAAGTTGCGCAAATACGCGCCTCCGGAACTGGCTATGACCTTGGCAGATACGTAAGAGACAGCAGATCTCCGGGGTCAATTTCAACAGACCGCGCAACTGCACGTTTTCAGAAGCCAAGGCCAACGCCGCCTGCCGCCAGCGCAACAGCCTTTGGTTTTCTTCCGTGAGGCGAAGGTTGTCTTGGTACGTGTCAATCATCGCCCGGGCGCGGTCGGCTAGACTTTCGATCGCATTTAGCGGTTGTGACAACACGTCCAATATCGGTGCAGCCTGATCACTTATCGAGATGCGAAGCGATTCGAACACGACCTGGTCGATTTTAGCCAGGACGATCATAATCACTGACATCAAGACTAACAGTGGCACCACGATCCGCTGCGCCGAAGAGCGACGTAACGCCGTCAGCCAAATCACGACGCCCTCGTCGGCGACCCTCGCCGCTGCCGGACCGTCACCTGCGGGTGCTTCCGTTGGCCGGGCGCGATGTCACCGGGAGACAAGACGACATCGGCATTCATCAGCCCTCGGCAGCTCCGTGATGATCACAGAAACGCCGTTACCAGGTATTGATCAAGACCGATTTGAGCGTCTTCATTTCTTCCAGCGTCCGGCCGGTGCCGAGCGCCACGCAGCTCAGCGGATCGTCCGCGATGGAGACCGGAAGTCCGGTGGCGTGGCGCAACACCAAGTCGAGATTGCCAAGCAAAGCACCCCCTCCCGTCAACACGATCCCTTTCGACGATGTCGGCAGCCAGTTCCGGGGCGGTGTCTTCGAGGGCCACCTTGACGGCCTCGACGATCGAACCGACAGGCTCGGCGAGGCTTTCGGAAACTTGGCGTTCGCTGATCACGATCTCCTTCGGCACGCCATTCATCATGTCGCGGCCTCTGATCTCCGTGAGTTGCCCCTCGCCATCCTCCGGCATGCAAGCCGAGCCGATCTCCTTTTTTATCCGCTCGGCGCTGCTTTCACCGACCAGGAGGTTATGGTTGCG
>CAVZJF010000061.1:0-59257 GCA_963775525.1 uncultured Alphaproteobacteria bacterium | reverse complement strand
GCGGTACGAATTTGACAGCTGGTGCCCGATCCCTTCTTGCGTCATTCCCGCGAAAGCGACGCGCAAGCGGGAACCCGCGGGGCAGGCCCCCATGGCCTGTACGGGTCGATGAACGTCCGCCTGCCCTGGACCCCCGCTTGCGAGCGTGTGTAGAAACTGGTTACTGGAGCAAAAAAACGACCGTTGCATCGACACAGTGCCTGCTTTGAGAACGCATCCCGCGGATGCTCCTCGGCGTGGACCAAGCCGATCATGGCACTGAAGCACTTCCTCATGCTGAGGAGCGCCGTAAGGGCGCGTCTCGAGGCGCCGCGCCGCCGCGTGCGTCGCGGCTGTTTGTTATCTGGATCCGCCGAGCGCGGATTTCGGACTGAGCCGACGCGATTTGCGATCGGTTTCCCGGCGGAAACGGTTCATTGGGAGGAGCGCCGCGTGCGACGAAGAGTCTCGACCAAAGCGGCGACGCCAGCCCGAGATTGCTTCGCGGAGCCTGTCCTCGGGCCGCGCATTGTGCGACCCGTGGGCTCGCAATGACGGCGTGATGCGGCGGTTCAACCTGACGGAAATCCGCTCTGGGCAGTCAGGGAAGCGCCTCGCCGCCGTCGAAGCAATCCCAATCCCAGCAGGCCGCTGGCCAGCAACGCGATCGAACCGGGCTCGGGCGCTGCCGCGGCCTCCTCGGTGATCGGCGTCTGCGTGCCGGTGAACGTGCCGTCACCGACAAAGGTCAAGCCGGTGATGAACGCGGTCGTGTCGGCGGGATCGAGTCCGTCGGCCGGGTCGATCCCCGTGACCGTAAACGCATCGACACCGCCGTTGGGAAAATCAAACACCGTCTCGGGCGACACCATGTCGCTGAAGTCCATGCCATTGTAGATGAACGAAACGTCGAACGGATCGGACTGGACCGCCGGAAGCAGCACGGAAGCAAAGTTCGGGTCGCCGGCGCCGATGGCAAACGAATACCCGACCGCGACTTTCGGATCGACAAAGTAGGTCGTGCCCAGCCACCACGGTCATGGTGTATTGATAGGCGCCGGCGGGGGTGATGCTCGGTAGATTCACGACCGGCGCGCCCGCGGGAAGCGGCGTAAAGTTAAAAAACGCCTCGACATCGCAGAGCTGTTCGCATCAGTTGAGGATCCTGCTGGATCACGCAGGACGGTACCAATAATACCCATCACATAATTGTGATTTAATTGAACGTCAGGCCGCCCGCCAGGGCACTGGGCACGGTAAACGAATTGGACGTCCCGGGAATTCCAACGGCATATACCCCATCCAGGCCGCCGGCCGCGTTCGTCAGAGATTTGTCATAGATATTTATGACGACTCCATCCACGCTGCGATTTGGATAGCTCCACGCAAAAGTTGGATTGGCGCTGGACCCCGATACCGTAACGTTTGATGCGAAAGGCGGTGGGGTCGCCCCCTCGACAGAAGGCGTGATTGAAGACGCCGTATTGCGACCCATTGCTGAAGTTCAGCGTCCACGGACCGATTAGATTGAATTGATAGGCAACCGCGCCGCTAAACTGATTAGGGATCGCTGTCGAGCCAACAAATGCAAGTTCGCGGTAACCGTTGCACCCGTCGAGAGGTTCGTGGTTTGCGCCGCTGCCTCGTTCCGCCGGCTCCATTCGGAATGACTGTGTTGTCGCCGAAGGACATAAATTCGCCTGGAGTAACGCCTGGTCATTCGCCGCTCTGTCGTCCACGATTAGGAATGGCGCGCCGAGGGTGATCGGGGCGGCGCATGCCGGGCCGATCAGGCTGCCTGATCCAAGCGCGGCCACAATCAGCAACGGTTTGGAATTATTCATAAAGGTCCTCCCCAAGCGCATTTTCGCCTTTTTAGTCGCTTTATTATGCCACAAAGATGTTACAATAACCTGAGGCGCCCCGCTGAAATCGCCGCGGAGCCGTCCGACGCGAATACCGCCGCGCGCGCCGAAGGACGCCCGTTCGACAACCCGGTCAACCCCCGCGCCCTCGAATGGCGCAGCTAGTGCTCAGATGCCTACCGACGGTTCAGCCCCATCGCCCTGTAGGATGGGTTGAGCGCGCCGCGAAACCCATCTGTTGCGGCGGCGGCGATGGGCTTCGCAAGGCTCAGCCCATCCTACGGCTACTTGCTGCTGAATCATGCGATTGCGTCTGAGCACTAGCAGCGGATTTCGACCAAGCTGACGCGATTTGCGACCGGTTTCCCGGCGGATGTCATTGCGGGGAGCGCCGCGCGCGACGAAGCAATCCCGACCGAAGCGGCGACGCCAATCCGGGATTGCGTCGCGGAGCTTATCTTCGGGCCGCGCACTGCGCGGACCCGGGGCTCGCAACGCCGGGTGACGGGGTCGCAGGCTAGCCGAACGGGCAAGAAAAGCGGCGCCCGCGGGCGCCGCTCAGGTTCGGCGGTCGTCGGTTTCCTTTACGCTGCCCGGCGCCGGCGCTG
Organism: uncultured Alphaproteobacteria bacterium; assembly: GCA_963775525.1. GTDB lineage: Bacteria > Pseudomonadota > Alphaproteobacteria > ATCC43930 > CGMCC-115725 > AP-15. The sequence continues at coordinate 56,805 of CAVZJF010000061.1, read as the reverse complement.
CACCCAGCCCAGCCCGAAGAGGGCGGTGCCGAGCAATGCGATCGAGCCCGGCTCGGGCGCTGCCGGCGGCGGGTCGTTCGGCGTGTAGTTGAGCACGAGGTCGTTGATCGCGATCGTCGCCGGCCAGTCCTGGAAATCGAGCGTCGTGGTGTTGGCCGGGAGGGTCCAGACCCCGCTCGACCCGAGCAGTTGCGGCGCCTGCTCGCTGCTGTGCGAGCCGCTGTCGGGGGAGTGGGTGTAGGCCGACGCGTCGATGCCATGGCTGTTGCCGCTGCTGCCGGGCACCAGCGCATCCCATTCTACGACCTGCGAGCCGTTTGCCAGCAGGGTGAGGTCGGGCAGGTTCGGGTTGCCGCGCCCGCCGCAATTGTTGCCGGACAGCGAGGTGCAGCTGTTGTCGGGGAAGATTTCGAGGTCGAAGCTGACGCTCGAGATCGTCAGGCCGCTGAACGACATCAGGATGTCGTTGTAGGAATGCGCGGTGTCGTTCTCGATAAAGGTGCCGTTATGGGCCGAATCGAGATTGGCCAAGGTGTAGGAATTGTTGCCGTTTCCGGGACCGGTGACATGTCCGTCGGCGTTGTAGCTGTTGGAGCCGGCAGCACCGGTGAGGGTCACCGACCCATTCGCTCCGAGCTGCGTGTTCATGTAGGTTTGGATCTGCGCGTCGGTGGCGTTGCCGGACAACGAACCATAGGCGAAAGTCACCACATCGGCCTGCGCCGGCGCCGGTTTCGTCGCCGTGGCGAGGATGACGCCCACAGCGGCGGCGGCGAGTGCAATGTTGCGTCTTGTCATTTCTTGCATTTCCCTTAAGGGTTGGTGTCATTACAATAAGCACACGCTATGCCATGTGCGCTTCGCCAACGAACTAGCGTCCGGTTTGTTAATTCCAGAAAGCGAGGTGTAAGCAGGACCTACAGTTAACGGCTGGCAACGGTTACCCGACCGCGCCCGGCGCTGTCTTACAGCTCATTGTTAGAAAACACTTTTTGCACCGCCAGATGGCAACTGTCTCGGTGTCAAGAATTGCGACACCCGGCTTGTCCCGCAGGTTTTGCGCGCGGACCGGCGATTGGTCATCAGCGTGTCCCGGAGAACCTGCCCTCACGCTGGCGGGTGTGAGGAAATGCCAACATTGTCATTCCGGGGCGCGGCTGGCCTTCGGACCGCCCCGGAATGACGGTGCCGGGCAAGAACAATTTCTTCACGCTCGAAGGCGAGGGACGCAGCGAAATGCGCCGTCGTCGTTCAGGCTGGGGGCCTTCACCGCCCCGTCACCGGTGCCGCTGCCCGCGGGCGCGAGCGGCGCGCAACCTGCGTCCACGGTCTGACACAATCATGTGTTAGGAACCCGGCGATGTGCTGCGAGCCTGCCCGTGACGGAGCCGAACCCGGTGTCGGAAGGAGGGTCGGGAACGGTGTCGCTGTTCCCGTCAAATTCCCGGCTCGGCCGATTTGTTTCCCGATTGGGACGCAAATAATTCCCGGTTCGGCGGGCCACGGGAAGTGGCGCGCAACAGGCTGATCCGGCGCGTGTTTTCGGCCTCTTTGGCGACCCGAACCGGCGGATTTCGCGGTAATTTCGCGATTAGCCGGGAATTGCCGCCGCGGGCCGCGGGCGCCTTCTCCCCTCGGTTGACACCGCCGGGCCGGGTCGATCATGGTGCGGGCGCTTTCGTCCTCGCCAGCCCCCATCCGCGGAACACCCCATGACCGACCCCAACCTCGCCGCCGCCGTCGACGCCGCCTGGGAGGCGCGCGACGAGATTTCGCCCGCGACCAAAGGTGTGTGGCGCGACGCGGTCGAGGCGGCGCTCGACGGGCTCGACAGCGGCGAGTTGCGCGTCGCCGAAAAGACCGCGCAGGGCTGGCGGGTCCACCAATGGCTGAAAAAGGCGGTGCTGCTGTCGTTCCGCCTCAACGACATGGTCGAGATCCCGGGCGGCCCGGTCGATCCCGAGCGCGGCGCCGCCAAATGGTGGGACAAGGTCCCCTCGAAATTCGCCGGCTGGTCGTCGAACCGGTTTCGCGACGCCGGGTTTCGCGCGGTGCCGGGCAGCGTCGTGCGCCGCTCGGCCTACATCGCGCCCAACGTCGTCTTGATGCCGAGCTTCGTCAACGTCGGCGCCTATGTCGACCGGGGGACGATGGTCGACACCTGGGCGACGGTCGGCTCGTGCGCGCAGATCGGCGAGAACTGCCATCTCTCGGGCGGGGTCGGCATCGGCGGCGTGCTCGAACCGTTGCAGGCCGAGCCGGTCATCATCGAGGACAACTGCTTTATCGGCGCGCGCAGCGAAGTCGTCGAGGGCGTCATCGTCGAACGCGGCTCGGTGCTGGCGATGGGCACCTTTATCAGCGCCACGACCAAGATCGTCGACCGCGACACCGGCCACGTCCATCTCGGCCGGGTCCCGGCCTATTCGGTGGTGGTGCCGGGCTCGCTGCCGGGCCGGCCATTGCCCGACGGCAGACCCGGCCCCAGCCTCTATTGCGCGGTCATCGTCAAGACCGTCGACGAGCAGACCCGCGCCAAGACCGCGATCAACGAGCTGCTGCGCGAATGAGGAACGCCGACCTCGACCCGGCCGCCCTCGCCGCCGAGCTGATCCGGCGGCCGAGCGTCACCCCCAAAGACGAGGGCGCCCTCGACATCGTCGCCGGCTGTCTCGAGGAGCTCGGCTTCACCTGCCATCGCCTGGTGTTCGGCGGCGACGACGGCAGCGACCCGATCGTCAACCTCTATGCCCGCCATGGCGCGGGCCGGCCCAATCTGTGCTTTGCCGGGCATACCGACGTCGTGCCGCCGGGGCGCGCGAGGCCTGGTCGCTCGACCCGTTTGGCGCCGCTGTGCGCGACGGCGCGCTGTGGGGCCGCGGCGCGGTCGACATGAAAGGCGCGATCGCCGCCTTTGTCGCCGCCGCCCAGCGCTGGCTCGCCGGGCGCGGGGCCGGCTGTGACGGCTCGATCAGCCTGCTGATCACCGGCGACGAGGAAGCCGCCGGCGTCAACGGCACCAGGCAGCGTGCTTGGAATGGCTGGCGCAGCGCGGCGAGGTGCTCGACGCCTGCCTCGTCGGCGAGCCGACCTCGGCTGAGGTACTCGGCGACATGATCAAGATCGGCCGGCGCGGCAGCCTGACGGGGCGGCTGACCGTGCACGGGGTGCAGGGTCACACCGCCTACCCGCAGCGCGCCGACAACGCCGCCCATCGCCTGGTCGCGCATGCTGCACGCGCTGACCACGGCCGAGCTCGACCAGGGATCGGAGCATTTCCAGCCTTCGACGTTGCAGGTCTCGACGATCGACATCGGCAACCCCGCCGCGAACGTGATCCCGGCCGAGGCGAAGGCGGTTTTCAACATCCGCTTCAACGAGCGCTGGACCGGCGAGCGCCTGACGCAATGGCTTCGCGACCGGCTCGACGCGGCGGGCGGCGGCGGCCGCTACACCCTCGAAATCGCGGTCAGCGGCGAGTCATTTCTGGTGGCGCCCGGCCTCGTCAGCGACCCGCTCGCCGAGGCAATCCGCCGCGTCACCGGCCGCACCGCCGAGCTCAGCACCACCGGCGGCACCTCGGACGCGCGCTTTATCCAGGCCTATTGCCCGGTCGCCGAGTTCGGCCTGGTCGGCCAGACCATGCACCAGGTCGACGAACGGGTCGAGCTTGCCGACCTCGCCGCCCTGACCGAGATCTACCGCACCTTTCTCGACCTGTTTTTTACGAAATCCTGACCAGACGGCGAGCGGTTTATGCCGGTGACGACATGGGCGGAGCTGCGCTGGGCGCTGGTCGGCTGCCTGCGGCTGGCGCGCGGCGACCGCGGCGGCCTCGGCTATTTCGACCGGTCGCTCGACGGGTTCTGGCGGTCGTTCATGTCCGCCTTTCTCAGCTACCCGTTCTTTCTGGTGCTGCTGACGATGCGGGTCAGCCTCGCCGACTGGAACGCGGCCGGCGGTCTGCAGATCATGCTGGTCGAGACCATCGGCTATGTGATTTCGTGGGTCGCGTTTCCATTGCTGATGCTGACCGTCCTGCGCTGGATCGGCCGCCGGCACCGGTTTTTCGATTTCATGGTGCCCTACAACTGGTGCCAGCTGCCGCAAAGCGTTCTGTTTGCGCTGATCGGCCTCGAATTCCGAAATCGGCGTGTTGAGCGACCCGATTTCGCAGACGATCGAGATCGCCGCGGCGATCGCCGTCCTCGTTTACGAATGGTACATCGCCCGCGTCGCATTGGAGACGAGCGGTGGGGCCGCGACCTTGGTCGTGCTCGTCGACCTCGTCCTCGGCGTCGTGATAACCCGCGCCGCCGGCGGCCTCTACTGAGCGGCTATTTGTCCAAAGCGCTGTGGAGAAAGGGATCCATCGTCCCCGCGGCGGGTGGGGTCAAGGCGTCGCCGGATGGCGCGGTTTTGCCGGCCGGCCGCGGCAAAAGCCGGCCGAAGGACGACGCCCGCTCCGCCTGTGACGGCGTCAAGGATCGCGGAAAACGGGATTGCGACGGCGCCGGCCGCCGACCGTCGCGAGCGGTCCGGTAATGGCCGCGCGGGGCTGCCGCGCGCGGATGAGCGGGCCTCTGCGGGCTGACCGCCGACGCAACGGGTTCGCGGAATTCGTCAGCGGCCGTCGAGTTGGGCGCGCTGTCCGGCGGGGCGGCCGGGATCGGCACCGCCTGCGCGGCCGAGGGTGAGGCTGGCGCCGACGGGACGGCCGGCGAAGAGGTTGGCGCCGGCGGTGCGGCCTCGGAGGGCGCCGGCAAAACCGCCCGCGCGACGTTGGCGGACGGCGGCGGCGAAATGTCAACCGGTGAGGAGGCGTCCGGCATTGCGGCTGCTGCGGGCGAGTGCTGGATGCCCGCTTGAGGCAAAACCGGCGCCGATGCCGAACTCGCCGGCGGCAGGAGGTCCGGGATGCGCGCCGAAATGCCGGCCGGTCCGTGCGCCGGTGTGGCGAGCAAGAAAAATCCTGCTCCAAACGACGTGCTGATGGCCACCGCGACAAACCCGACAAGACCAAGATACAGAAGCGTGCCCGCGGGGATCCCGGCGGGACCGTTGGCGAGGCGCGCTCGTCGCGGGCGAATCCAGCGGCGTGCGCGGATTTCCGGGGACGGCCGACAAACCTGCATTCGCGACTGCGGAGCGACCGAACGGATTGGCCGCAAGCCGGCGCCGGGAAGGCAATCGAGGTTCCGACTTGGCCGCATGCGGCGCGGACAGGCGCGCGGCAAATCGGGGATTTCGGAGTATTCCACCGCGCATCGACCACCTCGCGCCGAATTGAGAAATACCTGTGCGATTGCAGCGCGACAACCGAGTTCGGCTGATCAGGTCAAAGCCGCGAATATGCAGGATCGAGGGCGAGAGGTTGCTTGGGTTACGCGCTCCTCATCCTGCCAGATAACCCCTCGGCAGGGCAGTTTGCTCCCATCGATGCCTGTGTCATTTACGAGGCGCTGCGGCGGGCGAGCGCCGGGTTTGCCCGGTCTCGGCAGCGGGAGCGAGACGCGCGCCGACTATTTGTCCGAAGCGTGTCGGGCGAACGGATCTTCGGCGCCCGGCGCGGGCGGGGTCAGCGATTGGCTGCCCGGTGCGAGCAGGGTCGGCCCTGGGTCGCCCGGTTTCGTCGGCTCCGTCAGCTGGTTCACCAGGCGGTCGAAGGAAGCCGCCTGGTCCGACTCCCGCTGCGGCGGCGACTGGGCGGAGCGCGGCTGCGGCGCCGGCGGCCGGTGGTCGCGCGCGGCTCTAAGATGCGGGTGCGGCAGTGCGGCGCGAATGCGGGCGGCCCGGTGATTACCGGCGGGCGGACTTGCCGCGGGATGGTCCGGCGCAAGATTTTTGGCGGAGGAGGGCGGCGCCGCAACTCGCGCCGCGCCCGCCTGGGAAGCTGGAAGGCTCGCCAGGTTCGCGGACGCCGGCTTTGAGGATATCACCGGCCGAGAGGACGGTGCGCCGCCGCACCTGCCGCCGGACGAGGTACGTCGGCCTCGCCGGGACTGGTGGCTGCCGCGGAGCGGCGGCGGCGCTGCTTCGGGCGGGATCGGTTCAGGCAGGCGGACCGGCGGCGGAGGGGTTGAGACGGTCCCCAGGGAAGTGGCGACGGTTTGCCCGGCAGGCGCCGAAAACCACAAGAATGCGGCAAGGGCGAAGAGGACCAATCCCGCGAGCGAAATGTAAACCAGGTGATTCGGATTTCCGACAGCACTAACCGGGCGGCGATCGGTCGCCGGGATCGCCCCGGGACCGGAGGGGTTGGGCCGGTCGTCCCGCGTCGCAGCCAGAACAGCCGGGTTCGCGGTCGCGGGGCGGGGAAACGGCCGCGGCGGATTTGGGGGAACAGCCGCGGCTCCGCGCGCTCGGGCCCAGGCTGCCGCGGCCGGGCGGTAAGCGAGCGGTTTCGCAATATTCCACCGCGCATGCCTCGCCTCATCCTCGCTGCATCTGGTGAATGCTCCCCCGCGTCGCCGGGTCTGGCGCCGGGGTTGCGACCACTAACCCTGAATCAAGGCAGGATAGTGGACTTCGACCAGGTAAAGGCCTTCGGCCGGCGCCGTCGGGCCGCCGGCGCGGCGGTCGCGGGCGGCAAGTGCTGTGGCCACGTCCGCGGGCCGCCAGCGGCCGATCCCGACCAGTTCGAGCGTCCCCGCCATGTTGCGCACCTGGCGATGCAAAAACGACCGCGCCCGCGCCTCGATGCGGATCTCGTCGCCGACGCGGGTGACATCGAGCGCGTCGAGCGTGCGCAGCGGCGACCTCGCCTGGCACAGCCGGTCGCGGAAAGTCGTGAAATCGTGGTGCCCGATCATGTGTCGCGCGCCTTCGCCCATCGCCTCGGCATCGAGCGGCGGCGCCACCCGCCATACCCGCCCGCGCTCCAATGCCGCCGGCGCGCGGCGGTTCAGGATGCGATAAACATAGACGCGCTCGATCGCCGACAGCCGGGCGTTGAAATCGCCCGCAACCGGCTCCGCGGTCAGCACGCTGATGGCAGTGCGGCGCAGGTAATGGTTGAGGGCGCCGCGCAGCACGTCGGCCGGCGCCTCGCGCACCAGGTCGAGATGCGCCACCTGGGCCAGCGCGTGCACCCCGGCGTCGGTGCGGCCGGCGCCGTGCACAATGACCCTCTCGCCGCAAAAATCGGCAACCGCGGTTTCGAGCGCTTCCTGCACCGAAAGCCCCTGCGGCTGGCGTTGCCAACCAACCAGCCCGCCCCCGTCATATTCGATCGTCAGCTTGTAGCGGGGCACGGCAGCCCGGTTCCGGCGGCGATCGGATAACCGCGCAAAAACGCGGCCGGGTCGAGCGGTCCGCGTCCCGGCCGCTGCAATTTCAGCAGCCGCAACACCCCCGACCCGCAGGCGACCGACAGCCGGCCGTCCAGCACCGTTCCCGGCGGCTTGTCGCCGACATCCGACACCACCGCAGCCGCCGCGAGGACGCGGATGCTCTCCCCGCGATAATCGAAAAAAGTGCCGGGCCACGGGTCGAGCGCGCGCACTCTGCGGGCCAGTTCCTCGGCGGGGCGGCGCCAATCGAGCGCGCCCTCTTCGCGCCGGATTTTGGGCGCGTAGGTGACGCCCTCCTGCGGCTGCGGCCGGGGCTCGACGCCACCGCGAGCGGCGGCCTCCAATGCCTTGACGATCAGCTCGCCACCCAGCCGCGCCAGCGCCTCGGTGAGGCCGGCGGCGTCGGTTTCGGGGCCGATATCGAGGGCCTGCTGCATCAGGATCGGGCCGGTGTCCAACCCTTCCTCCATCTGCATGATCGTGATCCCGGTCGCATTGTCTCCGGCGAGCAGCGCGCGCTGGATCGGCGCCGCCCCGCGCCACCGCGGCAACAGCGAGGCGTGGACGTTAAAGCAGCCGAGGCGGGGGGCGTCCAGCATCCCGCGCGGCAGGATCAACCCGTAGGCGGCGACGACCGCCGCCTCGGCGCCGATCGCGACAAATTCAGCCTCGGCTTCCGGGTCGCGCAGGCGCGCCGGACAGCGCACCGGGAGGCCATGCCGCTCGGCGAGGAGCTGCACCGGCGAGGGCTGCATCCGATGACCGCGGCCGGCCGGGCGCGGCGGCTGGGTGTAGACCGCGAGCAGGCGATGGCCGGCGGTGATCAACGCGTCGAGGATTGTCGCCGCGAAGGGTGGTGTCCCCATAAAGACAAGGTCCAACGCGCGCTCCTCGGGCGAGCCGCGATCAGCGCCGCGGCCCGCGCGGTCAGGCGGGGACCGGAACGCGGCCGCGCCTCGCCTTGGCGAGCTTGCGCAGGATCATCCCGCGCTTGACCATCGAAATGTGGTCGACGAACAGCACGCCGTCCAAATGGTCGATCTCATGCTGAAGGCAGGTCCCCGAGCAGCCCCGACGCCTCGATCTCGCGGATCTCGTTCTGGTAGTCGAGGTAGCGCAGGCGGATTTCGGCTGACCGCGTCACGTCGGCGTAATGCTCGGGCAATGACAGGCAGCCCTCGCTGAAGGTCGCCTCTTCGGCCGAGCGCCACAGAATTTCGGGATTGGCCAGCATCATCGGCTGCGGCGGCTCACCCTCGCGCGCGACATCGAGGACGATGACGCGCTTTGCCACCCCGACCTGCGGGGCCGCGAGCCCGATGCCGATCGCCGTGCGCATCGTTTCCAGCATGTCGTCCATCAGACGCCGCACCGCGTCGTCGACGGCGGTGACGGGTCGCGCCTTGATTTTGAGCCGCGGATCGGGCGCGGTGATGATCGGAAGCACAGCCATGGGACGAAATTTAGATAAGGGCTGGGCGGCGGAGCGTCAATCTGGAAGCCGCCTGGAAGCCCGGCCTGGAAGCCGGCGGCCTGGTCCGGCCGGTCGTCAGCGGCCCGCCAGCGCGTCGGAAAAATCTGCGATCGTCCGGTCGATCGGGCGGCGCAAGATGGTTTCGTTGGCGATCAGCTCATATTCGGCTTCATCGAGGGTGGCCGAAAGCGCCGGCCGGATCGCGATCCCGCGCGCCAAGAGCCGCTCCGGCAGCGAACCGGCGTCGGCGGCGGCGACGCGCACGCGGCTGACATTGGTCGAAGCCGGCGAGCGCAGCACCGTGACGCCCTGATGCTCGTCCACCGCGCGCAACAGGCGATTGGCCATCGCCGCGGCGTCGGCGAAGCGTTCGGCGAACCCGTCGAGGTAATGCAATGCCACCGCCGCGTAGGGCCAAGCCTGGCGCAGCCCGCCGCCGAACATGCGGCGCTGGTGGTAGAGCCCGTCGAGCAATTGACGCGGCCCGGCCAAAATCGCGCCGCCCGCGGCATTCAAGTATTTGTACAGAGAGACGTAGACCGTGTCGAACGGCGCGGCGTAGGCCGCCGGCGCGATACCGGTATAGGGGGCGGCGAGAAACAGCCGCGCGCCGTCGAGATGGAGCCCGATCCCGCGGTCGCGGGCAAAACCGGCGATCCGTTGCATCTCGGCATAGTCGAACACCTCGCCCTGGCGGCGCCGCACCGGCAATTCGATCGAGATCGCGCCGACCGGGGTGCGCACCCGGCCATCCTCTTCGCGCCCGGCCTCGGCCGCGACTTCGTCGAAGGTGAAGCTCGTCCGTCCGGCGGCGAGCGGGACCAGAGTGAGCCCGCTCAGCTCCTGCGCGCAGTCGCCGCAATCGCAGTAGATGTGGCTGTCGCGCTGGACCAGAACGCGGCGCCCGCGCCGCGCGAGCAGGCGGAGCGCAAGGTGGTTGGCCATGGTTCCCGACGGCATAAAGACCGCCATCTCCTTGCCGAGCGTTTCCGCCATGCGGCGCTCGAGCCGCTCGACCGCACCACCCAGCGAAAACTCGTCGGCGGCGATCGCGTCCTTCCTCGGCGAGCCGGGTCAGCAGACGCGCATATTCGCCCGGCGACAATGCCACGCCGTCGGAGCGGAAATGGATCGTGCGGTCCCGCGGATGCATCCGACTGTCTCCCTCCGCTTTCGAGCTGGTTCACGGAAGCGCCGTGGCGTTGCGACAGCGACGGTGGGCCGCGCTGACAGTGCCGCCAATGCGATGCTAGCATGGAGATTATCGGAGAAGTGCGATGAAACCCTCCCGGCTTTGTCTTGTTGTCGCCTGTCTCGTCCAGCTGTTGCTGCTCCCCGTGGCGCGCCAGGCCGCGGCCTGGGGCAGCGAGGGCAACATGATCGTCGCACTTGTCGCCGAGCGGCTGCTGCAGGCTCACGACCCGGCCGTGCAAAAAAGGGTTGCGGCGATCCTCGCCACCGACAAGGACAACGAGTTGACCAAGACCGACATCGCGGGCGAGGCGACCTGGGCGAACGTGCTGCTCGAAAAGAGCCCCGAGGGCGGGGAAGCAACCGGGCTGTGGCACTATGTCAAGCTCGATGCCGCCAAACCCGATTTCGACAAAGCCTGCTATGGCAGGCCCGATCTGCCGCCGACACTGCCGGCGGCGCACGGCCCGCAGAAGGCCTGTATCATCGACAAGCTCAACGAATTCGCCCGCGAGCTCAGCGAGCCGGGGACCTCGGCCGGCGAGCGGCTGATGGCGTTGCAATTCCTGCTGAACCTGACCGGCGACCTGCACCAGCCGCTCAATGCGATCGACCATGGCGACGACGGCGGCAAATGCGTCGCGATCCTGGCGCCGGGGTCGAGGGCGCCGGTGCGGCTCGCCACCTACTGGAACGACACGCTGGTCGCCGCGGCCGAGGGCCGCGACCCGGTCACCGCCGCCGACCAGATCGTCGCCGGGCTGACACCGGCCGAGATCGCCCAATGGTCGGACGGCACGCTCGAAGGCTGGGCGCGCGAATCCTACGATCTGGCCAAGACCGTCGCCTACAGCTATCCCGCCGACGCCGTGGCCGGCAAACGCGCCGTCGCGGCGCGCGGCGGCGAAAAGGAGGCTTGCGCCGCGGCGACGGTCTACCGCGTCGACGCCGCCTATCAGGAGCGCGCCACCGCCGCGGTCAGACAGCAGCTGGCCAAGGCCGGGGTGCGGCTCGCCTTCCTCCTGCGCCTCAACGTCAAATAAGCCGTCGCGCCTTTCGCTCGGCAGTTTAACGGGCGGTGGGCTCAGTTGCGGCGGGCTCAGCTAAAGTCATGCCAAGTGAACAGGGACTCAAAGACGATGCCGGCCTTTTTGAAATTGTCGGCTGCCCCTTCGAGACGGTCGACGACGGCGATGATCTTGACGATCGCGCAGCCGAGAAGGCGGGCCTGTTCCGCGGCCTGCATGACCGACGCGCCGGTGGTGGTCACGTCCTCGAACAGGATGACCCGCGAGGCTTTTTCGAGCAGGCCGTCGATCCGCTGGTCGGTGCCGTGGCCCTTCATCTCCTTGCGCACGAAAAAGCCGGTAACCGGCTTTTCCGGCCAGCTGCGCGCGCACACCGCGGCGACGATCGGGATCGCGCCGGTTTCGAGCCCGCCGACCGCGTCGACATCCTCGCCGCGAATGCGGTCGAACAGCAGATCGGCGACGAGGACGACCCCCTCGGGATCGAGCATCGTGCGCTTCATGTCGAAGAAAAAGCTGCTCGACCGCCCGGAAGCCAGCACGAAGTCACGGTTCTGCAACAGCGAGCGGCGGCGAATGATCTCGCGCAGCTGGTGCTTTTTGGCCGGCAGATCGGCTGCCATCGACACGGCTCCTCCTCGTCTTGTCACCCATCGAAGTCCGCGCTCGATGCGCCCCAGGACGTGGGCTGACCTTTTGCCGTCGCCAAAAATTAAGCCTCAAGCGAGGACGGTGACAAGGGGCAACGCGCACGCGCGCCCCTCGGCCCAGAGAGCGGTAAATATACAGAAGGCCGCGCCGCTAACCGCAAACCCTTTTTCTATGGCAACGGCCGGGGTCGCGTGAACAATCCAGCGGTATTTCTTGCCGCACGGTAAAGCTCAAGCGCGCCGCTCAAATAGGCCTGGAACTCGGTCTCGGAGACCAAACGGCCATCGAGAAACCGACGAAGCCGGTAGGGATTGGATTTCCGAGCATTTATTCCCTCCTCAACGAGGGTCGCGGTTTTGACCCCGGCACGTTTGAGAACTACGACGGCGGAGGGATGAGCGACCCCGCTCGGATAGCAGAAATGGCTGAAGCTGTGCTCCGGCCTGCCGCAAGCTCTGGCCAATGCGGCTCGGTTGTCGACGATCTCGCGCACGAGCATTGGACGATCTGTGGCGATGCGTGTGCAGCTGGACGTCTAGGCCGCGTCGATCAGCCTCGCGGATCTCTGCGGTCGTCATCAGATGAAACTGGCGGCCTTCCCACCACTCTTCCGTTGTCACGTTCAATCGGGCAGCGCACTCCCGCAGCGCTTGCTCACGTTGAGGAAGGGTGGGCAATTTAACGATCTCATCGGTTATGCTTGGCCCTTCATCCGGCGACCGGCCGGATCGCCTCAAGATATAATCGACCGCGACATTGACAATGGGTAATTGGTTATCGGAATACCACGTCGTAGCGTAGACGGTCGCCGGTAGACCCTGCTTTTCGAGGATCGGCAGCATATGGGTGTAGGTCGAGCTCCAGCCGTCATCGATCGTAATGACGACTGCGTGGTCGGGTAAGCTCCCGTCGTCGAGCCGCCGCACCGCCTCGCCAAGTGGCAAAACCGGGTAACGAGAATTCCTCAGCCAGGTCATTCGCCGCTCGAATTGTTCCGGCGTCATAAACAGGCGATTGCCATACTGATACCCCGGCGTCGTCCATAATCCGTGATAGGCGAAAATCCTCAGGCTCTTCCGAGAGGTTCGCCGAGACAGCGCGAACAGTCCCCCTGCCCGCGCCGCTCGCAGCAACCCTTCTTTCATCCAGCACCTCCCGGGAGATTGTATGTGCCTAGAAGCAAGTCCTTGAGCCGCAAAAAGTACAATGATCGATCACCGGAATATAGCAGGTCATTGCGAACGCGAGGATCAAGAAAGTCCGATAGCCTCTATGGCAGCATACGCCTTGCGCACGAGCGACACGTGCGGATCGCGGAAGAGCGAAACGAGATAGCCGAGCTCGAAGGGAAAAGTGTTGCGACAAACGACATCTCGCCTCGCTTCGACAATCCGGTCTGGTGTCTGATCGAGAAGAAAGGCGTCAGCGAGCAATCGCGGGAAGTCCACACCCGCGTAAAGCGCCAAGTGCAGCGATCCCCAAAAGCGCAGGTTCATCTCCATGAGATAGAACCGATTGGTCGCAATATCCCACCGATACTCCACCATCGCCACGCCCTGCCACCCAAGATGCGCCAATTTGAGCTCGGCGTCGGCCATCATAGCGTCATGCCACCATGAGCGCCGCAGCGAGGAAGCGCCTCCGGTGTGAGGCATCTCGTGAAGGCGAAGGTGCATCATTCGTGCGATGGTCCGCCCATCCCATCGTAACAGGAATGCTCCGGCACCGCGTCCGGGCACGTAACTCTGCACCATTGCCTTCCGGTACCGCTTGGCAATCACCTCCAGCTTGCGCTGCGCCTCGGCCGCGTCCGCGACGCAAACGACTGCGTCATCAGCTTTTTCCCGGGCCAGCGCGGCGTCCAGCTTGATGAACAACGGTGCCGGAAGATTCGAGAGTTCCTTTTCGAAGGATCGCGGCTGATCAAAATCGATCGTAACAAACGGCGGCAATTCGCCCAGCAGCTCTTGTCCCCCTCAAGTAATCTCAAAAATAGGTCCGTCTTCGATTGTCCGGCGTTCAGGACGACCGGGTCGCTGCTCACCGGAAGCAGCCCGGCAAGGTGGCTGAGCGTGGGTTGTCGGAACGTGCCGAAACTCCAACCCGGCATGATCATTGAAATTTTCTGACTGTTTACATAATCCGGGAGCCATTCCACGAACTGAGGAGACGAAGTGGACGGATGAACGACGCTTTCTGCGGCGTAGCGCGAACGCAATCCGAGCGCGCGCGGATCCGGCGCGGCGGCGTGGACCCGGTAACCTGCTGCCCAAGCGAGCGGATGATGCCAATCCCCGCGGTGGCACCCGCCGAGGGGACGAGGATGGAGTGAGTGGTACGATCGAGCGGCATCACATTCAAGCGCGGCGCATATTGTGCCCGACAAGCACTAGGGCGTGTCGTCAATTATTGTGGGTACACACGCAACGCGAGTTTAGGTTGAAGACATGTGTAGTAAAAAAAGTCTACCTCGGCAATACATTATGTGATTCATGGCAAGTCGGCTTTAGAGAAGGCTGACCCATGAACCGATATGCACTTCGCGATGATCAATGGGAGCGAATCAAGCAGCGGCTTCCCGGAAAAGCCGGTGACGTCGGTGTCACCGCCCGCGATAATCGCCGCTTCGTCGAAGCCGTGCTCTACCGATACCGCGCCGGCATTGCGTGGTGCGACCTGCCGGAGCGCTTTGGGGATTGGAAGAACACCCACCGGCGCTTCAGTCGCTGGGCCAAGAACGGGATGTGGCAGAGCGTGTTCGAGCACTTGGCCGCCGATGCCGACAACGAATACGCGATGATCGACAGCACCATCGTGCGCGCTCACCAGCACAGCGCCGGCGCGCCAAAAAAAGATGACGATCACGCGATTGGCCGCAGCAAGGGCGGATTGAGCACCAAGATCCACGCTCTGGTCGACGCGCTCGGCAACCCGCTGCGCTTTCTGCTGACCCCAGGACAGGTTCACGACCTGGTCGGCGCCAATGCATTGCTGCCGCAAATCGCCGCCGACGTCCTGATCGCCGACAAGGCCTTCGACGCCGACAAGGCCTTCGACGCCGATGATCGTGTCATCCGGCCCCTCGCCGCCGCCGGCAAATCAGCCGTCATCCCGCCGCGGCGAAACCGCCTAACGCCGCGTGCCTTTGACCACGAACTCTATAAAGCGCGCCACCTCATCGAAAACTTCTTTGCCAAACTCAAACAGTTCCGCGCCATCGCTACCCGCTACGACAAAACCGCCAGGAATTTCTTGGCCGCGGTCCATCTCGCCGCCGCTATAATCTGGCTCAATTGACGACACGCCCTAAGCATTCTGTTAATTGCGCCGTCGATCGTGTCGAGGCACGTACACCAATAGCCGTCACCACTACCGTACGGATCGAACAACCAAGGCCGAGCCGGCTTTGCCCACAACCCCAGCAATGTCACCTGCAACCTGCCGCCTGGAAAGAGCTTCGCGACGATCTTGGCTTGAGGAGGCTCCATGCACACAAGTAGATCACCCGGCCTATATGCGAATGCCCGCAGCGGGGTGGTTCGGTGGGCTGAGAGAGAGACATTCCGCGCGGCTGCATGGGTTGTAGCGCTTCGGTCTGCGGGGGCATCGGGGCGTGCCTCAATTCCGAAGGAGGCGGCTGGAAAGCCAGCCGAGGAGGCTCTGGCTTCGGCGTAGGCGCTGCGACAGATATTGCCCTTGCATACGAACACCAAGCGTTCCACCTGCGACCAATCGACAGCCTGGTACTCGCGAAAACGGCCAAGGCGCATAACGAACACTGACGCGAGGTGGCCAAGTGCCGCCCGTCTGCCTCCATAACGGTCGCGCAGAACCCCGCTCAACGGCCGCGGTGGGAAGCGCATCGGCAGGAACGTGAAGAAGTCAGCCAACCCTCGCACCAACCTGTAAACACTGACCGATATCTGAAGGCGAGCCCGGCCGGTAAGAAGTTTGCGCTGCAAACACGAAAACGGTCAGCGCTACAATTAGAAGACTAAGAAGAATTGACAACCAATTAGGAAACGCATCGCAAATCGGTGCCAAGAGAAGCAACGGGTAATTCCGCAAGTATGTCCCGCAAACTCAGAACGGGTCGAGCTCGGTGTCCCAGTAGAGATAGTCGCGCCAGCTTTGGTGCAGGTAATTGGGTGGGAAGGCGCGCCCGTTCTGCTGGAGCATGTAGGTCGTCGGCTGGACCGGGCGGTGACGCGGATACATGCCGCTTTCGCGCGGCAGGCGATTGCCCTTCAGCAGATTGCAGCTGCCGCAGGCGGTGACGACGTTGCCCCAGGTCGTGCGCCCGCCGCGCGAGCGCGGCACCAGATGGTCGAAGGTCAGGTCGTGCGAGGGATAAGGCTCGCCACAGTATTGACAGCTGAACCGGTCGCGCAAAAAGACGTTGAACCGGGTAAACGCCGGATGCCGCGCCGCCGGCACGTATTCCTTCAGCGAGACGACGCTCGGCAGTTGAATTTCGAGCGACGGGCTGCGCACGCAAACATCGTAGTGGTCGATGATGTTGACGCGGTCGAGAAATACCGCCTTGATCGCGTCCTGCCAGGACCACAAAGACAGCGGAAAGTAGCTCAACGGACGAAAATCCGCGTTGAGCACCAGCGCCGGGCAATTGTCCAAGCAGGCTGTCACCAGCTAACCATTCTGCTCGTCATCGTTGGCAGGGCGAATAGCACGCGATCGTGACAGCTTGATAACGGATCGCCCCGCGGCGGACAAGAACGCGGGACAATATTTCGCAGCTCAACGGGTGGGCACCGGCCGGTCGCCGCGATAGTCGTAAAAGCCGCGCCCGGTCTTGCGGCCGAGCCAACCGGCCTCGACATATTTGACGAGCAGCGGACAGGGCCGGTACTTGCTGTCGGCGAGCCCCTCGTACAGCACCTGCATGACCGAGAGGCAGGTGTCGAGCCCGATAAAATCGGCGAGCTCGAGCGGCCCCATCGGGTGGTTGGCGCCGAGCTTCATCGCCGTGTCGATCGCCTCGACCGAGCCCACCCCCTCGTACAGCACGTAGACCGCCTCGTTGATCATCGGCAGCAGGATGCGGTTGACGATAAAGGCCGGGTAATCCTCGGCCGCGACCGGGGTCTTGCCGAGCTTCAGCGCCAAATCGCGCGTCAGGGAAAAAGTCGCCTCGTCGGTGGCGATGCCGCGGATCAGCTCCACCAAGGTCATCACCGGCACCGGGTTCATGAAGTGCATGCCGATGAACTTCTCGGGCCGGTCGGTCGAAGCGCCGAGCCGGGTGATCGAGATCGACGAGGTGTTGGTGGCGATCAGCGCGTCCGCACGCAATTTGGGCGTCAGCTGCTTGAAGATCTGGCGCTTCACGTCCTCCTTTTCGGTGGCCGCCTCGATCACCATGTCGCAATCGCCAAACAGCGCGTAGTCGACCCCGCAAGCGATGCGCGCCATCGCGGCGTCTTTTTCGTCCTCCCGAATCCGGCCGCGCGCGACCTGACGCGCCAGGTTGCGGTCGATCGCGTCATGGCCGCGCTGCAACGCCTCGTCGCTGATGTCGGTCATCACCACGTCGAGCCCGGCCAACGCGCACACATGGGCGATGCCGCCGCCCATCTGACCGGCGCCGACCACCCCGATCCGCCGCAGCCGGTCGAGTGCGGGCGCATCGGATCGAGGCCGGGGGCTGGAGGTGCTGCGGATGGCGCGGCTGCGGCGCTCATTGGCGGCGCTCGAGCTCGTCGGCCAGCTCCGGCAAGATTTTGAACAAATCGCCGACCAGACCGTAATCCGCGATCTGAAAGATCGGGGCCTCCTCGTCTTTGTTGATGGCGACGATGACCTTGGAATCCTTCATGCCGGCGAGATGCTGGATGGCGCCCGAAATCCCGACCGCAATGTAAAGCTCGGGGGCCACGATCTTGCCGGTCTGCCCGACCTGGTAGTCGTTCGGGACAAAGCCGGCGTCGACCGCGGCGCGCGACGCGCCGACCGCGGCGCCGAGCTTGTCGGCGACCTTTTCGAGAAGATGAAAATTGTCGCCCGACTGCATGCCGCGGCCGCCGGAGACGATGACGCGGGCACTGGTCAATTCAGGCCGCTCCGATTTCGACAGTGCCGCCCCGACGAATTCGGACAGGCCCGCCGCACCGGTAGACGCCACCGTTTCGATTGCCGCCGATCCGCCGGTTGCCTCGCCCGGTGGAAACGCGGTGCCGCGCACCGTGATGACCTTGATCGGGTCTTTCGACTGCACCGTCGCCAGCGCGTTGCCGGCATATATCGGCCGCACGAAGGTGTCCGGCGAGACCACCGCGCTGATGTCCGAAATCTGCATCACGTCGAGCAATGCCGCGACCCGCGGCATCAGGTTCTTGCCCGCGGTCGTCGCCGGCGCCACCAGATGGCTGTAATTGGCGGCGAGCTTGACGAGGAGCGGCGCCACGTTTTCCGCGAGCCGGTGCTCGTAGGCCGCGTCCTCGGCCACCAGCACGCGCCTGACGCCGGGCATCTGGGCCGCGGCCTCGGCGACGCCGCGGCAGTCCTTTCCGGCGACGATTACATCGACCTCGCCGCCGGCGATTTCCTTGGCGGCGGCGAGCGCGTTGAGGGTCGCCGGCTTCAGCGCCCGGTTGTCGTGTTCGGCGACGACGAGAGCAGCCATCAGATCACCCGCGCCTCGGTTTTGAGCTTGTCGACCAGTTCGGCGACCGACCCGACCTTGTGCCCGCCCTGGCGCTTTGGCGGCTCCTCGACCTTGAGCACGGTCAGCCGCGGCGTCACGTCGACGCCGAGCGCCTCGGGGGTGGTGGTCGCGATCGGCTTTTTCTTGGCCCTCATGATGTTCGGCAACGAGGCGTAGCGCGGCTCGTTGAGCCGCAGATCGGTGGTTACGACCGCCGGCAATTTGATCATGATGGTCTCGAGGCCGCCATCGACCTCGCGCGTGACCTCGGCATGCCCGTCGCCGATCTTGAGCTTGGAGGCGAAGGTGGCTTGCGGCCAGCCGAGCAGCGCCGACAGCATCTGGCCGGTCTGGTTGCAGTCGTCGTCGATCGCCTGCTTGCCGAGGATCACGATCTCCGGCTTTTCCTCGAGGATCACCGCCTTCAGCAATTTGGCGACGGCGAGCGGCTGCAATTCGGCGTCGGTCTGCACCAGCACACCCCGGTCGGCGCCCATCGCGAGCGCGGTGCGGATCGTCTCCTGGCACTGCGCCGCACCCAGCGAGACCGCGATTACCTCGCTGACGACGCCCGCCTCGCGCAACCGCAAGGCCTCTTCGATGCCGATCTCGTCGAACGGGTTCATCGACATCTTTACGTTGGCGGTCTCGACCCCGCTGTGATCCGCCTTGACCCGGATCTTGACGTTGTAGTCGATCACCCGCTTGACCGCGACCAGGGCCTTCATCTCGTCCTCGCAATCACCCGCGGCGGCGTGCCTAAATCGCCGGGCCTAAAACGCCGCGCCTAAATCGCTGCGAATTGTGCACGCACCCGCGGCGAAGGCAAGACCCTGGGTCGCGGCGGCCGGTGGCGGTCGAGAGCCGGGCGGGCGATCGCCGGCTGTCGGGGGAATGGTCGGTCCGCGCCGGCTCAAACCCCTGATCGGCGGCCCCATTGGGCTGCGCTCCAGGCTTCGCCGATTTTGGCCATAAAAGGCTTTGACGATGCGGCGGCAAGTCTGACGCCGAGCTCGGAGACTTTGGCGGTGCTGTCGAGCCAACTGTCAAAACTGGTGCGGGCATAGCCGGTGTTGACCGCGACGGCGTCGGCCCAGGTCTTTGCCGCCAACATCTGGATCGCGGCGCGGGCGGTGCTGTCGATGCTGTGCCGAGCAAAGCTCGCGAGCTCGTCGCTGATCGAACTCGAACCCGCGGGCCAGCGCCGCGCGCGACTGGGCGATGCTGTCGGCGATGTCATCGCCGATGTCCGCCGCGGGGGGCGGCGCCAGCGAGGGGGGCGGCGCCAGCGAGGGGAGCGCCGGCAGCGGCGCCGGCGGCAAAATTCGTTGCACGACGACATCAGGAACCGCAAACGACTCATCTTCCATCGGCTTGTCGACGCGGATCGCGACCGAGGCCTCGGGAAGCGCATATGGAGCGGGAACTTCTGCCGGGGCCGTCAGGCGCGGGGTCCGTCTAGCTTTGCTTTCCATCTGCGACCCTCACTGCTGGACATCGCTGCTGCTGCGGTGCACGCCCACCTATTAGACTGAGTCTGCCTGTCTTTGCAAACAAAAATTGTGCATTGCACAAGAAACGTCCCGAACCCGCTTGCAGGGCGAGCGGAGCGCTCGTTTGCGGTTGCGCTTGGCCTTCGACCGCAGGTGACGAGACCAAGTGGCGGGGGATAAAGAATTCGCGAAGGGAAAAGCTGGGAGAAGTGGACAGTTTCGCTGGCTTTTCCGAACGTCGTCTGCGATCATTGCACGCCGTCGCTGATTTCGTGCACCTTGGGGAAATTGGGGGTTGCAGTGGAAGTCGTGAAGCAGCAGCGCGGCCGGAACCGCGGGGGCGGTTCCCGGTCGTCAATAATCATGGTTGCCGTCATTTCTGTGCTTGCCGCCGTCGCCATCGGCTCACGAGGAGCGGAGGCGGCGCAGCATGCCAGGCATCATCTTCGGCTGGGTATTGTCGGCTTTGCACCGGCTCCGACCAGCGAATCGATCGTCCTCGACGCCGATACCGGACGGGTGCTCAGCGAAGCGAACGCCGACGCCATTACCTACCCGGCGTCGCTGACCAAGATGATGACGCTGTATTTGACCTTCGAGGCGCTGAACGCCGGCCGGCTCCGGCTCGACCAGGTTCTCCCGGTCAGCGTCGACGCGGCGAGCAAGTCGCCGACCAAGCTCGACCTCCGGCCGGGCCAATCAGTCGGGGTCCAGGACCTGATTCTGGGCATCGTAACCCGCTCGGCAAATGACGCCGCGGCGGTGCTTGCCGAAGGCATCGGGGGCAGCGAGCCGGCCTTCGCGGACATAATGAACCGCAAGGCCCAGCAGCTCGGGATGCGCAACACGTTCTACCGCAATGCGTCGGGCCTGCCGGACCCGCTGCAGCACACAACGGCGCGCGACACCGCCCAGCTGGCGTTGGCGCTGTACCATGACTTCCCGCGCGAATACCGCTATTTCGCCACACGCGAGTTTGTCTTCCAGGGCAGGCTCATCGTCGGCCACGATCACCTCCTCGACTGGTACCCCGGCGCGGACGGAATCAAGACCGGATACATCCGCGCGTCGGGCTTCAACCTCGCGACCTCCGCGGTGCGCGACGGGCATCGGCTGATCGGCGTCGTCCTCGGCGGCCGGTCGGGCGGCTCGCGCGACCGCGAGATGGGGGCGCAGCTCGACCAGGGGTTCGCCTCCCTCGGCGTCGCTCCCGCGACAATGGTCGCTCGCCGGGCGTCACCCGGCCCAACGCCCGCGCAAGCACAGTGCCCGCGCCGAGCCCGGCGCCGGTTGCAGCTTCGGCGCCGCCCGGCCCGGTCGTCGCCGCGGTCGACCAGGCATCGCCGTCGCCGACACCGGCTCACGCCAAGCCCGGCCTTTTCCGCAAGGCGGCGGCGCGACTCGCGGCGCATTTGTCACCGGTCGGCAAGGCCGAGGCGGCAACCTTGCCGCGTGAGCCGTCGCACCCGGCACCGATGCCGGATCGCTGGGGCATCCAGCTCGGCGCCTTTCACGCTCCGGGAGCGGCCGAGAAGGCGGCGCGGGATGCGGCGAGCCTGTCGGTCGCCAAGGGCAAGCCGGTCCAGATCGTCGAGCCGGGCAAAGCCGCCAAGGAGCGCCTCTACCGGGCGCGGCTGCTCAACTTCACGCCGCGGGAAGCGCAAAGCGCCTGCGCCCAGCTGCACAAGAAAAAGATGGAATGCTCGGTGGTTTCGCCGATCTCGCCCAAGGTCGCGGCGCGCTGAGGCGGGGTTGACCCCGCCTCGGGTCGGCGCCGTCAGCTATCCTCGGGCAGGGTCACGCCCGACGCGGCAAGCTGGGCGGCGAGTGCGGCCTTGAGGCGAACCAGACCCTCTTCTGTCGTCAACTCGGCGCGCGCCACCAGCACATCTTGGGTATTCGACGCGCGCAGCAGCCACCAGCCGTCACCGGTTCGCACCCGCACCCCGTCGATGTCGACGACCTCGGCGGCGGACTGCCGCAGCCGCTCGGCGACTTCGCGCACGACCGCGAATTTGCGTGCATCCGCGCATGGAAAGCGCAGCTCCGGCGTGTTGACGACCGCCGGCAGGCCGGTCCTCAGCTCCGCCAGGCTGTGCGGGATCCGGCCGAGGATGCCGAGCAGCCGCACCGCGACGTAGACCGCGTCGTCAAAGCCGTAATAGCCGTCGGCGAAAAAGATGTGTCCGCTCATCTCGCCGGCCAGCGGCGCCCCGGTTTCGGCGAGGCGGGCCTTGATCGGGGAATGTCCGGTCGCGGTCATGACCGGCTGCCCGCCGGCCCTGGCGATCTCGTCGAACAGGACCTGGCTCGCCTTGACGTCGGCGAGGATCGGGGCGCCCGGATGCCGCGCCAATACGTCGCGCGCCAGCACGATCATCAGCTGGTCGCCCCACCAGATGGCGCCCTGCGCGTCAACGACCCCGATGCGATCCCCGTCGCCGTCGAAGGCGATGCCGAGATCGCAGCGCTCGCGCGCCACCGCCTGCTGCAATTGCACCAAATTCGCGGGCACCGTCGGGTCGGGGTGGTGCGCCGGGAAGTTGCCGTCGATGTCGGCGTTGAGGAGCACGTGGCGGCCGGGCAGACGGGCGGTCAACTGCTGCACGATCTCGCCGGTGGCGCCGTTGCCCGGATCCCAGGCGACGGCGAGCGGGCGCCTGCCGTCATAGTCGCGCGCCAACCGGTCGATGTAGGCGGCGGCGATATTCTGCGCCTCCACCCGGCCGCGCGTCTTCTGCCCGGCGCCGAGCCCCAGCGCCGTGTCGGCCAGCGCCTGGATCGCCGCGCCGTAAAACGGCTTGCCGCCGAGGACGAACTTGAAACCGTTGTACTCGGGCGGATTGTGCGAGCCGGTCACCATCAGGCCGCCGTCGACTTCGAGGGTGGCGGCGGCGTAGTACAGCATCGGGGTCGGCCCGCGGCCGATCCGCACGACTTCAGCACCCTCGGTGGCGAGGCCGTCGACCAGCGCTGCTTCGAGATCGGGCGAGGTCAGCCGGCCGTCATAGCCGACGGCGACGCGACGCCCTCCGGTTTCGGCGAGCGTCACCGCGTAGGCGCGGCCGATCGCCTCGGCGTCGGCGGTCGACAAGGTCTCGCCGACGACGCCGCGGATATCGTATTCGCGCAGGATGGTCGGGTCGAAACGGTGCGGCATCGTCGCTCCGATCACAAATAGCGGGTCAGGATCCGGCGCAACCCCGGCCCCAACTCCGGATGGGCGAGCCCCAAGGCGACCGTCGCTTCGAGAAAGCCGAGCTTGTCGCCGCAATCGTACCGCCGGCCGACAAACCGCAGCCCGTGGAACGCCTGGCCATCCTGGATCAGCCGTTCGAGAGCGTCGGTCAACTGGATTTCGCCGCCGCTGCCGGCCTCGCCGCGACCGAGGTGGCCAAAAACTTCCGGCTGGATGATGTAGCGGCCGATTATCGTCGATGTCGACGGCGCCGCCGCGGGCTCCGGCTTTTCGACGACCCCGCGCGCCTCCACCAAACGGCCGTCGTCGGACACGACGTCGAGCACGCCATATCTCCGGGTATCCTCGCGCGGCACGTCGATGATCGCCACGATGTTGCCGCCAACCTGGTCGTAGGCCTCGACCATCTGCGTCAAGCAGGGTGTGTCGCACACCATCAAATCGTCCGCGAGCAGCACGGCAAACGGCTCGTCGCCCACCAAGCCACGCGCGCACCACACGGCGTGGCCGAGCCCAAGCGGGGTCTGCTGGCGCGTATAGGCGATCTGGCCAGGCTCGGGCAGGCGTGCCTCGAGCTCCTTGACCATGTCGGTCTTGCCGCGCTCGCGTAATGTCGCTTCGAGCTCGAAAGCGCGGTCGAAATGGTCGTCGATGGCACTTTTCGACCGGCTGGTGACAAAAAAGAATTGCTCGATGCCGGCCGCCTTTGCCTCCTCGACCGCGTAATGAATGAGCGGCTTGTCGACGATCGGCAGCATTTCCTTCGGCATCGCCTTGGTTGCCGGCAAAAACCGGGTGCCGAGACCGGCGACCGGAAACACAGCTTTGCGAATAGGCTTGCGCATTAAACCCTCGATCAGGTGTTTCGGTCCCGCCGCAAGCTTTGTGCCATCGCCGTGCCTGACGGCAAGTGCTGTCGCAGCTGGGACACCAGGCGTGCTAACGTGCGGCATTGCCGGGTGATCCCCCCAATTTGGCGTGGCCGGCGATGACCGGCCGGTGGAGGGCGCAGTGAACGAAGCCGAACCGATCGACAACCGGCTCTTCCTCTTGATCCTACAACATCCGCGGGAAAAGAAGGAGGCGCTCGCGACGGCGGCGCTGACCGTCGCCACGCTGCGGCGGGCGGCGCTGTCGGTCGGGTTGTCCTGGCCGAATTTGGGCGCCGCACTCGGCCGGCCCGCCGATCCGCGGCGCTGGGCCGTGCTGTATCTCGGCTCGGTGCGCCCCAGAGCATTCGGGCTCGGGCACGATGTGGTCGCCGTCGACCGCCAGGGCGCACCCGAAACCGACCAGCGCGCGATGCTGCGCGATCTCGACGGCGCGGTGCTGCTCGACGGCAGCTGGAGCGAGGCGAAAGCGCTGTGGTGGCGCAATCCGTGGCTTCTCAAATTGCGCCGGCTGGTGCTCGACCCGCCGAGCCCGTCGCACTACAACCGGGTGCGCCGCGAACCGCGCCGCGAGGCGCTGTCCACACTCGAAGCCGCCGCCTTGCTGCTGCATCGGATCGAGGGACGCCCGGAACTGGAGGCCAGATTGACGGCTGAGCTCGACCGATTGATCGTCGAGGCGCACCCGTCCCGCGGCCGCCGTCAGGAGCGGGTCAGCGCGTAGATCAGGATCGCCGCAGCCGCCGCGACGTTGAGCGACTGCACCTGCCCGCCGCCGGGGATCGCCACAACGTCGTTGCACGCGGCGAGCGTCATCGGGTCGAGCCCGCGCTCCTCGTTGCCGAGGACCAATGCCGGGGGGACCAATGCCGGCGGCCGGCAGTCCATGCCCTGCGCCGGCACGGCTTTGCCGTCGCCCGGCGCAGCGCCGACGACCCGGTAGCTCGGCTTCAGATCGTAGAGTGCAGCCGGCAACGGCGCCCGACAGAGCGCCACATGATCGAGCCCCCCTTCGGCGACGCGATAGCTCGCATCGGAGGGCAGCGCCTGCTCCGGCCGGTCGGCGAGCACCATGCGAGCGATCCCGAAAAAAGCCGCCGTGCGGGCGATCGCGCCGAGATTGTGCGGGTTGCCGACGCCGTCGAGCACGAGGATCGGCTTGCCGTCGCGGGCCCAGCCGGGTACCGCCGCCGGGTCGAACACGCCGAGCGGCCGCGGGCGGGCGATCGCGGCGATGCCGCCATGCAACGGCGTGCCGGCGACCCGCGCCAGCTCGGCCGCCTCGACCTCGCGATAGGGCTTGCGCGCGCGGGCCAAGGTCGCGCAGAACGCGCCGGCAGCGACACGCCGCCGCGGCTCGAAAAACAGCCGCTCGACGCGCCCGGGATCGATCGCGAACAGCGCCCCGACCGCCGCCAGCCCGCACACCCGCAACAGCGCCGGCTCGCGCCCCTCACCAGAACTCCTACGATCGTTCTGCGGGCCGCGCCTCACCTGATCATTCTGCCGGCTATGGCTCCGCAGCCCGGTCATTGCGACGGCAGGCCGGGGCCGGGTGCCGGATAGAGCCGGGCGGCGTCCTCGGCGAGGGCGGCGCGCGAGGCCGGCCGCAGGTAGATCATGTGGCCGCCCGGATAAACCCGCAGCCGGATTTGCTCGCGTACCGCAGCCGGCACCTGAAGCTGGTCGACAAACCAGCGCGACGACAGATACGGCGTGACCAGATCGTAGCGGCCGTTGGCGATCAGCACCTTGGTTGCGGGATGGTTCAGCAATGCCGCTTCGAGCGAGGTCAGCGCCAGACCCGGGCCGCCCTCCCGCTGCTCGCCATGCCAGTCCCAGTGCCGCACGACATCGTGCGACAGGACGCGATAAGGCCGCTCCGTGCGGTAGCCCAGCACGTCGGCGGCGTAGGCGTTGAAAGCCGCCCCGAAAGCAGCGGCGACCGGCTGCAGCAGCGGGTCGCCGGGGTGGTCGTGCTGATCCGACGGCGCCGGCCGCGTTATCGTGCCGTCGTAGAGGCTCACCGTCTCGCCGCGCGGGCGCAGCACCTCCTCGGCGAATACGTGGTTGGGGACGCGCGCCCGGTTACGCCCCACGATGTCCACGGGCAACCCGATCATGCCGGCGACCCGTGCGACAAACGGGTCTCCCGGCAGCGGGCGGCCCGCGAGCCCGGCGAGACCGACGAGATAGTCGGACAGGGCGAACCGCTCGACCGCGCCGAGATCGGCGCCGGTTTGCGCCACCCCGAGGGCGGCGCTCGTGGCGGCATAGGTCGGCAGAAAAAAGCCGGCGGCGAGCACGTCGCGCTCGCTCGGATTGAGGATCGAAAGATCGAGCGCCGGCGAAATCAGCACCAGTCCGCTGACCGTGACATCCACGTCGCGCGGCAGGCGCTCCGCCATGGCGGCAGCGCGAAACCCGCCATAACTTTCGCCGACCAGATACACCGGCGAGTCCCAGCGCTGGTGCCGGGTCAGCCACAGCCGCACGACGGCGTCGAGCGAGGACAGGTCGGTCTCGACGTCCCAGAACGGCTCGTCGGGGTTCTTTTCGGCGCCGTCCCCGTGGCTGTAGCCGGTGCCGACCGGGTCGACAAAGACGAGATCGGTGAACGGGAGCCAGGTCGACGGGTTGTCGACGAGGCGCACCGGCGGGACGGGCGCGTCGCCATTCGCGGGCGTTTGCATGATCTTTGGCCCGAGTGCCCCCAGATGCAGAAAGACCGAGGCGGCGCCGGGTCCGCCGTTGAAGACAAAGCTGACCGGCCGCGCCGTACCTCCCGCCCCTTGCGCGACGTAGGAAACCGTAAAGATCGAGGCGGTCGTCACCCCTTTGCGGTCGCTCAGCGGCAGCGTCTCGGCGACCGCGTCGTAGTCCAAGCGACGGTCGCCCAGCACGATCGTGTGATGGCTCGCGGCGCGTGGCGGCAACGCGTTCTGAGGCTTGTCGTCAGCCCGCGCCCCGGTCGCGAGCACGACCATCAGGACGAACGCGGCCGCTGCGGTTCTCGTCATCGGGCCCCTGCTGCCGGGTAAAGGATTGCACGTTACACAGGCCGGCGAAGGATGGAATACTGCGGCGCCGGCAACTTGTCGCGGTTTGAGTGAGAGGGAGGGGTCGATGCCGAGTGCGGTTCGGGTGGCGCTGATCACGGGTTGCGGCAAGCCCGTCGGCATCGGCAATTCGACGGCGCGCGCCTTGGCCGCGGCCGGTGTGGCCGTCGTCGTCTCGGACGTGCTGCCGGGCGGCGTCGCCAACGAGCACAACGTCGCGGGCGACACCGACGCCTCGTGGGGCGGGGTCGACAATTTGGTCGAGGAAATCCTTCGCAGCGGGTGTGTGGCCTCTGCGACATTGGGCGATGTCAGCGTCGAGAACGACGCCGGACGTATGGTCGAGGAGGTGCTGAGCCGCCATGGCCGGCTCGACATCCTGGTCAACAACGCCGGGGCGCCGCAAGGGGCCGACCGCAACGAGATCGAGGACGTCCCGCTCGAAGCCTGGGAGCGCACGATGGGGGTCAACGCCCGCGGCTGCTTTCTGATGGCGCGGGCGGCGGTTCCGGCGATGCGCAAGGCGCGCTGGGGCCGGATCGTCAACGTCTCGTCGAAGGCGGCGTTCCGGCCCGGCCGCAGGCGCGCGACCTATGCCGCCTCGAAGGCGGCGATCGTCGGCTTCAGCAAGTCGCTGGCCCTCGACCTGGCGCCGTTCGGGATCACCGTCAACGCGGTCTGCCCCGGTCCGATCCGCACCTCGCGGGCGATCAGCACCAACCGCCGCGAATATGGCGACGACCTTGAAACCGGCTTTGCCGAGCGCTCGAAGGCGATCCCGGTCGGCCGCTTTGGCAGCCCCGACGAGGTTGCCGCGATGATCGCCTTTCTCGCCTCCGACCAGGCCGCCTTCGTCACCGGCCAGGCCATCGGCATCGACGGCGGCTGGTAGGCCCGCGTGAATAATTCTCGAGCCGGAGAGGCACTATCCTCACAGCCCAAGCTTGCGGCGGGCGGCGGCGCCGATCGACTGGCGCAAGGTGGCGATCTCGGCCCACGGGTCCGATTTAAGCGCCGCCAGCCGGGACGGGACGGTGGCGACGGTGAGGCTCCCGGGCCGAATGCCGGCCTCGACCTCGCTCCACGACACCGGGACGGAGACCGTTGCCCCCGGCCGGGCGCGGGTCGAATAGGCGCCGACCGCGGTGGCGCCGCGGGTGTTGCGTAGGTAATCCATGTAGATGCGGCCGTGGCGGGCGCGCTTCGACTGATTGGCGGTGTAGCGCTGCGGGTGACGCGCCGCCATGTCGTCGGCGACCGCCTTGGTAAAATTCTTGACCTCGTCCCAGCCGAGGCGCGGGGTCAGCGGCACGACGACGTGCAGCCCCTTGCCGCCGGTGGTCTTGACCACGCTCTGCAGGCCCAGGCCCGCCAGCACGTCGCGGATTTCGAGCGCCGCCTCGGTCACCCGCGGCCACGGCAGCCCCTCGTCCGGGTCGAGGTCGAAGGTGACCCGGTCGGGCTGTTCGAGCTTGTCGACCGTCGAGCCCCAGGGATGGATTTCGAGGACCCCGATCTGCACCAGCGACAATAGCCCGGCCACATCCTCGATCGCCAGATAGGTTTCGCCGTCGATCTCGACCCGGCTCACCGCCGTGGGCACGCTGGCGGCGGCATGCTTTTGAAAAAACTGCTCGCCGCCGACCCCTGTCGGGCAGCGCAGCAGGCTCAGCGGGCGACGGACCAGATGCGGCAATGCCCAGTCGGCGACATCGGCGTAATAGCGCGCCAAGTCGAGCTTGGTGATGCCGTGGTCGGGATAGAGCACGCGATCGGCATGGGTCAGCCGCACGCCTTCAAAGACCGTGCTGCCGTCGCGGGCGAGTGCTGACGGCGCGCGTCGTCGGGCAGGAAGGCAGGGTTGGCGGGCGGGGTGTGCTGGCGGGTGGGGTAGCGTCGGCGGGCTGGGGCGCTGGTGAAGACGGCATGTCGCGGACGACCTCCCTTGCGTTCTTGTCCTCGCGCAAACCCAAGAACGCGGCGTGTCGCAAAACCGCATCGTCGGTCCATCCGGCAAAGGCGATTTCGACGACGAGCGCGGGCTCGGTCCAATGCACGCCCTTGACGACGGCGCCCTTCGGCAAAACCGCGACCGGGCGTTCGGCCCGATGGAGCGCGTCGAGCCGACGGCGCAATTCCACCAGCCGGGCGTCGCTGAACCCGGTGCCGACGCGACCGGCGTAACGCAGCTCGCCCCGCGGATCGTAATAGGCGAGAACCAGCGCCCCCAATCCCTGCCGGCCGCCGGCAGGGTCGCTGAACCCGATCACGACGAATTCCTCGCGATTGGCGGATTTGATCTTGAGCCAGCTGTCATGACGGCCGGCCCGGTACGGGCTGTCGCGGCGCTTCGAAACGATGCCCTCGACCGCAAAGCCGCGGGCATGGCGCAGAAAATCGGGGCCGCGGCCGATCTGATGGTCGCTGTAGCGCAACAGGCCGGCGGCGTCCGGCGGCATCAGCGAGGCCAGCGCCGCCTTGCGGTCGTCGAGCGCCGCACCGGTCAGATCCCAGCCGTCGAGATGCAGCAGGTCGAAGGCGTAGAACACCAGCATCTCGGTGCGCTCGTTGGCGATCGCGTCCTGCAGCTGGCCGAAATCGGTCGTGCCGTCGGCTTTGAGGTGGACGAGCTCGCCGTCGACCACCGCGGCCGCGACCGGCAGCTCGGCAAAGCGCGCGGCGAGCACCGGGAATTTCGCGGTCCAGTCGAGACCGTTGCGGGTCGACAGCCGCACCTTCCTGTCGTGGATCCGGGCGAGCAGGCGATAGCCGTCATATTTGATCTCGTGCAGCCAGCCGGGCCCCTCCGGCGCCTCGTCTGCCGAACGAGCGAGCAGCGGCCGCGGGTCGGCCGGCATCCGCGCCTTTTTCGCCCCCGGTAGGCGCGACGGGTCGGCATAGGGTTGGGCGGTGCGCGCCTCGGCCGGGCGCTCCTCGCCATTCGGTCCCCAGACCCGGTCGCGGTCGGCGGCGATCTCGTCGATCGTGCGGCCGGTGGCGGCGCTCGCCGGGTTGTCGGCGACGATCGCGGCGCCGCTCCCCGGCATTGCCGCCCCGTCGCGCTCCTTGAGCAACAGCCAGTTTTGCTGGTTGCGGCCGGCATGCTTGCCGCCCATCCGCACCAATGCCCAGCGGCCGTGAAGCTTCGCGCCGTGGAGCTCGAATTTGAGATTGCCTTTGGCATAGGCCGCCTGCGGGTCGGCATCGAGCGGCAGCCAACTGCCGCGGTCCCAGATCATCGAGGCGCCCGCCCCATATTGCCCGGCGGGAATGACCCCCTCGAACCCGCCATATTCGAGCGGATGGTCCTCGACATGCACCGCGAGGCGCTTTTCGCCGGGGTCGGCGCTCGGCCCCTTCGGCACCGCCCAGCTCTTCAGCACGCCGTCGAGCTCGAGCCGGAAATCGTAGTGCAGCCGGCGCGCGGCGTGCTTTTGGATCACGAAAGAGAGTGTGGGCGACGCGGCCGCATGGACCGCCGCGCCCGCCGGCTCCGGGGTTTTCGCAAAATCGCGCTTTCTTTTGTATTCGGTCAGCGCCATTGCCGCCGCTCGCCCGTTAGACAATCGTCAAGCGTCAACACCCGTCGCATGGCGTTGCGCCGCACCCCATAATGTGCATTCGTAACGCCGCAGCATAGGAGATGGACATGCCGCGCGCGAGTTGGAGCGGGTTTCTGCGTCTTTCTCTCGTCACTTGCCCGGTCTATTTGAGCCCGGCGACGACGGAGTTGAAGCGAGTTCGCCTCAATCAGCTCAATTCCGAGACCGGAAACCGGGTTTCGCAGCGCCTCGTCGACTCCAAGACCGGCGAAGAGCTGAGCCGCGACCAGATCGTCAAGGGCTTTGAGTTCGACCGCGACCGCTATGTCCAGGTCAGCGACGAGGAATTGAAGGATCTGCACATCGAGTCGTCGAAAATCATCGAGCTCGACCGCTTTGTCAGCCGCGACGAGGTCGACCCGCTCTATCTCGACACGCCTTATTACGTCTATCCCGACGGCGAGATCGCGAGCGAGACCTTTCGGGTGATCGGCGAGGCGATGACGCGGGCGAACAAGGTCGGGCTCGGCCGCATCGTGCTGTCGAACCGCGAGCGGCTGCTGCTGGTCGAGCCGCGCGGCGGCGGCCTGTTGATGTCGACCCTGCGCGCCAGCGACGAGGTCCGCAGCGCCGAATTCGGCGACAAGCGGGACGGCGAGGTCGATCCCGAGCTGGTGGCGCTCGCCGAAACCATCATCGAGCGCAAGGCCGGCGCGTTCGAGCCGGCGAATTTCCACGACCGCTACCAGGACGCGCTGCGGGCGCTGGTCGAGAGCAAGCTCAAGGGCGAGGCGACCGCCGAGGCGGAAGCGGTCGACGAGCCGCCCAAGGTCATCAACCTGATGGACGCGCTGAAGCGCAGCCTGGCGCGCGAAGAGGCCGGGTCGGGGCGGGCCGCTGCCGCGGGGTCGGGGCGAGCCGCTGCCGCTGGAGCGGCCCCGCCGGCCAAGCGCGGCGCGAAACCGGCAGGCGACCGCCGCCAGCCGGCGCTGCTGCTGCCGGTGGCGGGTGGGCGCGACAGCGGGGCCGGGCGCGACGCAAAGGCCGAGCCCGCCGCCCAGCCGGCGGCACCCGCGGCGTCGAAGCGCCGCAAGACGCGCGCCGAGGCCACCCCGGAACCGGCGGCCGAGGCGCCCGCCGCCCGCCGCCGCAAGGCCTGACGCCGCCGGCAGTTTTCCGCAGATCTAGTGTCCCGAGCCATCAGCACGCGCAATAATTCAGCAGGTCTGTCATTGCGAGAAGCCGGCTGCACAAGCCCGGGCACGACGTTCCAGGGCTGCGCCCGCCCATCTGAATTGACCGGCATGTCAGGATGACGATCGCCCCGCTTAAGATCGCGGTGGTCGGCGCCGGCATCGGCGGGCTCAGCGCCGCGGTGGCATTGCACCGGGCCGGCTTCGCGGTCGATGTCTACGAGCAGGCGCCGCAGCTGACCGAAATCGGCGGCGGCATCAACATGGGGCCGAACGCGGCGCGCATCCTCTACCGGCTCGGCCTTGGGCCGGGGCTCGACCGCGACGGCGTGCGCCCGGTCGAGAGCCACCAGCGCCGCTGGGACGATGGCCGCACCCTGCAGCGCGTGGCGCTCAACCCGCTCTGCGAGCGGCTTTTCGGCGCCCCGCACCTGACGATCCACCGCGCCGATCTGTTGGCGGCCCTCGCCGCCGGTTTTCCGGCCGAGCATGTCCATCTCGGCCACCGCCTCGCCGGGCTCGCCGATCGCGGCGACGGCGCCGAAGCCTGGTTCGAGAACGGCCTCTATATCAAGACCGACGTGCTGGTCGGCGCCGACGGCATCCACTCGGCGGTGCGCGCCGCGTTGTTCGGCGAGGAAGCGGCGCAATTCGCCGGCTGCGTCGCCTATCGCGGGCTGGTCCCGGTGGAGCGCGTCGCCGATCTCGGCCTCGAGCTCGGCTCGCAATCCTGGGTCGGGCCGGGCGCGCATCTGGTGCACTATTTTGTGTCGGGCGGGCGGCTTCTCAATTTTGTCGGCTGGACCGAGCACGACAGCTGGAACCGCGAGGACTGGACCGACCAGGCCACGGTCGAGCGCGCACTCGCCGCGTTTGAGGGCTGGCACCCGCAAATCCGGCGGATCATCGCCGCGGCGGAGACCTGTTTTATCTGGGCGTTGTTCGACCGCGACCCGCTGCCACGCTGGTCGGCCGGGCATGCCACCCTGCTCGGCGATTCCTGCCATCCGATGTACCCGTTCATGGGCCAGGGTGCGGCCCAGGCGATCGAGGACGGTGCGGCACTCGCCGCCTGTCTTGCCGCCGGCGTCGACGACCCGGCCGCGGCATTGCGCCGCTACGAGCGGCTGCGGCTGCCGCGCGTCACCCGGCTGCAGCAAATGTCGCGCGCCAACAAAACCCGCTATCACATGCCCGACGGCCCGGCGCAGCAGGCGCGCGACGCCGAATGGGCGCGGTCCGCCGAGCGCTCACCCGAGGCGCTGCGCTGGCTCTTCGACCACGACCCCGCCCGATTGGAGCCGGCGCCGGCGTAGTCAGACGGCTTTCCTTCCGCCGCCGGTTTCGTTACCATCAGCGTGAAACAACCTCCGGGCGCCTCGACGCGCACGGAGGAGAAAAAAACCGCGCGCCTTGGCGCGTATCGAGAACCGGGAGGAATACGATGGCACAAAGTGCGGTCGCCGCGGGTATGCTGTCCGAGGCCGAGCATGCCCGCCAGTTGCGTCGGGCGATGGTCGCCAGCACTGTCGGCACGATCATCGAGGCGTACGATTTCCTGCTCTACGTAATCGTTGCCCCGCTCGTCTTTGCAAAACTGTATTTCCCGGCATCCGACCATCTGGTCGGGATATTGCAGGCCTTTGGCATCTACGCCGTCGGCTTTATCGCCCGCCCGATCGGCGCGGCGCTGTTCGGCCATTACGGCGACCGCATCGGGCGCAAGGTGACGCTGATCGCGACCCTGCTTTTGACCGGGTTGTCGACCTTTGCCGTCGGCTTTGTCCCCGGCTACGCGTCGATCGGCATCTGGGGTGCGGTCATCCTGACCGTGGTCCGCTTTATCCAGGGTCTCGGCATCGGCGGCGAATGGGGCGGCGCCACCTTGATGGCGATGGAATGGGCGAGAACCAACGCCCATCGCGGCTTTATCACCGCCTGGCCGCAATGGGGCGGCCCGGCGGGATTGTTCCTCGCCAATCTCGCGGTGCTCGCGTTCAGCGCGATTTCGGGCGACCAGTTCTTCAGCTGGGGCTGGCGCGTCCCGTTCTGGCTCTCGATCGTCATGGTTGGGATCGGGCTCTACATCAGGCTGGGAATCCTCGAGACGCCGGTGTTCTCTCGAATTCTGGAAGAGCGCCGCATCGAGCGCACCCCGGTGCTCGAAGTGCTCAAGCGCCAGCCCAAGCAGATTGTTTTGACCGCGCTGGCGCGGATGGCCGAGCAAGGCCCGTTCTATGTCTATGCCGCCTTTGTCTTTGTCTATGGAACAAAAGTCTCCGGCGCCTCGCGCGACTTCCTGCTCACCGCGGTCTTGGTCGCGACCGCGCTTTCGGCGGTGACCACCCCGCTGGCCGGGCACATCTCGGACTTGATCGGGCGCAAGCGCATGTACGTGATCGGCGCGGTCACGACCGGGGTGTTCGCCTTCATCTATTTCGCGATGATGAACACCATGGTCCCCGGGCTGGTTTTCCTCGCGATCGTGCTGTCGTTCATCCCGCACGACATGATGTACGGCCCGCAAGCGGCATTGATCGCCGAATGCTTCACCCCGCGGCTGCGCTACAGCGGCTCTTCGCTCGGCTTCCATTTGTCCTCGGTGATCGCCGGCGGCCCGGCGCCATTGATCGCGACGGCGCTGTTCGCGGCCTTCGGATCGGGCTATGCGGTGGCGCTCTACATCCTCTTCTGTGCCATCGTCAGCATCAGCGCCACGGCGTTTCTGCCGGACTACACCAACCGCGACATCTCGCGGGAGCACGACGCCCCGGAAGCTGCGGCGCAGGCGGTGGCATCGTCGTGAGCCCGGCGCGCTTGCTGCTCGCCTGACCGAGCTCGTTGCAGCAGCAGATCGTGCGCGTGCGGCACGATCTGCGGAAGCGCGGCTTTTGGCGGCAGAAAGCATTTTTTGCCGACGACGTGGGTCCCGCCCCACGGAAAACAGCGCCGTCGCGGGAGACGGCGCTGTCGCATCCGCAGGATCTGTCCGCGCCGGTGCTATTCGGCGGCGGCGCGGGTCGGGGTTTGCGCCTGGGCGAGCACCGCGGCGGCCTCTTTGGCGACGCGCGTACCCTCGAAGAAGCGCGGGTTTTGCGTGCCCCACAGCCGCACCGCGTTCCCAAAGGTGAAGTCGCGGAAATTGTCGGCGGTGATGTGGCCGTCCTCGACCAGCTCGTAGGCTTCGGGCAGCGGGTGGCGCATGTCGATCACGTCGAAATGCCCGATATCCGAGCTGAAGATCGCATTCAGCTTTGACCCGAACGGGTTGCTGCGGCCAAACGCGGTGGCGTTCATGCGGTCGTCGGCCTCGCAGCCGAAATAATACGGCTTGGCGTAGAGATCGACCCAGTCTTCCTTGCGGGTGATCTTGCAGGCCGAGAAATCGTCGATGTTCTCGAGCCCGCCGGTCAGATAGGCCTGCTCGGGATCGGGCAGCCCACCGCGCTCGCGCAATGCCGCGGCGATGTCGTCATAGCCGTATTTCTCGACGAGGCCCATCAGCTGGGCGCGGTCGAGCTTGTCCGGGTGCATGCGCTCCAATGCCTTGGCGCTGCGCCGCTCCCAATGCTCGATCAGGTCGCCGAACAACTGGCTGGCCCAGCCCACACCGCCTTCGAGAAACGCAAAGCGCAGTTCCGGGAACCGTCGGGTGACGCCGCCGAGGAAGATCGCCTTGGCGGTCGCGTGTCCGGCGGCGGCGAAATGGCCGATATGGCTGTAGCAGAAATTGGTCGGCGACAGGCGCAGGCCCTGGTTCAGGCTGGCGCTGTGGAAGGTGGGGGCGATGCCCAGCTCGGCGCATTTCGCCCAGACCGGGTCGTAGTCGTATTCGCTGTCGAGGCCGAGCGCGTCGTACCACACCGCAAAGCGCGCGGTGTCGGGGTCGTTGGCGGCCGCCGCCGGCACCTTGCGGGCCATGTTGCTGCCGAACATGCCGACCTTGGAGCCCAATTGCCTGGTGACGAATTCGAGCTCGGCGATCGCCTCGTCGGGGGTGTGCATCGGGATGATCGCCGCCGGGGTCAGCCGGTCGCCGAGGCCGCTGAAATAATCCGCCGAGACGACATTGTAGGCGCGGATCACGGCGCGCCGGGTGGCGTCGTCCTGGATGCGCGGAAAGCGCAGCCCGGCGGTCGGGTAGACGACGACAAAGTCGAGCCCCAGCTCGTCGAGGCGGTCGTAGAGCAGCCTCGGCATCATCGCGGTGGCGCGGTCGAGGGTGTTCTCCGCCTGCCGGCTCCAAAAGGCCGGCTGGCCGATGCGCTTGTGGCGGCGCTCGGCCGGGGTCATCTCCAGCGCCTCGCGGGTCGCCCCCATCGCCTTCAGAAAGCCGTCCGCGGCCAGGTCGCCGCCGACCTTGCGCATCTTGTCGCTGAACACCGGGTCGTACTCGACCCAATGCCCGTCGCCGTCGACGATCGGATGGCTGATTTTCGAACGGACCTGCTCAGGCGTCATGTGAGCGCTCATGATCTGCTCCGAAGAAATGGCTATGCCAGCACCCGATATCCTGAGCCTGCTGATGATGAGCGCCAACCATGATCTGCCCGCGAGGCCTGCGCTGTGCGCATGGACGCCCCGATAAAACCGCCGGCGCCGCGACGCTCCGGAAAGGGTTCAACGCAGTGGGCCAAGATCGCGTCGCGCGGATTTGATCCGCGGATCCACGCTTTGTTTCGAGGAGCTCAAGCCGTAGATGCCCACGGAACAAGTCCGCGTGACTGAAAGGCTCGAGCTTGGCCAAGACAAAACGGAGTTCTCTCCAGATGTTGTGAGATACAGTCTTTACGAGAACCGAGAAAATAGTTTGGCTGCTTCTGCAGCAACTCAGCAGCAAAAAGCCCTGCATTGGTTGCCTCAGGTGTCAGCCTGCGGATCGTCGGACCGGCCCGCGCAAACGCCCGCACTGGTCCGGCGCCCCTGTTCCGCCTGTTTTATCAGGTCGAGATCAGGCGTCGCCAACTCCCTTCAACGACAAGTTCGCACCCGCTGATGAGTGCCGATGCCGGGTAAATACAATACGAGTGTGGCGATTGCGTGGTTGTCGACGCCGCAAATCATCTTTGGGAATTCCGCCCAGCGCGCGTTCGCTAACGGTCATCCACCACCTCCATGCGGGCGCTAACTTTGGCAGTCAACCGCGGGGCCTCTAAGCTATACCAAGACCCGAAATGAAACGCGGCATCTCAGTGGGTTATCGTCGCCCCCGCGAAAGCGGGGGTCCAGGGGAACTGTTCGAGTTCTTGGAGCCCTGGGTTCCCGCTTTCGCGGGAACGACGAATAACTGATTGATACATAGTGAGTCATTTCAAGTCGTACTTCTAAGCGAGCTTTCCGCGGCGAACATGTTGGCGGACGATGAACTGACAATTGATTGACGGCCTTAGCGCTAACGTTCGATTGAACGTCCTCCGCCAAGGAGATGGCAAGGTGCCACGTAGTGTGCTCCTCGAAGGAATTCTTACCGAAAACGCGGAGGCAGCGCGCGCTCAGGTCTGGACCTTCGACCATTCGACGGTCCTCGGCGAAATCACCAAGCGAGTCCCACGGCTGGCGGACGAGGCGTCGCGAAGAGTTCCCCTGATTGAGCCTCTGACGCGTTTCCTGCCCACGAGCTTTTCCGAGCGCGCGCCGAATGACCCTTTTCGTCATGCTCGCGACGATAATTTGATATTGCCTATTACCCCGACAGACTGGCGGGCGGCGAAGCTCGGCCGCCTTCTGGGGCATTTCGACTTGCGTTTCACTTCGGCCCCCTCCGAAGCTGCACTTCTCGACCTGTGCCTTGAGGCCGAAGCACGCGCTGTGGCGTTGCTGACACGTCTGGCGGGTCCGGGGCGAAGCAAAAAGGGCGTGGCGCCGTTCGAGGGAGGCTCAGTCCTTGATTTGGCGCAATACGTTCTGCGGCGGATATTCAAGGAGCTGGACCAAGATTTTGCGATGAAACCGCGCGAGGAACAGGAGCAGATCGCAACGGACATCGCGAGATTGCTGACCGAACTGCCGCCGGATCTTCAAGAGCGCATTCGAAGAGAAGCAAAACTCGCCGATCTTTCCGCGGCTGCGTTGAAGAAGACTGGCGCGATTGCGGCTGTCGGCGGCGCGTTGGTGGGAACCGTGGGGGTTGCCGGATTTGCCGCCTATACCACGCTCACTTCGATGATCGCAGCATCGGCGGGTCTTTTTGGTCTGACCCTGCCATTTGCAGTCTACCTGCATGCGACTGCTGCACTCGCGTTCCTATCGAACCCGTTGGTGCTTGGGGTCGCAACTCTGTTGGGAGGCCGCTTTGCGCTGGCGCGTGCAAACCGACAGATCCGAGATCAGCTCGTCCCTGTCATGGTCGCCACTGCTGCCATGGCTTCGGTCACAAGCGAGACTCTGGCCCACTCGCCCACCAACATCGTTAGCGTATTCGCGGGGTATACTTCGCTCCGTCAGACTGGTGACCAAAAGGTTCGAGCGCAAATTGACAAGACGTTCCAATGCCTTCCTAGAATATCGTGAGCAAGAACCGTGGAAAATCTCAACGATCTATTGCGGAAGCCAGCGGCGGCCGCGACGACATCGGCGAGACGCGCAGCCGCCGTGCTCGGCGGCGGCGAGACGATCGCCTTCGAGGCGATCAGTCTCGGCGATTTGATATACGATCGTGTGCGTATCGATCCGCTGGCGATCGAGGCTTTCGATTTCATTCATCCGTCGAATGTTGGCGATATCCACGCCCTCGCGTGCTGGTCACAGCACATAATAGATAGAGAGCCGTTGGCCACTTATGAAGGTCATGTGAACCAGCTACAAGGATACGTATTCGAAAGAATAGCAGCACACGCATTACGTCAAAGCGGAGCAGAAGTAAACTTTCCCGACAACCCCAGCAATCCGGCGGTTGACTTTTGGGTCAACGGTGAGCCGGTACAAGCCAAATGCGGACTATCCTCCAGCCTCGTGACTGAGCATCTATCGAGGTACCCGGAAGTGCCAAGGGTGGTGGTAAACCAAGATTTGGCGTCACATTTCGTGGACAACGACCACATAACCGCAATCCCGGGGATTTCCCGAGACTATGTGCGGTCGACGACCGAGCACAGCCTCAACTCCTCGGCAGATATGCTTGATCTGCACTTCGCAGAAGTCGTGCCGGTGCTGTCGGTCGTCAGAAACGCTTACCATCTTTGGCGGGGCAATACGGACTGGTCCGCGCTACTCGGGAACATCGCCGCCGATGGCGCGGGCCGGTACGCGGGTGCGACGGTCGGAAAGGCCGTAGGAGCCGGCAGCGTCTTAATGCTTGGACTCGGGGGCTGGCCGGCCATCCTGCTGCCGGTCTTCGCGGCGACAGCCGGGTATCGGGGTGGCCGCGCGCTATCCGATCTGATCAAGAAAGAAATATTGTTACGGAGAGAACATCAGGCGCTGTCGAAAGCGCTGCAGTGGTGGTGCCTCGGCTCTGCTCGGGTCCTCACCACGATGATCGCTGGGGCGGAGAAAATCCGGCTCCGACTTGTCGCGATTCGG
The DNA here is from genome assembly GCA_963775525.1 of uncultured Alphaproteobacteria bacterium. Classification (GTDB taxonomy): domain Bacteria; phylum Pseudomonadota; class Alphaproteobacteria; order ATCC43930; family CGMCC-115725; genus AP-15. Next base: position 17,608 of record CAVZJF010000061.1, on the reverse strand, counting down.
GAGAGGGCGCATGCGAGCTATTGCATGATGATCGAGGATTGGCTGCTGCGCATCGAGCGTGAGCAGGATTTTCGTCGTCACCATCTTGTTCGAATTCGAGCGCGGCGCATCCGCCGCAAGCGTATTCGACGAGGGAGCCGGGCTCCCCGCAGCATGCCTCGCCGCCATGGTCGCCGCATCTCGCACCGGTATCCTTCCCGCTGATCTCAGCCGCGAACAGGCGCTGCTGACCGCCAGCCTCAATGCCTATCAAGCAGGCCTCCGTCGTCGTCTTCTGCGCCACTAGCTAGCGGCAGTGCAGGGCTTCCGTGAAACCTGCTTGCCTCTAACGGGGTTATCTCCCGCCGGACCGGCGACCGCGGACCCGGGCTAGACTGGCGAAGCGGAGCGGATTGGTTCATTCGATCAGAATCTCGAATGTAATCCGGTCGAGCAGCTCGCCGGCGTTCACGACGCGCGTCGGCCCGTAGGACGCGTTCGGAAAATCGCGCTTGTTGCCGGTGACGATGTAATCGGCTGCCGCGGCAGCGGCGCATTGCAGAAACTTGGTGTCGCCTGGATCGGAAGACTCGGCGGCCGAGACGTCCGGCTCAAACAGCTCGCCTTGGCGACGGAACATGGTCATCACTGCCTCGATCTCATCGGACGGAAACGCAAATTTTGCGCGTGCGAGCACGGCCGCGTATTCCTCGATAATGTCGTGAGAGAAGCAAGGGCTCACCAATCCCTGATGAATGGCCAGGAGGGTCAGCGCCTCTTGCCTGCGGGAGAGAGCAGGCCGGAGACCAGTACATTTGTGTCGATGACTGCCCGGATCACTTCGCTCCGCCGAGGGTGGCGGGGTCTTTGCTTCGCCGGTGCTCGGCGATTTCGGCGTCGATTTCGGCGCGTGTCAGGGTGTCGAGCCCGCGCTGCTTGGCGCCGCTCCACGCCTTTTCCAGCCAGTCCGGCGGCGGTGCTGCGGTGCGGATAAAATCCTGCACGCTCATGATGACGACGGCGGGCTCGCCGCGGCGAGCGACGATGAAGCGTTCGTTATTCTTGGTGGCGCGGTCCATGATCTGCCCGAACTGGGTGCGGGCGAGGTGGGCGTCGATGCGGTGGTCCATGCTCTCGGTCCCATCAATTAATCAATTGATGCATGCATCAATGCCCAGGCTGCGCCCAGCACGCAAGCGAATAAGCGAACATTACCCACGAGCAGGGTGCGTGCGCCCTACAGCTCCGGCCGCTCCCGGATGCCGATCACGCTTCGGCGGCGGGGCCGTGGCTCGCCCGGGCGCCGCTTGCGGCCGAGCCGCCCTCGGTTAGTTCGGGTAGACGATGGTGCGCAGCATGACGCGGCGCTCGGCGGGGTTGTAGTCGCCGCCGCCGCGGTGCATCGTCGCGCGCTCGTCCCAGATCAACAAATCGCCGACCTGCCAGGAATGGTAGTAGGTGAAGCGCTCCTGGGTGGCGTGGGCGGCCAGTTCCTCGATCAGCGGCCACGCCGCGTCTTTCGCCATGCCGTCAAAGCCGTGGGTGTGCATCGGGTTGACGAACAGGATCGGGCGTCCGGTGACCGGATGGTTGACCACCGCCGGGCGCGGCAGCTCGTCGTATTCTTTTTCGGTCTTCCCCTTGTCGTCGCCGTAGAGCCGTTCCCCGGCCGGCCCGGAGCTGCGGCCGTGCAACCCGGTCAGCCCGGCCAGCCGGTGCTTCATCTCAGGCGAGAGCGCGTCGTAGGCGGCGCGCATGTCGGCGAACATTGTCCCGCCTTTTGCCGCCGGCACTTCAAGAGCGTGCAGCATAGCCAGTAGCGGCAACTTTTCTTCATAGGTCGAGTCGGTGTGCCACTCGGTGGCGCGCTTGACGCCGTACCAGTCGATCTTTCCGTCCTCCTCGACATTGGTCAGCCACGACACTTCGGGATGTTCCGGATGCCGGTATTTGACGAGGGCGTGCTTGCGCGGGGTGCCAAAGCGTCGGCCAAAGGCGGCGACGTCGCCGGCGTCGAGCCGTTGGTTGCGGAACACCAGCACCGGATGCTCGGCAAAGGCAGCGCCGACCCAGGCAAAGGTGTCGTCGTCGAGCTTTGACAGATCGACGCCAAGGGCCTCGGTGCCGAGGTGCTCGCCCAACGGGCGCAGCCCTCTCGTGTGGCTGGCGATGGTGGCGGTGCTGGCGGGCGTGCTGGTGGGCATGGGCGGTCCTCCTGCGTCGGTCGCGCGATCATCGGCCGCTGCGGCAAAAGCGCATAGGCCCAATCGAGCATGGCTGAGGCGATCGACCGTCTTGCCGCCGGCCTCGCCGCCCATTAGGAGAAGGCCCGACCGCCATGGAAGGTGCGATGACCGCACAGGAAAGCCGCTATCGCGAAGCCGGGGTCGACACCGCCGCGGTAGAAACCGGGCTGGCAAGATCGTCGCCGCGATCAAGGGGACCTGGCCGGCGGCGGGGCAGCCCGGTGCTGTGGCGCTCGACATCGGCTATTTCGCCAATGTCATCGACATCGGCGGCGGCGTCGGGCTGGCGATCTGCACCGACGGGGTCGGGTCGAAGTCGATCGTCGCCGACATGATGAAAAAATACGACACGATCGGCGTCGACTGCGTCGCGATGAACGTCAACGACTTGATCTGTGTCGGCGCGCGGCCGTTGTCGATGGTGGACTACATCGCGGTCGAGGCCGCGGACGCCGATATGTTGGGGGCGATCGCCATCGGCTTGGCGGAGGGCGCCAAGCAGGCCGGGATCTCGATATCCGGCGGCGAGATCTCGCCGCTGAGGGATTCGATACGCGGGTTCGATCTCGTCGGGATGGCCGTCGGCTTGATGCCGCTCGACCGGATCATCATCGGCCGTGACCTGACGCCCGGCGACGTCGTCATCGGCATCGCCAGCAGCGGCATTCACAGCAACGGCTTGACCTTGGCGCGGCAGGCTTTTTTCAAGAAGAACAATTTTTCGGTCGACCACGTTTTCCCCGAGCTCGGCCGGCCACTCGGCGAGGAATTGCTGCGGCCGACCTTGATCTACGTGCCGGAGGTGCTCGAGATCATCGCTCAGGCGCCGGCGGTGAAGGCGCTGGTCAACATCACCGGCGACGGGCTCCTAAACCTGCCGCGGGTCGCCGCCCAGGTCGGGTTCGAGATCGACAACCTGCCGCCCCCGCCGCCGATCTTTCGGCTGATCCAGAAATATGGCGAGGTCGACGACCCGGAAATGTTCGAGGTCTATAATATGGGCGTCGGGTTTTGCGTGCTCGCGGCCGAACGCGACTGCGCCCCGATCCTGGCGATCCTCGGGCGTCACCGCCGCCATGCGCAGGTCATCGGGCGGGTGGTCGCCGACGACGCGAAGGGCGTCCATCTGACCCGCGAGCGGCTGGTCGGACACGGCAAGCGGTTTCGCCGGGCGGTGACATAAGCGGGTCGAGCCGAAAGGCGGGCGGGTGGGTCGTCCGCAGACCTGCCGCCCGGCTACAGCGGGATCACCAGCAATGTGTCGATCTTTTCGCTGTCGAGGATGACGAGGCGCTCGATGAACCGGTAGGGCTCGGCGGCGACGGCGATGCGGTCGAGATAGCGGCCGGCGGCGAAGAGGGCCATCGCGCCGTCATGCATGATCCTGATCGCGATGAAATTCGAGCGGACCTCGGCGATGCCGTCGGCGATCTTGCCGACCCGGATCGGGCCGACGACGTGCCGGTAGCGATGCGGCTCGAAGATGTTGGCGCGGCGCAACGCCAAGATCCGGTCGGCCAGCATCCCGCGCGAGGCGGCGTAGACGACGCCATGGCGATAGCCGGCCTCGTGGCTCTGCCGGCTGGTGATCAGATAGCGGCAGTCCTCGACAAAGAAATCGGGCCATTCCTCGAGCCGGTCGTCGTCGATACATTCCGCATAGGCGGCGATCAGCTCGTGAACGCCCTGCCGCACCACAGTTTCATCCATCAATTCTTCCTAGCGTTCAGACGCAATCGCGTGATTTAGCAGCAAATAGCCGTAGGATGGGCTGAGCCTTGCGAAGCCCATCGCCGCCGCCGCACCAGATGGGTTTCGCTGCGCGCTCAACCCATCCTACAGGGCGATAAAGCTGAATTGTCTGTATGCATCTAAGACAGCCTGTCAGACAAGTTTCGGCGCCCGCGCAGCATGGGTCTCGAGACAGGCATCCCTATCGACATTTAGATTTCCAGGTCCGTGGCTGTGTTATTTTTTACTGCGTGGCGGCAAGCGCTCAACGCGGCCCAATGGCGCCGCCTCGATCAGCAACCGAAGCGTATAAAGATGCATTAAAATTTCTGGTTCCAAATTGTCTGGTGCGTCCAATATGCGGAAAAGCTCCTTATCAAAATGTAAGATACTATTGCCAAGCCTTCTCAGCTTGTGCAAATTCGTTCGGGCGATTCCGCGTGGTAAATATGAAACGTTATTTATAATGTCTTTTAAGTCCGATCCCGTCGATCCGTAATGAATTTTCAAGACTAATTCAAGAATTGAACGCAATAACGAAATAGCTGCAAAAGGAACACCAAATATGAATGCCTCATGCGCTTGCTGTAGCAGCCCTAATAGGGAGAGCTTATCCTTCATGCCATGGTGGCTAGTGGTGAGAATCGACACTTGGTACCCTCACGACACGGTCGAAACCCGCGGAAACGCTGGCTTGTTCGCGGTACCATCTGTTGCGTTCGCACCACTAGATACATGCCTAGGTATCAAAACAAAGGGGGTTAGCATGCGTCGCCGAAGGATCCCTTCTAGGTCGAAGCTCGCATTTCTTTCGAGGCTCTCCCATTCGGAAATCCCCCGGTCTACCTCCTCGGAGGTCGTTTCGTCGAGCCATTCTCGTTCAAACTCGATTTGCTGTTCGGCAAACGCAAATATATTCGTAATTGTGGCCGCCGACTTTCGCGCTTCTTCCGCAGCAAACTGGTGACGCGGCTCGATCTCTCCGCCGGGCTGCTGTGGTGGACAAATCGCGTTGACATCGACGCCGAGTAGATCCGCCAACTCGATAACGCCGAGCACATGTGAATATCGCGCCTCGTAATCCCGCCAAGCTTCTACGAATTTTGGGTCGACAGGGTTCGCAAATAGTTTCCTGGTGCGCCGCTCCGCAGTCTGGATTTCGAATGCAAGAAAGTGGAGATCTGAGCAGAGGCTGTGCAGAATGTCATCACCCATGCTAAGAATCAGGAGACTTTCGGGATCATCATCTATTGAATCTCGAAGCCTCATATAGAGAGCCATAAATCGGATAACGATATGGCTATCCTTGACGGCGGCCATCACACCCTCCGAGGGAGGCGACGGCCCTTGCCGCGCCCCTAGCGTTCAACTTTACAACGCTCGCCCGGTTAGTCGCCGACCATGGCGCGGTATTTTTTCCAGAAGCCGCGGATCGCGGCTTCGCTCGAGCGGAAGGGCTGCGACTGGGCGTCGTAGCCGCCCATCATCACGACACCGCTGTCGTCGTCGTTGTAGCGCAAGGCGCGTTGGACAAAGCCGCCGACACAGCCGTCCTCCATCGAGATGTAGCCGGCCGCACCCACCAAATTGCCTTGGCGCAGACGGCGCTCGGTCATCGTCTCGTCGTCGCCGTCAAAGCCCAGATGGATCCATTCGAGCTCGGTCTTTTCGAGCCCTGTCGGGTGGATCGCGCGCACCGCGATCGAATTGCGGATCTGCTGCAGGATCATGCCGGGAAACACCGTCAGGATCTGCACCGAGACGCCGTCGCCGTATTCGTCGACCAATTCGATCACCGACGGGTCGGCGAGCCGCATGTCCATGTCGGAGCGCAGCCCTTCGCGGTTGTAGTCGGCGTCTTCGGCGGCGTAGTCGAGCTTGGCCTGGCTGAAATGGTGGCCGCCGCTGTCGTCGATGTGGATGCCGCCCGGCATCGACAGCCGGTTGATGCGGAAGCTCGTCAGAAAGGCGTGCAGGATGCTGGCGTGATAGGTGTCCTTGGTGTTCTCGGCGTAGAGCTTCCAGTTGTTCGGCAGAACCTGCGTGCTGCGGCCGAGGATGTGGACCGGCCGGTTCAAGACGCGGCGGATGCCGTCGACGATCTGCGGCCCGAGATAGGTTTCGAGAGCGGGCGCCTGGTCGCTCAAAGTGCCGAAGACCAGCCCGGCGAGCTCGGCGACCCGCAGCCGCGGCAGGTCGTGGTCGTCCTTGCGAAACTCCGGCGGCATGCCGCCCTGGCGCCTGACCCCGCGCTCAAAGGCGACGCCGGTCAATTTGCCGCCGAGGTCGTAGGTCCAGCCGTGGTAGATGCACTTGATTTCCTTGCCGCTGCCGCGCCGCTCGATGCACAGCAGATTGCCGCGATGGGCGCAGCGGTTGACGAAGGAATTGATATTTCCGTCATTGTCGCGGGCGACGACGACCGCGGTCTCGCCGATTGTGGTAGCGACCCAGTCGCCGGGGTTCGGGATCTCGGCCGCGAGGCACAGATAGCTCCACGCCGGCCCCTTGAAGATCCGCTCCTGCTCGAGGCGGTACTGATCGGGATCGGTGTAGAGCCGGAACGGCACCTCGCTCAGCCCGTTCGAGGGCCATGCTATGCCCCGGATCGCCTCGGCGCCGTGCTCCGACATGATGCTGCCTCCTTCGGACAAACGATTTTTCGCGGGCATGATAGCACCCGTCATCCGATCAGGTACAGGTGAGCTCGGCGGACCGTGACCTCGTGCGCACAGGCTTCCGCAACCGCCGCGCGGCGTTGGGATGTCCGTTCGGCGGGCGGCGGCGCTCGCCGGCTACAGGGCGCGCATGAAGGCGACCAGATCCTGTTTTTCCTGTGGTGCCAGCCTGGTGCCGAGGACCATGTTGAAGAACTCGACCGTGTCCTCCAAGGTCAGAAGCCGCTCGTCGTGCAGATAGGGCGGGTTGTCCTTGACGCCGCGCAACGGGAAGGTCTTGATCGGCCCGTCGCCGACCGCCATCATGTTGTTGATCATTACCGGCTTGAAAAAGCGCTCGGTCTCCAAGTCGTGCATCGAGTTGTCGGTGTAATAGGGCGGCTGGTGGCAGATCGCGCATTGGCCCTTGCCGAAGAACACCTCCTGCCCCCGCATTTCGGCCGGCGTCGCCTTGGCGGGGTCGAGCTTGCCGAAGACGTCGAGCTTGGGCGCGGGCGGAAAGTTCAGCATTTCTTCAAAATCGGCCATGAAGTCGACCTGGCTGCCGCGCTCGAGCGGGTTTACGCCCTTTTTTGTCGCGATCACGATGTCGCCGTCGAAATACGCGGTTCGCTGCTCGAATTCGGTGAAATCCTCGACTGTTTTCAAGGCGCGTTGCGAGCCGAACAGGCGCTGGACGTTCAGGCCGCGCAGCGAAACCGTCTTGATGCGGTGGCGGAACTGCTGCGGGCGCGTGTCCGGGGCGAGATGGGTCGCGCCATTTTGATGACCGTTGGAATGGCAGTCAAAGCAGGCGGCGCCGGTGCTCGGCAGCTCGGCGCGGCGGTCCTCGGTCGCGTTGAATTGCTGCTGCGGAAACGGCGTCAGCAACAGACGCAGCCCTTCGAGCTGCCGGGGCGTCAACAGGCCGTTGAACAACTGGTAGTAATTGGTCAGCGAGACCAGCTTGCCCTGCGACACGTCGCCGAGTTCGGGGCGTGGGGTCAGATAGATGGCCGGCGGAAACTCGGCCAGAAAGCGGTCCGGCAGGTCGAAATCAATGTCGAACCGGGCGAGGTCGCGCCCGTCCTGCTGCTTGATCGCGTCGATGACGAAATGGGGAAATACAAAGCCGCCCTCCTGGTGCTTGGGATGCGGCAGCGGGTAGAAGCCTTTTGGGAACAGGTTCTGGTCGCGGATCTGAGTCGGGGCTCATCGCCGCCAGGCTGTCCCATGTCGTCCCGGCGGGCAGTTTGACGCGAACCCCTTCCTGCACCGGCTTGCCGCGGTCCATCGTCACCCCCTGGGCGGGGCGGTCGCCGAGGTCGTAGCGCTCGTTGAGCAGGGCGTTGTGCTCCTGCTCGACGGCGGGCTTGGCGGCCGACAGCCGCGCCATGATCGAGGCGAACGGCTCGGTGATGTCGACCGGCATGTAGCTCGACTGGCCGCGTTCGGCCTGCTGGGCGTCGGCGCGGCTGAACATCAAAAGGAGGCCGGCCAGCACGAGCGCTGCCCAACGGGTGTGGCTCTCGGGTCGGAACATCAGCGCCCTCCTCGCCTGATCGGCTGCCGGCGTCGTGCTTCCCCGGCTGTCCGCCGAACGTTGCTCGATAGCGCGGAGTCGGACAGATCGCGGGTTTGTTGTCAACGCGCCGCTGTCGCCGTCGTGCTTTCCCGGAACGTGCACGTGACGCGAGCCGAAGGGGTCGCGGCGAAGCCGCGGCGGGGTCGCCGTCAGACCAGTTCGGACAGTATCGGCGCCGGTTGCCGCGGCCCTGTCGTCACCGCGGCAATGACGCGGTCGAGAGCCGCCAGCTGATCTTCCCACCGATAATTCGCGGCGACCGCGGCCCGCGCCTTGACCGCCATTTCGGTGCGGAGGGCGGGCTCCCGCAACAGGCGGACGACCAGTTCGGCGAAGTCGGCGGCGTCATCCGTCACCAGCACGCCGTCCCCCTGCGGGACGACGGTTCCGCGCCAAGCCGCACCGGAGGCGACGCAGGGCAGGCCCATTGCCAGCGCCTCCAGCAGCTTGTTTTGAACGCCGCGGGCCACCCGCAACGGCGCCACGAACACTTCTGCCGCATCGAGGTAGGGGCGCGTGTCCGGGACCCAGCCGGTCACGCTGACGCCGCGCCGTTGCGCCAGACGCCACACCGGCGCGGTCGGACGGTTGCCGCAGATGGTCAGGTTTGCTTCCGGGATCTGCGCCTGCACCAACGGCAGGATCTCGTCGCAGAACCAGATGACCGCATCGGCGTTGGGGAAATAGTCCATGACCCCGGTGAACACGATCGATCCCGGCCGCTTCTCAATACCCGACGACCGGAAATAGTCGAGATCGACGCCGTTCCCGACGAGCGAGACCGCACTCCCAGGGAACAGGCGCTCGAAATCCCGCCGCTCCGCCGCAGTGCAGACCAAGGCATGCGAAAAGCGGCGCGCGATGCTGCGCTCGTAAGCGAGCAGTCGTCGCGCTTCGGTGCGGTAAATCCATCGCAGAAAAATGTTCGAGCGTTCGGCGTATTGCGCCCATTTGAGCGAGTCGAGATCGTGAAACTGCATGATTCGCGGCACCCCGGCGAAATGCTCGGCGTACTGAGCGACATTGCAGCTGAAGACGACGACCAAGTCGGGCCGGGCCTCGTCATACTTTTCGGATGATCGCCTGATGCAGTCGGAGCTTCGTCGAAAGCGGCCACGGAAAGCGGCCGGCCGCGGAACAGCGCGCCGAGGGCGCGGAGCCGGCTTTTCGATCGGGCCACCGGCACCGCCGTGACGCTCGCGGTGAAGTCGCGCAATGCCGGGATGTTGGCGAGGTCGCCGGCGCCGTCGGCGAGACAGAAGACGTGGACCTCGTGGTGCTTTGACAGGTGACGGATTTCGTGGAACGTCACGATCTTGTCACCGCGGTCGGGTGGAAAGGGGACCCGCTGACACACGAAAAAGATGCGCATGGACTTGGTCTGCGGGCCTCTCGCGCAGGGATACCCTGGCATGAACATTTCACCGATACTCGATTAACGGTTGAAGGCAAAGCCGAAAAGCGCGCCGCCGGCGGCCCGCCCCCGATCATCCCTCCGCACCCCCGCGACGCCGGTAGATCACCCGGTTTGCCGGCCTCGCCTGCGGTTGCGGAACGTGGCACAATCGGGCGGCCGAGGGCGGCGCTTTCCGGGCGCGTGCACGGGGCGAAAATAACGGTGGGGCGGTGAACGCGATCCTCGATTATCTGAAGCAGTCGCGCGACGTGGTGCAGGCCGCGATCGACGATCCGGCCTTTTCCAATACTGTCGCGGCGATCGTCGAGATAACCGCGAACGCGCTCGCCAACGGTCACAAGCTGCTGCTCGCCGGGAATGGCGGCAGCGCCGGCGACGCCCAGCACATCGCCGGCGAGCTGTTGTCCCGCCTTTATTACGACCGTGCGCCGGTGGCGGCGTTGGCGCTGACGACCGACACCTCGGTCCTGAGCGCAATCGGCAACGACTACGGCTTCGAGCGGGTGTTCGAGCGCCAGATTTTGGCGCTCGGCAATAGCGGGGACGTGTTTTTCGCGCTCTCGACATCGGGGCGCTCGCCCAACATCCTGCGTGCGATCGACGCCGCCCGCGACAAGCGGCTGGCGGTCGTCGGGCTCACCGGCCGAAGCGGCGGCGAAATGCGCCGGCGCTGTGACATCTGCCTCCATGCGCCGTCGGATTCGACGCCGCTGATCCAGCAGGTCCACATCATGGCTGGTCACGTCATCTGCGGGCTCGTCGAAGAGCGCCTGTTCCCCAAGCAGGGATCATCACCCTGAGCCCGGATGGTTGCGCGCCCGGCCGCGTTTCTCGATCGCGACGGGGTGTTGAACCATGATGACGGCTATGTCGGCTCGCGCGCGCGGTTCCGCTGGACCGACGGCGCCGCGGCCGCGGTGCGGGCGCTGAACGAGGCCGGCTTTTTCGTGTTTGTGGTCACCAACCAGGCCGGCGTCGCCCACGGCCTTTATTCGGAGCAGGACGTGCAGGAACTGCACGCCCGGCTCGCCGCGGAACTCGCCGCCGCGGGCGCGCATGTCGACGACATCCGCTATTGCCCGTTTCACCCCGAGGCGCGCCTCCCCGAATACCGCCGCGTCAGCGACTGGCGCAAGCCGGCGCCGGGAATGATCAACGACCTGTTGCGCTGCTGGCCGGTCGAGCGCGAGGCGAGCTTTCTGATCGGCGACAAACCGTCCGATTGCGCCGCCGCGGCCGCCGCCGGGATCGAGGGCTATCTGTTTACCGGCGGCAACCTCGACGCAATTCGTCGCATGCGTGCTGGCCCGGCGGACGGGTCAGACCCGCGGTCAGCCGCGAGCCGGCTCTCTTTTCGCGCAGCCGGTCGAGGCTCCAGGGCCCGCCGCCCGCGACAAACAAGTAAAAAAAGATGAAGCAATAGAGTATCGCCGCGTCGCCTCCGTTCAACGCCGGGAAAAAGCTTTTCGGCGAGTGAGCCATGAAATAAGCGACCGCCATGTCTCCGGACAGGATAAAGGCGACAAGCCGGGTGAACAGGCCGACGCATATCAACGCCCCGCCGATCACCTCGATCAGGCCCTGCACCCCGATCAGCGACGCCAGCTGGAGGTGGTCGAAGGCGGCGGAGTGCGGAAAGCCGAACAGCTTGGACAGGCCATGGTCCAAAAAGACGAGGCCGGCGACAAAGCGCAGGATGCTCAGCATGCGCGGCTCCAAGGCGAGCCGCCAACCAGCGGTGGTGGGCAAGGCGGTGTCTCCCTCTTCTCGGTTTTGCGGGCCGTGCAGCCGGTCCGCGTCCAGCGTAGCGCCGCTTCTGCTGATCCCGCAACGATTGTGCTCGCAGACACGCCCGCAACGCTGGCGTTACGATGCCCGCGCTCGTACATTCGACTTGTGGTTAAGCGGTAGGCAAGAACATGGCCGCGCAGGTCCGCACGGTGGCGTTTCACGGGATCGAGGTCATCGAGGTCGAGACCCAGGTGACGATCGCCTCCGGCCTGCCGGCCTTCACCGTCGTCGGATTGCCGGACAAGGCCGTCGCCGAATCGCGCGAACGGGTGCGCTCGGCGTTGAGCTCGCTCGGGCTCGCACTGCCGCCGAGACGCATTACCGTCAACCTCGCCCCCGCCGACGTGCTGAAGGAAGGCAGCCATTTCGACCTGCCGATTGCGCTGGCCTTGCTGGTCGCGATGGAGGCGTTGCCGGCCGACGAGCTTGCGAGCTACACCGCACTCGGCGAATTGTCGCTCGACGGGTCGATCACCAGCGTCGCCGGCGTGCTGATCGCCGGCCTCTTCGCCGCGGGCCATGACAGCGGCATCATCTGCCCGCAGGCTTGCGGCGGCGAGGCGGCATGGGCTGGCGAGATCGAGGTCGTCGCAGCACCGAGCCTCTTGGCGGTCGTCAACCATTTCAAGGGAACCCAGCTGTTGCCGCCGCCCGAGCCGCGGCTGGCGTCCTCGGTCAATGCGGCGCTCGACCTGAAGGACGTCAAAGGCCAGGAAAGCGCCAAGCGCGCGATCGAAATCGCCGCCGCCGGCGGTCACAATTTGTTGATGGTCGGACCGCCGGGATCGGGCAAGTCGATGCTGGCGGCCCGCCTTCCCGCCCTGTTGCCGCCGCTCGAACCCTCCGAGGCGCTCGAACTCGGGATGATCCAGTCGGTCGCGGGCGGGTTGCGCGGCAGCGGGCTGACGCGCGAGCGGCCGTTCCGTGAGCCGCACCATTCGGCCTCGCTGCCGGCATTGGTCGGCGGCGGCATGCGGGCGCGGCCGGGCGAAATCTCGCTGGCCCATCAAGGCGTGCTGTTTCTCGACGAGTTGCCGGAATTCAACCGCGCCGCGCTCGAGGCCCTGCGCCAGCCGCTCGAAACCGGCCGGGTCAGCGTCGCCCGCGCCAACGGGCATGTCACCTATCCGGCGCGCTTCCAGCTGATCGCGGCGATGAACCCGTGCCGCTGCGGTCACTTTGCCGAGGAGGCATGCGGCCGCGCCCCGCGTTGCGCCGAAGAGTACCAGGGGCGGCTGTCGGGGCCATTGCTCGACCGCATCGACCTGCATATCGACGTGCCGGCGGTGTCGCCTGCCGATCTCGCTTTGCCGCCGCCGGGTGAGGACAGCGCGGCCGTCGCCAAACGGGTCGCGGCGGCGCGCAGGCGGCAGGCGACGCGCTACGCCGGCCTGCCCGAGGAAAACCGCATCCGCACCAACGCCGAGGCCGACGGCGCGGTTTTGGACGAGGCCGCGACCCCCGATCCCGACGGGCGCGCGCTGTTGGTGCGGGCGGCCGAACGCCTGCGGCTGTCGGCGCGCGGCTATCACCGCGTGCTGCGGGTCGCGCGCACCTTGGCCGATCTCGAAGGGGCGGCGACCGTCGCCCGCCGCCACGTCGCCGAAGCGCTCTCCTACCGCCGCCAGCGCACCCTGCCCGAAAGCCCCGCCCGGCCTTGACGCCGCTGTAAGAGCGAGGTCCATGTTGGAGCACGCGGGTCGGAAAGCGCAACGTTTCGATGTTGTCCCGGAAATCGAGGACGGTGACAAAGGTGCGTGTCATTCCTCCGGCACCCCGGCGTGGCGCAGGCCGGCAAGAAAGGTGGTTTCGAGCAGGGCCCGGGTCGCCGGCGGGGTAAAATCCTTGGCGCTGCCCTTGCGCTCCGCGACGATGGTCGCGGGCGACCCGTTCCCGCTTAGCCTGCGGGCTTCGGCGAGCTCGGCGGCGGCGTGCGGCAAATCGCCTTTGAGGCCATAGGCGGCGGCGAGCCAGGCGGAGACGAACGGATATGCCGAATTAACGTCGTGCGCTTTTTCGAGCCACTGGATCGCCTCGTCGAGCCGCGACTGCAGCAGCCTCGCCTGACCGATCCGGAAATACCAAATACCGAGAAAGGGGTCGCGCGGGCTCAGGCGGATAGCCTGCTCTTCGAGCGCCACCCCGTCGTCAATCAGCCCGAGATAGATCTTGCACCGGCCGATATTGCCGATGGAGGAGAGCGCATTGCGATTGGCGGCGAGCACGGTCTCGTATTCGGGGATCGCCGCTTCGCAATGGTGCTGCGCGCGCAGCAGCTGAGCTTTGGCGAAATGCGCAAGTGGGCTGGCAGGCGCCGCCGCCAAGGCTTGCGCGACCAGCCCGTTCCCCCGGTCGATGTCGGATTTGGCCGCGTCGCTCATGTCGTCGAGCACCCGGCTGGCAAGCGCGGTAGCCAGCCGGCTCCGCGCCTCGACCGAGCCGGGATCGAGCGTCAGCGCCTGCTCGAACTCGGCAATCGCCTCTGCAAAATTCTGCCGCGACGCCGGCTTGTATATGTCGGCGCGTCCCCGGAAAATGTGGTCGAGCGCATCGGGGTGCTCGGTTGGCCGGGCCGCTTCCGATGCGATCAGCGTCAGGTCGAGAGCGGTCGCGATACGCCCGGTGATCTCGTTCTGCAGGGTGAACAGATCGCCGATGCCGCGGTCGAACCGCTCGGCCCAGAGATGCGTATCGCTCTCGGCATCGATCAGCTGGGCGTTGATGCGCGCCTGGTTGCCGTAGCGCTGCACGCTGCCTTCGAGCACATAGCGCGCGCCGAGCTCGTAACCAACCCGTTTTGCATTGACCGGTTTGTCCCGATAGGTGAAGGCCGTGTCGCGTGAGATCACCAGCATGTCGGCGAGCCGCGACAGATCGGTCGTCAAATCCTCGGTGATGCCGTCGGCGAAATATTGCTGGCTGCGGTCGCTGCCGAGATTGGCGAACGGCAGGACGACGATCGACAAGCGCGGCGCCGGGCGGGCGCTTGCGAACCATCGCGACTGCACGTTCCAGGCGGCGGTCGCCGCGGCGGCGAGCACCAGCGCGCCGACGACGCCGGCCATGATGGCGCGGCGGGCCCGGTAGCGCGACCGCGATTTCAGGACGGGGCGATCCCCATAGTCCTGATCGCGGGGATGGGTTGGCTCGACCGGCGTCGGCTGCGCCGGGGGCTCGGCCCGAGTCACCGGCGCGACGAAACGATAGCCGCGCCGGGGGATCGTTTGGATGCTGCTGGGCGTCGCCTCGCCGCTGTCGAGAACCCGGCGAAGCGCGGCAATCTGCATGTTCAGATTGTTGTCGCTGACCACCGTCTGCGGCCAGGCCGCGGCGATGATCTCGTCCCTCGAAACGAGAGCCCCTGCACGCTCGACCAGCACGCCGAGGACATCGAGCGCCCGCGGACCGATCGGCACCGGGGTCAGGACGCCGTCTTCGCCGCATTGGAACAGTCTGCCGGCGCGCCGGTCGAGGCGAAGCCCTGCGAACAGGAAGATGTCGTCGCGGTCGGTCATCGCCACGCCGGAATCTGTCACCAATGCACGCTTCTTGCCAAGAATTGCGCGCAATTTAGAATTTTTTAGCGCCGCCCCATAGCGCCCGCCGGGTAGCGCAAGGTTCGATCGACTCCGCTTCTCAAATCTTCACCGACGATTTCCCAAATCTTCACCGACGATTTCATTGACATGAACGCGACAGACGCCCCGGCCGACTGCTGCGGCAAATTCATCAAACGACTGTGACCCGGCTCACAGCCCGCCGCCGCCCGACGCGCCATTATCTGCGCATCGCAATGCGCCAGGGGCGGTGATGGCCGAGCGTCCAAGAAACAGAATATCGACGGCGTCGTCGCGCCAGCGGCGGCGGCTTTTTCGCGCCCCGGGGCGGCGGCCGGACACGACCGAGGCCTTGGCCGCACTGGCGCGGGCCTGGACGGTGACGACGATCGCCACCGTGCTCTTCCTCGTAGCGCTCGCCATCGCACCGGTATGGGACGGCGCGATCTTTATGCAGGCGCTGCGCGATGCATTGAGTGGCGATCCGCAGCTGACGCAGCCGATCGACGAGGCTCCCGCCGCCGCCCCGGCGGACCGCGAAACTCCGCGCGCGCCATAGCCGGCGGCCCGCAAAAGCCATATTACTAATTACTAAAGCCCAGTACTAAAGCACGCCGTGTCTCGCCAATCGAGCACGGGGTTCCTCCTCGCCAACCTCAATAAAGAGACCTGATCGATGCAGTTGAACCTGTCCCTTGCGGGCCTCGCGTTAGTGACATTGGTGGCCGGCCCCGCTATTCCGGCGCTCGCCCAGAACGCCCAGCCCACGCTCGCGGGGGCGAATGCCCATGCCCGGGAAATGCAGCGGCTGTTCCCCGACCGCAACCGGAGCCGTCAGGCGACGCCGCCGGTAATCCCGCGGCTGGAGATCGACGCAGACCCGGCTGGCGCGGTTGCGACGCTGCAACCGAACGGCCCGACAATGACCGCGAAAAGCGCCTTCTTCCTCGATATCGGCACCAATGGGCGTACCTGCTTCACGTGTCATCAGCCGCAGGACGGCTGGACGATCAGCGCGGTTCACGCGCGCGATCGTTTTAACGCGAACAGCAACGATCCGCTCTTCCGCTTGGTCGACGGCGCCACATGCCCGTCGGACGATGTCTCGACGCCGCAGGCAAAACGGCAGGCCTACAGCCTGCTGCTGGACAAGGGCTTGATCCGCATCGGGCTGCCAATGCCGGCGGCGGCGCAATTTCAGATCCTGGGCGTCAACGATCCTTATGACTGCAACACCGACCGGTCGACCGGCTTGACGAGCCCGACAACGGGATCGTCTCGGTTTACCGGCGGCCGCTGCCGGCGGCGAATTTAGGTTTCCTGAGCACGATCATGTGGGACGGGCGTGAGCCGAGCCTTTTCAGTCAGGCGGTCGATGCCACGCTTACCCACGCCCAAGCCAATGCGTCCCCGAGCGCACCGCAGCAACAGCAGATCGTTGCCTTCGAGGGGTGCACCCAGTCTGATACCGCGTCACTATGCGCAAAAACGCCTCCCGGTTCCGGAATCTTCACCGCGCAAATCTTCGATCAAAAAGCGCTCTACCTGACCGATGACGGCGCGAATGGCGGCCCAGCGGCGCTATCCGAGCAATTGTCGAACTTTTTTATTGGGATCAATGATCCGCTTGGAGGCAATCCGACGGGGGCGCCCTTCACCCCGAACATTTTCAGCCTTTATGATGCATGGAGCAGTCTGACCGGGCATTCCCCCGCGGTCTCGGCGCGGGCATCGATTGCGCGCGGAGAGCAAATCTTCAACACCGCAAACATCAACATCACCGGGGTTGCGGGACTGAATGATGTGCTCAACCAACCGAGCATCGCCGGTTTCTGCGGCACGTGCCACGACACGCCCTTTGCCGGCAATCACTCGGTAAAGGCGCCGCTGAACATCGGCGTCGCCGACGCCGGGTCAAATAGCCCTCCAGCTTAGATATCTCCGGGCTGCCGGTATTCACCCTCTGGTGCAGCTCGGGACCGCTGGCGGGACAAATCTTCGAGGTCACCGATCCCGGGCGCGCCTTATCACCGGTCAATGCGCCGACATTGGCAAGGTCAAAGGACCGATCTTGCGCGGCTTGGCGGCGCGCGCGCCGTACTTCCACAACGGTTCAGCCGCCACCTTGCAGGACGTCGTCGAGTTCTACGATCAGCGCTTCAATATCGGACTAACGAACCAGGAGAAAGCAGACCTGGCGGCATTTCTGAATTCGCTCTGAAACAACAGCGGCTCGGCATTGATCCCGGCCGGCTATGCGCTCGCGGCGCGGCGCGGGGCGCGCAGCCGCAGGCCGGGGGCGGGGCGTTCGAGGAGGACCTCGCGGCGAAAGCGCACAAGCCGCGCCGGCCGCCCGCCGGTCTCGGCGCTGATCCCGCCGGTTTCCTCGACCAGACCTTGCTGCTCGACAAGGCGGCGAAAATTCTGCTTGTGCAAGCGCACCCCGGACAACGCTTCTACCGTGCGCTGCAGGCTTTAGCAGGGTGAAGGACGGCGGCATCAGCTCGAACACGACCGGCCGGTATTTGATCTTGCCGCGCAGGCGGCCGATCGCGGTGGCGAGAATGCGGCGGTGGTCGGCTGCCAGCGGCACGCCCGACGCGGGTGGGTGCTCGGATAAAGGCGGTCCGACAACGCGCCGGGCT
>CAVZJF010000060.1:0-53524 GCA_963775525.1 uncultured Alphaproteobacteria bacterium | reverse complement strand
AACATTGACGCAGGCAATGAGCAGCACAAAACCCACCGCCGCAAGCAGAGCAAGAAGAATCGGCTGCACCTCGCCGACCATGGACTGACGGAAGGGGACCAGTTTGGCGCGAATGCCGTGATCTTCCTCAGGAAAAGCCGCCGCCAGACGATCAGACACATTATTCATGTCCGCCTGGGCCTGCTCCAGCGTGACGCCCGGCTTGAGCCTCGCGAGGCCGTGGATCCCCAGTCCCGCCGCCCGATCCTTCAGCGCCGTGTTTCCCCATTGCCCGATCGGCGCATAAATCTCACTGGCGCGGAAATTTCCCGCCCGTCAGGTTGAAGTCGCCGGGGAGCACGCCAATGATGGTGAAATCACGGCCATCGAGCGTTAGCGTCTTCCCCAAAACATCGGGCTTCGACCCGAATTTGCGCTCCCAGAATCCGGCGCTGATCAACGCCACCGGACTGCGGCCAATATCATCTGCACCCGGAGCGAACAGTCGCCCCGAATGCCGGCTTCACCCCAAGAATCGGGAAGAAATCCGAGGAGACGAACTGTGACGGCATGCTCTCCGCCTCACCCGCTCCGGTCAGAACGAAGCTGTAGATGCGAGAGATCGCGAGCGCGGAGAGCGACTGATTGTCTCTTTGCCAATCGCGAAAGTTGGGATACGAAACTGAGCCGGTATCAAAATTCGGCTTGCTCGCATGCACCGTCACTAACTCATCCGGCCGCGGATAAGGCAGCGGTTCAGCAGCACTCCATTCACGATCGAAAACAATGCCGTATTCGCGCCGATGCCCAGCGTCAGCGTCAAAATCGCAATGACCGTGAATCCCGGATTCTTCCGCAGCACCCGCAGGCCGACTGGCAGCATCCTTGCCGAGCGTCTTCAAGGAACGGCAGCCCTCGCCGCTCGCGACCGAAGCCGCCGACTCCGGCCAAGCCGCGGGCCTGCTCCACAAACACATCACCTCCTTCGTCCAGCGCAACTTCCCCGCGACACCCGAAGCACCACATCAGGAGAACTACGGATGAGCATTACCCCGGACGCAGCCAACACCCTGCGCCGCGCCCTCGCCACCGCCGTCGTCGTCCCCGTCACGCCCTACCTGGCCGACGGGAACCCCGACTGGGACACCTACGCCGCGCTGGCCGCGCGCCTGATCGACGCGGGGATCTCGGTCATCACCCCGAACGGCAACACCGGTGAGTTCTACGCCCTCAGCCAGGCCGAAGCCCGGCAGGCGCTGGAGACCGCGGCCAAGGTCGCCAGCACCGGTGGCGAACACGGCGCCGAAGTCCTGGCCGCTCGGCCACCACATCGCGACCGCGATCGACGCGGCCCAGCACGCCCAGGATCACTCCGTTGTCCGGCGAACCCGGGCATCGACCGGCATCAGTCCAAACGGGTGGCGAGCGGGTCGAGATGTGACGGAGAAACCACCAGCGTTGGAGGTTCACCCATGACGACAACTAGCCTCCCCCGCATCGCCGTGATCGGCACCGGCGGCACGATCTCCTCGCTCGGCGCGTCGAGCCTCGACGTGCTCGACTACCCCGATTTCGGGCAGAAGCTGACTCGGCCGCGGCATTGCTCGACCGGTTTCCGGAGACCCGGCTCGTCGCCGACCCGGTTGCGGTCACGTTTCGCCAGGTCGGCAGCACCGAGATCGGCCCGACCGAATGGCTCGAACTGCGCGCGCTGATCCACAAACATCGCGCATGACGAGCCCGCCATCGCCGGCTTTGTGATCACCCACGGCACCGCGACCCTGGAGGAGACCGCGTTTTTCCTGAATTTGACCCTCGCAGTCAGCCAGCCGGTGGTGCTGGTCGGAGCCCAGCGCCCGGCGAGCGCGCTCGGCACCGACGCCGGGATGAACCTCGTCAACGCATTGCGGGTCGCGGGCTCGCCGGCGGCGCGCGGCAAGGGCGTGCTCGCCCTCCTCAACGACGAGATCAACGCCGCCCGCGACGTGGTCAAGACCTCGACCTACCGCCTGCAGACCTTCCGCTCGCTCGATTTCGGCGCGCTCGGCCATGTCGACGGCGACGGCGTGCACTTCTACCGCACCCCATTGGGCGCTCACATGCCCGACGGCCCGTTCGCGGCGGCCGAACTCGCCGCTGCCGTTGCCGCGGGTCGACATGGTCTATTCCTATGCCGGCGCCGATGGCGCCTTGGTCGACGCCGCGGTCGCCGCCGGCGCGCGCGGCATCGTCTCGGCCGGGTTCGCGCCGGGCAGCCCGACCCCGGACCAACGCGCGGCGTTCGAACGCGCCGCCAAGGCCGGAATCGTCATCGTGCAATGCAGCCGCGCTTTCAGCGGCCGGGTCGCTCCGCGCCGCCGCCTGCGCGAGACCGGCATCGTCGCCGGCGAGGATTTCAGCCCGCAAAAAGCCCGCATCCTGCTGATGCTGGCGTTGACCGCGACCACCGACCTCGCCGCGATCCAGCAATTGTTCCAGATCGGTCTGAACCGATCCGGCGGCTAAGGCAGCTTCGTCTTTCGGCAATAACCCGCTGTCGACCAGCGAGCGCAGCAGCCCGCGCAATTCCGCCGAGCGCTCCGGGCCGAACCCGGTCTCGAAGTCGCGCTGCGCCTCGACCCAGGCGTCGCGGGTTTGCCGAAAGCGCTCATCGCCGGCGCCGGTCAGCCGCAATTCCTTGATGCGGCGGTCGGAGCGGCCGGGCGTGATCGTGATCAGCCCGTCGCGTTCGAGCGGGCGGATGTTGCGGCCGAGCGTCGTGCGGTCGATGACCAGCTCGGCCGCCAGCTCGTTGATCGTCATCGGCCCGAGCCGCTGCAGCCGGGCGAGGATGCCGTATTGGCTGGTGCGCAGCCCGGACCGGGCCAGATGCCGATCGTAGAGCTGGGTCACGTAGCGCGCCGCCTGACGCACCGCCAGACAGTTGCAATCCGAAAGATTCGGCTGACGTTCGGCAGACACGGAAATCGCCCCAAACAGATGAGAGAGCATAGATTTCAGAGCATATGCGCCTTTGTCAATCAGCGAATCGCCGAAAAAGCACCGACCCTCATCGCGCGATTGAGCCGGATCAATCCACTAGCGCAGACAATCTGTGATACGAAATTCAGAACGAAGTGGATGGAGGGAAATTATGTCGGCTGAAAATCGCAGACGTGCAGCCGAGCGCGGCCGGAGCTGCATTTTCTCCGCCGCTGATGTGAAGCGCCGGATGGCTGAGCGCGAGGCGGCGAAGGCTGCCGAGGAATTGCGCCGCATGCAGGCGCAAGAAGAAAAGCAAAAGGCGGTGATGGCGGAATTCCATAAACCGCCCGAGCGAGGACCGCCGAACAATTGATGCAGCTCCTCATGCAGCTCGTCAGCGGGCAGCCGAGCGCGGTCAGAGCGAGGTCCAAGTCTACCGTTTTCCCGAACACGATGTGCACCGATCGCGGCCGCAGGATCAACAACTCGGAGGCCGATTGGCGACCAGACTTTGGAGGGCCGACCCAAGCTCGGCTATGAATTCTGGCGCGAACATTTGCAGCCGCTCGGCTTCGGGCTCAAGGCCGAGGTACTGGAATACCCGGGAGGCATGCCCGGGGACATAGGCTTCTTCTTGACCTGGAAGTAGCAGTTACTTTTCGGCACCTTTAGCAAGGAAATACCGATGTTCGTCACGATCTTGGTCGTAGATTGGCCTGCAAGCTCGCTGCGGGGCTGACGGTCCTGTGTGTTCTCTCGGCCGGCGCGTTCGCGCAGAGCGCACCCCCCTCTCGAGCTTCGGGCAGCGTCCGCATCCATCAAGTACAGGTCGCGTTTATCGGCAGCGGCGCTGTCGGCGGAGGAACCTTGTACTTCCGCGGCCGGAGCTACCCGTTCAAACTTGGCGGCCTGGGAATCGGGGGAATTGGGATATCGACGCTCGATGCCGCCGGCGGCGTGTACAACCTCCGCCGGCTGGAAGACTTCAACGGCGTTTATGGCCAGGCGCGCACGGGGTGGGCCGTGGGCGAGCAGGGCAGAGGCCAGATGTGGCTGCAAAACTCCAACGGCGTCTATCTGCATTTGAGAGCCAGGCGCCAAGGACTGTCCTTAAGCCTCGGAGCCGACGGCATGGTCGTCCGTTTGGGCTCGTAAACGCCGCCTTCCTTACGAGTCGTTGACCGCCCGGGACCTTTCGGATGAACGCCCGGCCATTGCCTTCACCAGAGGGTTTGCGGTTACGCCATGAGCGAAGACGCTCAACAGGACGGTGCCGCCGGCTACGGCGATGATCGTGTCGTTTCCGGGTAGCCTCTCGTTGAAGACGATCACCCCGAACACGATCGTGGCGAGCCCGCGCGGGCCGAACCAGGCGATGAACAGCTTGTCCGCAGTGCGCATCCCGGTTCCGGCGAGGCACAGAAACACGGGACCCATTCGGATCACGGTCAAGCTGAGCAGGGCATAAAGCAGCGCCGGCCAGGTGAGCCGCCCGATGATCGGGGCAAGCGCCCCGATCCCGAACGCGATCCATGTTAGGAGCGCCAGAGCCTCCCCAGTGGCGACGGCGCCGCGGAGCAGGTTCTCTTTGTGACGCTTGGCGCAGCCCGCTCAACAGCAGCCCGCCGACAAAGCAAGCGATGAAGCCGCTGCCGCCCGCCGCCTGAGCCGCGGCGAAACACGCGGCCGCCAAAGCAACGATCGGAACTTCCTCCCAGTGCTCGCTGATCCAACCCTGCTGCTCGGCAAATCGCAGCATCAAGGTGGTCAGCCAGGTCAGCGCGACGCCAACCAAAGCGCCGATGCCGAGCTCCTCGACGACCACCCGGATGGCGTGGATCATCGTCCCGTGCTCGATCTGAGTGCCGACGGCGAGCCCGAGCAACAGCACGACGATCGGCACGCAGATGCCGTCGTTGAGGCCGCTCTCGATGTTGAGCGCCTCGCGCATGACCGACGGGACGCCGGGGTTCGTCACGACAGGCTTGCCGAGCGCCGCGTCGGTCGGAGCGAGTATCGCCGCCAGCAAGGCCATTTCGAGCGGGGCGATCCCGGGAAACATAACCATCGCGACCAGGAAGCCGAGCACGATCGTCAGCGGCAGCCCGATCAGCAGCAGCCTTTCGGGGACCCCGATACTGCGCCTGACGATGTCGAAATCCGCGTTAGCGGCATCGGTGAACAGCACCATGGCAAGCGTCAGCTCCGCCAGGGTACGCAACCCCTCCGCCCCGAGGTTGAGCCGAACCACACCCAGGCCGTATGGCCCGAGCAGCAGCCCCGCCGCTGTGAACACGATCGGCCCGCTGACCCACGACCGCTCGACCCGCCCAGCAACGGCGCTGTAAATCAGCAAAAAGGCGGCGAGGATTGCGGCATTCTGGTACATAGCGGTTTTCCCAATCCGGTGCGCTCAGATAAGAAACAAGGAGCAACCGGACGACTTTGCTTTGGATGATCGATCTTGAACAGTGCTGGCCTTCCTGGCGGTGCCCGGCACCCCGTGAAAATTGTTTCTCACCGGGATGGCGAACTATAGTTCGGGGGACGGAATTAAAGGAGGTCAAGCATGTTGCAAGTTGCCAAAGAACGCGACGGTAGGGCTGGCCTCGCCGGTACTCGCTATCTGACGCCGGACGAACGCCGGACACGCGGCAAGGCGCTGCGCCAAACAGTGCCGCGGCAGGATCACGGGGCTTGGGAGCCACCCGAGGGCCGGCGCGATCCGGTCGAGCTGTTGAGCGAATCGAATAAGGATAGGCTACCGGAGCTCGTCCCGATCCGCTGGGGACGGATGATGCAGTCGCCCTTCACCTTTTATCGCGGTTCAGCAGCGCTGATGGCGGCCGATTTGGCTTCCTCCCCCAAGTCCGGTTTGAACGTGCAGGCCTGCGGCGACGCCCATTTGATGAATTTCGGCGGCTTTGCCACGCCGGAGCGAAATATCGTCTTCGACATCAACGATCTCGATGAGACGCTCCCCGCCCCATGGGAATGGGACCTCAAGCGTCTGGTCGCGAGCGTCGTCATTGCCGGGCGTCATATCGGGCTGTCCGAGAGCGACACGGGGCGCACGGCGATCGACACGGTGCGTATCTACCGGGAGCGGATGAGCGATTACGGATCGATGCGCGCTCTTGACGTTTGGTACGACGCGATCAGCCTCAAACAGGTGCTCAAGGAAATAGCGCGCGAAGAGGATCGCGGGCGTATCGCCCAGCGGGTCGAGAAGGCGCGCGCCAGAAGCACCCCCGACTACATCTTCCCCAAGCTCGTAGAGGAGCAGGGGGTGGTTCCTCGGATCCTGGACGCTCCGCCGTTGATCTTTCATCCCACTGCCGGGCAGACGCCGGGCCTTGAGACCGCGTATAGCGAGGGCTTCGCAATGTACCGCGAGTTGCTGCCCGAGCACGTCCGCACGCTCTTCGACCGTTTTACCTTCTGCGATTTGGCGATCAAGGTCGTCGGCGTCGGCAGCGTCGGCACCTACTGTGGTATCGCCCTTTTCCTCGCGGGCGACGACGACCCGATTTTCCTGCAGATCAAGGAAGCCAAAGCATCGGTGCTCGAGCCCTATGCGGGCAAGAGCGTGCACGAGAACCACGGCCAGCGAGTTGTGGCCGGCCAGCGTCTGATGCAGTCGGCGAGCGACATATTCCTGGGATGGTTCCAGGGATTGAGCGGCCGCCACTTCTACATCCGCCAGCTCCGCGACGCGAAGATTAGCGCGATCGTCGAAGGATTCGATTTGGATCTAATGCAGAGATACGCGGGACTATGTGCAAGGGCCTTGGCGCGGGCGCATGCCCGGTCGGGCGACCCCGCAATGATCGCCGGCTATATGGGAGCAAGCGAGACCTTCGATGACGCGATCGGCGAATTTGCCGTGGAATATGCCGATCAGAACGAGCGCGACTACAGGGGTTTCGTCAAGGCGGTCAAGGAAGGCCGCATCGAAGCCGCTGCCGACGTCTAGGACGCCGCTGGTATTAAACTTAAAGAAGGAATCGATGCCCGACCAGACGAATGATGATCTTGCCGCCGGCGGCAAGCTGAAGAGGAAGGAATAGGAGCGGGAACTGGCCCGACTGCACGTGGAGTTCGTCAAGCTTCAGCAGTGGGTGGTGCATACGGGCCTGAAGGTCTGCATTGTCTTCGAGGGGCGTGACGGGGCGGGGAAGGGCGGCACGATCAAGGCTATGACGGACCGGGTGAGCCCGCGCGTTTTCCGTGTCGTGGCGTTACCCGCACCCACCGAACGCGAAAAGACGCAGATGAATGCTCAACGATATCTGCCGCACTTACCCGCGGCCGGAGAGATCGTGAGTTTCGACCGCAGCTGGTACAACCGCGCCGGCGTCGAGCGCGTCATGGAGTTTTGCACCGAAGAACAGGCCAAGCAATTTCTGCATATGATCCCCGGGGTCGAGCAAGCCATCGTCGAAGTCGGGGATCATTCTACTGAAATATTGGCTGGAGGTGAGCCCCGACGAACAGACAAGACGGCTGGAGGCGCGCATTGATGACGGCCGCAACACGTCAATCGCTTTCTCGTCAAGCGTGCAACGGCCCGATCCGGGTCTCGTCGGACGACACAAAGCCGAGCGGGGCCGCCGGTTTTAATTCGCGCTCGAAACGGCATCGGATTGATGATATAAAGATATCTTGATATCGCTAATGCCCCGTCAGGAGGTCAAGATGCCCGCCTTCACCGATTACAAGGTTGCCGACATTGCTCTCGCCGATTTTGGGCGGCGCGAGATCGCGATCGCCGAAACCGAGATGCCGGGGCTGATGGCGCTGCGCGACGAGTTCGGCGCGGCCCAGCCCCTGAAGGGCGCGCGTATCGTCGGCTGCCTGCACATGACGATCCAGACCGCGGTGCTGATCGAGACCTTGACCGAGCTCGGCGCCACGGTGCGGTGGAGCTCGTGCAACATCTTCTCGACCCAGGACCATGCCGCCGCCGCGATCGCCGCCCGCGGCGTCCCGGTCTTCGCCTGGAAGGGCGAGACCGAGGAAGAATACGAGTGGTGCATCGAGCAGACCCTGCGCGGGCCGGCCGAGGGTCCGTTTGCCGGCTGGACGCCGAACATGGTGCTCGACGACGGCGGCGACGCGACCAAGATACTGCACGACAAGTACCCCGACCTGCTGCGCGACATCCGCGGCATCTCCGAGGAGACGACGACCGGGGTCAACCGGCTCTACGAGATGATGCGGCGCGGCGTGCTGAAGGCGCCGGCGATCAACGTCAACGACAGCGTCACCAAGTCGAAATTCGACAACCTCTACGGCTGCCGCGAGAGCCTCGTCGACGGCATCAAGCGCGGCACCGACGTGATGCTGGCCGGCAAGCTCGCGGTGGTGTGCGGCTTTGGCAATGTCGGCAAGGGCTCGGCGGCGAGCCTCAGAAGCCAGGGTGCCCGCGTCATGGTCACCGAGATCGACCCGATCTGCGCCTTGCAGGCGGCGATGGAGGGCTACCAGGTCGCGACGATGGAGGACGCGGCCCCGGTCGCCGACATCTTTGTCACCGCGACCGGCGACGTCGACGTGATCACGATCGACCATATGCGCGAGATGAAGGACCGCGCCATCGTCTGCAACATCGGCCATTTCGACAGCGAGATCCAGATCGAGGCGTTGCGCAACTACCCGTGGGAAGAGGTCAAGCCGCAGGTCGACGAGGTCGTCTTTCCCGACGGCAAGCGGCTGATCGTTCTCGCCAAGGGGCGGCTCGTCAATCTCGGCTGCGCCACCGGCCACCCGAGCTTTGTGATGAGCGCCTCTTTCACCAACCAGGTGCTGGCCCAGATCGAGCTGTGGACCAGCCACGGCAAATACAAGAACGAGGTTTACGTGCTGCCCAAGCACCTCGACGAAAAGGTGGCGGCGCTCCACCTCGACAAGCTCGGGGTCAAGCTGACCAAGCTCAGCCCGGCCCAGGCCGGCTATCTCGGCCTCGACCGGGCCGGCCCGTTCAAACCCGAGCATTATCGGTATTGACCCGCCAAAGGCGCCGTTCGACAACTTTTCCGGGATCGTCTGTCGATTTATCTCTTTTCTTTTACCAAAACTAACCCATAATGCCGCGTTGAGGGAGTTGGAGGGGCATCCTCCGACCCCACGGCTGCAAAAGGGGTTGGGATGGTCATCGAGAGCGCGGCCGTGCTCGCTGCGATTGCCGCGACGGCTTGCGCGGCGCTGTGGCTTCGGGTCCGAAGGCGGTTGCGCGCCGCCTTGCAGATGCTCGCCGACAGCGAGCTGAGCCGGCTGGAGGCGGCCGGGTCCACGCGGCGTGCCGGCGAAGAGGTGCTGGCGCTGCGCGAGGCGCTCGACGCGCTCCCGGTGCCGGTGTGGCGGCGCGACGACGCCGGCGCGCTGGTCGACTGCAACCGCGCCTATGCCGCGGCGCTCGGCATCGGCCGCGCGGCGGTGATCGCCGAAAACCGCGCGCTGGTGTTGCGCCCTGGCCGGGGACGATCGATCGCCCCCGCCGCGGCCGACCCCGCTTCGATCGCGGCTCATGTCGTGGTCGCGGGCCAGCGCCGGCTCTTCGAGGTGACCGAGGTGCGGTGCGCCGGCGGCGGCACGGTCGGCTTTGCTCTCGACCGCACCGACGCCGAAAGCGCGCAGGGCGAATTGCGGCGCCATGTCGGCGCCCATGCCGCGGTGCTCGAAAGCCTCTCCGCCGCCGTCGCGATCTTCGCGCCGGACAAGAGGCTCAAATTCTTCAATACCGCGTTCGCCGGGCTGTGGGGCATGGACGCGGCTTGGCTGCGGACCGAGCCGACGATCGGCGAAATCCTCGAACGCCTGCACGAATCGCGGCGCTTCCCGGAATACCGGGACTTTCGCGCCTTCAAGCGCGAGCGCTGCGAGCTGTTCACCTCGCTGATCGAGCCGCAGCGCGAGCTGATGCATCTTCCCGACGGCCGCACCTTGCAGCTGACCATGTCGCCGCATCCGTTTGGCGGCCTGATTTACGTTTACGACGACGTCAGCGACCGGCTGGCGCTCGAATGCTCCTACAACACGCTAGCCCAAGTCCAACGCGCCACCCTCGACCATCTGTTCGAGGGGATCGCGGTCTTTGGCGGCGACGGCCGGCTCAAATTGCACAACCCCGCCTACCGTGCGCTGTGGGGCTTGTCGGAGGCGGATGTCGTGGCCGAGCCGCATATCGGCGAGATCGTCGACAAGACCCGCGAGCTGCTCGACGATGGCGGCGACTGGGCCGGGGTGCGGGCGCAGATGGTGGCGCAGGTCACGTCTCAGACCCTGACGAGCGGCCCGCTTTACCGCCGCGACGGCTCGATGCTGCAGGTGGCGAGCGTGCCGCTGCCCGATGGCGAGGTATTGCTGAGCTATCTCGACGTCAGCGACACCGCGCGCGTCGAGCGGGCGTTGCGCGAGCGCAACGAGGCGCTCGAGACCGCCGGGCGATTGAAGACCGAGTTCGTCGCCAACCTCTCGCACGACCTGCGAACCCCGTTGAACACGGTCATCGGCTTTGCCGAGATTCTCTACAACCAGTATTTCGGGCCGCTCAACGCCAGCCAGCGCGAATACAGCCGCGGCATCCTCGGCAGCGCGCAGCAGCTGATGACATTGGTCAACGACATGATCGACCTGGCGACGATCGAAGCCGGCTACATGGAATTGGAGCGCGGCGCGGTCGATGTTTCCGCCATGCTGCAAGGGGTTGTCGAGCTGACGCGCGAACGCGCGCGCAGCCGGGGGCTGGACATCGATTTGCGCTGCCCGGCGCGGATCGGCATGGTCGAGGGCGACGAGCGGCGGCTGAAGCAGGCGCTTTTCAACCTCGTCTCCAACGCGATCAAATTCACCCCGCCCGGCGGCGCCATCCGGGTCGAGGCGCAGCGGCGCGACGGCGAACTGCTGCTGAGCGTCGCCGACAGGTGCCGCCGGTACCCGGTCGCCGACTCCGTGGCCGGCAACGCCGCCATGGCCCCCAGCGGGTTGTTCGAGCAATTCGAGCGGCGGCGCAGCCAGGCGAGCTCGGGCTTTGGCCTGTCGCTGGTCAAGAGCCTGATCGAGCTGCATGGCGGCATTGTCGAGATCGAAGCGGCGCCGGGCCGCGGAACCCGCGCTGTTTGCCGGCTTCCCGGCGGCCGTCCGGACGCCGGCGCGCGCCGACACCGAGCTGTCTGCGGACCTGACCGAGGCGCAGGCGGGATGTGAGCGAGCCGATTCGCCGTGCGAGGCCGCCGCCTAGACCTCAGGCTCCTGTTCGATCGTCGCCGTCCAATCGCGGGCCCTCGGCATTGCCGGCATCGCGATCCGCGAGCTTGACCCGGGGCGCGGCCATCCGGCTCCGATTTACCGTTCCCGGCGTCACCGCTCGCGATTGCTCCGCCTTGGCCCGGCGCTCCCGACCGCAGACCCGGCTTGCGCCCGCACATGCCGGAAAAGCAGATGTTGCGGGTAATCGCGGCGGCGATATACAACGCGTAGGTGATTGCCGTCATAAATCTGCCCGACGAAGCGGCCACGGCGGCGCTCGCCGCCCGCCTCGCGGCCGTCGCCCGCCAGGGCGACCTGTTCGCGCTCAGGGGCGACCTCGGCGCCGGCAAGACCACCTTTGCGCGCGCCTTTATTCGCGCCCGCGGCGCCGAGGACGAGGAGGTCCCGAGCCCGACCTTTACCCTGGTACAAATCTACCAGGCCGGCGCCACGGCGATCTGGCATTTCGACCTCTATCGCCTCGCCGCCGGCGACGAAGCCTGGGAATTGGGCATCGAGGAGGCTTTTGCTTCGGGCATTTCCCTGATCGAGTGGCCCGAGCGGCTCGGCCCGTTGCTGCCGCAACGGCGCCTTGAGGTTTTTCTCGACTTCGGCGACCGGCCGCAGGCGCGCCGCGCCGTCATCGACGGCGACGCCATATGGCGGGCCCGGCTCGGCGAAACCGTCCTCGGCGAAACCATCCATGTCTGACCCGGCCGCCGCCGCGATCTCCGCCCGCCTCGAAGGCGGCGATCTCGGCGCCCGGCCGCTTCACCTGTCGCCGAGACGGCGGGCGATGGCGGGTTTTCTCGAGGCGAATGGCTGGGGCGGTGTGACGCCGGCGATGCTCGCCGCCGATGCGTCGTTCCGCTGCTATTACCGGCTCCGCCGCGGCCGCGACAGTGCCGTCGTCATGGACGCGCCGCCGCCGCACGAGGATGTCGGCCCCTATGTGGCGGTCGCGGCAATCCTGCGCGGGCTCGGCCTCAGCGCTCCCGCGGTGCTGGCCGAGGACCGCGCGCAAGGGTTTCTGCTGATCGAGGATTTTGGCGACGACACCTACACGCGCCTGCTGCGGCGCGGCGGCGACGAGGCAGCACTCTATACCCTGGCGGTCGACGTCTTGGCGGCGTTGCAGGCGGCGGTCGCGGCCCGCGGCCAGCCCGAGCTGCGGTCCTACGACCCCGAACTGCCGTCCTATGACATCGAGCGGCTGCTCGGCGAAGCGGCATTGCTCGTCGACTGGTATTTGCCGGCGGCGCTCGCCGAGCCGCCTTCGGCCGCGGCGCGCGAGGAATATCTCGCGCTGTGGCATGCGGTCTTGCCGCTCGCAAGCGGCCCGTTCCAGCCGACCCTGGTATTGCGCGACTTCCACGTCGACAATCTGATGCTGCTGCCCGCCCGACCGGGGATACAGGCATGCGGCCTCCTCGATTTTCAGGACGCGGTCGTCGGCCCGCCGGCCTACGACCTCGTCTCGCTGCTGGAGGATGCGCGGCGCGACGTTCCCGAGGCGCTGCGAGGGGCGATGACCGAGCGCTACCTCGCCGCTTTCCCGGCATTCGACCGCGCCGATTTTGCGCGTTCCGCCGCCATCCTCGCGGCCCAGCGCAACTGCAAGATCCTCGGCATCTTCACCCGGCTGTGGAAGCGCGACGCAAAGCCCGCCTATCTCGCGCACGTCCCGCGGTTGTGGCGGCTGCTCGAGCGCGACCTGCGCCATCCGGCGCTGGCTGATTTGGCGCGCTGGCTCGACCGCCATCTGCCGCCCGCGGCAAGGCATCTGCCCATGCCCGGAGGGCTGGCGTGATCCCCCCGCCGCGCCGGGCGATGGTGTTGGCGGCCGGGCTCGGCACCCGCCTGCGTCCGCTCACCGAGACGATGCCAAAGCCCCTTGTCGAGCTCAACGGCCGCAGCCTGCTCGACCATGCGATCGACCGGCTCGCCGCCGCCGGGGTCGAGCATGTCGTCGTCAACACCCATTACCTGGCGGCGATGGTGGCGGGACAGCTCGCCCGCCGCGACCAGCCGCTTATCGAGATCTCTGCCGAGCCGGAACTGCTCGAAACCGGCGGTGGCGTCGCCAACGCGCTGGCGTCGCTCGGCGAGGTGTTTTTTGTCGTCAACGCCGACGTGTTCTGGCTCGACGGCAAGGATTCGGTGCTGGCGCGGCTGGCGCGCGCATTCGACCCCGACCGAATGGACGCGGTGCTGGCGCTGCAGCGCACGGTCAGCGCCATCGGTTATGACGGCATCGGGGACTACCTGCTCGACCCGGCGGGAACCCCGCGCCGCCGGCGCGAGCGTGAGATCGCCCCGTTTTTGTTTGCCGGCATCCAGCTCTTGCACCGGCGCCTGTTCGACAACTGGCCGCAGCGGGTCTTTTCGCTGGTGCGGCTGTTCGACCGCGCCGAGGAAGCGGGTCGGCTGCACGCCGTCGTGCATGACGGGGAGTGGTATCACGTCGGCACCCCGGCCGGGCTCGCCGCGACCCGTGAGCGGTTGTCCTCTCACCGCATCGAACGATAGGCGGCGCGGCTCGACGGTTTTTCGCAAGGCGCGCCGAAGACGCTGACGAATTCCTGACGCGGCGGCGATTAAGACGCAGCGTTGACGCAAGAGTTTTCAATGCGGCCCAGGCTCTACACGATCGCGCCCGAGCGCCCGTTTTTGGCGAGCTTGGCCGAAGCGCTGCTGGCGATGGCGGGCGGCGAGCCGCTGGCGTTGCCGCGGGTCACGGTGCTGCTGCCGACCCGCCGCGCGGTGCGCGGCCTGCGCGACGCCTTTCTGCGCGTCGCCCCCGCCGGCAAGGAGCCCGGAGCGCCGTTGCTGCTGCCGCGGATGCGGCCGGTCGGCGACCTCGATTCGGACGAGCTGTCGCTGTTCGACGGCATTGCCGACGGCGACGGCCTGGCGGTGCCGCCGGCGATCCCGGCCCTGCGCCGCCAATTGCTGCTGGCCCGGCTGGTTTTGCAATGGAGCGGGCAGGGCGGGCGCGAGAGG
This sequence comes from uncultured Alphaproteobacteria bacterium, assembly GCA_963775525.1. Classification (GTDB taxonomy): domain Bacteria; phylum Pseudomonadota; class Alphaproteobacteria; order ATCC43930; family CGMCC-115725; genus AP-15. The sequence goes on along the minus strand of CAVZJF010000060.1, from coordinate 39,328 downwards.
ATGCTCCCCGGCCAGGCCGCTGCACTCGCCGCCAGCCTCGCGCGGCTGCTCGACACGGTGGCGACCGAAGGGGCGAGTTTCGCGCGGCTGCGCGATCTGGCGCCGCCCGATCTCGCCGAGCATTGGCAGACCGTCCTCAAATTCCTCGAAATCCTGCCCCACGCCTGGCCCGCAATCCTTGCCGCCGAGGGCGCCCTCGACCCGGCCGATCGGCGCAACCGCCTGCTCGCGCGCCAGGCCGCGATCTGGCGGCGCACCCCGCCGCGCGACCCGGTCGTCGCCGCCGGTCTCACCGGCGGCGTCCCGGCAATCACCGAGCTCGTCCGCGTCGTCGCCGCGCTCGACAACGGTGCGGTGATCCTGCACGGGCTCGAGCGGAGCTGTGACCCGGCGCAATGGGCCGCGATCGAGCAGGACGAAGCCCATCCGCAATATCTGCTGGCGAGCCTGCTGAAGGCGTTCGAGCTGACCCCGGCCGACATCCGCGACTGGCCCGAGCCCCTCCCGGCCACGACTTCGAGCGATGACGACGCTGCCCGCGCAGGACGGCTGCGGCTTGTGAACGAGGCGATGCGGCCGGCGCAGACGACCGACGCCTGGCGCGACCTCCCGGAAGTTCCAGGCCCCGCGCTCGCCGGCCTCAGCCGCTACGATTGCGCCGGCGCGCACGAGGAGGCGCTGACGATCGCGCTGCTGCTGCGGCGCAAGCTCGAAACCCCGGCCGCCACCGCGGCATTGGTCACCCCCGATCGCGAGCTCGCGCGCCGGGTCGCGGCCGAGCTTGGCCGCTGGGGCATCGCGATCGACAATTCCGCCGGGTTGCCGTTGAACCGCACGCCGCCCGGCGTCTTTCTGCGCCTCGTGCTCGACCTCGCCGCGAACGAGCTGGCGCCGGTGCCGTTGCTGGCGGCGTTAAAGCACCCGCTCGCCGCCGGCGGGCTCGCCCCGGCGGCGTTCCGCGATTTGACCCGCCGGCTCGAACAGGCAATCCGCGGCCCGCGCCCGGCGCCCGGCTTCGCCGGTCTGATCGACGCGCTGGCCGGCGCGGATGGCGAAAGACTGCGCGCCTTTGCCGGCCGGCTCCAGGCCTGCCTCGGCGCCTTGCCTGATTTGCTGGCGGCCGGCGCTGCGCCGCTTACCCGGCTGGTCACCGCGCATATCGAGGCGGCCGAACGGCTCGCGGCGACCGACGACCAGCCCGGCGGCGACCGGCTGTGGCGCGAGACCGCCGGGGAAACCGCGGCCCGCTTTTACAACGAGCTGATCGACGCCGCCGGCGATTTCCCGCCATTGCCCGGCCGCGACTATCCGGCGTTGTTCGAGGCGCTGGCCGCTGGCGCCGTCGTCCGCCCGCTCTACGGCCGCCATCCGAGACTGGCGATATGGGGCCTCGTCGAAGCGCGGCTGCAGCGCGCCGACCTCGTCGTCCTCGGCGGGCTCAACGAGGGCAGCTGGCCCGGTCCGGCGGTGCACGACCCGTGGATGTCGCGGCAGATGCGGCGCGAATTCAAGATTGCGGTGCCCGAGCGGGCGATCGGCATTGCCGCCCACGACTTTGTGCAGGCGATCGCCGCCCCTGAAGCGGCATTGACCCGCGCCGCCCGCAGCGAGGGCGTGCCGACCGTGCCGGCGCGCTGGTTGCTGCGGCTCGACACGGTTCTGCGCGCGGTCGGCCTCGAGGATGCGCTGGGCCCCGATCCGGCGGTGATGGCGGCCGTCGACGGGCTCGACGCCGCGCGCTACGCGCCGTCGCCGCCGGCCGAGCCGCGACCGCCGCTCGCCGCCCGGCCGCGCCGATTGTCGGTCACCCAGATCGAGACCTGGCTTGGCGACCCTTACGCGATCTATGCTCGCCACATCCTGCAATTGCGGGCGCTGGAGGAGATCGACGCCGATCCCGGCCGAGCCGACCTCGGCAACCGCGTCCATGCGGCGCTCGCCGAATTTGTCCGGCGTTTTCCCCGCGAGCTGCCCGCCGACCCGGTGTCGGAGCTGCTGGCGATCGGGCGGCGCCAATTCGGGGAGGTGCTGTCGCGCCCCGGCGCCTGGGCGTTTTGGTGGCCGCGCTTCAATCGCGTCGTCGAATGGCTGGTGCGGGAAGAAACAACGCATCGCGCCACCACCATCGAGAGCTTTGGCGAGCTGAAGGGCAGCCTGACCCTGTATGGGCTGCCGGGCGGCTCGTTTGAATTGACCGCCACCGCCGACCGCATCGACCGTCTGGCTTCCGGCGAATTTCTGCTGGTCGACTACAAGACCGGCGCGACGCCGACGAAAAAGGCGGTCTCCGCCGGGTTCGCCCCGCAATTGCCGCTCGAGGCGGCGATCCTGCGCGACGGCAGCTTTGGCGAGGTCAGCGGCGCCCCGGCGTCGCTCGAATATTGGAAGCTCGGCGGGCGCGCTCCGGCCGGGCAGCGCTGGCGGGTCGACGACGGCGACCCCGGCGGCCTGGTCGACCGCGTGCTCGCAAAGCTGAGGGCGCTGGTCGAGCGTTTCGACGACCGGGCGACACCCTATCTGGCGGCGCCGGTGCCGGCGCGGCGCCCGCGCTTTTCCGATTACGAACATCTGGAACGGGTGGGACCGAGCGAGGCCGAGGAATGAGCGCCGCCCCCGCACCGCGTCGCCGGCCGCCGATCCGCGCGCCTCGGTCTGGGTCGCGGCGTCGGCCGGCACCGGCAAGACGACGGTCCTGACCCAACGGCTGTTGCGGCTGATGCTCGACGGCACCGATCCGGCGCGGATCCTGTGCCTGACCTTTACCCGCGCCGCCGCCGCCGAAATGGCGAACCGGCTCGACGCGCGAGCTGGCCGGTGGGCGACCCTGCCCGCCGGCGCGCTGGCGCAGACGCTTCAGCAGCTGACCGGAGAAGTTTGCCGACGAGGCGACTGGTCGCCCGCGCGCGCCGGCTGTTCGCGCTGGTTCTCGACACGCCCGGCGGCATCAAGATTTCGACGATCCACGCCTTTTGCCAGACCCTGCTGCGCCGCTTTCCGCTCGAGGCCGGCGTGTCGCCGGAATTCGCCGTGATCGAGGAGCGCGGCGCCGGCGAACTGCTGGCCGAGGCTGCGCAAAGCGTGATCGTCGCGGCCCGCGGCGGGGGCGATCGCGCGCTGACCGAGGCGCTCGCCATTGTCGCCGACCACACCGCCGAGGAACGCTTTGGCGAGCTGATGCAGGCCCTCGCCCACGAGCGCGGCAAGCTGCGCCAGGCGCTGCTGTCGAGGGCCATGCGGCGTTGCGCCGCCAATTGTCCGCAGCACTCGGCGCTGGCGGAGGACGCGACCGTCGATTCCCTGGTCGAAGAGTTCTGCGCCGCGGATGCCGGCGACGAAGCCGGGCTGCGCGCCTGCGCCGCGGCGCTCGCCGTCGGCTCGGTCACCGATCGCGCGCTCGGCGAAACCCTTGGCGAGATGGTGCGCGGCGCCTGAGCGGCGTCGATCGATGCTCGCCGACTATCTAGCGCCTCATTCCTGACGCGATAAAGGAGAAATCAAAAAGCGGCTGGTCACCAAGGACACGCGCGGCTGCCGGCGAGGCCGGCTGCGACGCCAGCGGCGATCCTGGCGGCCGAGGCCGAGCGGGTGCACCGCTTCGGCGAGGCGCGCGCGCCGCGATCGTCTTGCGCGAGGCGACCGCGCGCTGGTTCGGCTCGGCGAGGCGCTGCTGCGCGAGTACGACGGCGCCAAGCGGCTGAAGGGCGTGCTCGATTTTGACGATCTGGTGCTGACCGCGCTCGACGCTGCTGCGCCGGCCGGGGGTGGCGCCGTGGGTGCTGTTCAAGCTCGATGGCGGGCTCGACCACATCCTGATCGACGAGGCGCAGGACACCAACCCCGAGCAATGGGCAGATCGTCGCCGCGCTGGCCGAGGAGTTTTTTGCCGGCGAGGGCGCGCGCGACCGCGATCCGCACGGTCTTCGCGGTCGGCGACGCGAAGCAGTCGATCTACAGCTTTCAGCGCGCCGACCCGCAGGCCTTTCTGGACATGCGGCGACATTTCCAGGACCGGGTCAACGCCGCCAACCAGGATTGGCGGAGCTGCCGCTCGATGTCTCGTTCCGCTCGACCGAGCCGGTGCTGCAGGCGGTCGACGCGATCTTTCGCCATCCCGAGGCGCGCGACGGGGTGGCGCTCGACGGCGGCGACATCCGCCACTTCGCCGACCGCGCCGGCCATGCCGGGCTGGTCGAGCTGTGGCCGCCGGTCGCGCCCGTGGCCGCCGACGAGCCCGGCGACGACGACGCTGCCGGTCGCCCACCGGCGCGTGGCCGAACCCTACGCCCGGCTCGCCCGCGCCATCGCCGCGACGATCGCGAGCTGGCTCGCCGCCGGCGAGCGGCTGGAGGCGCGCGGCCGCCCGCTGCGGCCCGGCGACGTCATGGTGCTGGTGCGCCGGCGCAACGAGTTCGTCGGCGAATTGCTGCGCGAGCTGAAGCGGCGCGGCGTTCCGGTCGCCGGCGCCGACCGGCTGATACTGACCGAGCAATTGGCGGTGCAGGATCTGGTGGCGCTCGGCCGCTTTCTGCTGCTGCCCGAGGACGATCTGACCCTCGCCGCGGTGCTGAAAAGCCCGCTCTTCGACATCGGCGAGGAGGCGCTGTTCGACCTCTGCTACGCGCGCGACAAGGAAAGCCTGTGGAGCCGGCTGCGCGTCCGCGCCGGATGCGAGCGCGGACTTGCGCCGCGCCGCCGACCGGCTGTCCGCGTGGCTCGCCCGCGCCGATTTCGTCCCGCCCTACGAGCTTTACGCCGAAATCCTCGGCGCCGAGGGCGGGCGGCGCGCGCTGCTGCCGCCGCCTTGGCCCCGAGGCCGAAGACCCGGTCGAGGAGTTCCTCGGCCTGGCGCTCGCCTATGAGCGCGAGCATGCGCCGTCGCTGCAAGGGTTTTCTGCGCTGGCTCACCGCCGGCCGACACCGAGGTCAAGCGCGATTTCGCGGCGCATCCGCGCGACGAGGTTCGCATCCTGACCGTGCACGGCGCCAAGGGTCTCGAAGCGCCGGTCGTCTTTCTGCCCGACACGATGGCGGCTGCCCGACCAGAAGGTGGCGCTGTTGTGGACGCGAACCGGACGGGCTGCCGCTGTGGAAGCCGCCGGGCGACCATGTCGCCGACCTTTTATGCGGCCGAAAAGACGGCGGTGGCGCGAACGCCAGCTGCAGGAATACCGCCGCCTGCTGTATGTCGGCCTGACCCGGGCGCAGGACCGGCTCTACATCTGCGGCTGGCAAACCCTGCGGGCGCCGCCGCAGATCTGCTGGCACACGCTGTGCCGCGCCGGCCTGCGCGACTGCGCCCAGCCCTTCGACTTCGACACCAGGACCTTGATCGGCGACAAGGACGGCTGGTCGGGCGAGGGCTTGCGCATCGACAGCCCGCAGACCGCCCCGCCGGCGCGCGAGGCCGCGGCGGCGTCGCCGCGCGATCGACGCGGCCGCTGCCCGATTGGGCGACCCGGCCGCCGCCGCCCGAGCCCGACCCGCCGCGGCCGCTGTTCCCGTCGCGGCCGAGCGGCGACGGAGCCGCCGGCGACTGTCGCCGCTGAAGATCGGCCGGGCGCGACCGCTTCAAGCGCGGGCTGCTCGTCCACCGGCTGCTGCAGAGCCTGCCCGAATTGCCGCAGGCCGAGCGCGACGCGGCGGCGCGGCGCTTTCTGGCCCTGCCGACCCACGCGCTCCCCGCCGACGAGCAGGACGACATCCGCCGCGAGACCTTGGCGGTGCTGGACCAACCCGGTTTCGCGGCGCTTTTCGGCCCGGGCTCGCAAGCCGAGGTGCCGCTCGTCGGGCTGATCGGCGGCCACGCCTTGTCGGGGCAGATCGACCGCCTCGTCGTCGAGGACGAGCGGGTGCTGATCGTCGACTACAAGACCATGCGCCCGGTGCCGGCGAGCGAGGACGAGGTGGCGCCGCTCTATTTGCGCCAGCTCGCGATCTACCGCGAGGCCTTGGCGCGGATCTACCCGGGCCGCGAGATAGGCTGCGCGCTGCTGTGGACGCAAGGCCCGCTGTTGATGCCGATCAGCCCCGAGAAGCTCACCGGGCACGCGCCTTGACGGCGCTTTTTCGCCACCCCTAATCTCTGGCTGATGTGCAGGAGGGACATGCAATGAAGCCGACCGCCGTGACCGACAGCAGTTTCGACGCCGAGGTGCTTCGCGCCGAGGGGCCGGTGCTGGTCGATTTCTGGGCCGAGTGGTGCGGCCCGTGCAAGATGATCGCGCCGTTTCTCGAAGAGCTCGCCGCCGACAAGGCCGGCCAGCTGACCGTCGCCAAGGTCGACATCGACAAGAACCCGCAATCGCCGACCAAATACGGGGTCCGCGGCATCCCGACGATGATCCTGTTCAAGAACGGCCAGGTCGCCGCCACCAAGATCGGCGCGCTGCCCAAGACCAAGCTCTACGAATGGGTCGAATTCGGTGCTGTAGCCGGCGACCCGGCTCGCCGCACCGGCCGCCGCGCGGCTCAGGCCTCGGGCTCAGGCCAGGCTCTTGGAGACCATTTCGTAGGTGTTTTTGCTGAGGTTGGGGGTGGCGAGCACGCGTTCGAGCTCGCGCTGCATCAGCGCCTGCCGGGCCGGGTCGTGCCGCCGCCAGGCGCAGAGCGGCTGCACCAGCCGCGCCGCGGTCGTGGCGTTGCTCGGGTCGATTGCGACGACCTCGTCGGCGAGAAAGACGTAGCCCGCACCGCTCGAATCGTGAAACCGCACCTGGTTGCCCTGGGCGAACGCCCCGACCAGGGCCCGCACCCGGTTCGGGTTCTTGCGCTCGAACGCCGGGTGCTGCGTCAAGGCCCGCACCCGCGCCGGCGCGTCCGGGCAATGACGAGCGCGCCTGCAGGCTGAACCATTTGTCGACGACCAGCGGGTCGTGCGACCACACCGCGAAAAAATGCGCCAACGCCGCCACCCGCTCCGGCCGGTCGAGATCGGCCAGCACCGCGAGGGCCGCCAAGACGTCGGTCATGTTGGCGGCGGCGTCGAACTGGGCTTTGGCGAGGGCCGCACCCTTGCCGGGGTCGGCCGCGGCGATGTAGCCGAGGCTGGCGTTGCGCAACGCGCGGCGGCCGATCGCGGCGCCGTCGATGCGGTAGGGGCCGCCATCGGCGAACGCGGCATAGGCGGCGGCGAATTCGCCGGCGAGTGCGGCCCCGATCTCGGCGCGGGCGGCCTCGCGCGCGGCGTGCACCGCGTCGACGTCGACGACCGCCATCTGGTCGGCGAGAAACGCCTCGCTCGGCAACGCCAGCGCCTCGGCGGCAAAGGCCGGGTCGCGCGCCGCGTCGGAGAGCGTCTGCCGGGCAGCGGCGACGAGGTCGGGGTCGAGCGCCCCCGGTGCGGCGCCGCGGCGCCTCGCCTCGACCTGGTCGAGGAGGGCGCGGACCGCCACCTCCTGGCCCGCCTCCCAGCGCGCGAACGGCTCGGGGTCGTGCACCGCCAGAAACTTCAGCCGGTCGAGCGCCACGCCCTTTAGCTTGACCGGTGCGGAAAACCCGCGCAGCAGCGAGGGCACCGGTGCGGCCGGCAGGTCGACAAAGCGAAAGCTCTGGCGCGCCTCCGACAGCGCCAGCACCCGCGTCCCGGCCCGGCTCTCGGCCTCGCCCGCGCTCTCGCCCGTTAGCCGCGCCGGCAGCTCGCCGCCGTCGGCGTCCAGCAGCCCTATCGCCAGCGGGATCAGCATCGGCGCCTTTGTGGCTGCCCCGGCGTCGGCGGCGTCTGCTGCGCGACCTCGAGCTCCCAGCTACGGCTCGCCGCGTCCCAATGGTCCGCGACCGTGATCTCGGGCGTGCCGGCCTGCGCGTACCACAGCTTGAACCGGCCGAGGTCGACGCCGCCCGCGTCCTGCATCGCCGCGACAAAATCCTCGATCGTCGCGGCGTGGTTGTCGTGGCGCTCGACATAGAGGTCCATGCCGCGGCGAAACCCGTCCTTGCCGACCAGGGTGTGGATCATCCGCACCAGCTCCGCACCCTTGTTGTAGACCGTCGGGGTGTAGAAATTGTCGATCCGCAGATAGCTGTCGGGCCGCACCGGGTGGGCCAGCGGGCCGTCATCCTCGGGAAACTGCATCGCGCGCAATGCCCGCACCTCGCCGATGCGCTTGACCGCGCGGCTCCCCTGGTCGGCGGAAAATTCCTGGTCGCGAAAGACCGTCAGCCCCTCCTTCAGCGACAGCTGGAACCAGTCGCGGCAGGTGACCCGGTTGCCGGTCCAGTTGTGAAAGTATTCGTGGGCGATGACCGACTCGATGTTCTGGTAGTCGGCGTCGGTCGCGGTCTCGGGCTTGGCCAGCACATAGCGGGTGTTGAAGATGTTGAGGCCCTTGTTCTCCATCGCCCCCATGTTGAAGTCGCTGACCGCGACGATGTTGAACACGTCGAGGTCGTATTCAAAGCCGAACACCTCCTCGTCCCAGGCCATCGCCTTTTTCAGGGACGCCATCGCGTGGCCGCATTTGTCCTCGTCGCCGCGCCGCACCCAGATCGCCAGCGCCACCTCGCGCCCCGAGCGCGTCGTGAACTGGTCGCGCACCGGCACGAGGTCGCCCGCGACCAGCGCGAAGAGGTATGAGGGCTTGGGGTGCGGGTCGACCCATTTCGCCCAATGCCGGCCAATCCCCGCCTCCCCCGACCCAGAGGGGTTGCCGTTCGACAGCAACACCGGGCAGCGCGCCTTGTCGGCGGTGATCGTCACCGTGTAGCGCGCCATCACGTCCGGCCGGTCGACGAAATAGGTGATGCGGCGAAACCCTTCGGGCTCGCACTGGGTGCAGAAATTGCCGCCCGACACGTAAAGCCCGGAGAGCTCGGTGTTGCTCTGCGGGTCGATCCGGGTCTCGATTTCAAGCGTGAACGCGTCGGGCACCCCCTCGACCACCAGCCCGCCTTCCGCGGTGGCGCGGTAGCGGTTCGGCCCGAGCCGTTCGCCGTCGAGCGCCAGCGACACCAGCTCGAGCGCGTCGCCGTCGAGCGCCAGCGCCGCCGCCGGGTCGCCCGCCGCCGGGTTGCGCCGCACCGCGAGCCGCGACTTGACCCGGGTCTCGGCCTCGCCCAGCTCGAACGTCAGATCGACGGTGTCGACCAAAAACGCCGGCGGCCGGTAATCCGCGAGCCGAGTAGGCCGCGGCGGTGTCGCGTCGCTGGTGGTCACAACATCGGGCATCACGAGCCTCACCGGGTTTGTCGCCGACGCGCCACCCTACCCTGCCATCGCCGCCGAGAAAATCCCCGCGGCCGTGATCCCGACGCTCACAATCCCCGCCAGCGTCGTGCGCGCAGCCGTTTTTTGGTGAGACCGCTCTCCAATAACAAAATCGACGCTCGCCCAAACGGCCCCGCGACCCGCACCACCCGGAAATCCTCAGGGCAGTGTGCGCGCTAATCCCCGGTTTCGGATACCGCGAGATATGGGATAATACGGTGAAGGCTCCTACCGAACCTACTCGGCACCTCCGGCTGACTTAAATGGCACACGCAACCCAAGAGTTACACTTAGCTAATGTTTACAACCACTGCCGGCTTGACTCCTAATTGCGCAATGCTACGTTTGATTTCATGGAAATCCGTCCGAGCCCCAATCAGGAAGTGCTGATCCGCCAAGCCGTCGAGGCGGGCCGGTTCGAGCACCCCGAAGATGCCGTCAAGGAAGCCCTTGCGCTTTGGGAAGAGCGAGAGCACGCCCGGGCCGAATTCCGCGAAACGCTTGACGAAGCCGAAACCTCGCTCGCCCGCGGCGAAGGCACCGAAATCACGCGCGAATCGATGCGAGAGCTCACCGACGGCATCATGGAGCGCACCGGCGCCCGCCTCTCGGCGGAGCAAAAAGCGGGCCGCTAAGTGGCATACCGCCTCGCCAAACGCGCCGAGGCGGACCTGGAAGAAATCGCCTATTACATCGCCAGGGAAAGCGGCAGTCTGGATACCGCCAGGCAAGTAATTGAGTCTATAACGGACCGATTTCACATGCTTGGCACCAATCCCTATGCCGGCCGAGCCCGTGACGCCGATCTCGGCCCGGGCCGCAGAAGTTTTCCAGCCGACCGCTACATCATCGTTTACCGCGTCGCCGGCCGGGACGTGCTCATCCTGCGCGTGGCTCACAGCCGCCGGGATATCGAGGCGCTATTCGGCCATTAAGTCGGCCGACGCCATCCTGGCCAAACTCGACCGCGTTCCTGTATGATCTGAATGCGTCTAAGCACTAGTGGTGAGAATTTGACACTTGGTACCCTCACGACACAGTCGAAACCCGCGGAAACGCTGGCTTGTTCCCGGTACCATCTGTTACGTTCGCACCACTAGTGGATCGAATTTAACACTTGGTACCCGCGGCTTGCGGCGGCGATGATGCGATCGGGATCGGCGGTCCAGCTGAATGGTTTTGAGCTGCGGTTGTGTTCGGCCAGATAACGGTTGATTGCGGCCTGCAGGTCGACGAGCGAATGGAAGACGCCGCGACTGAGGCGGCGGCGGGTGAGTTTGGCAAAGAACCCCTCGACCGCGTTGAGCCAGGATGCCGAGGTCGGGGTGAAGTGGAAGATCCAGCGTGGATGGCGGGCGAGCCACGCCCTGACATTGGGGTGCTTGTGGCTGCCGTAATTGTCGAGGATCACATGGACGAGTTTGCCGGCCGGGATGTCGCGCTCGAGGCGGTTGAGAAAACGCAGAAACTCCTGGTGGCGGTGCCGCTGCATGCACTGGCCGACGATCGTGCCGTCGAGCACGTTGAGGGCCGCGAACAAGGTTGTCGTGCCGTTGCGGATATAGTCGTGGGTCATCGTCCCGGCGCGGCCCGGCTTCATCGGCAAGCCTGGCTGGGTGCGATCGAGGGCCTGGATCTGGCTTTTCTCGTCGACCGAGAGCACCAGGCTGTGCGACGGCGGGTCGACATAAAGTCCGACCACGTCGCGGACCTTGACGGCGAATTGCGGATCACGGCTGAGTTTGAAGACCCGCAGCCGGTGTGGGGCGAGGCCATGGGCGCGCCAGATTTTCTGCACCGTGCTGATCGCCAGTCCCATCGCCTCGGCCATCGCGCGACTGGTCCAATGCGTCGTCTCGCCCGGCGGCGCGCCGAGCGTGCGCGCGATCAAGCGGCCGACCACCGGGTCGGGGACCGGCGCTTTGCCGGGCTTGCGCGTCTTGTCGCGCAACACCCCCTCAACCCCAGCCGCCATAAAGCGGCGTTGCCAGCGCCACACGCTGGGTTTGGACACCCCGGCCCGGCGCATGATCTCGACGGTGCCGTAGCCTTCGGCCGTCGCCAGGATGATCTGCGCCCGCCACACATGTTTTTGCGCGCTGTTGCGATCGGCCACGACCGCCTCCAGACGCTCCCGGTCCCCCGGTCCAAGCCGCACTTCGATGCCCTTTTGCATCCCACGATCATACCACAAAATCCGATCTAAGGGAATCTTCTGTATCGGTCATACCACTAGGCTGCAAAATGTCGGATAACACGAAAGAAATATTTTCTCGAACAGCAATACAATTATATCCTAACGCGAAAATATACTTCGCACGCGAAGTGCGGTCGCGATTTGCGCTGGAATTTCATGAACTCCCAATCCTATGGCGATATGCTACTGTTTTAGTTAACGAGGTCATGCAGCGCGCGTCACCCGGCGGAGGGTGGATATGCCCGCGTCGTAGCTGCGCGCTAATTCTTGCGGTGTAGCGGCCCGCGCGGCGCCCCTGGGTGGGGTCGGCCAAGGGCTCCGCCAAGATCGGAACGGCGCCTTCGCGTCTACGATCTGCTTGACGATTGCGAACAGATCACGGCATCTGCAATCGGGGCCAGAGCTAACTGCGTTGCTTACTCTTCAGTTTCCCGCCAAGGGTATCGCTAAGAAGTTCCGCATCTCCCGAACGACCTCCGCCTCGTTGTTGATGTACACGTAGTGTGGCGCGCCGGGCAGTAAGTATACTTTGGGTGTGGGGCTTCCTGCATGTTCCTCTGCAAATTTACCGATTACATCAGCTGAACCACTGAATAAAGCGCGGAAATCGTTGATCAAATACCGCTTGGTCGGCAGGACTCAAATACCGTACCAGGGTAGCTTGCTCTCAGCAGTCGGCGGAGCGAAAATGCCGAGCCGCGGCACCTTGATATCCGCCCAATTTGTTGGCGGATTTGCCGGAGTACTCACACCCGCAGAAAGTTGTCCCGATGATCGAGTCCGGTGTCGAGATGCCCGTAACCATTCCATCTTCGTCGAACTCGAAGGACAGGCAGGTCGCCGGGATTGGTTCGCGGACTGCCAGCAATCGTGCATAGGCTGCTTGTAAGGTAAATAAAGACTTGGCGTCCGCGTCAGTAAAAAGAGAAAATGGACTTGGTATATCAGGGAACGTGTTCCTCTCTGCCAGATCGGATGCGTCCAGATAAACCAGCTTATCAACATAGCTTCCGATATTTTACTCGCGATCTTGCTTAACTCGGAGCCGGCGATGGAATGTCCTACAAAGACGGCCTTCTTAATGCCCAAGGCATCGAGGACCTTGATATCGTCGGCCGCCCTTGTTTCGACATCGTAGCCGGTCTTGGGCTGGCTCGATGGCAGCCATCCACGGCGGGTGATCCCGATGACATGGAAGAAATTGGTGAACTGGAATGCAAAATAATCGAATACGTGCGCGTTGTCGCCCGATCCGGTCAACAACACCATCACCTCTCCCGAACCACCCCAGTCCAGCACCTCCAGTTTGACCCCAGGCGCCACCGTGACAAATCTCTCTGCTTTGAATAGCGGGATGTCATAGGGAGGGGTGTCGACACACCCCGGCGGCTTGTAGTGCGCGAGCGCCTGGGTGGGAAAGCCTGCGGAGAAGGCGAGCAGAAAAATCATGGCGGGAGCCATTTTGCCGAGTATTCCCAAGGCCTTTGACTGTCTCATCTGATGGCTCCGGTCGAGGATGACGCCTCCCGACATGCTGTGTAGAGCGAGGCGGTAATTTCACCAACTTGCGGGTGATAGCCTATGGCTTGGTCAGGTGCGAAATTCTTGAATTTTGAGGCAGGGGGATTACGTCGGTTGCGGCTTATCATCGGGCGTCGTGCGGGGGATTGGCGGAGCGGAAAGCGGCTGCCTTGGTGCCGCGCCGGCAAGCGGGTTCGCGATGCTCCGCGGTGACAGGCTTCGTGGCCGGTAAATTTGCCGTATTGGCACGCTACGTTATGACCTCGTTTTGGCGGCGCAGGTGCCGATCATGTGCGGCGGGTGGCGTGACCAAATAAATTCCCGTGAGTTCCCGGTTTAGGAGGAAATAATTCCCGATTGCATCGCACCAATTCCCGGTTGGCGGGGCTACGGGAATTGGCTTGCAGGCCGTTAATAAGACTGATGTTTTTAGCGTTGTAAAGGCCGCCGGCGACGCGAAATCCCGGTATTTTCCGGGGGAACCGGGAATGGGGCCGCGGCCGGTTGACCGCGACGCCGCGGCCGCGCATGATAGGCGCATATGCATCGATTGGGAGATGAGAAGGTGCGGCTGAGCGACCTTCCTGCGGCGATGGCCAAACGCCTCGCCGAATTGGAGTGCCCCGATTTCACGACCACGCCCTGGGTCGAGGGCCCGCCCTTGGCGCGGCGCCGGGTGGCGGTGGTCTCCTCGGCCGGGCTCGTGGTGCGCGGCGAGCCGCCGTTTCGCGGGCGCGACCCGGATTTCCGGGCGATCCCGGCCGCCACGCCGGCCGGCCAATTGCTGATGAGCCACATCTCGATCAACTACGACCGCACCGGCTTTGCAGGAAGACTGCAACGTCGTCTTTCCGCTCGACCGGCTGAACGAGTTGGCGGCCGAGGGCGCGATCGGCTCGGTCGCGGCGACGCACTACTCGTTCATGGGCGCCACCGACCCGGTGCAGATGGAGGGTTACGCGCGCGAGGTCGCCGGCCAGCTGAAACAGGACAAGGTCGACGCCGTCATCCTCTCCCCGGTTTGACCGCTCTGCACGCGCGCCGTGAGCGCGCTCGGGCACTACATCGAGGAAGAGGGGATTGCGACGGTCGCGGTCAGCCTGATCCGGCCGCAGACCGAAAACACCCGGCCGCCGCGCGCCTTGTGGGTTCCGTTCGAGCTGGGACGGCCGTTCGGGCCGCCGAATGACCCGGTGTTTCAGAAGCGGGTGATCCTGGCGGCGCTGCGCATGCTCGAACGAGGGCGGCGGCCCGGTGCGGATCGAGGATTTTCCGGATGACGACCCGCGCGAGCGGCCCGATCCCGGCTGGCGTGCGCCGTTCGCCGCGGTGCTTCGGTCGCCGACGGTTCGCCGGCGGCCCTTGCCGAGGCGTTCGAGGCTGAGGCTCGCCCGGCTCGCCGACGCCTACGACCGCTCGGTCGCAGCGGCGCGGGCGCACGACGGTCGGGCTTATCGGGCTGACGGTCGCCGAGGCCGGCGGCTATGTCGCGGCATGGCTGCGCGGCGAAGTGCCGGCGAGCCCGGTCGCCGACATGTCGGCGCCGTTCGCCCTGCGCTTCGCGCTCGACGATGTAAAGGCGTACTACCTGGAGGCGGGCCTCGCCGGGCCGGCCCAGCCGTCGAGCCGGCAGCTCGGCGACTGGCTGTGGAACGAGACCGCGGCCGGCAAGGCGATCTTCGCGTTGCGCCGGGCCAATCTCGACGCCGCCGACGACCGCCTCAAGCTGATCGCCGGCAACTTCATGGTCCCCGGCGGTGCGGGCGTTGGCGGCGGGCTGAGGCCGCGCGCTGATGCGGTCTCCGGCGGGCCGGCGGGGGTTTCGCGCGCGCCTGTTTCCGTGCCTTAATCGCCGCGAAACAGGCTCGGCGGAGGGGCGGTCATGGCGCAGGAAACGGTTCGGCTGGCGCGGTATGCCGCGGCACTGCGCTACGAGGATCTGCCGGCCGAGATCGTCGAGCGCGCGAAAGAGTGCATCGCCGACACGGTGGCGGCGATCGTCTGCGGCGCGGCCCTGCCGTGGAGCCGCATCGTCATCGGCTATGCCGAGCGCACCGGGCCCGGCGGCAAAAGCCGCATCCTCGGGACCGGCGGGCCGGCGGTGAGCGCACCCGCCGCCGCACTCGCCAACGGCGCGCTGGCGCACGCCTTTGAGCTCGACAGCCTGACCCGGCCCGGCGCCGGCGTGCATCCGGGCGCCACCCTGCTGCCGCCGGCGCTCGCGATCGCCCAGCAGCAGGGGCTCGGCGGCAGGGCGCTGATCGCCGCCTTTGTCGCCGGCTGCGAAGTCATGGTGCGGATCGGCCGCGCCACCGGCCACACCAACGAGGCAGCGCGGCTTTCACGCGCCGGGCAACACCGGGCCGTTTGGCGGTGCGGTCGCCGGCGGGCATCTGTTGGGGCTCGACCCCGAGCGGATGGCGAAGCGCTCGGCATCGCCGGCTCACTCGCCTGCGGACTGCTCGAATTTGCCCGCGCCGGCAAGGGCGGCATGGTCAAGCGGCTGCATCTCGGGCGCGCCTCGGAGGGCGGGGTGCTTGGCCGCGAGCCTCGCCGCTGACGGCTTTACCGCCCCCGACACCGTGCTCGAAGGGCCGTTCGGGTTTCTCGCGGTGTTCTGCCGCGAATGGGATGTGGCCGAGCTGACCAAGGGCCTCGGCGAGCATTGGGTGACGACCAGCATCGCGCTGAAGCGCTATCCCTGCCACATCAACGCCCATGCCGCGGTCAAGGCATTGTCGCAACTGCAGGCCGAGCATGGCTTCCCGGCGCCGAGGTCGAGGCCGTTGAGATATCCGGCAGCGAGCGCATGGCGGGCCTGCACAACATCCCCGAGCCCGCCGATTTGATGATGGCGCAATACAGCGTGCCGTTCTGCGCGGCGCTTGGCGCTCTACCGCGACCCGCGCAACCCCGAATCCTTTTCCGAAGGCGCGCTCGACGACCCCGAGATCCGGGCGCTGTGCCGGCGGGTGACGGTGCGGGCCATGCCCCAGCACGGCGGCTCACGGCGCGCCGCGGCAACCGCGGTCACGGTCGACCTAAAAGGCGGGCGGCGGTTTTCCGCGACGGTCGCGGACGGCACCCTCGCGCCCCGGCGACCTCGGCGACAAATTCGCCCGCCTGACCCGTGCCGCCCTCGGCGAGCGCGGCGCCGCGGCGCTCTTTGAGCGGCTGCAGCACCTCGAAGCACGAAGCCCAGCCTCGACTGGCTCGGCGCCGGCTGGGGGCATGTGACCCGATGTTCCGCACCATCCGCACCGCCGCACTGGAGATCGGCTACGAGGAGAGCGGACCCGATGACGGGCCGCCGGTGATCCTGCTGCATGGCTGGCCGTCGGACCCGCATGATTGGGACGGCGTCGCGCCGGCATTGGCGGCCGAAGGCTGCCATGTGCTGGCGCCGTGGCTGCGCGGCTATGGCCCGACCCGGTTTTTGCACCGCGACACGCCGCGCTCGGGCCAGCAGGCCGCACTCGGCGCCGATCTGCGCGATTTCATGGACGCGCTCGGCATCGAGGACGCCTTTCTCGCCGGCTATGATTGGGGCGGGCGCGCGGCCTGCGTCGTCGCCGCCTTGTGGCCGGAGCGGGTGCGCGGCCTCGTCTCGATCGGCGGCTACAACATCCAGAACATCGCGTGTCGGCCCATCCGGCCGCGGCGGCGCAGGAACATCGGCTGTGGTACCAGTGGTATTTCCAGACCGAGCGCGGCCGCGCCGGGCTCGAGGCAGAACCGCCGCGACGTCGCCCGCCTGTTGTGGCGTCTGTGGTCGCCGAACTGGCAGTTCGACGACGCGACCTTCGAGGCGACCGCGGCGAGCTTCGACAATCCCGATTTCGTCGCGGTGACGATCCAGTCCTACCGCCATCGCCACGGCAACGCCGCGGGCGACCCGGCATTGGAGCCGATCGAGCAGCGCCTCGCGGCACAGCCGGCGATCTCGGTGCCGACAATCGTCCTGCACGGCGCTGCCGACGGGGTCTCGCCGGCCGGGCAATCGGAGCGCGACGCCCGTCCATTTCGCCGGCCGCTACGACCGCCGCGTCATCCCGGTCGCCGGCCATTTCCTGTCGCGCGAAACCCCGCACGCGGTGGTTCGGGCATTGCGCGACCTGATCGAGGGCCCGGGTAGCGCCGGCGCGTCCGCCTAAGCGGACGGGCGACCGGGGGCTGCGTCGGATAACCATATCGCCAGGCGGGGCTACCACATCCTCGGCTGAGGGACGTATTCGGCATGAAAACCGCAACAGAGCCGCTGATCGGGGTCGTCAACGCCGGCTCCTCGTCGCTGAAATTCAGCTTTTACGAGGGCGAAAAGCGGCTTCTCTCGGGACAGGTCGACGGGATCGGGGCGCATCCCAAGGCGAGCGCCATCGGAGCCGACGGCGAGGCGATCGCGCCGCCGGAGATCGGGCGGAAAGCGACATGGCGGCGCCCGAGCGAGCTGCTGCCCGCTCTGCTCCCGTGGGCGCGGGAAAGGCTCGGCGGCCGGCGGCTTGCCGCGCTCGGCCACCGCGTCGTCCATGGCGGGCTGCACCACTCGCGGCCGGCGCGCGTCACGCCCGAACTGCTGGCCGAGCTCGAGGCGCTGGTGCCGCTGGCGCCGTTGCACGAGCCGCACAATCTGGCGCCGATCAAAATGGCGCTGAAGCTCGATCCCGACCTGCCGCAGGTGGCGTGCTTCGACACCGCGTTTCACCGGACCGCGCCCGAGGTCGAGCAGGCGTTTGCGCTGCCCTATTCGCTTTACGAGGAGGGCATCCGCCGCTACGGCTTTCACGGCCTCTCATACGAATACATCGCCTCGGTCTTGCCGCAGCGCGCGCCCGAGATCGCCGATGGCCGGGTCGTCGTCGCGCATCTCGGCAATGGCTGCTCGGCCTGCGCGATGCGCGACCGCGTCTCGGTCGCGACGACGATGGGGTTTACCGCGCTCGACGGGCTGCCGATGGGGACGCGCTGCGGCGAGCTCGACGCCGGCGTCGTGCTGCACCTGATCCAGCAGAAGAACATGCAGCCGGACGCGCTGGTCGACCTGCTCTATCGCCGCTCGGGCATGCTCGGCCTCTCCGGCATTTCGTCCGATTTCCGCGAATTGCTCGCCAGCGACGAGCCCCGCGCGCGTTTCGCGGTCGAGGTGTTCTGCTACTGGGTCGCCCGCCACATCGCCTCGCTCGCCGCGGCACTCGGCGGGCTCGACGGCGTCGTGTTCACCGCCGGCGTCGGCGAGAACGCCGCGGCGGTGCGCAGCGCCATCTGCCGCGCCTGCGCGTGGCTCGGATTGGAGCTCGACGACGCCGCCAACCGGGAGCACCGCGAACGCATCAGCACGCACGCGAGCCGCGTTGGCGCCTATGTGATCAAGACCGACGAAAACCTGATGATCGCCCGCCATACCCGGGCGCTGGTCGAAAGCTGAACCAAGGACCGGCGTCGCCGCTTCCTGCAACTGTATCCGGCGGTCGGGAAGGTCATTGTCGAGCATGAAATTGAGGCGGCCAACTGAAGATCGAGACGATCGCCAAACGGTTCTGGTGACTTATTACCCCGATGAGTCCGATCGCACAGCGGCTGCTGCCGGTCCTCGGCTGGCTTCCCGGCTACCGGCGCGACTGGTTGTTGCCCGATGTCCTGGCCGGCCTCGCGGTCTGGGCGGTCATGGTGCCGGAGGGCATGGCCTATGCCGGCATCGTCGGCGTGCCACCGATCATGGGCCTCTACACGATCGTCCCGCCATTGATCGCCTACGCGCTGCTCGGCACCTCGCGCCTGCTGGTCGTCGGCCCGGACACCGCGACCGGCCTGATCTCGGCGCTGACCGTGGGCGCCATCGCGGTGCAGGGAACTGCGGAATTCAATACGCTCACCTCCACCCTGGCAATCTTGATCGGCGCCTTCTTCCTGCTCTTCGGCGCGCTGCGCATGGGCTGGGTGGCTGCCTTCATCCCCACACCGGTGATGCGGGGGTTCATCGAAGGCCTCGTATGCGTCACCATCATCGGCCAGGTGCCGCATCTCTTGGGCATCGACGGGCACGTCCGGCAATTTTTTCACCAAACTCTGGTTCGTGCTGCGGCATCTGCCGGAGGCCTCGCTCGCCCCGGTGCTGACCGGCTCGCTCAGCCTCACAGCGATGCTGTTGCTGCGCCGCCTGGCGCCTCGCGTACCGGCGGCCCTCGTCGTCGCGGTGCTGGCCACGATCCTCGTCGGCGTCCTCGGCGGCGAAGCCGCCGGTGTCAGCGTGGTCGGCGACCTGCCGTCCGGCCTGCCCCACCTCGACACTGCCCGACCTCGACCTCGCGAAATTGCGGGAGCTCGATGCCCGGCGCGCTCGCCATCGTGCTGGTCGGTTACGCCGAGGCGCTCGGCGGGGCAAAGGCCGCGGCGATGCAGGGCGGCGGCGGCATCGATCCAAACCAGGAGCTGGTCGCGCACGGGCCCGCCAATATTCTGAGCGGCCTGTTCGGTGGCTTCCTCGTCGTCGGCAGCTTGTCCCAGACCTCGGTCGCGATGGCCGCCGGCGCCCGCAGCCAGCTCGCTCATCTGGTCGCAGCGGTGTTTTGCTTCTTGACCCTGGTGTTGTTGACGCCGCTGTTCCGGGGCATGCCGTATCCGGCGCTTGCCGCCATCGTGATCGCGGCAATGCTTCAGCTTTCCAAGCCCGGCTATTTGCGCGACCTGCTCGGCCGCGACCGACAGGAGTTTGCCGTCGCGGCAATCGTCGTCGCCGCAGAGCTGACCCTCGGCGTCCTGCAGGGCATCGCCCTCGGCGTGGCATTGTCGCTGTTGTCGTTGATCTATCGAACCAGCCACCTGCAAGGCGCGGTGCTCGGCCAGCTGCCCGGGACCGAGGCCTATCGCGACGTCCGCCGCCACCCCGAGGCGCTCACCTTCCCCGGGCTGGCTGATTTGGCGCGCCGGCGGCGACCTGTTCTTTGCGAGTGTCGGTCACCTCGACGGCGGGCTGAAGGCGGCGCTGGCCGCGACCCGCCCGCCGGCGAAGCAGGTGCTTCTGGACGCGGATTCGGTGAACTTCATCGACACCAGCGCCTGCGACGCGCTGCTGAGCTTTATCAAGGAGTTGCAACGCCAAGGTATCACCTTCGCCTTCGCCCGCGTGCGCGATGAGGTACGAGCGCGGATGCGGCTCGGGGGCATAGAGGCTGTCGTCGGACCGGCCAACTTCCACGAACGCGTGACCGACGGCGTGCGCGCCTGGCAACGGCAAGAGCGTCTCGAGGCCGCCTCGGCGGCACCGCCCCGGTGACGAACGACAACTACAGAACTCGGGCACTAGAGCTCGGGCACTGTCAGCCGGCGCGGGTTCGGCTGCCCTTTGGATGGGCGACCGGATGCAGGTGGGACATTCGCGACCGGTCTCGCCATCGGTTATCGCGATCCGCCGCCGCGACATGCCGTGGCGCGGTTGCTCGCCGTGATGATCCGAAGTATCGATCTTATCGAACCGCCTTCGACGGATAATCAGGACAGCGGATGGGAGGAACGAACGATGCCCGATGCCAAGGACGAAGAGCTTGCGCCCGATGGCAAGCTGAAACGAAAAGAATACGAGCGCGAGCTCGCCCGCCTGCACGTCGAGTTCGTCAAGCTCCAGCAGTGGGTCGTGCATGCAGGCTCGAAGGTCTGCATCGTCTTCGAAGGCCGCGACGGGGCGGGCAAGGGCGGCGCGATCAAGGCCATGACCGAGCGGGTGAGCCCGCGCGTCTTCCGTGTGGTGGCACTCCCCGCGCCGACCGAAAGAGAGAAGTCGCAGATGTACGCCCAGCGCTACGTTCCGCATTTGCCGGCGGCCGGGGAAGTCGTGGTCTTTGACCGCAGCTGGTACAACCGGGCCGGAGTTGAGCGCGTGATGGGGTTTTGCACCGAGGAACAAGTCAAACGCTTTTTGGAGATAGTTCCCGCGTTCGAAAAAACGATCGTCGAATCGGGGATAACCCTGTTGAAGTATTGGCTGGAGGTCAGTTCCGACGAACAGACGAGGCGACTGGAGGCGCGCGTCGATGACGGGCGCAAAATCTGGAAGCTGTCCGACATGGATCTGAAATCCTACTCGCGCTGGTATGATTACTCGCGAGCGCGCGACGAGATGTTCCTCGCCACCGACACGGCGTGGGCGCCGTGGTACGTCGTCCGCTCGGATGACAAAAAGCGGGCACGGTTGAACGTCCTTACCCACGTCCTGAGTAAAACATCCTACAAGGAACTGCCGCGGACAAAGGTCGAATTGCCAAAGCGCCAGCATCGGGGCGACTACAAGGAGAGCGACTACCCCTGCCGGTTTATTCCGGAACCGTTCTGAAGAGGCGGGGGACGCGACCGACCCTGGCCGGAGTGGCGGTTTTTGGCGGGTGGATAAAGGCGCCTGGGTGAAGGCAAAACCGGCATCCGCGCCTACGTCCGCAGAATGCAGCGGTTGGAAGATAGCCGCGAGCCTTTGGCCGCCACGAGCGGGGCGGGCGGCAGCCCGCCCGCGGCATGCCGCCCGCCGATCAGGCCAACGCGCCGATCAGGCCACCGCGCCGATCAGGCCAAAGCGCGCGCCGCGGCGGCGGGCTGTTCCCGCGCCGCGAAATGCGGGATTACCTGCTCGCCAAAAAGCCGAATGGTGTTGCGCACCTCCTGGTGCTGCGCCGGCCCGATGGCGCACAGCAGGAACACTTCCTCGATACCCAGGCTTTCGTACATTTCGAGAAACCGGATGCAGTCGGCCGGTGTTCCGACACAGAATTTCGTGCCTTGCTCACACACCTCCTGGGGCGTGGGCTCGCCCGCATGCGGCCCGTTGGCGAGGCGCTGGTCGCGCGCGTAATAGCCCTGGTAATCCGGCGGCACGGTGGCCGGGTCATAGTCGCGCCACACCAGGCGCGCACGCTCGCGCTGCTGGTCGAGATACCACGCCACCAGTTCGGTGCCGCGCTGGGCCACGACCCGCGGATCCTCGTGGCAATAGCCCGCGGTCATCAGCGCGGCGCGCGGCCCGGCCCCGGCCCCGGCACCCGGCGCTGTCCGCAGCGCGTCCCGATAGAGCGTCATCAGCTGTCCGACGCGGTCCGGGCCGCCCTCGCTGCCGAACAGCCCGCCCATCCCGAGCCCGCCGGTCATTCGCGCGGTCTCGTCGCTGCCGCACGCCGACCACAGCGGCGGGTGGGGCTGCTGCACCGGCTTTGGCAAAACCTCGCGCCGCGGGATCTGGTAGTAGGTCCCGTCGTACGAGATTTCCTCCTGGGTCCAGATGAGCGGCAGCACCTCGGCAAATTCCTGCCACATGCCGCGGGTGTCCTGCAGGTCGGTCCCGTACGGGGTGAGCTGATAGGGGTAGCCGGTCCGCCCGAGGCCCACGTCGACGCGCCCGCGGCTCAGGATATCGAGCGTCGCCATGCGCGCGGCGACGTGCAGCGGGTGGTAAATCGGGGCCAGCACCACGCCGACGCCGAGCCGGATGCGGCTGGTGCGCTGACTGACCGCCGCAAGCGTCAGGTCCGGGGCGCTGTTGTGCGACCACACCGGGCGGAAGTGGTGCTCCGAGAACCACACGCTCGAAAAACCCATCTCCTCGGCGTAGGGGATTTGCTCGAGCGCTTCATGGATGCGTTGGGACTCACTGGACGGGGTCCAGGGTTTCGGCACCTGGATCTGGTAAAACAGGCCAATTCTCATGGGACCGTCTCCGGTTGAATGCAGAAAGTTGCCCGACGCTTGCGGGCATCGGGACGCGGCGATCACACCCCGGACGCCGGATGCACTGTACACGACCTGTCGATGCGCGACGGCGCAGCTTATCGGCAACGCCTGTCGCATTGGCCGGGCTTTTTCTTTGGGGACGGGGTCGGGAGCGTTTTCGTGTCGCCTCCGTTTACAGCGCGATGGCGTGAGCCGTCGGCAGCAACCTAGTAAGGGACGGCTATGGACGACAATCGGATTGGCGAACGGGTAAGCAAGGTTGGAGACGATCTGAAGGACGTTGCCGCCAGTGCGGCGCAGACCGGCGGCGATCTCGCCGGACAGGCGCGGACGGCGGCTGTCGAGGCCGGCAGCTCGATCAAGGGCGCGGCAATCGAGGCCGGCAGGCAAGTCGGTGACGCCGCGGCGAAGACCTATGGGCAGGGCCTGCGGGCCAGCGAATATGTGAGCCGCAACACAGCCGAACAGCCGCTTCTCGCGCTGTTGATAGCGGGGGCGATCGGATATGGCATCGCCTATATGATCCACGCGCGATAACAGGCAAGACGCGCCCGCCCGGAACTCTCGGGCGCCGGCCTCCTCCGGCAGAGACCGCGGCTTTGCCAAACCGGGGCGGCCCCTCGAGACGGCCGCCCCGCTGCCCGGTTCTTCCGGGCGAGATCGGGCGAACTTATCGACAAAAGGAGGCGGGCTAGGCTCCCATCTCCGCCATCAGCTCGCGCTTGCGCCGGGAGAGCTCCAATCCGAAGGCCTTGGTGTTCAGCTTGGCGCAGACCAGCTCTGGGAAAAGCTCTTCTTCCTCTTCCCGTAGGTGGCGCCTGACCATTTCCTCGATAGCCCGGATCTTCACCGCGTAAAGGTCGTCGCCGACCTCGATCGCCTCGATTTCACCGATAAGGCGTCGCACGCTCGCGTGCTCGACGATCGCCGCGTCGATCAAATCGTCGTCTCGGGTTGCTCCCCGCGCTCGCGGGTAGAATATTTCTTCTTCGATCTTGGCGTGTACCTTCAGCGCCCGGCATATCTTTCTTAGAAGACCCGCTTTGCCTTCGTCGTCATCTTGCATTTCGGCGTACTCGTCGAACAACTGTTCGACTTCGCGGTGATCCTGTTCCAACACCTGTAAGGCGTCGGCAGGACAAATCTGTGCCTGATCTGAAGTCGCCTGACGCGATGGTTTGCTTTTGGTGCTCGCGCTGGTCGCCATGTCACGGTTCCTTGACGCAGGGAGCGGTGAACGCCGCATGATTCAAACCACGCCGGCTCGATCCGAGTTCCCCGCGGACGCAACGGGTCCTGTCCGTGGCGACGCTGTCTCCGGGCGATGCCGGTGCGGCGCCGTGCTATGGTCGGGCAACGGCAACGCGACAACCAGCTTCGAGGGGGAAACGATGGATCGACGCGAATTGCTGATGGCGATGTCGGGTGCGGCGGCGGTCGGGATGGCCGGTGCGTATCCCGGCGCCGCGGCCGCGCAGCAGGTCAAATGGTCGAGCGGCACCGAGGCTCCAAAGCTGAAGGCGCCGGCCGACGCGGCGGACTGCCATCACCATATTTACGACCAGAAATACCCGGTCGACCCCAAAGCCACGCTGCATCCGGGCGACGCGACCGTCGCCGATTACCGCGCGCTGCAGCAGCGCATCGGCACGACGCGCCACGTCATCGTCCAGCCCTCGACCTACGGCACCGACAACCGCGTGACACTCGACGCGCTCGTCGCCTTTGGACCAATGCGCGGGCCGTCGCCGTCGTCAACGACACGGTCACCGACGCCGAATTAAAGCGCATGGACAAGCTCGGCGTGCGCGGCATCCGCTTCAACCTGGCGCAAGCCGGCGCCACCACGCCGGAAATGATCGAGCCGCTGTCAAAGCGGGTCAACGACCTCGGCTGGCACATCCAGATCAACGCGACCGCCGCGAAGATCATGGAGATCATGCCGATCCTCGAGCAGGTGCCGTCGCCGATCGTGTTCGACCACCTCGCCCACATCCCCGAACCCGACGGCGTCAACCACCCGTTGTTCGGCCGGGTCGTGGCGCTGGTCGACAAGGGCCGCACCTGGGTCAAATTGTCGGGCGCCTATGCCGACACCAAGATCGGACCGCCGAGCTATGCCGATTCGAGTGCCGTGGCGCGCGCGTATGTCAAGGCGGCGCCGGAGCGGCTGGTCTGGGGCAGCGACTGGCCGCATCCCTCGGAGCGCACAACCAAGCCCGACGACGCGGTGCTGTTCGACCTGCTGCTCGACTGGGCGCCCGACGAAAAGGTGCGCAACCGCATTTTGGTCGAGAACGCCGCGGTCCTTTACGATTTCCCCAAAAGCGGCTGAGCCACCGGCGCGGTAGCGCGCAGGACTGCCGCACTCCCCGGTCTCGCAGGCGGAAGGCTTGCGGCGCATGGTACCGAAGAGCGGCGAAAGGGCGTAGGCTCGCCGCCTGCAACATCGTCGAGATCAGGTGGAGGAAACGATGCGCGGCGTGGTGTTCACAGGCGACCGGGAAATCGCGATGATGGAATTCCCGGACCCCACACCGGGTCCGGACGAGGTCGTCGTCGAAATCAAGGCCTCGGGGATGTGCGGCAGCGACCTGCACCAATACCGGCGGCCCAAATCGGGCGGCGGCTCGATCGGCGGACTGCCGGTCAATCCCGACCCGGTGATCGGCG
The DNA here is from genome assembly GCA_963775525.1 of uncultured Alphaproteobacteria bacterium. Classification (GTDB taxonomy): domain Bacteria; phylum Pseudomonadota; class Alphaproteobacteria; order ATCC43930; family CGMCC-115725; genus AP-15. Next base: position 14,030 of record CAVZJF010000060.1, on the reverse strand, counting down.
GGCACGAGCCTTGCGGCGTCGTCGCCGCGGTCGGCTCGGGGTCAGCGACAAGCAGGCGAAAATCGGCCAGCGCGTCATGGTGCACCACTACAAGGGCTGCACCGTGTGCAACCATTGCCGCTCGGGCTGGTCGCAGCTGTGCCAGGAAGAGCCGGTGACCGTCTATGGCAACAATGCTCATGGCGGGCACGCGCGCTATTTGAAGGTGCCCGCCTTTACCATCGTGCCGCTGCACGACGAATTGTCGTTCGCGGCCGGGGCGGCGATCGCCTGCGGCACCGGCACCGCCTATGGCGCGTTGCGCCGGCTCAACCTGTCGGGCAACGACACGATCGCGTTGTTCGGCCAGGGGCCGGTCGGATTGTCGGCGACCCAGCTCGCGGCGGCGATGGGGGCGCGGGTCATCGCCCTCGACGTGAGCCCAGAACGGCTCGAGCGCGCCAAGGAGTTCGGCGCGTGGGCGACGGTCAACCCGCGCTCGAACGACCCGGTCGGCGCGATCAAGGATCTGACGCATGGCGGCGCCGACTTCACCCTGGACACGTCGAGCCAGCCCGAGGGCCGCATCGCCGCGGTGCGCAGCGCCAAGGTGTGGGGTACCGTCGCCTTTGTCGGCGAACGCAACGACGTGACGATCGACGTGAGCCCCGACATGCTGCGCAAGCAGCTGACGATCGTCGCGTCGTGGACCTTTTCGTGGCAGGGCCAGGCCGATTGCGCGCGGTTTTGCGTCGACCGCAAGGTCGATGTCGACCGCCTGTTCACCCACCAGTGGAAGCTCGACCAGGCCGAGGAAGCCTATCGCCTGTTCGACACCCAAACCACCGGCAAGGGCGTGTTCCTGATGTGACCCGCGGGGCTGCGGAGGCGCGCCGGGCGGGCTGCTCGTTCCTCTCCGGCAGACGAGCATGTGAAGAAATTGTTCTTGCCAAGAAATGTCATTCCGGGGCGGTCCGAAGGGCCGAGCCCGGAACCCAAGAACACCAGCATTTCCAATATGCTCTTAGCCGTGTGTTCATAGGTTCCGGGCTCGCGGGCAGTGCCCGCGCCCCGGAATGACGATGTCGGTATTTTTCACACGCTCAAAAATGCCGCAGGCAGCGGGACATCGGGGCCGAAGCGGGGCCAGCCTTCCGCGCTGTCAGGCCGGGGGTTCGGCGCCTTCCTTGACCGACGGGACGCTTTGCGCGCTCGGCCGTGATCTCGGCAGCACCATCGTAACCGTCGTTCCGACCGCAACCCTGCTCTCGATGTAGACGCCGCCGCCGCTGCGGCGGGCAAACCCAAAGACCTGGCTGAGGCCGAGCCCGGTGCCCACCCCTTCCGGCTTGGTCGTAAAAAACGGCTCGAACACCCGGCGCAGCACCTCCTGGGTCATGCCTTCGCCGTCGTCGCGCACACCGCAGACGACGTAATCCCGGCGAACCAGATCCGGCCATTTCCTGCGATCGAAATCCGCCGCCGGCGCCTCGGCGATCGAGATGCTGATATTTCCACCGTGCCGGCTGGCGTCCCGCGCGTTCACCACCAGGTTCATCAATGCCCGCTCGAATTCGCTTCTGTCGACCTCGGAGCACAGGCCCTCATCGGGCAATTTCAGGTCCAGATCACAGGGTTGCGCACCTTGCCGCAGCAGTTCGGAGATGTTGTTTACCCGCGCGCAAAGGTCCTCGTCTCTCAGGACGACCGGGTCGCGGCGGGCGAAAGCCAACAGCTGGCCGACCATTCGACCGCCGCGGTCGACTGCCTTGAGAGCATCGGAGACGCGCTGTTTCGAGCGGTCGGCTTCCGGCAGGCGCTGGTCCACGATCTCCAAATTTCCCCCGATGATAGTGAGAAGATTATTGAAATCATGAGCAACGGTGCTGGTCATTCGACCGGCAGCCTCGATCCGCTCGATATCTTGCAGACGCTTGGCGACCGCCAGTCGATGGGCGCGCTGGCGAAGCAGAATGCCGGTGCCGGCGACAATCGCCGACATCAGCGCCGCCGCCGACATGCCCAAGCTGAGGGAATGAGTACGCCAGGATTTTAACAGGGCGGCCTTGCTCAGCCCGACAATGTCGACCAGAGGAAACGGCGGGACGGCGCGGTAGCCGTAAATCCGCTTTTCGCCGTCGGTCCTGGCGGTGGCGACGTAGGTTCCCGCGCCGGCCTTCGACAATTGAGCGGTGAACAACGGCTCGTTCGCGAGAGAAAGGCCGACACCGCACTCGTGTTCGGGATCGCGGGCGATCACCGTCCCGCATTGGTGAGCCAGCGCCACGACACCGCGATCGCCGACTTTGATCGCGGAGTAGAATTGGGCAAAATATTTTGGTTCGAGCGCCGCTACCACGACCCCGTGAAAGCGCCCGTCCGGCAGCGTTACCCGCCGGCTCAGGCTGAGAAACCATGGCGATTTTATTTGCGTGGAACGGCTGTTGAGCGGCGTGCCGATAAACAGCCCGGCATCCGCATTGCCGGCGTGCGCCTTGAAGTAATCTCGATCGGCGAGATTGACGCGGGGCGTGCCCGCATCTGTGTCTTGCGTCGGAAAACCATCGGCTCCGACGGCGAACAGCGCCCGGACATAAGGCAGCTCGACAAGGCGAGCGCGCAACTCGTTGGTCAGCGCGGGCTCGTGCGGCGGCGTTTCAGGAAAATCGCGGAGCCTGGCGACAAGCGCCTTCAAGGTGAGGTCGACGGCTTGGACGGTTCGCCGCGTCTGCTCCTCCAGCAGAACGGCAAGGTTGGATGAACGGGTTCGGCCAGCCTCGATCGTGTCGCGGTAGTTGCGCACGATCTGCCAGATCACCAGGCCGGCGATCAGCGAGACGGACGCCCCGGCGCACGCGGCGGCCAGGCGCGTTTCTCGCTTTTGTCCGTTCTGACGGTCTGCCGTTCCAGGCATCGGACGTGTCTCCGAAACCTGAATTCATTGTCGGTTTATGCGCGACTAAGGAGCCTATGCCTTCTGTGATTCGCACGCCAGTGGATTTGAGGGGAACGGCGATCCGCGTTGGAGATCACCCGCCCGCCACGCACCGACACGCTTGGCGCCAGGCGGGGGAGGGCGGGTGAGGGGCGAGGCGAAAGGTTCTACCCCGCGCGGGTGTAGCGGCGGGCGTCGACGCGCAGATGGTCGCGGAAATGCGGGCGCAATTTCTGCGTCCACGGCGTGTCCGCCGCCTTGCGCCAAGCGTCCGAGCGCACGACCTCCGGCGCCTCCAGGTGATAGAGTGCGACATAGCGTTGGGTCCCGCCGGCGCCGCGATAGCGCCGTGCGCACACCACGCCGGGCACCGAGCCCAGGGCGGGAACGTGCTCGGTGTTGTACCATTCGTTGAATTCGTGGTCGTGCTCGGGGGCGACATTCATCCCGATCATCAGCAAGGCGGCGGCGCTGGGGGGCGCGGTGCGGTCGCCGGGAAACAGCTGCTCGCCCTCGTAGCGCAGGATGCCTTTGCGGAACTTGGCGGTGCGCTTGGTCCACGGCGAGCCGTTGTCGCCGCCGACGGCCTGATAAGCCGGACTGTGCAGCACGCCGACCGTGTCGAGGTCGTAGGTCGCGACCGAGAGTTTCGGGTTGTCGATCCCGATCCAACGGTCCGCGTTGATGAAACCCGGCACCCGCAGCCGTTCGGGCACGTGTTCGAGGTCGTACCAGTCGTGAAACTCGTCCTCGGGTGCGGCCGAGAAATCCATCGCCGCGATCAGGATGCCCTTTGCCATCGTTTCCTCCCGAAAAACCCGACGCCATCATCCCCGACCGCGGCGGCGGTGGCCAGCAAATCCCGCCGCGACTTGACGGCCGCGATTTGACGGCCGCGGGGGTCAGCGGCGGGGCTTGGCCGCGGCTGTCGCCTGCTGCCGGAAGATCATGTCGGCCGCCCGTTTTTGGGTTTCGGACAGGCTCGCATAGAGGCTGTCAAAGGCGGTCGCCAGGCGCTCGGTGTTGTCGGCGTAGGCGCGCGCGATACGGGCATAGTCGTGCATGTTGTCGGCGGCGCTCATCGACGCCACCGCGCCGGCGCGCTGGGCGAACAGGGCGTCGGTGCTCTGGGCGTTCTCGCGCATCGCCTGGGCAAACGCCGACCACAACGGCATCTGCGCCTCGGTAATGCCGAGTTGCGACTGCAATGTGCGAATGCGTTGGTCCACCGCTGCCTGGGTCGCGGCCGACATCGGCGGCGGGGCCGTCGGCGTCGCGGCAGGGGCGGCGACGGGCGGAGCTGGCGCGGGCGGCGCGGCGTTTGCGGGCGGCGGGATCGGCGCCGACGACGGTGCTCCTTGTGCAAGACCGGTCGCCGGAAGTAAGAGGCCCGTCGCCGGAAGCAAAAGCGTCGCGAGGACTGCCGCGCGCAGGGCCGAGGGCGCGAACATGTTCATCGGCGCGCCCGATCAGCGGCCGCGCCAGCCGCCGGGGCCACGCCGGGCCTCCTGCCAGCCGCCAAAGCCCGCACCCGGTCTCGACCCGTGCCAGTCATCCGCCGCCGGACCGCGCCATCCGCCGGCCCAGGATCGTCCCCAGCCGGGTCCCCAAAACCGGCCGGGCGACCGGCCGCGAAACCACCCAGGCGTTCCCGCGAACCCGTATCGTCGGCTCCCGAAATGAACAAATCCCGGTCTGGCCCCTACGGCTACAAAGCCGCCGGCGATAAAGCCGTGCGTAAAGAATGCCGGCTCGATATTCGAGAACGCCAGGACCGGAGGGGCGATCACGAGGGCAAAGGCCGGCGGCGCCAAAATCAGCGGCGGCGGCGCCGCGGCGGCGACCACGACCGGCGGTGGAAGCACCACGATCGGCGGCGGCACCGCGGACCCGATCAGCGGCCCGGTCAACGGCGGCGGAGCCGGCGGCCGCCTCGGAACCGCAGCTGCGGCCGGCGAGGGAGGCCCGATCAGCGGCGGGGCTATGGCCGGGAGCGCCACGACGACCGGTGGCGCACCCAGATATATCGGTGGCGGCAGGACGATCACCGGAGGCGCCACGATGACGCCAAAGGACGCCCCGATCGCCAGACCGCCCCACGGCCATATTCCGGGGTTCCATCCCCATCCCCATCCGTTCCAGCCCCAGGCGTGGAACCAACCCCATCCGCCCGTGGCGAGGACCGGCCCGGCAAATCCCCAACGACCCCAGCCGCGATCGCCGGACCAGGCTTCGCCGCCACCGTGCCAGCCGCCGTGGCCATGCCAGGCCTCGCCGCCATGCCAGCCGCCGCCATGCCAGCCGGCATGGCCGTGCCAGGCCTCGCCTCCACTCCAGCCGCCATGACCATGCCAGCCGCCACGCCATGCCAGCCGCCGCCGCCGTGCCAGGCCTCGCCACCATGCCAGCCGCCGCCCCGTGCCAACCGCCGCCACCTGACCGCCACCGCCGTGACCACCGCCGCCGTGACCGCCGCCGCGCTCTGCCGCCGCCGGATGCGCCGCCGTGATCGCGAGAAGCGCGACAGCGGCGATCCACAGCACTGTTCCCCTAAGCTCATGCTTCATCGACGATGATCCCCTCGGCCGCGAGCCGAACGCCAACCCGATCTGTCGTATCGTTGTACGGTCTGGCAAAAGCGCCGGCTGAATCGAAAAAACGACAACGAGCCGACTGTTGTCCCAATGCCCGCAAAACCGCCGCGGACCCTTGGCGTTCCCCGGTGAATTGGCCGGGGTTTGCGCTATGCTGGCAGTCGCAGACGTTTTCCAATGCGGACAGAGGAGGAACCGATGACCGCCGCCACACCCTTCTTAAGGAATGCCGACAAGCTCGGGCCGCTCGCTTCGCGCTATGTCGAGGTCGAGGGCCTGCCGTGGAAACCGACCCCGTGTCCGGGGATCGACATGAAGGTGCTGATGGAGGAGCCGGAGACCGGGCTTTTGACGGCGCTGTTCCGCTGGCAGCCCGGCGCCGAACTGGCGCTGCACGAGCATGTCGAGATCGAGCAGACTTTTGTCATCGAAGGCAGCCTGGTCGACGACGAGGGCGAGGTCCGCGCCGGCAATTACGTGTGGCGGCCGAAAGGCAACCGCCATCTCGCGCGCTCGCCCAACGGCGCGCTGGTGCTGTCGTTCTTTCTGAAGCCGAACGTGTTCCTGACCGGGGATAACGAGGGCACGGCGTTGCGGTGAGCCAGCCGGCCGCGAGCGGCGCTGATGCGCGTGAGTTGCCCGCCGGTGGGTTCTACCCTGGATCGGCGGGGGCGAACCGCGGGTAGCGGCGGCGGCGCACAAAGACCAGGGCCAAGATGCTGAGCGCTGCGGTGAACATGATGTAAAAGCTCGGCGACAGGCGGTTGCCGGTCATCGCGATCAGCGAGGTCGCGACAAACGGCGTGAAGCCGCCAAAGATCGTCACCGCGACGGCAAAGCTCAATGACACCCCGATGCCGCGCACCGAGCCGGAGACAGCTGCGGTTGGCGTGAAACTGTCGAATTCCCCATTTATGACAGCGGCGGATTACAGCGCCGCCGCAAGGGCGCCGCCCGCTTGCTTTTGGCGTTGTAACGCGTTACGTTGGCAGCGCGTTACGATCTTCCGGGAGACTGAGATGGCCGAGCCCGCCGAACGAATGAAACTGATGCGCGCGCGGCGGCGGCGACAGGGCCTGCGCGAATTGCGTCTGGTCGTCCCGGATGCGCGTTCGAACGCCGTGCGCAACCGAATTGCGGCGCAGATTGCGAAGCTTGCTCCCGAAAGCGAACGCGACGCGCTTTTGTGGGTCGAAATCCGTCTCCGAATTCGACGCCGATGAGCCGCGGTAACCTCGTCGTCGTCGCTGCACCGGGCGATTACGGAAAACCGCGGCCGGCCGTCATCGTGCAGTCGAATGCAATCCCGGAGAGCCATGCTTCGGTCGTTATCTGCCCAATGACCTCCGAATTGGTTGAGGCGGATTTCCGCATCACGATTGAACCCGGGCCGGAAACGGGGCTGCGGGTCCGGTCCCAAGTAATGGCCGACAAACCCGTAACGGTCCGCCGAGAGCGGATTGGGCGGCGGATTGGCCAACTCGGGGCCGCGGAGATGGCGCGGCTTAATGTGGCATTGGCGTTCGTGATGGGGTTGGCGGATTAAATCGCGCCGCGCCCGAGGTGACGTTGTGCTTCGGGCCGTGCAGGTGGCCCCTACCGCTGATCGGCCGGAGTTCCCCGCCGGGGTGACGCCGGCCTGGAAATTACCGCGGGTAGCGGCGGCGGCGCACAAAGACCAGGGCCAAGATGCTGAGCGCTGCGGTGAACATGATGTAAAAGCTCGGCGACAGGCGGTTGCCGGTCATCGCGATCAGCGAGGTCGCGACAAACGGCGTGAAACCGCCAAAGATCGTCACCGCGACGGCAAAGCTCAACGACACCCCGATGCCGCGCACCGGGGTTGGAAACAGCTCGGCCAGTTGCGAGGGCAACACCCCGCTGTAGCCGGCCTTGACCAGGCTCAGCCAGCCGGCGGCGAAGATCGCGGTCGCCAGCGACGGAAAGGCAACCATCATAAAGAACACCGGATAGGTGCTGAGCAAAAACAGCCACGCCATCCCGGTCAACAGACCGCTGCGCCCGAATTTGTCGGAAAGATGCCCGGCGAGAGGCGAGGCGAGGCCGAGGATGACCGCGCCGACCATGGTCGCGATAAACCCGGTTACCTGCGGCAGGTGCAATTCCTTCACCGCATAGGTCGGGATGTAGAGGATGATGTAGGCCGAGCTGTTTGAGATCGCCGAGGCCCCGATCGCCAGCAGCGCTTCGAGCGGGTGCTCGCGCAGCATGTCGCGTACCGGGGTGCGGGTCGGCTCGATCGCGACATATTCCGGCGTCTCGTCGAGCCGGCGGCGGATGTAGAGCCCGGCCGGGCCGACCAGGAGGCCGAACAGGAACGGGATGCGCCAACCCCATCCCTGAAGCTGCGCCGGCGACAAGGTGCTCGCCAGGATGATCCCGAAGCCCGAGGCGAGGAAATTTGTGATCCCGGTGCTGGCCCATTGCCAGCTCGCGACAAAGCCTTTGCGCGATTTGGTCTGTTCAGCGAGAAACGTGACCGCGCTGCCGAACTCGCCGCCGACCGAAAACCCCTGCACGAGGCGGGCGACAAGGATCAGGATCGGCGCCGCGAGCCCGATCGTCGCGTAGCCCGGCATCAACGCCGTCATCGTCGTGCCGATGACCATCAACAGGATCGAGAGGGTGAGCCCGGCCTTGCGGCCGGCGCGATCGGTATAGGCGCCGATCACGATCGCGCCGATCGGGCGCATCAGATAGGCGACGCCAAACGTGCCGAGGGTCAGCAGCAATGAAGCGGTCTCGTTGCCGGTCGGGAAGAACACCTTCGCGATCGTGACCGCGAAATAGCCGTAAACCAGAAAATCGAACCATTCGATCGCATTGCCGAGCGAGGCGGCGACGATGACCCGGGTCAGGCTCGCTCTGGGGCGGGCAACGGGTAGGGCGAGGCTGTCGGCGGTCATGACGTCTCCCAAAACGCCTCAGAGGATTTTTGCGTCGTCCCTTCTCGCGAGGACGTTTGCGTTATTCTCCGGTTTTTCGTGCGTTAGACCAGGATGAAATCAGCCGCCTCGGCAAATATCGCCGTCATGTCGCCGAGCGGGAGCGTGTCGCCGTCCAGAACGGGACACCAAACTTGTCCGCCACATGTTGCCCGGCGGCGGCGGCTGCCGCATTATGGTGCCGGATAACCAAGCGCGGACGGGGGAATGGGCGCCAGGAGCAAGATTTTCGCCAGCTTTGCCGAGGCGGTTCGGGACATCCCCGACGGGGCCACGATCGGCTTTGGCGGGTTCGCGGTGGTCGGCATGCCGATCAATTTGTACGGCGCGGTGGCGGCGCAGGGCGCCAAAGGGCTGACCTGCGTGTCGAACTCGACGCGCGGCGGCGCCACCATGCCGGCCGACGCGCCCGATATGGGCCAGATGATCCAGAACGGGCAGGTCAAAAAGGTGGTCTGCGCCTTTACCGCGCCGACCCGCGCCTCGCAGCGGCTGGTCCTGTCGGAATATGTCGCCAAGGGGCTGGTCGAGGCCGAGCTGGTGCCGCAGGGGACCCTGGCCGAGCGCATGCGCGCCGCCGGCGCCGGCATCCCGGCGTTCTACACGCCCGCGGCGGTCGGCACCGAGCTCGCCGAGGGCCGCGAGACCCGAACCTTCAACGGCCGCGAACATCTGCTCGAGCACGCCCTGCCGCTCGATTACGCGATGATCCGCGCCTATCAGGCGGACGAAGCGGGCAACCTGCGGTTCCGCCGCTCGCAGCGCAATTTCAACCCGATTATGGCGATGGCGGCCCGCGTCACCATCGTCGAGGTCGAGGAGGACATCCTGCCGGTCGGCGCGATCGACCCCGACGACGTGCACACCGCGGGCATCTTCGTCCACCGCGTCGTCAAAATCCCGCCGCCGCCCGAGGGCTGGTGGCCGCAACTGCCAGCGAGCGCCGCACGATGAGCGAACGGGCAAAAGGGCTTAGCCGCCAGCAGATGTGCGACCGGCTGGCGATGGAATTCGGCGACGGCTGGATCGTCAATCTCGGCATCGGCATCCCGACCCTGTGCTCGAATTGCGATTTCGGCGACAAGGAGATCATCTTTCATTCCGAGAACGGGGTGATCGGCTACGGCCCGCTCGCCGCGTCGGGACAGGAAGATTTGCACCTCGTCAACGCCGGCGGCCAGCACGTGACCTTGCGGCCCGGGGCGGCGATCGTCCATCACGCCAATTCGTTTGCGCTGATCCGCAGCGGCCGCATCGACGTGACCGTCCTCGGCGCCTATGAGGTCGCCGAGAACGGCGACTTCGCCAATTGGAAGATGGCCGGGCAGCAGGGCGGCGGCATCGGCGGGGCGATGGATCTTGCGGCCTGCGCCAAGCACGTCTTTGTCGCGATGGAGCACCAGACCCGCAACGGCGGCCCGCGGCTGGTGGAGCGTTGCGCGATCCCGGCCACGGCGCGTGGCGTCGTCAACCTCGTCGTCACCAATTTCGGGCTGTTCGGGATAACACCGCGGGGGCTGGAGCTGAAGGAAATCGCCCCCGGCGTCACCGTCGACGAGATCAAGGCCGCCACCGGCTGCAACCTGGTCGTCCGCGGCGACCCGCCCCCGGTGCGGATGGTCCGGTAATTCCTGGAGCCGCGCGCCGGCCGGGGACCATAACCGGTCGGACGCAACCTATCGCGGGCCAAAGCAGAAAACGCGCTTCGTCGCGAAACTCACGCGATCCGAACGGTAAGCCGGGGGGCCGCCGGATTGACCCGCCTCGCGGCAGCGCCTATGTTGCGCCCCCGCAGCGAGCCTGTAGCTCAGCCGGTAGAGCAACTGACTTTTAATCAGTAGGTCTCGGGTTCGAATCCCGACGGGCTCACCATAAAATCAAAGACTTACAAGGAAACAACCGGCAACAACGCCTCCATGTCGCGCCGGGGGGCAACCGGGGGGTCAAAATCCCCTCCGGAGCCCGTACAGCGCCGTTTGCCGCTTTCCCGCCTCCGCGCACGGGCCGGGGGCGTTGCGCGCCCCTGACCCGATTTCCGTCGATTTCCGGGGCGGTTGCGGGGCGAGCCTCGGGGGGCCCCCGCCGGCGCGCTCGGCGGCCCAGGGAAGGCGCCGCAATTTATGCGGAGCCTTGTTCGGACGCGCAGCGCGGTCTTGCGTTGACGCTCGGAAAGGCCGGCTTCCGACGCCGCGGTTATCAGGCTTAGACGGGAGGCCGGCCCCCCGTCTGTCAAATCGGTTTTTGGCCGGCGGGATCTCCTGCAACGCTGGATTGCCCGACCCAACCCGGTCGCACCGTCCTCGAGGAAGGCGACGCAGCGTTCGACCGCCTCAGGCGGTAGCGCGCGGCCGGTGAGCGCCTGGTCGAGCAGCTCGGACGTCATCCCGAGGGCCCGGCGCATCGCCCGCTCGTCCATCAACGAAACGTAGCCGGCGAGTTGATCGCGTTGCCGCGGCGTCAGCCGGCTGGGCCGGAGGGCGCCCGCCCGGTCGTGGCCGTTTGTGGCTGCCGGCGACGCCGTATCTCGAGGCATCGTCATCCCGCCCCTCTACGACCACCCGGCTCCGACCAAGCGTGATCTCGGCCAACTTGACGGTGCCGCTCCCGCGCGTACTTTTTTAGTCCGTCGGCGGCGCGAGGTTCGTCATCTATCGGCTGCGGCATGGATGATCTCTCAATTCGGCGGCGCGCGCGAGCCGCTGCACGATATCCATCAACTCGCGGTGCGCGGCGCTGGTCGGATTTCGGAACTCATCGGCCGAGTGCCCGTCGGTGAGCCGGCTAAGCCGCAACAGCTCGCGCATCCGTTGTCGCCGATTTAACTGCAGTTCGGAAGGCCGATTACTGAACAACAGCCGCGGTATTTCGCCCGGGCCAAACAGACGGCCAAATTCGGATGCTGTGACATAGATCAGAAACAGGACGCACATCCACAGAGAAATCGCCGCAAAACGATGCCCCGAAAAGGTTGTCATCAGATATCGAAAGAAATCTGTGGGTCGATTGTGTTGCAGCAAGGAAAAATGCGCAAACCGCTCGAGCAGGCGAGCGAGAAACACCACGGCCCAGTAAAACGCGGTCTTGAACAGTATCGGTCGGATCAGGGCGGCGCGATCGTAACGTCGCAACAGTGGAATTTTGTTGGCGACTAACACTGCCTTGCCGACCACGAGCGCTCCCAGCGTCGCAAGCATGAAGTTGCCGAGCCCGATCAGGTAGTGGGCGACCAATAGATTGCTCGTCAACACGACAAAGTTGAAGCCGACAAAAAAGAAGATCGTCGGCGGCAGCGCCTCGCGCCCCTCGTGCAAAAGGCGCCGGCCGATCCAACGGGCGAGCCCAACCGATGCACCCGGGATACGGCTAGCGGCGTCGGTATCCGGCGTGTCATTGGCGTAAAAGGTCGACTTAGTCATAGCCCAGGTTTTCGGTGAAACACGACAACCAGTTTCTCCGAGAAATCCGCTGTCCGCCAATGACCTAATCAAAGTCATCGATCCTATCGAATCTTAATCGACCATGGTTGAGCACAATGGATGAGTGTCAAAACGCACAGTCCTCCCTCCAGACATGATGGGGCCGATCGGGCAATCGATCGGCTTCTCTGTCATTTCCACGTGAGGAGGAAGCCGATGTCACCGGGCATGCCGCCGGGATATTCGAGGACCTCGGCCTTTAGCCCAAAACCGAGCGGCCGCAGGTGGTCGCGCCAGAATTCGTATCCGGCTTTCGGGCGGCCCTCCAGGGTCTGCGGCCAATCAGGCTCGGTGTTGTTGATGCGGCGGCCGCGATCGGTACACATCGCGTTTGGGAACCGGTAGACCTGGACCTCGCTCTGGCCGCGGTCGGCGGCTTGGCTGACCAGCTGCATGACCAGCGGTAGCAGCTGCTCGGCGGTGCGTCCCGGCGGCTGCTGGAATTCCTCCATCACTGCTTTTTGCTGCTCTTCCTGCGCCTGAAGGCGGCGCAATTCGTCGGCAGCCTTTGCCGCCTGGTGCTCGGCCATGCGACGTTTGAGATCAGCGGCGGAGAAAATGCCGGCGGCAGCCGGTTCCCCGTGTTGCGAGTTTCGGACATGTTTGCCTTTCCCTCAGCAATCTCCAGCGCACGCTGCGGCCGCACCGAGCGATGTATTCATCCCCTTTTCGCATGGCTGCGATGGCGCGAGTCCAAGATCACCGACAACGCTCGCCCGATCACTCGGCCCGGTCTCCAAGGCTTGCCCGTAGTTCGAGGCTAAACCCCCAATTGTGCGCCGACTATGCAAAAATAACGAGTTTTACGGATCGCTAATCGCCCCCGGAGCTGAGCCCAACCCGGTACGTGCTGTTGCGTCGATTGCGCCCAATACGCGTTTGCGCTGGGTGACGGTCAACAAATGCATAGCCGGCGCTCCCGCCTCCGGGAGTGGCCATTCCGCGTCCGATACGCGTTTTGATGCTGCAAATTTGTGGAAAACGCATAGGCGGCACGCTCAGCCGATGGTCTCCTACGGGCGCTCCGGATTTTGGACGGCGGGATAGCCAAAGGCTGACCGGTCCAAAAGGGGTGGGAGGAGGACATTAAGAAATCAGCATAGCGCGGCAACAAGGCGCCGGTGGTCGAGCAGCGCGCTCGCGCTGGCCCTCAAATGATAAATCGGCTGTGGGTCGGATACTAATGCGATCAAGGCAAATTAGGCGCATCTTTTTCGTAGAGTTTTTTCGGGTTGATTCGCGTGGTCTGGCCAATCTTCTCCCGCGGTCCTTTTCGCAATGATCGGGCCTGGACTTCTCATCGGGCACATAGAGAGGTGGCGCATAGATGAAGCTTTTTATTTTACCTTTGTAACCGGTCTCACCATCGGGTACGGCGATTTGACGCCGCGACATGTCGTCTCGCGGTTGCTTGCGGTGATGATTGGCTTTGCTGGTATCGCGCTGACCGGCCTCGTCGCGGCGGTGACCGTGGAGGCGCTCCGGGCGACGGCCCGCGATATTAAAGAATGAAACCAGGCCGCCGCTGACCTTCGGCTCCACAACATGCGCAACGTGGCAGGGCCAAAGGAAGAACACCCGCGCGAATAACTCTTTCCGATCGTACCCTATGAACTCTTTGCTCAAAGAACTCCGCCACAACCCGATGCTCTGGCTGCTGGTCTTTGTACCTGCGGTGTTTGCCGCCGCGAAGCTCAAGCCCGAAGCGCAGACGGTGCTCTTTGTCTTGTCCGTGCTCGCTATCGTCCCGCTAGCTGCATTGCTTAGTCACGCCACGGAATCCGTTGCCGCCAAAACGGGCGATGCGGCCGGTGGGCTGCTCAATGCCACGCTGGGAAATCTGACCGAACTGGTCATCGCGCTGGCCGCCTTGCGCGCTGGAGAGTACACGCTGGTGAAGGCGTCCATCGTCGGCGCCATCGTCACCAACACGTTGTTCATGCTAGGGGCGTCCTTTCTGCTCGGCGGCTTAAAGTACCACGTGCAGGAATTCAACCGGGCCGCCGCGCGTCTGCAGTCGGGTCTGCTCTTCCTGGCCACAATCGCCCTGCTGATTCCTTCGGCGGTCGCTGATGCGGAC